>NZ_BAAHXN010000001.1:0-878036 GCF_054656815.1 Nautilia lithotrophica
ATTATTTATATTTTATTAATATATCTTTTGTAATCTATTTACTCTTAATAACTACTGATTTAAATCAGTTTAAATGCTATAATTCACATAAAAAAAGGGTAATAATGGTTAATTTATTAATAGGAATATTTGGTGTATATGTTTTTATTAAAATAATTTTAGAAATTAAAGAAGTTTTATATATAAAAAATGTATTTGGTTTAGGTGCAGTTTTAATGGATATAGATACATATAAAGACGCAGCTATATATTCTATATATAAACATACACTTAATATTTTTAATGCTTTAATTTCACTATTTTTAGTTGTTTTTTGGCTTAGTGGTGGCCTGTTTATTATTAATTTCTTACTATACAAAAGTAATTCTTTGCTTAGTGAGCTTGAAATACTTTTAGCTTTTTTTACTATTAATTATATTTTGACTTTACCAATAAATATTTGGGAAAAGCATATAGATAAAAGATTTGGGTTTAATGTGGCACCTTGGCGTATGTTTTTTGTTGATGAAATTAAAAAAATATTTATTTTTCTAATTTTTGGGGGTGCATTTTTTGCAGGACTTATATATTTTATTGAGAATTTTCAAAACTGGTGGTTATACGGATTTGTATTTACATTCGGTGTAGTAATAATGATTAATCTTTTATATCCCTTTTTTGCACAGATGTTTAACAAATTTACTCCTCTTGAAGATGAAGAGCTTAAAGATGCCATTGAAGAGATGATGGCTAAAGTCGGGTTTAAAAGCAGCGGTATATATGTAATGGACGCAAGTAAAAGGGATACGAGGTTAAATGCTTATTTTGCAGGGTTTGGTAATACTAAAAGGGTAGTGCTTTTTGATACGCTTCTTAAAAAACTTACAAAAGATGAAATTTTGGCAGTTTTAGGTCATGAGCTTGGCCATTTCAAACACAAAGATATATTCAAAAACATTGCAGTTGTGGGAGTGATGCTTTTTGTCCTGTTTGCAATATTTGGAAATCTGCCCGATACTCTTTTTAAAGAACTTATGGTACCTAAAATTGGAGCTAATATAATTATTTTGGCATTGCTTTTCAGTGAAGTGATTTTCTTTGTATTGCAGCCGTTTGTAAATCTTATCAGCAGACACAACGAATTTGCTGCCGATGAAATGGGAAGTGAGCTTGTAAGCAAAAAAGACCTTGCAAGCGCACTTAAAAAACTTGTAAGCGAAAACAAACACTTTCCAAGAGTCAGCAAACTATATTCGTTTATTTACTATTCACATCCTCCTATTTTAGAAAGACTTGAAAAGCTGGAGAATGAGAAATGAAAGTATTGATTACAGGAATTAGCAGAGGGATAGGATACGGACTTGCGAAGTATTATATTGAAAACGGGAATGAAGTTTATGCAATAGGCAGAAAAAATCCCTTTGACGATGCTCTTAGGTTTTACAGGCTAGATGTAAGTGCATTTGAAAAGATACCTCATGCCGTAGCATCTCTTGAAATAGAAGAGCTTGATTTGGCTATTTTAAATGCGGGAATATCGGGTGAGATTAAAGAGATGAAGTATTGGAGTGTTAAAGAGCTTCAAAATATATTTGATATTAATGTGTGGGCTAATAAGGTTTTGATAGACGAACTTGCTCCTTTTACCGAAAAAATAGTGGTAATGAGTAGCGGGGCGGCTGTAAACGGAAATCCTGGCTGGGGAGGATATTCTTTAAGCAAATGTGCGGTAAATATGATGGTAAGTATTTATTCCAAAGAGATTGATTCTAAAATTTACGCTTTAGCTCCGGGAGTTATTGATACGGATATGGTAGATAAGGTAATAAGCGGTGATCATTCCAAATTTCCAAGCCTTGACAGGGTTGAAGCCGGACGTGTAAGTTTGGAAGAAGGAGTTGAAAGAATTGTAAATACTATTGATAAACTTGACGAATTTGAAAATGGCAGTTTTGTGGATGTGAGGCTGGTTTGAAAATAAAAGATTTTTTAAAAAATCCTAACGGAAGCTATATACTTGAAAAAATTTTAAATAAAGATAAAACCTGGCTGTTTTTACATGATGATCTGGAAGTGCCAAAAGATGCAACTCAGATTTTGCGAAAAGTAAAATCAGGGTATCCGATTGAATATATATTTGAGGAAGTCTGGTTTTACGGAGATAGGTTTTATATAAAAGAGGGTGTGCTTATTCCAAGGGATGATACGGAAGTGGTGGTGGAAAGAGCGATAGAGTTAATAAATGAAAAATGTAAAGCGAAAAGTGAAAAGTGTAAAGTAGTGGATTGTTGCACGGGGAGCGGAGTTATAGCAATAGAAATTGCCAAGCATACAAATGCTAAAGTTATTGCAACGGATATAAGCGATACTGCGATAGAAGTTTGTCAAAAAAATATTATATTAAATGGTATGGATAATAAAGTTAAAGTTGTAAAAGCGAATTTGTTTTCAATAAAAAGCAGTGTAAATCAAGAGGAAATAGAGCAGAATGAGATAATAAATATAAATGAAATTGAAAAATTCGGATTTGTAGTTGAAGATAATTTTATAAAAGCCGATATTTTGGTCTCAAACCCGCCGTATGTGGAAAACAGCTGGAAAAAACCTAATGAATTTGAACCGGATCTGGCGTTTTACGGAGGAGATGACGGGCTTGATATTGTAAAAGATCTAATTATTAAAGCAAAAGATCTGAAATACAAAGCTGCGGTAATAGAGATAGGGTATAACCAAAAAGATCTTTTAAGTAAATTTTTAAAAGATAAGGCTGAAAGTTTTGAATTTTTTAACGATTTGGCGGGGAATGTGAGAGGGGTTGAGATTATTTTTTGAGTCTGTTTATAAAAAATATTGAAACAAGCGTTAATACAACCGTAATTTCAAATGTTTTAAATAGACCAATTTTTTCCCCCACAAGTCCTACAAGATAGACTATAATGGAGCTTACTCCGAAATTTATTCCCATGTAAATACTGTTGATAAAAGTCGGTTTGTCTGTTTTGAGATCGTGCACAAACGCCAGCAGAACCGGTGAGGAAGTAAAAAGGAAAAATCCAAGAGGTGCGAGTAAAATCCAAAGTGCGTTTTTGAAAAAAAGTAAAAAGAGAATCAGAAAAAGAGCCGAGCCGATACTTGAGATTATAAGCATATTTACCCTTCCAATTTTATCCGAAAACCTTCCGGCAAAAAAGGCTCCCAAAATTCCGAATCCCTGAAGTACTCCAAAAGCGATACTCGCACTCTCCACACTGTAGCCGTTATGTGTGAGAAACAAAGGAAGGTAAAGAGATATTGCGTATTTTGAAGTGTAGTTGAAAAGAATAAAAATCGTAAGTATTGTAAAAAAGGGCTTTACTTTGTTTAAAACGCTTTTGATTTCACCTTTTTCAAACTTTTTGGCATTAAAAGTTGTTTTGTAGTTTTTGAGTTTAATGTATAGAAAAATGCTTGAGAGTATTCCAAGAGGTGTAAGTTTCCAGATACCCTCAAGTCCCCAGACGGATATTACCCCGGCTGCCAAAATTGGCCCAACGGTTCTTGCACTTTCACCCCCGACCATAAAATAGCTCA
The DNA here is from genome assembly GCF_054656815.1 of Nautilia lithotrophica. NCBI lineage: Bacteria > Pseudomonadati > Campylobacterota > Epsilonproteobacteria > Nautiliales > Nautiliaceae > Nautilia > Nautilia lithotrophica. Next base: position 3,550 of record NZ_BAAHXN010000001.1, read on the forward strand.
TTCCCTTACCACTCTCTTTGCCTGAGAATTCTTTTATCATAGTGGGGCTTGGAATATGAAAAAATGCTGCGCTTATTCCTGCGATAAAAAGTAAAAATAAAGCAACCGCGTAAGAAGAGGTAAGGCTCAAAAGCCCCATTGATATCGCGGTAATTGAAGGTGTGAGGATTACAAAATATTTGGCGTCGTTTCTTTCGGCGATAAGACCTAAAAGAGGGTTGAATAGTGAAGGTATTTTTCTTGCGATATCCAAAAAAGACGCCTGTGTAAGGCTGATACCGAGTCTCTCAATAAGAAGCGGCAGAATAGGGGCTAAAAGGGCTGAGAAAATATCGTGTGTAAAATGTGCAAATGTTATTAAAAGGACTTTTGATTTTTGAAACTGTTTCATTTCAGTTTCTCGTTCATTTTAATGTATTCGGGTTTTGTTTCGATACACTGCATGGCGGGTGCGGCTTTTGGATCGTCTCTGAAGACTACTACGCAGTGCATTCTCGGATACCCCTGTGTGTCAAACTCATATACCCTCGGATTGATTCCGCTTGTTTCTATTGTGTAGCTTAGGGTGTTGACAGTTTTTTTAAATACTCCTACTAAACTGTTCCAGTTAAAAGCAAATGAAAAAGTTGCAATAATTGCAAAAATGATCAGTTTTTTCATAACTTCCCCTTAAAAATGTAAATATTTGGCAATTCCGTCAAGCAGCATCTGGACGGAGAGTGAAATTAAAAGCATTCCCATGAGTTTTTCAATCGCACTGAAAACGCGGTTTGGGATTATTTTGGAAAATTTGAGTGAAATTATAATGATTAACGCACTTAATGTCCATGATAAGAAAGAAGCACCTAAAACAGCGCCAATATTATATTGGGATGCGAATAAAATAAGTGTAGCCAAAAGTGAAGGCCCTGCAATCATAGGAATTGCAATAGGGACAAGATAAAGTTCGTTTTCTTTGCCAAACATAGGCTCATTGCTTGGAAAAATCATTTTAAGTGCAATTAAAAAAAGAATTATTCCTCCGGCAATTGAAACGGACTCTTCCCTGAGTCCCAAAAAGTTCATAATGTTTTTGCCGAAGAATATAAAAATAAAAATAACCACAAACGCAAAAATAAGCTCTCTTATGATAATCTGTAGTTTTTCTTTGTCGTTATAGTCTTTAAGTAGTGAGAGTATTATCGGAAAATTTCCAAACGGATCCATAATAAGAAAAAGTGTTACGGCAATATGCAAAATATCCATAATCCGCCTTTAAAATTAGTGTATAATTATACACAAAAAAGGCTGGCATGGACATTAATAAACTCCTCGCTTCAAAAAAGCTCTTAACTGAAATATATTTTGATCTGCAAAAATATTACGACTTAATTTATCCAAATGCCGTTGTATTGATGGAAGTCGGAACATTTTTTGAAACATATGAGGCTGAAGGGGTCGGAAAAGCTAGGGAAATTGCAAATGTGCTAAACATACAGCTCACTAAGAAAAATAAATCAATACCCGATATTGACGTTAAAAACCCTCTGATGGCCGGGTTTCCGAATCATGCTCTTGATCGTTATCTTGAAAAACTGATTGAAGAGAACAAATACACAATCATACTTATAAAACAAAAAGGAACGCCTCCGAATGTAAAAAGGTATCTTAGTGAAATAATATCTCCGGGGGTCAATCTCGAATACAATAAAACACCTGAAAATTACGTAACTTCTATAATTATTGAGAAATATTCGGCATATCATGTGGGGTTTGCGAATGTGGACGTTACGACGGGGAAAAGCTACGTATATGAAAACTACTCCACAAAAGACGATCCTACTTTTGCTTTGGATGAGCTTTTCAGGCTGCTTCAGACGTATAAGTCAAATGAAATTATCCTCACACTTAAAAACGTAGAGTGTGACGAGATTGTAAATTATCTGGAACTTGATGGTAAAAATATTATAATAAACCGCACTAGAATGGATATAAGTTATCAGAATGAAATATTCAAAAGGGTTTACAACATTCAGAGTCTGCTCAGTCCCATTGAAGTTATGAATTTTGAAAAGTTTCCTTTAGTGACGGAGTCTCTGGGGATACTACTTGAATTTGTAATAGCACATAATAAAGAGCTTCTTACAAAACTAAAAGAGCCTGTTTTGATTGAAGATGAAAAGTTCGTCTATCTCGGTAACAATCCGATAAAACAGCTTGAAATTTATAAAGTTTTAAAACTTATAGACAAAACAAAAACTGCAATGGGAAAAAGGCTTATAAAAGAGAGGCTTTTTAACCCGGTGCGTGATGAAAACGAGCTTGAAAAGCGGTATAAATCTGTTAGCTTTATGCTTAACCGTTATAAAGAGTTCGAACCGCTTTTAAGGGATATTTACGACCTTGAAAAGATTGACAGGAAAATAAAACTTAAAAAACTACATCCGTTTGAACTTAGTTTCCTGCTGACATCCCTTGAGGCGATAAGCGAAATTTACATCAAACTCAAAAAAAGAACAACAAAAATAGACAATTTCAGCGATTATATAAAAAGAAATTTTGAGCTTGATAAAATAAACGTAAAACTTGAAGATATTAAAGAGAGCTTTTTTAAACGGGGTGTGGATAAGACGCTTGACGAGCTTATTGATGAAAAAGAGAAATATTATAAAAACCTTTTAAGCATTAAGAAAAAAATCGAAAGCCTGGGGGATGTAAAAGTTGAGATAAACCAGCTTGATAAGGAAGGGTTTTATTTTACCCTTACAAAAAACAGATTCAATATGATAAAAGACAAACTTCATGAAACGTTTATAGATATAGACGGGGAGAAACTCTTTTTTGACGATTTGAGGATTAAACAGCTTACCAACAGCGTGAAAATAAACGGTGATAAAATTGAAGAGATCAGCGATAAAATAATCGCACTTCAAAACAAAATCATAAAAAAAACAACCAAACTTTTTATTAAAAAACTTGAGGAGATTGAAAGGGAGTTTGATTTACTCAATTCCCTTTCCGATGAAATCGCAAAAATAGACGTGGCGGTCAGCAGTGCAAAGGTCGCAAAAGAGTTCAACTACACAAAACCTAAAATCAAAAACGTAAAAGCGAGATTTAAAGACTTAAGGCATCCGCTTATTGAAATAAACCAGGAAAACGGCGTTTATGTTCCTAATGATATCGATTTTAACGAATACGACGGAATGCTTTTATACGGAATCAACAGCTCCGGTAAAAGCTCACTTATGAAGAGTGTCGGAATTGCGGTGTTTTTGGCTCAGGCGGGCTTTTTCGTGCCTGCAAGCGAGATGGAGTTCAGTCCGTATAATGCGATCTTTACAAGAATAGAGGCGAGTGATAATTTAAGCAAGGGGCTTTCAACCTTTGCGGTTGAGATGCTTGAGCTTAAAAACATATTCAACCGAGCAAACGAGAACTCTTTAGTACTTGGTGACGAAATAGCACACGGAACTGAAACCACTTCAGCCCTTGCTATTGTGGCGAGTGCCGTTATCAAACTTGCAAAAAGAAAAATAAACTTTCTCTTTGCCACACACCTGCATCAGCTTATGGATATAGATGAGGTTAAAAACCTCTCAAACGTTGTGGCAAAACACCTTGAAGTGTGGTTTGACGGGGAAAAACTCGTATACGACAGGAAACTGAAAGATGGAAGTGGAAGCAGTGTTTACGGGCTTGAGTTTGCAAAATCGATCTATATGGATAAAGAGTTTATTAAACTTGCTGAAAACATACGTAAAAAACTCACGGATGAATACAGCGAAATAGAGCTTCTTTTGAAAAAGAAAAAAAGCAGATACAACAAAAACCTTTTTGTCACCACATGTGCGATATGCGGCAAGCCGGTGGAAGACGTGCATCATATAAAAGAAAAAGAAAAGGCGAAAGAAGGCTTTATTAATCATATGCCTGTTCATCACAAATACAACCTCATACCTTTATGCAAAAAACACCACAAAATGGTTCATGAAGGAAAAATTATTATAAGGGGATTTGTAACTACCAGTAAAGGAATTGAGCTTCATTATGATGAAGTATAGAAAATTTTTAGTTTTTTTAATCATTTTATTGTTTACTGGGTGTGTTAAAACACCGAATAAACAAGAAAGTTTTAATCTGGAAATAATACACCTCAATGATACGCATTCACACATCGAACCTACAAAAATTAAAATAAAAATAAATAATAAAAACACCTACGTTTTTGCAGGAGGATACGCAAAAATAGCAAATTTTATTATTCATAAGAAAAAATCCAATACATTGGTTTTACATGCAGGTGATGCATTGCAGGGAAGCTTGTATTATATGCTTTTTAAAGGGAAAGCCGATATAGAGATTCTAAATAAAATGAGACTCGATGCTTTTACAATAGGAAATCATGAATTTGATAATGGTGCTTATGAATTTGCCAAAAATTTTGTAATGAAGGCTGATTTTCCGATTTTGGCTTGTGATATAAACGCTAAGAAAAACAAATATTTAAAAAATATTATACAACCTTTCATAATTAAAAAAATAAACGGGGAAAAAGTTGCAATTGTTGGTGATACCATAAATTCTTCGGTTATATCAAAGCCTGGAAAAAGTGTATTATTTAATAATTATCTTTTATCAGCCATGAAAAGTGTTGAAAAATTAAAAAAAATGGGAATCAATAAAATTATTTTTTTGACGCATTTAGGAATAGAAAAAGATAAAATATTAGCCAAAAAAATACCTGACATTGATGTAATAGTCGGAGGGCATTCCCATACGTTACTTGGTGATTTCAGTAATTTGGGATTGCAATCTTATGGTAAATATCCAATGGTCATAGAACATAACAAAACTAAAACGTTGATTGTTACGGCTTGGAAATGGGGGCTTGTTGTTGGGGATTTGAACGTTTCTTTTAATAAAAAAGGTGAAATTGTCTCTTTTAACGGAACACCGGTAATGCTTGTAGATAACAGATTTTTAAGAAAAATTTCTGATAAAAAAGTTGAAATTAAAAGCCCTTCAATATATAAATATATTAAAAAAGCTCAAAATATAAAAATAGAAACAAATAATAATAAAATAGAGGAAATTATAAAAAAATATAAACCAAAAATAGATATTTTAATGAATAAGGTTATTGCAAAATCTAAAACCGATCTTTCAAATCAAAGAGTTCCTAATCACCGCTCTTTTTCAGCTGTTGCCCAGTATGTGGCGTTTGCTTTTTATAATAAAACCAAAAATTTAACTGATTTTGCCCTGATAAATGCCGGTGATATCAGAGGAGAAATACCGCAGGGCAATATTACGCTCGGACAGATTTATAACATTCTTCCATTTAAAAATTCCTTAGTAATATTAGAAATAAAAGGTAAAATCTTAAAAACTACACTTCAAAACGCAGTAAGCAGGGCTATGAAAGGAAACAGCGGTGCTTTTCCTTATTTAGCAAACGCCGAAATGAAAATAAAAAATTCTAAAATAGTGGAATTAAAAATAAATGGGAAACCTATAAAAGATGAAAAAATATATAAATTTGTAACCATATCCTATATTGCAAACGGCGGTGATTATTACAAAGAATTTAAAAACCTCAAAAAAGAAGACACAGGATTTATTGAAGATGAAGTTTTTATTGAGTTTATTAAAAACAAAACATTAAAACCAATTAAAAGTTCTGTTTTAGTTTACTAGACTATATCTTTTACTTCTATTTTGAATTTATTAAACCTGAATTCCGCTTCTTTAAGGTAGTAAAAAAATTTATCTTTTTTTATGCCTTTGAATTTTGTAATAAAATTTTCAAAATATTCCCAAAACATAGGAATATTGATGTTTTGTTTGATTTTGATTATATGGCTTTGGCGAAGCAGTTTTTTGATTTCTTCCGGGTCCATGTTTTCATATACTTTCATATCGTTAAGTAATATGTTGTATATTTTGCCTCCGTAATCTATTGTAAGAAAGTTTTGGGCTTTATATATTGATTTTATGTCTTTTTTGTTGGTTTTTGGGATATATAGATATTCGTCAAATTCGGTTATTTCGTTTTTTTTCAAAAACTCGTCTTCGCAGATCTTTGCCATAACCTCTCTGATATGCTGTATTTCTTTTACAACGCTGGCGTATGCGAAGCCGTATTTTTCGGCAATTTGACTCGGGGTGTATTCCAATAAGAATGCATGCAGTATTTTTGCTTTTCTGTCAATTTTTTTAGGCGAGAATTTTCTTTTGCATTTGGCGCATTTGTAATAGCCGTCTTTTAATTTATACAGGATGTAATGGTCGCAGTAAACACAGCTCATTTTATTCCTTTTAAGTTTTGTTCTAAAATTATATAAGAAAAATTAAAATTTAAGAAAAATTTAAGTTTTTGTGCTATCATTTCAGTGACCCTTTTAGAAAATCCCTCTCTTTGGAGTTATCACATGAAAAAACTTGTTTTGTTAATAGTTGCGATAATTTTAAATGCGAAAGTTATTACCGATTCGTTAAACAGAATTGTAAATATTCCTGATAATGTTAAAAAGGTTGTAGCCGTAGGGCCGGGGGCGTTGAGGCTGGTGGTTTATCTTCGCTCACAAGATAAAGTTGCTGGAATTGAAAAAAGAGAAAAAAAATTTATTTTCGCACGTCCTTACATACTCACACATAAAGAGCTGCTTAAACTGCCTGTGGTCGGAATGGGCGGTCCTAATGTGCAGATTAACTTTGAAAAAATCATTTCATTAAAACCCGACGTAATAATCGCCGGATATATTTCAAAAAGCAAAGCCGATATGATAACGGCAAAAACAGGTATTCCGGTTGTGGTGATAAGTTACGGGAAGCTTGGGACGTTTGCCAATGAAAAACTTTTTAATTCGATTAAAATATTAGGAGAAGTGTTTAATAAACAAAAAAGAGCCGAGGATGTAACAAAGTATATTAAAAATCTTGATAAAGATATCAAAAAAAGAAAATTCAAAACCGATAAAAAGATCTATATCGGTGCCGTGGCATTCAAAGGACTTCACGGTATAACTTCAACCATGCCTAAATTTCCTCCTTTTGAGATGCTGGGTATTAAAAACGTAATAAATTCAGACGCCAAATCACAGATTTTTATAAATAAAGAAACGCTTTTTAAGCTTAATCCGGATGTGATTTTTATAGACGAAAGCGGAATGAAGTTTATTAAAGATAGTTTTATAAAACACCTCAAAGCATATAAAACACACGAAATTTACGGGATACTGCCGTATAATAATTATATGACCAATATAGGAACGGCTTACGCGGATACGTATTATATCGGCAAAGTTCTTGCGCCCGGAAAATTCAAAGATATCGATATTAAACAAAAAACGGATGAGATTTATAAGTTTTTGGTGGGCAAACCTTGTTATAATTCTATGGCCGAATTTTTCGGAGGATTTAAAAGACTATTTTAAAGGGTTTGTTTGCAGGAATATATAAAACTTTTACAGAAAAATATTTTTTTGACGCTGTTTGCATTTATTGTGCTTATTGTTATTTTTATTTTTTCAGTTAAAACAGGAGAAGGTAATTATACTTTTTTCTCTATAATTGACGCTTTTTTTAATAAAAACGACGAATATTTTATAATATATGAAATAAGAATACCAAGAAGCCTTGCTGCAGTGTTTGTCGGGGCATCTTTGGGTGTTGCAGGGCTTGTTATGCAGTATATTTTAAAAAACCCTTTAGCTTCACCTTTTACTCTCGGTATTTCGCATGGGGCTCTGTTTGGAGCGAGTTTAAGTATAGTGTTTTTTAATTCGTTTTATCTTGCTTTGTTTGCTTTTATCGGCGCTAATGTCGTTACTTTTATAATACTTTTTCTTAGTAGACTCAGAGGCTTTACTCCCGAAGTTTTGATTTTAAGCGGTGTAGCTATCAGTGCGCTTTTTGGAAGCGGAAGTATGTTTTTGCAGTATTTTGCCGATGATTTGGAACTTAGCAATATAATTAACTGGAGTTTCGGCGATTTGAGCAAGGCGGAATATTTCAGTATCGGTGTGCTTTTTGCCGTTTTTATGCTTGGATTAATCTATTTTTATATAAAAAAATGGGATTTTAACGCACTTGATATAGTTGAGAGTGAAAACGTGGGGGTAAACGTCAAGCGTTTAAGACTGGTATCTCTTTTAATAGCCACGCTTCTTAGCGCCGTAAGTGTTGCATATTTCGGAATAATCGGCTTTATAGGGCTTATCGCTCCTCATTTTGCGAGGCTTTTAAGCGGGGATTTCAGGTTTTTGCTGCCTCTTAGCGCAATAATAGGCGCGGGGCTTTTACTGCTTTCGGATATTGCTTCAAGAGTTCTTTTATCGCCGGTAGAACTGCCTGTCGGGATTCTTACATCTTTTATCGGAGCGCCTCTTTTTTTGATACTTCTTATTAAAATATATAGGAAATAATATGAGGTTTGTTGTAGATAATTTAAGGTTTTGCTATAAAAGCGATAAAATACTTGATGATATAAGTTTCGAGCTTAAAAGAGGCGAGGTGGTTGCTATATTGGGTGTAAACGGAGCCGGAAAATCAACACTATTAAAAACGATTGCAAAAGTCATTAAGCCAAAAAAAGGAACTGTTTATCTCGGAGAAGAGGATATCCATAAACTTGATTTTTCCGAACTTGGCAAAAAAATAGGATATGTGAATCAAAAAAGTGAGGGAGGATATTTAAACGTTTTTGATACTTTACTTCTTGGTAGAAAGATTTATTTTAAGAGCTCACCTAAAAAAGAGGATTTAAAACGGGTTGAGGATATTTTGGATAAACTTGATTTAAAAAACAAAGCTTTTACGCCTACGAATGAATTAAGCGGGGGAGAACTGCAAAAAGTGGTAATCGCAAGGGCACTTTTGCAGGAGAGTGAGGTTCTGCTTTTGGATGAACCTACAAATAACCTTGATATAAAAAATCAGGTTGAGGTTCTTAAACTTGTAAGAGAATTTTCAAAAGAAAAAAAAATATTAAGTATTCTTGTAATGCATGATATAAATCTTGCGCTTCGTTTTTGTGATAAGTTTATTTTTATGAAAGGTGGTAAAATTGAAGCGGAAGGCGGCAGGGAAATAATTACTGCCGAGCTGATAAAAAAAATATATAATATTGATGTGGATATTTGCAGTTACAGAGGCATTGATGTCGTGGTTTTTAAAAATTAAGTTAATGAATAATCATTTAATCTAAGTTTAAGGTTTCTGTTATAAAATTTCAATAAGCCTTTTAAAAAGTTTCTTCAAGAAGGAAGTTTTCCTTCTTAATTCTCATATAAGTGTCTGGCACCAGAAAGCTATTTGTGTGAAATTCCTTGTTTACTTTTCATTATTTTATATAGATAACGTAGTTGTATTTGTTAGTGTATATGTTAGACGTGATATTGTTATATTGTATGTATGGTGTATCAACTCTAAAACTATTTTTGATGCTTAAATACAAACGGTTTGTTTTATAAATAAAATAGTTAATACATAAATGAATTGCAAATTAAATTATTGTATTTTGTGATGTATGTCGCTGTATATGTTAACTTAAGGTTGTTTTTTGATACTTTTTCAATATTTAATTTAAGTTTTGGTTGTTCTAAGTTTGTATTCTGCATTATAAGTTTAGTGTTTAGATAATCTTAAAAATTTTGTGCTTTGAATGGTAAAAGATAGGAAATATGATTATTGTGAAAAAGAAACAGATTCAATTTTTATTACTTGTATATAAATAGGACTAAAACTTAATTAATTAACCTCAATTTAAGTTCTAAAAATATATAAGAATATAAAAATTTTAAGTTTTCCTTAAAAAACTGAGTTACAATTCATTGTAAAAAAATTTAAAGGAGAAAAAATGCATATTCCTGACGGATACATTTCACCTGTAACTTGTGCGGTAACGTATGCCGTAGCGGCACCATTGTGGTATTACGGGTTTAAAAAACTTAAAGAAAAATTAAACGAAGAGACTCTTCCGACTCTTGCGGCACTGAGTGCTTTAAGTTTTATAATTATGATGTTTAACATTCCTATTCCAGGAGGAACGTCTGCCCATGCAGTTGGTGCTGTAGCGATTGCAATTCTGTTCGGTCCCTGGGTGGGGTTTGTTTCGGTTTCACTTGTGCTATTAATTCAGGCGGTGGTGTTTGGAGATGGAGGAATAAGTGCCTGGGCAATTAATTCTTTATCAATGGGATTTGTTGGAAGTTTTGTAGGTTATTACGTATTTAACGCACTTAAAAAATATAAATTCGCACCTTTCATAGCCGGGTATGTAGGTATTTTGGCTTCTGCACTGGTTGTTGGAATTGTTCTTGGAATTCAGCCTATATTTTGGGTTTCAAACGGGCATCCTGAATATTTCCCGTTCGGGCTAAAAGTTGCAATTCCTGCAATGCTGAGTGCTCATCTAATTATCGGGTTTGCAGAAGGAATACTTACTCAAATAGTATATAAACTTGTTGGCGAAAAAACTATTCAAAGGATTGCGGCATGAAAAAGAAACTTTATATAATGCTTGGGGTTTTAATTGCGCTTGTTCCATTAGGGCTATTGACAGACGCACCTGCATGGGGGGAGTGGGATTGCAGTTATTTTGAAAAAGTATTAGGTTTTATGCCTCAGGGAATTGAGAAAATTGAAAACTCTATTCATATGAAATATATTTTGCCTGACTATTCGCTTCCCGGAGCGAGTGATGTATTGGGCTATTATATAAGTGCGATCGTGGGTGCGGTGCTTGTATTCGCAATTTATTATTTTATTTATCTAATGGTTAAAAGGAAAAAAGCGTGAGAATATTTTTTATTGCTTTTTTCTTTCTTTTTTTATATTTGAAAAATATTGAAGCAATACTCCTTGGAGTTTTGGTTTTATTGGTGATTGATTATAAAAAAATGCTAAAAAGAAGCAAAAGGGTTATTGTTTCAATATTTTTATTTAATTTAGGTGTGAGTGTCGGTTATGTTTTGATGGGATATATTGAAGGTTTTAATCCTTGTGATTATGTGACATATATAAATCTCAAAGTTTTTTTAATGACGTATTTTGTTTTCTGGTTTTTTGAAAGGGTAAATGTTGTTGAATTTTTTTCTTTTTCAAAAGATCTAAGTTATTTGATGACAATGACATTATCACAGATCTTTTCATATAAAAAAACCTTTGAAGATTTCAGGATGGCTTTTAGATCAAGAGTTATTAGTTTAAAGGATAAAGAAAAAGATTTCATAGCAAATACGTTTAAGTTTTTTTTCAAAAAGGCTATGAGAGATTCTAAAGAAAAAGCGCTTGCCATGAGGGCGAGAGGGTTTTTTGAGAGTGAAAAGTGAAAAATTAAAAATGAAAAGTGAAGAAGATGAAAGAAATTATGAGTATTAAAAACGGATATTTTTATTATGAGGATAATTTAGCGCTTGAAAATATAAATTTAGAGGTTAAGGAAAAAGAAAAACTTGTTCTTTTGGGAAACAATGGAAGCGGTAAGTCGACTCTTTTAAGGGTAATCGCAGGACTCTATTTTTTAAACAGGGGTGAATATTATTTTGAAAACGTCCTTATTAAAAAAAGAAAAGTAAAAAAGGAATTCAGAAGCAAGGTAGGCATTCTTTTTCAAAATCCAGACGCTATGATATTTAATCCGACTGTTTATGATGAAATAGCGTTTTCTCTTAAAGAATTCAGATTTGATAATATTGATGATAGGGTTATAGAGATAGCTAAAGAATTCAATATAGAAAAACTGCTTAAGAAGTCTCCGCTTGAACTAAGCGGAGGGGAAAAACAAAAGGTGATGCTTGCTTCCATTATGGTGTATGAACCAAAACTCTTGCTTCTTGATGAGCCGACAGCAGCTATGGATCCGAGAACCACAGGATGGTTTATAGATTTTATTTATGATCTTGACATTACTGCGATTATTGCGACTCATGATCTGGCGGTTGCGTATGAAATGAGTGAAAGAGCTGTTGTAATGGATGAAAGGCATAAAATTGTTTATGACGGGGATATGGAAGAACTTATGAAGAATCTTGATGTGCTGTTACAGGCAAACCTTATACATAAACACAGACACAGACACAAAAAGTTTATTCATTCTCATTATCATTTACACTTCTAAAAGTCCAAAACATATACAAGAAAACCCAGATTTTAAGTTTTTTTTAAATTTTCAGTGTATAATTCAAGTTATGAAGTCGTGAAGTAGTTAAGTTGTTAAGTATATAAAGAATGAAGATTCATTATACCTTATCTACTTCACAACTTAGGCACATAACTACTTAAAATTAAAGGAGTCAATATGGCTGAAATTATCAATGAAGATATTAAAAACAACCCTCAGTTATCACATAAAGTTACCGTAATTGAGAAAATTCTTTCTAAAAACAACGCTATGGCGGATGAAATCAGAAAAACTTTTGATGAACATAAAATAACATGTTTTAATATGATGAGCTCTCCAGGAAGCGGTAAAACAACAACTCTTGAAAATTTAGCAGGCAAACTGCCGTATAAATTCGGAGTAATTGAAGGAGATTTGGAAACGAGTAGAGATGCAGAGAGAATCAGAAACAAAGGTATCTGGTCATTCCAGCTTCAAACAGGAAGAGCCTGTCATCTTGATGCCGGAATGGTAAAACACGCAATGCCTGAATTTCCGTTTGACGATGTGGAAGTTGCGTTTATTGAAAACGTGGGTAACCTTGTGTGTCCTGCGAGTTACGATGTAGGGGCTCATTACAATATGGTATTCGTAAGTGTTCCAGAAGGTGATGATAAAATAGAAAAATACCCTGTAATGTTCAGAAAAGCTGACATAGTCGTTATTACAAAAGCGGATATGGTTGATTATTTTGATTTTGATATCGAAAGAGCAATTGAAAACGCAAGAAAACTAAAACCTGGAGTTCCAGTGGTGCTACTTAACAATAAAACAGGCGAAGGGCTTGATGAAATAATAGATTGGATTAAACAAAAAAGAGAAGAACACTTAAAGTCAATTGAGAATTGAGAATGAAGAATTGAGAAATAAAAGGAGAAAAAATGTGTCTTGCAATACCGAGTAAAGTTTTGAGTATAGATGAAAACAATATAGCAGAAGTTGATACTCTGGGAGTAAAAAGACAGGTTAGTCTTGATTTGATTCAAGAAGAGGTAAAACCGGGAGATTACGTGTTGATTCACGTAGGATACGCAATGGGTAAAATCGATGAAAAAGAAGCCCTTGAAAGCATAGAGGTTTACAAGATGCTGGCGGAAGCCGCAATGGAGGATGATTTTGCGATAGATCCAGAAAAACTGGTCAATGAAGACGGCCCACTTTTATATAAGCCGGAGGAAGAAGAAAAAAAACAATAAACTGAATGGAGCCGAAAATGAGTGATTTAACACTAAAAGATCTGTATTTTAAATTCAGAGACCCAACTGCTATGAAAACTTTGGCTGATCTTATCAGAAAAGAAGCTAAAGGCCTTAAAGAGCCTATGAGGGTGATGGAGATATGCGGCGGGCATACGCATACAATTATGAAATACGGAATCAAGCAGCTTTTGCCTGAAAATATAGAATTCATACACGGCCCTGGGTGTCCCGTGTGTGTAATGCCAAAAGAGAGAATCGATCATGCGATCGAACTTGCTAAACAGGACGGGGTTATTTTGGCAACTCTTGGGGATATGATAAGGGTTCCCGGAAGTAAAAGTTCGCTTGCGAAAGTAAGAGCTGAAGGGGCTGACGTAAGACCACTTCATTCAACTTTGGACGTTCTTAAAATAGCAAAAGAAAACCCTGATAAAAAGGTTGTGTTTTTTGCAATAGGGTTTGAAACGACTACACCTATGACTGCGGCTTTGATGGAGAGGGCGTTTAAAGAAGGTATTAAAAACATCTATTATCATATAAACCATGTGCTTGTTCCGCCTCCGATGAGAGCAATAATGGACAGCGGTGAAGCCAAAATAAACGCTTTTATAGGACCAAGCCACGTAAGTGTAATAATCGGAGCTAAAAGTTATCAGTTTTTAGTGGATAGCTACAATACTCCTGTGGTTGTAGCAGGGTTTGAGCCTGTGGATGTAATGGAAAGTATTTTGATGCTTGTGCGTCAGAAATTAAAAAGCGAGCCTAAAGTCGAAATTCAGTATAAACGTGCGACAACATGGGAAGGAAACGTGTTGGCACAAAAAATGATTGATAAATATATGGATGTTAGAGACACTTTCAGATGGAGAGGACTTGGAGACATTCCGAAAAGCGCATTGAAATTAAGAGACGAATATGTTGAGTTTGACGCTGAAAAAGTGTTTGCGGATATTTTACCAAACGAGCCAATTGACGATCATAAACTTTGTATTTGCGGGCAGATTTTAAGAGGGCTTGCAAATCCAACTGATTGTAAAGTATTCGGAACTGCATGCACACCTAGCACACCTCTTGGAAGCTGTATGGTAAGTGACGAGGGTGCATGTAATGCTTATTACAGATATGCAAGGTAGTGAAAAGTTAAAAATGAAAAGTGAAAAATTATACAAAAAGGAAAACAATGAAAATAACATTGGCATACGGCGGTGGAGGGGAAGAGACAAATAAACTAATAAATGATTTGTTTTATAAAAATTTTTCAAACCCTGTGCTTGAGAGTGCGGAAGATGCTGCTGTTGTGGAAATGAGTGGGAAAACGGCATTTACTACAGATAGTTTTACAGTCAGTCCTATTTTTTTTAATGGCGGTAATATTGGAAAGCTTTCTATTGCCGGAACATGTAACGATCTTGCAATGATGGGTGCTAAACCTGAATATATAACATGCGGATTTATGATTGAAGAAGGACTTGAATTTAGTGAGCTTGAAGAGATTGTAAAAACTATGGCAAAAGAGCTTCAAAAAGTTGGCGCTAAAATAGTTGCTGGGGATACGAAAGTGGTGCCTGCGGGAAGTGTCGATAAGATATTTATAAACACATCGGGAATAGGAACTGTTATTAAACCGGGAATTAGTGCACATAATCTTAAAAAGGGCGATGTTGTAATCGTGAGTCGTGATATCGGAAGACACGGAACTGTCGTAATGGCACACAGATATGAAGTTGAAACGGATATCGAGAGCGATTGTAAGATTTTATGGGAAGAAGTTGAAGCTCTTATAAATGCAGGCATTGATATAAAAGCTATGCGTGACGCCACAAGAGGAGGGCTTAGTGCCGTTCTTAACGAATGGGCAAATGCAAGCGGTGTGGGAATTGAAATAAATGAAGAAAAACTTCCAATTTCAGATGAGGTAATAGGGCTTTGCGAAATATTCGGTTTTGAGCCTATGGATTTGGCAAACGAGGGAACGTTTGTGGTTGCAGTGTCGGCAAAAGATGCTGAAAAAGCGGAAGAGATTCTTAAAAAATTCAATACAAGTGCATCAATCATAGGGCAGGTTACTGATGATAAAAAGGTTATATTAATATCTCCTTGGGGAAGTAAAAGATACATTGAACTTCCAAAAGGAGAATTACTTCCTAGAATTTGTTAATTTTGATAAAATTACAAATGAATAATCATTTAGGAGAAAGCGTGAGCAGACAGGAACAGATAGTCCAAATGTTCGATTCCATTGCGAACAGATACGATTTTGTAAATAGGGTTTTAACATTTGGAATTGATAAAAAATGGCGTCAAAACGCTATTAAAAAGACTTTGGAAATAATTGACAAACCTGAAGTAAAAATTTTGGATGTTGCTTGTGGAACGGGGGATATGATTGAAATATGGCAAAAAGAAGCAAATAAAAAAAATATAAAAACACATATTTGCGGACTTGATCCAAGCAGTGGTATGCTGGAAGTTGCAAAAAAAAGATTTTCAAATCTTAAGTTTTATCAGGCTTATGCTACAGACATTCCTTGCGAAAGTGATACTATAGATGGAGTTAGCATATCATTTGGCATTAGAAACGTGCTTGAAATTAAAAAAGCGATAAAAGAATTTTACAGGGTTTTGAAAAACGGCGGAGTTGTTCTTGTTTTGGAATTCGTTAAAGCTGAAAATCCTAATAAATTAAGAAAATGCGTAGATTTTTACTCTAATAAGTTTTTACCGAAAATAGGTGGAATTCTCAGTAAAAACAAAGAAGCGTATGAATATCTGCCAAATTCGATTGAAAATTTTTACACTCCAAGCCAACTTGTGAATTTATTTGAAGAGTATGGATTTAAAACTTTAAAAAGTGATAGCTTTAATTTTGGTCAAGTAGGAGTTTTTATATTTAAAAAGTAAAGGGTTCTCTTTACAGCTCTTCTATGTTAACCTTTCAAATAATAATGATTCGTTATTTGTTTGATAATAGATTAAATATAACTTTGGTTACAATATGTTTAGATGTTCGGCACTAATAAGACTGAATAATGAAAAGTGGAAAGTGATAAATGGAAAATGTTGCACTGGAGAGTGGAAAATATATAATTAAGGAAAGGTATCAACTAATTGGTATTTGACAAATAAATATTAGAAGATAATTGAAAAAGTATCTGTCATATAAGGTGTAACGTGTTGTATAAAGGCTGTGTTGATATAAAAAGTTTATTTTATATATATTTTTTTGGTTAAATTGGTGTTTGATACCAAATATATAATATTTATGTAACTACTCTTTTAATTTTAATTTATTACTATGTAAACATTAAAACATTGTAAGAAAGTGTGGGTATATTTAATTTAAAAAAAAGGAGTTTATCCTCCCCCTACGAAATTGAGTGCCTCTATTTTATCGTTTTCCTGAAGGGTGTATTTATCCCAGTCGTCTTTTTTTACAATTTTCATATTTACGGCAACCGCCATTGTTTTATCAAGCACTTTCAGATCTTCCAAAAGCTGTTTGATGGTTGTATTTTGTTTGATTTTTTTTTCGTGTCCGTTAATTATTATATTAATTAATTCTTCATTTTTCATTCTCCATTCTCCATTTATAATGTAATTTCTTTGATATCCGCAATATCAAGAAATTCTTTATAAATTGACGCAATAAGGCTTTTTCTGTTGTGTCTTACTTTCTCATCATCGACATTTACCATTACGTTATCAAAAAATTTGTCGATTAAAGGTTTGAGCGATACAAGAAAATCAAGTTTTTCTTCAAGGCTTTTGATTCCTTTTACTTTTTTAAATTCTTCCCAAAGGGCTTTTTCCTCTTCTTTTTCAAACAGGTTTTCATCAACGTTTATAGAATTTAGATCAAAATCTTTTACGATATTCGCAACCCTTTTGAATGTGGTTGAGAGTTCTTTAAAACCTTCTGAATTTACCATTTCGTTAATCAGTTTTATTTTTTTATCTATTTCTCTGAGGTTGCTCTCACCTGTAGCAAGAACACTTCTGATAACCGAAGGGTTTACATCGTAAAATTTATAAAGTCTTTCGAAAATAAAATCAATAAGTGAGTTTGTATCAAAATTTTTATAATTGTCTTTTAGTTCGTTAATGATATCTTTAATATTAAGATCAATATCGTTTTCGTTAGCTATTTTTATTATGTAGTTTGCAGCACGTCTGAGTCCGAATGGGTCTTTGTTTCCTTTTGGAATTTTACCTATGCTGAAAAGCGCCATTAACGTATCAAGGTTTCTTGCGATGTTTAGAAGTGCCGATGTATTATTGCTGGCTTCATCAGTATATTGCTCTTTTATTGCAACTGCTATTTCATCATCAATTCCCGCAGCTTTTGCATAATAATACCCCATAATTCCTTGAAGTTCAGTGAATTCATAAACCATTTCCGTTAAAAGGTCTGCTTTTGCAAGGTTTACGGCTTTTATGAGTTTGTCTTTATCGGCACCAAATTTATCAGCAAGAATTTCGGCTATTTTTTCTTCTCTTTTTACTTTGTCATATACGCTTCCAAGTCCATCCATATAAACGATGTCTTTAAGTCCTTCGATACTCAGTCCATTTTTAAGATCGTTTTCCCAGAAAAAGAGGGCATCAGAGAGTCTTGCTCTAAGCACCTTTTCATTACCTGCAATGATTTTGTCGAAATTATTCGTATATGCATTGCTTACAACCACAAATGCGTTTGTAAGTTTTCCGTCTTTGTATACAGGGAAGTATCTTTGATGTTCTTTCATTGAAGTAATAATAACTTCTGGAGGAAGCACCAAAAATTCTTCGTCAAATTTTCCAAGAAGTGGGGTTGGGTATTCGGTAATAGCCACGATTTCCGCTAAAAGATCTTCGTCAATTTCAACTTTAATATTATTCTCTTTTTCAAGTTTTTCGATTTCCCTTAAAATTTTGGCTTTTCTTTCGTCCTGGTAAAGGATTACGCCGTGTTTATCAAGTTTGCAGAAATAATCACCGACATAACCGATTTCAATATCTTCTTTGAAAATCCTGTGAGGTTTGGTAATATTAGACGATTTTACGCAGTATGCGTCAAATACGATAACTTCATCTTCCAGCATACAAAGAATCCATCTCACAGGTCTTATAAATTCGGCTTCGCATTCTCCCCATTTCATAGTTTTACCGAAATTTAGGGAATTTAGCCATTCGTTTATCATTTGAGGTAGAAGTTCTTTTGCTTCTTTTCCTTTTACTTCTTTTTGGAAATATGCGAATTCTTTGTTTCCTTTTGATTTAAATATAACTTCATTGGGTTGAATATTACATTTTTTTGCAAACCCTTCTAAAGCTTTCGGGTTTTTTTCAATGATTTCTTTAGGTGCACCCCAAATTTCTTCAATTTTATCTTCTTGTTTAACAGGAAATTCCCTATGCCATAATGTTAATCTTCTTGGTGTATAATAAAAACTGAAATTAGCTTTTAAATCATATTTTTCTAAAATAGAGAGCCATTTTTTTTCAATATTAGGAAGTTCTTTTAAAAGCGGAATTGCCGGAAGTTCTTCAACTCCTATTTCAATTAATAAAGGTTTTAACATTAAGTTTCCTTTTTGTTTGTAATTTTAGCAAAATTGTTGTTATAATTTACGAATTAATTTATTTTTAATGTGGAGAAGGGATGAAAATGCGTATTGTTGCGGTGATGTTTTTATTCTTTAGTTGGATTTTAGCTTCTAATCAAACTATTAAAACGCTACTTAACGAAATTGAAAAACAAGAAGATTTATCATTAAAAACTAAACAAGAAAGTGCAGGTATATCATATGTAATCACAAGATATCAACTTGACATGATGCAAGCAAGATATTTAAGAGATATATTAAAAAATACAATAATAGGATATGAAATTAGTAGATATGGTGTTCTCGACCCTTGGAGTGCAAACAATTTACCTTATGCAAGTAATGGAATACGAATTTTTATTGATAATCAAGAAATTACAACTGCAAAATATGATAACGGATTGTTTCTATTTGGTAATATTAATCTTTCTTTTGTAGATCATATAGAAATTTATTATTTAACGCCATCGTATAAAATTACTACAGAACCTGCATATGTAATAATTAAACTTTATTCTAAACAACCACAAAGAGATGAAGGTAAAAAATTTTCTTTTTCATATGGAACATATGGGTCAAACTCTCAGAGTTTTGAAATAGGAAATAAACAAAATTATCTAAACTTTTCAAAAAGCCAAATAAAACATAAAAAAATTAATATAGAAGACACAATACTTTCAAGAAATAATTCTAATTATCATATATTTTGGACTTGTAAAGAAGAAAAAACTAAATATCTTTTGAATATGATTTATCAAAAGCAAGAGCCTTTTATGGGAATAAGCATGGATGGTAAACTTGATGAGGGTTATCAAAAATATAAAGAAGCTCATTTTGGATTTGAACACAAATCGGGCTTGGTTAATATTAAATATACTTTAGATTATATGAAAGATAATGTGTTTTATTATGAAAAAAGTGGTTTATTTATTCAAAAAAACACTTCAACGCTTGTTACAAAAGTATTAGCAAAAGGTAATGATATAGTTAATACTCTGAAAGTAAATACGGAAAAAACTTTTAATTCACAAAATATTATTTACGGGATTAGTTTAAGAAATAAATTAATGAATTATT
Source organism: Nautilia lithotrophica (assembly GCF_054656815.1). NCBI lineage: Bacteria > Pseudomonadati > Campylobacterota > Epsilonproteobacteria > Nautiliales > Nautiliaceae > Nautilia > Nautilia lithotrophica. The sequence goes on from NZ_BAAHXN010000001.1 coordinate 23,556, forward strand.
ATAAATTAGAAGTGAATGATAAAAATTACGATTATAATGGTATTAAAAAACAAAATATCATAAATATATATGCTGAAGACAATATTCAAATAAAAAAGAACTTAATTATTACGTTGGGATATGAATTTAGTAGATATTTTAACGACGTTGTTAATGATTATAATTTAAATCAATATAAAATAGTTTCAACTTATTTACCAAATAATGAAAATATATTCAAATTTTCCTTTCATCATATAGAATATTCTGTTCCGCCTTATTTATATAAAACTTTATTTGGCTCAAATTTATTAAAACCTCAAAAAAATGATGTTTTAATTGGTAAATATAAAAAATTATTAAATAAAGATAGTGATATACAATTTGTTGGTTTTTATGGAATAAATAAAAATTTTCCTATTATTCAAAGTGATGGAACATTAACATCTTATAATAAAAATATTTATGTAAAAATGATTGATATTAAATATCATAGAAATTATCATGTAATAAATGATTTAATATTAAACTATATTTATTTAAAATTAGAAAATATTGATTTAAATAGAAGCCATAGAGTCATTTTACTTAATACACATAGATATAAAAAATTTGATTTTTTTGAGAATATTGTTTATCAAAATAATGAATATAAGACAAATGGAGAAAAGACAATAAAAAAAGGGTGTGATATTAGTATAGGTTTAAAATACAATTACAATGAAAATTTAACCTTTTCATTAAAAGGTGAAAATTTATTGAATTCTGCATATAAAAACTCTTTTATAAGAATAGAGAATTTTAATCCTAAAAACATAATAAAAACTGACTTACAGCTTATTGACAGAAAAGTAAGTATTGGTATGGAGTATTGGTTTTGAAAATAGTATTAGGCATAATTATTTCAGTAGTTTTTATTAGTGCTCAAAATATTGAAATAAAACTTTTTTCAAAACTTTTTACCTCTCTTTTTAATAAAAAAGTAATATATATTTATACAGAAAATCCCAAATATAAAAAATTAAATTCTATTTTTTTAAAAAATGTAAATAATTGTAAAAAAGCAGATATAATATTAGGAATAAGTAAAAAATGCATGAATAAACCTCATTTTTTATTAGATTATTATAATTATATACAAGACAAAAATGCTATAGGGGCTTTTTATTGGAGAAAGGGTAGACCTCAGTTAAGGCTTAGAAAAAAGATTATTCAAAAATACGATTTAAATATACTGCCTGAATTTAAGGAATTTTTGGAATGAAAAAAATAGAATTTAAAAATGCAACTACATATGTTTTAGGTTTTTTAGTTGTTGTTATGATTGGTTTTTTATTGTGGGTTTCTAATATGTTTCAAAAAACAGAATATAAAATTAGTGATGATTTATTTAAGTATCAAGTATCGGAAATTACATATTTTACAAAAAATATTGAACGATATATTTATACTAAATATGGCAATAATTTGGCTAAGATATTAAAAACAGATAAAAAAGCAAGACAAGATTTAAATTTGTATTTAAGTAGCTTTTTAACAATAAAAATAAAAAATATATTTATTGTTTATAAACCACAAAATGAACAATTTTTTAGGGTATTAGCCGATGGAAGTCTTGATAAAAGAGATAAATTTACATTTAATGAAAAATTTGAACCATTAAAAACAGAATATTGGTATAAAGTATTAGCTACCAAAGAACCAGTGATCTTTAAACAAAAAATAAATGATATTTGGACAACTTTTTTGTATCCGGTTGTTAAATTTAACAGAGTTAATTATATCATTGTTGTAGATTTTTCAACACTGCCCTTAAATTTAATTAATGATAATTTACAAATATTAAAGAGTAACTTAAAAGTTATATTGTTTGTAATGATTGTTTCTGTTGTTATTTTGGTGTTCTTTTTATTTTATGACTGGAAGAGACAACAAGAAATGCAAAATTTGATTGAAGAATTAAAAGTATTGAATGATACGCTTGAAGATAAAGTTCAAGAAGAAATACAAAAAAATAGAGAAAAAGAAAAACAATTAATTCTGCAATCAAGAATGGCGTTAATGGGTGAACTTTTAAGTATGATTGCACATCAATGGCGTCAGCCCTTAAATGTAATGAGTTTAATTATTTCTAAGTTAAAATTGGGATTTGATTTAGGAGAAATTAACGAAAAAGAAATAAAAGAATCTATCACAAAAATAGAAGAGCTAATCCAGCATTTAAGTAATACAATTGATGATTTTAGAAAATTTTATAGAAAAGAAAATGAAATTAGACCTGTGAAAATGCAAGAGATTATTGAACAGACGCTAAACATAGCAAAAGCTTCTATTGAAAATAAAAACATTAAAGTAGTTTTGGATATTAAATGTAAAAAAGAAATAAATACATTTCCAAATGAATTAAAACAGGTTTTATTAAATATTATAAGAAATGCAGAAGATATTCTTAAAGAAAGAAAAATAAAAGAACCTTATATTAAAATAAAAGTGTTTTATGATTATAAAAAAAGTTTGTGTATAATTGAGATTAAAGATAATGGTGGTGGTATAAGAGAAGATATTATAGATAAAATTTTTAATCCGTATTTCACTACAAAAGATGAAAGAAACGGCACAGGTCTTGGTTTGTATATGAGTAAGCAGATCGTTGAAGAGAGATTAAAAGGTAAATTATATGCTTATAATGATGATGCCGGGGCAGTTTTTAGAATAGAATTAAAGGTGGATAATGAATGATTTACAAAAAGTTATGAAATTTACTAAAAATTTTAATGTTTTGTATGTGGAAGACAATAAAGATGCATTGGAAGAAACTAAATTAATATTTGAAAAATTTTTCAGAAATGTTATTACTGCCAAGGATGGTTTAGAAGGCTTAGAAAAATTTAACTCAAATCAAATAGATTTAATTATTACGGATATCAATATGCCGAAATTAAACGGCTTAGAGATGATTAAAAAAATAAAAGAAAAATCACCAAATATAAATACGTTGGTTGTATCCGCCTATAACGAAACAGAATATTTTATTGAAGCAATTAAACTTGGTGTTGATGGGTTTATATTAAAACCTTTTGAAATTGATCAGTTTGTTGAGATATTAAAAAAAATAACACATAATTTACTTCTTAAAAAAGAAGCAAAAGAATTTGAGAATTTATTAAAACAATATCAAAATATTGTTGATAAAAGTGTGATGGTTGCAAAATTTGATACCAATAAACATTTTACATATGTAAATGGTGAGTTTTGTAAAATTTTCGGTTATTCAAAAGATGAGATTATTGGCAAACAGATTGACTATATGATTTACAATGCTGATAAAATACAAAAAGAAATAGAAGAATTTTGGCGTAATATCATAAATGAAAAAAACTTGTTTAGTGAAATAATAAAATGTAAAGATAAAAATGGAAAAATAGTATACATAAAAGCATTAATAAGTCCAATATTGGATGAATATGGAAACATTATTGAGCTTATTTCGATTTGTTACGATATAAGCGAAATGATGAAACCAAAAAAATTATTATATGATTATTTAGAAAATGCAAAAGATCCATTTGTTGGATTGATTGAAATTGAAAATTTTCAAAGTTTTAGAAATTTTTTTGGTGAAAAAATTGCTGAGACAATAGAGCATAAATTTGAAGATCATTTAAAAAGTTTTTTGCCAGAAGGTATAGATAAAGTTTTTGATTTAGATGAAGGTGAATATGTCATAGTGGCTGATTTGAATGGGAATGAATTTACATATGGAAAATATATTGAAGAACTTAAAAAATTACAAAAACAGATAAATTATTCACAACTTGATATAGGTGAGTTTTTATATGACGTAACAGTTATAATAAGTGTTTCAAAAGGAAAAGAAGCTTTTGAAAATGCAAGAATAGGTATGAATAAAATTAAACATAACAGAGATTCTTTTATAATTGCCGATGGATTGCTTGAAATAGAAAAAGAAATAGCACAGGAGAATTTACAAATTCTTCATATATTAAAAGAAGCAATAGATAATAAAAACATAATCTGTTTTTATCAACCTATAATAGAAAACAGCACACAAAAAATTGTAAAATATGAAACACTTGTAAGAATTCAATATAACAATGAAATTATTCCACCTGCAAAATTTATCGATGTTGCAAAACAGGGTGTTTACTATTCTAAAATTACCGAAATTGTCCTTAGTGAAGCTTTTGATATAGTAAAAAAATTTAAAGATTATGATATTAGTATTAATATTTCCGAAATAGATATAGAAAAGGAAATAGTAAGAGAACTTATTTATGAAATGTTAAGAGATAATAAAGAATTCGCAAAATATGTTACTTTTGAATTGTTGGAAGATGCGGATGTTGAAAAATATGACGTGTTGGAAGAGTTTATTACAAAAATTAAAAATTTGGGTGTAACTATTGCAATAGATGATTTTGGGAGCGGATATTCAAATTTTATAAGACTTATTAATTATAAACCCGACTTTTTAAAATTGGACGGGACATTAATAAAAGACATTCATAAAGATAAATTTTCATATAGTGTCGTTAAATCAATAGTAGAATTCGCAAAAGCCAATAACATAAAAACCATTGCAGAGTTTGTGGAAAATGAAGAAATTTTTAAAAAAGTTAAAGAATTAGGTATCGATTATTCTCAGGGATATTATTTCGGAAAACCTGAAAGATTACAGCTGTAAGGTTATATATGAAACCAAAAGTATATGAAAAAGTAATAAATGTTACTAATAATGATATAGATTTTAATGGGCACGTTAATAACCTTAAATATCTAGAATGGATGATAAATATTGCAATGGAACATTCAACAAAAGAAGGGTTTGGAGTTGAATATTATAAAACTCATGGTGTCAGCTGGGTTGCCAGAAAACACTGCATAGAATATAAACTTCCGGCGTTTGAAGGTGATAAACTTACTTTAAGAACATGGATTGATGAGGTAAAAAAGCTGCTTGTAATCAGAAAGTATGAAATATACAAAAACAATAAACTTATAACAAATGGATTTAGCGAATGGGTTTTTGTTGATTTCAAAACACAAAGGCCTAAAAGAATCCCGGAAGATATTATTGAGAAATTTTTTATAAAATAATTTGCTTGTAATTTTTATATATAGGCTCGTCAACATAAAGTCCGTCAATCGTAAAAGGGCCTTCTCTCTCAAATCTTTCAACTATCATCTTGGCAAATTCTATGTTCGATTCAAATATTTTATTTGCTATTTCGCATTGTGCCGGGGTTATACATCCTATACCCTGCATTCCGAGATTTTTTTGCAGCAGACACCAGTTTTTAAAGCCGTCTAAATCTTTATACTGCTGGTAAACAAATCCGATAGGCGTTATGTTCATATATCTGCATGTAAGGGAAAAGTCGCTTAAAATTCTGTGAATCAAAGGATTGTTAAGCTCAATAACTGAGTGGTTTATTTTCAGTTCGTTTAGAAGATCGTATATTCCTATATAAAATGTAGTAAGTTTTGGATGGGTTAAATCTTTTAAATTAAAAAAAGCTTCTTTTGTTTCAATTGATGCGTGTATTTCTTTATCCGTTAACATAAACACGTCATCAATTTCTTCAACTGAGTTTACTTTTGGGATTCTAAAAGCATTAAAAGAGAATCTGTTTAAAAATTTGATATCTTCAAGTCCTCCTTCGTTTAGAGGATTTACCCTTATTACGATTTCTTTGTTTATGTTTTTTATATTGGACAAAAAAACACCGAGCATTATTCTTGCTATCTCTTTTTTTTCTTGTGGAACGCCGTCTTCAAGGTTAAGCATAATCACATCAGCCGGAAGTTCGTCAATTTTATTTAAATGTTTTACCTGATGTCCGCTTACCATTAACACACTTCTTTTTTTCGTTGAAACTATATTATAAGAGGCTTTTTTTAAAAACTTTTCAGCACTTTGAAAGTCATTGTTTTCCACTATTTTTTGAAGTTCTGAAATGTCGTTGAAAATCATGGCTAATCCTTTGATTTTAAATAAAGAAGAATTGCTTGTATTTCGTTGTCTGTGAGATAGTCGTATTTTGGCATAATGTTTATGTATTTTAACGGGGAATTTGGATGTTTTTTTCTTATCAGTTTTAGATTGTAATTGTGAAATAGGGCTTTTTTTAATTTTTCAAAAGTCAGGTTTTTTAAAGGGATTGTTTTTATTGTCTCTTTTTTGCCTTTTGAGTTTATAAATGATGTTATTATTTTACCTTTGCCTTTTGGGCCATGGCATTTTGCACAGCTGATACCTCTTGGATTATTATAGAGCATTTTTCCGTATTCAAGATTTGTTATAAACCATTCGTCGTTTTTGGCATGAACATTTGTAAATAAAATTGCAGAAATAAAAATGTATTTGGCGGTTAATTTTTTTAGTTTTCCTAAATTAAGAGGATTATTAAATTCATTTTTCACTTCTTTATTGCCTTTTATGTTAAAATTTCAAATATTTCTCATTTTATCAAAAAGGAAAAGTAATGACAATTCTTGATGGAAAAAAACTCTCCGAAAAAATAAAAGAAAATCTCAAAAAAGATGTTGAAGAACTGAAAGCCAAAGGTGTAACTCCGGGCCTTGCGGTTATATTGGTTGGTGACGATCCTGCCAGTCACACTTATGTAAAAATGAAAAGAAATGCATGCCAAAAAGTCGGAATTTACAGCGTTGTGCATGAATTTCCGGAAAGTATAACGGAAAAAGAGCTCCTCTCAACCATTAAAATGATTAATGAGAACCCAAATATCCACGGACTTTTGATTCAACTGCCCCTTCCGAAACATATCGATACCACTAAAATTCTTGAAGCGGTTGATCCAAGTAAGGACGTTGACGGATTTCATCCATATAATATGGGAAGACTTGTTGAAGGGCTTGATACGTTTGCACCATGCACGCCTCTTGGTGTTATGGAAATATTTGAAGAATATAATATTGACCTTAAAGGTAAAGACGTATGTGTAGTTGGTGCAAGCAATATCGTAGGTAAACCTATGTGGGCGCTTCTTGTAAACGCATGGGCTACGGTTGATATATGTCATATTGAAACAAGAGATTTGGCTTCACATACAAAAAGAGCCGATATTGTAATCGTAGGTGTTGGAAAGCCTAATCTAATTACTGCTGATATGGTTAAAGAGGGTGCAATAGTAATTGATATTGGAATAAATAGACTTGAAGATGGAAGATTGGTCGGAGATGTTGATTTTGAAAATGTAAGTAAAAAAGCATCATATATTACACCTGTTCCAGGTGGTGTAGGACCTATGACTATTGCCATGCTACTTAAAAATACTGTAAAAGCTGCTAGAAATTTTGCGAAAGAGGTTAAATGAAGGAAAAATTAAAAAAATTATATAATTGGTCCAATACATGGACGGGGACTATCGTAATAGTCTTATTAATTATTTTCTTTTTAGCCCAGGCGTTTGTGATTCCCAGCGGAAGTATGAAAAGAACGCTGCTTCCGGGCGACGCTTTGTTTGCCAAAAAATTTGCATATGGTGTTCCGATTCCGCATATACCGTGGCTTGAAATACCAATTTTACCTGACTTTAGAGGTGACGGACATTTAATTGACGGACCAAGACCCAAAAGAGGTGATATCGTTATATTCAGATTTCCTGTAAATCCTAAAATGCATTTTGTAAAAAGATGTGTAGCCATTGGCGGTGATAAACTGATGGTAAGAAATAAAAATTTATATTTAAGGGTTCAAAACAGCGATAAACAAACAATAGAATTTGCAAGAAAAATGAATGCCGCTGTTGTTGATATAAATGGTGAAAAATGGGTTTTAAATCCGTATATGAAAGACCATCCGGGCATTCATCACGACCCTCATGTTGATTTTCCTGAAGAAGTAATAAATTACGGACCGATAATAGTCCCAAAAGATAATTATTTTATGATGGGGGATAATAGAGATCATAGTAATGATAGTAGATTTTGGGGGCCTGTTCCTTATAAACTGATAGTGGGTAAACCTTGGTTTATTTATATGAGCTGGGTTATGCAAAAAGAAGGCGAGGATGAAGCTGAAAACTGCCCGAATTATACAATCAGATGGAACAGAGTAGGAAAGACTATTGATGAGATTGAAGAAGAATTAAGAGAAGGTAAAAAGCCATACCTTACAGCCGGATGTAATCCAAAAGCAAATGAATAGTGAAAAATGAAAAATTAAAGGTTTAAGTTGGAATTTTTTATTATTAAATATCTGGCATTGGGTTTAGCATTTATTATTGCAATTGTAGGGCATGAAATTATGCACGGACTTGTAGCAAGACATTATGGGGATATGACAGCAAGTAACGAAGGCAGACTAAGTATAAATCCCCTAAAACATATAGATCCTTTTGGGAGTATTGTTTTTCCAATTATACTTTTTGTTTCACAAAAACTAGCCGGTGTTGCGGATCCCATCGTTTTTGGATGGGCAAAACCGGTGCCGGTAAATATTTTTACCGTTGTAAACAGAGGCGGATATATAGGTGCGTTTAATGTATCGGTTGCAGGTGTTGTGTATAATATGACTATGGCCGTAATTGCATCGTCACTTATAGGAATAGTAGGAAAACCAGAAGGATTCGTAAGCCTCTTTTTGTATATGTTTTTAATGTATATGGTTTTAATCAATGTAATTTTAGCCGTATTTAATATGTTTCCGATTCCGCCGCTTGACGGGGCAAATGCACTAAAATATCTTGCTTTGCAGTTTAAATGGTATAAACTGGTTGAATTTTATAATAAAATAGAACCATATGGAATGATTATATTAATGATAGTTCTTTTTACGCCTCTTAGTAATTATTTTTTTTATCCGGCGGAGATTTTAATTAAGATATTGTTATGAAAAAGCTTATTGAACTTCCTAAAGAAAAATTGATAGAAATTATTGAAAAATTTTATTTAAATTTAATTAAAGAGCCTAAATACAATATTTATTCAAAAGCTTTTTTTGTTGAATATTTTAAACAGACATTCGAAATTTATAAAAGATATAAAAATTTAAAAATAAGTATTTTGCTTTTTAAATTTGATGCCGACCGCATAAAATTAATACAGAAAAATTTAAGAAAAAGCGATTTGGTTGCAAAATATGACAACGCTTTTGTAATTCTTTTATTTGAAACTGGTGAAATGGGAACATATAAGGTTAAAAATAAACTTGAAAAAATATTATCACAAAAAGGGATAGCAGTTAAAATAAGTTTATCAGAGAGTGTTAAAGATATAATAGAAGAAATAGAAAGTAAAATTAAGATTTATTAAGTTTATTGAACCATCCTTTTACTTTGTCTATTGCTTCTTCTAAAATATTTTTGTGCTCTTTTATTTCGCCGCCGAAACTTTTATGTAATTTTTCAAGAAGTTCTTTTTGTTCGTCTGTGAGTTTTTTAGGATATACGATTTTCAGGATTGCGATTAAGTCGCCTCTGTATCCTGTGTTCGGATCGGCTATTCCCTCACCTCGGAAGATAATTTTTGTGTTGTCTTTTGTATGAGGTTTGATTTCTATTTCTTTTTCTCCACTTAATGTCGGGATTTTAACATTGTCACCAAGAATTGCACTTGTAAAGAAAATAGGAACTTCAACAATTAAATTATTGCCTTTTCTTTTAAATATTTTAGATTCTTTTACATTGAAAATTAAGTATAAATCGCCTCTGTATCCGCTTATATCCTGATTTCCGTGTCCTTTTATACGCATTCTCATTCCGGTGTCTATTCCGGCAGGAATATCAATTTTTACTTTTTCTTTTTCTACGATATAACCTTTACCACGGCATTCATTACATATTTTTTTGGCTATAAATCCTCTGCCGCTACATTGTGGACATGTTTGGGAAATTCTCATAAATCCGTTGCCCATTACAATTGTTCCTCTTCCATGACAGCTTGGGCATGTCTGTTTTTCTTCGGCACCGCTGCCTTTACATTTAGGACAAAGTTTGAAATAACTTATTTCGATTTCTTTGCTTACGCCATATACGGCTTCTTCAAATTCAAGTGTAACTTCGACAGCTTTATCTATATCATAAGGCATTTGAACTTCCGGTTTGGATCTGCCAAAACCCCCTCCGAATATATCGTTAAACATATCAAATATATCACCGAAATCAAAATCAGTCTGATATCCTCTGCCTTCTAATCCTTCTTTTCCATATCTGTCGTAAATTGCTCTTTTTTCGTCATCGCTTAATACCTGATATGCTTCGTTTATTTTTTTAAACATCTCCTCAGCTTCTTTATCGCCCGGGTTTTTATCCGGATGGTATTTCATGGCGAGCTTACGGTATGCTTTTTTTATTTCTACTTTAGTAGCAGTTCTTTCAACTCCTAATATTTCATAATAATCCAACTGCCCCTCCTAAATTTTTGTTGAAATTATATCAGTTTAGTAGGTATGTTGTGAAGCGGTTAAGTCGTGAAGCTATAAAAAGTTTAATAAATGTATGAATACCTTAATTACTTAACAACTTACCCGCTTATCAACTTCACAACTTATATATGGTATAATTTCTTTAAAAAAAGGTATATTATGGCATATGAGATTGATAAGAATCAATTAAATGAAGTGCTTGAGAAACATAAATTATCATGGGAAGATTATGAACATATTAAAAAAATACTCGGACGTGAGCCCAATTTTGTAGAACTTGGTGTATTCAGTGCTATGTGGAGCGAACACTGCTCATACAAATCAAGTAAAGTATATTTAAAAGGCTTTCCTACAAAAGCGCCGTGGGTTATTCAGGGTCCCGGTGAAAATGCAGGTGTGATTGACATAGGCGGTGGAATGGCAGCGGTATTTAAAATGGAATCTCACAATCATCCTTCCTTTATTGAGCCATATCAAGGTGCTGCAACAGGTGTCGGTGGAATACTTAGAGATATATTTACAATGGGTGCAAGACCTGTTGCTAATCTCAATGCTATAAGATTTGCACATATTAAAGGAGATGATGATATCGCAAAACTTCACAGACATTTATTAAACGGCGTTGTGGCAGGAATAGCCGGATACGGAAATTGTATAGGAGTGCCTACAATCGGTGGTGAGACTGCGTTTGAAGAGTGTTATAAAGGAAATATATTAGTTAATGCGTTTTCACTCGGAATATGTCCTCAGGATGAGATTTTCTACGCAAAAGCTGAAGGTATCGGAAACCCTGTAATTTACGTAGGATCTAAAACAGGTCGTGACGGGTTAGGAGGGGCTGTTATGAGTTCGGACAGCTTTAAAGAAGGTGATGAAGATCAAAGACCTACAGTTCAGGTAGGGGATCCGTTTACTGAAAAACTTCTTATGGAAGCGTGTTTAGAACTTTTCAAAACTGACTATATCGTAGGTATTCAAGATATGGGTGCCGCGGGACTTACTTCTTCAAGTTTTGAAATGGCTGGAAAGAGCGGAAGCGGGCTTGTAATGCATCTTGATAAAGTTCCGATGAGAGAAGAGGGAATGAATCCTTATGAGCTTATGCTTAGCGAATCACAAGAAAGAATGCTTATCTGTGCGAAAAAAGGATATGAAGATAAAGTTATCGAAATATTTAAAAAATACGACCTTGACGCCGAAGTAATTGGTGAGGTTACGGATACCGGAAGGGTTGAATTATTCTGGTATGGTGAAAAAGTAGCTGATATTCCTGTTGATCCTATTACTGAGGAAGCACCAGAACTCGTAAGACCTGTAAAAGAGCCTGAATACCTTAAAGAAATTAAAAATGTTGAAATTCCTGAAATCGACCCTCAAGTTGCGTTTGAAAAATTAATGGCTGAGAGTGAAGTAGTTGATAAAGCTTGGATTTATGAACAATATGATTCAATGGTCCAAACAAATACTGTGGATACCAAAAGAGCTGACGGAAGTGTTATAAGAGTAAAAGAAAACGGAAGATATTTAGGAATGGCTTGCGATTGTAACGCAAGATTTAACTATATCGATCCAAAAAAGGGAGCAGCTGCTGCTGTAATGGAAGCCGGAAGAAACGTGGCTGTTAAGAAAATCAGACCCCTTGCGATTACAGACTGCTTGAATTATGGAAATCCTCTAAATCCTGAAATTATGTGGCAGTTTAAAATGGGTTGCGAAGGAATCAAAGAAGCTTGTGCGGCACTTAATACTCCGGTTGTGAGCGGTAACGTTTCACTTTATAATGAAAATGAGGGTGAGGGTGTATATCCAACGCCGGAAATTGCAATGGTCGGTGCGAGTGATGATTTTAGAACCACGGACCTTAAAAAAGAAGGCAATAGCATATATATTTTAGGTGAAACAAAGCCGGAATTTGGCGGAAGTCTTTATCTTAAAGTTTTCGGTGGTATTGTAGCAGGTGAGCATCCTGAAGTTGATTTTGAAAAAGAACTAAAACTTTGGGATATTTTACAAAGTGATCTGATAGAAAGCGCAAAAGACATATCAACCGGTGGTGCGGCTATTGCGGCATACAAATGGGCGTGTGTTAGCGATAAAGGGCTTGAACTTAATATAAGCGTAAATTCTCCTAAAGACATATTTGCTGAGACACTTAGCAGGGCTTTTGTGGAAGTTAAACCTGAAAATGAAACAGAATTTGAAAAATTATGTAAAGATAAAGGTATTTATTTTGAAAAAGTCGGAAGTGTAGGCAGTGATAAAATTAAAATAAACGATGTTGAAGTTACTCTTGAAAAAGCAAAAGATATCTACTTCAATACTTTCCCTAAAATCCTTAAAAACGAAATTATTTAATAAAAGGGATTAAAGATAAATCTTTTCTCCCAATTCCACTATATGGGCTTTTTTGTTGAAGTATGAATTGATTACGGCTTTGAAAATTGTCTGTTTGTCTTCTTCTCCGTGTATTAGAAAGATTCTATCAAGTCTCTCAAATTCACTCATCCATTCAAGCAGTTCTCTTTGATCTGCATGTGCCGAAAAGCCGTTGATTGTATGCACTTTTGCTTTTACTATTATTTCTTCATGAAATATTTTGATAAATTTAGCACCATCAATTATATCTCTTCCGAGTGTCCCTTTTGCCTGATATCCTACAAAAAGAAGTGAGTTTCTCGGATTCCAAAGGCGGTGTTTTAGATGGTGCAGGATTCTTCCGCCGTTACACATTCCGCTTCCGGCTATAATAATAGCACCTCTTTCTATTTTATTAATCGCTTTACTTTCTTCCACATCTTTAACCAAACGCAGCTGTTTAAATTCAAAAGGGTGGGATTTATATGATTTACATTTATCAGTTAATAATTTATCCCATTTTTTATATACAGCCGTAACTTTTGTAGCCATTGGTGAGTCAAGGAAAACTTTCGCACTTTTTGGAAGGGATTTTTCTTCGCTCATTTCTTTAAGTATGCATAAAATCTGCTGTGCCCTTTCAATGGCAAAAGTCGGAATTAAAACGTTTCCGCCGTTAAGCAGGGTGTCGATGATTACTTTTTTAAATTCCCTTATACTTTCATCTATACTTTTATGGTTTCTGTCTCCGTATGTGGATTCTATAAATAAAGCGTCTGCAAAAGTAGGTTTTTGAGGTGTTGGAAGTATGCCGTTGTTTTTGTTGCCAAGGTCGCCACTGAATACTATTCTTTTTGGTATGTTGAATTCATTAAAATCAATTTCCACAAAACTGCTTCCTAATATATGCCCCGCATCTTTGAATGTAGCTTTTATGTCTTTTGTAATCTTAATTTTTTTATTGTATTCTATTTTGTTTTTATTCATTTTTTTGAATATTTCTTTTATATCGTCCTTGGTATAAAGAGGTTTTCTGACTTTATTTTCTTCACCTCGCCTTTGTGCTTTTTTGTATTGTGTTTTGTATTCTTCTTCCTGTAATTTTGCCGCATCCATCAAAACGATTTTTGCAATGTCAAAAGTAGCGGGATGAGCGAACACTTTACCTTTAAATCCGCCTTTATATAAAAGAGGAATCCTTCCGACATGATCAAGATGTCCATGTGTGATTATGAGCGCGTCTATCTCTTTTGGATCAAACCCTAAAGGTTCATAGTTTAAGTGTTCGTTAAGTCCCTGAAACATACCGCAGTCAATTAATATTTTACTTTTTCCCGTATCAAGAAGATGAGCCGAACCAGTTACAATTTTAGCGGCTCCAAAACTTTGTTCGTATGCTTGTTTTTCCATGTCGATCCTTTAAAGTTATTAAAGTTTTTGAAATTGTTAAGGTTATTAGAGTTGTTAAAGTTAATTAAGGCTTTTATGGTTATTAAAGTTAATTAAAGTTTTTATGGTTGTTAAAGTTAGTTACCTTAAAAATTTTATCAACTTCATTAACCTTAATAACTTGACCAACCTCAACTAACTCCAATTAACTCTAACTAATCTCAACTAACTTATTTATTTTCCATCTCCGCAATGTCTTTTATGATTTTTAAAACACTATCGGGATTTAAACTCATACTTTCAATTCCGATACTTACTAAAAATTCTGCAAATTCCGGATAATCACTTGGTGCCTGACCACAGAGGCCTGAATATTTTTTGTTTCTTTTAGCGCCTTCTACAGCCATTTTTACCATTTTTTTAACGCCTTCATCCCTTTCTTCATAATCAAAAGCTACGATTTGTGAATCCCTGTCAACACCCAATGTAAGCTGTGTAAGGTCGTTTGTTCCTATGCTGATTCCGTCAAACACTTCTAAAAATTCGTCTATTAAAATTACGTTATTAGGAATTTCACACATCATATATGTTTCAACGTCACCAAGTCCGTATTTGATAAGCAGCTCTTTGACTCTTTTTGCTTCTTCCACACGTCTGCAAAACGGAATCATCAAAACAATATTTTCAAATCCCATATCAAAAATAGCTCTTTTCATGGCTTTGCATTCAAGTTCAAACCCTTCTTTATAGTTTGGATGTGTATATCTTGCAGCACCCCTGAATCCTATCATCGGGTTTTCTTCTATCGGTTCAAAATGTCTGCCTCCTAAAAGATTTGCATATTCATTTGATTTAAAATCACTCATTCTAACTATACATTTTTTAGGATAAACCCCGGCTGCAAGAGTAGCTACACCTTCACTTAGTGTTTTTACGAAAAAGTCTTCCGCATCTCCGTCAAACGGAAATGCAAGTTCGTCTATAAGAGCTCTTTCCGTTTCGCTTAAAATATCAGGGTGTTTAATGGCCATAGGATGAGCTTTAATGTATGTATTTATGATGAATTCCATTCTCGCAAGTCCTATTCCGTCCACCGGCAATTTTGCAAGAGAGAAAGAGAGTTCCGGATTTCCAAGGTTCATCATTATTTTTGTTTTAGGACGGGGCAGCTTGGAAATATCCACTTTTTCTATTTCAAAATCAAGTATTCCCTCATATACTTTTCCTACTTCACCCTCCGCACAGCTGACCGTGACTTCTTGATCATTTTTGAGTATTTTTGTTGCGTTTTTGGCTCCTACGATTGCCGGTTTTCCGAGTTCACGGCTTACAATCGCCGCGTGACATGTTCTGCCTCCCGTTTCCGTAATGATTGCACTTGCTATTTTCATTACGGGCTCCCAGTCGGGGCTTGTGGTGGTGGCTACTAAAACATCGCCTTTTTCAAACTTGTCGGCTTCCGCCATGCTTTTTAATATTTTTACCCTGCCGACGCCTATTTTTTCACCGACTGCGTTACCGGTAAGAATTACATTTGATTTTTCTTTGAGTTTATAAATTTCAAATTCGTTTACGCTTTCCTGTGAATGAACGGTTTCCGGTCTTGCCTGAACCATATAAAGATTTCCATCAATTCCGTCTTTTGCCCATTCCATATCCATAGGCGTATAATGGCCGTTAACTTCAGTATAATGGTCTTCAATTTTTATAGCCCATTCGGCAAGTTTTAGAACGTCTTCGTCGGTAATGGCAAACTGCTTTTTCTTTTCAATAGGCGTTCTTATGTTTTTTGTAAACTGCTCTGCAAGATTTGTAGTTTCTTTTTTTTCGGAAAAGATCATCATTTTTTCTTTATTTCCGAGTTTTCGTTTTAAAACGGCTTTTTTGCCTTTTTTAAATGTCGGTTTATGAACGAAAAAACTATCAGGATCAATTGTCCCCTGAACCACGTTTTCACCAAGTCCCCATGCCGCGTTTATAAACACAACGTCTTTAAATCCGGTTTCGGTGTCTATACTGAACATTACACCGCTGCTGCCTTTATCGCTTCTAACCATTTTCATAACCACAACGGCCAGATAAACTTTCAAAGGATCGAAATTATGGGTATATTTATAACTTATGCTTCTGTCGGTAAAGTTACTTGCAAGACACATTTTATAGGCATTAAGAAGGTTTTCTTCACCTTTAATGTTTAAGTACGTTTCATTCTGTCCGGCAAATGAAGCTGTTGGCGAATCTTCAGCCGTAGCTGAACTTCTGACCGCTAAAGATACGTCGTTTCCGTACTCTTTTTTAAGCTCTTCATAACCTTTTAAAATTTCTTCTTTTAAATCTTCCGGTATTTCGGCATTCGTAATCATTTCTCGGCATAATTTGCCGACTTTTTTTAATTCGTCTATATTTTGTGGATCAAAATTTTTAAAAATTTCGGCAAATTTTTCATCAAGTCTGTTATATTTTAAAAAATATCTATAAGCGCTTGCTGTTACACCAAATCCGTTTGGAACTTTTATTCCAAGGGGGGTTAATTTGTTATACATTTCACCAAGACTTGCATTTTTACCGCCGACTTCGTCAACATCTTTTATTGAAAGTTCTTTGAAAAATTTTATGTAGTTCATGGGAGTCCTTTTTCATAAACTTATTAAGAGTATTATAGAGGGTTTTTACTTAAAAGATTCTTAAAAAAAGTAAATTCCTGCAAAAATTGTTGATATTCCAAAAAGTATAAGTATAATTGATGATAAAGAAGTGTTTTTTCTTCCAAAATAAATGGCATAAATTGCTTTTAAAATATTATTACTTCCTGTAGCTATAAAAATTGCTTTTAAAAGCAGGGATTTTGAAATAAGGTATTTTCCTGTAAGAAGTGAAAGTATATACGGGTCAATGTCTGTAAAACCTATAATAAATGATAAAACCTGAAGTCCTGTGTTTCCGTAATGTAAAGTAATATATTTTGTAATTATCATCATTGCTACAAATAAAAATGCAAACAAAAAAGCCGTTTGCAATTCAAGTGGGTTTTGGTCGCTTACGTAATCGGATGCCGCATCTTCTTTATAAAAAACAAAAGCAAAAATTATTATAACGGCTGCAAATCCTAAATAAAAAACACTCATTGATTTTGCAATATCGGTATTGAAAATAAATGCTATTGCAAGTATTCTTATATACATCATAGCAGTAGCTATAATAATTGCGCTGTTTAAAATGGAAGAATTTATCTCTTTTGCTTTTTTAGATAGCACTACGGTGGTAGCCGTTGAAGAGTATAATCCCCCTAAAATTCCAGTAATAAGATAGCCTTTGTTTTTGAAAAAATATTTCTGAAGTATATAGCTGAAATATGAAATACCGGAAATTATTACTACCGCCAGCCATATTTTAAAAGGTGAAATATCAATAAAATGTAGGTTGTTTTTTGGTAAAAGAGGAAGTATTACGGCACTTAAAAGAATAAATTTACCGAGTGTTTCAAACTCTCTTGTTTCAATATTTTTTGTAACACTTTGAAGATGTGTTTTGGAATTTAAAATAAATACAACCAGAACAAAAATAAGCGAAGGCATCCAAATGCTGTATTCTATGCTGATAGGACCTAAGGAATATACAATTTCCGCAAGTAGAAATACTATTATGCTTGATTTGTTCTGTTTTAGTTTTTGATAATAAAAAAGGGAAAAAAGAATTGTAAAACTCAACAGCCCAAGAAGATAGACAAAAAGGTTTATTTTATAAAAAACAAATCCCAAAATTCCTAAAAAGGTATATGTCCTGACAGAGCCTATCAGGCTGTTTTCTTTGTTTTTTTCTTCTTTATATGTTTTTAGTTCAAGTCCTATCAAAAAACTAAACGCCGTCGTAATAATCAGATGTATCAAATCTGGATTCATATTACTTCTATTCCTTTAACTTTTCTGTAATATCTCAATACTATGATTTTAACAAAATCATTTACTACAAACCAACTCAGTGCATATATCCACATAAATATTGCCCATTCCCAGCCTATTGGCGTCATTATTCCAAATCCATAAACCGCAATTATTGTTCCTATTATTCTTGTTGAAAATGTAGCTGAAAATAGAATTAAAGAAGGATATGGTTTTTTGAAAAACCAGTCGTCAATTCTTGTATTATAAATAGTCCCGTGTCCTGCGATTACCATTTTTGCAAAAAACAACGACTGAACAAACGCCAAAAACGAACTTTTGTCTTCAAAGTGCACCCATTTAGGGATATCTGGAAGTATTACAGCGCTTTCAGGATGTGATTGAAGGTATATCATTACAATGTAAAAAATGGTAAAACTGCTTATAACACCTGCAACCCCAAGCCAGGATGACAGGACAAGCATTTCATGCATATCCCATCTAACAGGTTTTTTCCTTAGTTTAGTATTATCGTATGCAATAGCGAGAATAGGTATATCGTTTAACAACGCCAATACAATAATCATAATAGATGTTAAAGGATAAAAATTAAAAACAATAATTGAAAGTGTCATAAATATTACTATTCTTATGGTTTCAGCAATTCTAAAAATAGTATAGCTTTTCATTCTCTCAAATGTGATTCTTGCTTCTTTAATTGCGTCAATTATGACTTTAAGTCCCGGAGTCAAAAGAACAATATCCGCAGCCGCTCTTGCCGCATCCGTAGCACCGCTTACCGCTATTCCAGTATCAGCTTTTTTAAGTGCCGGTGCGTCATTAACGCCATCACCCGTCATTCCAACAATATGATCGGCTTTTTGCAGTTCGTCAACTATAAAATATTTGTCTTCCGGGAAAACTTCCGCAAACCCGTTTGCTTCTTCTATTATTTTAATAATTTCGCTTTCATGCCTTTTAACGGTGCCTTTTGTAAGGGAAGTGCTTACTTCTTTTTTTACGAGTGATACGATTTCATTCACTTTTTTTTGTATCTCTTCTTCATTAATGTCAAGTGTTTTTAGCAGGGCTTTTGAAATAATTTCAGCCAATTTTACATATTCGTCGTGTGTTTCGTTTTTAAGCTCTTTTATAGAGTAAATTTTTTCACCAATTCCCAATATTTTGGCTATATATTTTGCAACGGCCACATTGTCGCCCGTTACCATTTTAACTTCAACGCCTTTTGCTTTTGCTTCAGCTATTGCGTCTTTTGAATCGACTCTTGGAGGGTCATATAATGGAATTAATCCTAAAAAGTGAAATTTAGGTTCGTTTTCCTGTTTATATGCAACACCTAAAGTTCTAAATCCGTCGTTTGCAAATTCTTCTACTTTTTTATATGCTTTTTTCTTTTCTTCTTCATTTAGATCGCAAAGTTCTATTATTACCTGTGGTGCACCTTTTGTGGCTATTATTTTTTTGCCGTTTAAAATAATTACACTTTCGGTTCTTTTTCTGACAGGATCAAAAGGAATAAATTTTTCAAGGGTGAATTTTGGTAATTTTATGTTGTAATTTTGGGCCCATTCAAAAATAGGTTTTTCTATAGGATCGTTGTTTTCTTTTTTACTGGCATATATGGCATATCTGATAACTTCTTCGGTTGTGTGATCATCAAACGTAAATATTTCGCCGACCGTCATTTTGTTTTGTGTAAGTGTCCCTGTTTTATCGGAACATAATATATCCATTCCGGCCATTTCTTCGATTGCGGCAAGACGGCTGACAATAGCCTGTTTTTTAGCCAGGTTCATAGCACCTACTGCCATTACCACTGTTAGCACGGTTGGTAGTGCTACCGGAATTGCTGCAACCGTTAATACAAGTGCAAAAGCTAAAAGTTCCCATAAATCTTCGCCTCTTTGGATTCCTACAAATACGATAAGCGCTACCAGAATAACGGTGATGATTATTAAGAAGTTTCCGACATTGATTACCATTTTTTGGAAATGGCTTCTTTGATTGGCCTGTGCTTTTGCAACAAGACCGACTGTTTTTCCGAAATATGTATTAAGTCCCGTTCCTATTACAAGAGCTATCATTTCGCCCTGTTTTATAATGGTGTTGGAATATGCAATATCTCCTGGTTTTTTATCAACAGGCAGGCTTTCACCTGTAAGTGCCGACTGGTCAACCGATAAAAAATCGCTTCCTTTTATAAGTTTAACATCAGCCGGTATAATGTCACCAATTTTGATTTTTATAATATCCCCTGGCACCAGCTCTTTTGCAGGTATTTCTTTCCACTCTCCGTCTCTTAAAACGGTGGCTTTTCTTGCAAGTTTACTTTTTAATACTTCAATTGCGTTAAGTGCTTTGTGTTCCTGATAAAAATCCAAAAAAGCGTTTGTAAAAAGCATGATCATTATAATTGTAAAATCTTCCCATCTGTGAACGGCAGCACTTAATATTGCAGCCACTTCAATCATCCAGGGAATTGGACCCCAAAATCTTCTGAATATTCTGTGCCACAGAGGCTCTTTATATTCCGGAAGTTCATTATATCCGTATTTTTTAAGTCGTTTTTGTGCCTCTTCGCTGTTTAATCCAATGTTTATATTTACGTTAAATTCACTTGCAACTTTTTCAATGGATATATTTTTGTAATCATCTGTTTTCATCTTAATCTCCTTAACACTCTGTCAATTGCTTCACTATATGTAGGATGTGGGAATGTGACTTTTTTAAAAGTTTTAATATCCAATTCGGCTTCAACGGCCGTTGTAATTATTCCTATCAGTTCTTCTGCATTTGGTGCCAGAATATCCGCACCGGTTATGAAATTTTCCTCATCCGTATAAAGAATGACTATTCCGTTTTCGTCACCAAACATACTACCTGAAATTCCAAGATAAGAAAGAGGGAAAACAGCCTCTTTTTCACTTTGAATCCCTACGCTTGCATATGAAAGAGGTAACGTATAAATAAATTTCGGAATGTTGTTAAGATTTAATTTTTCTTTTTTTCCAAGTATCTGATCGGCAACGTTTAGAGCCTGGGCTCTTGCCGCATGTGCTAAAAGAAGTTTTCCGTTACAATCCCCGATTGCGTAAACGCCGGGCATTGATGTTTGGAAATATTCATCAGTTTCAATTCCTTTTGAAATCCTGATTTTATCCGTTTTAACCACATCTGTATTCGGCACCCTTCCTACGGCTACCAAAAGATATTCAGTGGATATGGTTTTATCACCGCTTTGAATAATTACCTCATTATTTTTTACAAAAGCTTTTTGAATAGGAAAATCGGATATAAGATTAATCCCGAGAGCTTTTAACTGGTTTTCCAGTTTTTCCATAATTATTTGCGGGAATTTTTTCGAAATATGTTCATGACGAAAAATCAGATTAACTTTACTGCCAAGAGAAGCAAATAAACTTGCCATTTCAAGCCCTATGGCACCGGTTCCATAAATTGATATCTCTTTTGGGATATGATTTAAATTCAATGCTTCATCGGAAGTGATAATTTTTTTTCCGTCGTATTCTATACCTTCAGGTATTCTCGGATAAGATCCGGTTCCTATTATTATATATTCGCTTTTTAAAATTTCTCCGTTTACCTCAACACCTTCATCGGTTACGAAAGCTTCACCTTCAATCAGGTCAACTCCTGCCGCTTTGCATTGCGAAGTAACGGCTTTGGTGCTTTTTTCTATGCGGGTTTTAATTTTTTCCTGCAGTTTTTGAAGGTTTATATGTGCAGTTTTATTAAAAACATCCTCTTTGCTTTCAAGTTCAGTTTTTGCCCTGTGAAGCAGGTTTTTTGAGGGAATGCATCCGTTGTGAAGGCACGTTCCACCTAAATGTTTAAGGTTTTTTTCGATAAGGGCAACATTTTTTCCCGCTTTACTTAACACTATTGCGGCGGCGTAGTTTAACCCGCCGCCTATTAATACAACATCATACATTTTTCATCTCCTCTTTAAAACTGTTTACAAAAAGTGCTGCGTCAACTCCGTTTAAAATTCTGTGATCAAACGTAAAATTTACTTTTATTTTCCCTTCGTTTAGTTTTCCAAATGCGGCAATACCGGCATCTTTGTCATTTATTAGAGCCGTAAAACTTTCAATACCGAACATTCCGAGATTACTTATCCCAAAAGTCGATCCGCTTATATCTTCAAGGGTTAGTTTTTTGGTTTTGATCTTTTTTAGCCATTCATTGATTTCGTTTAAATCTTTATCTTCTACGTTTTTAATTACACACATATAAAGCCCGTCATTTCTGCTTACCGCCACGGAAATATTGGAAGCGGGGAAAGTCAGCAGTGTGTCGTTTTGCAATATTGTGCGGGTTAGGGGATGTTTTTGCATAGCGTTTGCCAAAGCCTTTATTATTTGGGCCGTAATTTTAATACCATATTTTTTTGTTGTTTCTATTTCTTCAAAAATAAAAAAAGTAGGTTTAGTCAACGAATTTTGAAGGTTTTTAATAACGGCAGTCTGATTTGGGGTTAGGGGAGTTTTTTTAGGAATATTGTTTTGCTTTATATAATTTAACACTTCTTCTTGAGTGATTTTATGGTTCAGTTTGAATTCATCCGGTGATATTTGGTAATCGTTTAACATTTTCAATGCTTTTGGCGTAAAATATCTTTTTAATTTCAGCTCTTTAATGTCTTTTAAATGTGCAGGTTTAGGCAAAGTTCCGTTTTGTTGTAATTTTTCAATGTCGATCCCTAAATTTGCAGCTTCTTTTTTAGCTACCGGTGAGGCCGTTCCTTTGATTTCTTTTTTCGGTTCTGAAATAATCGAATTTATTATATCGTCTAAATTGATTTCGTTTTTTTCTTCGGGTTGTTTCGGCTTTGGTTTTTCATTTTCAGGCTCTTTTTTTTCTTCATTTTCTACTTTTAATTTTTCACTTTTTTCATTCTCAATTCTCAATTCTCCATTCTCAATTATCGCTATTACGCTTTTTACCGGAACTTCTTCCCCAACTTTGGCAAGTATTTCTTTTACAACACCTTCTTCAAAGCTTTCAATATCCATAACCGCTTTGTCGCTTTCCACTTCACAGAGTTTATCACCTTTTTTTACGTAATCCCCGACTTTTACATACCACTTTGTAATTTTACCTTTATCCATGGTATCGCTTAGAATCGGCATCGTTACCTTATATTCCATTTTGAGCCTTCCACTTTAGAATTTCTCGAACTATTTTTTCAGGTGTCGGGATTGATGCGAGTTCGAGTTTTCTGTTGTATGGGATAGGCACATCGGCACCGGCTATTCTTAAAACAGGTGCATCGAGATCGTAAAAACATTTTTCCATTATCTGTGCGGCTATTTCGGCACCCATCCCGCCTGTTTTGTGATCTTCTTCGACTATCACGGCTTTTTTTGTTTTTTTGATTGAATCGGCTATTGTGTCTATATCAAGGGGTCTTAGAGAGTTTAAATCTATTATTTCCGCATCTATTCCGGCTTTTGCGAGTTCTTTTTCAGCTTCAATTACATCGTATCTCATTTTGAGATAGGTTATAATACTCAGATCTTTACCTTCTTTTACGATTTCAGCTTTAAAAGGATCAAAGTTATTAATTTCTTTAAACTCCATATCCATAGGATAGAGAAGTTCATGTTCTAAAAATATTACCGGGTCGTTGCTGAATATTGCCCATTTTAGCCCATGGTATGCATATGCGGCATTACTTGCGCTTAAAACTATAAGTCCGGGAATTGACGAATAGAGCGTTTCATAGTTTTCGCTGTGTTGTGCGGCAAGCTGTCTTGAAACACCTCCAGGCATTCTTATGGTGAGAGGCAATGTCATTTTTCCGCCGCTCATATATCTGAATTTAGCAGCGTGGTTTACTATCTGATCCATTGCAAGGAGTGAAAAGTTTACGGTCATTATTTCCGCTATGGGTCTAAGGCCTGCAATTGCCATACCTATTGCATTTCCTACTATGCTGAGTTCAGCAATCGGTGTATCAATTACTCTTTTATCTCCATATTTTGCAAAAAGTCCTTCACTGACCCTGTAACTCCCTCCATATCTTCCTACATCTTCACCCAAAATTACTACACTACTATCAGCCGCCATTGCTTCATCAATGGCTTTGTTTAACGCACTACGGTATAACATTTTCACACTCCTTGCAAAATACATCCTCAAAAAGCTCTTCAATTTCCGGGTCGGGTGAATTTTTTGCAAATTCTACGGCTTCGTTAATTATTTGTTCTACTTTTGCATCTGTTTCCTGAAAATATTTTTCTTCAACAAGCCCTTTTTGCAAAGCCTCTTTTTTAAGGTTTTCTATAGGATCTCTGCTTTTAAAAATCTGCAGTTCCTCTTCGCTTCTGTATTTACCTGCGTCACTCATGCTGTGACCTTCATACCGGTAAGTTTCAGCTTCTATAAAATAAGGACCAAGTCCGTTTTCGATATACTCTTTTGCCTCGCTTACGGCGTCATATACTTCACACACATCCATTCCGTTGATTCTTCGAGTGGGCATGTAATTTTTTGCTTTATTGTAAAGTTCCGTAAAAGGGCTGACCCATGAAATGTGTGTTCCTATTGCGTAATAGTTGTTTTCTACGAAAAAAATAATCGGAAGTTTCCAGGCGCTTGCGATGTTTATACTTTCAAAAAAAGCCCCCGCATTACTTGCCCCGTCTCCAAATATTGCAAAAACGCCGGCGTTTTCACCCTGTATTTTTCTTGCATATGCACATCCAGTGGCTATCGGAAGATGCCCGGCAACTATCGCATCACCTCCGTAAAAGTCAAGATTTGGATCAAACAGGTGCATAGAGCCGCCTTTTCCGCGGCTAACACCGGTTTTTTTACCGAAAAGTTCGGCCATTATAAGTTTTGGATCCATTCCTCTGGCGATTGCCAGGACATGTTCTCTGTAATGTGTAAACACGTCCCCTTTGTCAAAAGCCTGCATGCTTCCGACACTAACGGCTTCCTGTCCGATATCAAGATGTAAAAAACCTGCAATATTCCCATTCATATATTCGCGTTTTGCCGCAAGTTCAAATTCACGTCCGAGTTTCATTAAATAATAAAACTTTTTAACTCTTGCACTATTCATTGCCGAACTCTTCTATGGCTTTGAAAAGCGGTGTAAGATACATAAGTGCAGGACCTCCATGCATTAAAACCGCCTGCATTGCCGCTTCTACGATTTCTTCTTTGGAAGCACCGAGCTTAAGGGCGTTTTGAGTATGAAAAGCAATGCACCATTCGCACTGGGCGGCTACGGCGAGGGCAATATTGATAAGTTCTTTGTTTTTTGCGCTTACAGCGCCGTCTTTTTCAACGCTTTTTAAAAATTCAAAAAAATTTTTAGTCTCTTCCGGAGCATTTTGTTGTAAATTTTTGATTAACTCCTGAATTTCCTGCAGTTTTTCTTTCATCATGAGAGACTCCTTTTTATATATTTATTAAATATTATAACTCTCTTAGCTTTAAAAGAAGCTTAAAAAATTAAAATTTAGAGAATTTTCGCAGCTTCTTCAAGTGAGTTAAAGTATAATTTTCTTGATTTGTTTAATATTTTACATGCACTTATAAATGAACGTTTTCCTAAAAATATAGGAATTACATTGTCATATTTAATTAAAATTTTGGCTATCTCTTCGGAATCGGTCATAAACTGGGGTGTTACTATTACATAAATTAATTCGGAAACTTGACGGAGAATTTTTAATGTTTCGTCATATCTCTTTGCCGTGGCGTCACCAATAATGTCTATCGGATTATTATGAGACCAGGTATTTGGAAGGACGCTGTTTAATGCATTAATAATAGTATTATCAAGTGATACCAGCTTTTTATATCTGCTTACAAGGTCGGTAAGTATCGCACCGGGTCCTCCCGCGTTTGTTACGATCAACACTTCTTTAACATTTAAATATTTAGGTGAAAATATAAGGCTTTCTGCCGAGTTTTTGATAAATGCACCCGCGTTTTTGCTTAGGTTTATTATCATTTCATAATTACCTGCTATATTACCGGTATGCGAAAATGCGGCTTTTTTGGCTTGTGCGCTTTTTCCCGATTTAAATAGAAGCACGGGCTTTTGTGAGTTTCTGATTGCTTTTAAAAACTCTTTTCCGTATTGTAATCCTTCTGCATAAATAGATATTACTTTGCAATTTTGTTGCTTATTCAGTTCGTTTATTGCGTGTGCAAAGTTAAAATCAGCCATGTTTCCCATGGAAATAATATGGGAAAATCCTATTTTTTCATGCGAGGCTTTATCAAGCAGGGCTGTTAACACGGCGCCCGATTGTGATATCAGTCCGATGTTGCCCGAATAAATTTTACTTTTTGCAAATGTCAGGTTTAATTTCATTTCATCATTATAAATACCAAGGCAGTTCGGACCTATAATGTTTAAATTAAATTCACGGGCGAGGTCTTTTAACTCTTTTTCGGCTTCGATGTTTCCGGTTTCTTTGAATCCGGCACTTATTACAATGAAATTTTTACATCCTTTTTGGGCCAGGGTTTTGATTGTTTCAATTACGTATGAAGGAGGGATTGCAATTACCGCTGTGTCGATTTTTGGAAGTTTTTTTAAATCGTTATATACTTTTTTGCCGAAAAGTTTTTTAAGCCTTGGGTTTACGAAATAGATTTTTGCTTTTGATTTAAGTGCGTTTTTGGCAATTGCGTATCCTACTTTTTCTTTTTTATCAGTTGCACCGATTATTGCCACTTTTTTGTTAATAAAAACAGATTCGCTCTTAGGTTGAAATTCTTTTTTTTGCTTTTGTCCTTTTTTGATTCTCGCATCCACAGCAACAAGGCCATTATCGGTATAAAGCATGGGATTTATGTCAAATTCCAAAATATCTTCATTTTCAAACATTTTTTGAAATTTTCGTATTGTGTTTACCACAAGGTTTATGTCATATTGCTTACCTCTGAATTCAGGGAAGATTTTGGATATTTTTGTTGTGTGAATTGAAGTTTTGATTTCGTTTTCCGATGCATTTGTGTCAATGTAACAGATGTCTTTTTCTATTTCTATTAATGTTCCGCCTTTTCCGAACAGCAGAACTTTTTCGAAAATTTCGTCATAAATTCCGCCTATAAAAAGTTCAAGTCCGTTTAATTCCTCTTCCACGATAAATTCGTCTTTTTCGTCTAATGCAATATTATGTTTTTTAAGCGAAGCCAAAATTTTCTTTTTTGCCGCGTTTAAACTTCTGTTGTTTGTTATTCCGGTAATCACACCGCCTACGTCCGATTTATGAGAAATTTTGTTTGAATGGATTTTTATAACACACGGAAACGTGTCAAAAACAATCTTTTCGTCTAATCTGAAAAGTTTGTATTTCGGGTGGCTTATTTCGTATTTTGCCAGAATTTCATAAATTTGCGCTTCTTTCATTTCATACCCTTCCCATAAGAGGTGCCGCTATTTTAAGCATTTCTTTGTCGAGTTCGTATTTTGAATTTATAATTTCGTCAAGGTCTCTTAAAATAAAGCTGTCTTTGTAACTTGTAACTATTTTATTCGGTGTCGTTTGAATATTATCAAGCGCTTTTACTATAAATTCAGAAGCCATAAGTCTCTCTTTTACGCTCGGGCTTCCGCCTCTTTGAATATGTCCTAACACCGTGCTTCTTGATTCAAATCCAATTTCGCTTTCAAACCAGTTTTTTATTTTATCGGTTATTTTCAAACCTTCCGCCACAATTGCGATAAAATAATTCCTGCCGTTTTTAATTTCATTTAAGTATCTTTTTTTAAGATTTTGCAGATTATATTCAACTTCCGGAATAAGACACATTTCAGCCCCGTTTGCCACGGCACTTGTAAGAGCTAAGTATCCGCATTCTCTTCCCATTACTTCAATTACAAAAGCCCTCGCAAAAGAACTTGCGGTGTCTCTTATTTCATCAATGGCGTGACGGATTACGTTTAATGCGGTGTCAACGCCGATTGTGTAGTCGTTTAAAGGAATGTCGTTGTCGATTGTTGCGGGAATTCCCATAAAAGGCATTTGAAATTCTTTGTAAAATACGTCAAGCGCTCTAAAACTTCCATCCCCGCCTAATATAATCAATGCGTCGATATTGTGTTTTTTTAGGTTTTCATATCCCTGTTTTCTGTAATTTTTATCAAACCATCTTTTGCTTCTGCTGGATCTGATAATCGTCCCGCCTCTAAAAATTATACCTGATACGTCTTTGTATTCGGCTTTTTTTATTTTTCCATCAATCAGTCCTTCAAGTCCTTCATAAATAAAATAAGGCGTATAATTTTTACTGAAAGAATATTCCACAAATTTTTTAATAGCAGGGTTCATTCCGCTGCTGTCGCCTCCGCTTGTAAGAATTGCTATATTCATTTTCTTCCTTTAAAGTTTGTCGGCGTAGTAACTGCTTCTGACAAGCTCACCGCTTGCGACGGCTTTAAATCCGAGGTTTAACGCCATATTTTTAAGTTCATTAAATTCATCGTTTGTATAATATTTGATTACCGGATAATGTTTCGGGCTCGGGCTTAGGTATTGTCCTATTGTAAGCTGTGATACGCCTGCGTTTATTAAATCTTTCATTGTGCTTTCGATTTCTTTAATGTTTTCTCCGAACCCTACAATTATGGAAGATTTTGTAAGTTTGAATTTCGAATAATATTCCAAAACTTTAAGGCTTAAGGTGTATGAACTTTTAGGTTTCAGTTTTTTATGTAGTCTTTGAACGGTTTCAATATTATGTGCGAGTTTATATACCGGTGAGAAAATAATGTCGTTTAATGAATCTACACTTCCCTGAAAGTCAGGTGTGAGGGCTTCAATTTTTGTGCTTGGGTTTATTTTATTTATCATCTTAACTACTTGTGCAAAATGAGAACTTCCAAAATCATCCAAATCATCCCTGTCAACCGAAGTTATAACCGCATATTTCAAATTAAGTTGTTTTACCGCCTTTGCTACTTTTATCGGTTCATGAATGTCGAGTTTTTCGGGTTTGCCTGAAGTTACGTTGCAAAATCTGCAGTTTCTCGTGCAGACATTTCCCATTATCATAAACGTTGCTGTTTTTCTTTTAAAACACTCTGAAATATTGGGGCATTTTGAAGAATAGCACACGGTATTTACCGAGAGGTCGTTAATTATATTCAGTGTTTGTTTAATGTATTCAAATGAGGGGGCTTTAACTTTGGGTTTCATCAAATACCTCTTTTATTATTTCTTTTAATATGTTTTTAGACTGATCAAGAGAAATTGTTACACCTTCATTATACAATGAAGTTGCTTTAATACCGCTTAAGTTACACGGATTTATTTTATTGAAATTTTCAAGATCGGGGTTTATATGTATTGATATGCCGTGATTAGAACGTCCGTTGATATAGCTAAACCCCATTGAAGCGATTTTTCTGTTTTGAATGTAATAACCGGGTTTTGTTTTGTCATAATGAATAGCAAGGGCAAACTCTTTAAAAAATATATCAAGAACGCGTCTTATCTTTTTAAAAAAGTTGGGGGGACTTTTTACGTTAAAAATAAAATACACCATTAAAGTTCCCTCATCAAAGTATGTGACGCTTCCGCCCCTTTTAACAGGCACGGCAAAAGGAAATTTTTCAGCTTCGGTTTCTCCTACGCTATATACCGGAAAGTGTGTGGCAAAAAGAACGATGTTTTGTTTTAAATGTGTAAGTTCTTTTTGTATTTCTAAAAATTTTTCATATTCAATAAGTCCTAAATTCTTAAAAATAATTTGCATTTTTATCCTTTTATAAATTATAGTAAAATTTCAATAAAAAAGGAAAAAAATGGCAAGAGCGTTATTAAGCGTATCTGACAAAACGGGTATAGTTGATTTTGCAAAAAAGCTTACAGGTTTGGGATTTGAGATAATCTCAACTGGCGGAACTAAGAGAATTTTACAGGAAAACGGAATAAACGCAATAGATATCAGTGAAATAACTAAATTTCCGGAGTGTTTCGGCGGAAGGGTAAAAACGCTTAATCCTTACGTTCACGGCGGGATTTTATACAGAAGCGGTATTGATGACGAAGAGGCTGAGAAACTCGGAATTACAAGAATAGATTTGGTTGCTGTAAACTTGTATCCTTTTAAAGAAACTATTGAAAGAACTGATGATTTTGAAGAAATAATCGAAAACATTGATATCGGTGGACCTACAATGGTAAGAAGTGCCGCTAAAAACTTTAAAGACGTTTTAATAGTAACAGACCCTAATGACTATGATATGGTTGTTGAAGCTATAAGAGAAAAGAAAGATACATATGAGTTTAGAAGAGATTTGATGATAAAAGCATATGAGCATACGGCCGCATACGATAGTATGATTGCGAACTATATGAACGAAAGATTCAATGGCGGATTCGGAAACAAAAGATTTATCGTAGGAGAGAGGGTGTTCAATACAAGATACGGAGAAAACCCTCATCAAAGAGGTGCGCTTTATGAATTTGAAGATTTTTATAAAGGTCTTAACATTATAAAAGGTGAACCAAGCTTCAATAACCTTACAGACATTAATGGAGCCGTTAAAATTGCAGCGAGTCTCGGTGAGGGTGCCATAAGTATCATTAAACACGCGAATCCTTGCGGGGCTGCAAAAAAAGATGACCTTGTAATAACCTGGCAAAAAGCTCTTGAATGTGACCCGATAAGCGCATATGGAGGAGTTGTAGCGGTTAACGGGGTTGTTACGAAAGAACTTGCGGAAGAGATTAACAAAATTTTCGTAGAAGTTTTGATTGCAGGGACTATTACGGATGAAGCGGTAAAAGTATTTGAAAAGAAAAAAAGAATCAAACTTTTCGATTTAAGAAAACCTAAACTTGAAATTCCGGGAGATGTTTGGGATTTCAAACATATTGAAGGCGGATTTGTATTCCAGGATGCGGATGTGGTAACAGATGATGAGGTTGCCGAGGCTAAGTGCGTTACTAAAGTATGCGCTGAAGATAAAAAAGATCTTGAAATGGCGTGGAAAATTGCGGCACTTACTAAATCAAACTGCGTTGTGTTCGTAAAAAATTCCCAAATGGTGGCAATCGGAATGGGGATGACCAGCAGGGTTGATGCAACAAGATGTGCTGTTGAGAAAGCAAAATCACTTGGACTTGATATTACCGGAAGCTCACTTGCGAGTGAAGCGTTCTTCCCGTTTAGAGACAGCGTTGATTATGCGGCTGAGGTAGGGGTGAAAGCCATTATCCAGCCGGGTGGTTCTATTAGGGATGATGAAGTGATTCAAGCGGCTGACGAAGCCGGAATCGCTATGTATTTTACGGGTAAAAGGCACTTTTTACATTAATCATTAAGCCCTTTAGGGCCGGGGAGAATATGAAAAAAGAAGTTTTAATTTTAGGACTTGTCAGTTTTTTTACGGATATGGCAAGTGCCATGATAACCACTACTTTTCCTCTTTTTTTGGTTTATGTTTTAAAAAACGGAGTGGATAAATTAGGGTTTGTAATAGGCATTGCGACGTTCGTATCTTATTTTTTCAGGGTGATTTTCGGTGTAATAAGCGATAAATACGGGATAAGAAAACCTTTGGCGGTCAGCGGATATATAATATCGGCCGTGTCCAAGCCTCTTTTTTATTTTGCCTCGTCTTGGCAGCATATAGCGATATTCAGAAGTCTTGACAGATTTGCAAAAGCAATGCGTAGCGCCCCTAAAGATACCCTTTTAAGCGCATACGGAAAAGAAAAGGGTAAGATCTTCGGATTTCATAAAATGCTTGATGTTGCGGGTGAGATGAGCGGGGCGTTGATTGTTTTTTTGATGTTTTATTTTTATTCGGCAAATGAAGAAACTTTCAAAAACATATTTTTGCTGACAATTTTTCCGGGAATTGCCGCAATAATTCTCAGTTTTTTTATAAAAGATATAAAAAACAAAAAAGAGTATAAATTCGATATAAAAAAGGATTTGAGTTTTATAAAAGAGCTGGTTGTTTTAAATATTCTGCTTATATTTGTAATTAGTGAAAGCTTTTTTATTGTAAGGGCAAAGGAAAACATAGACTATCTTTTCATTCCGCTTTTTGTAATTCTGCTAAATTTAACGCAGACGCTTTTTAGTTATCCTTTCGGAGTAATGATAGAAAGATTAGGTGAAAAATTCTATTATCTTTTGGCTGTGTTTCATATTTCGGCTGTAATGATGCTTAGTTTTTCATTTTTAATTCCGGCTTTTATATTTGAAGGACTTTTTTTGGTCGGATTTTTTAATTTTTTCAGGATACTTATTTCGAAAAAAGCGTATAATACCGCTACAATTTACGGGATTTTTTATTTTTTAGTGGCGGTTTTGGGAGGAGCGGGAAGTGTGGTTATCGGTATCATCTGGAAAACGTTTGGGTTTAATTATGCCGTGCTTGTATCGGTTTTGGGTATCTTGTTAAGTTTAATAATATGGAGGGTATATGTTAGAAGCTATAATTAACCATCAAAAAGAACTAAAAGA
Source organism: Nautilia lithotrophica (assembly GCF_054656815.1). Lineage (NCBI taxonomy): Bacteria > Pseudomonadati > Campylobacterota > Epsilonproteobacteria > Nautiliales > Nautiliaceae > Nautilia > Nautilia lithotrophica. The sequence continues at coordinate 56,067 of NZ_BAAHXN010000001.1, forward strand.
GATATATAAAAAAATGGATTTTTTAAGGGAAAATTTTATACCCGGGCAAAATGCATTTTTTGAAGAGCTTAAGGATCTTGCAAAAGAGATGAAGAATGAACTTGAATACCATTTTAACCTGCAGATTCATTCCGTAGGGAGCAATCCCAAAACGGAATATCTGGTTAAGGAAAACCTGCTTGTGAGGGATATTCTTTTTAGAATGCTTGATTTTATGATAAATAAAGCCAACGAAAACTCAATGGACGCTTTTATAAAGTTTGACGATTTTGAAGAGATTTTCAGAGCTTATCTGAAAAAAGAAAAAGGGCTTTTTATGCAAAATATAAAGTCACATCTTAGTGAAAACGAAATAAGTGAAATTGAAGAGAAATTAAAAGCTCTCATATAACTTGCAAAAAAAATTATTTTATGATAAATTGCGGCAAAAAAGGAGAAACCATGGATTGGTTTGATGAAAATAAAACACCAAAAGATAAATTTTTTGAAATTATGTATCACGCTAACAGAAACTTGGTAATTGAAGAACTTGAAGATGTGTTTAAAAGACTTGCCGCTCTTGAAATAATTGCGGAAGAGTGTCTTGGAGATGAAGTCGATCAGAAAATAAACGAAATCGTTTTTACACGTTCAGGCGATCTTGAAGCTGTTGAGACGGATTTTTATATTCATACGATGTCGAATATTTTAACGAAAAATGAATAAGTTTTTTATTCTTTTTTTTCCTTTTATTCTGTTTGCCGAGTTTTGGAATTTTCCACATACCATAGAATTAAAAAAAGACGAAACCATAAGTTTTGACGTTTATTATTTAAACAGAGTTTATCCTTTAAAACTAAGATGGACGTTATATACAAACGATATTTTAACCCTACTTTACAGATATGATGATTTTCCGCGGCAGATAACCCTTTATAAAGATCCTCCGTTAAATACGTTTAAAATACCCATTGCCAAAATACCTGAAAAATTTCCTTATTTTTATATTGAGTTTAAGGATTATAATGGTAAAATAGCAACATTTGATATTTATTTGAAAAACGGGGCTGGGGTAAAAGTAGATTATAAAGGTGTAAAATGAACTATTTTGAAATAATGGATAAGATGTTTAGCGAATTTGAAGAATACAAGGATATTCAAAAAGGCAAAGGAATAAGAGGTAAACTAATAACAATAATTGACCCAACCGCCCAAAAACTTGCCGCAGTGGTAGAATCTATTCATCTTGCAAGTTTGCTTCACGATGACGTAATAGATGAAGCTGATACAAGAAGAGGTGCAGCTTCGATAAATGCTAAATATGGCGATCATACTGCGGTAATGCTTGGGGATATTGTCTATTCAAGGGCATTTTACGAACTAATTGATTTTGGAAAAGAGATTGCAAAAATTGTATCAAATGCCGTATATCTGCTCTCTCAAGGAGAGCTTGAAGACGTAAAACTTTCAAATTCAATCAATCTTGATAAAGAAAAATATATGGAAATGATCTATAAAAAAACTGCTTCTTTAATAGAAGCTGCATGCAGTGCCGCCGCAATCAGTGCAGGGCTTGATAAAGAGAAATTTGCATTATACGGGAAAAATATCGGTATTGCATTTCAGATAATAGACGATCTTTTAGATATAACTCAAGATGAAGAAACACTCGGTAAACCTTCAATGCATGATTACTATGAAGGCAAAACCACACTTCCATACATCTATCTGTTTGAAAAATTAAATGAAAAAGATAAAGAAAAATTAATGAAACTTTACAGAAAAAAACTTGAAAAAAACGAAAAAGAGTGGATAAGAAACAAAATGGATGAGTTTGGAATTATTGAGATATGTTATAACGAAGCCAAAGAGCTTGTAGAAAAAGCGAAAAACGCTATCAAAGAATATAATATTCCCGCTCTTGAAATTATTGCCAATAAAGTTGTTGATAGGAAATTCTGATGAAAGAGTTTATGCTTGAAGCGATCAAGGAAGCAAAAAAAGGTGTCCAAAAAGGTGATGGAGGACCTTTTGGGGCGGTAGTCGTTAAAGACGGAAAAATAATCGGAAGAGGGCATAATCAGGTTGTGGGATTAAAAGACCCGACCGCCCATGCGGAAATTCAGGCGATAAGGGATGCCGCTAAAAATTTAAACGATTTTTCTTTAAAAGGTTGCACTCTTTATGTTACCGCAGAGCCGTGTCCGATGTGTTTTGGTGCGATTCACTGGGCGAGAATAGATAAAGTGATTTACGGGGCTACAAGAGATGACGCTGCAAAAATAGGATTTGACGATTCTTTAATATACGACATAATCCAGGGTAAAACAAAAGACAATGTAGAGTTTATTCAAAAATACAGGGATGAATGCCTGAGGGTATTTAAAGAATGGTTTGAAAAGGAAGATAAAATATTATATTAGACAAGTTCGTTAAACATTTTCTCATAAATTTTAGCCTCACGGCTTTGCGGAAATCTTTCAACTACACTCATTTTTTCAAACGGCATGGATTCTATTAAATCGCTTTTTGGTATGTATGTTTTTAAATACTGGGATTTAGGTAGTTGCAAAATTGTTTGAATTATTTTTTTGTGGGCGGGTTTGTTTTCAAATCCGTTTACGAAAAGTTTGATGTTTTTGGCAAGTTTTGTTTTTAATATTTGATTGTATGTTCTTAAAGAAAGAATATTCGGAAGGACAGGGACAAGAATAATATCGGAATGCTTTAGCAAATCCCTTGTAAGGGGGTTAAGTGAAGCCGGTGCGTCCATAATTATAAAATCGTATCTTTCTTTTAAAACATCAAGAAGGTTTTTCATTTCATTTTTGTATTTTTCAAGTTTCGTATCCGCAGGGATTATGTCAATATTTTCGTATTGGGTTGATTTGATGATTTTTTCTATAGGTTTTTGAAAAATATATCTTTTTTTCGGTTTTTTGTTAAAAAAATAGCTACTTGCACCCTGAACATCCAAGTCCCAAAGAAGGGTTTTTCCTTTTTTTGAAGCAACGCTGACTAAATTAACGGATGTCGATGTTTTACCAACCCCGCCTTTTATGTTGTATAACGATATAATCATCAAATCTCCGTTTTTTAGCGTTCATTATTTTGATATAATAACAAAAAGAGTGCGGAGTTTCAAATGAAAGAGATTAATATAAACGAATTGCAAAATCCCGAGTATGTTTTGGTAGGCAATAAAAAAATGCCTTTAAACGATTTGATTAATGAATACATTGAATTAAAAAGAATTAATAAAAAGGCAGTAAGAAAATATCTTCAGGAACAAGAGCTCAAACCTTATCAGGCCGAGCTTATAAAAATGCAAAAATATCTTGAAGACAATCAAAAAAGAATGATAGTTTTATTTGAAGGTCGTGATGCCGCCGGTAAGGGCGGGACAATCAGAAGAATTGTCAGGTATATGAACGAAAAACACTACAGGGTCGTGGCACTCGGAAAACCAAGCGACGTCCAAAAAACTCAATGGTATTTCCAAAGATACGTAGAACAACTTCCTCACGGAGGTGAGGTTGTTCTTTTTGACAGAAGCTGGTATAACCGCGCAATGGTTGAGCCGGTTTTTGGTTTTTGCACACCTGAGCAGTATGAGACGTTTATGCAAGAAGTTCCTATGTTTGAAAAATCACTTGTAATGGAAGGGTCAATTCTTGTAAAAATTTATCTTTCAATTTCAAAAGAAGAACAGGCAAAAAGATTCGAAAAAAGAAGAAGAGACCCTTTGAGGCAGTGGAAACTAAGCGAAATAGACCTACAAGCACAAGATAAATGGGACGAATTTACCGAAATGAAATATAAAATGCTAAAAGCCACCCATACGCATTTTGCACCATGGACGGTTATCAGAAGTGATAATAAACATTTAGCAAGACTTAATGCAATGAAGGTAATTTTAAACGCGGTAGATTATCCGGACAGAAACGAAGAGCTTGATTATGTTCCGGATGAAGGAATAGTGGTAAGTGGGGCAAGAGAAATTGAAATAATGGAAGCAGATAGAATCAGAAGTGGAAAATTTGTAAGTTAAGGAGATATATATGACATATGCTGAAGCAAAAGAAAAATTTGAAAAACTTTTTAATAACGAAATGAGCGAAGTTGAAGCAAAAGAACTGCTTGTAAGTTTATATGAAAAAGGCGAAGAAGCTGCTGAAATTGCGGCCGCTGCTGATGTAATGAGAGAGCACAGCATTAAACTTCCTGTAAGTGAAGAATTAAGAGATAAGCTTATAGACATAGTCGGAACGGGCGGTGATAAAAGTCATAGTTTTAACATTTCTTCAACAACCGCTTTGCTTTTAGCAGCAGCAGGAAGCTATGTGGCAAAACACGGAAACAGAAGCATTACAAGCAAATCCGGAAGTGCGGATATGCTTGAAGCACTCGGAATCAATCTGAATTTGAGTCCTGAAAACCAGGTGAAAATGCTTGAGGAAACCGGTTTTACTTTTATATTTGCGATCAATCATCATCCGGCTATGAAATATATTATGCCGATTAGAAAATCACTTAGCCATAGGACGATATTCAATATTTTAGGACCTCTTACAAACCCGGCCGGGGCTAGAAAATATCTGCTTGGTGTGTTTTCTCCCGATTTTGTTGAAAAAATAGCAAGTGCGCTTGCACTTATGGATGTAAAAAGCGCAATGGTGGTAAGTTCGCTTGATGGGATGGATGAAATAAGCGTTGAAGCGCCTACGAAAGCCGTATATTTTAACGGAGTGAATCTTAAAGATTTGGAAATAAGGCCTGAAACGTTTGGGCTTAAAGGTAAAAAAGAAAATCTAATAGGCGGTGATGCAAAAGAAAACGCTGAAATTACAAGAGGAATACTAAGCGGTGAAATAAAAGACGATAAAAGAAACGCTGTTTTATTGAATGCCGGTGCTGCACTTTTTGTTGACGGAAAGGTTAATTCTATTGAAGAAGGGATAAAAATGGCGTCCGAGGTTATAGACAGTGGAAAAGCGATAAAACATCTTGAGAAAATTGTGCAAGTCAGCAATTCTTTAAATGAAAAGTGAAAAATGAAAAGTGAAAAGTTTGAAGTTTTAAGTATTGACGAGTTGAAAAAAGTTGCGGAATGTATAAAAAAGAGCGATAAAAATATAATTATTTTAAGCGGGACACTTGGAAGCGGGAAAACGACGCTTGTAAAGGAGTTTGTAAAAAGCCTCGGAATGAGTGATGAGGTAACTTCTCCGACTTTTGCTATACAAAACATTTATGCGGATAAAATATTTCATTACGATTTATACAATAAAGGCGTTGATGAATTTTTGGCACTCGGAATGCTTGAAGAGCTTGAAAAGGATGGGTTTCATTTTATCGAATGGGGTGAAGGTCTGGAAGAGATTTTAAAAACATACGGAATAGAATATTTGAAAATAAATATTATTTTGGATGGTGAAAAAAGGATATATGAATGTCAATATTAGCTGCAGAAAATTTAAAAAAAGCCTTTAAAAAAACACTGATTATCAAAGGAATATCTATTAATGTAAAAAGAGGGGAAGTTGTGGGACTTTTAGGGCCTAACGGGGCAGGGAAAACGACTTCTTTTTATCTTATATGCGGGCTGTTGCAGCCTGATGAAGGTAGTGTAACGCTGGATGGAAAAGATATCACAAAACTACCGCTTCACAAAAAAGCAAGACTTGGAATAGGGTATCTTCCGCAGGAGAGTTCGGTATTCAGGGATTTAAGCGTAGAAGACAACCTATACATTGTAGCCGAGCAGTATTACGACAAAAAAAAGCAAAACGAAATAGTTGAAGATTTGCTTGAAAAATTCAACATCGAGCCTATTCGTAAAAGAAAAGGTATCAATTTAAGCGGTGGGGAGAGAAGAAGGGTTGAGATTGCAAGGGCGCTTGTTCCGAGTCCTAAGTTTTTGTTTTTGGATGAGCCGTTTGCGGGTGTAGATCCTGTGAATGTAAATGATATTAAACATTTAGTAGAACTTCTTGCGAAAGAAAATATCGGTGTGATTATTACCGATCACAACGTAAGGGAAACTCTTTCAATCTGTCACAGGGCGTATGTGCTAAAAGAAGGTATGATACTAACAGAAGGTGATGCCGAGCATATTGTAAACCACCCTGAAGTTAAAAAATCATATCTCGGAGAAGATTTTAAGCTATGAAACTCAAAACAAAAGTTACAAACAAACTTTCAACGAAGCTTTTAGGGTTTTTGCCTATTTTAAAAGCCGGAGTTGACGAGCTTTTTGAAGAGATTAAAGAAATCAGTAAAGAAAATCCTTATATTGAAGTAAGAAACAAAAGGTTTGTAACGGTCAGTAACCTTAAAAACGCAAATGCGGATGAAATAGAAGCTCTAACACTGAGTGAAGAGACTCTTTATGAATCTCTTTTAAAACAGATTGAGGATTCGAATCTTTTTCCGACCAAGCGTTCTAAGGATATTGCGCTTGAAATTATCGAAGATATAAATAACGAAGGTTTTTTTGAAGGTGATGAAAAAGAAATTGCAAAAAGACTCGGGGTAGAAGAAGAAAAGGTAAAAAGGGTAAGAGAGAGGTTTATGTATCTAAATCCGGCAGGTGTAGGGGCAAAAGATCTGAAAGAATGTATGATATTCCAACTGCAAAACATTGATATGCCCGAAGATGTGTATAAACTTGCAAGTGAGATGATTACGTATCTTGAAAATATAGACAAATTCGTAAATGAACCGAAATATAAAGAGGCTATGAAAATAATAAAACAGCTGAATATCGTTCCGGCTGTCGAATATATAAAAGATGAAGAAATAATACCTGAAATTATAGTTTTAAATATTGACGGCGAACTTGAAATAAGAATAAACGACGAACACTACCCTGAAGTAAACGTAAAAGATCCGGAAAACAAAAACAGCTTTTCAAAAGAGAAATTCAAAGAGGCAAGAAACATCGTTGATGCACTTGAAATGAGAAAAGCGACTCTTAAAAAAATTGCGCTAATGATAGTGGAATTGCAGTATGAGTTTTTCCAGGGCGGCGTAATTAAACCTATGAAAATAAAAGACCTCGCAGACGAGCTTGAATATGCGCCTTCTACGATAAGCCGTGCAATTTCAAACAAATACCTGCTTTGCGATAGGGGTATAATTCCTCTTAAGAACTTCTTCTCAATCGCTCTTGATGAGGATACATCATCCAACCAGATAAAAGAAGAAATCAAAACACTGATTAAAAACGAAGACAAAAACAAACCTCTAAGCGATGATAAACTCACAGAAATTATTAATCAAAAATATAATCTTAACTTGGTTAGAAGAACCATCTCAAAATACCGAGACCAGCTCAAAATTCCTACAAGCAGGGAAAGAAAAAGAATTTATAAAGTGGGTGGTGAGATCAGTTTTTCATAATGAATTTTAAAAACTCTATTTCATATGTTTCAAACTGAGGCCATATCAGTGGTAAAAAAGCGATTAATGTGAAAATATAATAAAATATCAATACTGCTAAATGTTCTTTTTTTATTTTTTTAATTAGTATCTGTATAATTAAACCGACATCAATAATTATTGCAATTATCATAGCCGGAATCACGAAAAAAAATCCGTATCCAAGGACGGCACCCCCTACGGCTTCACCTTCAAACGTCCAGTTTGTAACCTCGCCAACGATAAAATAAAGACTCATCATTGTTAAATGTGCAAGTGAGCCGATTATAATCATAAAAAAGAGTGCATTATCGCTGATTTTGCTATTCATTTCTTATTATAAGACTTTCCGGTAAATTCAGTTTTTTGATAATTTCTTCCTCTTTTGCTCTCATTTCGCCGTTATCAGTTTCGTGGTCGTAGCCTAATAAATGCAAAAGCCCGTGCAAAAAAAGAAGTCTGATTTCGTCATCCACGCTGTGTCCGAACTCTTCCGCACCTTTTTTAGCGTTATCGATTGAAATAACTATACTTCCAAGCGGCATTCCGGGCATGGCTTCGAGCGGGAAACTCAACACGTCTGTGGCTTTGTCTTTGTTTCTAAACTGCTTGTTTATCTCTTTTATTTCTTTATCGTCGGTTAAAATAAGCTCTATGTCTTTATCTGTCAGTAGATTATAGATATCGTTTAGTTTGTTTATGTCAAATTCATAGTTCGTTCTGTTGTCGAAATCTATCATTAAGGAGCCTTTTTTAGTAAAATTATAATATATAAGTTGGGAAGTTGAGAAGTTAAGAAGTTGTGAAGTAAAAATGAAAGGTTTGTAATGAAAAAAGCGGTAGTAATATTAAGCGGAGGTATGGATTCCACAACCGCTGCATTTATAGCTAAAAGCGAAGGGTATGAAATAATACCAGTGCATTTTAATTATTCACAGAGAACTGAAAAAAGAGAGCTTAAAGCATTTAACGACATATGTGATTATTTGAATTTAGAGAGCAGATACATAATCGACATACCTTTTTTTAAGCAGATAGGTGCGAGCGCTCTCGTGGATGAAAACATCGATGTGCCTATTGACGGGGTTAAACCGGGTATTCCCGTAACATATGTGCCTTTTAGAAACGGAATATTCCTTTCAATTGCTGCTGCAATTGCCGAAAAAGAAGGAGCAGAGGCAATATTTATCGGTGTGGTTGAAGAGGATTCAAGCGGATATCCCGACTGCACGGAAGAATTCATCCAAAATATGCAAAAAGCCATAAATTCAGGAACAAAACCTGAAACTAAAATAGAAATTAAAACACCGCTTGTGCATCTTAAAAAAGAAGATATCGTAAAAACAGCCGTTAAATATAACGTGCCGCTTCACCTTACATGGAGCTGTTATAAAAACGATGATGAAGCATGCGGTGTGTGTGATAGCTGCAGGTTGAGGCTTAAAGGCTTTGAAAAAGCTGGCATTGAAGATAAAATCCAATATAAACAGAAATAATATTATGTTAATTTGAAAGAGTAAAATCTTTTTTTTAAAGAAATGAAAAAAATTTAAATTTAAAAATTATAAAAATAGTTTAAAACGGATGTTTTGTTAAAATTATAAAAGTAACAAAACTAATAAATCAATATATCAAAAAGGATTCATATGCAAAAGAAAATCGAAACGGTAAAAACACTTCTTGACTCGCTTCCTTTTATCAGAAAATTTTACGGAAAAACCATAGTAATAAAATACGGAGGGGCGGCACAGATTGATGAGAAACTTAAAGAGAGTTTTGCAATAGATATTTTAATGCTTTACATGGTAGGGATCAAACCCGTAATTGTTCACGGAGGCGGTAAAAGAATTACGGAAATTCTTACAGCACTCAATGTAAAAACGGAATTTAAAGACGGGGTTAGGGTAACTACAGCCGAATCCATTAAAATAGCCGAAATGGTTTTAAGCGGTGAAATTAACAAAGAAATAGTAAATATGTTAAATCAACACGGGGCTAAAGCTATCGGAATTAATGGAAAAGATATGAGTTTTATGAAAGCGAAATCACTTGTCGGATATACGGGAGAAATTACTTCAATCGACGGGGTGTTTGTAAATAAACTTTTAAGTGAAAATCTTATTCCGGTAATTGCACCTATTGCGGCGGGGGATAATGCTACACATCCGGGTTACAACATAAACGCTGATACGGCTGCAAGTGAAATAGCAGCGGCGATTGACGCTAAAAGGGTAATATTCCTGACAGATACACCTGGTGTGCTTGATAAAAACAAAAACCTAATTAGTTCTCTTACAAAAGATGAAATTGAAAAACTCAAAAACGACGGAACAATTGCCGGAGGAATGATCCCAAAAGTTGACGCCGCGTTAAGGGCTGTTGAAAGAGGTGTGGAAAAAGCGCATATTATCGACGGAAGAATTGAACATTCTATATTGCTTGAACTTTTAACAAGCGAAGGAATAGGCACAGAAATTAAGGAGAATTGATGCATTATATTTGGACTGAACTTTTTATATTGTTTCTAACGGTTTTTGCGGCTAAAATAACCGCTAAAAAAACAAATACGGTTGATGTGTTGTGGTTTATAATTTTTGGTGCCTTATTAGGTAATATTGGGCTTTTTAGCGGTGATCACAGGCTTGAATTTTTGGGAGAAATAGGAATTATTCTCGTAATGTTCGCACTTGGCTTTGAAGAGAATCTTTCAAATTTTTTAAAAGGCGTTAAAAAAGCGTGGGGTATTGCAATAATCGGTGCAATTTTTCCGTTTTTAGCAGGGTATTTCAGTGCGAAAATATTCGGATTTTCCACAACCTCTTCGCTCATCTGGGGGCTTACCATGACGGCAACCGCCGTATCTCTTACAATGGTTAGTCTAAAATCATTAGGACTTGAAAAAACCCCTGCCGCAACGGGAATAATGACAAGTGCGGTTGTGGATGATGTATTAAGCTTAATAGGTGTGGCGGTATTGCTTCCGATTATTTTAAGCGGCGGGGGTAAAGGTGAGCTTAATATCGATACTGCGAAACTTTTAAGAACTTTACTTGACGTAGTGTTATTTTTTGGTTTTGTTTTTTTAGTCGGAAAATTCATTGTCCCTCATAAAAGAGGTATAAGATATCTGTTTGTAGTGAATCAAGGACATTATGCAGTTCTTGGTGTGTTTATACTTGTATTTTTATTCGGAAGTGTTGCACATACTCTTGGGTTTCATCCGGCAATCGGTGCATATTTTGCGGGACTGATACTTAAAGCCGAATATTTTGGTGTTGGAAATCAAAACAGGGCAAAAGAAGTTGAAAAAATAACATCAGTTATGGCTTATACGGTTTTTGGTCCAGTATTTTTTATACTACTTGGCGGTAAAATTTTATTTGATTTAGGCGTTTTACAGCAAGTTATTTTACCTACGTTTGTTTTATTTTTGAGTGTATTGATACTGCAGATTATTTCTGCTGCGGGTGCGGCAAAATATACAGGGGGATATTCTGCCAAAGATTCGGTTTTAATAGGATTCGGAATGCTTGGAAGGGCTGAGCTCGCTTTTATCGTTATAAACATAGCGTTTGTTCAAAACCATCTTATAACTCAAGAAGAGTTTTATATACTGATGTTTACAACGTTTTTATTAAATATTTCAGTGCCGCTGCTTTTAAAATGGTATAAACCTATTTATCTAAAACAATAATATGTTAAAATAAAATAAATCTTTAAAGGAGAAAGAATGAAATTTGCCGTAAAGAAACCTATTCCCGGTTTTGAAAATGTAAACGAGGTGGAATTAAGTAAAGTTGACGAGTCTATTGCAGTATTAAAAGACAATGAGGGTAAAGTATTATTTTCACTGATAAATCCTTTTGTGTTAAAAGAATATTCTTTTGACGTTCCAGCAGATGTTAAAGCGCTTCTTGATATCAATGAAAATTCAAACATTGAAGTATATAACAATATCGTTATGAAAGATCCTGTAACGGAATCAATAGTAAATTTTAAAGCGCCGTTTTTATTTAATCTTGATAATAATACGTGTGCTCAGGTTATTTTGGATGATGAAAAATTTGCAAAACTCGGTGATTTTATTAAATAATTTCTTTTTTTTCTTTTTTCTTCGCTAAAATTGCACTTCAAAAATTTTCAAAGGAAAAGTGTTGCCTCTTTCAAAATTAAATAAAGAACAGCTTCAGGCCGCTACAGCGCCTCTTGGGCATAATCTGGTTATTGCAAGTGCAGGAACCGGTAAAACGTCCACCATCGTGGGCAGAATCGCATATCTTTTGGAAGAAGGCATAAAAGCGGAAGAGATACTTCTTCTTACATTTACCAATAAAGCCGCCCAGGAGATGAAAGAGCGTGTCGCAGGTGTGATTGAGAGTGCAAAAAACATTGAAGCCGGGACATTTCATGCGGTAAGTTACAGATGGCTTAAAAAACTAAATAAAAACATCGTTCTAAAGCAGCCCAAAGATTTAAAAATTCTTTTTAAATCAATATACGACAAAAGGGATTTCGTCCGTCTCAGAGGCGAGGAAAAACCTTACAGCGCAAATTATCTGTTTGATCTGTATTCTCTTTTTTTAAATTCAAATGTTTCTGATTTCGGGCAGTGGCTTATTAATAGGGCTCCGCTTCAGGAAGAGTATGTTTTGGTGTATGAAAGCATCTTTGATGAATACGAAGAAGTAAAAAGAGCACACGGGCTTGTTGATTTTAATTCCCTTCTTATCAGAATGATTGAAGAGTTAAAAAACGGAATCGAAGTTCCTTTTAAAGAGGTTTTGGTAGATGAATACCAGGATACAAACCCTCTTCAAAATGAACTGATAGAAAACATAAAACAGACTTCACTTTTTTGTGTTGGGGATTATGACCAGAGTATTTATGCGTTTAACGGGGCGGATATAAGTATTATTTCCACATTTGACAAACGATATCCGGATGCTAATGTTTTTACGCTTAAAAAAAACTATAGAAGCTATGGTGAAATACTCGAAATTGCAAACAAAGTAATAGCCAACAATCCGAGAATTTACCCTAAAAGCCTTGAAGTTACCAGGGGGTTTTCGGGTGAGTGGCCAAAAGTTTTGTATTACAACGATACGTTTGAAGAATACAGGGATGTGGCAAACAGAATATTAAACTCCCTAACTCCAAGAGACGAAATCGCAGTGCTTTTCAGGAACAATTCAAGTGCTGATGCCATTGAAGCAATGCTGAGGGAAAAGGGAATTGAATGCAGGAGAAAAGGAGGGGTCAGTTTTTTTGATTCAAAAGAGATTAAAATAACTTTGGATCTTTTGACGTTTATAATTAACCCAAAAGACATAATGGCTTTTATTCATATTTTTGAATATGCCAAAGGTGTGGGAAGCGCAATAGCCAATGAAATATTCGAAGCTTTAATGATATTGGGTGAGGGTGATCCTAAAAAAGGATTTTTAAATCCCGATACTTCTAAAAAAATCTTTACCAAGAAAAAAACTTCTTATCAGCTTGGTCTTTTTGATGATTTCACACAGCTTGGAAGTCTTCAGAAATTTAAGGACATAAATATAGATGATGAATTTTTGGCTAATCCTATACTGAAACATCCTAAATTATCAGTTGAAGGCGGGGAGTTTTTATTTAATTTTTACAAGCTTCTAAAAAGAGTAAACAAACTCAAAAACCCAATGTCTATATATAATGAAATAATTGAGAGTAAAACATTCAAACACATCATCTCAAACATTGCAAAAGAAAGAGCTAAAGACAAAAACGGCAAAATAGTGGAAGAGAGATACCATGAAGCGCTTGAAAAGATCGAAAACAAAGTAAAGGTTTTAGGTAATCTTTTAAAAAATTACAGCGATCTTGAAAAGTTTTTAAATGCGATGGTTTTGGGTGCAAATGAAATGAGTGAGGGCAGGGGTGTTAACTTATTGACCGTTCATGCAAGCAAGGGGCTTGAATTTAAAGAAGTGTATCTTGTGGATCTGATGGAAAAAAGGTTTCCTAATATCAAGCTTTCAAAACCGGCAGGCGGAATAGAAGAAGAGAGACGACTTTTTTACGTAGCGGTTACAAGGGCTAAAGACAGACTCTTTTTATGTCTTGCAAAAAACGATCGTATTAGAAATATGAGTTATGAACCAAGTAGGTTTTTAAGTGAGGCGGGATATAATATTGCAAATACTTAAATTTATAAAACAATTGACCAAATTGTGATAAAATTCGCTTCAAAAAAGGATTTTCTTGTCACCTAATTATAAAGAAAACAATATAAAAAACATTGTTCACGGCTTTTTTCTGGCTATTGCCATGGCTGTGGCTGAACCTAGCACAATTTTGCCTCTGATTGTTCATCATTTCAGTGAAAGCGTGATTCTTGTAGGGGTTTTTGCTTCACTTCTTAGAGGAGGGGCGATAGCCGTTCAGTTATTTGCAGCGTTTTATGCTCAGGGATATAAAAAAGTAATGCCTTATATGAGGAGAGTTTTTTTAGCAAGATTTATAAGCTGGTTTATGATTGGACTGGCGATACTTCTTATAGGTGATAAAAATCCTACTTTAACGCTTTGGGTATTTGGAATAGGGCTTTTTATTTTCAGTTTTTCCGCAGGGTTTGGGAGTATATATTTCAGTGAGATAATTGCCAAAATATTTAATAAGACTGAGCGTGGTAAATCAATGGCAAACAGGCAGTTTTTTGCTGCTATAGCTTCCATTATCAGTGGTGGGATAGCAGGATGGGTGTTGAACAATTTTGAGCCGCCTAAAAGCTATGCTTATCTTTTTATGATTAGTTCATTTTTACTGGGATTAGGTCTTTTGGCTTTTGCTACGATTAAAGAACCCGTAAAAGAAAAAGTCAGAGTAAAAGAAGAGAGCTTTTGGAAATTTTTAAAAAACGCTTTCAAATTTTTAAAAACTGACAAAGCTCTTCAGATACAGATTTTAACTATATTATTCAGTTATTCTTTTTTATTTGCTTTTCCTTTTGTTATTTTAAAAGCCAATCAGACTATTAATCTTACGGGTTGGCTTATCGGAGGGTTTGTTACAGTGCAGATGTTAGGTGCACTTATAGGGAATCTTGTATGGAAAAAACTGGCGCCGCAGTATAAAAAAATAATCATTTTTTCGTTTATGAGCGTAATATTTGCGTTTATTGTAGCTTTTTTTGCAAATAATGCAGTAATGTATGGGTTTGTGTTTTTTTTAATAGGCTTTGCGATGGACGGGTTTAAAATAAGCGGACTCAATCTTCTATTTGAAATTGCACCGGAAGATAAAAGACCTATTTATGTAGCACTTCAGAACAATCTTACATCAATTGGTCTTTTTTTTGCGATTCCTGGAGGATTTATACTTGAAAAGTTCGGTTATAATGTTTTATATATATTTACAATCATTATGCTTATGGTGGGACTTTTCTTTGCTACAAGGCTTAAAGCAGAATAATGCAGGAAATCATCAACTGGATAGTTCAGGTAGTAGGTGAACTCGGATATGTCGGAATATTTATTATGATGTTTCTTGAGAGCAGTTTTTTCCCTTTTCCGAGTGAAATAGTAATGGTTCCCGCCGGTTATCTTGCCAGTAAAGGTGAGATGAATCTTTTTATGGCGATATTCAGTGGTATTTTAGGCTCTATTACAGGGGCTTGGTTTAACTATCTGATTGCAAAGAGCGCAGGTAGGAAAGTAGTGCTTAAATTTTTAAAAGAACATCACCTTGAAAAAATTGAAAAATTTTTTGAAAATCATGGAGAAATATCCACTTTTAACGGAAGATTGATTCCAGGTGTTAGACAATATATTTCATTTCCTGCAGGGTTAGCAAAAATGCATCCTTTAAAATTTACAATTTATACGGCTTTAGGAGCCGGAATTTGGGTTGTGATTTTGACTTTGCTCGGATATTATATTGGAGAAAATCAAGAACTTGTCCATAAATATATTAAAGAAATCAGCATAATAATACTTTTAGTTTTATTAATAATAACATATATGTATTTAAAAAGAAAAAAACTAAAATTTAAATAAATTTTTTAATAAATTCATCAATTTCTTTTTCGTCAGTTACAAGTGTTTTAATTCCTACATACTCAAGATTCCCAAGCATACCTTCACCAAATTCTCTTGCCACGAAAAGATTTACGCCTAATTCCTTAAGCATAGGAGGAACGACTTTACCTGTTCCTAATCCGTGTTCTCCACAATCCCCGTTTAGTTTAATCTGTTTTTCTTGAATTTCTTTCATTACCGGATTTTCTATAAATGTTTTTTCATTTGTTTTGGTATCAATTATTAAAAAACCTTTTGATAGACCTATATGTTCTGCAATAGTTTTTTGATTATTTGTAGGGAAGGCTATTTTCATATAATCTCCTTATTTTAGACATAATGAACATATGTGCAGCGGATTATATATCTTTTTATTAGCATATGTCAAGAAAAAATTTGATATAAAATTTACTTATATTTGTTGAATGTTAATAAATTTCTGTTATACTTCCGCAAAAATTAAAATTAAATTAAAAGGAGTTAATATGGAAAGCAGATTAAAACACTTTCCAGCGCCTTTGTTTGCAGTTGTAATGGGTCTAACAGGTCTTGCAATTGCATATCAAAAGGCAGCACATTTTTTTGGATATCCTAAAATAATAGGAACATCTTTAACTTATTTCGCAATTGCGGTTTTCGTTGTTTTTGCGATTACATATTTATTGAAATTGATAAAATATCCGGATGCTGTAAAACATGAATTTTCACATCCTATAAGAATTAACTTTTTCCCGGCGATTTCAATCTGTTTATTATTGTTTTCGATTGCACTTCATAAAATGTCTCCAACTGCATCAAAAATATTATGGTATATTGGTGCGCCTTTGCATCTATTTTTTACACTTTATGTAATAAGATATTGGATTGTTAAGAACCTTGAAATTCATCATAGTAATCCTGCTTGGTTTATTCCTATTGTTGGTAACGTATTAGTTCCGATTACTGGGGTATATTATGGCGGGGTGGAAATTGCTCAGTTTTATTTTTCAATCGGTATATTTTTCTGGGTGATTTTATTTACCATAGTTTTATATAGAATTATTTTCCATCATCAGTTCCCTGCTAAATTTCTTCCAACTTTATTTATTTTTATAGCGCCTGCAGCAGTTGGTTTTATTTCTTACGTAAAAATTGCAGAAGGAATTGCGCATATTACAGGTGGTGCTGTGCATACTCAATATATTTTATTTGATTTCTTTGCACATTTTCTTTATGATGTAGGATTTTTCTTTACATTGTTGGTATTTTTTATGTTCAGATTATTTGTAAAAGTCCCTTATGCGATTACATGGTGGGCATACACATTCCCTATGGCAGCTATGACAATTGCTTCAATTTTAAATTATCATTTAAATAAAATTGCGATTGAAAAAAATATTATGAAAATTGATTATGTATTTGGAATTCAAAAAGATGTTTTATTTTATTATATTTCTAATTTGCTTTTATGGTTTACAACCGCACTTATCGTTTACGTGGCATATAAAACTATCATAGCAGCGTTAAACAGACAGATTTGTGTGCCAGAATAATTAAATTAAGAAGGCTTTTGCCTTCTTTTTATGTTATTTAAGGTGACAGACACTAAATTATTGAATTAAATATTTAAAATAGAGGGGATTAATCTTCCCATCCCCATCTATTTCCGAATCCTCCGCCAAATCCGAATCTTCTGCCTCTACCAAAACCTGCTCCTCTCCCATATCCTCTGCCGGGACCTCGTCCGAAGCCTTGTCCTCTTCCAAAACCATAACCATATCCTCTGCCTCTGCCAAATCCGGCTCCTCTTCCATATCCGTATCCTCTGGTGAATTCAGCAGTATTGTTTATTTGCATATTACCCTCCTTAATGTCTTCTAAAATTTCATCAATATTTTTTTTGTCAGTAATATAATAGGAAATACCTTCCATTTTTAAGTTTCTAACCATACCTTCGCCGAATTCATCGGCAACTAAAATATCAACCCCAGCTTCTGCAAGAAGCGGTGGAATAATTCTACCTGTTCCAAAACCTCTGTTTCCTTCAGGTAAATCTTTTAAATTAATATGTTCTTCCTGAATTTTTTCCATTACCGGATTTGTAATGTAAAATCTTTCATTTGTAATTGTATCCACAACTAAAAAACCTTTTGCCAATCCAATATGTGGTGATAAAGTTTTTTGGTTGTTTGTAGGAAATGCTATTCTCATTTTACCCTCCTTAAAAGTTTTTATATAAGTTCTATTGATTTTCCGTTGATTATAGCATCGGCTATTTTTGCTCTGGCTGAGTTTAATATCCTTCCGAATGTCGGACGGGATACTTCCATTTTATTGGCTGCATCTTCTTGATACAGGCCTTCTAGGTCCGCTAATCTTATGGCTTCCAGTTCATCTTTTGTAAGAGTAATTACTTCAAGAGAATGTCCCGGAACACCACAAGGTTTAAAGCAGATATTGTTAAATTTTCCTCTTATTCTTCTTCTTATACGCCTAGGCATTTAAACCTCCTTGAACATATGCTCAATAGAATTATACAACTTTTATGAACATATGTCAAGATAGTTTAATAGGACCGGCATTTGGAATGAATAATAATGTTCGTGATGATTTTTTATTATTAGATAAGAGGATATTGTAGTTTTTTTTTATAAAAGACACAAATAAGCGTAAATATAATTTTAATTGCAATACTATGTTTATAAACTTATAGAAAACTTTTTATTTCTTTTTCATCAGTCAGTTTATATTTTATATCGTAAATTTCGAGATTATCAAGCATTCCTTCACCAAGCTTTATTGCAATAAATAAATCAATATGATAATTTTTTAATAATGGTGGGATAATTTCACCAGTGTGAAGTCCGTTTTCACCGCAGTCTCTTTTTTTAATGTTTTTTTCCTTTACTATTTGGTATAAAGGATTGTCGATTATTTTTTTTTCTTTTGTTTCTGTGTCATAAATCAAAAAAAATTTACAAAACGGAATAAATTCACAAATAGTTTTTTCGTTCGAAGTAGGGAATGCAATTTTCATAATAATCCTTTTAACGCTTCAGATAATTTTTCTGAGGCAATCGTTGCTTTATCTTGCAAGAAAATATCGGTAATACTTCTAGTATAATTAGATTCTTCAATGTTTATTTCTATTATTTTAGCGCCGTTTTGTTTTGCAAGAATAGGTATCTGGCTTGCGGGTTGAATTTCACCTGTTGTGCCTATTACCAGCATCAGATCACATTCCTGGGCAAGTTGTAATGATTTTTCAAGTGCTTTTTTTGGAATCGGTTCTTTAAAAAAAACGAAATTAGGTTTAAGCAGTCCCCAGCATTTCGGACAGGCAGGCGGTAGGTCATTTAAGTCTATTTCGTCTTTATCATATTTTTTAAAGCAGTTCATACATACTAAATTTTTGGCGGTTCCGTGAAATTCAATTACATTTTTGCTTCCGGCTTCCTGGTGTAGGTTATCAATATTTTGAGTTATCACCGCTTCGAGAAGATTTTGTTTTTCAAGATCAGCCAGTAAATAATGCGCTTTGTTTGGTTTGATGTTTTGCATATAATCATAAAATATTTCTTTAATTTTTTCCCATGCGTCTTTTGGGTTAAGCGTAAAATAATCTATATCAAGAATTTTCGGGTCATATTTACTCCAAAGCCCTTCAGGTCCCCTAAAAGTTGGAATTCCGCTTTCTACTGAAATACCCGCACCTGTGAATGCAATTGTTTTTTTTGAGTTTTTAAAAAGATTTGCAGCTTCTTTATACAAATTGCTCATCTTCAACCTTTAATTTAAATATAGTAAATATTTACACATTATAATAAGAAATTCTATCAAAAAAAAGTAGAAATAAATAAGTGACTGACACTTAAAATGAAAAAATAAAAGAAAAGGAAAAAGAGAGTTTATTTTTTGTTTGCGATGTCTTTAATTGCAAGATAAGCGTGATTAAATGCAAGAGCAATACTTCCTGCACTTGTTACAACGTCACCTATAACATAAAGACCCTCAACATTACTTTCCATAGTTTCTTCGTTATAAGTAGGCTCACCCCATTCATTTAACTCAATTCCGCTGTTTTTAAGGAAATCTACTGGGCTTGTTCCACCAAGTGCATATACAACTCTATCAAATACTTCGCTTGTTCCGTCTTTGAAGTTTACTTTTACTCTTGGAGGAGTTACTCCATCTTCTTCATAAGGCTCAACACTTTCTACGTCAACACCAAGTTTAGATTTAAGTTTTCCTTCTTTAATATATCTTTCTACTATTTCTTTGTTAGTAGGATTCATTCTTGTAATTTCAGCTCTTCTGTAATTAAGAGTAACATCACATCCGATATCCATATCTACTAGTCCATAAGCATATTCACCGGCAGTATCACCACCACCAACAACCATTACTTTTTCACCAGGTTGAACTTTATCAAGGTTGAAATTTAGTCTTGGTCTGATTTTACCAGGGAATTTATATCCAGGTTTATTAGGTTTACCCATTCTACCGATTGCAATAATCACTTTTTTTGCTTGAATAACGCCAAGTTCATGATCTGCACCGATTTCAAAAAGTCCGTCTTTATTTTTTTCTACTGCATATACGTGATGGTTGTATTTAAATTTATCAGCAATACCTGCATCTTGGATTTTTTTCTCCATTTGCTCAAGATACTCTTCTTTAGAACACTCTTCAAAAGTTACATTTCCGATAAATTCAAATTTTTTTCCTTGCCAGTCTTTATCAACTCTTTTTCCGGGTTTGTAAAATTTTCTAATCATATCAGAATGATTATCTGCTTTTTCAAGAACAAGAAATTTTTCGATTCCTGCTAATTTTGCTTCAATCGCACTTGCAATTCCGCCAGGACCAGCTCCTATAATTGCAATGTCTAATACTTTATCTAAAGACATCAAAGCTCCTTTTTTATTTGTATTATAACGCAGCTTATTACTTAAAAAGTAAAAATAAAACTTATTAAAATTTCACTAAAACAAAAACGTGTAAAAATGTAACACAAAACAAAAAGTAATATAATTAAAATAGTATAAATGAATATACATTCACCATGAATACGATATTTTTGTTATTATTTCTTTTATTTGATAAAATAATATATAAAAAAGGAAGATTATGACTGGAGTGTTACAAAAAGTAAAAGAGGCTTCCAGAACAACTGCTACATTAACTGGTGAAATTAAAAGAAAAGTGTTAAAAGAGATGGCTGATGCTTTAGAAAAAAATTCTTTTAAAATAATTAGTGAAAATAAAAAAGATTTAGATTATGCAAAAAATAATAATCTTTCATCAGCACTTATAGATAGGCTCTATCTTGATGAAAAAAGAATTTCTTCAATGGCTGACGCACTTCGTGACATTGCGGCACTTAAAGATCCTGTGGGAAGAGTGATTGATGGATGGTTGCTTGATAACGGGCTTAGAATTGAAAAAGTAAAAATTCCTATAGGAGTAATAGGAATAATTTACGAAAGCAGGCCGAATGTAACAAGTGATGCTGCCGGGCTTTGTTTTATGAGCGGAAACGCCTGTATTTTAAAAGGCGGTAAAGAGGCTATGCATTCAAATATTGCAATTATAAATATTCTTCAGGAAGTTTTATTAAATAACAATCTTCCAAAAGAGGCCGTTTCACTTCTTCCTGATTATTCAAGAGAGGGGGTATATAAGCTGATTCAGGAAGATAAATATGTAGATTTGATAATTCCAAGAGGCGGAGAAAAACTTATAAAATTCGTAAGTGAAAACTCAAAAGTTCCGGTAGTTAAACATGATAAAGGGCTTTGTCATATTTACATACATAAAGACGCCGATATTGAAGAAGCCGTTAAGATAAGCGTAAATGCAAAAGTTCAGCGTCCAGGTGTTTGTAATGCAGTGGAAACGCTGCTTGTGGATAATGAAATTAAAGAAATAGTATTACCTAAATTAAAAACTGAAATGGAAAAAGAAGGGGTGGAACTCAGAGGATGTGAAGAGACTACCAAAATTATAGATATAAATAGAGCAAGTGAAGAGGATTGGAATACCGAGTATTTGGATAAAATTCTTTCTATAAAAGTGGTAAACGGATTAAACGATGCGATTGAACATATACAAAAATACGGGTCTGGACACAGCGATTCCATTATTACTGAAAATTATACTGCAAGTGAGGAATTTTTAAACAGAGTGGATAGTGCTTGCGTGTATGTAAACGCTTCTACCAGATTTACTGACGGAGGTGAATTTGGGTTTGGTGCGGAAGTCGGAATTTCAACCAATAAACTTCATGCAAGAGGACCGATGGGAATAGATGATCTTACAACTTATAAATATAAAATTTACGGAAACGGTCAAATAAGAAAATAAAGAACATGAGATTATTCCGGTTATTGTATAATAACGCCAATATTTTTAAAGATTTAAAAACAATTAAGGAGAATATGTGATAGCGATAGACTTAGGCAGTAATACTTTAAGGGCGATAAAATATGACTGCGCTACGAATACTAAACTTGATGAATTTGAAAGAATTGTCAGAACGGCTGACAAGCTCGTTAAAACCGAAGGCATAACCGATGAAGCAATAGATAGAATAATAAGTGCGATAAATGATATGAAACAGAGATTTAACATAACGGAAAACGAACCGATAAAAGCCATTGCAACTGAAGCCCTAAGAGCTGCAAAAAACAAAGATTTTGTTATAGAAAAGATCAAAAATGAAACCGGAATAGAATTTGAAGTGATATCTCCTGAAGAAGAAGCGAATTATACGGCTATTGCAGTTGAAAAATGTTTGGAGAAATGTGATTATGTTAACTATAATCATTTTTTACTGATTGATATCGGAGGTGGCAGCACCGAAGTTACAGTTAAAAATAAAGATAATGTTTTAAGTGAAAGTTTCAGGCTAGGTATTGTGACTATAACGCAAAGACATAAAACCCCTGAAGCAATTAAAATGGCGGTAAAGAAAAAAGCTAAAGATATAAAAAGTTTTTTGGACTTTGCCTTTAATACTTTAAGAAAACCGAAAATATTCGTAGCAAGCAGCGGAACACCTACCACAATTGCGGCTTTAAAACTTGGAATGAACTATTCCACATATGACGGAAGCAAAGTAAACGGAACAAAAATCACCATTGAGGATTTGGATTACTGGGCTGAAAAGCTTATGAAAATGGAGATGAAAAAAAGAGAAGAACTTGTAGGTGTCGGAAGAGGTGATCTGATCATAAGCGGAATATATATATTTAAGGAAATTTTCAAACTTTCAAAATATAAAGAGTGTATAGTTTGTGATGACGGATTAAGAGAAGGTGTGGCAATCAGTGAATGTGAGAAAATAAAAAATAATTAAAACCGATAAGAATTAATTATTTAATATTGTAAATTTAAAAGAAGTTACTATTTTGCTATAATTTCGACAAAAAGGTTTTTTATGAAATTGACCGGCGCTCAAATCGTAATCGAAAGTCTTATTAAAGAGAATGTTGAGGTTGTTTTCGGATATCCTGGTGGGGCTATAATGAATGTTTATGATGAAATTTATAAACAAAATGCTTTTAAGCATATTCTTGCTAAACATGAACAAGGTGCCGTTCATATGGCAGACGGATATGCAAGGGCAAGTGGAAAAGTCGGTGTTGCTATGGTTACAAGCGGTCCGGGACTTACAAACGCAGTAACGGGCATAGCCACTGCTTATACGGATTCTATACCTTTAGTTGTTATTTCAGGACAGGTGCCTACAACTGCAATCGGAACGGATGCCTTTCAGGAAGTTGACGCAGTAGGTGTTACAAGACCGATTACTAAACACAACTTTTTGGTAAAAGACGTAAAGGATCTGCCGTTTATTATGAAAGAAGCGTTTTATCTTGCAAGAAGTGGAAGACCGGGTCCCGTTCATATTGATATTCCAAAAGATGTAACGGTAGCCAAAACTAAATTCGAATATCCCGAAAAAATAGAGCTTATTACATATAAACCAACATATAAAGGTAACAAAAGAGCAATAAAAAGAGCCGTTGACGCTATAAAAAGGGCAAAAAGACCGGTATTGTATGTGGGTGGAGGTGCTGTTTTAAGCGGTGCTTACGAATTGGTAAGGGAAGTAGTTAAACTTACAAAAATCCCTACGGTTGAAACGCTAATGGCAAGGGGTGTTATAAGATATGACTGCCCGTATTTACTCGGAATGGTCGGAATGCATGGAACATATGCGGCAAATATGGCTATGAATGATGCAGATTTGATTGTTTCTCTCGGTGCGAGGTTTGACGATAGGGTTACAGGAAAGCTTGATGAATTTGCAAAACATGCGGATATTGTTCATATAGACATTGACCCAAGCCAGATCGGAAAGGTCGTTAAAACTAAATATCCGATAGTAGGGGATTTGAAAAATGTTCTTGAAGAAATGCTGCCGCTTTTAATTGAAGAGATTGAGCCGGAAAAATATGAGGAATGGAGAGAAATTTTAAACAGATACCAGGAACTTTATCCTCTTAAATACAATGATGACGATTCCGTAATTAAACCTCAGTGGGCTATTCAAAAAGCAGGGGAAATCGCACCTGAAGACGCGGTTATTTCAACTGATGTGGGACAGCATCAGATGTGGACCGCGCAATTTTATCCGTTTACATATCCAAGACAGCTTCTAACGAGCGGCGGTCTTGGAACCATGGGCTTTGGTTTCCCGGCAGCGCTTGGTGCCAAAAGGGCTGTTGGGGATAGGGTTGTTATAAACTTTACGGGTGATGGAAGCATAATGATGAATATTCAGGAAATCCTTACAGGATACAGATATAAACTTCCTGTAGTAAATATTATTTTAAACAACAACTACCTCGGAATGGTTAGACAATGGCAGACTATGTTTTATGATGACAGGTTAAGCGAAACCGATCTTAGCGACGTGCAGCCGGATTTTGTGAAATTAGCTGAAAGTATGGGTGGTATAGGGTTTAGAGTTAAAACAAAAGATGAATTTGAAAAAGCTTTAAAAGAAGCAATTGAAGCTAAAAAAGTGGCGTTTATAGATGTTCAGATAGACAGACGTGAAGATGTTTTACCTATGGTTCCGCCAAATTCACCACTGAAAAATATGCTTATATTTAAGGAAGACAAATGAAAAGAATAATATCAGTTATAGTGGAAAATGAACACGGGGTATTGGCAAGAATTGTAAATATGTTTGCAGGACGTGGGTATAACATTACGTCTTTAACCGTAGCACCTATACCAAACAGCGAATTTTCGAGAATGACAATAGTTAGTGAAGGTGATCCTAAAGTATTTGAACAGATCGTAAAACAGCTTCACAAACTTATTCCTGTATATAAAGTTATTGAAAGCGACGATTTTATAGAAAAAGAGATGGCGATGGTTAAATTCCCTATCGAAAATCATCTTGCCGACATAGACGCATTAGCCAGATGTTATAATGGCAGTATAAGCAATGTTGGTGAGAAACATGTAATAGTAAGCGTGGTTGACAGACCTGTAAGAATTGACAACTTTTTAAAAGCAATAAAAAAATATAAACCGATAGAAATCGTAAGAAGCGGGGCAAGCGTTATCGAAAGATAATGCTTTGCCTTTTTATAAATAAGGTGTCTGGCACTATATGTTTAAATTTGTAATGAAATAATTATTAGTAATAGAAGAAAAAAAGTTGGTGAAAAAGTAAGAGAAGATTTGGAAAAGAAAAGGTTGAAAATAAAACATTGTCAAATTCCGAGTATGCTTTTTGCTAAAAACCGGTGTCCCCGAAAAGTCGTCAGACTTTTTTGGCAAAAAAAGCGGGATTACAAAAAGTCGTAAAAATTAATTGGGTAAAAAAACAGAGATAATGTCAGACCAAGCATAATAATTTTTAAGTATCCACCATTAAGTATTTGACAAATCCGAGAACCAATACACAATTAACAAAACCAATCCTAACTTATTCTAACAACCACAATAACTCTAATTAACTTTAACAACCATAATAACCAATAACCCCAATCAATCTAAAAAGATCTTAACAACTTTGGTATAATTTTTAAAAAAGTCAAAGGCTATTTATTATGTGCGAAAGAAATATAAATAATAAAACATTTACTTTAAAAGAAATCTGTGATTATCTGGATATAAAATGTGACTATGACGATTTAATAACGGGTATCAACACTCTTCAAGACGCTAATGAGAATGAAATTAGCTTTTTGGAAAACCCGAAATACGAAAAATTTTTAAAAGACACAAAAGCAAAAGCCGTTTTAATAAGAAAAGAAGACGCTGATAAGCTTCCAGAGGGCGTAATTGCTTTAATTACTGACGAGCCGTATTTAAAACTTGCTTTTCTTACAAAACTTTTCGCAAAAGAGCCGTGGGAAGAGGGTGGATACCAAGCAGCTTTCAGTGCCAAAATACACCCTTCGGTTCAGCTGGGTAAAGGCGTAAGAATAGGTAAAAATTCTATAATAATGCCGGGATGTGTAATAGCACCGGATGTTGAAATAGGGGAAAACTGCGTTATTTATCCAAATGTAACGATTTACAGAGATACAAAAATAGGCAATAACGTTAAGATTCACGCAGGCAGCGTCATAGGAAGTGACGGATTCGGGTATGCACATACAAAAGACGGAAAACATATCAAAATCTATCATCTCGGGTTTGTTGAAATAGAAGACGATGTGGAAATAGGGGCAAATACTACTATTGACAGAGGTGTGTTTGGAAAAACCATCATAAAAAAAGGAACAATTATTGACAATCTTGTTCAAATCGCTCATAACTGCGAAGTAGGTGAAGGCTCTATCCTTGTTTCCCAGGTGGGACTTGCGGGAAGTTCAAAACTCGGTCATCACGTTGTAATGGGCGGACAGAGTGCTACTGCGGGACATCTTGAAATAGCTCCGATGACTACGATCGCCGCAAGAGGAGGAGTGAGTAAAAGTATTAAAAAACCAGGGGTTTACAGCGGTTTTCCATTAATGCCTCATAAGCAATGGCTTAAACTTCAGGGGCTTTTAAACAGACTTCTTAAAAAATCTTGATATAAATCAAAAAATTTTTCTTCTCTTTCGCTACAATAAGTAAAAATTATTATAAAGGCTGAATATGGTGTATTTGGATAACAATTCCACAACCCCGATGGATGAAAGGGTTAAAGAGGTATATTGCAAAACTACCGATCTTTTCGGTAACGTAAACGTAATATATCAGCTGGGTATTGACGCAAGAAAAGCGATGAATGAAGCTTATGATATTTTATATCCCGGCATCGGTGCGGCCGATGAGGATGATATTATAATAACCTCTTCAACAAGTGAAGGAAACAATACCGTTATAAAAACGTTTATTGACGCATTTCTCAAAGGAAGTGGTAAAAAGCATATAATAACCACGATAAGTGAACACTCTTCAATAAAAGCGCCCTGTGCTTATGCCAAAACGCTCGGAATGGAAGTAACATATCTTTATACAGATGAAAACGGAAGGATTGATCCAAATGAGCTTGAAAACGCTATAAGAGAAGATACGGCTTTAATTAGCGTTTTGTTTGCCAGCAACGAAAGCGGTGCAATTCAGCCTATAAAAGAGATAAATCAAATAGCCAGAAAACACAATATTCCATTCCACTGCGACGGCGCACAGGCTATAGGAAAAGTTAAATTAAATGTAAGAGATTTAGGCGTTGATTATTTTACATTCAGTGCCCATAAATTTCACGGACCAAAAGGCGTGGGTGGACTTTATGTAAGAGAGGGCGCACCTTATGTAAATCTGATACATGGCGGTAACCAGATGGGCGGCAAAAGAGGAGGTAGCGTATATCTAAATGGAATGCTGGCAATGGCTGAGGCTGTAAAACTTGCCAATGAACATCTTGATGAAATGCATACAAGGGTGGCAAAACTCAGAGATAAATTGGAAGAAGCGATTTTGCAAATCCCCGATACAAAAAGTTATGTAGATAAAAAATACAGACTACCTAATACGGTCGTTGCATCGTTTAAAGGGATTGAGGGTGAGTCTATGCTTTGGGATCTGAACGTTAACGGCATATACGCGGCAACGGGCAGCAGCTGTTCAAGTGAAAGACTTGAAGGAAGCGAAGTTCTTGAAGCTTTGGGAGAAGACCCTGAAATAGCACATACCGGAATTATATTTTCACTGAGCCGTTTTACGACTGAAGAAGATGTTGATTATGTAATAAAAAAACTTCCGGGAATAGTTGAGAGGCTAAGAGCCATATCAATGACATACGCAAAAGTGGCGCCTAAATAAATTGAGAATTGAGAATGTAGAATTGAGAATTAAAAATTATTCAATAATAACCAATACACAAATATACTAATATACAAATATACAAATTTACTAAGGAGATAAAATGGGAAGAAACGACCTGATAACTGGAAACGTGTGGGAGCAGTATTCAAACAAAGTAATTGAAAGAATGAACAACCCTAAATATTTAGGAGAATTTACCGAAGAAGACGCGAAAAAAAGGGGACTTAAGCTTGTAGTAGCCGATTTTGGAAGCGAAGCGTGCGGGGATGCCGTAAGGCTTTACTGGCTTGTTGATCCGAAAACCGATAAAATCGTAGATGCGAGATTTAAAAGTTTCGGATGCGGGACTGCGATAGCGTCTTCCGATATGATGACGGAACTCACTATCGGAAAAACGGTGGATGAAGCTATGAAAATTACAAACCTTGACGTTGAAAAGGCACTAAGAGACGACCCTAACACCCCTGCGTTTCCGCCTCAGAAAATGCACTGCAGCGTAATGGCTTATGATGTTATTATTGAAGCTGCAGCAAAATACAAAGGAAAAAACGCGGATGAACTCAGAGACAATGAAATAGTCTGCGAATGTGCAAGAGTAACGAGAAAAGAGATTGAAGATATTATAAGAGAGCATAACGTAAAAACGATTGAAGAACTTCAAAAATATACCGATGCCGGAAAATATTGCAAAAGCTGCGTAGCACCGGGCGGACATGAGGAAAGACCGGTTTATCTTGTTGATATAATTAAAGAGGTCCAGGAACAGATGAAAAAAGAAAACCTCAAAAACGCTACAGAAACGGAAGATTTTGAAAAAATGAGTTTGATTAAAAAGATTAAAGCTATTGAAGAGTTTTTGGATACGAAAATCAAACCGATGCTTGCGATGGACGGCGGAAGTTTGGAACTTCTCGATATAAGAGAAGAAGACGGAATTACAAAAGTATATATAAGATATATGGGTGCTTGTGCGACTTGTGCAAGTGGTGGGGTGACACTTCTTGCGATAGAAGACGAAATGAGAAGACATTTTAAAACGGACAAAATTAAAATCGAACAGATTTAATCTTCTCTTTTGTATTTATTCTTTAAAAGAGGTATAATACACTTAATTATATTAATTAGGTGTTAATTATGAATATAACAAAAATTTTGAAAAAGAAATTATTAAACGATGAAATAGTTAAAAACTCTTTTAATGAAAAAGAAATTGAAAAAATTTCTCAAATTTTAGAAAAATTTCTGTATTCAGAGACAATAGACGAAAAAGTATGTTACGATTTTTATAAAGAAATGGGACTTCCATATTCTATTGTTTATCGTTCATTTGGCTTAATAAAATCTGAAATTAGAGAAGAAAAAACAAGAAAAAAATTAAATGATTTGTTAAACATTACTGCTAAAGTTTACATTAAAAAAGAAATTTCCTCATTGAAAAAGCTACTATCACAAAAAAGAAAACACGATTTTTTACTTTTTAAAGCTCATGAAGAGTGGATTGATAATATTGTTTTAGCTATTAAAAACGATGATTTAAAACATTATCCTTTAATAGAGGCAAAAAACTGCAAATTTAAAAAATATCTCTCTTATCTTGAATCATTAATGATATGTTTAGATGTGAATTTATGTATTTATATTCATGATTTGCACAATTTAATTCATACATTGGCCAATTCTTTTTATATTTTTTATAAAAAAGGTCATTATGCGGACTCATATTTTGTGTTTAGGGATTTTAAAGAACAGATTTTGAGGTTTTATAACACACTTAATGAATTATATATATCCACATTTGCAAATATAGAAAAAAGCTTTTTTGATTTGATCGAAATACTTGTAAAAAGTAAAACGTTATATGTTGCAGTGATTGATTTGAAGAATTTAAAATCCATGAATAATTTAATAAACGAAAATATAGTTACAAGTGCAAAAGTTCAACTATACAGCAAACTTCATAATTTGTATAAAAATAAAAAAAACTTTTTAATAATACAGGCTTCAAGCAATGATTTTTATTTTATAGGAACGGATATAGATTTTAATACTTTTGAAGAAGAGATAGATAAAATATATAATAAAATTAACGAAACGATAATGATAAATAATGAAAAAATACATTTCGACGCATTTATTTTAGGAATAATGCTGGACAAATATTCGCAAATTGAAGTTAAAGATCTTATTAATTATTTCAGATTTTTAAAAAAAGAAGCAAAAAAAGAGCATAAAAGCATAATTTTGAATAACAAAAAAAACCATTTGGAAGAATGGATTAAAAATCAGGTTGACGTTAATTTTATTAAACAAAAAATAGAAAATAAAGAGATTGATATTATGTTTCAACCGATTTTTAAATCAGAAGACAACGAAATATTTTCATTGGAAGTATTGGGCAGAATCGTTGATAATAAAAAATTAATTCCGGCCGGAATGTTTATTGATCATGTATATTCGATGAATAAAATCGCAGAGTTTGACGCTTTGGTTTTAGATAAGATACTTGAAAAAGAAAATTTAATAAATCAGATTTCAAACAGGATATTTTTAAATATCTCTTTTGAAGCGTTAAAAAACAGAGAATATATTGAAAAACTAAAAGAGGTAATTCAAAAAATAAATGTCGATATTATTTTGGAATTAACAGAACAGAGATTTGTGGAGAACTTCGAACTTATCGAAAGTATTAATAAAAACACTAATACATATTTTGCCGTGGATGATTTTGGTAGCGGTTATTCTTCGATATTACTTGTTATTAATTTATTAAGAAAAAATATGATAAGGGTATTAAAAATTGACGGAACTTTGGTAAAAGGAATCAAAAACGACGAATTTTTAAAAAAAGCCATTAAAATAATAGTAGGGTTTAAAAGGGAATTTAACTTACATCTTGTTGCCGAATTTGTTGAAGATGAAGAAACTATGAGATTTTTAAAAGACATTGGTGTAGATTTGCTTCAGGGATATTATCTTTCAATGCCTAAAACAATCGAAGAACTTCTAATAGAAAAAGAAGAAAGATTAAGGGAAATTATTACTTCAAACGAAATATAAGTAATTGAATATACCTTCATACTAATTATTATTAGAAAATTTTATGAAAATGATAAAAATTATTAATTAAAAGTTATAATTGTATTGACAAGGGGGGGGTGAAGTGTTAAAATAGTTTCATACTTACTTAATGAAAGGTGTTGACATGTTTACTTCAAAAAAAGCTACACAGAAAATCGCTTCATTAGAAAAAGAAAATCAAGACTTATTAAAAAAAGTTGATGAACTCGAAAATGAAATTAACGAACTCTTAAAAGAAAACCAATCATTAAAACAACAATTAAATATGCAGTCAAAAGATAAAGATAAATTAAACCTTGCTTTTTCAATGATTGAACATAGTGAAAGCAATGTTACAGAAATTGCAGAAAACGCAGACGAAAACATAACTCAAATAAGAAGAATGGTAAATGCCAATAAAGAAGTAAAAGGTGAAATAGCTGAACTTAAAGATGTTTTTGATAAATTTATGGAAGAAATTCAGGCATTACTCTCTTTTGCCGCTACTGCAAAAGAAAATATTATTAATTTAAACGAAAGCGTCGAAAGTATAAGCAGCGTCATTAATCTGATAAAAGATATAGCAGATCAAACCAATCTTTTAGCACTGAATGCCGCAATAGAAGCGGCAAGAGCCGGGGAAGCCGGAAGAGGATTTGCGGTGGTTGCGGATGAAGTTAGAAAACTTGCCGAAAGGACTCAAAAAGCTACAAACGAGGTAGAAGTTACCATAAACGTTTTAAAACAAAACAGCTCTAATATGACAGAAGAGGGTGATAAACTTGATCATATTATAGGACTTATGGAAAACTTTATGGGTGAGTTTAAAGAAGGGTTTGATAAGTTATACGAAATAGACATAAAAATGTTTAATGAATTCGAATCTTTGGCAAACGCTTTAACGGCTTTACAGCAGAAAATAAACAATTTGCTATTTAAAATTAAAAATTATAGAGAAAAAATAATTGGAAAAAGCATATACCATGAAGACGTAGGTGTGCATAGTTTTGAAAAATGGCACTCAACCAGCGGTAAAGACGCTTTTGAACATACAGAATCTTACGGAAAAATTGGGCAGTCACAAAAAGACTTTGAAGACAATATGAAAAAAGCCATGAAAAGCAGTATGTTGGACTCTTTAGGAGACTTTAAAAACGCTGAAAAAGATACGAAAACTATGTATCAACAGCTCGATGATATGGTTCAGGAAAAAAACTCTTCAATATAGGATAAAAGATGGATTATTTAAGCACTATAAACAAGTATATTCCTTACATAATTGATGTTTTGAGAAAAGATATAGAAAATGATGAAACGATTTTCGAGTTTGTGGATAATAAGGAAGAATTAAAGCGATTGCTTGATATTCAGGAAAGTTTGATTTTAAAATACTTAAAAGATTTTAAAATAAATGAGCTTGATGAGAGTGTATGCTGGGATTTTTATAAAGATTTAAAAATCCCATATACTATAATTTATAGAAGTTTAAATAAACTTAAAAGCTTAATTATTAAATATCTTAACGATGAAGGAATAGAAAAAGAAACAATATTTGAATTTACACTTTATTTTCAGAAGTTTGCAGATTTAACGGCAAAAGTATATCTTAAGAAAGATATTTACGAATTAAGAAAAATTATGAATTCGCCTTTTAAAAAATATCTGATGTTTAATTTGCATGTTCATTGGGTAGATAAAATAATCGACAGCATACAAGAAGATGATATATCAAAATTCCCAATAATGAACGCCAATGAGTGTAAATTTAACGAAATACTATTTTATCCCGAATCTTTGATGGTTTGCATTGATAAAAATTTATGTATGTATCTTGATGATTTGCATAAACTTATACATAAAATAGCCAATTCTTTTTATCTGTTTTATATAAAAGGCAAATATTCAGAAGCCTATCTTATTTTTAAAGATTTAAAAGAACAGATTTTTAAATTTTCGCAGTTAATTACCGAGCTATATTTTGTTACGTATTCCGATCTTGAAAATAACTTTTTCAGACTAGTGGAACTTTTGCAAAAAGAAAACGATATGTATATATCGATGATAGACTTAAAGGGATTAAAAGGTCTAAATGCAATATATGGTGAAAACACCGTTACTACCGCAAAAAATATACTTGCTCAAAAAATGTTGGAATACTGCAGAAAAGACCAGGACAGGGTTTTGTTTATTAGAGGAAATACGAGTGATTTTTATTTATTGAATCTGAAATTTAACAAAGAAGAGTTTCTTGAGTATATAGAAAAACTTATGAACTTCACTCAAGAACCAGTAAAAGTTGATAATGTTGAAATTGAACTAACTTATACCATTGCCTCTTTTTATGTTGAAAAATATTCTGATTACAAAGATTATGAATTTATTAAAGTGTTAAATTCAATAAAAAAACAGGCAAAAAAAGATAAAGAAAGGATTTCTTTAATTACTGATAAATCTTTTGCGCTTGATATTATAAATGAAAAATACAATGAAAAATTCATTATAGAAAAACTAAGAGAAAAAATGGTTGATATCGTTTTTCAACCTATTTTTAATGTTAAGGACGAATCAATTTATACATTGGAAGTGCTGGGTCGAATTTTAGATAACAATAAATTAATTCCAGCCGGTATTTTTATAGATAAAATATATGAAATGAATTTGATTGAACATTTTGATATGCTCATTTTGGACAAAATAATGGAAAAAGAAAAACTGATTAAACAGGTAAGCGATAAAATTTTTATAAATATAAGTTTTCAATCACTGCTTAACGAAGAATATATGAAAAAATTAAAAAAATTATTAAATGAAATCAATATAGGGATAATATTGGAATTGACGGAACAAAAGTTTGTAGAGAATTTAGATTTAGTCGTAAATATACATAAAAAATATAATATTGAGTTTGCCGTTGATGATTTTGGAACCGGTTATTCGTCTTTAAAAACGGTAGTGGACCTGGTAAAAGAGGGAGTTCTTAAAATACTTAAAATAGATGGAAGTTTAATTAAAAACATTGAAAATGATGAATATATGAAAAAAATTGTCAAAATTATTTCAAGGCTCGGAAGCGAACTTGAATTAAAAACGGTTGCGGAATTTGTCGAAAATAAAGAAGTGTTTGAATTGTTGAAATTTTACAGAATTGATTTGGCTCAGGGGTATTTTCTCTCAAAGCCCAAATCAATTGAGGATTTGATAGCGGAGAAAGTCGGAATTCCCGCTTTTTAAAGTTTTGTATAAGTGTGTTTTAAAAACGCGTGGTCGCTTTCCGGGAAATCAAGTCTAAAATGAGCTCCTCTGCTTTCTTCCCTCTCAAGCGCTGCTTTTGCTATTGCAGTTGCTATGTCTATTCCGTTTATCAGTTCTATTTTTTCCTGTATTGAAGAATCTTTTTCGCTTTCGAGATTGTTTTTCATATCGTTTAATGTTTCGATTGCTTTTTTAAGCTGGTAGCCGTTTCTTATTATTCCCACTTTGTTAAAGAGCAGATCACCGAGTTTGTGTTTTAATTCTTTTGTGTCTATTTTTGTGCTATTTAGTCTGTTTAAAAGTTCTTTGTCTTTTTCAATCTGTTCGTTTGGAATATCAACGAAGGTTTTTTGTCTGTGTGAATATTTTACCGCCTGATACCCGGCTATTTTACCGAACACCGCACCTTCGCTAAGAGAATTCCCGCCGAGTCTGTTTGCCCCGTTTACGCCGTTGTTTCCGGCTTCTCCGGCATAAAAAAGTCCTTCGATGTCTGTAAAGCAGTATGTATCGGTTTTGATACCTCCCATGGTGTAATGTGCAAGAGGCGTAATCGGGATAGGGTCTTTTGCTATATCTATGCCTTTTAGGGATTTAACCCTTTTTTTAAGGTTGATAAGTTTTGTGTTTATAATCTCTTCCGGGATATCTGTTAAGTCAAGATACACTTTTTTGCCTCTTTGAAGCTGTTTGACTATTGCGCGTGTTACGAAATCCCTGGTATTGAGTTCATCAACGAATTCTTTCCCGTCGCTGTTTATAAGTTTTCCGCCTTCTCCCCTTGCGGCTTCGCTTATTAAATAGTTGCTGCCTTCAAGCCCTGTTGGGTGAAACTGAATAAATTCCATATCCATACCCTCTAAACCAGCTCTGAGTCCCATAGCAACCCCATCCCCCGTAGCGTCGTTTACGTTTGTAGTATAACCTTTGTAAAGTCCAGCATATCCACCGGTAGCAACGATTACGGCTTTTGCCTGAATTGTATTAAGTTCATTCGTTTTTTCATCCAAAAATGTAACGCCAGCGATTTTGCCGTCTTTAACCAACAGATTTATTGCTAAATGATTTTTTATTACATCTATTCCCAAATCTTTAAGCGCTTTGTTTAAAGCTTTCATAATTGCCGGACCCGTTGCGTCCGCTGCGTAAACGGTTCTTTTAAATTTCGTTCCGCCAAAAGGTCTTTGTGCAAGTTTTCCGTTTGGAAGGGTGTTAAAAGGGACTTTAAATCGTCTGTGAAGTTCCCTTACCACCTGAGGGGCCTGTTCGCAGAATATTCTGACTGCTTCTTCATCCGCAATTCCGACCCCGCCTTTTAAAGTATCCTGAATATGGTGTTCTATCGAATCCCCGTCTTCCATGTTGTTAAGAGCGGCGTTAATACCGCCCTTTGCCATAAAAGAATTATTTGCCATTGGGGATTTTTTGGTAACTATGGCGATGTTACTGCCAAGTTCTTTTGCTTCGATTGCGGCCATCATTCCTGCAATTCCGCTACCAATTACCAAAATATCATATTTCATTAATTTCCTTTTTGATATAATTGTATCAAAAAAGAGGTAAGCATATGAGATGGTTGTTTTTGGTTTTAGCAGCAGTTTTGTTAAATGGATACGAAGTTACAATAACAGGCATTAATGGTGATGTAGTTACATTGGATAAATATGTAAAAAAAGGCGTAAGCGGTGTAGTGTTATGCCCTTATGAAAATAAAAAAATAATTTGCGCGAAAGCCATAACTTTTGGGAAAAAAGCGAAACTTGAAGTTTATGATAATTTAAAAAATCAAGCTTTTGCCCTGCCTGTCGTGCTTCCTAAAAAGGGTGACAAAATTCTTCTGGCAAAAAATTATAACAGGATAATGATAATAGCCCCTAATCAATATCTGTATCTTAAAATAAAGGATAAATTCAAAAACGCAGTTATTATCAGTCCGGATATTTTTGCCAATTTTTTAGAAGATATTCCGACAAAAAATGAATTTATTAATTTTGCCAAAAAAATGGATATAGGAAGATATGTGTTTGTGCTTGATAAAGTGTATGAAGTCGATGCGGATAGTTTTTACGCAATTAAAAAATATGGTAAAAATACTCAAAAATTCAAAGAGATATTCTTTACAACATATCCTAAATTCGATATAAATGGCAAAAATATGATTGCATATTATAAAAGTCTTATAAAGGAATAAAATGATAGATTTAAAACATATAGAGGCTTTGAAAAAAATAGTAGGTGAAGAAGACGTCAAAATTGATAAACCGCATTTAAGAGCATACTCATACGATGCGACAAAAGAACATTACGAGCCTGATGCGGTTGTGTTTCCGGCTGACGAAGAAGAGGTGAGTAAAGTATTAAAATACTGCAACGACAATAAAATAGCAATAGTCCCAAGAGGCGCCGGAAGCGGATTTACGGGCGGGGCTCTTCCGGTAAACGGGGGAATTGTTCTTGCGCTTGAAAAATATATGAATAAAATTCTTGAAATAGACGAAAAAGACATGGTGGCCGTAGTGCAGCCGGGTGTAATTAACGCTGATTTGCAAAAGGCTGTTGAAGCAAAAGGACTTTTCTATCCGCCTGATCCTGCAAGTATGGATTATTCTACAATCGGCGGGAATGTAAGTGAAAACGCAGGTGGGATGAGAGCCGCGAAATACGGACTTACAAAAGATTACGTAATGAGTCTCAAAGCTGTATTGCCAAATGGGGACATTATAAGAGCCGGAAAAAGAACTATTAAGGATGTGGCCGGATACAATGTGGCGGGTATATTGATAGCAAGTGAAGGGACGCTTGCGGTTATTACAGAAATAACATTAAAACTTCTTCCAAAACCGAAACTTAAAAAAACATATATGGGTATCTTTGAAAACGTAGAGCAGGCAATGAATGCGGTTTATAAATCACTGGCCGGCGGCGCTATGCCTGTTGCAATGGAATTTATGGACGCTCTTGTGGTAAAGGCTCTGAGGGAAAAACTGGGCGTTAATCTGCCTGATTGGGCAGGTGCTTTGCTTGTAGGTGATGTTGACGGAAACGTGGAAGAAGAGATTGATTACCAACTTTCAATACTTGAGCGTAGTTTTAAAGAAGAGGGAGCAAAAGAATTTAGAATCGCTAAAAATGAAGAAGAGGCAAATGAAATCTGGTATGCGAGAAGAAACGCATCGCCTTCCATTACTATGTATGGAAGTAAAAAAATAAACGAAGACATATCCGTTCCAAGAAGTAAACTTCCGGAAGCTCTTAACGGAATTTATGCCATTGCGGAAAAATACAATGTATTGGCACCTTGTTTTGGCCATGCCGGGGATGGAAACATTCACGTAAACGTAATGGTGGACGGAAATAATGAGGATGAGTTG
Organism: Nautilia lithotrophica; assembly: GCF_054656815.1. Lineage (NCBI taxonomy): Bacteria > Pseudomonadati > Campylobacterota > Epsilonproteobacteria > Nautiliales > Nautiliaceae > Nautilia > Nautilia lithotrophica. The sequence goes on from NZ_BAAHXN010000001.1 coordinate 93,466, forward strand.
AAAAGGGGATATGAAGCGGTAGAAGAGATCTTTAAACTTGTAGTTGACCTTGGAGGAACGCTTAGCGGTGAGCATGGCATAGGTATTAGTAAAGCACCTTTTATGAAGCTGGCTTTTAGCGAAGCGGAACTAAATTTATTTAGAAAAATAAAACAGGCATTTGATCCCAACGGAATACTGAATCCCGGAAAAATGGGACTTTAGTAATGGAAAATGAAAAATGGAGAATTGAAAGTTGAGAATATGCACTTTTAATGTAAATTCAATAAGAAGCAGGCTCGAAATTGTTCAAAGTTTAGTGAAAGAGTATGAAATTGACATATTATGCATGCAGGAAATTAAGGTTGAAGAAGAAAAGTTTCCTAAAATAGATGATGAATTTGAGTGTGTAATTCACGGACAAAAAAAATTAAACGGCGTTGCTATATGTTCTAAGCTTCCTATTGAAAAATACCAAAAAGGTTTTGAAGGTGAACTTGAGGAAGCGAGATTTATTTATTCATTAATTGACGATATACATATCATAAACGTATATGTTCCTTTAGGTGATAATTATGGTGAAAGATTTGAATATAAAATCTATTTTTATAACAAGCTTTTTGAGTTTTTAAAGCAATTTGATATGAAGAATGATAAAGTTGTATTATGCGGGGATATGAACGTAGCTTACAGCGATTTGGATGTATGGGACCCTGAAATTTGGGAGGGCGAAGTTACTTTTCTTCCGGAAGAAAAGGCTATGATTAACAATATTTTAAGTATGGGATTTATAGATATTATAAGAGAATTCCATAAAAACGAAAGAGTTTATACATTTTACGATTACAGAGGTGCAAAAGTTTATAAAAATGAAGGAATGAGGCTTGATTATGTGTTTTTATCACCTCAATTGGCAAAAGAGGTAAAAAACGTTGAAATTTTAACCTCAATAAGAAGAAAAAGAAAGCCAACACCTTCGGATCATGTGCCGGTAATCGTAGAAATATGAGGTGAATATGTTTAATGAAGCAGTGCATTTTTTAGTTGATTTTTGTAATTCAATTGGTTATTTAGGTGTCTATTTTTACATGCTTTTAGTTGGAACTTTTATACCTGTTCCCAGTGAACTTGTTTTACTGCCGGCTGGTTATTTGGCAGCGGTAGGTGAAAAAAACTTGCTAATGTTATGGATTGCGGGTTCTTTAGGATCATTGACGGGTGCATTGATTAATTATTTCCTGGCAAAATATCTGGTAAACAGACTTTTGAAAGATAAGCCTATAATTGAAAAAGTAAATATTTTTTGGGCAAGACATGGAAAAATATCTGCATTCTTAGCGCCGCTGACACCCGGGCTTGGCCAGTATATATCAATACCTGCAGGACTTTCACATATGCCTCTTCGTTGGTTTATTCCTTTAACATACGCCGCTAATCTTATATGGGTCGGGTTTATGTTGATGATAGGATATATTTTCGGAGCAGGAGAGGATGCACATAAAGAGGTTGTTTATGGAAGTTTGATACTTTTTGGCGGTGTTATTGTTATAGCAAGTATATATGTATTTTTTGATTTAAAAAAGCAGAAAAAACTTACTGAGAAACAATAACTTTATCTTTACCTGTTCTTTTTGCTCTATATACTGCTTCATCAACTCTTTCTATAAATGAAAACAATCCTTCACCTTGATATGTTCCAACACCCATACTTACAGTTACAGGTTTGGATTTTATTTGTATTTTTTTCTTAATACTTTGTCTAAGTCTTTCGGCAATTTGAAATGCTTCGTAAAGTTCCGTTTCAGGTAATAAAATTACAATTTCTTCTCCTCCGTATCTAAAAGCAAGGTCAGTATTTCTTAACATATGCATAATATGTCTTGACAAATTGACAAGTATCTCATCACCTTTTTGATGTCCGTAAGTATCATTTATTTTTTTGAAATTATCAATGTCTAAAAATATAATGGAAAAGGGTCTTTTGTATCTTTCATATAAATCAATGAAATAATTAAAGTTTTCAATAAAATGGCGTCTATTGTATAATTTTGTAAGAGGATCAACGATTTTTTCTTTTTCTAGACCTTTTTTTATCATAAAATAAACAAAAAATATTATAGATAAAATTAAAATAGCGGTAATAAGAGTAATAACTGATACTTTTTTAAGAAGTTTATTATTTTTATATTCAGATACCTGTGCCGCAAAGTTTGTAAGCTTATCAGCTTCATCCCAGCATTCTTCACTTAATATGAGTATTGCATCGTGGCTATCTTCATTTTTTAATTGATTCCATGAAGTTTTAACTCTATTATATAAATATAAAAAATGAGATTGTTTTTCTTTAGGAAAATATCCTTTTTTTGATAATTCATCAATTATATTAAAATCATTTTCTATTTGGGCTTTGACGGAGTCAGCTGAAATGTTTTCAAGTTTAAGTTTTGCATATCTTTGGATAGAACCTCTTATTTGTCCTAGTTTATTCACTAAAAACGCATCTTTATAAATAGAAGTTTTTAAAGATTTTGTAAGTAAATACCCGTTGAATAAGGTAATACCCAATATCAGTAACAATAATACTAGTATTGGTGATGATACTGCTACGCCTTTTTTTCTTAATTTAATTAGCATTATTTATACCTTAAAGTCTACCACTTTCCTTTCAATAATATATGGTTTGATAAACGCAATTACATCCAAATGGTCTGGATGATTTGCGTATATTTCTAAGTCATTTAAATTTTTAACTTCCGTTATTACACAAAAATCGGAAGAAGTTGGATCAAAGTTAATATCCAAGCCAACTTCTATATGTTTAATTTCAGGAATTTTATTTTTTAAATTTTCAATTTTTTCTTTAAATGTTTCAAGTGGAGCGTTTTCTTTTGTTTTGAAAATTACAACGTGTTTGATCATTTAAGACCTTTTACAAATTCTTCTATTCTTTTAATTCCTTCTTTTATCGTTTCAAGATCTGTAGCAAAAGAGAATCTGAAATATCCTTCACTTCCAAAACCAATACCCGGAACAACAGCTACACCTTTTTCTTCAAGTAATGTTAAAGCAAATGCCATTGATTCAGCCATAATGTTTTTATGATTTACATAAATATAAAAAGCACCTTGCGGTTTTGCCGCACTGAGACCCGGAATGTTGTTAAATGCCTCATATACATAGTCTCTTCTTTTTTTAAATTCTTTTCTCATCATTTCTACGTCCGCATCAGCTTTTCCAAGAAGAGCAGGAATTGCTGCTTTTTGAGTGATAGAATTAATGTTTGAAGTCATTTGAGATTGCAACTTAATCATTGCTTTAATAAGTTCTTTGTTTTTGCTTGCGAGATATCCAAATCTCCATCCAGTCATTGCGTGTGATTTGCTAAGTCCATTTACAGTTATAGTTCTTTGAAGCATATCATCATTAATACTTGCAGTGGCACAAAATTCACCTTCGTAAATCAGTTTTTCATACATTTCGTCACTTACAACCCATATGTTTGTGTCTTTCAAAACTTCGGCAAGGGCTGTCAATTCTTCTTTTGAATAAACAGCGCCAGTTGGATTGCTTGGACTAGTAAGAATAATCATTTTTGTTTTTGATGTTATATATTTTTTAAGCATATCAGGAGTTAATTTAAAATTAGTCTCTTCAGTTGTTTCAATAGCAACCGGTTTTCCGTCATGATATTTTACAAGTTCCGGATATGTTACCCAATAAGGCGCAGGAATTATTACTTCATCACCTTCTTCTATTAAACAAGCCATGATATTAAATAGTGATTGTTTCGCACCATTACTTACAATTATTTCGTCTTTTGAATAGTCTAAATTATTATCTCTTTTTAATTTTATTCTAATAGCTTCCAAAACTTCAGGAATTCCAGCAACTGCGGTATATTTAGTAAAACCTTCGTTAATTGCTTTAATTGCTTCTTCTTTAATGATTTTAGGAGTATCAAAGTCCGGCTCACCAGCACTAAATGCTAAAATGTCTCTACCCGCTGCTTTAAGATCTCTTGCTTTTTGAGAAATTGCGATTGTTAAAGAGGGTGATAATTTTTCTATTCTTTTACTAAACATAATTATCCCTTATATTTTTATCATAATTATATAATATTTTTTAAAAATTGCCGATTTATTTATAAGAATAATACAAAGGAATTAAATGAAAACATTGTTTGAAACAATTAAAGAATTAAAAAATGAAATTAATAACGAAGAATTAATAAAAAAGCTTGATTTTTTGGAAGATGCGTTTAGAAAGTTGCGGACTAAAACGGGATTAAAAGGTTTGGTTAGGAAAAAGAAACTTAGGAAAGTTTTAAGGGATGTAGAATATGAAGAAGAGTTAATTAGACTTCAAATTGAACTTATTAAGCTTCAAAACTGGGTATTTGAAAATAAAAAAAGAGTAATGATTATTTACGAAGGTAGAGATGCTGCTGGAAAAGGTGGGGCTATTAAAAGGTTTACCGAACATCTTAATCCTAGAAAATATAGAGTTGTTGCACTTCCAAAACCCACAGAAGTAGAAACGGGTCAGTTTTATTTTCAAAGGTATTTTAAACATCTGCCTGATCCGGGAGAAATAGTTTTTTTTGACAGAAGCTGGTATAACAGGGCAATTGTTGAACCGGTATTTGGTTTTTGCACACCAGAACAATATGAAAAATTTATGATGGAAGTTCCGGAAATAGAACATGCATTAATTGATGACGGAATTATAATGATTAAATTTTGGTTTAGTATTTCTAAAGAAACACAAAGAAAAAGATTTGAAGAGAGAATGAAAAACCCACTTAAACAATGGAAGCTTTCCCCTGTGGATAAAAAAGCTCAGGAAATGTGGGATCAAATTACTTATTACAAAGAAGAGATGTTTAGCAGAACTCATACGAGTTATTCTCCTTGGATTATTGTTAATTCAAATGATAAAAAAACAGCTAGACTTGAAAGTATAAGATATGTGCTTTCACAAATTCCTTATGAAGGAAAAAAAGAAGCTAAAGTATCTCTTCATCCTGATCCAGATGTTGTTCAGAGATATCATAGAAAGAATTTACAATTAGATTAAAAAATATTTTTTTTATGATAATATTTTAATCAAAAAAGGGTAAGTTTATGTTTAAAAATTTGAGTATCAAAAAGAAATTACTTATTGCTGTAGGTGTGCCATTAGTTTTTATGATTTTATTTGCGAGCTATTTAATATATTCGCAATTTTCTATTTTAAATACACAAAAAACATATCAAAAAATAGTGAACTTAACTGTTAATTATATGTCCGATGCTTTGGTTGAGCTTCAAAAAGAAAGAGGTTTAAGCACTGCTTATATTGCCAATAATGGTAAAAAGTTTAAATCTGAGCTTCAATCACAAAGACTTTTAACAGATAAGAAAATTAAAAAATTAAAAGAGTTTATTAACAAAATTAATTTAAAAAAACTTGATAAACATATAAATAAAAATTATCAAGAAGCTTTTATGCTTGTAAACAAACTTCCGATAATAAGAAAGCAGGTTGACGATTTAAAAATTAATGTTTTGGATGAAATTAAATATTATTCAGATATAAATAAAAAAATGCTTGAAACAAAAGATGAAGTTACAAAATATTATGTAAATGAAAAATTAAGTGATGAACTGAATAAATTTTTTAAAATTTTACAACTAACAGAAAATGCAGGTAAAGAAAGAGCTTATATTGCATATATGTTAAGCACGGGAGATTTAAATCAAAATATATTGACTGCATGGAATTCTACAATAGTGAACCAGCAAAATCTTCTTGATGAATTATCTGATGTATCAAAAGAAACTGATTATTTAACACAAAAAGTTAATAAAATCAGAAAAGAGTTCCAGTTAATACCTTTAAAGCTTTCAATAATTTCTAAAATGAAAGATATTGTTGGTTACGGAGGTTTGATACATAATTTTAAAAACTATGTATTAAGAGGAAAAGAAAAATATGAAGCAAAAGTAAACAAATTTTACGATCAATTAATAAATGAAATCAATGAATACAAAAAGCTTAATATTTCAGATGAAGAAAAAGAGCAACTTCAAAAAATTTATGATGTGTTTACAAAATATCATAACGGGCTTCCAAAAGTTGTAGAAGCATATAATGAAGGAATGAGCATAAAAGAGCTTGATAAAATTGTAAAAGTAAACGATTCACCTGCTATTAATGCATTCAAAGTTTTAAGTAATAGCAAACATATAAATAAAATTACTGTTTCAGAATGGATAAAAATTTCGACAGAACGTATAAATAAATTTAAACAATTAGCTGACAGAATAGGAAAAGAACTTATAAACGACATAAATTCTGTAATTAAAAGCACTTATCAATTTATTGTAATAATAAGTGTTTTAACGTTGGTAATAGTGATTTTTGTTTTATTTTTAGGTATTTCTATTTCTAAAAACTTAGTTGATTCTGTAGAAACGCTTAAAAATGGATTATTAGAATTTTTCAATTTCTTAAATAGAAAAACGCAAGAAGCTAAAAAAATTGAAATTGAAAGCAATGATGAGTTAGGTGTTATGGCCAAATTGATTAATGAAAATATTTCAAAAATCGAAGAAAATCTTATTCAAGATGCTAATATGATTAATGGTTTGGTTAGAGAAGTTGAAAAAATGAAAAGAGGAGTTTTAGAAGGAAGAGTATTTGAAACTGCAGCAAATCCAGAATTAGAAAAAGTAAGAGTATTGTTTAATGAAATGCAAGACGCATTAGAAAAAATTGTGGGAGTTGATATTAATAAAACAGTTAATGTTTTAGATAGTGCTATGCATAAAGATTTTACAAAGAGAATACAAAATGCAATAGGTAAAGTTGAAGTAGCAGTAAATAGCGTAATAGATACTATTGCAGAAATTTTAAACATCAATAAAGAAAATGGTGAGTTATTAACTCTTAAATCAAATGAGTTAAAAGAAAAAATGAATTTACTTAAAGAAGTGGCTAAAACTTCTTCAGAAGAACTTGCAAATTTATCAAATGTTATGCAACATTTAAATAATGAAATAATTGATATTTCAAATCAAACAAAAGCCGTAGTCGATCAATCTCATGATATTAAAAATGTAGTTGGTATTATCCAGGAAATAGCAGATCAGACAAATTTATTGGCATTAAATGCAGCTATTGAAGCAGCTCGTGCAGGAGAACATGGAAGAGGTTTTGCGGTTGTTGCAGATGAAGTAAGAAAACTTGCAGAAAAAACGCAAAAATCATTAAGTGAAATTGATGCCAATATTAATATACTTACTCAGTCTATTACAAATATTGGTGAGGCAATAATCAAACAAACTGATTCAATTTCAAATGCGACTTCTAAAATAGAAGAAGTTAATAGAAAAACTCAAGAAATGGAAAGTTTAGTGAGTGATGTGGATGTTGTTGCTGAAGAAGTAGATGAAATGGCGGATAAAATGCTTAAAAATGTAGAACAAAATAAATTTTAAAGTTATCTATTTTTTAAAGCTTCCAAATAATCTCTATATTTTTTCTCTATTTCCTCGTCTTTTTCTATTATGTTTTTGTCATTGTTTATTACCGCATCTTCCAATACTTTGATTCTATCCATTAAATATTCAAAAAGTTCTTTTTCAATATCAGGCAGTTTATCATGGCCAAGAGGTGAATAATCTTTCCTTTTAATTACTTTTCCCGGAATACCAACAACGGTGGAATATGGAGGAACGTCTTTTACAACTACTGAATTCGCACCGATTTTACTGCCTTTTCCGATTGTAATGTTTCCGAGTATTTTTGCACCTGCACCTATCGTAACGTCATCTTCTATGGTCGGGTGTCTTTTGCCGGGATTTAGGCTAACCCCGCCAAGAGTTACGCCCTGGTAAATCGTTACGTTATTGCCTATTATTGCGGTTTCACCTATTACCACACCTATGCCGTGATCTATGAATACATTTTCGCCTATCGTAGCGCCTGGGTGTATATCCATATTGGTAATAAACTGATTAATTGACATTATAAATCTTGCTGTTCTTTTAAAGCCGGCTTTGTAAATTTTGTTTGCAATTCTGTAATTAACAAGTGCCCATATTCCTGGATATGCGTATAACAGCTCTATTTTGTTTTTAAACGCAGGGTCTCTGTCTTTAACGGCTGCAAAATCTTTTTTAATCAATTTCCATATACTCACCGATCACCTTTTTGATTCTGAAATTAATTTCTTCAATAGAATTTGAAGCGTCAAGCAGCAGATAAGGTATTTCAAGCCTGTTGCATACTTCGATCATATTGTCTTGAATGTTTAAAAGATAATCAATTCCTCTTTTTTCGATATTGTCGTTTGATTTTTGTGAAAGTCTGTAATTTAGGGTTGCTTTATCGAGTTTTAAAATGATCACATATTCCGGAAATATACTCTCAGTAGCAAATTTGTTTAAATTTACCAGCATATTGAAATCAAAAAATTCCATAGCATATGCAATGCCGCTTACAACGCTTCTGTCGGTCAAAATATTTTTATTAAGGTTTGGCTTTACAACTTTTTCTATTGTTTCGGCCCTGTCTGCAAGGAATAAAAAAAGTTCCGCTTTTTTTGAAATATCGTCATTAAAAATTATGTTTCTTATTTTCTGCCCGAAATCCGTAAAACCCGGCTCTTTAATAAACAAAATATCGTTAAATTCCTTTTTTAGCAGTTCAATCTGGGTTGATTTTCCGGCCGTGTCTATTCCTTCAATCGCAATATACATTATAAATCCTTAATTATTGTTTCCGGCACCAAATGAGATACATTGCCTTTGTATTTTAAAATACTTCTTACAACACTTGAAGATATAAAAGCATTTTCAAGATTTGGCATCAGATAAATGGTATCTATTTCGCTGTCTAAACTTTTATTCGCATACCCCATCTGAAGTTCGTATTCAAAATCACTGACAGCCCTTAAACCTCTTATTATTATTTTGCACTCTTTTTCCCTCGCAAAATCAACAAGCAGAGAATTGAAACTTTCTACTTCGATTTTTGGAAGGTCTTTTGTTGCTTTTTTCATAAATTCAACTCTTTTTTCAAGACTGAACATCGTTTTTTTGTCTTTATTGTCTGCTACCGCTACAATTATTTTATCAAACATTTTACAAGCTCTTTTTATTATGTCCAGATGTCCGTTTGTTACGGGATCAAAAGTTCCGGGATATATGGCTTTTGTATACACTATGTCCACCTTTTAAAAAGATTGTTTTCAATTCCGGCTAAATCAAACCATTTTCCGATTAAAAACATTTCAATCTCTTCTATGTTTTTCGGTTCATTATAATACCCGAATACCGGGGGTGCAATTATAACATTTTGCAGTTTTGATAATTTTAACATATGTTCTAAGTAAATTTCACTAAAAGGCATTTCCCTCGGGGCAATTATCAGCTTTTTTTTCTCTTTAATCGCCACCTGGGCGCTTCTTGTTATTAAATTGTCCGCAATACCCAAAGCTATTTTGGCAAGCGTATTCATACTGCAGGGCACAATAAATGTAACGTCAATACCAAAGCTTCCGCTCGCAGGCGGTGCGGATATGTCATCGTTAATAAAAATTTTTTCTTCTTTTTCAAAAACTATTTTTGCATTTTCGCTTAACACCAAAAACCTCTCATATTCGGCAGGAATCAGATTATAAAGTTTAAGTCCCAATTTTACGCCGCTTGCACCGCTTATACATACTAATATTTTCATTTCTTCCTTTCTTTTATTTAATAATCACTTCAGCGTTTTCATTTACTTTGCCTGTGTATGTTTTCGAATTAATTTTTACTTTAATCATCTCATTTATATTCGCATCGTTTAAAGCCGTGCCTTTTGAATAAATTTCTATGTTTTCATCTTTAAAAATCACACTGACGCTTTCTCCTTTTAATATCAACGGCTTTATTTTGGTGTTGGATTCATTAATAACGGCATTTTTTGAAATGATTTTGGAAGCTATTAAATTATCGGGGATGTTGGTTAATGGTTTGGAATAAAAACTTCTGAAATTTATTGATTTTTCTATTACATTGGGTTTAATTAATTCATTTACTCGGATTACTTTTTGAGCTATAAACACCTTTATTTTTGCATTAATGGTGTAAAAATAATATTTGCCGTCAATTATAAGAGTGGAAGAGGGGAGTTTGTAATTGGCCAGTTTGAAATCTATTTTTTTATAATGCTTCGGAAAAGGTTTGTTGGTTTTAATGGAAAAAATTTCAATGCTCGGGTAGTGCTTTTTGTAAAACTTTATTATTTCTTCATTTACCGAAGCAAAAAGAAAAAAAGGAAAGAAAATAATAAATAATTTTTTCATTTTTAACTTTCATTAAATTAATGCGTGATTTAATACATCTTCTATTCTTTTAACAGGAATTATTTCCAAACCTTTAATTACTTCTTCAGGTATATCGTCCAAATCTCTTTCGTAATTTTTCTGAGGGATAAGAACTTTTTTAATTTTTGCTTTATATGCCGCAATTAATTTTTCTTTTAATCCGCCTATCGGTAACACGTCTCCGCTTAAAGTAATTTCACCGGTCATTGCTACATCGGCTTTTACTTTTCTTTCGCTGAAAAGGCTTGCTATTGCCGTAGCCATCGTAATACCTGCACTCGGTCCGTCTTTTGGTATAGCGCCTTCAGGGACGTGTATGTGAACATTGTATTTTGCGTATACAGGTTCTTTTGAACGCTCTTTAATATTTATCTTTTTAGTGTCAATAAGAACTTTAATTAATGTGTAGGCAATGTGTGCACTCTCTTTCATAACGTCACCTAGCTGTCCGGTTAATATAACCTGACCTCTGCCTCTGTATTTTACGGCTTCGACTTTTAGCACGTCACCTCCTACAGGTGTCCATGCAAGGCCGTTTACTACGCCGATTTTATCTTTTTTTTCTATGCTTTCAATTCCGTAATAACCTTTTTCAAGAAAATCTTCAAGGTTTTTAATGCTGATTCTTACTTTTTCTTTACCTTTTATAATTTCAAGGGCGGCTTTTCTCATTATTTTAGCTATTACTCTTCTTAAATTTCTAACCCCCGCTTCTTTTGTGTATTTGTCTATTATTTCAATTAAAGCTTTGTCGGAAATGGAAACTTCACTTTTTTTAAGAGAGTGTTTTTTCATTTCCTGTGGGATCAAATATCTTTTTGCAATTTCAAATTTTTCCTGAGGCGTATAGCTTCCGACAAATATCATTTCCATTCTGTCTTTAAGAGGTGCGGGAATGGTGCTTGGGTCGTTTGCCGTTGCTATAAATAGCACTTTGCTTAAATCAAGGTCAAAATTCAGATATAAATCCCTGAATTCTTTATTTTGTTCAGGGTCGAGTATTTCAAGTAAAACAGCAGTCGGGTCGCCTCTGTATCTTGCAATTTTGTCTATTTCATCAAGAACCATTACAGGGTTCATCTCTTTTGCGTTTATTATTCCCTGTGCTATGCGTCCCGGCATCGCACCGATATATGTTCTTCTGTGACCTCTTAATTCATTTACGTCTTCAAGTCCGCCAAGAGCGATTCTTACTAGTTTTCTGTCGAGTGATTTTGCAATGGAATTTGCAAGGGATGTCTTTCCGACACCCGGAGGTCCTACAAAACAAAGTATCGCACCGCTGAATTCCTGGTTTCTTTTTTTAGCAAGTTCTTTTGCCGCAAAATATTCAACGATTCTCTCTTTTGGTTTTTTAAGTCCGTAATGGTCTTTGTCAAGTCTTTGTTGGAGTTCATCTATGCTGAACTCTTCTTTTGCGTATTTTCCAAAAGGTATCTCAAGTGCCCATTCTATATAGTTTTGTGTAGTAGTGGCTTCTGCGCTGTCTGGATGCATTCTTGAGAGTCTGTCTATTTGCTTTTTGATTTCTTTGTATGCATTTTCCGGCATATGAGGTTTGAGCTCTTCTAATTTTTCATAATATTCTTTGATTTCTTCTTCAAGCTCGTTTGTGATTCCAAGCTCTTGTTGAATAAGTTTTAACTGCTGTTTAAGAAGATGTTCTCTGTTTGCTTCCTGGACTTGTTCCATTACTTTTTTTGAAAGCTCGTTTTTGAGTTTAATGGCTTCGATCTCTTCCAAAATAAAGTGTATAAGTTTAATCAGTCTTTCATGTGTATCTGTTTCTTTAAAAAGCTCATATCCTTTTTCAACGGGCAGTTTCAATGAACTTGCTATTATGTCAATAATTCTGTCAGCATCTGAATTATTATCAATAATTTTTATAAAATCTTTTGGAAAAAACGGACTTAATTCGCTTAAGGTAATTATATGCTCTTTTAACGTTTCAAGAAGTGCGCTAATCTCTTTTTGATCCGCTTTTGTATGGGATTCCACTTTATCAATTAAAGCCAGGGTAGGGTTTTTGTCAGTGATTTCAAGTATTTTACCCCTTGCAAGCCCTTGAAATAAAATTTTCACCCTGCCTTCCGGAAGTGTTACTTTTCTGATTATTGTTCCTATTGTTCCGTATGTTCCGACTTCGTCGTTTATGGAAACAAAAAGTAAGGAATGGTCGTTAATTGCTTTTTGAACGGCAATAATATCGTTTTTATCTTCCAAAAATATAGGAATTATCATAAACGGATAAATTAATTCTTTTTCTTTAAGCACCGGAATGATGCTTGGCAACTCGCTGTAATTTTCTAATGTCAACTTTTCTCCTTACCAATAAAATAATTTTTTATACCATGGGATAACCGGTGGTTTAGAATTGTTTGGAATTTTTGTTTCATAAAGTTTTGAAGCTTTAGGTTTATCCAATTTTTTATATAGTTTACTTATTTTAGCATTTAAATATTTGTTTGTCAATTCCGCCTTTGCAAGGATAGTGGAAACCTCAGGTGCAAAATTTGAATTTGGGTATTTTTTAAGATAATTATCGCACATTGTGATTATGTTTAAAATCATTTTCTGATTTGTATAAGGATTATCATATTTTAGATAATTCATTTTAATTTTTTGATACTCAATCCATGGAATTTCATCTATTGAAGAAAATCTTTTTTCATATTCATTCAGATAAAACAGAGCCAAATCATACTCTTTATTTTGTTGATGAGCTAAAAAAAGGCTTAAAAGATCAGTTTTAACATAAATGGATGCTGGGTGTTCGGCTTCAAGGGAAATAAAATCCTCATCAGCCTGGTCAAGGTTTGAATTTTGAATGTCTTTATGGATTTTATAATGCCAGCTGAGCGCTGTGAGGTTTTCTGAATGAGTTACTTCGTTTTTGGACGAGCAACCCATAAAAATTATTAAAGGAATAAATAGTAGTGTTTTTTTAATCATTTAATTTCCTTAATTCATCTTCCACTTTTTGAAGTTTCTCTTTGTATTCATCAAGTTCTTTTCTGTTTTTTTCAACCACTTCCTGTGGTGCACGTTCTACAAAGTTTTTGTTTGATAGTTTTTTTTCAAGTTTTTCTATCTCTTTAGTCAGTTTGTCTTTTTGTTTTGTAAGTCTTTCAATAAGAGGTGTAATGTCCACTTCTTCTTTACTAACCATTGTTTCAAGGTTGTCGCTTATGTCTCTTATTGCGTTTGGAATCTGGGTTTTAACAAACTCCACGTCATTTACACGGGCCAATTTTTTAATAAATTCTTTTGAAAGTTCCGGAAGATTAGCCAAAACATACGCTTTTTTAATCTCTTTTGCACCTGTTAGAGCTTTGATTCTTCTAAGTGATATGATCGCCTCAATAATCAAATCAAAGTCTGCAGGTTTGTCCACTTCTTTAACCTCAGGGAAATCTTTTAACATAATAGAATTGTTTTCAACATCCGTAAGTGAGAGCTCCTGATATAAAAATTCCGTAATAAACGGCATAAACGGATGGAGAAGTTTCATAGCCTCTTTAAATATGCTTCCAAGTTCTGCAATTGAATCTTTGCTTACTTTGCTGAGCTCAATACCCCAGTCGCAGAAATCCTGCCACAAAAATCTGTAAAGCGTCATGGCAGCGTCGTTAAATCTGTATTCGTCAAGTTCGCGTCTAACATTGTTAATAGCATTATTTAATTTAAACAGCATCCATTTTCCAAGGTCTGTTTTAATGTCGATATTATCAAGGTCTTCAAATTTTTCCTGATGCATTTTTAAAAATCTTGCGGCATTGTATAGTTTATTTGTAAAGTTTCTGCTCTCAACAAGTTTTGCTTCGCTGAGTTTTATATCCCTTCCCTGAACGGCAAGTATCGCAAGGGTGAATCTTAACGCATCAGCCGAATATTTTTCGATCATTTCGAGCGGATCAATTACGTTTCCTTTTGATTTGGACATTTTTTGACCGTGTTCATCTCGAACCAAAGCATGAAGATAAACATCTCTAAACGGAACGTCTTTTAGGAAATGCGTTCCCATCATCATCATTCTCGCAACCCAGAAAAAGAGAATATCAAACCCTGTAATCAATAAATCATTTGGATAAAATCTTTCTAAATCTTCAGGGTTCCATTTTTCGCCTTTACCCCATTCGCCGTTTTCCCATCCAAGCGTTGAAAAAGGCCATAAAGCCGAGCTGAACCACGTATCAAGCACGTCAGGGTCCTGATGGAAATTTTTGCTTTTACATTTTGGACATTCTGTCGGTTCTTCCACACTTGCCCACTCATGCCCGCATTCGTCGCAGTAATATACAGGAATCTGATGACCCCACCAAAGCTGTCTTGAGATACACCAGTCTCTAAGTTCCCTCATCCATGCGTCATAATTATTTTTCCATTGTTTCGGATGAAACTTCACGTCTCCTCTGTTTGCCGCTTCAATTGCGGGGATTGCAACTTCCTTTTTCAAAAACCACTGAGTAGAAACATACGGCTCGATTACGCTTTTACATCTGTAGCAGTGTCCGACCTGATGGGTGTGCTCTTCGATTTTTTCGATGAATCCGTTTTCTTCTAATTTTTTGATAATCTCTTCTCTGGCTTCTATTCTGTCTTTTCCTTTAAATTCAAGCGCGTGCTCGTTTAAAATACCTTTTTCGTCGAATACTTTTATAAGTTCGAGATTGTGTCTAAGTCCAACTTCATAGTCGTTAGGGTCGTGTGCAGGTGTAACTTTTACGCATCCCGTTCCGAATTCCATATCTACGTATTCATCCGCAATAATAGGAATTTCCCTGTTTACAAGCGGAAGTATTACTTTTTTGCCTATTAAGTGTTTGTATCTTTCATCTTCCGGATTTACCATAACGGCAGTATCACCGAAATAAGTTTCCGGTCTTGTTGTTGCTACCACAACAAATTCATCGCTGTCTTTAATAGGGTATTTAATGTAAACAAGTTTTCCTTGATGCGTGTCGTATTCGACTTCTATATCACTGAGCGCCCCGTCTTTTGGACACCAGTTAACCATATAATTGCCTTTTACGATAAGGCCTTCATCATAAAGCTTTTTAAAAGCGACTCTTACGGCTCTTTGAAGCCCTTCATCCATCGTAAATCTCTCTCTGGACCATGCAGGTGAAGCACCGAGGTGTCTAAGCTGTTTTGTAATTGTTCCACCGCTGAATTCTTTCCATTCCCATACTCTTTTTAAAAACTCCTCACGCCCTAAATCTTCTTTAGTTTTTCCTTCTGCGAGTATCTGTTTTTCTACTACGTTTTGCGTTGCAATTCCGGCGTGATCCGTTCCCGGCTGCCAAAGTGTTGCATATCCGTCCATTCTTTTGTATCTGACCATTATGTCTTGAAGTGTAAATGTAAGAGCATGCCCGATATGTAAACTTCCTGTAACGTTAGGAGGCGGCATTACAATGCAGAAGTTTTTCTTTTTTGAATAATCTACCTCAAAAAAACCTTTATTTTCCCATAAATTATAATATTTCTGTTCTATTTCGTGAGGATTGTATTCTTTCATAAAAAAATCCTTTTTTCGTGCAATTATATCTAATTTAATAAATGGTGGGTAGGGTTATATCATTGAGTAAATTCTTATGACTAATAACATTTATTTTTTTGTGCTATAATTAGGAATATTAATTGCTTTATTAGGAAAAAAGGAAAAATATGACGTTTGAAGTTGTGCTGCCTATACTTGGTTTTGAAGATATAAAAGAGTTTGAATTGGAAAAAATAAATGACAATTTTTATACATTAAAACATGATAAAGTTACATTTACGTTGATCAACCCTTTTTTAATAAGAAACGATTACGATTTTGAAATTTCTGAGCAGGAACAGACTGCACTTAAGATAGATGAAAATACGAACTTTTTAGTTTTAAATATAATGATAGTAAATTCTCCTTTTATAGAATCAACCGTTAATTTTGCCGCACCTTTGATATTCAATATGGATGAAAAACTGATGGGTCAGGTAATCCTTGAAAAATATGGATACGGACTTACCGAACCGCTTAAAAATTTTATAAAGAGTGAAGAATGATATATATTATTGGTTACGGATCAATGGCAAAAGCCATCGCCTCAGGACTTAAAGGTAAAAAAGACTTTGCGGTTGTAGGAAGAAATATTGAAAAATTAAAAACTTTCTCAAAAGAGTTCGGATGTGAATATTTCGAGCTTGACGAGTTTGATATAACTGATAAAATAATTTTATTGACAATAAAACCTTACGCATTGCAGGAAGTTTCAATGAGAATAAAAGGTGAGGCGAAAATTTTGATTTCAATTCTTGCCGGAAAAAGTTTAATGGACCTTGAAAGAATAAAAGCCAAAGCTTATATAAGAGCTATGCCAAACGTTGCTGCAAAATACGGTGCGTCAACTACTGCGATAACAGGAGATATTAAAGCAAAAGATATTGCAATTGAAATTTTTTCAAATATCGGGTCTGTTATTTGGATGGAAAATGATGATGAAATAGACATGGCAACCGCAATAATCGGAAGCGGACCGGCTTATTTAGCGTTAATTGCAGAAGCGTTTAGTGACGGCGGTGTTTATATCGGTCTTAAAAGAGATAAAGTCGTTGAGCTTACAAAAGGACTTTTTAAAAGTTTTGCTGCAATTGACGATAATTATTCGTCAATAAAAGATTCGGTAATGTCACCGAAAGGAACAACGGCGGAGGGTATTTATACACTTGAAAACGAAGGAATTAGAGGAAAAATAATAAAGGCAGTAAAAAATACATATGAGAAATCAAAAAAAATATAGAGGTTTTACATTATTTGAAGTTTTAATATCAATAATTATTCTTGGTATTGTTATGACGTCATTTCCTATTATTTTTCAAACAATGACAAGTGCAAATAAACATATTTTGCGTGAAGAAATGTTTTTTCAGGAATTTACAATCTTGTCTTTAATCAATCAAAGATATTTTGACGAAAAAAACACTATAAGTGATAATTTTTATAAAGATTTAAATGCCACGGGAGGTGATACTGAACTTTTAAACAATGAAAGCTCTGCATTTGCAGGTTCAGTATGCAGAATTGGAAAAAAATATTTTAATAACAACATCTTAAGAAGCGGAAGCGGCGATACTACATCCGCAATAGGACTTGATACCGGGGAAAACGCATCAGATGTTTCTACATATGATGATATTGATGATTTTAACGGATATACTGAAAATTTTTTAGGAAATACTATTCATGTTAATGTCAAATATATCAATGATAATACCGATTATTCGGCATCTGATATAAACTTTTCACTTAATTATTCATCTACGGCAAATAACACCAATATTAAACTCATCACAATTTGGACGCAGCTTGGTGATACAAATTTAACATTAAGATATCCTACTTGTAATATAGGTGCAAGTAAATTTTTATCTTTAGAGGAAATTACAAGATGAAAAAAGCTTTTACTTTAGTTGAATTAATGATCGTAGTTGTTATTTTGGGAATACTTGGAACTATATCTATAGAAATCTTACAAAATACATTTCGTAACTACATTAAAACAAAAGAGTTAAATAAACTATCATTTAAAACTGATTTGACATTGAATATCATTGCTGCAAAACTTAAAAACAGAATTAAAAACAGCG
Source organism: Nautilia lithotrophica (assembly GCF_054656815.1). NCBI lineage: Bacteria > Pseudomonadati > Campylobacterota > Epsilonproteobacteria > Nautiliales > Nautiliaceae > Nautilia > Nautilia lithotrophica. The sequence goes on from NZ_BAAHXN010000001.1 coordinate 111,428, forward strand.
TCATAGCGGTAGAATGTAATGCAACTTTGCCTTCAAGTAATTCACAAAGTTGTATTAATAATTCCAATAAAAATTTTATAACCGTAAGTAATTTAGATCCTTCAAACAGCTACAAATATCCGGTATTGGAATGGCTGTATGTTTCCGAATATTCAAAAAGAGGTATGTGGAGCGATTCTTTAAAACGCATTCAACCGGGTTGGAGCGGTTTTGTAGATTTGAAACTTACACAAGTCGGAACATCGGATGAATATAACATTACAAGCCCTGATAGTAATTTCAGTATAGCAAAACAGATAGACTTGGCATGGATTAATTCATGGGGTGTGCCAAATAGCGGTGATGTATTTACCGATAAATATGATGTTTTGGTATTTAGCGGTAGTGATGGAAGAGGTGATTTTGATGATATTAATGATTCTTACGGATATTACTCGCACAGCGCGACTAGAGTTTTTGAAATAAATGATACCAGCGATACTACGTTAAATATAAAAGCTATAACTGAATCAAACTCTACTACCGTATATGAAGGTTATTATCTGGTAAGAGGTGCAATGGCAATAGTTCCTGTGTATGATAATAATTCGCATGATTATAACTTAACTCTTAGATTTAATTATTTTCCTTGGAATGCTGAAATGTATATGGACGGAAATTCAAGTTTAATTGCCACACATGTAACGCAGTTTAAATTCAAAGAAGAGGGTGGGGTTATGAGAATTTATTTATGTATAACGTCACCAAATGTAAAACTTACTGATTTTAATCTTACAATATGTAAAGAAAAGGTTGTGTTTTGAGAAAATCGTTTAGTATGATAATTACAATCGTTTTTATTGTTGTAATGTCAATTATTGGAATAATGATCTTAAAATTTAGTTCCGCTTCCACTGCTCACACATCAAGAAGTTTTATGGATACAAGAGCTGAACTTATGCTAAGAAGTGCAACTGAATATGCAATATTAGCTTTGCAGGGACATGATTTCAATTCTTCTTGTTTAAATAAAATCAATTTGGATGATGAATTATTTGATATTAATATTACATATCACTATTTTATCGTAGGAAATTGTTCATCAAGTGTATGGAGTAACTGCTATTGTTCTGAGATAAATACTTCAGATACTAACGGAAGTGTATTGGTTTATGTTACTGTCGCATCTAAAAATCCAAATTTTCATATAAGAAAAGTCCGCTTTACTCTTCAAAATCCTTAATATATAAGTTATAATTTGATAATAAACGGCTAGTCCGTTTGTTATTTAAAAAGAAAGGAGTAAATGTTATGAACGTAACAATAGTTGGCAGAAACGTAGAGCTTACTGAAGCTATGAAAGATCATATTTCTAAAGTTGTAAGCGAAGTAGAAAAATATAATCTTGGAATTTTACACTCAATTGTAACTGTAGAAAAAGATAAAAGAGATTTCTTTACAGTAGAAATAATAATGAATATTCCTGAAAAAGGAACAGCCGTAGTGCATTATAAAGATAAAGATATGTATGCTGCACTAGATAAAGCAAAAGACAAACTTGAAAAACTTTTAAGAAGATATCATGATAAAATAACTGATCATCATAAAAAAGACAGAATTGAAGAATTAATAGTAGAAGAAGAACAAGATGATATCGTAGAAATGCCGCTTGATGTAGAGAAACCATTAAGTATTGAAGAGGCGAAAGAAGAATTTAAAAAATCAGGATTATACTTTATGGTATTTAAAGACTTAGAAGGTGAAAAAAGAGTTATTTATAGAAGAAAAGACGGAAAATTAGGATTATATTAAAATTTTTGTTAAAATTCCGTCCAAAAAAGGAGATTAAATGAAAAGAACATATCAACCAAGTAAAATCAGAAGAAAAAGAACTCATGGATTCAGAGCAAGACTAAAGACTAAAAACGGAAGAAAAGTTTTAGCGAGAAGAAGAGCTAAAGGTAGAAAAAGATTAGCGGTTTAAGTAAAAAAGAGATAGAAATAGTTTTTAAAAAAGGGAAGAGATATAATAGTGAAAATTTTCTTATGTTTCACTTCCCTTTAAATGAACTAAAAGTATCACCTGTCGTTTCAAAAAAAATATCCAAAAAAGCCGTAATCAGAAATAAAATAAAAAGACGCATAAGAAGTTTGGCTAACGATGTTTTAGAAAAAGGCGGCTTCGCAATCGTTGCAAAAAAAGACATATCGGAATATAATTTTGAAAAACTTAAAAACGAGTTTAAAAAACTTGCCAATAAAATTAATTAAGTTTTATCAGCTGTTTATAAGTCCGATGCTTGGCAATAATTGTAGATATTATCCAAGCTGTTCGGAATATACAAAAATAGAATTTGAAAATGATAATTTTTTAAGAGCCTTTTATAAATCTACGCTGCGTATTTTGACGTGTAACCAGCTATTTAAAGGCGGAATAGATTATCCTGTTGTTAAGAAAAAAATAAAAACTAACTTTTTTATTAAAAAGCCTGTTATTAAATATTGGCTTATACCTGTAAATAAAAAAGATGAATATATAATAATAAAGGCTGAAAATGGACAATAACGGACAATTAAGAAGAATATTAATTGCAACTGTGATATCGTTTGCTTTTTTCGTTGCATATGATTATTTCGTGTTAACACCACAACAAAAAGCTGCTTCCAAAATAATCGAACAGAATCAAACAACTAAAACTACAACAAATATCAATAATTCTACAAATAAAGTTTCAAACAAAATAACCAAAACAGAAATAACAACAATTGCTACTATAAGTGCTAAAAACTTTCAGATAAAAATAGATTCACTCGGAAGAATTAGTAGTTTTAAACTCAAACAGACAAAATTTAACACCGAAAACGGAAAACATTTAGAGCTTGTAAATGATAAACTTCCTAAACCTTTGGAAATCAGATTTGAAAACCAGGAACTTAATAAACTCGCTTTTTCCGTTCCGATAAAAGCAGATAAAAACGAAATAGTATTAAATGACAAACCTCAGACAATCACTTTAACACAAAACTTAAACAACAAAGAAGTGGTAACCAAAAAAATTACCTTTTATCCTGACGGACATTATGATGTAAAAGTAACTCTATCAAACCCTGCGATTTATTATATAACGCCTGGATACAGACCTAAAGTAGCTGTGGATAAGTTAACAATCCATGGTTTGGTTGTAAAAAAATCAGATGGGACTTTAAGTATAATTGAAGACGGGGATGCGGTAAACGAAACGATTGACAACGCAATAGTTACTGCGGAATTTGACAGATATTATACTACACTTTTATTTTCAAAAACACCATATAGCGTAGTAGTGGTGCCTGATGAAGAAGAAAACCCGACTGCATTTATTAAAGCCGATAGCAATAAAGAGTTTATAGGATACATTGGACCGAAATTCGTAGATACATTAAAAGCAATAGATCCTCAGCTTGTAGATGTTGTTCAGTATGGTGTTGGAACGTTTTTCGCGAAAAACCTTTTCTTTTTACTTGACTGGTTTTATAAATTAGCCGGAAACTGGGGTATAGCAATAATACTATTGGTTATCTTGGTAAGGCTTGTATTATTCCCTCTAACATATAAGGGAATGGTAAGCATGTATAAATTAAAAGAACTTGCCCCTAAAATGAAAGAAATTCAGCAAAAATATAAAAAAGACCCTCAAAAACTTCAAATGCATATGATGAAGCTCTATAAAGAACACGGGGCTAATCCTCTTGGCGGATGTCTGCCTCTTATTTTACAGATTCCTGTCTTTTATGGAATTTACAAACTTTTATTATACGCAATTGAACTTAAGGGTGCTTCATTTTTATGGATTAAAGATTTAAGCGTAATGGATCCTTATTTTATTTTACCTGTGCTTATGGGTGTAAGTATGTATATTCATCAAAAACTTACACCGACTAATTTTCAAGATCCAATGCAAGAAAAAATCTTCAAATTCCTGCCTCTTATTTTTACATTTATGATGGCTACGTTCCCTGCGGGGCTTGTATTGTATTGGACGGTTAACAATATCTTATCAATAGCTCAGCAGTGGTTGATTAACAGAATTATGGCTTCAAAGGCTAAACAATGAGAATAGAAGCTAAAACACTTGAGGATGCATATTACGAAGCTGCAAAAAAACTCAACTGCTCAGTTACGGATTTGGAAGTAACGATAATACAATATCCGAGCAGGGGACTTTTTGGGCTTTTTGCGAAAAATGCAATAATTGAAGTTTCCGAAAATATTGAAAGAGACATTGAAGACGTAATTCCGGAAATAAAAGAACATTTAGAGAATCTCTTTAAAAAATCATGCTTTAATCTTGATACGTTTGATGTAAGTAAATATGACGAAGAAACTATTTTTATTAAAATAGACGGCGAAGACGCCGCATTATTAATCGGAAAAGAAGGTTACAGATACAACGCCCTTAATTTTATGCTCTACAGCTGGATTAATCAAAAATACGGCTTTAAAGTAAGGCTTGAAATTGCCGAATTTTTAAAAACCCAGGAAGAGATGCTAAGAAGCTTTTTAGCACCTTTCATAGAAAAAGTAAAAGAAAGAGGATATGGCAAAACAAAACCTTTTGACGGGATTCTTGCTTTTATCGCTCTTGAAATTTTAAGAGAGGAATTTCCGGACAGATATGTGGCTATTAAAGAAAGAAATGGTGAAAAGTTCGTAGTCATAGGTGAAAAACATGGACACAATAGCAGCGATATCAACGCCTAACGGCGTTGGTGCCATTTCAATAGTCAGACTTTCAGGTGACGATGCTTATGAAATAGCAAAAAAACTTACAAAAAAAGACTTAACCCCAAGAATTGCCACACTTTGCAAACTTTATGATAAAAATGACGAATTGATAGATATAGGAATAGTTATCTATTTTAAATCGCCAAACTCTTTTACGGGCGAAGATATCGTTGAGTTTCAGTGTCACGGAGGTGTTGTAGTCAGCAGAATAGTGCTTGAAACTCTTCTTGATTACGGAGCGAGGGCGGCACTGCCAGGTGAATTTACTAAAAGAGCCTTTTTAAACGGCAAAATAGACGCCTCACAGGCTGAAGCGATAGCAAAACTCATAGAAACACGCTCTCGCGAAGGGGCGAAACTTCTTTCACGTCAGCTTGAAGGCGATCTTGGGAAATTTGTTGATGAAGTCAGGGAAAAACTGATAGAAATAATGGCTTATACCGAAGTGTTTATAGATTATGCGGAAGAAGATTTGCCCGAAACCCTTGGATACGAAATAGAAGAGAGGCTTAAAAAAATAGAATCCCTTCTTAACCATACACTTGATGTAAGCAAAAGAAGAGAGGGAATGCTTAAAGGGTATAAAATTGCCATTATCGGAAAGCCGAATGTAGGTAAAAGTTCTATTTTAAACGCGCTTTTAAACAAACAAAGGGCGATTGTAAGCGATATAGCCGGAACTACAAGAGATACGATAGAAGAAGATATCCAAATAGGCTCGCATTTAATAAGGATAATAGATACGGCGGGTATAAGGGCAGCTAAGGACGAAATAGAAAAAATAGGGGTTGAAAGAAGCAAAGAAGCCATAAAAGAAGCCGACATTGTCCTTTGTGTATTCGATGCAAACGAATTTACAAAAGAAGATGAGGAAATACTTGAAATCATAAAAAATTCTGACAAAGACATAATAATCGTAATTAATAAAATAGACAAAGGTATTAACATCGACTTGGAAAAATTCAAAAGTTATCCGATTGTAAAAATTTCCGCGAAAGAAGATATTTCACCCCTTATAGAGAGTCTGAAAAACATCCTTGATTCATATACAAGTGAAGACGAGCATATTTTAATTTCAACCCGCCAGATAAAAGCCGTCGAAAAAGCTCTGAATGCCATTAACGAATCAAAAGAGTTTTTAATAACTGGCGAGCTTGAACTTTTCAGCTATCAGATTCAGGACGCTATAAAGGCAATCAGTGAAATAACCAGGCCTTTTGAGTATGACGAAATGCTTGATAAGATGTTCGGAACCTTCTGTGTGGGGAAATAATTAATAAAAGGAGTTATTATGACAATACTTGAACTCAAAAAAATGATGATGAAAGCGAAAAAAGAGGATAAAACAAAAGCAAACGCGCTTATGATGCTGGTTGACAGCGCTCAGAAAATTGCAAAAGAAAAAGGTGAAGAAGTTAGCGAAAAAATTATCCAGGAAGCCGCAAAGAAACTCGCCAAAATGGCGAAAGAATCCATTGAAGCCGGAATGGAAGAAGCAAAAAAAGAGCTTGAAATATATGAAAGTTTTCTTCCTAAAATGCTCGGTGAAGAAGAAACCACTAAAATCATTAAAGATATAATTGATGAAATAGGCGGTAAGAATATGGGTGAGATTATGAAAAGGCTCAAAGCCAGAGGTGATGTAGATATGGCCCTTGCGAGTAAAATTATCAAATCACTTTAACAATTGAAGTATCAGCGAATTAGCTATATGCGATAAAAGAGTTAATGATTTTTTCTCTTTTTTCAGTTTTTTTATTTCTTCAATAATGTCTTCATATTCGTCGTGTTTTCTTTTTATGTATTCGTTAAACGATTTTTTAAGGTTTTGAGGTGAAAATTTTTCGGAATTTATAACTTCTTTTGCGAATGTGATTACGAAATATTCTATCAGTCTTTCGACTTCCTCTTTCAGGTTTTTGTCGAGTCTGTTTTTCGGTTTGATGTTTTTAATGGTTTTTAAGATCGTATTGATTTTGAATTTTGTAATTATCAATTTGAACAGATTGAAAATAGTATTAAGATCCAGATTGTATTCGTGTTTTATCATAAACATAGCAGGCAGGAATTTATAAAAATCTTTCCAGTTTTCATATGTTTCTATTTTATTCTGGTTTTGAATGATTTTGCTAAGTTCATCTTTGAAAGTTATAAAAAGCAGAGGTTTAACGTTGCTGTTTTCAAGTGTTTTAACCATCCATTTAACGGCAAATTTGATTGTTTGTTCTATATCAATCAGCATTTCGTATTGTTTGTTAGTGTCTTTGATGTTGCTGATTATTTCCGCTCTCAGTTCGTCGGCATTAATCAATTCGTTCATAATAAGATAACTTTCTATTTTGAATTTAAAAGATCTCTCATGAAAATCGCTTAAAAAACCTATTCCGTGCGCATTAATTATTTTATTTGCTATTTGGGTGGCGATTATTTCTTTTTTTAGAGGATGGTTGAATATTTCATGCTCAAATTTGTTGAAAAATCCTTTTGGAAAATACTCTTTTAAAAATTTGTCATAATAGTTTGATTCTAAAAGTCCCGAATTTAATATATATTTTTTTAAAAATATTTTGCTATAAAGCATTATAATCGCCAAGAGCGGTCTGATTGCATGGTTGTTTTGATATAAAATTTCTATTTCGCTGTTTTTGGGTATATGATAATTTTTTCTTTTGAAGTAATCTGTATTGTGTTCAAGAATTTCTATTATTTTAATCAGTTTTTCTTTGTATATTTTTCTTTCGTCAAGTGATAGAAGCAGGGCGTGTTCAAAGTTGTTTTGCAAGACTTTTTCGATAATTTCGTCCTGAATCTCTTTTAATATTTTTACTTTTTCTTTTTCGGTTAGTTTTTTTCTGTCAACAAGGGAATTTAATATTATTTTTAAATTTACCTCGTAATCGCTTATATTTACACCCGCGCTGTTGTCGATTGCGTCAAGATTTATTTTTCCGCCTTTGAGGGCATATTCGTATCTTCCCTGCATTGTAAGGGCGAGATTGGCTCCCTCACATATCGCATAAGCGTTTATTTCATTTGCGTTTACACGGATATCAGCGTTTTGTTTATCACTTATATGAAGATTCAGCTCTTCGGATGATTTGACATACGTTCCGATACCGCCGAAATAGAGAAGGTCAACTTTTAAACAGAGAAGTTTTTTGGCAAGTTCTTCTGCGCTTATTGTGTCTTTTTTGGTATTGATTAACGCTTTTATTTCGGGTGTCAGTTTTATTGATTTTTCATCTCTTTTAAATACACCGCCGCCTTTGCTGATTTTTGATATATCATACTGATCCCAGCTAAGTCCGTTTTCAAAAAGTCTTTTTCTCTCTTTATAAGCAATTTTAGGATCGGGATTAGGGTCAACAAAAATTTCGTTATGACTGATCGCGGCTAATAACAGGAAATTTTTATTCAGAAGCATTCCGTTTCCGAATACATCACCCCTCATACTTCCCACACCGACTACAGAGAGTCTGTCGGTATAAATATCCTGACCTTTTTCTATAAAAAATCTGTTTGCCGTATGTATTGCGCCTTTTGCTGTAATTCCTAGTTCTTTATGGGAATACCCGGTGCTTCCGCCGCTTGCAAACGCATCTTTTAAGAAATATCCCCTTTTTATCGCAATTTCGTTTGCGACGTCGCTCATTGATGATGTTCCTTTATCAGCGGCAACAACAAAATAGAAATCTTTATCGTCAAATTTAACTACATCTACATCACCCACATCTATTAAATCAAGAAGAGCGTCAATAAATAATGAATAATATTTTTTAAAATCTTTTTTTGAAATACCTGTTTTAAAAATAACAAATCCGCCTTTTGCGCCTTCGGGGATGATAAGGGCGTTTTTGGCTTCCTGGGTTATCATAAGGTCTTTAATCTCTTCTCTGAAATCGTGAAGCCTATCAGACCATCTTATACCGCCCCTGCTGATTTTACTCATTCTTAAATGTATCCCGTTAAAGTCGTTGTGATACACATAGCTTTCAATGTTTGGCTGCATTCCGAAAAGTATGTTTTTAAAGTTTTTCGTTTCCACTTTGAAAGAGATGGTTTCTTTATTTAAAAAGTAGTTGGTTCTTACTATGTTTTTTACTATTGTGTATAAAACCCTGAATATTTTGTCTTCATTAATATTTGAAATTTCTTTTAATTCTTTATCTATTGTTTGTTCGAGCGAGAGGTCTTTTTTTGAAAATTTAGCCTTGAAATAATCTATAATTGTTTTCGTTAATTTAGAATTATTCAGTAATGCGGAAATAATGAGATTTTCATTAAATTCGAAAAAAAGCTGGTTTTGATATTTGATAAGCGCCCTTAATAGGGAAATTTCTCTTATATTAAGCCCTTCCCACGCCATATAGTAGAGTTTACATAATGTGTAATATTCATTTAAAAGGGCTTTTTGAAGTATTTCTAAAAAAATCTCTTTGTTTTTAATAAATGTATCGATGTTTTTTATATCTGTTTTTATTTTATATACGAAAATAGTATCGTTTATGAAAGATACCGAGTCGAGTATCGAGATATCAAAGTTTTGCAGTATATTACTGATTGTGGTAATCGGAAGTTTTTCTTTGGAATATATATGGAAAGTTTTCGTGGATTTGTCAAATTTTATATATATTTTTTCAAATTCAGGTATTTGATAATCGTCCTGTGTAATTAATTGTTTGCATAAATCATTCATATAAGCTCATTTTCAAAAGAAAAAGAAGTTATTTAGTATATAAAACTCTTCTTCTTTTTCTTTTCATTTTAAATTTTCCTCTTGCCATATAACCTCCTTTTTTGTGGAAGTTAACGGATGTAATTATAACAAAAAATTATATTAAATAAAAACGGCACTCATATATCCTACTACCTGATTTTCATCACCGCTTACATCGGCACTTGTTCTGTAATCTACAAGTAAAGGCGTAAGGTTTAGCTCTTTGCTTGAGTGTATGAGTGCTTCAATACCTATTTTACCGCATGCCTCACATTTTTCAAGCTGTGTAACATCTTGATTGTTAACCGCTTCTAAGCAGTTATAATCAAGGGCATTTGCCGTTTTTAAATCATAATAGTGGCTTAAATCGCTGCTTATTACCACTAAAATATTGTTTTGAATAAGGAAATTGATAATTTCTTTTAATTTTAACGGTGAATAATTAGAATAAACCAGTTCAATAACTTTTATGTTTCCAAAGTAATGTTTAATAAAAGGCATTTGAACTTCCGTTGAATGTTCCACATGCACATATTCAAGGTTTTGCACACCGAAATTTTCAATTAAAGCCCTGGATGTTTCAAAATCTATCGGAAGATTGCCACAGGGCGTTTCGTATTCGTCTTCAAGTGTTACGCTTATGCCTTCAAAGGCAAATCTGTGAGAAGGGCCTATTACCGCCACCGCCTTTGGTGTTGAATTTTGTGCGATTCTGTATGCAAAATTTGCAGTAAATCCGCTGTAAACCCATCCGGCATGGGGAACGATAAGCGCTTTTGGTTTCAGAGAAAAAATTTCCGCAGCTTTTTTTTCATCTACGTTTTCGTCTATTATTTTATTAAAATGTGCAATATAACCTTCAACAGCCTCACAGCTGCCTCCATACCATTCTTTTACGACCGCTGCTCTCATTTCCAAACTCCTTTAATAGTTTCACCGCATTTAGGGCAGTGTGCTTTTCCGTTTTCATCAATTTTAAGTATGTTTTTTTCAACTCTGTAAATGCTTCTTACAATAAGTTCTTCGTTGCATTTAGGACAATATGTCACAACCGGAAGCGCTACGTTGCCTAAATAGATATATTTCAGTCCGGCTTTTTTTCCTATTTCGTATGCTTTAATCATTGTTGCCATAGGTGTAGGTTCTTTGTCCGTAACTTTATAATCTGGATGGAATCTGCTTATATGCCACGGAATGTCTTTATCCACGCTTGCGATAAATTCGGCAATTTGTGTAAGTTCTTCTTCGCTGTCGTTATCCCCCGGCACGATAAGGGTTGTGATTTCCTGCCAGATTCCAATATCATTCAATCTTTTAATCGTATCAAGGACGTCTTCAAGGTTTCCTTTTAAGACTTTTTTGTAATATTCGGGTTTAAAGCTTTTTAAATCGACATTGCATGCGTCAACCCAAAGTTTCATATCTTCAATTTCATAAATACTCTCAAACCCGTTGGTTACGAATACGTTTTTAAGCCCCTTTTCTTTTGCTAAAATTCCCACATCCCTCGCATAAGGGTAAAACACGCTCGGTTCGTTGTATGTATAGGCTATTGAATTGCAGTTATATTCGATTGCAAGTTTAACCATCTCTTCAGGCGATACATAAACCGAATCGTTTACTTTATTGGTATGTGCTATCTGCCAGTTCTGACAAAAAGGGCATTTAAAATTACACCCCACCGTTCCGAATGAAAGTATAGGGGTGCCCGGTAGAAAATGAAACAGAGGTTTCTTTTCTACAGGATCTACATTAATACTTGAAGGATGTCCGTAAACTAAATTTTTAAGCTCGCCCTTCTCATTCATGTTTATGCCGCAGATACCGACCTGTCCTTCTTTTAAGATGCAGTGGTGCCTGCACAAAAGGCATTTTATTTTATTGTTTTCCAGTGTTTCGTAATATTTCATCTTCCCCTCCTTAACTTTTATTTATTATATCAAAAAAAGAAGGGAAAGTAAATAGTTGATATTAAGATAGTTGATGATATCAGACTAAACTATTTGATATTGAAGGTTTTTATAAGGGCAGTTTTTACCTTTACTTTCGAATTTGTCCGTATCGATTTCATATTCTCCTTTTTGAAGTTTTATTGTCTGTGTGATTTTTATATTGAAAAGTTTTGCGGGATTTGTTGATATTAGTTTTGTAATTAAGTCTGTTTCAAGAGGAAGGGAATAGGCAAGCTGGGTGAAAATATCAAGTTTGCTAATTCCAAAATCCGCTTCTTCAAGAGGCACGTCTTTATAAGTTGCTGCGATATGGTTTGAAGATATAAAGTCAACTATTCCTTTTTTGCAGGCTTCAAGCAGTGCGTTTTTATCTTCATTTGAGCGTAGAGGTGGGAATGTTTTATATAAAGAATTGAAATCTTCCAAATCTTCATCACAGAAATAGAGATTGTCTATACATACATCCACATATATGTTTTCAGGTTTGTTTTTTAAAATTTCAATCGATTCTTTTGAAGTAACAGCCTGAAAAACCACTTTTGCCCTAAAGTGTGAGGCAAGTTCGTATATTTTTGCGACTTCCGCACTTTCTGCATAAGTCGGGATTCCGCTAACCCCCAGTGAATAGGCTATTTCGCTGTCGTGCATTACACCGCTACTTAAAGATTTGTTGTTGCAGTTTACGAATATAGGAATATCAAGAAATTCCGCATATTCAAAAACCCTTTTTAAAAGGTTCATATCTTCGTCAGAACTGATATATATGGCACTTGCGCCTTTGTCTTTAAGGATTGATATGTCGGTCAGTTTTCCCTCATGGATACCTTCTATTGCAACTAAAAGTTTAAATTTTGATTCGTTTGCCCTTTTTAAATTGTAAGCGAGATGTAGTTTGTCAAAAATCGGTTTGATTTTAGGTATCATTAAAACACTTTCAACTCCTCCGTTTTCGGAAGCTTTGGAAATTCTCTGGACACTTTCCGAGTTTGAAACGTTTAAATCGATACTTTTTGGCACTTCTATGGTCATTGCAAGCCTTTTTTATTATAATTTTACTAAATTTTTAAAAAAAAGGCTTTTTATGACGCTGTTTTATCTGGTTAATATAATAGTTTTATCAAGCGTGGTAGGGTATTTCGCATTTAGGCTTGGTAAAAATTTTTGGGTTTTCTTTATTATATCATTATTGCTCTCACCGGTTGTAGGAGGACTTTTTTTGGCTATTTATGATTATTACACAACATTTTTGAAAGGAAACAGATGAAAGAGAGATATTTAAAAATATTAAAGGAAATTTATCCCAATCTTAATGAAAGGGATGCTAAAATATTTGAAGAAATTATGAATGACGAAGGGCTTGGAAAATGCAGGCCGAAATTTAATCTTTGGGGATTTCTTTTTGGATGGTTTTATCTTTTATACAGACATGCGTATGTAGAGGCTGTTGCTGTTTTAATTGTTTCATTGATGGTCGGGTATTTTTATCTTCCGGGTATGGTTGTGGTCAATTCATTAATAGGCGGGTTTTGTTATTACTTTTTATATCTTAATAAATTTTCCATGGATGTGGACAGATGCGGCGGGGTTAGTTTTCCAGATATGGAATGTTTAAGAAAAAAAGCAAAAACAAGCGTTTGGGCGGTTGTAATAGCGGTGGTTTTAATTTTGATACTCATATGGCCGGTTGTTTATGCGATAGTAACGGGTCATCAGTTAAGAACACCTCAAAATCCGTATTAATCTTTGATATAATTTCGTAAAAAAGGGCATTGAATGAAAAAAGTTTTAATAATCGGAAGCGGCGGGAGAGAATATAGTATCGGGTATTTTATGAAAGACGAAGCTGAAATTTTTTACGCACCCGGAAACGGGGCCACTGAAGAGTTTGCCACAAATATAGATATTAATGATTTTGAAGAACTGGCAAAATGGGCAAAAGATAATAATATCGATTTAACGATTGTGGGTCCTGAAGATCCGCTTGTAAAAGGTATAGTGGATGTTTTTAAAAAACACAATTTGGTTATATTCGGACCTAGTGCTGCTGCGGCAAGATTAGAGGGCAGCAAAGTTTATATGAAAAATTTTCTTAAAAAATACAACATTCCTACGGCAAAATATATAGAAACATCAGATAAAGACAAAGCGTATGAATTTATAGACAGATGTGAAAAACTGCCGATTGTTGTAAAAGCTGACGGGCTTTGCGCCGGAAAAGGCGTTATCATTGCTGAAAGCAAAGAAGAAGCAAAAAAAACGGTTGAAGATATGCTTAGCGGAAAAGCATTTGGCGATGCAGGTAAAAAGGTAATTGTGGAAGAGTTTTTGGACGGATATGAGCTAAGTATGTTTGCAATTTGTGATGGTAAAGATTTCGTTTTATTACCGGCAGCGCAGGATCACAAAAGGCTTCTTGATGGAGATAAGGGACCTAATACCGGTGGAATGGGAGCTTATGCACCTACACCTCTTGTTAACGATGAACTATATGAAAAAGTAAAAACTAGAATTATAAAACCAACATTAAAAGGTATGCAAGAAGAGGGGGCTCCGTTTGAAGGTGTGCTTTTTATAGGACTGATGATTGTAAACAATGAGCCTTATGTTTTGGAATACAACGTAAGATTCGGGGATCCGGAATGTGAAGAGCTTATGGCGTTGATTGACAGCAGCGTTTATGATATGTTTTATAACGGAGCAACAAAACAGCTTGATAAAATCGACGTTAAAATAAAAGATATGGTGGCCGTAGGGGTTGTGTGCGCTTCTAAAAACTATCCTTATTCAAGCAGCGAACCTGCTGAAATTTCGGTTGATGATTTGAGGGAGTGCAATGGATATATATCATATGCTGGCGTTAAAAAAATTGACGGAAAATTAATGGCTACAGGCGGTAGAGTTCTCGTGTGCGTGGGATTTGGAAAAGATGTAAAAGAGGCAAGGGACGAAGCTTATAAAATAGTTGACAAGGTTCATTTTGAAGGAAAACAATACAGAAAAGACATTGCGTATCAGGCGATTGGCAAGTAGGTGAGTTGTGAAGTTGTGAAGTAGGTAAGTAGAGAAGTTGTGAAGGATAAAGAATTAAACAAGGAAACGTATGGAAGAAATTATAAACAAGCTTGAAAGAGAAGGCCTAAAACCAGCTTCGCTTACAAAAAGAGCAATCGCAATGACTATTGACGATTTGTTGATATCGCTTATTATCGTTTTTGCTTTTTCTTCTTCTTTTGCTTCTGCCAAAACATACGAACAGGTATTAATGCTTACAAACGAACTTTTTGGATATATTTTTGTGGCTTATACGCTTTATCATTGGATTTTTATTACAATATACGGCAAAACAATAGGAAAAATGATTACGAAAATAAGGGTAATAGACATTGAAACATTAGACAATCCTTCATGGATGAGGTCTTTAATAAGAAGTATAATGCGTAATTTTGATGAAATGTTTTTTTATTTGGGAATGGCGTATGCCATAGTTGACCCACTGAATAGGGCAATACATGATATAGTAGGAAAATCAGTTGCTGTTGAGGATTAGTTTTTTTATTCTTTTATTAATTTCATTTGTTTTTGGTGAAGTTAAAATATTCGCTACAAAAGCTGTTGATTCAAACGACACATTAATATTGAACAATCCTGTAATTATTTATAATAATTCCATTATACAGGCACAGAAAGGTTTTGTCACCAAAAAAAGAAAAATAATCTTAAAAGACAAAGTCTTCGTTTCATATCAAAATAAATCCGTAATATCAGCAAATAGCTTAATTGCATATAGTTCAAGAGACATTGAGATGTCTGATATTTTTTTCTATGACAAATCAATGGACGGATGGATAATTGCAAAAAAATCAACTTCCAAAGATAATGATATATATTTTAAAAAATTATATTTTTCAACATGTTGTATAAATGATCCTGACTGGTTTATGAAGGCAAGAAACGCTGTATATAATAGAAATAAAAAATCGTTAAAATTATATAATTTGACTCTTGTTATTAATAAAGTTCCTGTTTTTTATCTTCCTTATTTTTATGTAAATTTTGACAAAACAAGAAGAAGCGGATTATTAAGACCTTATATAGGATTTTCCCAGACTGAAGGGCTTCTTTATTCTCAACCGATTTATCTTGTAACTTCAGTAAATACCGATTTGGAAATAACGCCAACTATAAGAACAATGAGGGGTAAAGGGGTCTATTCTATATTTAGATTTGTAGATTCTCCTACTTCCAATGGTTATATTAAAGTCGGTATTTTTAAAGATGATAAGGATTATTATTTAAGATACAATTTGGCACATCAAAAACATTATGGATACAACATAAAATATGAAAGAAAAGATATTTTAACAGGCAGAGATTCTTTATATATGAATTTAAAATACGCAAATGATGTGGATTATTTTTATCTTGATGCTTATAATTATAAATTCAACGATTCATATCTTTCAGATAAGTTAATTACTTCCGAGTTAAATTATATTAATGTAACTGATGATAGTTTATACGGAGCTTATTTTAAATATTTTATAGACACCACGAAACTTAGCAACGATACAACTTGGCAGATTCTTCCGCAGTTAAATTATCACCACTTTTTAAATAAAAAATTCGGGATTATGAATCTTTTGGATGTAAATATTTATAATTATTACAGAAAAATCGGCTCTAATTTTGTTTTGGCTGATTTATTATTTCCAGTTTCTTTAAATTATTCGTTATTTAAAGATTATTTAAAATTTAAAATAACCGAAATATTAAGTTCAGGATATGGGTTTTATTATCAAAGGGCATCCAAAAAATCAAAATATACTAATTTATCCACTCAGATTAAATTGTATACTTCACTTACAAAAGCAGGTAATATTATTCATATAATTTCCCCATCATTAATATTAAATATTAAAAATTATTCAAAAGCCAATATTTATTCAGATTTAATGAACATTCCGGAAATTCAGAACTATTTAAGTTTTAATCTGTTTCAAATAATTGAAAACGATTATTTTAAACTGACTCATACTTTAAACAACACATATTATCTTTCATTAAAAAAATATTCTGATTTGGAAAATATATTTAGTTTGAAAATTGGGAATTTTACATTTGACGAAAACAATAAATATTCTGTTGAAAAAAAACAAGTTTCTTATAACAATTTTAAAATTAGTTATAATAATGAACCGGTTAGCGGTTTTATATCACATGTTTATCAAAAAAATGTTTCTGAATCCGTTACATTCGGTGCAGGCTATGACGTGAACTTATATAAAAAATTATATACAGAATATAGCTATGATCTGGAAAACAAATATATAAAATACTGGCTTTTGGGTGTAAAACTTGATAAAAAATGTTGGAAATACGATTTGAGTTTTAAGCAGTCCCGTATTCCTATTTTGGAAGAAAACGGAATTTCTTACAGAAAGGATAATATTGTAACTATTAATGTGGAACTTAAACCAATAGGGGGACTCAATCAAACTTTTGTATTTAAAGGAAACAAATGAGAAATGAAGTAAAAGTGGGGGTTTTTATATTTTTAGGTTTGTTGTCTTTAATATTTTTAACTCTTCAGGTTAATAGTCTGCAAGATTTTAATAAAAAAGGTTATACAATTTATGCATTACTTGGTGATGCCAGCGGGCTTGCAAAAAAAGCAAAGGTTAAAATGAGAGGGGTTGAAATAGGAAGTGTGGAAGATTTGGAACTTGAAAATTCAAATGTAAAACTTAAACTTTTTATAAAAAAAGGTATAAAAATTCCCCAAAATTCAGTTGTTACATTGGCACAGGACAATTTTTTGGGCGGAAAATATGTAAAAATAATTCCTTCTAAAAGTTATGTTTTTTATAAACCAAAAGATGTAATAACAAAATATGTTAACACCACTTCAATGGATGATGTAATGGCAAATATAAACACAGCCGTTGATGATATCAAAGTTTTGATTAAAAAACTAAACAAAACACTTGATGAAAAAACAATCGCAAACTTAAAAGAAACAATCGCAAACATTAAAAACTCTTCCGTAACATTAAAATCTGTGTTAAAAACCGCAGATGACAAACTTCCGGTATTATTAAATAATGCAAACGATCTCGTTTTGGAATATAAGAAGGCTGGTGTTACATTGAATGAAAAACTTCCGGGTATTTTAAATAAAACTGACTCATTATTGACTAAATTCAATAAAACCGGAGATACAATTAATGCAAAACTTGACAAATTAATGAATGAATATATTAAACTTGGCGAAAATGCCAACGGAATTTTAAACGATAATAAAAAAGGAATCAAAGAAGCCGTAGCAAGTGCCAAAGATTTTTTTGTTAGTGGCGGAGAGAGCTTTAAAAAAATTGATAATTATTTAAGTTCATTAAGCAAAAGTCAGATTTTGGTAGATATTCAAAGCAATTATATGGCAAGAGACGATTATTTTAAAACATCGGCATATATAGCTTACTTACCTGTTCCGACTAAATATTACATATTTGGCGTTACAAGTTCTAAAGATTATTCAGACCTATCAAAAATCAACCTAAATCACCAGGAAGATAAAATATACGTTAGTGCAGAATATGGAAAAAGATTTGATGATATCCTACTTAGGGGTGGTATTATAGAAAATACCGGCGGGATAGGGTTTGATTATTTTTTAAATCATGACAAAGTTAAAATAAGCGGGGATATATATGATTTTAATGCGGTAAATGATGTAAGAGGAAGCAATCCTCATTTGACTTTTAAAGGGACATATCTTTATTTAAAACATATTCAATTTATTGGCGGAATCGATAATATTCTAAATACAGATGCAAGAACGTTTTTTTTAGGCGTTGGTGTTAAATTTAAAGATAATGATTTAAAAACTATATTAAGTGGAGGTGCAACATCGTTTCTAAAATAGACGAAATCAAGTGGGCTTGTAAAATACTTAATGTTGCACCCCTTAGCAGTCTTGAAGACATTAACAAAAAATATAAAAAACTCGTTAAACAGCTCCATCCCGATATGAATAATCATAATGAAAATGATAAAATTATAGAAATAAACAGAGCTTATGAAATATTAAGAGATTATATAAGAAATTATAAATTCACATTTAGTGAAGATGAAATTTTAAGGCAATATCCAAGCGAATTTTTAAAAAAATTTAAGGTGTGAAATTGAAAAGATTTGAAAACAGAAACGAAGCTCTTGAAAAACTTCTATCTATCCTGGATATTAAAGCAGTGGATGATATGCTTGTAATCAGTATAAGTGAAAACGGAAATTTTTATGCCAGGGAAATAGCAATGAGAGGAGGGCTTCTTGAAGGTGATTTTCTATTTATTGAAGAGATAAAATCGCCGGAAAACAAAGAAACTTCCCTTGCAGCTATAAGTGAAACGAAGGATTATATCTTAATAGATGAGCTTATAGATGCATTTGAAATAACTGATGATTATGTTTTTAGCGAAGCAGAAAGGGTATATGAAGAGAAAATTTTACAAAATATATATAAATTTCGCGGTGGAGAGAGTATAATTTCATTACGCAATAGAAATGTTCTATTAGTAGATGAAGGAGCTAATACCGGCCTTACACTTTTATGTGCTATTAAAAGCTGTATATCCAAGCAAGCTGCGAGTATAAATGTTGCAGTTCCCGTAATTGCCAAAGAGACGGCAAGAGTTATCGAAAAACTTGTAGATAATACATATTTTGTTTACGAAATAGAAGACTTTGTTGATACTGATTTTTATTTTAAGGAGAAATAATGAGTTGTGTTGTAGAATTGAATGTTAATAACAGAAAACAGAAATTTGTTTTAAATAAAGTTGCAAAGCAGGCAAACGCTTCTGTATGGTTTGAAGACGGAAACACCGTAATGCTTGCTACATTAACATATAATCCGGATGAAATGGTTGAAGAGGACTTTGTTCCTTTGGTTGTTCAATATGTTGAAAAAGCGTATGCAGTAGGAAGAATACCTGCAGGGTTTGTAAAAAGAGAACAAAAACCAGGTGATTTTGAAACGCTTACCGCAAGAATTGTAGATAGAAGCCTCAGACCTCTTTTCCCGAAAGAATACGGATATAATACCGTTTTGACCATTATGACATTAAGTGCCGATGAAGACAGCGATTTACAAACTGCCGCAATGAATGCCGCGGCGGCTTGTATGTATTTAAGCGATCTGCCTTTTGCAAAAATGGTTTATGGCGTTAGGGCTACGAGAATTGACGGCGAACTTATTATAAACCCTACGCTTTCACAGCTTGAAAAAGGTGATTTTAACTTATTTGTTACAGGAACAAAAGACGAACTTTTAATGATAGAGTTTGCATCCCAGGGGCAGGAGGAAGTTGAAATTATCCCGGTTGATGATGTAATGCTTGACGGGGTGCCTGTTGAAAATACCCTTGTGAAATACAGAATTAACGAAATAAAAGAAGATGAACTTGTAGAAATCCTGCAGAAAGTTCAAGAAGCGATCAAAAAAGGCGCGGAAGCTTATGAGGAAGGTTTAAAATCATTTAAAAAAGAACCTATTAAATTTGAAGAAAGAAAAGAAGCGGATATAAGCGAATTTGTTGAGCTTATCAGAAGCAAATATTCAAATGAACTCAGAGATATAATTAAACACTTAAGCAAAAGCGAAAGAGACTATCTTCTTAAACAATTTGCAAGAAAAATATCATCCGCACTTGAAAAAGAAGAAGAGTTTGAAGATATTTTAAAAGCTGTAAAACAGGTAAAAAGAGAAATCGTAAGAAGTATGATTTTAGATGAGGGAATCAGGGCTGACGGCAGAAAACTTGACGAAATAAGACCTATTTCGATTGAGACTAACCTTCTTCCAAGAGCCCACGGAAGCTGTCTGTTTACAAGAGGGCAGACTCAGGCCTTGGCGGTTGCGACAAGAGGCGGTGATATGGATGCTCAGGTTTACGGAAACCTGACTGACAAAGAGGAAAAACTTGAAAAATTTATGCTTCATTACAACTTCCCGGCATTCAGTGTGGGAGAGGCCGAAAGATTAGGACCCCCAAGCAGAAGGGAGCTAGGACACGGAAATCTTGCAAAAAGAGCAATAGAGCCGCTTTTAGACCCGGAATTTGACGAAACGGTAAGAGTTGTTAGTGAAATACTTGAAAGCAACGGCTCATCGTCAATGGCAACCGTATGTGCCGCTTCACTTGCTATGAAAGCCGCAAAAGTTCCTCTTTTGAAAATGGCTGCGGGAATTGCTATGGGGCTTATAACAGAAGAAAACAGATACGCAATACTTACTGATATTATGGGACTTGAGGATCATGACGGAGATATGGACTTTAAAGTGGCCGGAACGTTTGACGGGATTACTGCAATGCAGATGGATATTAAACTTGGTGGAATATCGCTTGATATTTTAAAACAGGCTCTTTATCAGGCAAGAGACGCAAGAGCTTATATTTTAGAACTTATGGAAAACGCCGCAAAAGAGATTAAATACAATGAGGAAGTTCTTCCAAAAGCTTTAAGCTTTAAAGTAGAGCCTGATAAAATAATCGACATTATCGGAACTGCAGGTAAAACGGTAAAAGAGATAATTGCGAAATTCGGTGTGACGATAGACCTTGACAGAGATACAGGTAAAGTAAAAATATACGGGGAAGATCACGAATCGTTAAACGGAGCGAAAGATTATATATTAAACGTAATATGTAAAGACGACAAACCAAAAATTCCTGAATTTGAAATAGGCACCGTAATTGAGGGTGAAATTAAAAGAATTACCGATTTTGGAATGTTTGTAGAGCTTGTTCCAGGTGTTGAAGGACTGCTTCACAAATCCAAACTAAACGGAAGATCGCTTAATGATTTCACCGAAGGGACTAAAATAAAAGTAAAAGTCTTATCACAAAGCGGATTTAAAATCGAACTAGCACTAGCGGATGGGTAAAATGTTTGAAAAGTATCCTTTTGAAAAACTAAACGAATTATTAAAAGATATCGAACCTGAAACTGAAAAAAGATATATTTTAACAATAGGGGAGCCTCAGTTTGAAACCCCTGAATTTATACAAAATGAACTTTGTAAAAATACTAACTATTTAAACAAATATCCTAAAACTGCAGGTGAAGAGGATTTGAAAAAGGCACAGAGGGATTTTGTTAAAAGAAGATATCAACTTGAACTATCACCAGAGCAGCTTCTTCCGACATTCGGGACAAGGGAGGTTCTTTTTAACTTTCCGCTTTTTTTGAAACCAAAAAAGAGCGCATTTCCGAATCCTTTTTACCAGATATATGAAGGTGCGGCGATTGCTGCGGGAAGTGAAATAAAATATATGCCTCTTACAAAAGAAAACAACTTTAAAAACACTATTTCACAGCTTGACGGGGATGAGGATTTTATAATTTTAAACACACCCAATAACCCTACGGCAAGTGTAATGAGTCTTGACGAGCTTTGCGACTGGGTCGAATATGCGTTGAAAAAAGACGTTGTGATATTAAGCGATGAATGTTACAGCGAGCTTTATTTTGATGAAAAACCTGCTTCAATATTACAGGCCTGTGTTAAAGTCGGAAACAGAAATTTTAAAAACATTCTTGCGATAAATTCGATTTCCAAAAGAAGTTCGGCACCGGGACTTAGAAGCGGTTTTATAGCCGGGGATGGTGAAATATTAAAAAACTATCTTCAATTCAGGACGTATGTGGGATGTGCATCGCCGCTTCCTTTGCAGCTTGCCGCGGCGAAAGCCTGGAGTGAAGATTCGCATGTTGAAAAATTCAGGGAAGAATACAGAAAAAATTTTGAAATAGCCAAAGAGATTTTGAACGTTGAAATACCTAAAGCCACTTTTTATATATGGCTTGAGGTGGAAGATGATATCGAATTTACCAAAGAAGCATGGAAGAGGGGGGTAAAAGTTATGCCCGGGCGTTTTATGGGCAGAGTCGGTGCAGGTGAAGGGTATGTGAGAATAGCACTCGTATATTCCCCCGAGGAAACTAAAGAAGCATTAAAAATAATAAAGGAGCTGTTATGAGCATAGCAAAGCAGTATGAAATTTTGGAAGAGTTGATGAATAAAAACAAAGATGAAGAAATAAACGAAGTTTTCAGAAAAATACTTGAAGAAACGTTTAAACTTATAAACGAAAAAATTGAAAAGGAAAAAACCCTTGACGTAAATGACCCGGAAGAAGCCGCGGCAATCAGGGCTATGTTTGAATATATGCTTGAACTTTGGGACGAACAGGCAATAGAAGAAGCAAAAGCCGTGGGATATGATATGGTTTATCTTGTTGATGATAAAAAATTAAAAGAGATGTTCAGTATGTTTGTAATCGGAATGCTTGCAGGCCTTACTCTTGATGAATTTTTTGAAAAATATGTAAAAAGCGATAAAGTTTACAAAGATATGTTTTTTACCGAATTCGATGACAAAATAGATGATTTGGTTGTAAGATACAAAGATAAATTTAAAGAGGAGTTCAGCGCTTGAAAATCCATTTTGTAGGTATAGGCGGAATAGGTTTAAGCGGTCTTGCGAGATATATGAAGGCAAAAGGCCATATAATAAGCGGAAGTGATATAGCAGATACAAAACTTACAAAGCAGCTAAAAAGCGAAGGTATAAATATAAATATACCGCATTACGCAGAATCTATAAAAGACCAGGATATAATAGTGCATACTGCCGTTGCCAAACCTGACAATCCGGAACTTTTAGAGGCTAAAAAAAGAGGTATAAAGACACTCAGCAGAAGGGAGTTTCTGCCTTTTGTCGTAAATGATAAAAAAGTTTTGGCGGTATGCGGTGCTCACGGCAAAAGCACAACTTCCGCGATACTTGCTTCCATTCTTCCAAACACCAATGCAATTATAGGTGCGGAAAGTAAGGATTTCGGAAGCAATATGAGATATACCGGGAGCGAATACCTTGTATTTGAAGCAGATGAGAGTGACGGCAGTTTTATAGACTCTAATCCTTATATTGCTGTGGTGACGAACACCGAACCTGAGCATATGGAATATTACGACCATGATCTTGAGCGTTTTTACGGACATTACGAAATTTTTTTGAAAAAAGCGCATATCAGGATTGCAAACGGGGATGACGAATTTATAAAAAAGCTCTCTTTTCCGGTTAAGAAAGTATCCGTAAAAGAAGCAAAAAACATAAGATACGAATTAATAGAAAACAAACCGAAAACCGTATTTGAATATAAGGGATATGATTTTGAAGTTTACGGGTTTGGGGAACATTTGGTTATTGATGCGATTTTAGCGATTGAAGCTGCAAGTGAACTTATATCTTTTGAAGAAATTCAGCAAAATATAAAAAATTACCAGGGAATAAAAAAGAGGTTTGACATACTTCAAAAAAGTGATGATTTTATTTTAATAGACGATTACGGGCATCATCCTACAGAAATAAAAGCAACCCTTCATAGTGCCAGAATTTTTGCTAAACTAAACGGCATTGATAAAGTAACCGCAATATGGCAACCTCACAAATACAGCAGAACGATTGACAACCTCGATGCGTTTATAGAATGTTTCAACGAAGCGGACGAACTTGTGATACTTCCTGTATGGGAAGCGGGTGAAGAACCTGTTGATATTGATTTTCCGGGACTTTTTGCAAAGTATAATCCTATATTTGCAAATCGTTTAAAAGCTGATAGTAATATTATTATGTTAACTAATGAAGATGGGAAAACTATTAAAGAAATAAAAGAAGGTCTTGTTATAGGATTCGGGGCCGGGGATATAACGTATCAATTGAGAGGAGTAATATGAGAACTTGCGGGCTTATAGGGGGAATGAGCTGGGAGAGCAGTGCGGAATATTATAAAATTATAAACGAAGAAATTAATAAAAAACTCGGAAATTTACACAGCGGCAAAATCATTCTTTTCAGTGTGGATTTTGAAGAAATAGCCCAGCAGCAAAGAAAGGGAGACTGGAAGGGAAGTGCAAAAACCCTTTCAAAGGCTGCTATCTCTTTGGAAAGGGCCGGTGCTGATTTTATAATGATTACGACAAATACAATGCACAAGGTTGCGGATGATGTAAAAAATGCGGTAAATGTCCCTTTAGTAGATATAAGGGATGTCATTATAGAAAAGATAAAAAAAGAGAATTTAAATTCTGTTTTACTGCTTGGGACAAAGTTTACCATGGAAGATGATTTTTATTTGGATTATTTGAAAAACGGAGGAATCAATGTAATCGTCCCGAATAAAGATCACAGGGATTTGATTCACAAAGTTATATTTGATGAGCTGTGTCTTGGAATTATGAAAGACTCTTCCAAAAAAGAGTTTTTAAAAATTATCAGTTCATACAATACAGATGGCGTAATATTGGGATGCACGGAAATAGGAATGCTTGTAATGCAGGAAGATTTGAAAATCAAAGTTTTGGATACTACAATAATTCACGCCAAAAAGGCGGTTGAGCTGATGATAAAAGATTAAAATCCTTTCATCTGCAAATATTCTTTTATTTCTTTAAGAAGCATTGCCGGGTTTTTAAGAGGGTAGTGTATGTTTTGTAAAACTTCTTCTGCTTTAAATCCTTTTATTTCTATGTTTTTGAGTTTTTCTTTAAGTGTTTTTGAATCCGTTATAGGATATTTTATACCTTTTATGTTTTTCAATACCAGATATGCCCATGGTGCTTCGCATTGAGCTACGGCTTCTTGTGAGATGTATCTGCAGTATTCCATAACAGTTTGGGAATCTTCGCCTTCTTTTACAAGTTTATACGCAAGTTTTGCAATACCACCGGCTGTATGGACTCTTAATTCTTTTTTTTCTTCCTGTGTAAGTTCGTCAATGTGTTCTATTTTATACAGGGCAAGGTTCGGATCAGCTCTTAAAATTTGTCTTATGGTATTTCTTGTAAGACCTATAAATTCAGCGATTTCATCTTCTGTTTTAATGTATTCTTCCCTTAAAACTATTGCAAAAGCAGCGCGTGCGATACTCGGAAGCCATGTAAGGGTTCTGTATTGTGCAAGTTTGTCAAGACCGCCCAGTAAATCTATGCATTTAAAAAACACCCTTTCGGCAAGATATTTTATTTCATTTTCGTTTATGTTTATTTCAAGAATCATTTTTCACCTCCTATTGTGTTTCCTATTTTTACTATTCCCGTGTCTGTAATTTCAAGCAGTCTCACTTTTGTATCATGGCCGCATATTCTACACCCGTCGATTCTGAAAAGTCTTATTATTTCGCCTATCGGTTTGTTGTAAAGTCTGGCTTTGTAACTTGAATCTATAACTTCCTTACTTAAAACAATAGTGCCATCCACTATGTGTCCAACGGCGTAACCTCCCGCCGCTTCCGAACTTAATATATCATGACCGCTTCTTTTTTGGGAAATTAATATGCTCGTCTGATACCATTTTTTTAAAAAATTGTAAATCATTCTCACAATTGTCCTTGCCATCATTTCTTTATTTTCAAAAAATCCTGTTACCGAATCTATGACCACGTTTTTAATGTCGTATTCTTTTATTGCATAAGCCAGTGTGTTTAGAAAAGTCGGAATTTCGTCTCTTAATTTGTAATGAGATGTGGCGTCTATAAATATAATGTTTTCATCAATAACCTTATCGTCGATATTCATAGCTTTTGCTCTCATTTTCATGCCCGTAACCACAAAATTGGCAGGGGTTTCGAGTGTAACAAAACACACTTTTTCAAACTGGGCTCTGTGGATTGCAAATTGTTCCGCTATTAAACTTTTTCCGGTATCGTTAATTCCGGTTAAATTGCATACGCTGTATTTCGGCATTCCGCCAAGAGGTTTTTTAACGGGCTTTCCGTTTTGTATTTCAGCTGTAAAAAACAGCTCGTCAAGCCCTTCAATTCCGGTTGAAACGCCTTTAAGCTCCGGTGCTTTTTTTAACGCCTCTTTTGCGGTTATTATTGATTCACTAATTATTTCTTTATCCATACCGACCTCTTTTTTATAAATATTTTATCCTAAAAAAAATTGAATATCAAATAAATGTATTTAATAATAAGTTAATAAGCTATTAATTTTTGATTAATTTTATGTTATAATATATAAAGTGAAAAAGGAGGCTAAAATGAAAAAAATAAAATTTATTTTAATATTAATTAGCCTTATATTGGCAGCTTTTTTAATAAGTTGTGGAGGTGGAGGAAGTGGAACGTCAAATAATGAAACAAATTATTATTACGGCACAGCGAAGCTTGGGAATTTAGCAAATGCAAAAGTTGAAATATATGAAGTAGAAAATAATGGTAGTTTAAAATTAAAATGGATAGAGATAACTTCTAATGGAAATTCTTTAAATGATATAGGAAAGTTTAATTTACATTCTAATGAATTAAAACAAGATGTTTTTTATGTTTATAAAGTTAGTGGTGGTCATGATTGGGATGCTGATGATGATGGTGTTATGGATAATAACTACACTATTAATAAAGGAATAATAAGAGCTATCGCAAAAGGTGAAGACATTATAGAAGCAGGTAATGATTTCAAAGTTACTATGATAAGTGAAATAGTATATGAAAAAGTCGCAAAAACATTAAAATATAATTTTAATCAAAGCACTTTTGAAAAAATTTTAAATGAAAAGATAGCCAAAGTAATTAAAGATATTGATTCAAATGGAATAATTGATAATAAAGATTTAATAATTTTTGATCCTGTAGTTCATAAAAATTTTTTAACTGAATTTTACAAAATTAAAAAAAATGAAATAATAGAAAAAATTCATAATAACGAACAGCCTCTTAATTCAATATCTCATCAATTAAGTATTTATAAAACTTTAGGCAAAGCTATAAATGTAACAATTTCAGAGGATGGAAAAAAAGCATATATTATAAATGATAATGACGAATTAGAAGTAGTTGATATAAGTGATCCTTTGCATCCGAGATTTATTGATCGAACATATGATGGCACTGGCGATAATTTCAAAGACATTGTTATTAAAAATGGAATATCATATATTGCAAACGGGAGTGAAGGATTTTTAATTGCAGATATTAGCGACCCATCTAATATTATTACTTATTCAAGATTAAATATTAATGGAATAACAAAAAGAGTGATTTATTCTGAAAAAAATCCTTTTTACAATAGACCAATGGCATATTTAGCAAATAGTTCCAAAGGTTTTTTGATGGTAGAAATTGATGATTTTTTATCTATAGATAGTTCGTATAATGTTGCATATATAAATGATTTAGCTATATCAAGTGATGAATCTACAGCTTTGATTGTAACAGACTATGATGGTGGTTCAACTCTTAAAGGTTTTTATATTTTAGACATAAGTAATGTTGGACAAATTATTAAAAAATCTATATATGATACACAAGCAAACGCTTATGACGTAACAATTTCAAATGATAATAAAACAGCTTATATATTTGGAGATTGTGGATTAATTGCATTGGATATAAATAACACATCAAATCCGAAACTTTTAGATACTTATTCATTTAGAGGAAAGAGTATTGCATTGTCAAAAAATAATAAAAAAATATTTGCCGTAGATAATAAACTTGCTGTGTTTGACGTAAGTAATCCAAAACAAATACAAAAGTTAAGTGAATTGAATCTTTCGGATACAGCATATAAAATTGTTCTTTCAAGTGACGAATCAAAAGCTTATGTTGCAGTGGGCAATAGCGGTCTAGAAATTTTGGATATAAATGATACTACATTTTACAATTATGTTATTAGTTCTTATGATGCAAGTGTATATGAAATTTTGATATCAAAAGATAAGACAAAAGCTTTTGTCTTAAGCGATAAAGGATTTTTAATTTTAGATATCAGTAGTGTAAATGATATAAAATTATTGGGTTCATATAATATATACGGATATAATATTATACTTTCAAACGATGAATCGAAAGCATTTATTGTAAATAATGACGGCTTAGCAATACTTGATATAAGTGATCCAAAAAATCCAAATGTTTTAGGGGGTTATAATGCATCGGATCCAGTGATGGATGTAGTGTTATCAAAAAATGAAAATACGGCCTTTATATTAAGCGGGGAAAATATTATATCAATTGATATAAGTAATCCATCTCATCCAAATTTTATTTTTAAGTATTATTTAAATTCATATGGAGAAGGTATTGATATATCTAAAGATGGAAAAACTGCATTTATTGCGGCAGGTAATGATGGTTTAATGGAACTGAATGTTACTGATCCTTCAAATATAAGATTGATAAATACATATAGAACTAATACAAAAGCATATGATGTTTTAACTATGAATGATTCAATTATATATATTATATGTAAAGATGAAATAGAAGTAGTAGATATAAGTGATTTGAATAATCCTCAATATATCACCAGTATAATAAGTGGTGATATTAAAAAATCTGATGTAAATTCTAAAATTTACATTGCTTATAATAATTCAATTTATGCTTATGATATAAGCAATGTTTCTTATCCAAAAAAATTAAAAACCTATAAACCTTTTGTAAATTGTTATCATATTGGTATTGTTAATGAAAACAAAGAAATTTTTCTTTGTGATTTAAATATGGTAGATTTTACATTGTATAAATAGGTCTAAATTTGCATATATCTTTTTACATTTTCAAGAATATGTATGTCTCTAACCTCATCAAAATATTTAAAACTCTCCCCGCTTTGGGCCTTTCCGTCAAGCAGATCGCCGGATTTTCTGAATTCCAAATCAAGTTCCGCTATTTTAAAGCCGTCAAGCGTGTTTGCAAATGCTTGCAGTCGTTTGTTGTTTTTGTCGTTTGTGTATAAAAAGCAGTATCCTTTCTGTCCGTATCTGCCCACCCTTCCTCTTAACTGGTGAAGTGTGGCAAGTCCCAGCCTTTCGGCACCCACAATTACAATGGTGGTTAAGCGCGGCAGGGAAATTCCTACTTCAATTACCGTTGTTGTTATCAGTATGTTTCCTTTTTCCCGGAATTCTATAAGAATCTCTTCTTTGTTTTTGTCTTTTCCATGCGTAATATACACACCCTCAAAATATTTAAGCCAGAAATCTTTTCCTTCTTCTATGCTTTGATAATTGAAATTTTCCGATTCCTCTACAAGAGGATATACTATTACTATCTGATTTCCTGAAGCTATTTCGTTTTGGATGTGGGCTAAAAGGTGTTTAAAATCTTCTTTTGAAATTATTTTAGTATCTATGTCTTTTTTAAAAGGAAGCTCTTTTATAAGGCTTACATTTACAAAGCTGCTCATAATAAGGGCCTGCGTTCTCGGAATAGGGGTTGCACTGAACTGAAAATAATGGGGAACTTTTGCGCCCGATGAAGTCAGTTTTTCAAGTTTTGCTCTTTGGTTTGTTCCGAATCTGTGCTGTTCGTCAACCATTATCACATTTACCTGAGGAAGGTTTTGATACAAAAGGGCGTGGGTTCCTATTAAAAGGTTTGCGTTTTGTATATCTTCTTCGCTGAATTTACTCTTTTGTGTTACCAAAACTATCTTAAATTTTTCATTTTTCATTTTTAATTTTTCACTAATTAGGTATTTTTTGGCTTCTTCATATATCTGGTTTGCCAAAATGGAAGTCGGACACATAATAATGGATTTTTTTGCCATGTATGCGGTTGTGAGCATTACAATCGTTTTTCCGCTTCCGACATCTCCTATAACAACCCTTCTTGCCTGCAGAGGTTTTGAAATGTCTGTTTTTATGTCATTGATTACTTTTATCTGATCGTTTGTGAGTTTAAACGGAAGAGAATTAATAAAAGGCGTGGGATCAGCTTTTATAGTGAAAGAAGGCAGTTTTACTTTTTTGTTTTTGAGTCTGTTTAGATAATTGAAAATTTCTGCCCATTTCAGCGCATATGTTATTTTTTTCTCATCCGTATGTTCCGGGGTTTGCGGAAAATGCATAAAAAAAAGCGTTTTTGCTATTTTTTCGGGCAGGATTGAGAGGTTTTGAAGGGTTACATAACGTTTTATAAGCGCCCTGATGGTTCTTATATTCAGATTTGTTTTATATAAGGGTGTGATTTCATTGATTCTTGTGATCGGTTTTGGCTGGACAATCTGATGGTTTTTGACTTCGCCTCTTATATAAAGCGTGTTGCCGGGTTTAAATACGCTTTCGTGCCACTTTTTAAACTGAAAAAACACACCCCATATTATCTGGTTTATGTTTTTTAAATAAAATTTGACTCTTGTTACTTTTTGGGACTTTTTAATTTCAATTATCTCTGCTTCAAAAGCCTGGGAGGAGGGCAAAATATAAGGGTATAGATGGTTGTCTTCATATTCTTTCGGTTTTATAAGGGCAAGTTCGAGTGGTGATTTTACACCTATTTTTTTCAGTTTTTCCAGATCTTCTTTTGTCATTTTATTCTTTCGTAACGATTGAAAAAGTTATTTCTTTTATTTCCGGATGTTTTTTTATAAAATCGTTAATTTCGTCCAAAGAAGTGTTTTTGATCAGTTCAAGTTCTTTTTCATAATAATTCTCAGGCAGTTCAAGATAAAATTCATTAAATTTTTTAAGCAGTCTTTGATTTAACGTTTCGTTTCTTAAAGGTTCGCTTCCGATTAAAAACTGCTTGGCCTGAGTGAGCTCCTCTTCACTTATTCCGTTTGTTTGAAACTCTTCTATCATTTCTTTGACAAGGTTCAGAGCATCGTTGCTGTTTTCGAGTTTTGTCTGAAGGTATCCGCTTAGAAGTCTGTAGGTTTTTCTAAATGCATTGCTGGCGTATGCGGAATACGCATAACCTCTTTTTACCCGGATCTCTTCCATCATTCTGCTTCCAAAGCCGCCAGCGCCTAAAATAAATGTCGCTATTTTGGCAAGGTGAAGCTCTTTTTTGTAATCAACGTCAAAAGGGGCCGCAAAATGAATATAGCTCTGTTCCACATTTTTGTAATGGTATATGTTTTCATTCTTTTTAGGAATAAAAAAAGGAGTTTTTTCTTTTTCGGGGCTGAAAAGTTTAGTTATTTCTTCCAAATTCTGTTTTTTGCCTCCGTTAATGACAATATATTCTTTTTTAAATAAAGAATTGTAAAAATTTTCAATATCGTTTAGTGTTATATTTTGAACGTTTTCACCAATTACCGGATATTCTAACGGCGTATTTTTAAATATAGATTTAAAGAGGTTTTTACTTGCAAGATAATCATTGTCATTTTGTTTGTTTTGTATTTTTGCCCGGATTTCATTTTTTGATTTTTCAAAACTCTCTTTTGTAATGTTTGGGGAAGTAATTATTTCTTTTAAAAGGTTTAGGGCTTTATTCTGTTTATCGTTGAGGAATTTTATTGAAAAAGTAAAAAATTCCCTGTTTACGCTTGTATGAAACTCTATCGCGTCCTGGTCTGTTAATGAATAAAATTTTTCTTTTTTTAAAAGTGAGCCTTTGGTATTGAAAATATGGCTTAAAAAATAAGCCACACCTTCTTTTGCGAATATGCTTCCGGCATTTTTTACAACTATTTCTATTATACTTCTTCCAAGGTTATCCTGTTCAAAAATTATCAATTTCTCTCCTTTATTTTCTTTATTTCTTTTAATGAGGGCTGTTTAGCAGTATTGTGGCTGAATTTTCCAGAATAATCGCTTTTTTAATAGCTTCTTTTATATCCCTTGCAATAATATAAACGCCAAAACCTCTGATAATGACGATATTTTTATCTTTTAAGTTTTTAGAGATTATGAAATCCTTGTTTTCTTCCCATTTTTGGGCGTCGTCTATTTCTATTATTTTTACCTTATCAAGAATCTGCTGCCCCTGGTAGTCTATAGGTTTAAAGTATGTGTGTTCTAATGAATATGTGATA
This sequence comes from Nautilia lithotrophica, assembly GCF_054656815.1. NCBI lineage: Bacteria > Pseudomonadati > Campylobacterota > Epsilonproteobacteria > Nautiliales > Nautiliaceae > Nautilia > Nautilia lithotrophica. The sequence goes on from NZ_BAAHXN010000001.1 coordinate 143,673, forward strand.
ATGTTTAAAGGGAAAACGTTAAGAATAGTCTTTGCGTATGAGATGTCTTTATATATTCTTGCGTGGATATTTATATCCGATGATGTTTCTTTCCAGGAAAGGTCTTTTTTATTGATATGAACGATTTTACAGAAATCATCTTCATATATGGATTTGTTATGGTTGTTTATAATCATTTTATCGTTTTCAAGTTTTAAAGATATACTTCCTATTCCTAAATTCAACATATTTTTTTCATATAAAATTTTTGCAGTCAGTTTATATTCGTCAAGAATCGTTGAAACTACCAAGCTTAGCCTTTTTTGTTATAATTATACAATATTAATTGAGAATGGAGAATTGAAAATTGAGAATTGAAGAAATACCTCATATACCGGTTCTATTGAATGAAACTATAGGATTATATAAAGATATGCCAAAGAATGGTTATTTTATCGACTGCACTTTGGGGTTTGGGGGACACAGCGAAGCAATTTTAACCGCTTATCCGGATATAAAGCTTATAGGTATAGATCAAGACGCCGAAGCCATGGAATTTGCAAAAAAAAGACTTTCTAAATTCGGTGATAGGGTGCAGTTTATAAACAAAAGAGCATCATCTGCTTTAAAAGAGCTTCCTCAAGATTTGCCTGTTTCCGGAATACTTGCCGACATCGGGGTTAGCAGTTATCAGCTTGACAACCCCCAGAGGGGTTTTACTTTTGAGAGTGAAGAACTTGATATGAGAATGGATAAAACACAGGATTTCAGTGCAAGGGAAGTTTTGAATTTTTATTCCAGGGAAGATTTGGAAAAAATTATCAGAGATTATGGAGAATGCAGAAGATACAAAAAAGTGGTAAATACAATAATTTCAAAAAGACCTATTAAATCAAACAGAGAATTTGCCGATATATTAGGACAAGTTGGCCTTAAAGACAAAAAAGATCTGGCAAGAATATTTCAGGCCATTAGAATTGAAGTCAACAATGAATTAAACGAGCTTGAAAAAATATTGGAAAATTCCAAAAAACTGGCAAAAGCCGGAACTATTTTGGGTATAATAACTTTCCATTCGCTGGAAGACAGAATAGTAAAAAACACTTTTAAAGAATGGTCTAAAAAATGTATCTGTCCGCCTGAAGCAATAAGATGTGAATGCGGCGGAAATAACGAATTAGGGAAAATATTAACAAAAAAACCTCTAACAGCTTCAAAAGAGGAGATTAAAAACAATCCAAGAAGCAGAAGCGCAAAACTTAGGGGGTTTCAATTTAATAGGGGATAGGGATGAATGCAGAAATTCAAACTCATGAAAAAGCGGAACTTTTAGAAAATATAGAAGAATATATCGAACAAGAGTCTCTCTCAAAGACAATTGTAAGAAACCTTATATTAACGATTATATTTTCTTTAACAATACTTTTTCCAAAAATTTACATATCTTCTGAAATTTACATAAAATCTGTTCAAATAAATAAACTTTTAAATGAATACTATTCCCTAAAAGCTGAAAATTCACTTCTTGCTTCCAAAATTGAAAAAATTAAATTTAAAAACAGAATGGAAAAACTGACTTTTTAACTTCACTGCTATTTAACCAAAATTTGCTACAATTCCCTAAAAAAGAGGGTATATGAAAAGATTTATAGAGTTTTTCATTAAAAATGCCGTATTTACACATACACTTTTTATTATTGTTATAATTTCCGCGGTTATAGCATATAAAAACGTTGCAAAAGAGCTTTTTCCACCCGCGACGCTTGATAAGATTTTAATTCAGGGGGCGTATCCTGGTGCCAGTCCGAATACTTTGGATAAAATGGCCGTTACTCAAATAGAAGACGACCTGAAATCGTATCAGGAAGTTTCATCCATTGAAAGCGTAATAAGAAACGGAAGTTTTACCATAACCGTAAACCTTAAACCCAATTCAAATAAACTTGAACTTTTAAGTGAATTTAAAACTATTACTTCAAATTTAAAAAAAGACCTTCCAAGCGATATGAACGAACCAAGTGTTACAATAGCAAAAAAAGCCTTTCCTTTAATGTTTATATCTGTTGCAAGTGATGTATTAAATAAAGACCAGCTGTTAACACATGCGGATAATATAAAAAAAATACTCTCTCAAATCAAGGATTTAACAAGAATAGATATAAGGGGCGATAGCGATAAAAATATCTATTTTGAACTTAATAATAAAAAAATTGAAGCACTTGGAATAAATAAATCACAGCTTGTTAATGTCCTTTCTCAGGTATCTACCATTTTTCCTGTCGGTAAAATTGAAGGAACTACACATTATTTTATATCAATGTATTCAAAAGACGTGGACGATTTCAAAAATATGATAATACAAATCGGAAACAAAAAAATAAGATTAAAAGATATCGCCCAAATAAAAAAAGAATACGCAACCCCGACCCAGATCGGAAAATACAACGGAATTCCTAATATTACCATTGACGTTCGAAAAGGTGAAAGCGGTGATGCTATAGCTATCAGTAAAAAAATAAGAGAAATTCTTAAAAACTACCATAAAAAGCATCCTGAAATTACATTTGGTATTTCAACAGATACGAGTAAATGGGTAAGAAACAGATTTAATACCGTCGTTAGTAATATTGTTTTCGGACTGATTTTGGTGTTTTTCGTAATGTGGGTATTCTTGAACTGGAGAATTTCTTTAGTGGTTACTTTGGGGATTCCGACTTCCTTTGCGATTGCAATGATTGCCCTTGATTATTACAACTTTTCACTCAATCTTCTTTCAATGTTGGGGGCTCTTATTGCCCTTGGAATGATAGTTGATGAAGCGATTGTTGTTGGTGAGAACATATACCGCCATATGCAGATGGGCAAAAGTAAAACCCAGGCCGCTATTGACGGAACTACCGAAGTTTTTTGGCCGGTGGTGGCGGCTGCTATGACTACGGTGCTCGCATTTTTGCCTATGCTTTTGATAAAAGGCGAAATAGGTGTTTTTATAAAAATTCTGCCTGTTATGATTACAATTCTTATATTAAGTTCTCTTTTTGAAGCATTTGTGTTTTTACCGCTTCATTCAAAAGAGATCTTAAAACCCCAGGAAAGTTCAAAAGAGAGGTTTTGGGAAAAATTTTCATCCTTGTATAAAAAAATACTTACGTTTTTCTTTAAGTTTAGATATTTGGCTTTGGTTTTCTTTTTAGTTGTTATTCCTATTCTTATAGGAATAGGTATGAAGCATTCAAAATTTCAGCTGTTTCCTGATTTTGATGCGAGTCAGATATATGTAAACGGAAAATTTGAAAGTAATTTTACTATTACCCAGACTGCCGATGCGATTAAAAAAATAGAGGCGGATTTGAAAAAATATGTCGGAAGGGATGTAGAAGGATTTACGACCGTTGTAGGAATGCAGATGAACAACAAAGGCGAAGCGAATACGGGTGAGAATTATTTTCATATATTTGTGGATTTAAACGACAAAAAACCGACAGATTTCTACAATAAATACATAGCACCTATATTTCAGCCAATAAAAGTTGAAAACCAGATAAGAACACACACCGCCCAGCAGTTAGCATCGATGTTAAAAAAGGATTTTTCACATATAAAAATACCAGGAATGGTGGAACTGAACGTAATAGTTCCGCAAGCGGGTGTGGTTAAAAGTGATATTGTAATAAGCCTTGGTGGAAAATCGCAGAAAAAAATAATAGAGGCTATTAAAACTTTAGAAAAAGAGATGAAAAAAATAAAAGGCGTTTACAATATTTATGATGATGCGGAACTTGGAGCGGATGAGCTTAAACTCAAAATAAACCCATACGGGCAAAAACTCGGATTTACCCAGGTAGGGCTTTTTAACGAACTTAGAGGTTTTTTTGCAGAAGCTGAATTTGATAAAACATTTGACAAAGACGGAATAGTAAAAATAATACTCAAAGATAAAAACAAAGATTCATTTGAAGAGCTTAAAACTTTCAGGGTTACAATTCCTGGGACAGACCAGTATATCGAACTTGACAAAATATGTGATTTTATAATTACAAAAGCCTTTAAAAAAATACATAAATATGACGGAATTGCCGCCAAAACCGTATATGCCACCCTAAATAAAAAAATAATAACAACCGCTGATTTTTATCAAAAAGTCAATCCTTTATTAAAAAAATTTAAAAAAGAAGGTTTAATAGTTATAATAGGCGGTGCGGCAAAAACAAGTAAAGAATTTATTAAGGATTTAAAAGAAGCTCTCGTGGTAGCGGTGCTTTTAATATTTTTAATACTTGTGCTTATGTTTAATTCCGCCGTGCTTCCTTTTGTAATTATTTCCGTTATTCCGCTGTCATTTTTGGGTGTGATAATCGGAAATATGATAATGGATATGAATATGACAATGCTTGGAATGATAGGTATTGTGGGACTTGCCGGGGTGGTTGTAAATGACGGGATCGTTATGATAGATTTTATTAAAAAGGCTAAAAGTGTGGATGAGGTATTGGTTTATGCTTCTCACAGACTAAGACCTGTTTTATTAACTTCAATTACAACATTCTTTGGACTTTTAACGCTAATGTTTTTCCCAAGCGGTCAGTCGGCGATACTTCAGCCGCTTGCAATTGCTCTTGGGTTTGGTCTTGCATGGGGAACGATACTCAATCTCTTTTATCTTCCTATTTTTTATTATATATTAAGAAGAAAAAGACTCAAATGTGAAATGAGCAGTTTTTGTTATGATATGTTTACAAAAATATTCAAAAGGAAATGATTGAAAGTTTTTATTAAAACATTCGGATGCAGAAGCAATTTGTATGATAGTGAAATTATGAGAAATATTTTAAAAAACGAAATAGTCTCAGGTGAACAGGAAGCTGATATTATAATCGTAAATTCCTGCACGGTTACGAATTTTGCCGACAGGGATTTAAGGCAATATATAAACAAATGGCAAAGTAAAAATATTATGTTAACAGGTTGTGCTGCATATACACAAGGAGAAGAGCTTTTTAAAGAGGGAAAGGTTAAATCGGTTCTCGGGCATAAATACAAAGAGGAGGTTGATAAGTTTTTAAATTTTGAGGGCGTTAAACTTGGAAATTTTGATTTTGTCAATAAAAAAATTATTACTGAGTATTCAAAAACTAAAGCATTTGTAAAGATTCAGGAAGGCTGTGATTTTGAATGTGCATACTGCATTATTCCGAGTGTCAGGGGATATTCAAGATCCCTTCCGGAAAATATTATTTTAGATCAGATTAAAACACTCTCCCAAAACGGAATCAGCGAGTTTGTTTTAACGGGTATAAACATGGGAAGTTACGGCAAAGACACCAATACGTCATTGTCGGAACTTATTGAAAAAATTTCAAAAATAAGGGGTGTAAAAAGAATAAGGCTTGGGAGTTTAGAACCCAGTCAGCTTGATGAAAGGTTAATAGAACTTACCCAAGACGGAATACTTGAAAAACATCTTCATATAGCCCTGCAGCATACCAGTGACAATATGCTTAGAATTATGAAAAGGCGAAACAGGGTAAAACAGACACTGAATCTTTTTGAAAAACTGGCTGAGAAAGGTTTGGCTTTGGGGACCGATTTCATAGTGGGACATCCCGGAGAGAGTGAAGAAATATGGCAAGAAGCCCTTGAAAATTTTAAAAAATATCCTCTAACTCATATACATGTATTTAGATTCACCCCAAGAAGCGGGACCCATTCCGCAACGCTCAAACAGGATGTAAGAGGAGATATCGCCAAAAAACGTGCTAAAATTTTAGAAGAAATTGTGAAAAATAATAATTATAATTTCAGAATAAAAAACAGAGTTCCATTATCAGTTCATATAGAAAATTTCAAAAACGGCTTTTATGAAGGTTATGATGAATATTACAATAAAATGCTCATAAAATCCGAAAAAAACATTAAAGGGGCTTGGATGAAAATAAACGAATATGAAATAAAGGATGTAAATTATGCAAAAATCCAATAAAAACACACTGATCGTTTCCGTGCTTACGGGAATTTTAATTGCACTTTTACTTTTTGCGTCATTAAAAGGAGACGGACTTGATGCAAAAACGCTTATAAATCAGATAGTGGCCGTAATAATTGTTTTTGGTTTTTTTATATTGTTAATAGTTCTTTTAAGAAGGGCGGTTCCGAATGCACAGCAGCCTCCTCAGCAGGTGCAGGTTCAGATGGATACAGGGATTGAAAAGGATTTTATTATAAAACCGACCACTTCTAATGTTACGTTTGATGATGTGGCTGGTATAAGCGAAGTAAAAGAAGAACTGATAGAAATAGTAGATTTTTTAAAAAATCCTGACAAATACAGGGCTTTTGGAATAGAACTTCCAAAAGGCGTTCTTTTAGTGGGGCCTCCGGGTGTTGGAAAAACGCTTATAGCAAAAGCGCTTGCCGGTGAAGCCGGGGTTCCGTTTTTTTATCAAAGCGGCAGCAGCTTTGTGCAGATGTATGTGGGTGTAGGGGCAAAAAGGGTAAGAGATCTTTTTACAAAAGCAAAAGCCACAGCACCGAGCATTATATTTATAGACGAAATAGACGCAATCGGAAAGAGCAGAGGAAACTTGAGAAACGATGAAAGGGAAGCCACGCTTAATCAGCTGCTCACGGAAATGGACGGATTTGAAGGCAGCAGCGGCGTTATTGTAATAGGTGCCACAAACAAAGTGGAACTTTTGGATGAAGCGCTTCTTAGACCCGGAAGGTTTGATCGTAGAATATATGTCGAACTTCCGGGACTTAAAGACAGAATAGAAATATTAAAAGTGCATCTTAAAAACAAACCTTTTAAAGGAAATCTCGAAAATATTGCAAAAATGACGGTAGGATTCAGCGGTGCGGCACTTGCAAGCCTTGTAAACGAAGCGAGTATTTACGCACTTAAAAAAGGGAAACATTTTGTGGAAGAAGACGACTTTTACGCCGTTAAAGACAAAGTGCTTGTAGGTAAAAAAAGACTTCAGACATACAATCCCAAAGAAAAAGAGATTTTAAGTTATTATCAGGCATGTAAAGCCGTCATCGCCGAATGGCTGAGTGTTGATTTTGAAAGAATTTCACTTGTAAAAGACGATTTTAAAGAAGAAGATAAAGAAATTGTTTCAAAAACGGAGATGATGAATAAAATTCAAGTGTATCTTGCCGGGCGTGTCGGGGTTGAGGACAGATTTAACGAAAAATATTCAAACGCTCATTTGGATTTAAAAAAGGCAAGGGAACTTGCCGTAAAAATGGTAAAAGATTATGCAATGGGTGAGAGCATTGTATCGGATGAGAGCGAAATAGCCAATATTTTAAATGAAGCTTTAAGTGAGGTTAAAGTTCTTTATGCATCGAATCAGAAGATGATAGAGGCTGTATATCATATACTTTTGGAAAAAGAAGTGATACACAAAGAAGACTTTGAAAAACTGAAAAATGAAATATTTTAGCGGGTTTTGTTTAAAAAACGAAAAAGACCTTTTTAAAGAATATTTGGAAGAAGGTGAATTTGTTGTAGCAGGTTTTAGTTACGGCGCACAAAAAGCACTTGATTATGTTTTATCATGCAATGAAAGAGTGGATAAACTTCAGCTTCTCTCTCCGGCATTTTTTAATTATCCACAAAAAATTATCGATTTGAATATAAACGCCTTTAAATTAAACAAATATAAATATATAGAAAATTTCATGAAAAAAGCAGGATTTTTTAATGAAAATTATATTTGCGAATGCAATGAAAATGATTTATATGCTCTTTTTACTTTTGACTGGGAAAAAATAGACGCCCTTAAGAATGTTAAAATAGAGATTTTTCTCGGAGAATTTGATAAAATCATTGCTTTAAAATCCGCCTTTGGTTTTTTTAAACAATACGGCGATGTTTATTTAGTAAAAAAAGCTAATCATTTTTTAAGGAGTTAATTTGGACGAACCCAAGCATATTTTTAAAGAATATTGGGATATTTTTGTAGGTTTTTCTGCGCTTCCGCTTGCTGTAATTTTTCATCTTCAAGGATTCAGTGTATTAGCAACGCTATTTGCCGCAATAGGTATCGGTGCTTTGGCTGTTACAATCAGTGAAATTGCCGAAATACTTGCCGAAAGGTTCGGTGAGCCGTTTGGTAGTTTGATTCTTACATTCAGCGCCGTGTTAGTTGAAATTTTGATACTTTTTATGGTTGTTTTGGAAGCAAAAACCCATCCGGAAGTTGTCGAAACGGTTAAAAATGGTATTATAGCGACCGTTATTGTGGATTTAAACGCACTGCTTGGAATTGCGGTATTTGTAGGTGGGCTTAGTTTTAAAGAACAGGTTCATAATGAAGACACATCCGCAAGTTATACAACGATATTATTTGTTGCAGCTGCAATGCTTCTTGTGCCTACTACTATTTCTATACACTCTGATCATGATTCGTTGTTTAATGCAAGTTTGATTATTGCAACGCTTCTTGCAATTTATTATTTCTTTATTTTCAGGTTTCAAACCGATACACACGTGCATTTTTTCAAATTTAAAAAAAGAAGCAGGGTTAAAAAATACAAAAGAGATGACGAAGAGGATGAGGATTATTATTTTGATAAAAAATCAAACGTTTTTAACATAGGTTTTTTAGTGTTTTTACTTGTATTGATAGGTGTTCTTTCAGAAATTTTTGCTAATGACGGGGTGAATGTTTTTCAAAGTTTCGGTCTTACCGCCGGATTTGTAGGGATATTAATAGCATTTGTAACCGTGGCGCCCGAACTTTTCACGGCTATTAGGGCTGCTAAAAATGATGAAATGCAGCGTGTTGTAAATATTGCAATGGGTGCAAGCACTGTAAGTATTCTTTTAACGGTGCCTTCACTTATATTTTTATCTCTTCTTGTCGGTGTTGATTTGACGCTTGATTTTACACCTCTTCAGGTAGGTGCTTTGATCCTAACAATTTTACTTGTCTGGAAAACAACAGAAGACGGGGAAACAAATTACTTAGAAGGACTTTCACATTTAATGCTTTTCTTAAGCTATGCAGTTATAGCAATATTCTACTAATTTATTTCTTTTTTTCTCTTTTTTATAATTTTAAATTATAAAAATGTTAAATTTAAATCTAATTATGCTAAAATGAAACGTCAAAAATTAACAAAGGAGATTAAATGGATAGAAGAAAATTTCTAAAAACAGCAGGGGTTGGGGCTGTAGCTGCAACTACTTTTACGACAAATCTTTACGCAAAAAGCACTAAAACGTTAAAAATCTGTTTATCATGGCCTAAAACATTACCTATTATGGGTGAAGGAATTTTATGGTATGCAAAAAGAGTTAATGAATTAAGCGGCGGTAGCTTAAAAATAAAAGTATATGGTGCAAATGAACTTGTTCCTGCACTTGGCGTATTTGATGCATGTTCAAAAGGATTAATTGACGGATTCCATTCAGGACCATATTACTGGAAAGGTAAAAACCCGGCATTCAGTCTGTTTACGGCATATCCGTTTGGTATGGTTGCCGATGAAATGATGGCATGGTTTGATTTTGGCGGTGGAATGGATATTTGGAGAGAATTATATGCTAAATACAACCTTGTGCCGTTTAAAGGCGGAAATACCGGAAACCAAATGGGTGGATGGTTTAGAAAACCTATCAAGTCTTTAGCTGATCTTAAAGGTTTAAAAATGAGAATTCCGGGACTTGGTGGGGAAGTAATGGCCGCACTTGGTGTAAAACCTGTAAATATTCCTGGAGGAGAGTTATATACAGCGCTTGAGAGAGGTGTAATTGACGCTACTGAATGGGTAGGACCTGCTCTTGATACTAAGATGGGATTCTATAAAGTCGCTAAATACTACTATTCAGGATGGCATGAACCTGGAACTAACTTAGAACTTACATTTAATAAGAAAAAATTCGAAAGACTTTCAAAAGAACAACAGGCAATCCTTGAAGCTGCGGCAAACGAAATGAATGCAAGAATGCTTGCACAGTTCCAATACGAAAACGGCGTAGCGCTTAAAAAAATCATGGAAGGAAAATACGGCGTTCATTTAGGTCAGTTCCCTGATGATGTAAACGAAGCCGCAAAAAGAGCTATCAAAAAAATCCTTGAAGAAAATGCAAACAAAAACAAAGATTTCGCAAGGGTATATGAATCAATTCAAAAATTCTTCCCGACTACAAGAAAATGGACTGATGTAGGAATGAAAGCTTATCTTGATATGAGAGATACAGGATTTTTAGTATAACCCTTTTTCGGGTTATACGAAATCTTTTAATACTTCACTGCATAAAGCGAATCCGAATGCACCCGTAACTCCTACAAAACTTCCCATATCACACTTAATAGGTTTTTCTATTGAATATACGACTTTGAAATCGCCTTGAAAATTATCTTTTTTGAGTCTGTCGCGGACTTTTTTTGCAAGAGGGTCGGTGTTTGTTTTCCAGATACTATCTATTCTTATTTTTGTCGGGTCTATTCTTTTTGCAGCACCCATTGATGAAATTATTTTCGGATAAGCCGCTTTTATTAATTCTATTTTTGTGTTCAGATCGTCAATTGCGTCTATTACAATGTCATACTCTTTTAAATTCAGACTTTTAATGTTTTCAGGCGATAGTTTTAAATCAATCGGTATGATTCCAGGGTAAAGTCTTGAGAGGACTTCAACTTTTTTTTCACCAATATGTTCGCTTCCGATTTGTCTGTTTTGGTTTGTAATATCAAATATGTCAAAATCCACAATGGTTATGTTTTTTACCCCCGAGCGGTATAGACACTCAAGTGCATAACCCCCAACACCTCCTACACCGCATATTAAAACCCTTAAATCTTTCAAATGATCGAATTTAGAAAAAAGTTTCCTGCATCTGTCATATCTCATTAAGCTTCCTTGCGAGATTTAAAATATTTAAATATGTTTTTGAAAATTTCGGTTTTATATTGTTTTTGTAATAATATTCAAAATCATCTGCAAATACCGGTGTTTCAAACTTTACACCTATTAAAGCGCCGATTTCCGTTGCAAAAGAGTATTTAAGTTCGTCTATTATTTCGTATATTTCATCTTTTTGGTAGTTTTCATAATTTAGTATTTTATCCCTGTAATATAGTTTCCCCTGATTAATGTTATTATAAATCATATCTTCAATCGGATACACTTCACTGATACCCGGAATGATAACCTGAATGGCAACAAATGGATTTGCTTCATATACTTTTATGTATTCTTCTTTTGAAAAAACATCCAAATCTTCAAAATCCCACTTCGCTTCTTTAAAAAGAGGGGCTTTTAGGAAATTGGTATGAACATCACCGCTTAAATTTACAAAATGTCTGTAAAGATTAAATGAATTTTTGACTTCTTCTATATTTTCGTTAAACCTCCCTCTTTCTCTCATTTCACTTTGCCAAAGTTCAAGATACGCTTTTTTAATCGCTTTTTCTCTGTTTAAATCACATCCGAAAGAGAGGATGATTTCATCGTTTTCAATAAAACTTGCGGCCATAACCGGATATTTTCCGTTTAATGTGGCGTCGTATATCTGTATATTGGAAGAGTTTAGGGGGTGTTTTATTTTGGGAAGAGGAAGTCCGTAACGAATTACGTCGAATTTTACATATCTTTCGATTATCTCAGTTTTGGCATTGTAATAGGCTTCGTTTAAATCGTAATGAAAGGCCATTCCGTTGCTTGCATAAAGGTTTTGTAAAAGATTTATGGGAAAAAATACTTTTTTTGCGCTTGATTTTTCCAAAAAAGGAATCGAAAGTATTTCAAATCTGTCGGAATTAAAATCGATTAAGTCATAAGGCTCCATTTCATCTATCTTATAAAAAAGTTTCAGCTCTTCATTTAAAAAATCTCCTGTTTTCATATTTGGATATAAGTTGTTTATGTAATATTCTTCAAAAAAGTTTCTGTTTATTATCCTTTCACACATTTCCCCGTATGCACTTATCAGGGCTTCTTGTTCGGTTTCACCTTTACCAAAGCTCATAAAAGAGGTTTTAAAATCCGTAAGTTTTGCCAGATATACACCGGGTGCGGGATTTGTTAAGGTTGTTTTTAAATCCATTCCGAGTGCGGTTAAAAACGAATGCAGTTTTTTATCCATTAATATCCGTTTGTAAGTCATTTATTGTTTCATACGCAGTAATGTCCAGTTTTAAAGGCGTGATTGACACATATCCGTTTTTTATTGCGTTGAAATCGCTCGTTTTTTCTTCTTTGAATTTTAAAGGATGCAGTCCTATCCAGTAATATTCTTCGCCTCTCGGATTTAAATGCCTGTGTGCGTCAAATCCGTATAATCTGTAACCGAGCTTTGTTACTTTATAACCTTTTATCTCTTTTGTATTCGGAATGTTAATGTTTAAAATCTGTCTGTGGGGGATTTTAATTTTACCTTTTAAAACTTTATCGGTAATGTCGTTTACAACTTTTTTGGCATTATCCCAGTTTACTTCGCTTGGTGGTGTGTCGTAGCTTTTTAGCACCTGTGAAAAGGCAATTGAAGGAATTCCGTGAATTGCGCCTTCAAACGCACCGGCTGCCGTTCCGGAATAGTTTACATCTTCACCCATATTTGCCCCGTGGTTAATACCGCTGAGCACTATGTCCGGTTTGTCGTTTTTAAAAAGTTTATCCATTGATAGATACACACAATCAGCCGGAGTTCCGTCGTCGAGTTTATAAAAATTTTTGTCTATTTCAATAAAGCGCAAGGGTTTAGTAATTGTAAGAGAATGGGAACATGCGCTTTTATGGTGTGCCGGGGCTACTACATAAACTTCTCCCAAATCTTTAACGGCTTCAATTAAAACCTCAAGCCCTTTTGCTTCGAAAGAATCATCGTTTGTAATTAAAATTTTTGGCATAATTCTCCTTAAAAAGGTTGTTGATGTATAAAAAATATCTGCGTCCCGATATATCTTTTAAAATTTTATCAAATTACCCGTTTTATTCAGCCGATATCGAAGAGGATTTTGAAAAGTTTAAACAAAAACTTTCAGAATATGATGTGGGAGTTTTTGTAAATGGACAATGGAAAATGGAAAATGGAAAATTAAATGATGAAAATATTAAATTTTTCAATTCGTTAGGTGAAGAGCTTAGTTGGGAAGATTTAGTGCTAAATTATATGAAATCTTTAAATACGTTTATGAGAGAGCAGATAGGCGTGTGTATAAACAAAAACATACCAAGAACAATCGATAATGAACTTACATATTTAATAATCCAAAGAAAAGACAAAAAAGAGTTTAGCGATATGTTTTTTATTGCGATAGACGGGGAGGTTATTTTTCCTATGATTAATAAAGAGTTTGATATAAACCTGGCACTTATCAAACTGGCCGAATGGAAAAATAGGGCGAATTTGAAAAATTTGATAAAATTTCATAATTAATTCATCATAAAGGATTGAAATGGCAAAACTTGTATTAGTAAGACACGGAAAAAGCGAATGGAATAAGCAAAACAGATTTACAGGATGGGTAGATGTCGATTTGGCACCGGAAGGAATAAAAGAAGCTAAAAAAGCGGGACAAAAATTAAAAGAAGCCGGGTTTAGCTTTGATATATGTTTTTCTTCATACCTTAAAAGAGCTATTAAAACAGGAATTATAATCCTTGAAGAGCTTGATTTATTATTTATAGACCATCTTAAAGACTGGAGATTTAACGAAAGACACTATGGGGCTCTTACTGGGCTTAATAAAGATGAAGTAAAAGCTGAAGTAGGGGAAGAAAAATTTCTTCTTTACAGAAGAAGCTATGATGTTCCGCCTCCGCCATTAAGCGAAGACGATCCGAGACATCCGAGATTTGATCCTCACTATAAAAACTTTCCGGCTGAACTTCTGCCAAACACCGAAAGTTTAAAAGACAATCAGATAAGAGCTATGGCCGCTTTTCATGAAAGAGTGGCACCTTTACTTGTAGAAGGAAAAGACGTGCTTATTACGGCTCATGGAAATACAATAAGAGGAATGGTAAAAGAGCTTGACGGCATAAGTGATGAGGATATTCCGAAATTTGAAATCGCTACAGGAATACCGAGAGTATATGAATTTGATGAAGCACTGCATATTAAAAACGTGTATAATATAGACTAATCGCCAAAAATCATCTGATTTTTTGGCGTATGAAAAAATAACTTCCAAAAAGCGCACTGAATAGATTTATACTTACCAGCATATAAATAATGACAATTTGATAACTTACCGCTTCTAACGGATCGGCACCTGCTAAAAGCATTCCCGTGGTAATGCCTGGAATTGCAACCACACCGATAGTCTGAAGCATATTGTTTACGGGAATTAACGCAGCTTTTATAGCTTGACGCTGCATAATTTTAAACGCTTCTTTAATACCAGCACCAATTGCTACAAACGCTTCAATAAGTTCTTTTTGAAGTTCGAGTTCGCGCCTTATTCTTTCAATGGTAAGTGTGTATGTGTTTAAAGAGTTTCCGATAATCATTCCGGCTATTGGAATAAATTCGTTAGGTTTTAATGATATTATTTTTAACATTATAAGGGTTGTAAGAATAATAGTAGTGCTTAATGCAAGTGAATAAAAAGCCGCTTTAAAACTGAATTCACTTCTTTTTTGTGCGATATACGCGGAATATAAAAGCATAAGTAAAACTATTGGTATGTAAAATAGAGGATTTTCGATTTTAAAAATAAATCCAAGAACAAATCCAAGGGCGGTTAATTGTAAAAAAGCCCTGATGGAATTGAAAAAAAGCTCTTTTTCTATTCCTATTTTGTATTTATAAGATATTATAAGAGGAATTAACACCAATACGAAACTAAAACCTATTAAACTGAACTGCATCAATTTCCTTTTTTCGAATTTTAACATTTATGCAGTAATTTTGATACAATTTCTTAAAAAAAGGGAAGTTATGAAAATAATAAAAACCTCTTCTTCCGATTTTCAAAAAGAATTCAATGAAATACTTTCGCGTGGGAAAATGGATATCGAAAATGTTGAAGGCATTGTAAAAAACATAATTAATGAGGTAAAAAACGAAGGAAACGAAGCACTTTTCAGACATATATCAAAATTTGACAGATGGGAACCAAAAACTAATAATGATTTGGAAATTTCAAAAGAGGATATGAAAAAAGCGTATGAAAACCTTGATGAAAAACTAAAAAACGCACTTCATTTGGCATTTGACAGAATAAAAGCGTATCATGAAAAACAGCTTCCGAAAACCTGGCTGACATTTGAAGAAAATGGGACGATTTTAGGTCAGAAAGTTACCGCTGTAGAAAGTGCCGGCGTTTATGTGCCGGGAGGTAAAGCTTTTTATCCGAGCTCGCTTTTAATGAATGTAATTCCAGCTATTGTTGCCGGTGTAAAAGAAATAGTTGTAACAACGCCTGTAATTGAGAACAAACCAAACGAACTTTTGCTTGCGGCACTTTACATCTGCGGTATGCCAAAAACATTTAAAGTAGGGGGTGCAAGCGCTATTGCCGCTATGGCTTACGGGACTGAAAGCATTCCGAAAGTTGATGTTATAACCGGACCCGGAAACATATTCGTAGCAACAGCAAAAAAACTAGTTTACGGAGAAGTTAACATAGATATGATTGCAGGTCCAAGTGAAATAGGAATAATCGCAGACAATACGGCAAAACCAAATTATATGGCTATTGATCTGCTCTCTCAAGCAGAGCATGACGAAATGGCGAGTTCTATTATGATTACGGATTGTGAAGAGCTTGCAGTTAAAACAAAAGAAGAGGTTTACAGATTTTTAGAAGAGCTTGAAAGAAAAGAGATTGCCAAAAAATCGATTGAAGAAAGAGGTGCAATTATTGTTGCCGGTTCAATAGATGAGGCAATTGAACTTATGAATGAAATTGCCCCTGAACATCTTGAGATAGTAACCTCAAATCCGTTTGACCTTTTGCCTAAAATAAAACATGCGGGAGCAATATTCCTAGGTGAAAATACACCAGAACCTATAGGGGATTATATTGCGGGACCTAATCATACGCTTCCGACAGGCGGGACTGCAAAATTTTATTCACCTTTAAACGTTGAAATATTTATGAAAAAATCATCAATTATTTCATTCAGCAGGGAAGCCATTAAAGAAATGGGAGAAGAATGCGCAATTTTAGCTCATACCGAAGGGCTTACGGCACACGAAAAATCAGTTCTTGAAAGACTTAAATAATTGAGAGAAAAAATACTCTCGTTTTTCTCTTTTTTGAGTGATGAGATATGGGATTTTTCTCCTGATTCACCACTGACATTTGTAATTTATCTTTTATTAATCACAATTATATGCTTACTATTAATATTTTATTTTGCTAAAAAATCAAAAAAAACAAAAAAAGATTCTAAAAAACAAAAAAAAGAATTAACCTTAGATGATTTAATCGATATTGCCTCAAATCCAAAATCAAATTCTTCAGATTTATTAAGTGCACTTATGATGTATAACGATAAATTTGTAGTAGCACAGGATAAAGAAAAATCAATAAATTTTTTTGAAAAAGTATTAAATCATAAAAACAGAAATAAAAAAATGTTTGATTATTTTCATGGATCAATTTTGCCAAAAAACATAACATTTAAAGATGAATTAGATAAATTAGAAAAAAAAGCTCTTAACAAGTAATTTATAGACAAATTATTTACATAAAAAATAAATAAAAAAGAATAATATAAATTATAGTGCCAGACACCTATAATTAAAAGTAAAAAGAGAAAGAGATTAAACTCTGTCTCTTAAGTTTAATGCTGTAATCACTTCAAGATATTTGTCGTGATCTTTTCTTTTTAGGTATCTCATAAGTCTTTTTCTTTGACCTACAAGTTTTAACAGACCAAGTCTGCTTGAATGGTCGTGTTTGTGTTTTTGTAAATGTTCGTTGATTTCATTGATTCTTTCAGTCAAAAGCGCGATTTGAACCGCCGGACTTCCAGTATCTTTTTCATCATTTCCGAATTTAGCGATAATTTCTCTTTTTTTCGCCGAATCCAAAGCCATGTCAGCCTCCTGATTGGTAAATTTTCAATTTTCATTGAATTGAAATGAAAGTATATCTCTTTTTAGAAAAAAAAGCAAATTTATATATAATTATACGCTAACTTTAATTCAAAGGGTTTAAATGAGACTAAGAGTCATTTTATTTATATTGTTATTGCATATTTCATTATTTGCCAAAAATATTTTAATTTTAAATTCTTATTCAATACAGCTTGCATGGACCAAAGGTGAACTTGAAGGTATTTTAAATGTTTTGCAGGATAACAAAAATCTAAAAAAATATATTGAGTTTATGGATACTAAAATTTTCAGACCCACACCAATGAGGATGTATAATTATTATTATTATTTAAAAAATAAATATAAAGATATTAAGTTTGATGTAATAATTACAACAGATGACAACGCGTTAAATTTCGTTAGAAAATATAAAAATTATCCGCTTTTTAAAAATGCTAAAGTGTTTTTTTGCGGTGTTAATAATTTATCACTTGCCAATAAACTTGATAAAAAAATCTACACAGGCGTTTTTGAAAAAAAAGAACCAATGGAAAACCTGAAATTTGCAAAAAAAATAAAAAACAATCTTAAATATGTATATATAGTATCTGATGCTTCCACTTCAGGATCGCTTGTCGTAAAGCAGTATTTGGATGCTTTTAAAAATATAAAAGATATTAAGTTCATTGTAATAAATAAAAAAGACTTAAATGAAGTATTAACCAAATTAAAAGATTTTAAAAAAAATTCAGTTATGATGCTTTTAACCCCTTCAAGCTATTATTTGAATAACAAACATGTTAATTATATTATTGCAACTCAAATGATTTCAAATATTTATAATAATCCTATGATAGTTCATACAGATATTTTAGTAAATATACCAAAAACCAATATTGTTGGTGGGAAAGTTACAGATGCTCTTTCTCAAGGTGAAGAGGTTGGTAAAAAAGTTTTAAAATATTTAAAAGGAATACCGGTAGAAAAAATTCCATATACATTTGAAAAAGCAAATAAAATGTATCTTAATGTTAAAAATTTAGAAAAATTTGGAATAGATGCATATGAATTAGGATATAAAAATGCAATTTATGTAAATAAACCTACAACTTTCTGGGAATTATATAAAGAATGGATAGTATCTTTAAGTGCTGTTGTAGCAGTAATTTTAGTTTTTTTGGTGGTTTTAGCCTTTAAAAATAGAGAACTTAAAAATTATAACCAGAAAATAAAAGAGTTAAATCAGTCTTTGGAAGATAGGGTAAAAAAAGCGGTGGAAGAAATATCAAAAAAAGATCAGTTATTGGCACATCAGACAAGACTTGCTGCAATGGGTGAAATGATTGGTGCTATTGCTCATCAGTGGCGTCAACCTTTAAATACTTTAGCAATTAACATTCAACTGCTTCCCGAATATGTAGAAGAGCATGGATGTGATGAAGAAACACTTGAAAAATTTGTGGAAAAAAATATGGAAACAATATTTTTTATGAGCTCCACTATCGATGATTTTAGAAACTTTTTTAGAGATGATAATAGTAAAACTACATTCAAAGTAAAAGATGCTTTAAAAGACACATTAAAATTAATAGGCGCACAATTAAAAGCAAAAAAAATTGAGGTTGAAATTAGAGGAGATGATTTTGATGTATATGGAAGTAAAACGCAGTTTCAACAAGTTCTTCTAAATTTAATTTCTAATGCCAAAGATGCAATAGAAGAAAATAAAATAAAAAATGGCAAAATTATTATAAATATTGATTCAAAAAATAAAAAAATTTCTATAACAGATAATGGGGGTGGGATAGATGAAAAAATTATTTATAAAATTTTTGAGCCGTATTTTACAACAAAAGATACAAAGGGAAGCGGAATAGGGCTTTATATGTCAAAAACTATTATTGATAAATATTTTAATGGCAAACTTGAAGCAACAAATATAAAAAACGGAGCAAAATTTACAATTTCTTTTAAATAAAAAGGATAATTTGTGTATAATTTTACAAAAAGGATTTAAGTTGCTGTTTACAAAATCAACCGCTTATACATTACACGCTTTAGTTGAACTTTCAAAATTTGATAAACCTGTAGATGTTACACATTTAGCAGAAATAACCGAACTTCCTAAACCTTTTTTAGCAAAATTATTACAAACTCTTTCGAGGAAAGGTTTCGTAAAATCGTTTAAAGGTATCCATGGTGGATTTATACTTTCAAAAGAACCAAAAGAGATTAAAATAATAGATATTTTTAGGGTAATGGAAGATAAAAATTCACTTGTTTTTTATTGCTCAAGTGATCCAGATGATTGTATGAGAAATAGGGCGAGTATTTGTTCTATAAGACCATTTTTTGCATTTTTGGAAGATGAATTTTTAAAAATTGTTCAAAACTATACATTAGAAGACGTAATAAGGATGAAATCTGGTAAATAAAGTCAAAAATTCTTTAAAAATATTTAGCGAAGTTACCGATTTAGGGGTAGTTGCATTTGTTTTTGCGATACTCCTTATCATTATTGTTCCATTACCTAGCGGAATACTTGATTTTTTCTTAACAATTTCTTTATCTGTTGGGGTTTTAATACTTCTTTTAAGTTTATATATTCCAAAACCTACTGACTTTACTACTTTTCCAACCATTATTCTTATTGTGACGTTATACAGACTTTCATTAAACGTAGCTACTACAAGGATGATTTTAAGTAAAGGTTATGAAGGGCCTGATGCAGTATCACAGATTATTACCGCATTTGGTAATTTTGTAGTCGGTGGAAATTACGTAATAGGGATAATCGTATTTATTATATTGGTGATTATTAACTTTATGGTTATTACCCAAGGATCAACAAGAGTTGCGGAAGTTGCTGCAAGATTCACACTTGATGCGATGCCGGGTAAACAGATGGCGATTGATGCGGATTTAAATGCGGGCCTTATTGATGAAGCGGAAGCCAAAAGAAGAAGAGCTGAACTTATCCAAGAAGCCAATTTTTACGGGGCTATGGATGGGGCCAGTAAATTTGTAAAAGGGGACGCAATTGCCGGAATTATTATTACATTGGTTAATATCATTGCCGGATTTATGATAGGTGTGTTTCAGCAGGGAATGGATTTGGCAACCGCCGCTTCAACATATACGATTCTTACGGTCGGTGACGGACTTGTTGGACAGATTCCAGCTCTTATGGTTTCAACTGCTACAGGTATTATAATTACCCGTGCTACAAAAGATGAAACCAACTTTGCAGAAGGTGTTATTAAACAGCTTATTAGAGATTATAAAGTTGTATTAATAGTTGGGACTATTCTTTTCTTTATGGCTTTTATCCCAGGATTTCCTACAGGCAGTATGATTTTCGTGGGACTAGTTTTTTTGATTACCGGATATTTGATGATGGAAACCCAAAAAGGTGTAGATCCAATTCAGTCATTAATAGCTAAATTTAGAAAAAAACCGCCTAAGAAAACTTCGGAAACTAAAAAACAAACTGCAAAAGGTGAAGAAACTGAAGAGGAAAAACCTAAAAAAACACCTGAAGAACTTGCAAAAGAGGAAGAAAAAGTTCTTGAAGATATATTAAAAGTCGAACTTTTGGAACTGGATATAGGATATCAGTTAATTAAAATCGCTGATCCAAACCAGGGTGGGGATCTGCTTGATCGTATTAAAACAATGCGTAAAAAAATAGCTCAGGATTTCGGGTTTTTGGTGCCTCAGATTAGGATCAAGGATAATTTACACCTTAAACCTACCGAATATCAGATTTTGCTTAAAGGTGTAGAAGTAGCAAAAGGAGAAATTTTTCCTGATAAATATCTAGCTATGTCAAGCCCTATGGTAATAGAAGAAATAGAAGGTGAAAAGGTAAAAGAGCCGGCATTCGGAATAGAAGCAATATGGATTGACGAAGATAAAAAAGAAGAAGCACTTATGAACGGATATACCGTTGTTGACGCCTCAACGGTAATTGTCACTCATATAAGTGAAATAATTAAAAAATATGCAGAAGAACTTTTAACGCGTCAGGATGTTCAGGCTATGCTTGACAGGGTTAAAAAAGATTTCCCAGCCATTGTAGATGACGCTATGAAAGTTGCAAACGTAGGACTTGTTCAAAGGGTGTTAAAAGCCCTGTTGCATGAAAAAATACCAATTAAGGATATGATTACAATTCTTGAAACGATTGCAGACGTTGCGGAATATACCAAAAACATAGATGTAATAGTAGAGCATGTAAGAAGTTCCCTTAGCCGTGTTATTACCAAACTTTATGAAAGCGAGGACGGAACTCTTAAACTTATCACTTTCGATACCCAAACGGAACAATACTTAATGAATAAACTTCAGCAGCAAGGCGAACAAAAGCAGTTCTTACTCACCGTTGCAGAAATGAACAAGCTGGTAGAAGAAATCAGTAACGCAGCAGCCGAAATATTAAATAAAGGTATTGCACCGGTTGTATTGATAGTTGATCCTTTAATAAGAAAACCGCTTGCCGAAATTCTTGAAAGATTCGGTGTGGATGTTGTAGTTCTTTCCCATGCCGAAATAGACCCGAATGCGAAATTTGAGGTTCTTGGAAGTATAAGCATTAATTTTAATAATAATCAATAAATTATTTAAAAGCGATAAATGTAGCAAAATTATTCCATCTGAAAATTACTTCGATGTCTTTAAAGCCGGCGTTTTTTAGCATTTCAATATTTTCCTGCATGGTATATGGAATAAGAACATTTTCAAGAGCTTCTCTTTTTTGAGCAATTTCATATTCGCTATATCCCATTTTCTTTTTATATTTGTAATATATATCTATTGTAATTTTATTTAACTTTTTATTTTCCATAATAAGTTTTTCGCTCATTAAAAAAATTCCGTTGTTTTCCAGCGAATTATAGATTTTTTGTATGAGTTTTTCCCTTTTTAGAGGTCTTATAAACTGAACCGTGTAGTTTGCAATAACCGCTTTTGAACCAGAAAAGTCATAATTTAAAAAATCATCGTTAACAAACTCAACATCCACACCAAACGCTTTTGCTTTATTTTTTGCTCTTTTTATCATGGCTTCGGAATTATCGATTCCGATAAGTTTAAGTCCGTTCTTTTTTTTAGCAAGTTCTATTAAAAACGTTCCGGTTGAACTGCCAAGATCGACAACTTTGTCTTTTCCGGATAAGAAATTTTTTAATACATCAATTTGAAGATTTAAGTTTTCTTTATAAAACGGAACGCTTCTATTTAGCATATCGTCAAAAACACTGGCAACTTCTTCGTCAAATTCAAATTGTTTTTCAATAGGTTTACTGAAAACTTTATCTTCCATTTATATCCTTTGGTATAATTATAGTAATTTTATCAAAAAGGACCTTTTAATGAAAGACGCCACACTCGCATTACACTTTGGATATGAAAAAGACAAACAAAAAACAATGCAGGTTCCTATTTACATGACTACTGCATATGAATATGATGACACCGACCATGCGGCAAGACTTTTTGACCTGCAGGAAGAAGGAAATATTTATACAAGAATAGGTAACCCCACTACCAGAGTGTTTGAAAAAAGAATAGCGGCACTTGAGAGGGGAATTGACGCGCTTGCCACGGCAAGTGGAATGGCGGCTATATTTTACTCTATTTCAAATCTTGTAAAAAGCGGTGATAATGTAATTATTTCAGATAAACTTTACGGCGGCAGTATTACATTAAATACGCAAACGTTAAAGCAGTTTAACATAGAAGCCAAATATTTCAATGTTCATAATCCTGAAAAACTTGAAGAATTAATTGATGAAAAAACGAAACTTATATTAATCGAAAGCGTTGCAAATCCGGCTTTAAGCGTTCCTGAATTTGAAACGATAATTAATATAGCTAAAAAACACAATGTAATAGTGATTTGTGACAATACAATTGCCACGCCTTATGGGGTAAAACCGATAGAGTTAGGCGTGGATATTGTAGTTCATAGTGCGAGTAAATATATCGTAGGAAATGGAAGCGCAATTGCCGGATGTATAATTGAAGCCCCCTTTGCAAAAGAAAAACTTAAAACTAACAGATATCCTCAGTTTAACGAACCTGATGAAAGTTATCATGGTCTTATTTATAATGAAAAATTTGAAAATCCTTTTATTAGCAGGGCAAGACTTGCACTTTTAAGAGATTATGGCGCGGTAATTTCACCTTTTAATTCATGGCTTTTGCTGCAGGGTCTTGAACATTTGCATTTAAGAATAAAAGAGCATTCGAACAACGCTTTAAAAATTGCGGAGTTTTTGGAATCACATCCTAAAATAAAAAAAGTTAATTATCCGTTTTTAAAATCAGATGAAAATTACAAATACGCCAAAAAATATTTAAAATATGCAGGTGGAATTGTGAGTTTTGAAGTGGAAGACTATGAGAGTGCCAAAAATATAGTTAAAAATTTAAAAATTTTTTCTTTGGTTACGAATATTGGGGATAGCAAATCACTTGCAACCCATCCTGCAAGCACCACGCACCAGCAATTGAGTAAAGAAGAGCTGATTGCAGCAGGTGTCCCGGAAGGGCTTATCAGGCTTAGTATTGGTTTGGAAGATGTTGACGATTTAATCAACGATTTAAAGGAAGCTATTGAAAAAGCTAATTAATCAAATTTTTATTATTCCAATTCTTTTTATGATATTTGGACTTATAGCTTTTAGTGTTTTTTATGCTTTTTTTATTGAAGATTTAACGAAAAAAGAATTTAAAAAAGTAAATGACGCCGTATTAAAAAACGAAAAAAAAATATTAGAAAAAAATATAAAATCAATAGTAGATGCGGTAAATGGCATAAGAATTTCAAGTTTTAAAACTACACAAGAAGTTTTAAACGAAATGTTAAAAATTTTAAAAAAAGATTATTTAAATAGTAAAAAAAATAACAATTTAAAAAACTTTTTTAAAATACATCATTCAAACAATATGTTTTTTTACATTATTTCTAAACAATTAGTTTATCCAACTTTTTATCAATCATTTTTAAAAATCGGCTCACATAAATATTTAATCGTAAACTATAAAAAACAAAAATATTTGTCAGTTGAAAAAAAATTAGAAGATGGAAGTATTATAGGAATTGCTTATAGATTAAATAAAATTAATGAAATGATAAAAAAAGAGATTATAGATTTTATAAAGTCTATCAATGTATCTGCAGGATTAAATTATGTTGCAATAGGTGAAATCACTAATTGGTATGCAGAAAAAGGGGTCTTTGGAAAAATAATTTATCATCCTATTAAATTTTTAATAGGAAAAGAATTAAATTTAGACGATCCGGATGTAAAAGGTAATTTTTACAAAAAAGAGTATTTTAATTGTTTAAAAGAACACGATGGATGTTTTGTTACATATTATTTTAAAAACCCAATAACACATAAATTTGAACCAAAAATTTCATATTTTGCTATATATAGGCCTTATAATTACGTATTTGTTAAAGGATTTTATTATTCCCAAATTATAAAAGACATAGATACAATACAAAAAGACATTATTGAAGATGTAGAAGAATTACTTGGTGTTACTATCGCACTTCTTTTAATCTTTGTTTTGATCAGTTTTATCGTTTCTTATGTAATATCTAAAAGAATTATCAAACAAACTATAAAACAATACGATAAATTGAAAAACAATTACGAAAAATCTCAAAAAGAATTAATGAAAAGAGTATATTTTGATAAATTAACTAATCTACCTAACAGAAACAAATTAATTGAAGATATCGATTTGTATGACTCTTTATGTTTAGTGGATGTTGACGATTTTTCTGATTTGAATGATATTTTTGGCTATGAAATTGGTGATAAGATCTTAATTTTAATAGCAAATATATTAACAAAAAAATATAAACATGTTTACAGAATAGGAAGTGATGAATTTGCAATAGGTTTTAATTATCGTATTAAAGAAGATGATTTAAGAGAAATAGTGCATTTAGATATAAAATTCAATGATATTAAAATAAATTTATCAGTAGGCGCTAGTTTTATGAAAGGTAAACTTTTAGAAACAGCTGAAACTGCACTTAAACTTGCATATAAAGATAAAATATTAAAATATAAAATTTATGATGAAAAAATTCAACAATCTCAAAAAGAAAGATTAGAAAAATTACAGCAGTTATTAATAATTTTGGAAAATGAAGACATTGTTCCTTATTATCAATGCATAGTAAACAATGAACAAAAAATACTCAAATATGAAGCACTAATGAGAATAAAATATGAAAATAAAATACTATCACCTTTCGAATTTATGGAATTAATTAAAGAATTTAAATTATATAATGCATTTTCTAGAATTATGATAAAGAAAATTTTCGAAAATTTAAATAAATTTGACAATACTCCCGTTTCTATAAACTTGTCATACTTAGATATATCAAATGAAAAAACAAAAAAACTTATATATAGTTTATTAGATAAATATGAGAATGCAAACGTAGTTTTTGAGATATTGGAAACTGAAAATATCGAGCAGTTTGATCAAGTGGTAGAATTTATAACTCATATAAAAAGAAAAGGAATTAAGGTTGCAATTGACGATTTTGGAAGTGGTTATTCCAATTTAGTGAATATATTGTATTTAAAACCCGATTATCTTAAAATTGACGCATCTTTAATTAAAAATATAGACAATGTAATGTATTATGAAATTGTAAAGTTTATAGTAGATTTTGCGAAAAAATTCAATATCAAAACGATAGCGGAATTTGTGAGTGACAAAGAAAAATTTGAAATATTAAAAAATTTAGGAATTGACGAGTTTCAAGGGTTTTATTTTTGTAAACCTCGTCCTATTGATGAGTTAATATGATAAAATTACACGAAAAAAGGCAGTTATGAAGATTGAGACTAAAATAGCTAAATTTACAAAGCCTTTATATCTTGAAAGTGGACGGATTTTAGAACCTTGGCAGATAATATATGAAACATATGGCGAACTGAATGAAAAAAAAGACAATGTTATCCTTATAACACACGCTCTTTCAGGATCTCATCATGCTGCCGGAATGTATGAAGGTGACAGAAAACCGGGGTGGTGGGACGGACTTATAGGTGATGGAAAAGCTATTGATACTACCAAATATTTTGTAATTTCTACAAATGTAATAGGAAGCTGCTTTGGGTCCACATCGCCAATGTCGCCAATACATCCGGGAAGCAGTGAAAGATATAGGCTCAAATTTCCCGTAATTACAATAAAAGACATGGTTAAAGCCCAAAAAATACTTCTTGATTCTTTGGGAATCAGACATTTAAAGGCAATTGTTGGCGGAAGTATGGGTGGTATGCAGGCTTTAAGATTTGCCGTAGATTTTCCTGGATTTTGCGAAAACATCATACCTATTGCCACCACTTATCAGACAAAGCCTTATGTAATAGCAATTAATAAAACTATGATTGAAGCCGTAAGAGCCGATAGTGAGTTTAAAAACG
Organism: Nautilia lithotrophica; assembly: GCF_054656815.1. Classification (NCBI taxonomy): domain Bacteria; kingdom Pseudomonadati; phylum Campylobacterota; class Epsilonproteobacteria; order Nautiliales; family Nautiliaceae; genus Nautilia; species Nautilia lithotrophica. The sequence goes on from NZ_BAAHXN010000001.1 coordinate 170,130, forward strand.
GAAATTATGACCCTGAAATTATAAAAGAGAAAGGTTTAAAAGGATTAGCGGCTGCCAGAATGATAGGGTATCTTAATTATATTTCGCCTAAAACATTTGAGAGGAAATTCGGAAGAGAATATGTAAAAACAGACGGAATGTTCGAACTTTTTGGAAGATTCCAGGTTGAAAGTTACCTTGAATACAACGGGGCAATGTTTCCTAAATGGTTTGATCCGTTAAGTTACATTTATATATTAAAAGCAATATCCCTGTTTGATATCAGCAGAGGCTTTGTATCACTGGAAGAATCTTTTGCTCAAATAAAAGACAAACTTCATTTAATCTCATTTAGTGGTGATACTCTGTTTTTTCCTGAAGAGATGAGAGACATTAAAAACTATATGGACAAAGTAGGAGGGCAGTGTAACTATTTTGAAATAAATAGTGATTATGGACATGACAGCTTTTTGGTAGAACTTGATAAATTTGATTTTATAATAAGCGATATATTGAATGGGAATGTATAAAGCATAGAAAGTGAGAAAAAGTAAAAGAAGAAGGATAGAAAAATCTCTTCGTTCTTACTTTAGACATTTGGTATTTTAAAGGAGAAAATAAATGCAGGATTTTGAAAAAAAATTAAATGAAGCAAAAAAACTGCTTGAAAAGTTAAACGACCCTGAAATAACCCTTCACGAAGCTATGGAATATTATAAAAAAGGTGTGAAACTTCTTGAAGAAGCGACTAAAATGATTGAAGAAGCCAAACTTCAATTTCAAGAGATAAAATGAAAATAGCCCTTCTTCAAAGTGCAGAACTTCCTTTTGACAAAGCAAAATTGAATTATTACTTAAATATTGCAAAAAGTGAAGGTGTTAAACTTTTTGTTTTGCCCGAATATGTGTTAAACAGATTTTTTAAAGATATTGAAAAAACGCCTATTAATTTTATAAAAGAACAATCAAATCATCAGCTTAAATTATTAAAAAAACTATCACTTGTTTATAATATTACGATTTTGGCGCCTTTGGTAGTTATAAAAGGACAGAATAAATACAAAGCCCTTGTAAGATTTCAAAAAGGTAAAGCAAGATTTTATTATCAACAAATTTTTATGCCTTATTCCCACTGGAATGAAGATGCTTTTTTTGATAAAAAAGATTCAAAACCCCTGATTTTTTCAATAGGTAATATCAGAATAGGCGCAATGTTCGGTTTTGAATCTCATTTTTGTAAATTTTGGGATTATTTTGCCGAAAAAAAAGTAGATTTGGTTGTAATTCCGAGTGTAGGAACATTCAATTCAAAAAAAAGATGGTTTGAACTTTTAAAAACATTTGCTTTTATAAAAAATATGTATGTTGCCCGAGTAAACAGGGTAGGTGAATGGAATGAGTGGAATTTTTACGGGAACAGCTTTGTGGTAAATCCTGATGGGGAACTTGTGGACTCGTTAGGTTCAAAAGAAGAGCTTTTAATAACTGATATCAATAAAAACTTAATAAAAGAAGCAAGAAAAGAGTGGAAATTTAATAAACTTGCAAATGAAGTAAATCTTTAATTAAAAATTTCCAGTATTTCATATGCGGTGTTTCTTTTTGCAGGAATTTCCCCTACATCTTTTATAAGTTCAATCATTTCCTGCTGATTCATGGCATTTTGTGCACCTGCGCTTCTGACAACGTTCTCTTCCATCATTGTAGATCCAAGATCATTCGCACCGTAAAGGAGTGCAAGTTGTCCGATATAACTTCCCTGAGTTACCCAGCTTGATTGAATATTTTTAAAATTATCCAAAAAAAGTCTTGCAACGGCTAAATATCTCAAATATCTGTTTGAAGAAGTTTTTTGTGTAACAATTCCTTCTTTGTAAAGGGCGGTATTATATGGTTGGAAACTCCACATGATAAATGCCCTAAAGCCACCCGTTTCATCCTGCAGGCGCCTTATCAAATCCCAATGTTCCACTATCTCTTCTATGGTTTCCACCGTTCCAAACATCATAGTAGCTGTAGTTTTCATTCCAATTTCATGTGCTGTTTTATGAATTTCAAGCCAGCGTGAAGTATCAATTTTTCTCGGTGCAATAATATCCCTGACCCTGTCGCTTAAAATTTCCGCACCCGCACCTGGAATAGAGCTTAATCCTTTTTCTTTTAATCTTTCTAAAACTTCTTTTATTGATATTTTTGAAACTTTTGCAATATAATCAATTTCCGGTGCAGAAAATCCGTGAATTGTAATTTCGGGATATTTTTTATGAATATGTTCTACTAAATTTTCATAAAAATCTATTTTCAGATTAGGATGAACACCGCCTTGGAACAAAATCTGCGTTCCACCAATTTCAATAAGTTCATCGATTTTTTTATCTATTTCTTCAAAACTCAAAATATAAGCGTCTTCATCTCTTTTATGTCTGTAAAAAGCGCAAAACTTGCAATCAATACAACAAATATTAGTATAGTTTATGTTTCTGTCAACGATAAATGTGGTAATTTTTTTAGGATGTAGTTCTCTTTTTTTTGCTAATGCCATTTCACCCAATGTGATTAAATTTTCATTTTTTATTAAATCTATCGCTTTTTCTTTAGTAAGCCTCAAATTTACTCCTTTTTTTACAATAATTTTGTATAATTCATTATATTTGGGTTTTTCCGATAATAACAAAAAAGGCAACAAAATGGAAGAAATGATTATAAAAATTTCCGAGAAAGTGTTAGATGAGTTGAAAAAAGCGCACAAGCCTCCTTTTCCACTTTATTATAAGAATGTTTTTAATTCTTTGGTGAAACAAGAGGGGATATATGAGGATTTGAATCCAAAACTCTTATGTGTAGAGCCTGATTTAAACGAAGCAATACTTACAAAAACGGTTAGAACGATAAAAGAAGTAAATAATGTTTCAAAAGAAATAAAGCAGGAATCCGAAAATTTAATTGAAGAAGTGGCACCTCTTCAAATTGATGAGATTAAAGAAACTATTATGCAATTTAGTGCTGGTCTTATTCAAAAAATAAATAGATTAGAAGAAACTGTGCATTCTTTAGAGGTTGAACTAGACAAAGCTTATAAAGAATTATTAATTGATCCTTTAACAAAAGTGTATAATAGAAAAGCTTTAAATAATGACTTAAATGAAATTTTAGAAAAAGGAAAAGAAAAGGATTTAGATTTAGTAATTGCAATAGTAGATTTAGATATGTTTAAAGAAATAAATGATAAATACGGACATTTAGTTGGCGATTTTGTATTAATAAAAATAGCTGACATTATCAAGAAACTGATCAGAAAAGAAAACAGAATATATAGATATGGTGGGGATGAGTTTATAATTATTTTTAACAGAATGACACTTTCTCAGGTTAGACCGATTATTCAAAGAATTGTTAAAAAAATAGAAAGCACCCTTTTAAAATATAAAAACGATTTAATAAAAGTAACTGTATCAATTGGGCTAACTCAACATAAAAAAGGCGATACATTTGAAGAAATTATAAAAAGAGCTGATCATGCGTTATATCAAGCAAAAATAAACCGCAACGGATTTGAAGTAAAGGAATAAAATGAGCATTTTTGATGGTATTGTAATTGCAATAACATTAATATTGGCAATTAAAGGTTATTTTAACGGAATAATTAAAGAGCTTGCAGGATTAATAGGAATTATAGGAGGACTTTTTTTAGCTTCTAAATTTTTTCATCAAACAGGGGTATATATCAACAATCATCTTTTTAACATACCAAATAAATCAGCTGTTGATTTGGTAGGTTTTATTGTTGTGTTTGTAGGGTTTTGGGTTTTGTCTGTTTTTGTAGGTTTTTTGCTTGGGAAAATTTTAAAGTTAAGTGCTCTTGGTGCTTTAGATAGAATATTGGGATTTGTTTTTTCAGGTGCGAAATTTTTTCTACTGGTAAGCATTATTATTGCAATGCTATGGCAGGTTGCATTTATAAGAGAAAAAATGCAAAATATTGGAAAAAATAGTTTTATGCTACCTGTTTTGGTTAAAATTGGTAAAAAAATCATAAATATAACCCCTCAGGATTTAGAAAAATTAGGGAAAAATGTTAAAATTTCATACTTAAAACAGACAAAGGACTTAGTGTATGTTTAGTAACGAATATGTAAAACTTAGAATGCAAAAAGCTGAAAAATTAAAAGAAGCGGGTATAAATCCTTACGGACACAATGCCAAAAGAGATACTAAAATAATTGAATTTTTGGAAAAAAACAAAGATATAGAATCTCTTGAAAATAGACGTGATGAAACTAGAAAGTTTACTGTAGCAGGCCGTGTTAAGTTTTTAAGACTTATGGGTAAAGCTGCATTTTTTAAAATTGAAGATATGACAGGTATCTTACAAGTATATATGTCTAAAAACGAACTTGGAGATAAATTCAATCTTTTAAAGAAAAACCTCGAAGTTGGTGATATAGTAGAAGTTACCGGATATCCTTTTGTTACGAAAACAGGCGAACTTAGTATTCATGCCGATGATGTCAATATCTTAACAAAAGCGATACATCCGCTTCCGGAAAAATTCCACGGACTTCAAGACGTAGAAACAAGATACAGACAAAGATATCTTGATATGATTATGAATAAGGATGTTAGAGATACATTTCTTTTAAGAAGTAAAATTGTTTCTTTAGTTAGAGAGTTTTTCTTAAAACATGGATTTTTGGAAGTTGAAACTCCTATGCTTCATACGGTAGTGGGTGGTGCAAACGCAAGACCATTTATGACACATCATAACGCTCTTGATATTGATATGAATCTTAGAATTGCACCTGAACTTTTCCTAAAAAGACTAATTGTTGGTGGATTCGAAGCTGTGTTTGAACTAAACAGAAACTTCAGAAATGAAGGTATAGATCATACGCACAATCCTGAATTTACAATGATAGAGTTTTACTGGGCATATCATACAAAAGAAGATTTAATGAAACTGACAAAAGAACTTTTTGACTTTTTATTTGAAAAATTAAATCTACCTAAAAAGCTTCAATACGGAGATATGGTAATAGATTTTGATAATTGGACTACAATAACATACAAAGATTCTCTAATTAAAATCGGAAATGTGCCTGAAGATATACTTGAAGATATAGATGCAATGAAAAAATATCTAAAAGAGCATGGTGTTGAGCTTGAAGAACATATAGATTCCAAAGGTAAACTCTGGGCGGAACTTTTTGACGAATTTGTTGAAAGTAAACTTATTGATCCTACATTCGTAACTGATTTTCCAATAGAAATTTCACCACTTGCAAGAAGAAGCGATGAAAATCCCGAAATTGCTGAAAGATTTGAGCTTTTCATAGCAGGACGTGAAATTGCAAATGGATTTAACGAGCTTAACGATCCTTTAGATCAATATGAAAGATTCAAAGCTCAGCTTGAAGCAAAGGCCAAGGGTGATGAAGAAGGTATGGAAATGGATGAAGACTACATAAGGGCACTTCAATACGGAATGCCTCCTACAGCCGGTGAAGGTATAGGTATTGACAGACTTGTGATGCTTTTAACGAATTCACACTCTATAAAAGATGTGATTCTATTCCCAACTATGAAACCTAAAAAAGAAATTCAAAACGAAGACGACGTAAAATAAAAAAGGAGATATAAATGAGTTTAAGAGATTACGATATTGACGTATATTCAATAATTGAAAAAGAGCTTGAAAGACAAACAAACCACCTCGAAATGATAGCGAGTGAAAACTTTACTCTTCCAGAAGTTATGGAAGCAATGGGTAGTGTATTTACAAACAAATACGCTGAAGGTTATCCATATAAAAGATATTATGGTGGATGTGAGTATGCGGATTTAGTTGAGCAGCTTGCAATTGACAGGGCAAAAGAGCTTTTCGGATGTGAGTTTGCAAATGTTCAGCCACATTCAGGAAGCCAAGCTAACGGAGCTGTATATGTTGCACTTTTAAAACCTCTTGATAAACTACTTGGAATGGATTTAAGCAATGGTGGACATTTAACTCATGGTGCGAAAGTTAACTTTTCAGGTAAACATTATCATAGCTTTTCTTACGGAATTGACGAAAAAACAGGAAGAATCGATTACGACAGGGTAAGAGACATTGCAAAAATCACTAAACCAAAAATGATCGTTTGCGGTGCTAGTGCGTATCCTAGAGAAATAGATTTTGCTAAATTTAAAGAAATCGCAGATGAAGTTGGTGCTATTTTAATGGCTGACATTGCGCATATTGCAGGTCTTGTTGTTGCAGGTGAGCATCCTCATCCATTCCCTCATTGTGATGTAGTAACTACTACAACTCATAAAACGTTAAGAGGTCCAAGAGGTGGTTTAATCCTTACTAATAACGAAGAATACGCTAAAAAAATTAACAGCGCTATTTTCCCTGGAATTCAAGGAGGCCCTCTTGTTCACGTAATTGCTGCTAAAGCCGTAGGATTTAAAATGAATTTACAGCCGAGCTGGAAAGAATACGCAAAACAGGTAAAAGCCAATGCAAAAGTTCTCGCGGAAGTTCTGCTTGAAAGAGGTTACGATATCGTCAGCGGAGGAACCGACAACCACTTAGTTCTTGTAAGTTTCCTAAACAAAGAATTCAGCGGTAAAGAAGCTGAAGAGGCACTTGGAAGAGCCGGAATTACCGTAAATAAAAATACAGTTCCTGGTGAAAAAAGAAGTCCGTTCGTAACTTCAGGTATCAGAATCGGAAGCCCGGCACTTACTGCAAGAGGAATGAAAGAAGAAGAATTTAGAATAATATCTACAAGAATCGCTGATGTTCTTGATGATATTTATAATCTTGAACTTCAAGAAAAAGTAGCGGCAGAACTTAAAGAACTTGCAAGTAAATTCGTAATTTACGAAAGACCGACATATTAATTAATAAACGGGGTTTTTCCCCGCAATTAAAAGGAGAAAATTTGGCTTATACAGTTGATATTTCTTTAATAAAAATGAATAAATCATATTATTATGAATATAAAGGTTCAATTGTCAAAAAAATAGTTTATAAAGGTAGAACTTTTTTTGACAAATATGAAAAAGTAAACAAACCTTTAACTCTGCAAATCATGAACGAACATGCCGAAAGAAAAATTATAGTAGCACATGATCTAATTAATAGACAAAGAAATATAGTTGAAAACATTGTATTTGATTATAACGGAAGAGATCCGGAAAGGTTTTGGAATAGGGCAAGTTTGCTTTTAAGAGAAGAAGGATTTTTAAATTTTACAGCTTATCATTCAAAAACTCCTGGACATTTGCACCTTTATATTCATAAAGGACACACAACTTTAACAGAAGCCATTCAGCTTGGAAAGTCTCTATCATTAAAATTAGCTACTAAGCTACCGAAGCAGTGGAGAGTATTTCCTACAGATGAGTTGCCAAGTGAATTTAATATTTTAAATTTACCTTATGAACTTTACAAAAAAGAACGTGGTGCTGCATGGTCTAAACACATGTAGCAAAAAGGAGATACCATGCCAAATAAAGACGATTTATTAAATTTAAACAATAAAAAAAATTTGAAAAAACCTTTAATATACGGAGCAATTGCTTTTTTGGTGTTTATTATTGCTATTTTAGGGTTTGCAATTTACAATAATACTGCTTCCAAACAGGACAATGTTGTTCTACCTCCACAAATCCAAGAAGAAAAACAAGACACAATGTTTAAAGAAGTTCCAATTGAAGAATCAGCAGTGGTTAAAGAAAAAAAAGAAAATCTTGCCGATAAATTAATAAAAAAAGAAGCTGATGAAAAAGTAAACACGGCTGAGACTGAACAAAACAATACTACTAAACAAACAAAAAATGAAGTAGAAGAAAAAAAAGCAAACATTAAACCTGAAACTAAAAAAACTGAAACAAAACCAGCGGTAAAAAAACAAACTGCTGTTTCTAAAGGAAAATACTACGTTCAAGTTGCTGCATTAATGAAATATAAAAAACCAAATCAAAAATTTTTAAATTTAATAAAAAAAGAAGGTTATAATTACAGGCTGTATGAAACATATTATGTAAAAAACGGCAAAAAAATTGAAGTTATTAAAATATTGATAGGTCCTTTTAGCACTAAAACCATGGCAAAAAAAGAGCTTAAAAGAATTAAAGAAACTATTACACAAAATGCGTTTATTTATAAGGTTAAATAATGGTTTATGACAAATTTTTAGTTGATGAGTTTTCACCGATAGCAATATACAATCAAATAAAACATCTTTTTCCAAAGGAAAGGCTTTTTTTATTTGAAAGTGTAATAAATAATACGGATGGAAACTATACTTTTTTGTTTATTGGAGAAAGAGAAACAATAAAATACCAATACGAAAAAACTTTTTACTACAATGGTAATACTACTGAAATATTTGATACCGATCCTTTTACTTTTATGAAAGAATATTATAAAAAAATCGATTTTGAACATTACAAAAAACTTTCCCACGAATTACAAATAGGTTTTATTGATGGATTCGTAGGCTATATCGGATATGATATGGTTAAAGTTTTTGAACCTGTTCTTAAAAAAAGTATGGATAATTTGATAGATGAAACTAATATTCCTGATTTTTATATGATTAGACCAAAAATGGTAATCGGTTTTTCGCATAAATCTTCAGAATTGACAATTGTTATTAACGATGAAAATTATAAAAATTATCTTTATATAATAAAAGATATAATTAATTCAACCTATAAACACATACCGCTTCAAAAAGCAGAAATTTTAGAAGAACCAAAATTTGTTTTTTCCAAAGAAAAATTTTACTCAATGGTGGAAACAGCAAAAGAACATATTAAAGCCGGTGATATTTTTCAAATAGTTTTATCAAACAGACTTAAAGTGAAGGCAAAAATAGACAGACTTTCATTTTACAGAAAATTGAGAAGTAAAAATCCTTCGCCTTATCTATATTTTATAGATATCGATGATTTTGCAATTATCGGAAGTTCACCTGAAGTAATGGTAAGACTTAATGAAGGAATGATTTTATTAAGGCCAATAGCCGGCACAAGAAAAAGAGGCGAAACATTAAAAAAAGATATTGAAATGGAACATGATATGTTAAACGATCCTAAAGAAGTTGCAGAACATATTATGCTTGTAGATCTTGGACGAAACGATGTGGGACGCGTTGCAAAACCCGGAAGTGTGGAAGTCGAAGAGCTTATGAGAGTTGAGAGATATTCGCATGTAATGCATATGGTAAGTGACGTTGTAGCTGAAATTGACTCCAAATATGATATGTTTGATCTTTTTAAAGCAACATTTACAGCCGGGACTATGACAGGTGCCCCTAAAATCAAAGCAATGGAACTTATCGCAAAGTATGAAGGCATCAAAAGGGGATATTACGCAGGAAGTGTAGGATATTTTGGATTTGACGGAAATATGGATACAGCAATTACCATAAGAACAGCCCTTGTTAAAAATGACGAAGTTATTTTTCAAGCGGGTGCAGGAGTAGTAGCCGATAGTAAACCGGAACTGGAATATAAAGAAGTAAACAATAAACTTGGAGCTTTGGTGGCTACACTTAAAGAATTATAAAGGATGAAAATGGGGGTTGTTAAAAGTTTTTTAGGCTCAAAGGTCTATTACAGGCCTCAGGGTTTTTTAGATGCAAGCAATGCTTCACTTATTATTACTCCAAATGATATAAAATCTTTTGAAAATAGAAAAATTAAATATGTCAGTATAGATTTTGCAAAAGTAATAAGCGCCAATATAAATGCAATTAGATTCTTAAATGACATTTTTGAAACCCTTTACAAAAAAGATATAGAATGTAGTTTTTTTAATGTCAACAAAAGTGTTTATAATTTGGTAATGAAAATTGATAATAGATTTTTCAATTTATATGAATCGGAAGACGTCGAAAAACTTTTTACAAGTGATGAAATAATTGATAAAGATATATACTTATGCTGTATAAATAACGATGAAAATAAAAATTTAATTATCTACCACTTGGTAAAAAAGGGTTATATGCCAATTGCAGTAAATGCTGAGTCTGAAATAAAAAACAAAGAAAATTCTATTATTATTAAAAATAGTATAATCTCAAAGTTTTCTAACAGAGTAAGTGCTATTGTTAAAAATAATATAGTTCATTTTTATTTTGACGGCTTTTTGGACACAAGTCTTTCTCAAAAGTTTGATATTGATTATTTTAGAAGAAGTTTAAGTATAGGGTTTAGGGTTTTTGTATTTAATATGAATAATGTAAAAGGATTAAATATACACGCAGTAAGCTTCCTTTCAAAACTCGGTGTAGAGAGTGCTGAATATGGTGCATTAATGGCAATAGTTGGACTAAATGCAAAAAACATTCAACCAAAAATGCTTACTGATTTGGAAGTCGTGGGGTATTTGTTTTTTGCCAATGAAGATGAACTTATGAATTCGGAAGCATTAGCAGAAGCAAAAAAACATATGGATGTAATCTACAAAAAACAGAAAAAAATCACAAAAGAACTTGTAAATCTACTTCCTTATTTTGTAAATTCTACTATTGACACGGTTCAATTAATGACCGGTATTGAGGCTAAAAAAGAAAAACCGGAACTAACTAAAATGGAACTTGACTTAAGCAATGAAAACTATGTCGCGAGTTCTTTGGGGTTTTATGGCGATATAGACGGAATGGTGGTTTTGATTTTCAGTGAAAAATTGACAAAAAACATTTCAAGAATATTATTGGGAGAAGAAGCAAAGAGTAAAGAAGAGCTTCATGATATCGTAGCCGAATTTGCAAACATTATTGTTGGGAATACAAAAACCGAATTTGCGAAACATGATGTGGAAATACATATGACATTGCCGAAAGTCTTTGATGATTTGGAAAGTTTAAAAACTCTGGTTGCCGAAAAAAAAGCAATAGAAGTTAAGTTTTATTTTGATGACGACGAATTTTATTTTTATTTGACACGATAAAGGAATTAAATGTTTTTAATATTCGGAAATCCTGTAAGTCATTCAAAATCACCATTGATGCATAACTATTTTTTTAAAAAAAAGAGTATTAATGAGTGTTATGGACGTTATAAATTGGAAAACGGAAAAGAAATTATCAACAAATTTAAAGAATTAAAAATAAAAGGTGCAAATGTAACCGTCCCGCATAAAGAATACGCTTTTAACCTTGCAGACGAAGTAAGAGGAATTGCCAAAGAAATAGGAGCGGTAAACACGCTTGTTTTAGAAAATGATAGAGTTGTAGGCTATAATACCGATGCGCCAGGGTTTTTAGAAGCAATTAAAGAATTCGATTATAAAAGTGTATTAATAATCGGAGCAGGGGGAACTGCAAAAGCTTTAAGCCTGGTTCTTCCAAACGCACATATTTTAAACAGAAGTGAAAAGAGATTAGAATATTTCAAAGAAAAAAACAAAACTTGTTTTACCTGGGATGAAGTTCAAGAAACTTATTATGATTTGGTAATTAACACAACCAGTGCAGGACTAAATGATGAAAATTTACCAGCACCTGAAAAGTTACTGAACCAGATTTTTGAAAATGCGAAATACGCCGTGGATGTAATTTATGGAAAAGAAACGCCGTTTTTAAAACTTGCGAAAAAGCATAATCTAAAAACCAAAACAGGTCTTGATATGCTTGTATATCAGGGTGTATTGGCAATGGAGCTTTTTTTAGGGAAAAAGCTTGACAGAAAAGAGACTGCGGAAATTTATTTTGAAATATTAAGGTAAAGGCTCATCTCTTAACTCTACTTTAGCACCTAAAGCTTTGAATTTTTCTGTCAGTTTTTCGTATCCTCTGAAAAGATGGTAAATTCTGTGAACATTTGTCTCACCTTTGGCTATGAGTCCAGCTAAAACCAATGCAGATGAAGCTCTTAAGTCTGTTGCCATTACATCTGCTCCTACCAATGGTGTTGGACCTTGAATTGTTGCTATTTTACTCTGAATTTTAATATTAGCACCAAGCCTGTTTAGTTCCGGGACATGCATAAATCTATTTTCAAAAAGTCTCTCTTCAATAATACTTACACCTTCAGCCTGAGTAGCTATTGCCATAAATTGTGCCTGCATATCAGTCGGAAAGCCCGGAAATTCAGTCGTTGAAATGTTTGTAGGTGAAATTCTTTCTGCTGGAAAAATAGTTATTTCATTTTCGGTTGCTTCAAGCTTAAATCCCATTTCACTAAATTTTACAAGAACGCTTTCAAGATGTGCCGGAATAACGTTTTTAAGTGTAATTTGAGAATTTGTTATAGCACCCGCTGCGAGGTATGTTCCAGCTTCAATTCTGTCAGGAATGATTCTTTCTTCTTTAAAGTTTAAAAGTTCCCCATCCGTTCCATGTATGATTATTTCGTTGGTTCCGATTCCTTCAATTTCCACCCCGGCATTTTGCAATATTTCACAAAGCTGAATAACCTCCGGCTCTTTTGCGGCATTTATTATTCTTGTTTTATCTTTTGCAAGTGCCGCAGCCATTACAATATTTTCTGTGCCTGTAACGGTTATTTTGTCAAAAATTATATCGGCACCTTTTAATCTACCGGTGGCATGGATATATCCACCTTCAATCTTAATTTCGGCACCCATAGCTTCAAGTGCTTTAAGGTGTAAATCCACTGGCCTTGCTCCAATTGCACAACCCCCCGGAAGGGACACTTTACATTCACCAAATCTTGCAAGTAGCGGACCCAAAACAAGTATTGATGCCCTCATTGTTTTTACGATTTCATAAACGGCTGTAGTATTGTTGATATTATTGGTATTAATATTTAAATTGTTATTATTAAATTCATATTCCGCACCAAGTAATTTAAAAAGCTTTAAAAGGGTCTTAACATCTGCAACTTCAGGGACATTTGAAAATTTTACTTCGTTTTTTGCAAGTATAGTTGAAGCAATTATTGGTAAAGCGGCGTTTTTTGCACCGCTTATTTCAATACTTCCGCTTAGTTTTGGAGTTTGTTTGATATTTAAATATTTATACATTTTCAAAACTCTTTAATAATTTTATTTCATCAGCCCAGATTTCAGGCTCAATTGTTTCAAGAACCAAAGGAATATTATCTATTCTTTGATCCTGCATTATAAATTTAAATGCATCAATTCCTATTTCACCTTTTCCTAATGAATGATGCCTGTCAACACGGCTTGCGAATTTGGCTTTTGAATCATTTATGTGCATACCTTTTAAATACTTAAAACCGATGATTTCATCAAATTCTTTCATCGTATTCTCATATGCTTCTTTTGTTCTTATATCATATCCGGCTGCAAAAATATGAGCCGTATCTATACATACTCCGATTCTTTCTTTGTCGGTAACTTTATCAATGATATAGGCAAGGTGTTCAAATTTATAGCCCAAATTGCTTCCCTGACCGGCTGTGGTTTCTAAAACCAATACAGCATATTCCGTATCTTTTATTGCTCTATTGATATTTTCACTGATTAAATCCAGACACTCTTCTTCGCTTATTTTTTTAAGATGACTTCCGGGATGAAAGTTTAAATATTTTAATCCAAGCTGTTCAACACGTCTGATTTCATCCACAAACGCATTGTATGATTTTTCTCTTTTGTCTTCTTCCGGATGACCAAGATTTATAAGATAGCTATCATGAGGCAATACTGCATCAGCATTAAATCCATGTTCTTCCATCAGCTCTTTAAACTTATTAACAGACTTTTCACTCAATGGCTTTGCAACCCATTGTCTCTGGTTTTTTGTAAAAAGAGCAAAACCGGAAGCACCGATATTAACAGCGTTTTTTACCGCATTTTCCACACCTCCGCTTGCACTCACATGTGCACCAACATATTTCATTAAGACCCTTTTTGTCGGAATTTTATCAAAAAAAAGTAAAAAGCTTAAGAAAGCTTAGGCCAGAGAAGTTTACCTTTAGGATTTGCCACCATATGTATATGAAGATGGAAAACTTCCTGTCCGGCGTTGCTTCCGTTGTTTGTTATTAATCTGTAATCTGTAATATCAAGCTCTTTTGCCACGCTTTTTATAAATTCGGCCATTTCAGGCATTAATTCTGCCGGAGTTTCATCAAATTTAGGAAAATGCTCTTTTGGTATTATCAAAACATGAACAGGCGCTATAGGGTTAATATCATGAAAAGCTAAAAATTTATCGTTTTCCAAAACTTTATTTGAAGGAATTTTACCTTTTACTATTTTACAGAAGATACAATCCATTGAAAGGCTCCTTTTTTTTTGGTAGTATTATACCTAAAAAACAAAAGGATAGTTTTGGTGGATTTATCAGAAATCAGCAAAGTTTTGGACCTTGACGAACTTGAAAAAATCAGGGTAAAACTTCTTGGAAAAAACGGAATAATAACTCAAAAATTTAAGGAATTAAAAAATATAGCACCTGAAAAGAAAAAAGAGGTAGCAAAAGAACTTAATGAATTAAAAGAAAAAGCGGTAAATCTTATAGCAGAAAAGAAAAAAGAACTTGAAGAAAAATTACTTGAAGAACAACTTAAAAAAGAACGAATTGATGTTACTCAGTTTGTTCCTAAAACAAGCGGTGCGATACATCCTATTACCGAAACCATGAACAAAATTATAGATTTTTTTACAAAACTAAATTTCAGCGTAGAAACAGGACCTCTTGTTGAAGATGATTTTCATAACTTTGAAGCGTTAAACCTTCCAAAATACCACCCTGCAAGGGATATGCAAGACACATTTTATTTTAAAGACGGCACGCTTCTAAGAACACATACTTCACCCGTTCAGATCAGAACGATGCAAAAACAAAAACCACCAATTAGGATGATAAGTCCTGGAGCGGTATTTAGAAGGGATTACGATTTGACACACACACCGATGTTTCACCAGGTGGAAGGTTTAGTTGTTGATGAAGCCGGTAAAGTCAGTTTTGCTAATTTGAAATTTATACTTGAGAGTTTCTTAATTCATATGTTCGGAGATGTTAAAGTTAGATTCAGACCTTCGTTTTTCCCATTTACGGAACCGAGTGCAGAAGTAGACATAAGCTGTATATTCTGTGAAGGTAAAGGCTGCAGAGTGTGTTCACAAACAGGCTGGCTGGAAGTTTTAGGATGTGGTGTTGTTGATCCTAATGTATTTAAAGCCGTTGGATATGAAAATGTAAGTGGATATGCATTTGGTCTTGGTGTTGAAAGATTTGCAATGTTATTGCACAGAATCAACGATTTAAGAAGTATGTATGAAGGAGATATTAGACTTATGGAGCAGTTTAAATGATAGTAACAAGAAGATGGCTTGAGGAATTTATTAATTTAGAAAATATTTCAACTCAGGAAATAATAGATACATTAAATAGAATCGGGCAGGAAGTTGAAGGTTATAAAAAATATGAAATTCCTCAAAACGTGGTGATAGGAAAAGTTATTGAATGTGAAAAACATCCAAATGCTGATAAACTAAACGTATGTAAAGTGGATGTTGGTGATGAAATATTACAAATTGTATGCGGCGCAAGCAACGTCGTAAATGCAGAATATGTTGTAGTGTCAAAAGTGGGTGCAGTTCTTCCTGGTGATTTTAAAATCAAAAAAGCAAAACTAAGAGGTGTTGAAAGCCACGGTATGATTTGTGCCGCAAGGGAAATAGGCCTTCCTGATTTTCATGAAGGTATTATGATTATGGATGATTCTTTAGGTGAGCTTAAAATAGGTGAATATGTCGGAAAATATTTAAATGATGAAATAATTGAACTAGGCGTAACGGCAAACAGGGGTGATTGTTTCAGTATTTACGGAATTGCAAGGGAACTCAGTGCTGGATTAAACATTGATTTAAAAAACACTGAATACAATTATGAAGAACTTCAAGAAGGCATAGGCAGGGTTGTAAATGTTACAAAAAGTGAAGTTAAACACTCTTCTCATCTCTTAAAAGCTATCAGTGGAAATTTAAAATCAAATATTAAAATTGATCTTAGACTTGCTTTATGTGAAGTGGATTATAAAAACGAGCAGGATAAAATTATTAAATATTCTATGCATGCGACAGGTGTATTGTTGGTGTTGAGCAATGTTGGAGAAGTTTCTTTTATCAGTGAAAAAGGAATTGACAAATATATAACTCAAAACGGAGAATATATTGTAGGCGTTAAAAACGATATAGAATTAAACGAAAACAACTCGTATATAATTAACGCAAATTATATCGATCCAGAATATGTAAGCGAAATTGTTTTTATTAACGGGCTTAAAACAGATGAATATTTCTTTAAAGCAAGCAGGGGAAGTGAACCTGATTTGGAATTCGGGATTAATTATTTTATAAATGAAGCCAAACTTCCTGTATATACTGGTAATATTGATTTAATCAACGAACTTCCATCAAGATATATTAATCTTAATATAGAAGAAATCAGAAATATTATAGGTGCAGATATTGAGGAAAAAGAAGTTGTTGAAATACTAAAAAAATTAGGCTTCGAAGTAGAAGTTCTTAATGAAGAAAATATGAAAATAAAAGTTCCGGTTTTCAGAAGTGATATTAAAAACATTCAAGACGTAGCTGAAGAGATTTTAAGGATATATGGAATTGATAAAATTGATTCAAAACCTTTAAACTTTGAAGAAACAAATAGAATAAACGAAATTATCGAATTTCATGAATTTATAAACAAATTAAAACATAAGGCTGTTTCTCAAGGTTTTTATGAAACGCTTCATTTTGTATTTGACGATAAAGAAAGACTTCAAAAATATGGATTTAGTGTTGTTGATGATCATTTGGATTTAATCAATCCTATCGTAAAAGAACTTGACACTTTAAGAAGCACTTTACTTCTTCAATTATTAGAAGATATCTCTAGAAACAAAGCAAATGGATATAAAAGAATTTATCTATTTACAACAGGAAGCGTTTATAACAGAAAAAGAGAAGAAACACAAAAAATAGCATTCGTAATAAACGGATATGAAGATTACGAAAACCCGGCAAATCATGGTAAACCTAAAAATGTTGACTTTAAAACAATGGTTGATAAACTGGCTCAGATTATAGGCGAATTTGAACTTGTTGAAAATGATGCCCATCCTATTGCACATCCTTATCAAAATGCAAAAATTATACAAAACGACATAGTCGTAGGTGTCATTGCAAAACTTCATCCAAAAGTTGCAAAAGAGTTTGATATCGATGATACATATTTCGCTGAAATCGATCTTTCTAAACTTAAAAATGAAATGAAACTTGCAACGGATATAAATAAATTTCCTAAAGTTACAAGAGATTTAAGTCTTGTGGTTGATAAAGAAATGCCATACAAAGAAATATTTAAAATAATTGACTCTTTAAATATACCAGAACTTAAAGATTTCTATCCGATAGATATATATGACCTGGGTGAAAACAACTCACTCACTATAAGATTTGTAATTCAAGGCGAAAAAACGCTGACAGATTCAGAAATTAATGCTATAATGGAAAAAATTTTAAAAGAGTTCGAAAGTAAAGGAATTAAGCTTAGATGATTTTAGAAGTAGTTGGTGGTAGAAAGTTTGAAGAAGAATTTGTCGTAGATGCTGATAAATCCATTTCGCACAGGTGTGCGATTTTTTCTCTTTTAACAGATGGTAAAAATATAATAAGAAATTATCTCCGTGCCGAAGATACGATGAATTCTCTTGAAATAGCAAAAGCTTTGGGTGCAAAAATTCAAGACGATGGTGAAACAATTATCATTCACGCACCCGAAAAACTTCAAGAAGCCGATGACGTTTTATACTGCGGAAATTCAGGAACTACCATAAGAATTTATATGGGACTATTAGCCGGAATTGACGGATTTTTTGTATTGACGGGTGATCAGTATTTAAGACGCCGTCCTATGAAAAGGGTTGCAGACCCGTTAAGAAGCATAGGCGCAAAAATTGATGGAAGAAAAAACGGCGATTTGGCACCTTTAGCCGTAAGAGGTGGAAAACTTAAATCGTTTGCTTATACAAGTAAAATCGCTTCGGCGCAAGTTAAATCCGCTATGATTTTGGCAGCACTTAATGCCGACAAACCTTCATATTACGAAGAACCAATGCTTAGCCGTGACCATACGGAAAGAATGCTCAAAGGCATGGGTGCTAAACTTGAATGTAAAATGGAAAACGGAAAATGGAATGTAAAAATAAATCCGCTTGAAAATAGACTTGAACCTTTAAATATTGAAGTTCCCAATGATCCAAGCAGTGCATTTTTCTTTGCCGTAGCAGCAGCTATTACCGATTCAACGGCAATTATTAAAAACGTGACACTAAACCCTACAAGAATTGAAGCTTACAAAGCGCTTGAGAAAATGGGGGCAAAAATTGAATATATTTTAAAAGAAGACAAATACGAACCTATCGGCGATATCATCGTAAAAGGCGCAAAATTAAAAGCTATAGAAGTAAGTGAAAATATCCCTTGGCTTATTGACGAACTACCGGCTCTTGCAATGGCCATGGCTGTAGCGGAAGGCAAAAGTGTCGTAAAAAACGCCAAAGAACTCAGAGTCAAAGAATCAGATAGGATTTCCACCGTAGTAAACGGACTTAAAGCCTGCGGTATTGAAACAAAAGAGTTTGAAGACGGGTATGAAATTATAGGCGGTATTCCAAAAACAGCAAAAATTGATTCGCATGGTGATCACAGGATTGCTATGAGTTTTGCGGTGCTAGGGCTTCTTTGCGGAATGGAAATTGAAAAAGCTGAAAGTATCAATACGTCATTTCCAAATTTTTTTAAACTTTTTGAAAAAATAGCTGATTTTAAGGTTAATTATGAAAATTGAAAAAGCCAAAAGTT
Organism: Nautilia lithotrophica; assembly: GCF_054656815.1. Taxonomy (NCBI): domain Bacteria; kingdom Pseudomonadati; phylum Campylobacterota; class Epsilonproteobacteria; order Nautiliales; family Nautiliaceae; genus Nautilia; species Nautilia lithotrophica. The sequence goes on from NZ_BAAHXN010000001.1 coordinate 188,905, forward strand.
ACGGGTTTTGTTTTGGTGTAAAAAGAGCTGTCGAAATTGCGGAAGAATCAAAAAACGCCGTAACACTTGGTCCCCTTATTCATAATCCTCTTGAAATTAATAGACTCGCAAAAAACTATAATGTAAAATATATTGAAAGCATTGATGATATTGATAATGATGTAAAACGAGTAATTGTAAGAACACACGGGATTCCGAAAGATAAACTTCAAAAACTTAAAGAAAAAAATGTTGAAATTATAGACGCAACCTGTCCATTTGTAAAAAAACCTCAGGAAATCGTAGAAGAGATGAGCAAACTAGGATATGATATAGTTATATTCGGCGATAAAAATCACCCTGAAATACAAGGTGTTATGAGCTATTCTGTTCATGATAGGGTATATGTTGTATTAGATCCGAAAGAACTTGAAAAAATCAGATTAAAAGAACATATTGCAACTGTTGCACAAACAACAAGAAAAATAAATGACTATCTTAAAATAACAAATTATTTGATACAAAATTATAAAGAAGTAAGAGTTTTTAATACAATATGCAATGCAACGTTTGAAAATCAAGATGCAGTAAGAGAACTTGCTAAAAAAGCTGACATAATGATAATTATCGGCGGTAAAAACTCATCAAATACAAAACAATTATATAATATAGCAAAAGAGTTTTGCACCGCATATTTGGTTGAAAGTGAAGAAGAGTTAAAAAAAGAGTGGTTTGAAGGTAAAAAGCACTGCGGAATAAGCGCCGGTGCTTCTACCCCGGAATGGTTGGTTGAAAAAATAATCTCAAGAATAAAGGAATTAGCATGAGTGAAATAAAAGTAGGTGATGTGGTAGAGTTTAAAATCGAAAAATTAATCAAAGGTGGATTTGTAGGATATGTGGACGGACAGGAAATTTTCCTTCCTAAAAGCCTCAGTGGCCTAAAAGAAGACGAAAGTGTTATCGGTAAAACCGTAAAAGCATATGTAAAAGAATTCAAACAAAACTCTGTCGTAGTTGATAGAAAAGCATACCTGAATGATATAAAAGAAAAGCTTGAAAGCAAGGCGGATGAAATAATCAATGCCGTGGTTACGAAAGTTAAACCTAAAGGTATCGTAATTGATGTAGATGGAATTAGTGGATTTGTTCCAAAAGAAGAAATTTTTTATAAAAAAATAGATCACCGCCAATACATAAGTGAAGGTGATGAAGTTCAGGTTAAACTGATTGATCCTGTAAGAAGAATTTTTTCAATTAAAAAAACACTTCCAAATCCTTGGGAAGAAGTAAAAGAACTCAATATCGGTGATGTAGTGAAAGTTAGTGTTTCTCATATCACAGATTATGGTGCATTTGTTGACCTTGGCAACGGCGTTGAAGGTTTCTTACATATCAGTGAAATAAACTGGGACGGAATTAATGATTTAACTTTAGGCGATGAAATAGAAGTTGAAATTGTTGAAATCAATCCTGAAGAAGAAAAATTAAGAGTTTCAAGAAAAAATCTTCTTACAAAACCTGCTGTTATATTTGCAGAAAAATATAATGTAGGTGATGTAGTTGAGGGTGTGATTACAAAATTTATAAATGTTGGTGCTTTTGTGGAAATAGACGGAATTAGCACACTTCTTCCAAATAAATTCGCCTCATTCAAAAAAGGTGAAAAAGCAAATGAAATATTCAACATTGGCGATAAACTTGAGTTCAAAATAATTACTATATCTCCTGAAGAAAATAAAGTAATCGTATCCAGAAAAGACGCTATGCCAAATCCTTATGACACATTTGCCCAAAATCATCAGATCGGGCATGAAGTTGAAGGAAAAGTTAAATATATTACAGATTTCGGTATGTTTATAGATTTGGGCGATATTGAAGCTCTTGTAAGAAAAGAAGATTACAATAATGAATATAATATAGGTGACGCATTTAAAGGTAAAATAATAGAAATTAACGGTGAGAGAGTAAAACTTGCTGAATGAAAATAGTAATTTTTATTTTAACGGCAGTTATTACAGCAATATTGTTTGTGACTTATGATAAAATTTCACAGCCGGATATTGAGAGAATTCAACCAACCGAGCAAAATATAACCAAAATAAAAACTGAGGGTGATGTTTTAAACCTCTCTTTTAATTCCTTTACATTTCCGGCAAGAGAACTTTTTATGAAAATTGATTTTAAAGAGTATAAGAACATTATACTCTATAAAGTTGTAATTAACGCAAACGACGAATACGCTATATTCAATATAAAAGCAATACTTGAAAATGAGGGTATAGCATATTCGATGCTTGAAAAGAAAAAGACGGAAATTTTTATTTTATTTAAATCATTACAACAAGCTGAAAAAATAATTAAACTATTTAAAAGTTATAATTTCAAAATCAAAATAGAAAAAATAATAAAAAGGATATAAATGAAAGTAGTAGTTTGTGACCCGATTCATCCTGCTGGATTTGAAATATTAAAAAAAGCCAAAGACATTGAACTTGTAGATGCCAGCAGAACACCAAAAGACGAACTATTAAAAGTAATAGAAGACGCTGATGGGGTAATTACAAGAAGTCCTACGCCTGTGGATGAAAAATTCCTCTCTCATGCAAAAAAATTAAAAGCCGTAGTAAGAGCCGGTGTCGGTGTTGACAATGTTGATATGGAAGCGGCAAGTAAAAGAGGTGTTATTATTATGAACGTGCCTACCGCAAATACACTCGCGGCGGTTGAACTTACGATGGCACATCTTTTGACGGCTGCAAGAAGTTTCACAAATGCCGTATGGAATTTGAAAAAAGAACACGAATGGAACAGGGAAAAATGGCTAGGAATCGAACTTGCCGGTAAAAAACTAGGAATTATTGGTTTTGGTAACATCGGAAGCCGTGTAGGTATAAGAGCCAAAGCGCTTGAAATGGACGTAATTGCATATGACCCTTATATCGATCCGAGCAAAGCAACTGATCTTGGATGTAAATATACGACTGATTTTGAAGAAATTCTTAAATGTGATTTTATAACAATCCACACACCTAAAACAAAAGAAACTATCAATATGATAACTAAAAAAGAAATTGAAAAAATGAAAGACGGGGTTGTTTTAATCAACTGCGCAAGGGGTGGATTATATAATGAAAAAGACGTAGCAGAAGCACTTAAATCAGGAAAAATCGCATGGCTTGGAATTGACGTATTTGAAAAAGAACCTTTAACGGAGCATCCTTTCTTTGAGCTTGAAAACACATCAGTTACACCACATATAGGTGCAAATACGAAAGAATCACAAGAAAGAATAGCAATCCAGGCGGCTGAAGGAATTATCGAAGCACTTAGAGGCAGCAGCTACCCTAATGCGCTTAATTTACCTATTAATACTGCAAACACGCCTGAATGGGTCATCAAATATCTTGAACTTTCTCAAAAAATGGGATATATCTTATCACAAGTAATCAATAAATCAATCAAAAAAGTAAAAGTAAACCTAAGCGGAAACATTTCAAAAGAAGACAAATCAGTTCTTACTTTTGCACTTGTAGGACTTCTTCAAAACATTACTGAAAATGTTAATTATGTAAACGCTGAATTTTTAGCAACTGAAAAAGGAATAGTAACCGAAACGAAAGAAATTAAAAACGACACTTACAAAAACCTTGTAAATATCAAAGTAATTACGGACGACGGGGAATATTCAATAAGCGGAACAATGTTGGAAGAACATCCGAGAATTGTTGAATTTAAAGGTTTTGATTTAGAATTTGAGCCTAAAGGCAAAATGATATTCTTTAAAAACACCGACGTCCCTGGTGTAATAGGTGAAGTCGGAATGACACTTGCAAAACACAATATTAATATCGCAGACTTCAGACTCGGAAGAAACAAAGAAGGTCAGGCTATGGCCGTAATTATTGTGGATAATGAAGTTAACGAAGAGGTTTTAAACGAACTAAGAAACCTAAAAGCGGCGTTAAGCGTCGGATATGCGGAAATATAATTAAGTGGATAAGTAGTTAAGTTGTGAAGTAGTTAAGTAGATAAGTAGTTAAGGTAAAAGTTAAATTATAAAAGGAGATAAAATGGCATATAGTATGAGTGATTTAAAAAAATATCTTAATATTGAACTTGACGGAATTCCATATAAAATTGTTGAATATCATCACGTAAAACCTGGAAAAGGTGCTGCTTTTGTTAGAACAAAACTTAAAAACCTGATTGACGGAAGGGTAATTGAAAAAACTTTCCACGCGGGTGATAAAGCGGATGAACCTAATCTTGAAAGAAGAAAATATCAATATTCTTACAATGAAGGTGATTTATATTACTTTATGGATAACGAAACGTTTGAAATGATTCCTATTGATGTAAAAGTATTTGAAGAGAGCAAAGGCTTTTTACTAGAAGGTATGAACGTGGATGTATTATTCCACAACGGAAAAGTAATCGGTGTAGAACTTCCTATAACAGTTGAACTTGAAGTTGTTGAAACACAGCCTGTCAGCAACAGAGACAGAAGTGGGGCATGCAGAAAACCTGCAACTGTTGAAACCGGTGCGGTTGTAACAGTTCCTTGTCACATAGTTGAAGGTGATAAAATTAAAGTAGATACGAGAACCGGGGATTATCTGGAAAAAGTTAAGTAATAAGTTAAAAAATCTTCGGATTTTTTAACGTAAACCCAAGGAGAAACAATGACACTTGCCGAAAAAGTTAAACAAGCTATCAGAGATATTCCTGACTATCCTCAAAAAGGTATTATTTTTAAAGATATAACAACTCTGTTAAACAACGGAGAGCTTTTTAGTGAAGTAATTGATTACTTTAGTGAAAAGTATAAAAACGTAGACTTTGTCTGCGGTATTGAGAGCAGAGGGTTTATTTTCGGTGCGGCTATAGCTGCTAAAATAAAAAAAGGTTTCGTTCCCCTTAGAAAAAAAGGCAAACTTCCATATACAACTGTTGCTGAAAAATATGCTCTTGAATACGGATTTGACGAAATTGAAATTCACATAGACGCTTTTAAAGGTGTTCAAAATCCTAAAATTTTATTAATCGATGATTTAATCGCTACTGGCGGAACAGCCGAAGCCGCTGTAAAACTTATCGAAAAAGTAGGCGGTAAAATTGAAGCGGCGGCGTTTTTGATAGAACTTACTTTTCTTGATGGTGCCAAAAAGATAAAAAACCTTGGCGTAGAAGTGGATAGTTTAGTTAAATATTAAAGGATTATGATGTATATACCAAAACCTATATTCGACCCTGATGAAAGAGGGCATTTTGATAAATTCGGCGGACGTTATGTGCCTGAAACACTGATGCCCGTATTACTTGAACTGGAAGAATTCTATAATAGTGTTCGTTTTGATGAAAATTTCTGGAAAGAGATGGATTATTATTTTAAAGAGTATATAGGCCGCCCATCACCTCTTTATTATGCGGAAAATTTAAGCAAGGAATTAAATGCAAAAATTTATCTGAAAAGAGAAGACTTAAATCATACGGGAGCACACAAGGTAAACAATACAATTGCCCAGGTGCTGCTTGCAAAAAAAATGGGTAAAAAAAGGGTAATCGCAGAAACCGGTGCGGGCCAACACGGAGTTGCCACTGCAACGGCCGCAGCACTTTTCGGACTTGAATGTGAAGTTTTTATGGGTGAAAAAGACGTAAAAAGACAGGAACTTAACGTTTTTAGAATGAAACTTTTAGGTGCTAAAGTGCATGCCGTAAAGAGTGGAAGCAGAACACTTAAAGACGCTATGAATGAGGCTATAAGATACTGGGTTACGAATGCAAGAGATACTTTTTATGTAATCGGAACCGTGGCCGGTCCCCATCCGTATCCTATGATGGTTAGGGATTTTCAGGCTATTATCGGATATGAAGCTAAAGCACAGATACTCAAAAAAGAAAACCGCCTTCCCGATTATGTAATAGCATGTATCGGTGGCGGAAGCAACGCTATGGGTATATTTTCTCATTTTCTTGAAGAAGAGGATGTTCAGTGTATAGGTATTGAAGCCGGTGGTATGGGAGTTGAAACCGATAAGCACGGCGCAAGCCTTTTAAAAGGTGCACCTGGGGTGCTTCATGGGCAGATGAGCTATCTGCTCCAAAATGAAGACGGGCAGATAAAAGAAGCTTATTCAATTTCTGCAGGACTTGATTATCCGGGAATAGGTCCGGAACACGCCTTTCATTTTGAAAGCGGCAGGGTAAAATACGACTATATCACAGATAAAGAAGCGCTTGATGCGTTTGTTTGGCTTTCTCAAAAAGAAGGGATAATTCCAGCTTTTGAAAGTTCTCACGCAATAGCCTACCTTAAAAAAATAAAAGACATTGAAAACAAACTTGTAATTGTTAACCTTTCCGGAAGAGGCGACAAAGATATGATTCAAGCTAAAAACATTTTACATTTTGAGGATTAATTATGAAAAAATACCTGATTTTAATCCTCATTTTTGTTACTTTTCTTTACGGATTTGATTTTCAGTCAATTAAAGAATTTTTCAGCGAAGAAAATCTTATAAATTTATTGAAAGAATACGGATATATTATTCTTTTCTTCTGGTCTATTGCCGAAGGTGAAACAGGGCTTGTAATGGCCGGGGTTTTATCGCATACAGGGGATATGAACGTAGTAAAATCCATTATAGTTGCCGCACTTGGCGGATTTGTAGGGGATCAAATTTATTTTTATCTCGGCAAATGGAATAAAAAATGGGTTTTGGAAGAACTTAACGCTCACAGGACCAAATTCGCAAGGGCCAGACTTCTTTTAAGAAAATACGGCGGATGGGTTATATTTATCCAAAGATTTATATACGGAATGAGAACGATTATTCCTATGGCTATAGGTATCAGCGGTTATGACCCGAGAAAATACGCAATTATAAATTTTATCAGTGCATTTGTTTGGGCAAGCGTTACGATTATCCCAAGTTATATTTTCGGTGAACATATTATAAATCTTCTAAAATGGGTAAAACAACACTGGTATTTCGGTATTGCGTTTGCCGTTATGATGCTTGCGCTGCTTTGGTATATAAACCACAGGGAAGATCAAAAAAGAGAACTTAAAAAAGCACAAAATGATTGAATACAAAATAAATCCTGAAATATCCGTTCATAATTTTATCGATATTTTAAACCGATCAGGTTTAGGGGAAAGAAGACCCGTTGACAATATTGAAGTTATTACGGGTATGATTAAAAATGCAGTTATTATAGTTACTGCTTACGATAATGATAAAATAGTAGGAATCGCAAGAGCCGTTACGGATTTCCATTATTGCTGTTATCTCTCTGATTTGGCTGTGGATAAAGAGTATCAGCATAGGGGAATAGGAAAAACTCTTATTTCCAAACTGAAAAATTCTCTTCATAAAAACTGCAAAATCATCCTGCTTTCAGCTCCCACCGCCACAGAATATTATCCGAAAATCGGATTTGAAAAACATAATTCCGCCTGGGTTTTGAGGTAATTAATACAAATTTATCCCATTTTTACTATAATTACGCAAATAATAATATAAGGAGCGTATATGGAATTTACAAAAGGAAAAGGCGAAGTTAAAGCCGAGATTGTAATAAACGGGGCTAAAAAATTTGAAGATTACGGATTTGAAGGAAAAGACGGGGAAGTTTTAATTCTTCCTGAAAAGAAAAGAATTTACGTAGGAATCGAATCACTAAATCCGGAAAACATCAAAACCGCAACCGCTACAATAATCAAATCACTTAAAAAATATAAATTTGAAAGTGTGGAAATTACACCGCCTAATACAAAAAATGAAGATATTTTAATTGCTTTTTTTGAAGGCTTTATGCTTGGGGATTATGAGTTTGACAAATACAAAAGCAAAAAAGCAAAACACCCTGTTAAAAAAATAGCAATCAATTCAAAAAGGGATTTTGACAAAATTATAAAAGAAGCAAAAGTAAGAGCAGAGGCTGTTAATTTCGTCAGAGATATAATAAATTCAGTCCCGGATGAGCTGACACCTGCAAAACTTGCAAGCATTGCCGAAGATGTAGCTAAAACAAACAAACTCGAATGCAATATTTACGATGAAAACTATCTGTTTGAAAACGGATATCATGCATTCTACAGCGTTGCAAAAGCAAGCAACAATCCTCCAAGACTAATTCACCTTGCATATAAACCAAAAAACGCCAAAAGAAAAATCGTTTTAGTCGGAAAAGGTCTATGCTACGACAGCGGTGGACTTAGCCTTAAACCAAGCGACTTTATGGTTACAATGAAAAGCGACAAATCAGGTGCGGTAACGGTATTAGGGATTATAAAAGCAATCAGTGAGCTGGGCTTAAACGTGGAAGTTCATGCAATACTCGGTGCGGCTGAGAATATGATCGGCGGAAACGCTTACAAACCTGACGACGTTCTTAAAGCCAAAAACGGAAAAACAATTGAAGTCAGAAACACAGATGCCGAAGGAAGGCTTGTTTTGGCTGATTGTCTGTGCTACGCTCAGGAAAACATTAAAGATTTTGATGAAATTTATGACTTTGCAACACTTACGGGTGCTTGCGTTGTAGGTGTTGGTGAATATACGTGCGGTGTTATGGGCTTTGAAAAAGAAAAAATCGAAAAAATAATAAATACAGGGGAAAAAACTGGGGAGCATTTCGCATACCTGCCGTTTAACAAATACCTCCCAAAACTTCTAAAAAGTGAAATCGCGGATATATGCAACATAGCATCAAGCAGATACGGAGGAGCGCTTACTGCAGGACTTTTCCTAAGCGAATTTATAGAAGAAGAAAACAAAGAAAAATGGACTCACCTTGATATCGCAGGACCTGCGTTTGTTGAAAAACCTTGGGGGTTTAATCCACACGGCGCAAGCGGTTTTGGGGTTGATACGTTTGTAACACTTCTTAAATCTCTTTGATTTCTAAGTTTTTAAAGTTATTTAGGTTATTAAGGTTAAGTAATATACTATAAAACCTTAATAACCTTAACAACCCTGCAAACATAACTTCCTTTAACATTTCCATATAATTACTGCCTTATTTAGATATAATTTCACCAAAAAAGGATTTTAATGAAAGTTGGTATTGTCGGACTTCCGAATGTCGGAAAATCTACTACTTTTAACGCACTTACAAAAACACAAAACGCAGAAGCGCAAAACTATCCGTTTTGCACAATCGAACCAAATAAAGCGATTGTTCCGGTTCCGGATGAGAGAATTGAAGAGCTTGCAAAAATCGTAAATCCTGAGAGGATTCAATATTCTACTATAGAATTCGTTGATATTGCGGGACTTGTAAAGGGTGCGAGCAAAGGTGAGGGGCTTGGAAACCAGTTTTTGGCCAATATCAGGGAAACAGATATTATTTTACATATGGTTAGATGTTTTGAAGATCCGAACGTAATTCACGTAGAAAACAGCGTAGATCCGATCAGAGACGTTGAAATTATTGAACAGGAACTTTTATATGCGGATATGCAAACCCTTGAAAAAAGAATAGCAAAACTTCAAAAACAAGCAAAAGGAAGTAAAGACGCAAAAGCTCAGCTTGAACTGGCAGAAGAACTTATGGAATGGATCAGTGAAGGCAACCCTGTAAAAACATTCCCTAAAAAAGATGAAGAAGCGTTTAAAGTGCTAGAAAAAGAACTTAACTTCCTTACAAACAAAGAGATTTTTTACGGAGCGAACGTTGATGAGGAGGGCTTAGCGGAAGATAACGAATACGTAAAAGCATTAAAAGAATATGCAGCAAAACATAACAGAGAAGTTATTAAACTTTGCGCAAAACTTGAAGAAGAGATGGTAGATATGAGTGATGAGGAAAGACATGAATTTTTAGAAAGTCTAGGAGCAAAAGAGAGCGGACTTGATCAGATAATCAGAAAAGCGTATGAAAAACTTGATTTAATAAGCTACTTTACAGCAGGAAAAATCGAAGTTAGAAGCTGGACTATTAAAAGAGGAACAAAAGCTCCCCAGGCTGCAGGCGTAATTCACACTGACTTTGAAAAAGGTTTCATTAGAGCAGAAGTTATAAGTTATGAAGATTTTATCAAATACGGAGGTGAGCAAGGTGCCAAAGAAGCGGGTGCTATGAGACTGGAAGGTAAAGATTACGTGGTTCAGGATGGCGACGTAATGCATTTCAGGTTTAACGTATGATTGAAGAATACCTTAAACTCGGCTCACTAAATAAACTCAAAATTTCTAAAAAAACGCCTCAGGGGCTATACCTATCAGTTCTTGACGGCGACAGCGTTTTACTTCCTAACAGATATGTAAGTGATGATATGAATATAGGCGATGAAATAGAGGTGTTTATTTATAACGACTCGGAAGACAGATATGTAGCAACCACCGATAAACCGAAATATGAATACGGAGAATTCGGGGTATTCAGGATCGTGGACGTAACAAAATTCGGTGTATTTGTTGAGTGGGGAATGCCAAAAGATCTTTTCATGCCGCTTGGAAATATGAAAAAAAAGTTGCGTAAAGACGACAGCGTAATAGGCAAAATCGTATATGACGAAAAAACTGACAGACTTCTTCTTGATTCCAAACTTTCCCGCCACATTAAAAAAGCAAAAAACTATGATGTTAACGACGAAGTAAAAATAATAGTAATAGCAAAAACGCCTCTTGGATACAAATGTATAGTGGATAATATGTATGAGGGAATGCTTTTTGATAATGAAATATTCGAAGATGTTAGAGTAGGGCAGAAGAAAAAAGCATTTGTCAAAAACGTAAGAGAGGACGGAAAACTTGACCTTTCACTTCAGAAAATCGGTTCACGTGATGATGTTAAAGATAAAGTCTATAAAACTCTAAAAGAGTGGGGTGAAATGAAAATAACCACCAAATCAGACCCCGAAGAGATTAAAAAATACTTCAAAGTCAGTAAAAAAGCCTTCAAATCGGCCGTTAATGAATTAATTAAAGAAGACAAAATTATTCAGGAAAATGGTAAAATAAGAATAAAATAAATATGCTATAATTTATAAAAAAGGCATTTTATGACAAAAAGAGAAATATTAAATTTTTTAACACAAAATAAAAATCTTTTAAAAAATCGTTTCGGTGTTAAAAAAATAGCTCTTTTTGGCTCATATGCAAGAGACGAAGCAAATGAAAAAAGTGATATTGATTTAATTATTGAAATGCCGAGTTCTTTTCAAAAGTATTTTGAACTTAAATATTTTTTAGAAGAACATCTTGGAAAAAAAGTTGATTTAGGAATGTCTCATAAAGTAAGAGCATACATTAAAAACAAAATCCAAAAAGATTTAATATATGTTTAGAGATATTGAATTTTATAATGAATTATTGGATATATCAAAAAATAATGATTTAAATCTTGCCATACAAAAAGCTATTGAAGAAAATAAACATAATAAAAAAGTAATAAGCTTTTTAAAAGAGTTGCAAAATGTTCTGTCCGCTTGACTGCTGGGACGCATGTCAATGTAAAATGGAAAATGGAAAATGGAGAATTAAAAAAGGTTCTCCTAAAAAATCGTCAGATTTTTTGGGGCGTATTGTAGGTGAAGGGATTACTCCGTATCTTTGCTGGAAGCTGAACAATTACTTCAAATTTCCTTCCGAAACCACCCCAAAATACAATAGTAAAAATATTATGTTAAATGAGGCTTTGGAAAAGTTAACTGAAATATTGAAAAATACTGATCCAAAAAGAGTGCTTTTTGTAAAAGGCTCCGGTAATATGGGGATTATGCAAAATGTGACAAAGTTATTTTTTGAAAGATACGGGGCCACATTTGCCACGGGGTCCACTTGTGACGGCCTTGGGGAAGAGGGGATAATAAAAGGCAGAGGAAAATCCCTCATACTTCCCACATGGATAATTAAAAACGCTAAAAACATAATAGTTTGGGGTAGAAACCCGTATGTTACAAACATTCATTTAATACCTATGATAAAAGACAAATTTACCATTACTATTGATGCTATTGAAACGAAAACTGCTAAAAATTCAGATCTTTTTATACAGATAAAACCAAACAGCGATTTTTATCTTGCTATCTTACTTGCTCAGATGGTAATTGAGAGTGGGGAATATAAAGTAAGCGATAATTTTGATGAGTATAAACAAATAGTCTTTTCATATAGCAAAAAAGAACTAATGAAAAAATGTGAAAATAATAATGAAAAATTAATGAAATTTTTCGAAATCATAAAGCAGGGTGCCGTAGTCCTTACCGGACTGGGAACTGCCAAATGTAAAGAATGCTGGAAAACAACGTGGGCAATTGATTCGCTTTTTTATATGCTCGAATATTTTGGAAAAGACAATAGAGGCGTGGCATTTCTTGGCAGCAGCGGATATGGAATAAACAACCCTTTCAGTATCACACACAAAAACAGCGTGCCGCTGTGGGATGTAAATCTTGATGATTATGATGTTGTGTTTATTCAAGGGGCAAATCCGCTTGTCAGTTTTCCAAACAGGAATGAATGGGAAAAACTTAAAAATAAAACAACTATAGTGTTTGGAAAATATATGGATGAAACTGCTCAAATTTCTACGCTTTTTATTCCTACGAAAGATTTTTTTGAGAAAAAGGATGTGAGGGGAAGTTATTTTCACGAGTTTGTAATCGATCAAAAATCTAATCAATTTTTGAGTAGAGGGGAGAAAATATCAGAATATGAACTGACTGAATATTTAATGGATAAATTCGGGTATGAAGGATTGAAAAGTGAAGATAATTATATTGATGAAATTTTAAATGCCGATTTAGAAAAAACAGGGGATGACTTATACCGCAAAAGAGTATTTGATAAGCCTCCATACAGCGAAGGATTTTTTACTGATAACGGAAATTTTAAATTTTTAACTGAAAATTTTGAATATAAAGAAAAACCTTTTGAAATTGTAACTGCAAAACATGACAAAGCACTAAATTCTCAGTTTCAAAGAGATGAAAAAATATATATAAATCCGAAAAGTAATAATATTATGTTAAATTGGATAACAAAAAACATTGCCCAAAAAAGGGTAGTGTTTACAAAAAATATTCCGGAAAATATCATATACGCCAAAGGAGGAAGTATTATAAACGAATTTATTAACTGCAAAGGGGAAAACGCTTATTATGAAATTCACTAAAAACTCACCATGCTCATGCGGCAGCGGTAAGAAATATAAAGAATGTTGTTTTAAATGGCATAAAATTGGAAGCGCACCAAACGCATTACTGCTTATGAAGAGCAGATACTCCGCTTATGCTATAGGAAATGCGGATTATATTGTAAAAACAACGCATCCTGATTCACCTCATTTTGAAAAAGATATTGATGAATGGAAAAAGTCAATTAAAGATTTTTCTAAAAGCGAATTTAAAAAACTGGAAATTATTGAATTTATTGATGGTGAAAAAGAAGCATTCGTTGAATTTAAGGCTTATATTGAAAATTATATAATGCATGAAAAAAGTCGTTTTGTAAAAGAAGGAAAATGGTTTTATATTGATGGCATACAAAAAAATGTATAATAATATAAAAAGGATATGCCATGAAAATAAATCGTTTTCCTAAAATGGCCGCACTGCAAAAATTCAGAGCTTTGAAACTCGGGTTTGACAATTTGACTGCAGAAGCTATAGGAATAGCCGAGGCTACAAAATACGCAATATTCAAAAACTTATCTCATAAAAAAAGAATAGCGCAAGAAAAAGAAGAAATAAAAAAACAATATATGGGTAAAAAAACATTAGACGAAGAAACTTTTGCCGTATTTAAACTTCAGGCACTTGACGGACTGCCTTACGTGGGAGGTAAAATTTATACAACTGAAGACTATAAAAAAGCGTTATTTTTAAGATTTGGTGAAAAAATCGGCTCTCAAATAGAAGAATGGGCTAAAAATATAATACATAACTGCGATGAAAAAACTTTAAAAAGTGAAAACAGGTTTTTTAACGAATGCTGGAAACCTCATCGTGATGAATTGCAGGAGGTAAAATGAAAATAGCAGCTACTTTTGGTGCTAGCAAAGTATCTGATCCGAAACTTTATGAAGAAGGGATTGAGCTTGGCAGATTTCTGGCAGAAAAAGGTTACAAAGTAAAATGCGGCGGATACGGCGGACTTATGGAAGCTGTAAGTAAAGGTGTAAAACAAGTCGGTGGAGAAGTTATCGGAATTACTCTTGAATATTTTGATGAAATAAGACCTAAAAATCCTTACCTAACAGATAGAATACCTACAAAAAATCTTTTTGAAAGATTAAAAAAATTGATTGATGGCAGTGATATATTTATTGCTCAGAGAGGCAGCATTGGAACACTTAATGAAATTTTTATGGTTTGGGCTTTAAAATACGGACTAGGGCTAGATTACAGGATTTGCTTAATAGGTAACATATACGAAGAATTTAAAAAATGTGCTTTTATACCCAAAGAAAGATTAAACGATATTGAAATATATAAAAATTTAGAAGAATTTAAAAAGAATTTGTGAAATCTCGTCTAATTTGATAGAATCTATAATTATAAGGATGAAAGGGGGTTAATGAACATATTAATAATTGAAGACTCCAAAATGTTAAATAATCTTTTAAAAAAAGAACTTGTTAGTTTAGGATTTAGTATTAAACAATCTTATTCTATAAAAGAAAGCAGAAATTTTTTAGAAAATGATAATTTTGAACTAATCATATTAGATCTACATTTACCTGACGGAGAAGGGATTGAACTTTTAGATGAAATTCACTCTATATCAAATGCAAAAGTCGTAGTTCTTTCTTCGATTGATGATAAATATTTAAGAGAAGAACTTTTTAGATATGGGATACTTGATTATATTATTAAAGATAAAAACCTTAAATTTTCTTTACTTGAACTAATTAAAATTATCAAATTCGCTTCCGAGGAAAATAAAGGTAACATATTAATAATAGATGATTCAAAATTTTTAAACAAACAATTACAAAATATTTTATTACCAAGGAATTATAATGTTCAAAGTGCTTATAATTTTAAAGATGGCATGAATTATTTAAAAAAAAACAAATATGATTTGCTGATACTTGATTTAAATCTTCCTGATGGATATGGTGTAGATATTTTAGAAAAAGTAAGAGAAAACATTAACACAGTGGATTTACCAGTAATCGTATTATCAGGTGAAGCAAATCCCGATTTAATAAGAGAAGTTTTAAAAAAAGGTGCAAATGATTATTTATCAAAACCATTTGTATTTGAAGAATTTATATTGAGAGTTGATTTATGGATTGATTATTATAAAAATAAAAAAGAACTTAAAAATATAAATAAAAACTTACAAAAAATTGTTCAACAAGAAGTTGAAAAAAATAGACAGAAAGATAAAATATTAATGCTTCAGTCTAGACATGCTCAAATGGGAGAACTTCTATCAATAATTTCGCATGAGTGGATTCAACCTATAAGTGCAATTTCTTCAATTGCAGCAATGATTCAGTTGAATATTTTTAAAAAAGGTATCAATGATGAATTTTGTGAAGAAATGGCTATAAAAATTAAAAGTTATGTAAATTCGTTAAACGAAATAATGAACAATTTTAAAAATTTTTTTAAACCACACACAGAAAAACATATAACAAATTTTGAAAAAATAATTCAATATTCATTATCTTTACTTGAAAGTTATATTCATAAAACCAAAACTAAAATTAATATTAACATTAAAAACTTAGAAGATTTTGAAACTTTTGAAAATGAAGTTGTCCAAGCTGTAGTAAATATATTAAAAAATGCTATTGAAGCTTATCAAAACGAAACAGAAAGAATTATTGAAATCATAATAGAAGGTAAAAAATTAATAATACAAGATTTTGCAGGAGGAATATCTGAAGAAAATTTAAATAAAATTTTTGATCAGTATTTTTCCACAAAAGGTGAAAAAGGAACGGGAATAGGGCTGTATATTTCTAAAATTATTATTGAAGACCATTGTAACGGAAAAATTTTTGTTGAAAATAAAAACGGAGGGGCACAATTCACTATACAGGTATAATATAATTTGATATTATTGCAGACAAAAAAGGTCTGATTTGAAACTTTTAATTTTTGATTTGGACGGAACGCTAATTGATTCGGTTCCTGATTTGACTGATGCTATTAACAAAACATTTGATGAGCTTGGTATTGAAAAAGTAACGGAAAATGAAGTTAGAAACTATCTCGGTAACGGAGCAAAAACCCTGATTGAAAGGGCTTTAAAAAATAAAAACGACCGGGATTTGCTTCAAAAAGCCTTAAAAACATTCAAAAACCATTATAAAAATAACGTCTGCGTAAAAACATCCCTTTATCCCGGAGTTAAAGAAACTCTTGAGAAACTGCCATATAAAAAAGCGATTGTTACAAACAAACCCTATGAATTTGTAGGAGAGATATTAAAAACTCTCGGAATTGATGAGCATTTTGAAATGTATATAGGCGGGGAAAGTCTTCCGGAAAAAAAACCTTCACCCCTTCCACTTTTGTATGTATGCGAAAAAATGGGGTTTAATCCGAAAAACAGCATTATGATAGGTGATTCCAAAAACGATATTATTGCCGCAAAAAAGGCAAAAATCAAATCCATTGCCGTAAACTATGGATACAATTATGGCGAAGATATCGGAATTTTTGAACCTGATATAATAATTGATGATTTTACTAAACTTTTGGAGGTTTTATGAAAGTTGCAATTATAGGCGGAGGAATCACGGGCAGTAGTATTGCTATGTATCTTGACAATTTAAATGTTGACGTAAAACTTTTTGAGAAAAACGATCTTGTAAGCGGACCTCCGATTTGCCACTTGCATGCAGGAGGGAATTTATATAGAGAAATAACGCTAAAAGAAAAAATCGCTCTTTTAAAAGAATCTATCGATTTTATAAGACTTTATCCTCATGCAATTGATTACAGACCTACAATAATAGTCGTTCCCAAAAGTGATGCAGGTGACCCTAAAGATTTGATAGAAACGCTTGAAATTTTAAAAAACGAATACAAAAAACTCATAAGCGAAGATCCAAAAAACAAAGTTTTGGGTGATCCTGATGAATATTACAGACTTTATTATAAAGAAGATATATTGAAATTAAAAAGTAAAGATCTAATCAAAAACCCTAAAACACCAGACAAATGGCTTATACCATTTGCAAAATACGTTGATCTTGAGAGTATTAAATACCCTGTTGTTTTAGTTCAGGAATACGGAGTAAACGTCTTCAGGCTTGCGGCTATTGCTAAACTAATCCTTGAAAAAAAAGGTATCGTAAAATATGAAGAGGCAAAAGTTGAAAAAAAAGGCGACAAATGGATTGTAAATGATGAAGAATTTGATTATTTAATAAACGCAGCCGGTTACAGAAGCGGTGAGATTGACGACGCACTTAATTTCAAACGAGACAGACTAACCGAATTTAAAGCGGCATATGTAGTAAAAAACGATAATTTTAATTTCACGTGGCCTGAGATAATTTTCCACGGAAAAAGAGGAACCCCAAAGGGAATGGCCCAGTTTACGCCTTATCCTAACGGATATTTTCAACTTCATGGTATGACAAAAAATATCACACTATTTGAAGACGGGCTTGTAAGTTCGGATGAAAAAAGTTCATTCCCAAAACTGCCTGAGCATTTCATCGAAAAAATAGAAAAAGGCTGGAAAAAAGAAGAAGCCTCAAAAAGAGCTAAAAGAGCGGTTGAACATATGAGCCGGTATATCCCTAAATTCAATTCAAGCGAGATTACTTACGTGCCTTTATACGGAGCGCAGCAGATTCCGGGTTGCGATGCAGAATTAAGGGCAGTTGAGATAAGTTTTGAAGATAATTACGCAAGGTGTGAAGTTGTAAAAGCGTCAACCGTTACGTCAATGGCTGATTCAATTGTAAAAGATTTAAGTAAAAAATTCAGAATACCATATAAAAAACAGATCGAGATAGACGAAATAAAACAGCTCAGTGATAAATTGGTGACTGAAAAATCTCAAGAAATCGCACAAAAAAGAGGATATCCAAAAGATATGGGTAAAAGATGTTTTAAAGCTTGAATCTAAGCTTTATAGCTTTAGCAAGAGAGTTTACATCCACATTTTCAAAATGCACGCCTGTAGGAACCCCTTGTGCTATTTGCGTGAATTCTATATCCAAATCTTTTAGTTTATCTTCAATATATAGGCTTCTTGCTTCCGACTCCACCGAAGGCGGAAAAGCAAATATAACTTCTTGAATTTTTCTATCTTTAATAATTTCCCTTAATTTCTGTATAACCTCATCATCAATATGAGTTAAAACAAAATAATATCCGTGATAACTTCCACTCTCTTCTATAATCATAATGTCTTTTGAATTTTCAACAATTGCAAGTGTTTTGTCCCTGTTTTCATCCGCACATATATCGCATATCTCATGCTCACTGAAATTACCGCATATTTCACATTCTTTAATATTTGCAACCACATCTTCTATGGCGTTAATTAGTTTTAAGGCTTTGAATTTGTCTTTTGCAATGGAAAGGGCAAGTCTTGTTGCCGATTTTTTCCCAATACTCGGCAGTTCTTCAAACGCTTCAATAAGTCTGTTAATTGATTGCAAGTCTTTCATTTGACTCCTATTTTGGATAAAATTTTCAAAATTATATCAAAGGTTTCATATGTGCGAATGTAAAAACACTCTTACCGATTTTCAAAAATACGTAATTTGTGACAAAGGAACCGAACCGCCCTTCAATAACGAATACTGGGATAATAAAACTCCCGGAATCTACAAATGCAGATGCTGTGGGATAGAACTTTTCAGCAGCGAGCATAAATTCGACAGCGGCACAGGCTGGCCGAGTTTTTATATATCAATCGGCCCGGTGCTTGAACAGGCCGACTTTACAGGCTCAATGACAAGAATAGAGGCAATGTGCGGAAACTGCAAGGGACACCTCGGACATATTTTCGGCGACGGACCGGCACCCACTGGAATAAGATACTGCATAAATTCTGCAAGTTTGAAATTTATTCCGAAGTATGGAGAAAAAAGTGGCTCTTAGAAAAATTGAAATTGATGGCAGAGTATTTGATATTTCATACGAAATAATAAACCCTTCACAAAAACAAAACGTTATTTTCCTGCATGGATGGGGCAGTAATAAAGAAATAATGAAATGTTTTAAAAATTATTTTAAAGATTTCAGGCACATTTATATAGATATGCCGGGATTCGGAAAATCAAGTAATGAGTATGTTTTAATAACAAATGATTATGCAAAAATTATTGAAAAATTATTAAATGAGTTAAATATTTCAAAAGATATAATAATAGGGCATAGTTTTGGAGGTAAAGTTGCAACTCTTTTAAAACCTAAATTACTAGTTTTACTTGCAAGCTCAGGTATCATAATGCCAAAACCTTTAAATGTTAAAATTAAAATCAAAATATACAAAACATTAAAAACTATCGGGCTTTCCGGTCTAAGAAAGTATTTTGTAAGCGGCGATGCAAAGGGCATGAGTGAAAATATGTATGAAACTTTTAAAAACGTGGTTGATGAAGATTTCAGCAAATATTTTGCCGAATATAACGGCAGTGTGCTGATATTCGGCGGAAAAGAAGATACCGCGGTGCCCGAAAAAGCAATAAAAAAACAGGCCGATCTTTTAAAAAGTAAAAATATTATGTTAAATGGTGATCACTACTTTTTCTTTAATTCTAAAGAAGCGGAAAAAAACAGAAAAATTATAGAAAACGAAATTTTAAAGGCATGGAATGTATAAAATCTCAATAAAGCAGGGGGATATTTTTTCTGAAAACGGGGCTGATTTTATAGTTAATCCTTCAAATACGGATCTTTTCTTGGGAAGCGGTGTAAGTGCTGCGTTTAGAAGAAACTGCGGAAACGAACTTCAAACCGAAATGAAAAAACACGCACCTATAAAACAGGGCGATGTAATAGTTACATCCTGTCCGAGAAATACGTCATTTAAAAACGCTTTACATGCAGCAGTAATGGATTATTCAAAACCAAATCCCTCACCTTCTTATGAAACGATAAAAAAAGCTCTTGAAAACATTGAAAAAATAATAAAAACAAAAACACCCTGTAAAATTGTCTTGCCTTTGATGGGCGTCGGGGTAGGGGGTCTTGATAAAGAAAAGGTTATTCGGATATATAAAGAATTTTTTTCAAGAAATGTGGATTTTGAGTGCGAAGTAGTTATTTACGGACATAAAAAAGAAGATTTTGATCTTCTTAAGAAATACATAAATCCGTAAACTCAAATTTAACGCCGTCAAAAAGCCCCATATCTGAAAGTTTAAGCTCCGGAATCACAAGCAAAGCCATAAAAGAGAGCGTCATAAAAGGTGAACGAAGGCGGCTTCCGAGTTTTTTGGCAAAATTTTGAACATTTTTATATTTCTCGGCTACTTCAAATCCGTTTTGAGAACTCATAAGACCCGCTATATCAAGTTTTAAAGATACGGCTTCTTCATCTTTTACGGCACAGATGCCGCCTTTCATTTCTATAATCATATTAACTGCTTTGATCAAATCTTTTTTATTAGTGCCTACGGCTACTATATTGTGAGAATCATGCGCCACGCTTGATGCTATGGCGCCGTCTTTAAGCCCGAAACCTTTTATAAGCGCCACCGAAGGTTTTGCCGGTTTATACCTGTTTACCACACACATCAAAAGTATATCTTCATCAATATCAGGAATGACACCGCTATAGGTGGATTTTTTAGTAATCAGTTCCCCGTCAATAGCTTCAATTACGTTATATTCCGTGCACTTCGGAAATTCTATATTTTCTAATTTTTCAGCGTTAAAGTTGTTTATGGTATTGATTTTTTCAAATTTTAACTCAACACCTTTTTCATATACTTTTTCGCCGTTTATATAGGTTTTTAATACATTAAAACTTTCTAAATCATCAACAATTATAAAATCGGCGTTATCTCCGGCTCTCAGCATTCCCACATCAAGTCCGTAATGAAGCACAGGATTTATACACGCTATTTTCAAAACATCAAACAGATCATATCCGAGCTTAACGGAGCGTTTTACAAGAAGATTAACATCTCCCTTTATCAAATCATCGGGATGTCTGTCATCCGAACAGAACATTAACATATCCGGATATTTTGCAATTAAAGGATGTAAAGCTTCATAATTTTTAGCCGCGCTTCCTTCCCTTATGATTATTTTCATACCTTTTTTGATTTTTTCTTCCGCTTCATCATAAGAAAAAGCCTCATGGTCGGTTTCTATTCCGGCGCTTATGTATCTGCTTAAACCATCACCCCTTAAACCCGGGCAGTGGCCGTCTATATGTTTGTGATATTTTTTTGCAAGGTTTATTTTATTCAACATATCTTCATCCCCGTTAATTACACCCGGAAAATTCATAACTTCACTGAGATATAAAACATCATCCCTTTTTAAAAGCTCTTCAATCTCTTCAACGCCGAGTTTCGCGCCGCTTGTTTCAAAAGGTGTGGCTGGAACGCAGGGACTTGCCCCAAAATAGATTTTAAAAGGCGTTTTTTGGGCATTTTCCATCATCCAGTAAACGCCCTTAAGACCCAACACATTTGCGATTTCGTGAGGATCACTTACACTCGCCGTGTGTCCGTGCATTAACATTATTTCACCAAAAGTTGAGGGCGCAAGCATTGAGCTTTCGACGTGTATATGGGCGTCTATAAATCCCGGCAATATGTAATTTTCAGCTTTATCAATCTCTTCAACCGATTGAATTTTTCCGTTTTTTATGGTAAGTTTAGCGGGAAATATTTTTCTGTTGAAAATATCAACGTAATTTGCTGTTATAACCATAATAAAACCTTTTTATTTAATTATAGCTCTTAAAACTTAAAAAAAGGAGAAAAAATGAGTGTTTTGGTTGAATTTGCTATGTTTCCGACTGATAAGGGTGAGAGTGTAAGCGAATATGTGAGCAGAATTATTAAAATGTTTAAAGAAAGTGATGTTAATTATCAACTAACGCCTATGGGAACAATATTTGAAGTGGAAAGTATGGAAAAAGCCACGGAAGTTATCAATAACGCTTATAAACAACTTGAACCAGACTGCAACAGGATTTACACTACAATCAAAATGGATATAAGAAAAAACAGATCTCAAAGAATGAAACAAAAAATAAAATCCATTGAAAAGAAAATAGGCAAGGTTTCAAAAAGTTAAAATTTTTAGTTAAAAATTTGAATTATTTTAAAAATTAGCCTATAATTTTTTAATAAAATTAAAAGGCTAAAAATGACTAAATGTTTTGTATGCAAATCTAACCTTCAAATTAAAAAATTGAAATGCAACTATTGCAACACTATATTTGAAGGTGATTTTTCTTTCCCTCTTTTAGCAAAATTATCCTTAAACTCCCAAAAACTCGCGCTTGAACTGATACTTGCCGGAGGAAATTTAAAAGATTTGGCTGAAAAGTTAGGTATTACATATCCGACATTAAAAAAAAGAATACACGATTTGCAAAGTGAACTTATTATGTTAATAAAAGAGAGAGATGACGAAATTACATATATAAAAAACAAAATAAAAAACAACGAAATATCAAAAGAAGAGGG
Organism: Nautilia lithotrophica; assembly: GCF_054656815.1. Classification (NCBI taxonomy): domain Bacteria; kingdom Pseudomonadati; phylum Campylobacterota; class Epsilonproteobacteria; order Nautiliales; family Nautiliaceae; genus Nautilia; species Nautilia lithotrophica. Next base: position 211,479 of record NZ_BAAHXN010000001.1, read on the forward strand.
TGAAAAAATAATAAACGAACTTCTGGGAAATTTTTAATTATAAACTTTAAAATCATAATAACTGCAAAAACATATAAAACCATTGGATTTATAATTGTTTTTAATATAAAATTATAAAAAAGGCTGTTGATGGAAAGACTTTATGCACCATGGAGAAGGGAATATCATGTAAAAAAACAAACAGGCTGTGTTTTTTGCGATATTGCCAAAACACCTGAAAAAGACACCGAAAACCAGGTTTTTTACAGGGATGAGATATGTTTTTTCGTAATGAACAGGTTTCCTTACAATCCTGGACATTTTATGATTATTCCGATAAGACACGTATCAAATTACGAAGAATTAAACGAAAAAGAAGTATGCCACATTGCAAAAATGGCTCAAACAGGCTGTAAAATCTTAAAAGAATTTGGAGCGGACGGCATAAATATGGGCTGGAATTTAGGATTTGACGCAGGTGCGGGAATACCCGATCATATTCATTTGCAAATGGTTCCCAGATTCAAACGTGATACCAATCTTATGACTACGATATTTGATACAAGAGTTTACAGCGCAGATTTTGACAAAATATATGAAGAAATTAAAAATATAGCTGAAAAATATCTGAAATAGGGAAAAGCCCTATTAAATTTTTTTAAGAAATTCTGTTTTTAGATAAACCTGACCAATTCCATCGACTTTACATGATACATGCCCATCAACATCACACATTCTTATGTTTTTAACCACCGTTCCTCTTTTGATTGTTTTACCCGCACCTTTTACTTCAAGGTCTTTTATCACACTAACGCTATCGCCGGCTTTAAGAATATTCCCATTTGAATCTTTTATTACTTCTTCTTTTTTGTTTGCAATTGCCATTTCTTCATCAGTAAGATACATCATATCTGTCATATCGCTTCTACCAAGCGCCTGCCATATTTTATAACTTAAAATCTTAACAGCCGGAACTTCGCTCCACATTGAACTATTTAAACAATTAAAATGATTTTCATCATAATTTTGAGATTCTATCTGGCTTATGCATGTTTCGCAAAGTAGGGCATATCCATCGTTATTATCACTTTTATATACCTCATAAATTGAAAGGTTATCTTCACTTTCACAAAGTTCACATTTGTTGTTTGCTCTATCAAATATTTCTTTTTCGTTCATTTAATACCTTTTTTTGGTGAAAGTATAGCAAAAAAGCCAAAAATTAAATAAAATAACATAACTATAAATATTAATGAAATAATAATGAAAGTCTAATGATTTATTAAAGGAATAATAATGATTGAAATGAAAAACGCAAATTTTAAAGTTGAAAAGTCAAAATGGGAAGCTTTTAAAAAAATTGCAAAGCTGAAACATTCTGATTCAAGCAAGGAACTTAGAAAATTAATAGACAAATATCTTGAAGAAAATAAAGAATTATTAAATAAATTATTTTAATATTAACACTTTATTAACTCCTTAAATTTATAATTGTATATAACAAAAATTAAGGAGTTCAAAATGAAAAAAGTAGCAAAAGTTTTAAGTATAGCTTTATTAAGTGGTTCAATGTTATTTGCATTTGGTGGAATGGGTGGATCATTCGAAGGATCAGCCAATATGGGTGGTGCTAGCGGATCAGCTTCAGGGTCAGGAAGTTATGGCGGTATGACACCGGAAATGATAACAGGTGGGCCTGATTCAAGTTCAATGCATAAATCACAAAAAAGAAATCAAGTAAAAACACAAACCAAAGCAAGAATTCAAGCAAGAGTTAGGGAAATGAAACAAAATATGCAGTCAATGAGTAAAACAATGACTCAATTAAGAAAACAAATAAGAGAAATGAAACAAGAAATGAGACAGACAAATAAAAAAGTTTATTTAGATGTTGTAACTATGGAAAATCAACTCAAACAAATGGAATATAATTACAGAAAAATGAATAAAATAATGCAAAGATTAGAACAAGAAGCTCAATAAACGGCTTTTTGTTCTATATATTAAATTAAACTACGAATTCTTATCTTATAGCTTTACATACAATAAATAGTAAATATAAAAATTTATTAATAAATTATTTAGTTAACATAATGTATATTCTCTAAATTTTATTTTTCAAATACGTCTTTTAGTCTTAACGCGTCTTTAAATGCGCTGTTGTCATCCGTATTGTTAAAATAAATATAGCTTTCATTGTCTTTTATCCTGTTTTTAAGTTCAAGCATAAATTCATTGCTATAGTTTCCTTTATATTTTCCCTGCGTTCCGTGCAGTCTTACATATATAAAGTCGGCTGTCTGTGTAAAATCGATCTCCTGATTGTAATCGTGCCATACTACAGCAATGTTTTTATCTTTAAGGTGCGTGTATGTTTCGAGCCTATACCACGAGCTGTTTCTAAACTCTATCGCATATTTCAAATCATCATCAAGTGCACGCGTAAAATTTATAAGAAGTCCTATGTCATATTTTAAAGACGGAGGAAGCTGAAATAAAACCGCACCGAGATAAATATCCAGATTTTTTATTACTGACAAAAACTCTCTTAATTCATCCAAATTTTTTAATCTGGCCTTATGTGTAATTTCTCTGTTTGCTTTGATTGAAATTTTAAAGTTTTCAAAATGTTTAAGTCTGTATTTCCATGATTTAATTGTGGTTACTTTAGGAAATCTGTAAAATGTGGAGTTAAGTTCCAAAGAGTTAAAATTCTTTGCGTAATAATCAAAAAACTGATGAGTTTTAAGTGCGACAGGGTAAAAATCCCCTACCCAGTTTTTATAAAAATACCCGCTTGTTCCTATATAAACCATCAGTTAACTAAAATATAAACGAGTTTAGGTATAAAAATAACTATTAAAAGCGTTAATATCTGTATCAAAATAAACGGAATAATACCTATATACAGATCTTTTGTCTGTATTTTATCACCCGCGGCACCTTTTAAATAAAACAGACTAAACCCAAAAGGCGGCGTTAAAAATGAAGTTTGAAGGTTTATTGCTATTAAAAGCGCAAACCATAAAGGATCTATTCCGAATTCCTGAACAATCGGAAGCAGTATAGGAATTACAATAAATGTAATTTCGATAAAATCAATAAAGAATCCCAAAATAAAAATTAAAACCATTGTGATGGCTATAAATACATACCGATTTGAAATGGAATCGGTAAAGAAGGTAGTAACAATATCCCCTGCCCCCGATTCGTTAAATACAAGCGAAAAAGCCGTAGCACCGATTAAAATCATAAATATCATGGCAGTAATTTTTACCGTTTCAACGGTAGCGTATCTTAAAAGTTCCATATTAAACGTTCTGTAAAAAAATGTAAGAATAATCGAACCGAGTGCGCCTATTGCGGCTGATTCCGTAGGTGTTGCAAACCCTGCAAAAATACTTCCTAAAACAATAGCAATAAGTATAAAAGGAGCAACAAGGGATTTTAAAGCCTGAAAAAGTATTTTGGAATATGGTTTGTCGGTTTTAATTGCAGGTGCAACTTCCGGCTTTAAAAATGAAACTATCAAAATATAGATAATATAAAGTCCTACTATTATAAGTCCCGGAATTATAGCGGCTTTAAACAGATCCCCCACACTTATATTCATTACCGCACCCAAAATAATTAAAACGATACTTGGTGGAATAAGCTGCCCAAGCGTCCCACTTGCAGCAATTACACCGCCGGCAAGTCTTGGGGAATAGCCGTGTTTAAGCATAATCGGCAGTGAAATAATAGTCATCATAACCACACTCGCCCCCACTATTCCGGTAGATGCGGCCAAAATGGCACCGACTATCACTATGGCAATCGCAAGACCGCCTCTTACTGGTCCGAAAAGTTCGCCTATTGATTCAAGCATATTTTCGGCAATTTTACTTTTTTCAAGTATAAATCCCATAAATATAAAAAGGGGAACTGCCATCAGCGTAAAGTTTTGCATAATTCCATAAACCCTGTATGGCAGAAGCCCGAATACGTCAAGCCCAAGATTCGGATCTATCAAAGCGGCAAAAATAGCGCTTGCACCAAAAGCAAATGCAACCGGAATCCCAACCATTAATAATATAAACGCAACAATAAATAAAATTATCCCTGTCATTAATTACCTTTTGAGTGTTTTAATTTATAATACGCTTTTTTAAGCTCTGATACGGACTGCAGAAGAACAACAAAAAAACCGAACATCATCGCACTTTTTATAATCCATCTGCAGCAAAGCCCACCCGGATCACCGGATTGTTCATGCATGGAATAACTCATTTGAATAAAAGGTATCGCTTCTGCAACGATTAAAGTGGCAAGCGGAATTACGAAAAAGAGAATAGTAATTATCTGAATAACGGCTTTTGTTTTTACTGAAAACCTGTCATAAAAAATATCAACCCTTACGTGTTTATCATGGCTTAAAGTGTAAGCAATTGCAAATAGAAACGTCAAATCAAAAAGATGCCATTCAAGCTCCTGAAGTGCTATGCTTCCCCCGTGAAAAAGCTTTCTGACAATTACGTCGTAACTTACAATCAAAGTCAAAACAATAAGTGAAATAACTGCCAAAATCATAAAAAATTTGGTAATTTTTTCAACTATTAAATCGGTTTTGGGTATAAAAGAGAGCACCAATACGATTATTGCCGTAGCAATTATCGTATAATCAATATGCTCGCTAAGCGGCATTGTCAGATTAAAAAAGGCATTCATAAAACTATCCATTTTCTTTCTCCTTACAGATATTCCGGAGCATCATTGCTAAACAGAATCAGATCACCCGCTTTTGTATTTTCCGCCAGAATTTTTTCCAGGTCTTTTTTATTGTTTAATATGATTTTATCAGTATTTATTATATTTTCACATAAAATTTTTTTATTTACATTTCCTGTTAAAATCACCAAATCAAATACTTCGTCAATTTTTTTTGCAAGTTTTATGTTTTGTTCGTCCGTTGCTTCGACAATTCCCGGTGTTACCAGTATTTTTCTGCCCTGATATTCTTTTACCAAGTCATATGAAGCAATCATTCCTTCCAGATTTCCGTTAAAACTATCATCAATTATGATTTTACCCCCTACTTCAATCTTTTGAAGTCTGTGAGGAATCGATTCCAATTTTAGCACTTTTTGCTGCAGTTCTTCAATACTAAGTCCAAATTCCAACGCCTGAAAAACGGCAAGTGTTACGTTTACGGCATTAAATCCGCCCAAAAGTTTACATTCAAACGGATATGATTTATTCTCTATTTCAATTTCCCACTTTATTCCCTCAAGTGAAGCTTTTATGTTTTTTATTTTATCTTTGATAACTTCCACTTTTTCGTTATAAGGCACTTCGTAAGAGAAACCTTTTTTAAGTTTAGGCGTTTTAAATATTTCAAGTTTTGTGTTTTTGATGTTTTCGAGCGTTTTAAAATATTCGATATGCTGCGGGCCAATTTTTCCTAAAATCGAATATTCGTTTTCTAAAAATTCCACAATTTCGAGAATATCACCCTTCTCTCTCGCGCCCGCCTCCGCAATGTATATTTCAATATTTTCTGGCAAATCTACATTTATATCTTTAACTATACCTTTTAACGTATTGACGCTTCTTGGGGTTTTGTAAACCCTGAAATTATCTTTTAACAACTGATATAAAAAGTTTTTTATGGATGTTTTTCCGTAACTGGCGGTAATGGCGACGATTTTGGGATTGATTTTTTTAAGTCTATTTTTGGCGAGATTTTTGTATTTGACAAATAAAATATATTCCGTTATTTCAGACGCCAAAACGGCTGCGATTATTACAAACAAAACCCCTATTCCCGGGTTGTAATGATATTTGTTTAACAACAAAAGATTCAGCGTTTCAAAAAGCCCCACATAAACAAAAAACCTTTTTACCCTGTCCGTTACGACAAGAGCTTTTACCCTTTTTACCCATAAAAACAGAGAAGGAATCAGCCCGAAAAACAGATATATCCAAAAAAACCTATATGCGGCGATATAAGTGACTACAGGCACCACGAAATACAGAAGATGCCAAAGAGGTTTATGGAAATGAAAAAGTATCCTATTAATTTTATAATTATACCATTGTAATGCGGTTATAATATAGTAACCTAAAACATATGCTGTAATAAAATTAACAACCAAATCAAACATACTTAATACCTTATTTCAAAATCATTAAATTTCATATCTTCTATCTGTTCAAACTCTATATTTTTCACATCGCTGTATGATGAGCCTTTTTTTAAAATTTCCAAAAATTCTTTTAATTTTTCTTCATTTTCTATTTCAGCAACTGCTTCGACCCTTGTATCGGGCAAATTTCTTACATATCCCTTAAAACCAGCTTTTTTCGCATTTTCACTTACAAATTTTCTATACCAAACCCCTTGCACTTTTCCGCTTATTATAAATCTGTAAGTCATTTATTTTCCCTTAGCCATTTGAATTTTATTGATGTATTCGAAGTTTACAGGTATGAGTTTTTCATTTTCGACACTTTCGGCAAGTTTTTCAAGAATCTGATCAAAATCATCAAAAAGATAATTCGCAAGGCTTCCAGGAACGGGATTTATTTCGTTCAAATACACTACCCCATCTTTTACAAAAAAATCACATCTAATCAGTGCGTTTTTAAACATATTTCCGTATATTTTTTTAAACGTTTCTTGTAATTTTATTTTCAAACTCTCTTCAATTTCAGGAAATTTTGTCTCTTTCCTGCTGAAATCCATATATTTTTTTTCAAAATCCAAAAACTCTTTTTTCTCAACTTTTTCTATTTTACTAAATGTAAACCCTTCTTTTGAGCAAAATCCGGCAAGGTTGTATTCTTCTATCCCTTCAATAAAAGGTTCTACAATTATCAAATCATCAAATTCTCTCGCCACGTCAAAAGCGTAATCAAATTCATCCTGGTTTCTTGCAACACTCACACCTATACTGCTGCCGAGCCTTGCAGGCTTTACAATAACCGGAAAATCAAATTTTGTTTTTGCTTCGGTTATGATTTCATATTCAACTATATCTATGCCTGTTTCTTTGGCATACATTTTAGTCAGAACTTTATTGTAACTTATAACACTTGCTTCCACATTGGGTGTTATTGCATTTATCGAATAAAACTCGAGTAATCCCGGCAGTTTTCCGTCTTCCCCGTCTTTGCCGTGGATCAGGTTGATTGCCACATCAAAGTTAACATAATATTCTTTCTTTAAGAACCCTTTAACATATTTAAAGCCGTTTTTTACAAATTCGATTTTTTGCGAATTTTTATATTCTCCGCTCGCAAAATATCTGCTTTTCATATTCTTTTTTTCAATTAAATACATATTTCTGAACTGGTCGATATATATAAACGAAAGATTATGTTTTTTGATTTTTTCTTTTAATGTAATCGCACTTACTATGGATATCTCATGCTCGAAACTATTACCACCAAATATTAAAGCAAATGTCATTTTACATCCTTACTCAATTTTTTTAATGCAAGTTTTATCGTCTCTTCAAGATTATTACTCTCTATTCCGTTTAATGCTTTCACAATATCGTTTTTATTAAATCCTAAACTCTCAAGCGCGCTTAATGCCTGGTTGAATACAGGGTTTTGCTCTTCAAACACAACTTCAAATTCACCCATTTCCATTAAAATCCTCTTAGCACTTTTCGGCCCTATCCCCGGTATTTTTTTAAGGGCGTTAATATCATGATTTGCAATTATTTCCATAAAAGTCTGAGGGGTATATGTGGAACATATTGCAAGTGCGACTTTCGGACCCACTCCGTTTAATTTAATTAAAGAATCAAAAAGTTTTTTTTCGTTTTTATCGGTAAATCCGTATAAAGTGTATTCGTTTTCTTTAATTATTTCCGTAATATAAAAAAGCCCTTTTTCATTTACGGAAGAAAACGTAATCATACTGACATTCAGTTCGTAAATTACGTCATTTACATCAAGCAGAATTTTACCGCTTTCCTTTTCAAATATTTTACCCTTCAGTGCCGCTATCATCTTTTACCTTTATTTTTACGATTTTAAACGCATCGCCGTAATCTTTTAATTTAAACCCACATACACCTTCGTTTCCTTTAGTATCATAAGTAAGTTTTACCGGCGGTTCCACCATATCAAACTCAATTCTGTTATATGCCGTCCATGGTGAATAGGAAATAATTTTTGCATTAAATATTGCCGTTTGGAAGTTTTGCAATGTTTCGTGTAATTCTTGTAAATCTTTTTGCAATAAGAAAATTTCATTTTTAAGTTCAAGAGTTTTATCTTTAAATTCATTAAATTCTTTTATTTTTTTGAGTATTACCGCTGAAGTTTTTACACCTTTTTTCTTGTTTTCTTTGTATGTCTGCATGAATTTTTCAATAGTCGGTTTGTTTTTTAAAAGTATCTCTTTTCTTTTGTTATATTCTTTAGTTTTTATTTGAATATTTCTGTTGATTTCTTCAATTTCTTTTTCGAGTTTATCTGCATCAGCATTTAAGCCCAAAACTTCAAGAGGTGAAATTATTAGTTTATTTTCACTGCCTTTTAATTTCTTTATTTTAATTTCTTTTAAAGCATACACTTCTACATGTGAACCCATAATTTCAAACTCAACTTCTTCAGCTATTACTTTTCCGCCTATTGCTTGATTGATTTTAACTTTTTTACCTTTTACAATTCCGCTTTCAAGTCTATTTATTTCTATCTCTTTTCCTTCAATATACCCTTTATGCACGTTTATAAAAGCTTTATCCGCATAAATTTTGGCTTTTTGATGGGTCTGACCTTCAATTGTTAATTCCTGCGCGTTTATTTTTGCTGATTTTCCGACATTACCTCGAACTATAAGGATTGTCGTTTCAACTATCATATTATCTGCTATTGCTTCTTTTAATGCATCGCTTTCTTTAACATCAAGTTTTACGTGTGCGTCTTTGGCACCGCTTACATTTCCGGTTTGCAAGTTTATCTGTTTTACTTCCATTTCATCTTTAATTGTATATGAGTCACCCTCTTTATAAATATATCCGTCTTTTAGTGCAATGTATACGATTTTTTTATCATCTTCTTCTTTTTTAATTTCCTGTGGATTTACACTGATGGAAGGAACATTGAACTCCGCAACGTTTGGTATTTTGATAATTTTCCCTCTGCAGTCCCTTCCGTTTCTTCCTTGTTGAGGTTTAATTATCTCTATTAAAACATCACCCTTTTTTACTGGGAAAATCAGTTCGTTTTTTATGTTTTCTCTTTTTTTGAGATAATGATAAATGACTTTACCCTCAATATTTTCAATCGGGTCAATACCTTTACATAGTTCTATTTCTTCATTTTCTTCCAGTTGCCCCAACACTCTAATTTTTGCAACTACTTTTTCAATATCTTGATTCATTTTTTCATCAAAAAGCTCTATTAGCATTGAATTTCTAATTTTCTTCTTATTTAGTTCATTTTTAATTTTTTTTTCAATTCCTGGTTTATAGACGATAAGTGATTCGGGTTTTACGATATATACGGCATGAGTTAAAAACCTATTAACTTTTACTTCACCAATTAATTCAAAATCATCGCTAAAATCTGCTCTTTTTATTTCCACTTCATAAACTTGCTTGATTTCATTTTCTTCGTTTATCAGAAAATCTTCCATTTGAACAAGTTCTCTACTCTCTTCATCAAGTTCAACAAATTCACTATTTCCTATTTTTATATATGTAGTAAAATCTAATATTTCAAAATCAAGAGAAGACAGAGGTATATTGTTACTTGCGGAAATCTTTAAAAGGGCTTCATTAACGTTTTCAGTTCTTACTATTAACGGCAGTGTTTCTTTTTTTTGAGTTTTTTCTTCTTTTTTTAAAAAATCAAATAGTCCCAATCTCTTCCTTTTGGTAAAATACGCTTATGTTTAAATCAATAATTATTAATTTTTTAGGAATTTTTAATTCCAGAATCCTTGGATTCATACGTGATTTGTTAAGTGCTTCTATACTTGGCGCAAATGTATATTCGGATATTTTTTTCGTTGCATTCAAATTTCCAAACCTTTTTAGGCGAATCTTCGCCGAAGGTGCCTTTACACAAAGCTTTTTGCCAAGTTTTGCAAAAGCGAAATACAAACCGCGTTTTACATGGCTTGTATTTAAAAAGTTATTTATAATTATACTTATTTTCTCGCTATTTGTAACCCTCTTTTCCAATTTGGTAACAAATATACTTGCTTCCGGATTTAGTGAAGAAGCGAAAAAAATCGCTTCGCCACTCATAGCTCTAAATTTTTGGTATTTGGATTTAATATTTATAGTTACTTTTTTAGCCAGTCTTCTTCAATACAAAAAACATTTTGCAACTACTGCATTCTCTACTGCTCTTTTAAACATATCCTTAATAATTACGTTACTTATTTCCATGAACCTGCCAAAAGAAAAAATAATCTGGTATTTAAGTTTTGGTGTAATTATAGGAGGGATTGCTCAGGTTGTCGCCCATTTGATAGCCGCTAAAAAATATAAAATTCTCAAACTTTTATGTGTTGGTGCGAAGAGCAATAAAAAAGCTGATATTTCAACTTTCAAAAAGCACTTTTTACCATCAATCCTGGGAAATTCAACGGCACAAATTAGCGCTTTTATTGATACTTGGCTTGCGACTTTCTTAATGAGCGGAAGTATAAGTTATCTATACTATGCAAACAGACTTTTTCAACTTCCTTTCGCACTTTTTGCAATAGCCACTTCAACGGTTCTGTTTCCTAAAATTACAAAAAATCTGAATGAAGGAAAAGAAAAAGAAGCCTTTGAAAGCATGAAAAAAATTTTTTGGGTGCTGTTTTATCTGTTAATTATTGCAACTATTGTAGCTGTAATTGCAAGTAAAGAGATTATTAAATTACTTTTTGAACACGGCGCTTTTACTGCTAAAGACACAAATTATACTTCAATTGTTCTGATAATGTATATGATAGGTCTTATTCCTTACGGATTAAACAAGTTGTTTTCAAGTTATCTTTATGCCACCCATAAACATCTTAAAGCTGCGAAAATTTCAGCTATATCCCTTTTTATAAACATCATATTTTCCGTAGCTTTAATTTTTCCGCTAAAAGTTTATGGACTCGCCCTTGCAAGCAGTATTGGGGGTATGGTTTTATTTTTTCTTACATTAAAAGAGTTTGGTTTTAGCGAATTTGTTAAATTTTTTGAAAAAAAGTATATTTTTTATATGATTTTGGTTATATTAATAAGTATAATTTTGGCAGTTATTTTCAAACAAATAATATTTTTTATAATATAAAGGAGTCCTATGACTATTTATGATTCACATTTAAAGAAAAAGGTTGAATTTCAGCCAATTAAGGAAGGCGAGGCAAGAATCTATGTATGCGGACCTACCGTATATGATGATGCACATCTTGGACACGCAAGAAGTTCAATAAGCTTCGATTTGTTAAGACGCACGCTTGAAAAGCTTGGATACAAAGTGACTTTTGTTAAAAATTTCACTGATATTGATGATAAAATCATAAACAAAATGAATCAAACGGGCAAAAGCCTAAAAGAAATAACCGAATATTACATTGATTCGTATTTAAGGGATATGGATGCACTTAACGTAAAAAGGGCCGATATCGAACCAAAAGCGACCGAATCGCTTGAGGCTATGTTTGATCTAATCCAAAACCTGCTTGATAAAGGGTATGCTTATCAATTACCAAACGGCGATATCTATTTTGACGTAAGCAAAGATAATGAGTATTGTCATCTTTCAAATAAATGTCAGGACGATGAGGTCGTTCACAGGGTGGATACGGAAGGGAAAAGAAACCCGGCGGACTTTGCCCTTTGGAAAGCATGTAAAGGTGAAGAAGACGTATGTTTTGACTCGCCTTTTGGACCCGGAAGACCCGGATGGCATATAGAATGTAGTGCAATGATTAAAAAACATATCGCTTACGATAACAGCGAATACGAAATAGATATTCATGGAGGCGGGGCGGATCTCTTTTTCCCTCATCACGAAAATGAAGAAGCCCAGACTTACTGCGCATACGGAGAGCACTTGGCAAAATATTGGATGCATAACGGGTTCGTTCAGATAAACGGCGAAAAAATGAGTAAATCACTTGGAAACAGCTTTTTTATAAAAGACGCACTTAAACACTATCCGGGCGAGGTTTTAAGATTTTATTTAATGAGCACACACTATAGAGCTCCTCTTAATTTCAGTGAAGAAGATCTTATTGCAAGTAAAAAAAGGCTTGATAAATTATATAGACTAAAAAAAAGAATTTACGGGTTAACCAAAAAACAAAAAGACCCTGAATTTGAAAGCAAACTGCTTGAGGCTATGAGTGACGATTTAAATATTTCAAAAGCCCTTGCCGTAGTTGACGAGTTTGTAAAAGAAGTAAACGAAGCACTTGACAAAAACCCAAAAGACAAAGTTTTAAAACAGAAAATTTTAAGCAATATTGAATTTATAGACGAACTTTTAGGTATCGGCGGAAGTGACGCATACGAATATTTCCAGGCAGGAATAGATGAAGAAACAAAAGCAAAAATAAACGAACTTATTGAAAAAAGAAGCGAAGCCAAAAAAGAGAAAAACTTCGAACTTGCCGATAAAATAAGAGACGAACTTACTTCAATGGGAATTCAAATCCAGGACACCCCAAACGGAACTGTATGGGAAAAAGTTTAATTTTCCAGCAGTTTTTCCTCTTCTATTATTTCAGCTTCAACAATCTCTTCAAGAGTAAAAAATCCCAAAAAAATTAAAAGCCATCCTACCACCCATAAAAAAAGCCCTATAAAAAATATATTCAATACCGCACCGGCAATCAAAAAGTTACCGCCAGTTTTTAAATATTTGTTGTTATATTTTTCCCCTAAAACGTAAAAGCTATTTTTAAAATACATGGCACCAACAATCTGTAAAACATAATAAACTAAAAAATAAATGAAAATACTAAAACCAATCGGAACAACAGGATTATTTGAAAACAAACCAATAACTATACTCGTCATAACCGCAACTATTTTGAAATAAAAAAGCATAGAACTTATGAAAGTAATTATTGAAGCAATCAAAAAATAATTAAAAGATTTGCTTTCATCCAACAAACTTAATCCCAAACCTAAACAAATCAGTCCCATTATTGTAAAAAGAATCGAAATGCTGGGTATAAAGGAAAGACTCAAAAATGCCGCCCCCGCAATCCCCCATAATTTTGCAGTCAATTCAGTCCTTTAATAGTTTTATTTTTTTAATTTTTTCATATATGCTGTTATATGTAAAAAAAGGTAAAGAATTTGTTTGTATTATTGATGCTTTCATTAAAATTATATCATCAATATCAGGGTAATCGATTTTAAGTTTGGCGTATGCCATAGCTTCTTTTTTTTCGAAATACAAAATTTCCATATTTTGTTTGATGAATTCTTTTACAATATAAAGATTATGATTTATATTTTGCGTTTTATAAACACCTGCAATTAATAAAGAATAATCAAATATTGTTACAAAAAGTTCTTCGGCAAGTTTAAATTTCGAAACCACCTTGTCTTTACCAATCAAAAAATCGAGCACCACAGCTGCATCAACAATCATTTTCATAACAAAGCCTTAATTTTTTTTACATCGTTCTTATCGATTTTACCTAAAAATTTAAGCAAATCTTTATTATGAAATTTTTTAAAATTAGCATAAGTTTTTACTGCGTTTTCAACTATATGCACTTTTGTAGTTTCATATTCTTTCGCAAGCTCTTCAATTAGCACAACCACATCTTCATTCATTCTGAAAGTTATCATTTTTTTCATAATCCCTCCTTGTATAACTACGGAATATTAAACAATAATTATTTTTTTGTAAATATATAACATTGCTCATAATTGCCTAAAATAAAGGAAAAAAAACAAAATTTTAAGAAAAATTATTTATTTTACATTAAATGCTGTTTTATAAAAATACAATTACATTCTAAAATTAAAAATAAGGAGAATTTATGAAAAAATTACTTATTTCCTTTGTTGCTGTAGGAATATTATTTGCGACAAATAATACTGCTACAAAATCTCATATTGAAATCAAAAAACAACACACTTTTCATCACAAATTTGAAACATTTAATTTTAATATTATTTTTAAATCCGGAAGTGCCACTTTACAAAAAAAATATATACCAAAAATAAAAACTTTTGCAGATTATTTAAAAAAACATCCAAAATATAAAGCTACTATTATCGGTTTCACTGATAATAAAGGCAATAAAAAATATAATCTTAAATTATCCGAAAAAAGAGCTAAAATAGTTTATCAAGAATTAATCAAGCTGGGTATTGACAAAAAAAGATTAAGTTACAAAGGTGAAAGTGGAACACATCCTATTGCTTCAAATAAAACCGCAAAAGGTAGAATGAAAAACAGAAGGGTTATTGCAGTTATTATTAAATAAGCCTTTTTGTTATTACAAAATGAAAATATAATGATAAATATTGTAATTACTAAAACTCTTCATTTAATCCCATGAAATCATTGTTCCAAAAAAAAAATAAAAAATTTTTTTTTATTTTTAAAATTTTTTTTACAAAAGAATCATAATTCTATTCCAAAAAAAATTTAAGGAGTTTAACATGAAAAAAACACTAATCGGACTGTCGATTGCGGCATCAATCTTAGCAGCTGCTAATTATCAAATAGGTATAGCTGGAGGTAGAACACACGTTAACAAATCAAATATGTTGGATAATTATGATTTTGCAAATTTCAGATTAGGTAAATATTTAAACGAAAACAGTTTAATAAGATTTGAATATGAAAAGAGCGGCAGAATATTAAATGATAAAAATTTAAAAAGAGCCCTGTTAAATTATGAATACAATTTTAATTCACATTCAAAGTTAAACCCGTATTATTTTATAGGAGCAGGATACCAGTGGGTGAAAGGAAATTATAAAAACGCTTATATTGCGGATTTGGGTATCGGATTAAAATATAAATTTACCAATCAACTTAATTTATTTACAGAATTAAGGGGAGTCAGAGATTTTAGAAATATCAACACACATTACAGTGCAATGATTGGATTTTTATTTAACTTTGGAACAAACGAAAACGAACCAATTAAAAGTGAACCTCAAAACACTCAAAAACAATTGTCTGAACCGATTAAAAACAAATATCAGGCAAAACCCGTCGTAACAGACAGTGATCATGACGGAGTTCCAAATAGCATAGATAAATGCCCAAATACGCCTTCAGGTGTAAAAGTAGATAAAAACGGATGTCCTTTAGATAGCGATCATGACGGTATTCCTGATTTTATGGACAAATGTCCTGATACGCCTTCAGGAATTAAGGTTAATAAATACGGATGTCCCGTTAGCTTTAATTTTGAAATTGAATTTGATTTGAATAGTGCGGTAATTAAACCAGAATATATGCCTAAAATTAAAAAATTTGCGGAATTTTTAAAAGAAAACCCTGCTTATAAAGCACAGATTCAGGGATATACAGACAATACTGGAAACAAAATATACAATATCGTTCTTTCACAAAAAAGAGCAAAAGCAGTATATGAAGCTTTAATAAACTTAGGTATAGATAAAAACAGACTTTCATGGGAAGGATTCGGTGACGCCAATCCGATAGCTCCGAACACCACACCTGAAGGAAGAGCTAAAAACAGAAGAGTTATAGCAAAACTTTATTTTTAATAATCGGCTTTTTTGCCGATTGTAATTTATATTAATTTAGAAGGATAAATATGATTAAAAATCTTTTAATTGGATCATTTTTAACTGGTATTATTACTGGAATATTTATATTAATATATGCATTCTTTACAAAATATTTATCATTTATTTTATTTTTTGGTGATCCAATACAAAATATCCAATTTTTACCAATTTGGTATATATATTTAGTTCCTTTTATATCAATATTAATTATTAATTATTTGATTTCCAAAAATGATAAAGTTAAAGAATATGGAGTTGCTGAAATTGCAAAAGCAGTTGAAGAAAACAAAATAACATTTACAATAAAAGATTTGTTTTTAAAAATATTTGCTTCATCACTTTCAATTGCAAGCGGATTTGCAGTTGGTAACGAAGGTCCTTCAGCGGCTATTGGTGCAATGATAGCTCACAAATTTCATAATTTACTTAACATTCCTAAAAATTTATTAAAAGTCTCTTTAAGTGTAGGTGCAAGTAGTGGAATAGCTGCAATTTTTGTATCTCCTATTACAGGTATAATGTTTGCGATAGAAAATTTAGCATATGAGTTTGTAAAAAATTTTGCTGGATATCTTATATTAAGTAGTGTATTATCATTTAGTATTTCATGGTATTTTTTAGAACCACTTATTTTTAACTATTCAATTGGTAAATTTTTAGAATATAGATATATCTTTTCAACAATATTATTTATTCCAGTAATAACAATGTTCATATATTTATATTTATCTTTGAAAGATATAGTTTTAAAATTTTTAAAAGAAAAACTTCCAAATTCAAATAAAAATTTAGTCATGGCAATAATTGGCAGTTTAATAATAGGCACAATTTTAATTATTTCTCCTTATGCAGCTTTTAGCGGACACGAAGTAGTGAAAATATTAATTAATGATTCTAATCATTTTCCATTATATATGATTTTCGTTTTGATCGTTTTAAGAATTTTAGCAACAAGCGTTTCATTATATGCAAATGCAGTAGGCGGTGTTTTTATTGCATTAATGAGTATTGGTGCATTAGTTGGATACGGGTTTGGAGAAATTTTAAATATTTTTAATATTAATGTAGAACCTTTTTATTTTGCTGCAATTGGTGCAGCAGTTTTTATGGGTGTAAATATGAGATTACCTTTAACAGCAGTTGTTTTAGCATTAGAAACAACTTATGATTATAATGTTATAATTCCTACAGGAATTTGTGTAGTAATAGTTACATATCTTACAACATTAAAATTTGACTTGAAAAAACTTTCAATGTTTATAAAAAAATAAATTTATTAAAAGAGTTTATTTTTTGAGTATAATTTTAACAAAAAAGGCTTTTTATGAGTTTTTTTGAACTGATTAAACCTCTTATATATAAAACAGATCCCGAACTTGCCCATGATTTAGTGGATATGGCATTAAGAACCGCCAGAAGATGCCCTCTTTTTTTCAATCCTTTGGTAAAAGCCAATTTTGTAGATGACCCTATGCTTAATCAAAAAATCTGGGGTCTTGATTTTAAAAACCCTGTAGGCGTAGCCGCGGGATTTGATAAACATGCGACTATGATATACGGATGGCCGGCTTTAGGATTCGGATGGGGAGAAATCGGGGCTGTAACACCAAAGCCTCAACCCGGAAACGAAAAACCAAGAGCATGGAGACACATAGAATACGAAGCGGTCCAAAACGCTTACGGATTTAACAACGAAGGCGTTCAGGTCATTAAAAAAAGACTTAAAAAAGTCTATCCTTTTATTCTTCCAATAGGTGCAAACATAGGTAAAAACAAAACAACGCCGGAAAATAAGGCGATTGACGATTATAAAATCCTTGTAAACGAATTAAAAGACGTTGTGGACTTTTTCGTAGTTAACATTTCTTCACCAAACACACCGGGATTAAGAGACCTTTTAAATGCAGAGTTTATCTCAAATCTCTTTGGTGAGCTTAAAAACCTCACAAAAAAACCTATCCTTATAAAATTCTCACCCGATATGGAAGACGAACTGATTATAAACCTTGCAAATTATTCCGTTTTGGCAGGTGCAGATGGAATTATAGTCACAAATACAACAGTTAATTACGACCTTGTAAAAAGCGAAATTAAAAGGGGCGGAATTTCCGGAAAACCCCTTGCAAAAAGAAGTTATGAAGTTTTAAGAATCGTAGCTTCCGAAGTGTTCGGAAAAGTTCCTATTATAAGTGTCGGCGGAATAGACAGCGCCGAAGAGGCATATAAAAGAATAAAAGCCGGCGCTTCACTTCTTCAGGTTTACACGGCTATAATATATAAAGGTCCGGGAATTATCGGAGAAATAAACCGAGGTTTAATTGAACTTCTAAAAAAAGACGGCTTTAACCACATTAGTGAGGCGATAGGAACGGAAATCCCTAAAAAACTTGAAAACAAATCCTCTTAATTTTCTTTTAACGCTTCTGCCGCCGTTGCCGAAATTGGATAAAACGTCGGCGGAGGCGTCAAAATAGGATGCGTTCCTATCTGCATCGTATATAAATCCGTTGCAGTTGCACTTTTTTGGATAGCAAGACTTAAAATATTGATTATTTCCGCGCTGTTTAAACCGCCGCTTAACTGAGCCCCCAAAAGATACAGGTCTTTTTTTGAAAAAATCAGTTTTAATGTCACTTCGGTTGAATGCGTAAATTTCGGCGGATGCGTTGAATGAGTCGTGCTTTTTGCAACAACTACTTCAAACCCCTGCTCTTTTGCCATTTTTTCGGTAATCCCGACAGCCGCAAACATCCTGCCGTCTATTATTGTGGAATAGATATTTAAAGCGTCTTTATTATGTCTGATAATCCTTAAATTATAAAGATTGGCAGCCGCAACCCTTGCGTCAAACGCTGCCGTTGAAGCAAGCATCAAAGGCGTGGGGTTTGAAGTAAAAAATTCCTTATGTTCCACGCAGTCACCTACAGCAAACACATCTTTACAAACCCTGAAATAGTCATCTACCCTAATAAAACCTTTTTCATTCAAAGGTAAAACTTTATTGAATATTTCCGTATTCGGTCTAAAACCGGTCGCCACAAAGGTTAAGTCGCTTTTTACTGATTTTCCGTTTACAACCACTTCATTTTTAGTAATTTTTGTAACTTTTGAATTTAATAATACATTAACTTTTTTTGAAACCAGTTCTTTTACAACGTCTGAAAAATCACTATCAAATGAATTAGGAAGAAGAGTTTCCATAGCTTCGATTAATGTAATGCTTTTATTTTTTGAAAGCTCATCGGCAAGTTCGAGTCCTATAAACCCGCCGCCTATAATAGTAATATTTTCAGCGTCTTTTACTTTTTTTACCAGATTGTTTAAATAATTATATTCCTTTTTTACAAAATATGCGTTTTCTATACCTTCAATGGACGGAACAACGGGTTTGGAACCCATTGCAATTATCAATTTGTCAAACTTTAGTTTTTTATCTGAACTATTTAACATAATATTTTTACTATTTATATCAATTGATGCCACTTCCGCTTTTATTAACTCTATGCCGAATTTTTCAAGTTTTTTATCAAGCTGCATTAAATCATCGTCTATTGTATATGTGTTAAAAATATACGGAATTCCGCAGGGTATTAATTTTTTGGGATTTTTTTCGATTAAGGCAACTTTTTTTGAAGGGTAAAACCTTTTGGCGTTTACAGCAGCCACAAACCCTGAAACTCCTCCTCCTATTACTACTATATCATACATACTTCTACCTTAAAAATTTTTATGATATGATAACACAAAAAAAGGCTTTGAATGCTTCATAAATTTTATACTCACAAACTAAAAAACAACCTTGAAGTAATCGCAATACCTATGAACAGAGGCTCTAACGTAATCACGAGCAATATTTACTACAAAGTCGGAAGCAGAAACGAAATAATGGGCAAAAGCGGAATTGCCCATATGCTTGAACATATGAACTTCAAATCCACAAAAAACCTCGCTGAAGGGGAATTTGACAAAATAGTAAAAAGCCTCGGAGGAGTAGACAACGCATCCACCGGATTTGACTATACGCACTATTACATTAAAACTTCAAGTGTGTATCTTGATAAAACGTTTGAGCTTTTCAGTGAAGTTATGGAAAACCTGAATCTAAATGACGATGAGTTTCAACGTGAAAGAAAAGTAGTATATGAGGAAAGACTCTGGAGAACGGATAACAATCCTATCGGATATCTTTATTTCAGACTTTTTAACAACACCTATCTTTACCATCCGTATCACTGGACGCCTATCGGATTTAAAGAAGATATTTTAAACTGGAGTATCGAAGATATCCGCTCATTTCATAAAACGTTTTACCAGCCGAAAAACGCGTTTTTACTCGTTGCAGGGGATATAAACCCGGAAGATGTATTCAGTTCTGCGGAAAAATATTTCTCACACATTAAAAACAGAAAAAAAATACCGAAAGTCCATATGAAAGAGCCTGAACTTGATGGGGACAGACATGTAATCCTAAAAAGAGACACTGAAGTCGATATAGTAGCCGTTGCTTACAGAATTCCCGACTTCAGACATGAAGACCAGTTTGCACTCAGTGCATACAGCGAGATACTCAGCGGTGGAAAAAGCGGTGTTTTGCGTGAGAAACTTATAAACAAAAAGGCCCTTGTAAGTGAAGTGTATGCGTATAATATGGAATTAATCGACCCGGGCGTGTTTTTGGCTCTTGCAATATGTAACCCGGGAGTAAGTCCTGATTTGGTGGAAAAAGAACTTAAAAAAGAACTCTTAAATACAAAAATTACCAAAAAAGCATTAAATAAAGTTAAAAACCAGACCAAAATGGACTTTTTAACTCAGCTTGAAAGCAGCTCGGGAGTTAGCAACATTTACGGAGATTATTTTGCAAAAGGCGATATTGCGCCGCTTCTTGAATATGAAGAAAAAATCAACGCTTTAACACCTGAGAAGGTAGAAGATATAAAAAAATATTTTGATAAAAGTGTAACAGTAAAATTAATCAAAAAATAATTTTTTAAAACACTCTTTTGTTTTTGGAAAAAGGGGTGTTTTTTCTTTATATTTCAGATAATCTTCTCCAAATTTCATATATGCTTCTTTTTCTTCAAGCGTAATTACCATAATAAATATAAAAAACGCTTCAAGCGGAGCAATAAAGAGTATAAAACTCGGAAGGCCCAAAAAAAGCGCAATCCCAAAAGGCAGAAGCACAAGTCCGAAAAGCATCGGATGCCTGGTGCATTCATATATTCCTGACGTAACCAGTTTATTGGTCTCAAGCCTTGGAATATCACCTTCGCGTCCATATCTGTTTAATTCTCTGCCGCCTACCGCTGCGGCATGAAAAGCAAATTTAAGGACAAAATACCCAATAATTAATGTGATTATATGAAAAAGAGGATTAAAAAGAAGAGATTTAAAATATTTAAAATCAAAATAAAGAGAAAGGGCAATACCCCCGAGTATTAAAACCAGCCATATAAAAATCCTGATTATTACCGAAGGTGTTGTTTTCATAGGTATGAATTTAAAAGGGCGCTTCCGACTCTAATCATATTACTGCCCTCTTCTATCGCAATTTCAAAATCACCGCTCATACCCATCGAGCATATTTTTGCCCCGTAAGGTTTTAGTTTTTCAAATATATCGTATGTGAGTCTGAAACTTTTTCTAATTTCCGCTTCATCATCCACATGCGCACCTATGGTCATTACACCCTGCAAGTTGATATTTGGCAGATTTTCTTTGATTTTCAAATATGTTTCAACCGCAAGTTCCGGAGCCAGACCATGTTTTGTAGGCTCTTTTGCAGAGTTAATTTCCAAAAGACACCTTACAGGTTTATCGGCTCTTTTATTGATAGCCTCCGCTAATTCATAAGAATTGATTGACTGAATCATGAAAGGATTTAGTTTAAGAAGCTTATTAATTTTGTTTTTTTGGAGGTTTCCTATAAAATGCCACTCAATCGGAAGATCGCTAAGTGCGTTTACCTTATCTTCCATATCCTGAACCCTATTTTCGCCAAAAGCTCTTTGGCCTTCCGCATAAAGTTTTCTAAGAGGTTCGGTGTCTTTTGTATATTTAGTAACGGCAACGATTTGAACAATTAAATGTTCGCTTCTTCTAAGTCTTGCGGCTTCCACTCTTTGTATTAATTCATCTAAAGTCATTTTACCCTCCTATGAGTCTGTGTAAGTCGTTGTATATTCCTATAAGCATCAAGCTTCCGAGTATTATCCATCCTCCTATTGTGAGTTTTACCATTATCTCTTCGCTGACTTCCCTTTTAAAAACCGCTTCGTAAAGGTTAAACATAATATGCCCGCCGTCAAGCGCCGGAATCGGAAGAAGGTTTAAAACACCCAAGTTTACGCTTAAAAGTGCTGCCAATAGTAAAAGAGGCTGCCATCCGTAATCTGCTACTTTTGCCGTAATATCCACAATTCCTATAGGTCCGCTTAGTGTATTAAGCCCTACGGCCCCAGTTATAAGTTTCTGAACGCCCTTAATTATAAGCATCGAATCATAAACAAACTTATCCCATGCTACTTTTACGGCTTCAAATGGCGAATAGTGAACTTTTACTATATCACCGCTCGGGATGATTCCGACTATTTTTCTTTTAATTTCTTCGTTGAAAATATTTTTTTGGAGTTCGATTTTAGGTTTTAGATCAATACTCAAATATCTGTTATTTCTCTCAATAAGCAGATGTAATATGTCAGATTTCTGGATTATTGGTGAAATTTCATCCCATGATTTAATTTCAATCCCGTTTATTTTTACAATTTTGTCACCAGGTTTAAGCACTTTTGCCGCAGGGGTGTCGGGTATTGTTTTACCTATTACGGGTGCAAGTTTCGTCCATCCTGTAAACGCTATAAAAAGATAAATCAAAAATGCAAGCAAAAAGTTAAACCCGGGACCGCCTAAAAGGATTAATATTCTCTGCCAAGGTGTTTTAGAATTATATGAATCCGGATCGCTATTTTTAAGATAAGGATTTGTATCGTCCTGTCCTTTCATTTGAACATATCCGCCAAGAGGTATGGCACTGAGACACCAGTTTGTATCCCCGAACTTTTTACATATCAGCTTTTTACCAAATCCTATTGAAAAAACTTCTACTTTAACGCCGACAAGTTTTGCCATAAGAAAATGCCCAAGCTCATGAAAAAAAATCAAAAAAGAAAGTATTATAATAGCACTGATCATCTTTGAGCTTTCACATATACTTTTACGTAGTCATATCCGCTGTAAAGCGTAAGAATTACGGCTATCCACAATAAGCAATTAGCGCAAGGCCAGTTCATTAGCAAAAACCCTATGGCTCCCATTTGAGAGACGGTTTTAACTTTCCCCGCAAACGAAGCCTTTACGCTTAATCCCTCCTGAACCATCGCGATTCTAAGGGCGGTTATAAAAAACTCCCTAACTAATATAAGATAAATTGCCCAGGCATTTGCCCTATGCAGATATAAAAGCCCCAAAAAAGCCCCGAGTATCAACATTTTATCGGCAAGAGGGTCTAAAATTTCCCCTAATTTGCTGCTTGCTTCAAAATTTCTGGCAATATATCCGTCAAAAAAATCGGTCACACTTGCAATTACAAAAATCAAAGCGGCAAAGTAATCAAGCCAGCTTTCATGAATTCCGGAAAAAAAATCTCTGTTTACTAAAAAAAGATACATCAAAAATGCCATAAATACTCTGATAAAAGCTAAAATATTAGGTATGTTTTTAAGCCGTTTTTTCCATTCTTCGTATTTATAAAGCTTCATTCCATCTTCAGTGATTATAGACATTAACCAATCTTTCCTCCAAATGTCGTTCCACCATCAACAACTATCGTCTGTCCGGTAATCCAGCTTGCTTCATCCGTGCATAAAAAGTATGTAATTCCTGCAAGGTCTTCCGGCACTCCCATTCTGTTAAGAGGGCTTCTTTTTTCAACTTCAGCTTTTACTTCTTCATAGTTTGGAAACGCTTTAAGCGCATCGGTATCTATCGGCCCGCCGCTTACCGCATTAACTCTTATACCCCATTCACCAAGTTCTGCAGCTGCATATTTAACCATAGTTTCAACAGCAGCTTTGCTTGAACCGTGTCCTGCGTAGTTTGGTGTATATACAAGATTACCTGTGGAGCTTAGTGAAATTATACTTCCACCCCCTATTTTTTGCATTCTTTTGGCAGCTTCCTGGGCACCAACCACAAAAGCATTAACTGTTGCAGTAAAAATATTACAGATTCCTTTAGGCTTTAATCTCATAAAAGGACCGAATCCACCTACGACCGCTCTACCGCTGATTATTGCGTTTGAGACGAAAAAGTCAACTCTGTCAAAATCTTCATCTATAAGCTTAAAAAGATCTTTGTATGTTTCAGGTTCTAAAATATTGAGTTTGTATGCTTTTGCTTTAATGCCGTATTTTTCTTCCCACTCTTTTGCAAGATTGTTTGCAATTTCTTCGTTTGAATTATATGTAAAAGCTATATTGATTCCCTCTTTTGCAAATCTTTCGGCAATTGCTTTTCCGATACCTCTTGTTGCACCGCTTATTACTAACGTTTTACCTTTCATCAACTTCCTTTATAAATATTTTTTTAAAATTTCTTTGATTTTTGCTTTGTTATCATCACTAGGTTCGCAAAGTGGCAGTCTGTATTCAAGTGACGGAATAAGTCCTGCTTCATACATAGCGAATTTGATAGGGATCGGATTACTTTCAATAAATAAAATTTTATTAAGATCATAAAGCTCTTCATTTATCGCTCTGCTGGTATCAAAATCACCTTTTAAAGCGCTGTGGATCAAATCTGCTATTCTGTTTGGCAGAAGGTTTGAAGTAACGGAAATACATCCTTTCCCACCACTTGCCATAATTGGATAATTTATGGCGTCATCACCGCTTATCACACTTATATTGCTGTTTGCACAAAGTGCCACTACGTTTTCTATTTTTCCCGTTGCTTCTTTTATCGCTACTATATTCTCGACGTCATTAAATAGCCTTATTGCTGTTTCCACTTCAATGTTACTACATGTTCTTCCAGGCACATTATATAACACCACAGGAATATCTATTGCATTTGCCAATGCTTTGTAATGTTCATATAGCCCTCTTTGTGTAGGCTTATTGTAATATGGCGATACGCTTAAAACCGCATCGGCACCTTTGGATTGGGCAAATTTAGCCAGGTCTATACTTTCATGTGTGGAATTACTTCCGGCACCTGCCAAAACTTTCGTATTTGTGCCTTTACATACTTCTACGGCTATTTCTATGCATCTTTTATGTTCGTCATGAGTTAAAGTGGCACTCTCACCTGTTGTTCCAACCGGCACTACCCAGTCAATTCCGTTATCAATCTGTCTTTGGATAAGGTTAGCATACGTTTCTTCATCTACTTTTCCGTTTCTAAACGGGGTTATAAGAGCGGTCATAGCACCTTGCATAAAACGTCCTTTTTTACGAAATTATATCACAATTCAAAATGTTTCATTTTTATTTTCATTCTCTTTATTCATATCTCAGTGTTTCAAGCACATCCGTTTTGCTGGCTTTAATCGCCGGATAAATGCTTGAAAGTATAACGATTACAAAAGCACCGAATATTATCAGTCCGAAATCCACAAGGCTCAGGTCTATTGGCAGTCTGCTCACGCCATAAACGTCGGCCGGTAGTTTTATAATGTCAAACGTTTTTAAAACCCATATTCCAATACCGCCTAGCAAAGCACCAAATGTAATACCTAAAACACCGATGAAAGTTCCGAGTTTTAAAAAAATGGATTTCACTTCTTTAGGACTCGCCCCAAGAGAAAGCATCAATGCTATCTCTTTTCTTTTACTCATTATCATCATAAGAAGTGAACTTATAATATTAAGTGCGGCAACTATAATTATGAGCATCAACACCAAAAAAAGTGCTCTTTTTTCCATTTTAAGAGCTGCAAAAAAATTTCCGTTTTGCTGCCACCAGCCAATTACTCCCACACCTGGGGGGACAATTTGTTTAATTTTATCAATGTCTTTAAAGGGATTTGGACTCCAAATATGAATTCCGCTGTAGTTTTTCTGATGTAAAATTCTTTTAAGACCTTCTATATTCATATATGCTATACCTTTATCGTATGCGATAAGGCCGCTGTTAAACACTCCCGCAATTTTTACTTTTTTAAGTATAGGCGATATACCAAACCCCATAGGTGATAGTTTTGAAAAAATCATAATTACCTTTTCACCCTTTGCAATTCCAAGATCTGAAAAAAGTCTGCTTCCGATTACCACATCAAAAAGCCCTGGCTTTTTAATATCTTTAACCGCATTTTTAAAAATATAATTTATTTTTGCCTCTTTTTTAAAATCAACACCATAAAGCATAACGCCGTTTAAAGAGTTTTTTTGAATAACTGCACTGCTTTCTATGTATGGGGAATATTTGAAATCGGGAAATTTTTTTTGAAGTTTGGCAAGCAGTTTATCATCAACTTCCACAAGGGAAGAATAGATTGTTATTGGATAATTCATAACTTTAAGTTTTTTTTCGAATTCTTTATCCATCCCGTTCATTATGCCCATGGCTATCATAAGCGTGGCAACACCGGTCATAATGCCAAGAAAGGCCAAAATAAAACTTATGTAAATAAAAGGATGTTTTTTATCAAACCTTAGATATCTTTTAATTATAAAATTAACGAACTTTTTATTCATTTTTAAAATTTAGGGCTTTTCCCGCAGCAGTCTTTATATTTTTTACCGCTGCCGCACGGGCACGGATCATTTCTTTTTACTCTTTTTTTTTGCTGTTTTGCTTCAAATTCCGCTTTTAACGCTTCAGTCTGGGCTTCTAGCTGTTTCATTATTTCATCTACGTCGGCATTTTCCATATCTTCCGGCACTTCCGGAATGGCATTTAGAATATCATCAATATTTTTACCCTTAATAGCATCCATAAATTCCGCAATATCAGGGTCAATTTCCGGCTGCTGGTATTCTATTTGCAAATTATGAAGTATTTTCATACTTTCTATTTTAATTCTTTGAATAAGCTCTTGGAAGAGATTAAAACTCTCTTTTTTATACTCAACAAGAGGGTCTTTTTGATTATATCCTCTAAGTCCGATACCGGTTTTTAAAATATCCATCATATAAAGATGATCTCTCCAGCTCTCATCAAGAACCTGAAGCATAACCTGTCTTTGAATTCTGTTTTTATCTTCAGGTGACGCTTCTTCGAATTTTTTCTCATACTCTTCTTTTAATCTGTTTACGAGATATTCTTTAAGAGCTTCATAGTCTTTTCCGCTAAGTTCATCTTTAGTAAATTCAACCCCGGTATATTCTTTAAGATGAGCTATTAAGTTCTCAAGGTCAAAATCTTCTTCAAGCGAATGTGGGAAAATATCAGCTTCACTTAAAATATACTCTACAAATTCGTTTCTTATTTCATTTATTTTAGCTTCTATGTCGTAATTAGGATCAAGCAGCTGATCACGGAATGCATAAATAACTTTTCTCTGCTCATTAGCAACATCATCGTATTTTAAGATATGTTTTCTGGCCTCAAAATGCATTGTTTCAACTTTTTTCTGAGCATTTTCAATCGCACGGCTTACTATTTTGGAATCTATATGTTCACCTCTTTCGATACCGAGTCTGTCCATAATGTTTTTGATTCTGTCACTTCCGAAAATTCTTAAAAGATCGTCTTCCAAAGAAAGATAAAACTGACTCTCACCCGGATCACCCTGACGTCCCGAACGACCTCTTAGCTGATTGTCGATTCTTCTACTCTCATGTCTCTCAGTTCCGATAATATAAAGTCCGCCAAGTTCTCTTACTTCATCGTCTATTTTAATATCAACACCCCTACCAGCCATGTTTGTGGCAACTGTTACCGCACCTTTTTTACCGGCCTGTGCAATAATCTGGGCTTCTTTTTCGTGGTTTTTCGCATTTAAAACAGTATGAGGAATCTTTTCTTTTTTCAATAAATGGCTTAAATATTCACTTTTTTCAACGCTTGTAGTCCCTACTAAAACCGGCTGCCCTTTTTTGTGAAGCTCTTTTATTTTTTTAACAACCGCTTCAAATTTTTCTTCTTCCGTTTTATATACGAGGTCGTTTTTATCTTTTCTGATTACCGGTTTATTAGTAGGAATTGAAATAACTTCAAGTCCGTAAATTTCAATAAACTCCGTCGCTTCGGTCTGTGCTGTTCCTGTCATACCGGCAAGTTTTTTGTAAAGTCTGAAATAGTTCTGATATGTTGTTTCGGCAAAAGTCTGGGATTCTTCTTGAATTTCAACACCCTCTTTTGCTTCAAGCGCCTGGTGAAGACCTTCACTGAATCTTCTACCTTCTGCAATTCTTCCCGTAAACTCGTCAACTATTAAAACCTCACCTTTTCGGACAATATAATCTTTACCTTCCTGGAAAAGATAATTTGCTTTAAGTGCCTGGTCAAGATGATGAGCAAGAATAGCGTTTTCGGGTGTATATAAATTATCCACACCAAAGAGTTTTTCAGCTTCTTTAATCCCCTCTTCCGTTAATAAAACCACTTTATCTTTTTCATCAACTTTAAAATGCTCATCTTTTACAAGTTTTTTGGCAACTTCGTCGGCTCGGACGTAATCTTCCACTCTTTTATTGGCGGGTCCTGATATAATAAGAGGTGTTCTCGCCTCATCAATTAAAATTGAGTCAACTTCATCCACTATTGCGTAATAATGCCCTCTTTGAACTTTGTCGTTTATGTCAAACACCATGTTGTCTCTAAGATAATCAAACCCGAATTCGGTATTGGTCCCGTATGTAATGTCTTTGGCATAAGCTTCTTTTCTTTCGTAATCTTCCATTCCGCCAACTACACATCCGGTAGAAAAACCAAAAAATTCATAAAGTTTGCCCATTTCACTTGCATCTCTTTGGGCAAGATAATCGTTAACTGTTACAACGTGCACGCCTTTTCCGAGTATGGCATTTAATACTACCGGCAGTGTCGCTACAAGGGTTTTACCCTCACCAGTTTTCATTTCGGCGATTTTACCTTCGTGCAGAACCATACCACCGACTAATTGAACATCAAAATGTCTCATATTAAGAACTCTTTTGCTGGCTTCTCTTACCATTGCAAAAACATCATTGAGATATTTATTTAACGTTTCCTGTTCGTCCGCTCCGTTTTTTACTTCTTCAAGAATCTGATTTTTTATTTTATTGAACTCTTCTTTTATTTCTTCGTCGCTCATTTTTGAGTATTTATCTTCAAGAGCATTTATCTCTTTTACCCTGGCAAAATATTTTTTAAGTTCTCTGTCGTTTTTTGTTCCAAAAATTTTTCTAAATACGTGTTTTACCATCAAAAAAGCCTTTGCAAAGTTTTTTGTTATAATAACATAAAATGAATTGATAATGGAGAATGGAAAATTGAGAATTATCGTATTTAACTTATTACTGATGTTTAATCTGTTTGCTTTAAACCTGCCTGAATATTTCTCCGCAGATTTTATACAAAAAATTTATTCGGAAAACAATGTCTTAACATATAAAGGAAAAATTTATACCGATTCAAAAAAAGTTTTTTGGAAATATTCTTATCCGAATGAAAAGTATATCTGGATTAACAAAAAAGTAATTATTTATGAGCCTGATTTACTGCAGGTAACTATTTCAAAAAAACCGAAATTCAATCTTTTCGATGCGATTAAAAATGCCAAAAAAACAAAAAACAACGAATACATAGCAACTATAGACAACAAAAAAGTTAATTTTATATATGACAAATACCTTGAAAAAGCATGGTATATTGATGATGTAGGGAACAAAGTAGTAATAACATTTAAAAATCAGTCAACAAAAAATGTTGACCAATCATTATTTATGCCTAAATATCCAAAAGATGTGGATATTATTTATCAGAATTAAGAAGTTCTATTAATTTATTATGTATAAGGCCGTTTGATGCTACGATACATTTATCATTGAACATATCAAACTCTTCGCCTCTGTCGTTTGATATTTCACCACCCGCCTCTTTTACAATAAGCATTCCGGCGCTAACATCCCAAGGCTTTAAATTAATTTCATAAAACCCCTCGTATTTTCCTTCCGCCACATAACATAAATCCAGTGCGGCGCTTCCGAGCCTTCTTATATCCTGACATTTCGGAAGTATTTTATGAAGTCTGTTTATTACCAAATCCAAATCATCGGTATTATCGGCACTTGAATACGGAAAGCCTGTAGCTATCAAAGCTCTTTGGAAATAATCATTTTTGCTTATTTCAATTCTTTTATCGTTTTTATAGGCACCCTCACCTGAAATTGCCGTATAAAACTCATTAAGGATAGGATTATAAACAAAAGCAAATTTTGGCATTTTGTTCTCATATACTCCTACACTTATCGCACAATGCGGTATCTGATGGGCAAAATTGGTAGTCCCGTCAATCGGATCGATAATAATTGAATTGTCAAATTTGTCTTTTACCGATTCTTCGGCAATTATTGAATAATCAAATTTTTTAAACTCTTTTTTCAAAAATTCTTCGATTTTTACATCATATTCCGTCACCAGGTCTTTTTTACCTTTGAGGGTAATTTCTTTAGAGGAGTAAAACCCCTCTTTAAATATCTCCCCCGCCTTTAAAATTATCTCTTTAAATTCTTTAAATTTTTCATTTTCCACTTCTTTTTTCCTTCACAACTTAATTGCTTCACAACTTCACTACTTAAACATTATACCCCATCTCTCTTGCAACTTTTTTAATATTTTCAAGTCTTTTTTCAATCGGCGGATGTGAGCTGAAAAG
This sequence comes from Nautilia lithotrophica, assembly GCF_054656815.1. NCBI lineage: Bacteria > Pseudomonadati > Campylobacterota > Epsilonproteobacteria > Nautiliales > Nautiliaceae > Nautilia > Nautilia lithotrophica. The sequence goes on from NZ_BAAHXN010000001.1 coordinate 241,986, forward strand.
ATCCAAAAGGCCAACTATACCAAACGCTTTCATGTCACTCGGAAGAGCAACCTGCTCTTTTGGAATTTGACCGAGTTTTGCAAGAGCATAATAAATACCCTGCGGTCCGTCAAGTTTCACGGCACCCGCATCCGCCTTGTATTCTCTGTATCTGCTAAACCACATTGCAAGCATTGTAGCAAATATGCTAAGTAACATTTCAAGCGCGAAACTTATAGCCATATACGCAAAAGGACTTACGTTTCCTTCTTCGTCTTTAGGTGCGACAATCTGTGCAATAAGGCGTGAAATGAAAAATACAAACGTATTTAAAACACCCTGTAATAATGTCATCGTAATCATATCGCCGTGTTTGATATGACTAATTTCATGAGCAAGCACCCCTTCGATTTCGTCAAGTTCCATTAAATCAAAAAGACTCGTAGAAACCGCTACAAGTGCGTCGTTTCTGTTCCATCCCGTTGCAAATGCATTAGGCGGCCCGTCAAACACACCGACTTCCGGCATTCCGATACCGGCTTCTTTGGCAAGTTTTGCAACCGTATTTACAAGCCAGGCTTCAGCTTCATTGCTCGGGGATTCAATCACTCTGACACCCGCACTCATTTTTGCAAGCCATTTAGACATGAAAAGTGATATTAAAGCACCGCTGAAACCTACAATAAACGATAAAATCAAAAGTCCGCTAATCGTCCCCTGGTCTAATCTAATTCCAAAAAACGCTTCAATCAAAAATATCGTAAGATATATTGAAGCCATTACGGCAACATTCATTAAAATCAACATTACTATCGCCATACTTTATTCTCCTTTACTCAAGTTTTTTTAGTATTATAACTAAAACTTATATATTAGTCAACAATTTATCAAGTTTTATTTAAATTATTGTTAATTTCTTTTTACCACCATCAGATAATATATTGTAACAATCGGTATAGTAACATTAAGAACCGTAACTATTATCATTAGCAAACCCAAATTAGAATAATCCTGAGGAATGACAACCACGCCGTTTTCAACCACTTTTCTACTTACTACAAATATTTCGTTAAGATACTTAGTAAATAATCCTCCGGCCGTAAGTGCCAAATTCATAAGACTAGCCATTAAGGCAAACCAGGTAGCCCTTTTTCCTTCCGGCGCATAAATTGCTATTAATGTAAGCAAAGGTATCATACTAAGCTGCGCAAAAGGTGATTCAAGGGCAGTGTCTATAATCGCAACGGTTCTTGGATGAATACCTAAACTTTGAGGTATGTTGTAATATAAGCCTATTATAGGCAAAAACAAAATTGTTGTAATGATTGTAAGCCAAATAAGTGTATAATGCACCGGTTTTTTAGCTATAAAATCACTAAACAGCCACATTCCGAGAATTGAGAGAATAGCACCTATTTGTGAAAGTGTTCCGAAAAAAGCCTTATCAAAATGTAAAACATCTATTTCCCACCACTGAAGCCCGGGACCGACACTCGGCATCGCCCGGTAAACGAAAATAATAATTGCGGTTTTGATAATAAAACTTTTGGTTTTAGGATCTATATCATTTAAAAGAAGACTTAACATATAAGCAATAACACTAAAACTTACCAAAAACACAATTTCCTGGGAATATTTAAACACAAATGCCAATATTTGGTTATGCCACTGCTGATACTGCCCATACCCCATTAATACGACAAATACGGCAAACGCAAGCCCACCGCATAGTATTTTGCAATTTACAGGGCTCGGTTTTGCCACATCAAGTTTAACTATCGTTACACCAATTACTGATATCACGGGAATTATTAGTGAAATTTTAAAAATGGTCTCATACGAATATATCTGTGCAAGCCATCCGCTAAGCCCCGCTACCATTACACCGGCAAGAGATATAGCAAGGCGCCCTAAAATCTGCACGTAAGCAAGTTCTTCTTGAACTATTTCTTCAGGCTGGTTTCGATCAACCACTTCCGTGCTCATCGTATCCGCCACAACGTCCTGGAGCACAAACCCTATTACACTCAAAAGTGCAGATATTATATACACATTTTCTTTACTAGCAAATTTAGCCCACGGGTAATCCCCTGCAAGTCCAATTAAAAGTATGGTTCCGAGTGCTATAAGAGAAGCACCTATATATACATATACCCTTCTTTGTGATCCCAAAATCGGAACGCTGTCAACAAGTTGTCCAAAAACCATTTTAATAGTCCAGGGGATACTAAGCCAAACCCCCAAACTCACCAGTGCAGTCGCAGAAAGTTTAAGCTCTTCTTTAACCCAAAACGTCTCCGCAACTCCGCTTATACCGCTGGCCCCGTATGCAAAATATATCATCAAAAGCGGCAGATAACGCAGCTTAAAATGCCTGATAGGATTTAAAAGCGAATTTTTAATAGCTTCTTTAACATTTACCATTATTAATTCTCCATTTTTAAAATTATTTTAGTTTTAAGATTGAAGATTTCAAAATAAAATACCTAAATCTAAATTCTATCATTTTTACTTGCTACCTAAAACTCATGCTTCCTTATCCATTTCACAACTTAACTACTTACCTACTTTTTTTATTCCCTCATATGCCACATCAATCATTTTATCTATTTCATCATACTCGATAACATACGGCGGCATAAAATATATAACGTTACCAAGAGGTCTTAAAAGCACGCCGTTTTTAAGCCCGTATTCGTAAACTTTAAGCCCCCTTCTTTCCTGCCACGGATAATCAATCATTTCTATTGCCGTAATCATTCCTGTTTGGCGTATCTCTTTTACGTTTGGTAAATCTTTAAATTTTTGAATATTATCCCAAATATATTTTGATAATTTTTTGTTTCTTTCCAATACCGAATACCATTTTCCGTTTTCCATCTTCCATTGTTTCGTTTCAAAAATATCAAGCACTGCGTTTGCAGCCGCAATCCCAAGAGGGTTTGCAGTATATGAATGAGAATGTAAAAATGCTTTTAGTTCCTCATAATCGCAATAAAACGCCATATATATTTCATCCGTTGTAAGAACTACACTTAAAGGCAAATATCCACCGGTTAAACCTTTGCTAAGACACATAAAATCGGGTTTTATTCCAGCCTGTTCGCATGCGAACATAGTGCCGGTTCTGCCAAATCCCACAGCTATCTCATCTGCAATCATTAAAATATCATATTTATTACACAAATCTCTAAGCCCTTTAACAAACAAAGGCGAATGCATTTTCATATATCCGGCACACTGCACTAACGGTTCTATTATCAGTGATGATATTTTTTTATGATGTTTTTCAAAAATTTTTTCTGCTTCTTTTAGTGCTTTGTTTGCTTCTTCTTCACTTTGGTTTTTGGGAATCGGAATAGTTACGTTTTTAATTAAAATTTCTTTATATGTATCTTTATAAAGCCCGACATCACCTACACTCAAAGCCCCTATTGTTTCTCCATGATAAGAGTTTTTAAGACTTAAAAAAAGCTCCCTCACCTCCCCTTTGTTTTTCCAGTAATGAAACGCCATTTTTATTGCAACTTCCACGGCACTACTGCCGTTATCTGCGTAAAAAACTTTATCAAATCCGGTCAATTTACATAGTCTTTCACTAAGTTTAATTGCTCCTTCATGTGTAAATCCGGCAAAAATAACGTGTTCAAGAGTATTTAGCTGTTTATTTATTTTTTGATTTATATACTCGTTTGAATGTCCTAATATATTAACCCACCAGCTGCTAATAGCATCTATATATCTGTTTCCTTCAAAATCTTCAAGCCAAACCCCTTTAGCTTTTTTAATGGGAATTATTGGTAAAAATTCATGATCTTTCATTTGTGTGCATGGGTGCCAGTTAAATTTTAGGTCTTTTTGCATAATTTCTTGATTTTTCATTGAAAATCCCTTTTTTCAGGCGTTTTTTTTTATTATAATATCATAAAAAGTGGTGAAGCTACTAAGTAGATAAGTTGTGAAGTAAATGAAAAATGTAATACTTTAATAAAAACTTCACAACTTCACCACTTCACAACTTAATTACTAATTTAAAAGGAAAAATATGATTGAATGGATGCAGACGCATAGAAAATGGCTTGTAATTACTATATGGATTGCTACGATTGCTTTTATCGGTGCAGGATTTGTAGGATGGGGTCAGTTTCAGTTCGGAAGAAAAAGCTCAACCGTTGCAAAAATCAAAGACACAGAAGTAAGTATTCAGGACGTTCAGGAAGTTTATAATAATTTATTTCAGGAAAAAAACAGACAATTAGGCGGAACTTTAGACGATGCGACAGCTGAAAAAATGGGACTTAAAAAACAGGCATTTGATATGGCTATTCAGCAGGGAATTTTAAGACAATACGCCAAAGATTTAGGCATGTATGTAACGGATGAAGAAGTAGCAAAACAAGTTCTTCAATATTTCAAAGACAAAAAAACATATATTCAGTATTTAACTCAAACAGGCCAAAAAGCCAAAGATTTTGAAGAAAAACTGAAAAAACAGCTTTTAATTCAAAAACTATTAACTGCATTACACATCAAACCTTCAAAAACCCTTCAGTTAACGTTTGCAAGTGCTCTTTATAACAGCGACAATCTGGAAATAAAAATAATCAACAAATCATCGGTAAAAGTTAATCTTAGCGAAGACGAAATAAAAGCTTTCTGGGAACAAAACAAAGACAAATACCAATCACCGACAATGTATAAAATCGCTATCGTAAAAACCCCTATTAAAGGTGTGGCGACTGAAAATGATTTAAAAGCTTACTATAACGACAACAAAACAAACTACAGAAACGACAAAGGTGAAATTTTAACTTACGAAGAAGCAAAAAATCAGGTTAAAAAAGACTATCTTGCAAAAATATCTAAAAAAGACGCAATAATCGCATACAAAAAGCTCAAAGAAGGTGCCGAAAATTATGAACTATTAACACTTACTATTAACAATAAAATAATACCGGCTGAAAAAATGCAAAAACTGATTCAAACAGGGTATTTAAAACCTTTCGTTGACAAAGATGAATATATCAGCGCTAAACTTGTAGAAGAAATCAAACCAAAACCTCTTCCGTATGAAAAAGCAAAAGCATTGGTTACAAAAGATTTATTGCATATTAAAACACTGGCTGCACTTGAAAACAAAGCAAAAGAAACACTTAATAACTTTTCAGGACTGAAAACAGGATTTGTTACAAAATATGACGCAAATAAAATTAAAGGTTTAACACCTGAAGAAGCAACAGAATTTTTATTTACGGAATTCAGTCTTGAAAAAAACAAAAATTACCTTTTAATTCCGGCTTTAAATCCTCAAAAAGCCGTTGTTTACAAAGTTTTGGAACAGAAGTTGCTGGATAAAGCTAAATTTGAAAAAAACAAAGACCAAATTGCTGCAATGGCCGATGCTACTTTAAATGCAGCGTTACTTGACGATTTAATTAAAGATTTAATGGCAAAATACAATATTGTAAGTTATGTAAAATAAAGGAAGAACATTGAAATCAATTTTAGCTATTGATGTAGGTAGTTATAAAACCATCGCAATAATTGCCAACGTTGATGACGAACTATCTATAAGCGGGGTGGGAATAGCAAAAAGCAAAGGCATTAAAAAAGGTGCCATTACAAATATAGATGAAGCAGCAAAATCCATCAAACAAGCTGTAAGTGACGCTAAAAGAATAGCGGGAATTGAAATAAACAAAGCCATCGTTTCAATATCTTCAACATATACACAAAGTATAAAAAGTAATGGTATTGTTAATATTCCTGGCAATGAAGTTACCTTAAAAGAAATCAATAGAGCAATACAAACCGCTTTATATAATGCGACAATTCCAAATGATTACGTTGTTCTTCAGGCAATACCTTATGATTTCAAAGTGGATGAATTAAGTGAAATAGAAGACCCTCAGGGAATGAGCGGGAGCAGACTTGAAGTTTCTTTACATATAATAATAGCCCAAAAATCCGGTATGGAAAACCTTAAAAAAACATTCAAACAAGCAGGCATTGAAATAGCAAATATCGTAAACGCCGGATATGCGAGTGCCCTTGCCGTTTTAAACGAAGATGAGAAGGATTTAGGAGTAGCCGTAATTGATATCGGTGCAACCACTTCCGATTTAGCTATATATTTAAATAAAGCGTTAAGATATACAGACTTTTTAGCAGTCGGAAGCCATCATATTACAAGTGACCTGTCAATGGCGCTGCACACTACTCCGAGCGAAGCTGAGTATATAAAAACTCACTTTGAAGAGTTAATTAAAACTGATGAAGATTTAATTGAAATTTCGGTTATCGGAAACGAAAACGAAAAACAAAAAGCTTCTTTAACAACAATTACTCAGGTAATCAGCGCAAGAGTTGAAGAAACGTTTTTACTTCTGAACAAAGAAATCGAAAGAAGCGGACTTAAAAATAAACTCGGTGCCGGAATCGTTTTAACCGGCGGTTTTACAAATTTTTACAACGTAAAAGAAATAGCGTCTCAGTTTTTTGACGGACATCCGGTAAGAGTCGGAAAGCCGAAAGTCATAAACGGACTTGTAGAAAATCTGCAGGCCCCAGAATATGCCACTGTCATAGGATTATTATTATACGGAAACGGAGAAAACAACAAATACGAAAAAGATTCAAATCAGCAGTTTAAATCTGAACATGTTTTTGACATTCAGTTTGAAGAAGAATCAAATACTGAAACTAAACAAATGGATGAAAAGGAGGAACTAGCAAATATAGCATCTCAAAAATCTCAAAAAGTCAATCCATTCAAAAAACTAATAACATGGTTAAATAATTTATTTTAAGGGGAGAACATGAACGAACTATTCAAAATTAATGAAACAATAGACGGACCGGTAATAAAAGTAATTGGTGTTGGCGGCGGTGGAAACAATATGATTAATTATATTGCAACACAGGGAATTAAAGGCGTTGAATTAATAGCAGCCAATACCGACATTCAAGCGCTTAAAACAAGCAAAGCACATAAAAAAATCCAACTTGGATCTCGCCTTACAAACGGGCTTGGTGCCGGAATGAAACCGGAAATAGGAATGAAGGCTGCAGAAGAGACATATGAAGAAATCAAAGAAGCTCTCCAGGGGGCTGATCTTGTATTTATTTCAGCCGGAATGGGCGGTGGAACCGGAACGGGTGCAGCACCCGTAATAGCAAGAGCGGCTAAAGAAGTCGGAGCTCTAACGATCGGTGTAGTAACAAAACCTTTTCCATTTGAAGGTCCAAAAAGAAGAAAACTTGCCGAATCAGGAACTACCGAACTAAAACATGAAGCAAATTCCATAGTGGTAATACCTAATGAAAAACTGCTTACTATTATTGACAGAAAAGTAGGAAGAAGAGAAGCATTCGCACTTGTTGATGATGTTTTATATCAGGCTGTAGGCGGTATTTCAAATATGGTTATCAGTTATGGTGAAAACGATATCAATGTTGACTTTAACGACTTAAGAACCGTCATGTCACATCAGGGTCTTGCTCTTATGGGTATGGGACAAGATCAAGGTGAAAACGCGGCGTTTAATGCAATCAAAAAAGCAATAGAATCACCACTTCTTGACAATTTATCTATCGATGGTGCTATGGGTGTGCTTGTTCATTTTACACTTCATGACGATTATCCACTTGCGGAAATTGACGAAGGTATGAATATCGTATATGAAAAAGCTGACGAAGACGCTGATATTATATTCGGAACAACAACAGACAACAGCTTGGCGCCTGACGAAATAAAAGTCACAATCGTAGCTACAGGATTTGAAAAAAGCAAAGAAATGAAAAAACCTGTAAATGACATAAAAGAAGAAATTATGCAATCATTTACAAAAAAAGTAGTCGGTGGTATAGAGCTTGACAGCGACGCGCTTGATATTCCGGCATACTTAAGAAGAATGAAGGATTAATTCCTTCAAAAGATTAAATATAAAGCAGAAACTATATAATCCGCTACAAAAATTAAAATTGAAGAAATCACAACGGCTTTTGTGGTGCTAATTCCGACACCTTTCGCCCCTCCCCTTGTATTGTATCCTATATATGTCCCTACCGCACTGATTAAGTATCCAAATACAACACCTTTAACTATACCTTCTGTAAAATCATCAAATTCACCAAACTGCTTAATATTTTCAACATATGTATATCCGTTTACATCAAGCGTATATACTGAAATCAAATAAGCCCCGATATTAGCCACAGCATCAAAAAAAAGTATTAAAAGAGGCAAAGATATGATGGTGCCTAAAATTCTTGGAATTATAAGATATTGTTTTGAATCCACCGCCATTACGTCTAAAGCGTCTATCTGCTCCGTTACTCTCATACTTCCAAGTTCTGCCGCATAAGCACTTATTCCCCTACTCACCACCATCAGTGCTGCAAAAACGGGTCCTAATTCTTTACATATGGATATAAAGATCGTATATCCCATAAAATCTTCAACACCAAACTTATGAAAGCCGTTATATAACTGCACCGCTTCAACAAGTCCGGTAAAAAACGAAGTTAAAAATATAACGCCCAAGCTACCAAATCCCATAAAATTTATCTGTTCTAAAATCTGCTTGATTCTAAAAGGCGGTTTTATAAAAAGCGGCAATAGTTTCAATTGAAATATCGTAAATTTACCCAGCCCCTCTATAAAATCAATTGCACTTTTACCGATTATATAAAAGAAGTCGCTTATCAAAATAAACCTTTTTTGCTAAAATTATAACAAACTAATTCAAAGGATGAAAATGGCTGAAGAAAAAGAAAACCAAGAAGTTCAGGAAGAAAAAAAAGAAGGCGGAAGCAGTAAATTATTATTGATAGTAATAATTGTCCTTTTACTGATATTATTAATCGTAGGTGGTTTAGTGGCATATTTTCTATTAAGCGGGGGTGATGAAGAACAAGCCAACCAGCCTCAAGAGCCTCAAAAAATAGAGAAAAAGAAAAAAGTAGAAAATATGACTGAAATAGGTCCTATATATCCGCTCGACCAATTTATAGTAAATCTTGTATCAAATAATTCAAGCAGATATTTAAAATGTAAAATTGACCTTGAACTTGATTCGCCTGAATTACAACAAGAAGTTGACAAAAAACTTCCTGCAATAAGAGATTTAATCATTAGAATTCTTTCAAGCAAAACCGTAGAAGAGATTCAAACGGCAAAAGGTAAAGAAAAATTAAAAGAAGAAATAAAAAGAAAAATAAATGAAATTCTTACAACCGGTGAAATAAGACACGTTTACTTTACGGAGTTTGTAATTCAATAATGATAGGTATTGATATTGTTTCTATTCCAAGAATTGAAAAAATGATAAACAAATTCGGAAACAGGGCTTTAAAAAAATTTTTAAACGAATCGGAAATAAACCTTATAAAATCCCCGCAGACAGCGGCCGGTTTCTGGGCTGCCAAAGAAGCAATATCAAAAGCTTTAGGATGCGGAATAGGCTCTGAGCTTTCTTTTCACGACATAAACATATCAAAGACATCTAAAGGAAAACCAATAGCCTTTTTGACAAAAGAAAAATATAAATACTTTAATATCGAAAAAATCGATATTTCCATCACTCACGAAAAAGAATTCGCAATAGCAGCCGCCATTGTTTTAAAAAACCAATTTTGATATAATTCCATTCGTTTGTCCCCGTAGCTCAGTTGGATAGAGCACCACCCTGCGGAGGTGGGGGTCGTGCGTTCGAATCGCGCCGGGGACGCCAAGCCTACATTTACATATCCCCTAAAATTCGGTAATTTCTGCGATAATCTAATTCAAAAAGTAAACTTAAAAAGTAAACCTGAGGCATATGCGGAATCCGAAAAAACAAATCGATTAAAATTTTAATTAGTACAAAAAACTATTAGTTTTCATTCATATACGTCCCGGGAGGAAAACGGAAGGATTTATTTGCTAAAATTTCTTTTTAAATACTGAACCGATAAATAACAATAACTGAAGTTTAAAAGGAATCCGCAAATGTTTAAAAAACTATTAGTTTTAATACCCGCCCTGCTTTTAGCTTTTCAGTCGAAATTTACGCCTCACCTAAATAAATATTTTGAAGACCACAAATGCGACATCGTTTTACACAAAAAAGCTTTCGACATTTGTTACAGCTGCGGTAAAAAAGAACCCGATTTTGTAGCCTATACTCTTTATGGAAATTTAGTTAATCAGAACAATTATTCGAAAAAACATATTAGTTTTAAACCAGATTACGAACTGCCGAGAAAATGCCGCTCGTATTCTAACGATTATACGCATTCAGGATACGACCGGGAACATAATGCTCCGAATGCGAGCTTTGATTATGAGAGGGGAATCCAAAAAGAAACGTTTTTGATGAGCAACATAAGTCCGCAAGCAAAATGGTTAAACCGCAAATATTGGGCAAAAGTGGAGAGATTCGCGAGATTTGAAGCGGTCAAATATGGAAAGGTAGAAGTAATTACGGGAAGCTGTGGAAGCATAGGAAAGTTAAAGAACAACGTTAATATTCCTAAGTGGTGGTTTAAAATTATTTATGTACCTAAAATAAATAAAACTATTAGTTTTTTAGTCCCGAATACCAGTAAAGGTATGAAAAAAGCAAAGTTAAAAGAGTATTTAAGTAATATAAAGAAAATAAAAGAAATCTGCGATTATTAGGTTTTAATTTGGTTATAATTATTCATTAATAAAAATAAAGGGAGAAAAATGGGGCTATTATGTAATGTGGACGAATTTACTAATTCATTAGGACAAATGGTAGAATTATTGGAAGACGAATATATTGAAAAAAAAGGCTTAAAACCAACCGAAATACCAAAATTAAACGAATTTAGAAATTTCGTAAAATATATTTACGAAAAATTTAAAAACGCGGAAATTAAGTCGTATGAAGAACTCGTGGAAAAATTAAACAATTTTGAGGCGACCAATTTTAAAAATTGTCAAATTAAAGCCGAAGATGTAAAAAATATAGTTAATTATATGGGACTACTTTTGGACGCAGTGCAAATTTTAAAGGAATCCACGGATAGGTATCAAAAAATAAAGGGAATGTTGGAAAAATCTCTCGAAAGAACTGGGCATACTTTTATTTTGAATGAATTAAACGAAGAAGAATTAAATTTCATTTTGTCCGAAATTAGAAAAACGACGGCGTTATTAATTATGCTTGAAATTATGATGAGAATCAGTGGAACAAAAATCAACCCTTTGGCTAATTTAAGAAGAAGTATGAGCGATAGATATCCCGAAGAATATTTTGCTAATTTAATGGCGGGATGGGTTGCGGAAATATCTTTTAAAGAAAAAATTTTGGAATTACCTTTACAAAGAACCGGTGTAGACCAGAATTATAACTTATTTCTTGAAAGACCTAAAGATATGGGAGTCGCAGATTTTCTTTACGATGGAAAACGAATAGAATTACAAAGAACTTCTCCAGATAAATTCAAAATCAAAAAAAACAATGATTTTTATATTATAGACACTCCTTTAAAATTACATAAAATTACAAACTCAGACATTATTGTTTTGTGGATTGGTGGAATAAACGAAATAGAAAATATTATTAAATGTGATAACGATAAAAAAGGAATATTATATTTAATTCGATTGAATCCTTTGCTAAAGATTCTTACGATAAAAATTAAAACGAGCGTCTTATCCGTACCAAAACCAACAAAAAAAGGAAGTAATGAATATAAAGAGGCTTTCGAAAAAATTAAAAAAATTACAAAAGACTTAAATAATATTAAAAACTTGTTATCGCCAAAATCAAATGGAAATCTACTGTGGAGTTTCATTAATTTTAAGAATTTTCTTAAACAAAGTGGAAAATTAGAATTGATTAATCGAATTTTAGAATATACCCAAAAAGTAAAGTCTGAAATTGTATTTTTAAAAAAAGAATTAAGCCTTCTTGACAAACCTCAAGAGAAAAGGGATTTTATCGTTAAGCATATCGATTCAATAAAAAATTTAAAAGAAAAAACGGAATTTTTATCTTCGATTTTAAATGAGTTTAACAAGGAAGTCGAAAATAGCAATGTACCAATAGACGAGAAAATTACTTATGTTTCTAATAGTGGGAACGAAAAAGTAGTAATTGAAACGAAGAATCCAGAAATATATTGTAGCGATACGATTATAGAGAAAATATTTAATTAAAACTTTTTAAAATTTGTTCTGCGATAGCTTTACCAAGAAGGGGCGGAACCGCGTTTCCCACTTGGATTCTTTTATCCGTATCGCTTCCGTAAAATACGAAATCGTCCGGAAAGCTTTGGATTCTTGCCGCTTCTCTTAAAGTAAGAGCCCTGTTATATTGAGGATGGATACAATTACTGCTTGATGGCACGCAATAGTTTCTGGTAATGGTTGGCGCCGGCTCATCCCATTTTATTCTTTTATAAGTATTTTTATACCCGGAAGTAGGTCTCAATTCTTCCGGCATATTCAAAAATACTTCGTGAGCCGATTTTCCTTCGGGTATAAATTTCATCATTTCCAGTAATTTATTGGAATGATTTTTTGCTTCGTGTTCGGTTAAAACTTCTGGAGATTTTCTTCTATAATACCTTTGTAAATCGTTTTGGGGTTCGGTTAAATATCTTTCCGCTTTTTCTCCAGCGTGAATTTCCGGTAAATCCGAAGTCGCGTCCCTAAAAGACCATTCAAAATTCAAAGGCTCCGGAAATTCTATTTTCTTATCCAAGGCCCCTATTATAATAAATCTTTCTCTGTTTTGAGGGACTCCGTAATCTTTTGCGTTTAGTACCCCAAAAGTCAATTCGTAGCCCAACGAGTCAAAAAGGTCCAATATTTCTCTTAAAAGGATTCCTTTCGCAAAACTCGGAAATCCTTTAACGTTTTCAAAAACGAATACTTGCGGTTTCACTTCTTTTATGATTCTCGCATATTCCTTTACGAGTAACGCCCTTTTATCGTCCAAAGCCCTTTTACCTACGGTAGAAAATGCTTGACAAGGAGGTCCGCCTAATATAACGTCTATTTGACTAAAGATTTCGTTTAATCTTTTTCCTTTAAATTCAAAAATGTCTTCCATTAAAACTTCGGAATAATCGTGATTTTCTTTAAAACTTCTTAAAGCGGGTTCCCATACGTCAATTCCATATTTAACTTTCAATCCCGCTAACTCAAAGCCAAAACTAAAACCTCCGGCTCCACAAAACAAATCAACTACGTTCATTATATTAACCCTTTATTTTTTTATTTTCGTTTTTCTTGTTTTCTAAAACTTCTTTTATTTTATTTACTACCTCTTCCGTATTTTTGATTATTTCGTTTCCCCAAAACCTTAAAACGGTCCAGCCTTCTTCTTTTAGAATCTGATTAACTTTTTTGTCTCTTTCTATGTTTCTCAAAATTTTGGATTCCCAAAAATCCTTATTTCTTTTAAACTTCTCACCTTCTAAAAATTTTTTGCCGTGCCAAAATTCGCTGTCACAAAAAACGGCAATTTTATATTTTTTAAAACAAATATCCGGTTTGCCAAAGACGTCTTTACAATTAATCCTATATCTTATTCCTTCGTTCCATAAAGCTTTTCTAAGAATTATTTCTATTTTCGTATTTTTGGATTTGATTTTTTTCATTCTTTCGGAAGTCTTTTTGTCGGTAACGAGTTTTTTCAATTAGAAAATCCTTTTATCAAACCTCTTTGAGAGAAATTTTACTTAAAAAGAAGCATTAAAACAAGGTAAGAAATTTTGAAACTTTACAAAGAAATTTTAAAAACTAAGAATTTTCTATCATTTTTCCTGGCTCTGTGGCCCTGTAAGCAAACAAATTCAACATATAAAATCCTACATATCCCCATTTTTTAGCATAAGCTATACATTTCCTAACAGTTGGGTCATCTATAGTTTCATCAGCAGTGGAAGGATTTAATCCAATAAACACTATTTTTTCTTTTGTATCGTCCCATATTCTCGATAATACATATCTATATTTCCTGTTTTTTGAAAAAATTGCATTTTTTTGCATTATTTACCTTTTACAAATCTTCTCATAATCACAATACTCACAATCAGGCTCATTAATATAATTAAACTCACCTTTTTTTATTTTAGCGACTGTATCAAAAATATGATTTTTAAGTGTTTTTTCATATTCCTGGTTGTAACAGATATATCCTTTTTCTTTATCACACTCTTTCATTTTTACAAATTGATTAAATCCTTTTTTAAAGGTAACTAATTTCGCGTTTACAAGTTTGTCAAATTTACGTTTTGCCCAATATGAATAAAGTCCGAGCTGAATGTCTTTTATTTTCCCTTCTTTAATTTCAAAATCGCTTTTTTTCTTGCTGTCTGACGACTTATAATCAATAATCTCAATTTCTTCATTTACGTCAAGCCTATCAATGACACCCTTAAAAAAATAATTCTCAGGATCTTTTTGTTGATGATTTTCTTCATCTATTATTTCTAAATTATTATCAAGAAAAATTTTATATTCAGCTTTCGAATTTTTTATGTTTATATCCTGAATATATTCAAGAAAATGCTTTAATATTTTTCTAAGTTCCACTTTATAAAGTTCTTCATATATGCTGCCTGTTAACTTTTTTTTAATTTTTTCATCTTCATATGCTTTTTTTATTAACACTTCTATATCGCTAATATCTTCTCTAACAGCTATTTCAAAAGCTTTATGCATTATTTCACCCTTAAGCATTATATCCATTTCTTCTATTTCTTCCTGAGGAGCTTTTAGACCTAACACATATTTAAAAAAATATTGTTTCGGGCATTTAGTATATGTGTTTATCTGTGAAACACTACATTTTTTAAGTTCATACGGCACATTTTCATATGGTTTTGAAACTTCTTCTTTTTTTGAGTTAAATTCAAACGTTTTATTCAAAGGATTTTCATTGATTAATATTGAAAGATTGCCTTTTTGATGGGTTGCTGTAATGTTTTTTGCTATTTTTTGCATTCTGTTTAAAATTGACAAAGAGGATTTATAAAGACTGTTTTTGTAAAAAATTTTTTCATAATCTTTAACATAAAAGATGTTTTTATCCCTGCTTGGCGGGAAACTTTCAATATTTGCACCCACTAAAAAAAGATGTTTGATATTTTTATATAAATAAATCTGATTGGTTTCGGTTATTTCAATTCCGTTTTTTACCAAAAATCTCTCGTTTAAAATATTTTTTTCAATATCTTTTATATTTACGTTAATCCCTAAATTTTGAAGTTTCTTTTGAAGGTGTTTTGCTTTTTGTTTTGCGTATACTCTTCCTTTTGAGTATCTTTTAACTTCAAGTCCTTTGGTTGAATATACCGGTATTTTATATTCATAGGCCAAAGCTTCAAATATTTTAAAATATTTATCGATATCGGTTGCAAAAATTTTTATATTTTCGATGTTTTCACCATTATCAATCAATTCTCTTATAAGCTTAAACACCTTAACCACCTCATCAAACTCATCAAAACATTCAAGAGTTTTAATTTCTGTGTTGTTATCTGGCAACGTTTCTTTTAAAACTTCACCTTTTATTTTTTCTAAAATCTTTTTTTGCAGCATGGAATCAAAAAAATGTATATGCTCGTTTTCAAACTCATCAATCTCGTGTTTTTCGTCTATGTTTTCTAATACAAATTTTTCTATATCTGCGATATCCGCTAAATTTTTTTCTTTCAAAAACTCATTATAAGCATTTAAAATTATTTTCAATTCCTCTTTTTTAATCTTTTCAAAATCAAGCTCGTCAATATCCACATCGTTTCTTTTAACTTCAATCAAAAATCCGACAATTTCATCATACTCATCTAAATAATCGAAATGCTTTAAATTTAAGTTTTTAATAATATTTTGAATAATAAAATTTGCTTCTAAAAAAGAAATTTCTCTTTTTAAGGAATGTTTTTGGTGAAATTCGTATATTAAAGAGCTTAGTGTCTTAGATTTTTTACCGAATATTCTGCCTCTGAGTTTCGAGTAACTAACCATTGTTTTCTCCTAAAAAAAGTAACACGCCTTCAATTTCTTTAAACCCATGCTTTTCAAGGGCTTTTTTATATCTTTCAAGCTGTTTTGAATAATCCCATTCTTTTCCTGTTTTAAAATCCACAACCTTACACACTCCACCAATCTCATACCACAAATCTATCCTACCAAATCCTTCCTCATCCTCAAACTCCCACTCAAACTCTTTGTATTTAGCTCTTTTTAGCTCTTTATACACTTCACTTTTTTGAAATTTTTCTATCATTTTTTTCACTTCGTCAAACTCAACCGCATATACGTCACATATCTTTCGTATTTTTTCATTACTTAAATCATCATGGTAAAGTTCTATTATTTTATGGACAGCAGTTCCTAAATTAGCCTTTTCGTTAAATGAAGGTATTTCGATGTTTTCTATAAATTCTCCTTCAAAACAATCTATTAAAATAATTTCTTCTTTTTTATCCGAATCCGAATTGATTAATTTCACTTCTTTTAATTTATCAACATCAAGCCATTTTGCGTAGCTGTTCTCAGGTGGTTTTTTTGCAGTTGAAATAACGATATTGTGTTTTGCTCTTGTAAGTGCCACGTAAAGAAGTCTTTTTTTCTCTTCATAGAATTTCAGTCTATCTATAAAATCCGAAATCCTGTAAGCAAGAGGTTTATATTCGTCAATCTTAAACCCTATTAAATACTTTTCTTTCCCGTCAATGGAATATTTCGTATCTATTACTCCGTCTTGTCTGTTCGGTTTTAAGTTTTTATGAGCTTGGGCGAGTATTATAATAGGATAATCAAGACCTTTGGTGTAATGAATAGATGAGAGCTCAACGGAGTTGGCTATTTCGCTGTCATACTTTGCTATCCTTTTATCGGCGTTAAAAAAGTTTTTTTCCAAAATTTCAAGTATCGCTCTTTCGTCATAATTGTATTTTTCCTCCAAATTGATAACTTCCTTAATCAATTCTTCAATATTGGCTTTTGCCGCATTTGGATTATCGTATCTTTTATAAGCACCGCTACTTATAAAAATTTTTCTTATAAATTTATGCAATACCTCCTCGTCAAATTTAAAAATTTCTTTTAATTTTTCTTCATTATTTAAAAGCTCTTTAATTTCCTTATCCGTTTTATTATAAATCTTTCCGTTTAAAGCACCGGTTATAAAAAATTTATCGGTGTTGATTAATTCATCTTTATTTATTATTTGTCTAACTTTCAAAACAGCCATAATATCTTTAATCTCTTCTTCATCCCAAAATTCTTCAACTCCATTGATTTTTGCGGGAATACCTAATTTTTCAAGTTCGGTTTTTAAATAGTGCATATGAGTCTTTGAATCATATATAACGCCTATTGCCTTTTCGCCTTTATCGATATATTTTTCTTTTATATGTGGATAAACATTTCCGTTTACTACCAATTGAATAAATTTTGCAATATTTTCAGCTTCAATTTGAACTTCGTTTTCATTTTTTTCCGCTTCGGTAAACAATACGGCTATTTCTCCATCTTCTTCACTGACGGCTTCAAGCGATTCATAACTTGCACAAAAATCATTATCAACAATCAAATCTTTTTTTTCAAAAAGTTTATTGAATTTCTCGTTTACAAACTCGATGATTTTTTTATCGCTTCTTCTGTTTTCACTTAAAGGCTCTATAATTTTAAGCTCATCTTTAGCTCTTTTAAATACTTCAATCTCCCCACCCTGAAATGCGTAAATAGCCTGCTTCTCATCCCCTACGATAAAGAGATTTTTTGATATTTTTTTTGCTATTTCGTATTGAATTGTATTACTGTCCTGAAATTCGTCAACCATAACGTATTTGAGTTTTATATCCTTAACTTCGAGTAATTTGTGGAGGTTTTGTATTATTTTATTAAAATCAAGTTTGTTACCTAAATTTTTATGGTAATTGTCATATACACTTTGAAGAAATTTTTTAAGATTATTTATATGAATTAAAAATTTCTGTTCGTATTCTTCGTTAACAGGTTCAATGTCTTTTCTTAATTTTTTAGTAGTTTTGTCTGCAATTTCTTTTTCGTTTTCATCAAAAAAATCTTTGCTTTTAATATTAATAGATTTAAGATATTGTAAAAATGTAATATTATTTCCGCTCGCAAGCTCATCAATATAATCCATATATTCTTGTTTTTTTAATATTTTCTTTATATTGTCTTTATGCAAGTCAATATAAAGTTTATGCAAGTCTTTTATATCTTCAAAATTATCAATACCCTCTTTAAATTTAGGGTTAAAAACATATTTTTTGCTGTAAGTGGTTATTTTATAAAGAGATAAATCTTCCAAAATATCAGCAATAAGATCTTTGTTTTCTTTTAAAGATTCATTAAAACTTTTAAAAAACAGCTCTTCTTGTTCAAGCTCGTCAATAATATCTTCGATATTAATCTTCAGGTAATCGGCATATCTTTTTATCATCATTAAAGAAAAGCCGTGAATCGTAGTGATTATCGCATCGTTTATTTGAGTGAGTCCCTCTTTTAGTCTTGATTTTATGTAATTTTTTTCATCATTACTCAACTTATCGATAAACTCAAGTTGATTTTTCTTTTTTTCTTTTTCATTTCCTTCAATTGTCGAAACTATACTTTTCATAAGAGAAAAAATTCTCTCTTTCATTTCACTTGCCGCAGCATTAGTGAAAGTCATAGTTACTATTTCATCTATTTCGGCTGCAAATTTGTCTTTTTCACTAAATTCAACTTCTGCTTTTTCATTATCTGATACAAAAAAATCATATCCCAAATATGCGTTTATATATCTTCTTGAAAGCGTATAAGTTTTACCGCTTCCAGCTCCCGCACTTATAGCAAATGATTTTTTAATAGTAAACTTATTCATCCTCTCTCCATTTTTTATTATACGAATAATTATAGCTAATAATTATTTTCAACACTAAACTTTAAACCCTAAATTCATATTTTTTTCAGATTTAAATCCAACCTCTTCTTCAATAAGATTTTTAATATCTGTTACTTTTATCTCTTTTTGATTAAGAATAGAATCAAGAAGTGCTTTTCTTGCAACATTTTCTATCTGTCCACCTGTTAACTCATAATCAATTATATCATCAATAAATTTTTCACTTTGAGGAAGTCTGCTTAACCATATACTTTTTCTGACATTTGGTGAAGGCTTTTTGTATTCGATTTTGTATAAAAATCTTCTGTTAAACGCATCGTCCATATTTTCAATCAGATTCGTAGTTGCTATAAAAATACCTTCAAACTTTTCAAGTTCTTCAAGCAAGATATTTTGCATTGCGTTATTCATTACATCCACGCTATTTGAAGTATTCATTCTTTTTCCTATAAGTGAATCCGCTTCGTTAAAGAGTAAAATAGGCTCATTCTTTAATTCTTCTTTTGCTCTTTCGTATTCTTTAAATATTGCTTTTAACCTTTTTTCACTCTCACCCACGTATTTATCTCTTATATTTGAAATATCAACCTGTAAAACATCCCTTTTTGATACTTTTGATAAGTAATAAGCCGTAGCTGTTTTACCAGTTCCCGGATATCCGTAAAAAAGTGCGACTATTCCGCTTGAGAGGTTGTATTGTTTAAGCTCTTTTGTAATATTTTTATAATTTTTCTTATCAATTGTTTTGGCTATTAAATCTATGTCTTTTTTAATATTTTCATCCAAAAATATAGTCTGGTTTATTTTTTTATAAGGTAAATATTTTACTAAAGTGGAAGTAAATTCTTTTTTTTGTTTTTTTACTTTAAAAAGTTTAAAATAAAAAGTCTTATTTACCTCCATTTCCGGATCGTTCATAAATCTTCCGTCTTCTTTTATTTCAATTATTTTATCTTTCATAATAGAAAATTCGTTTTGATAAATCTTTTGCATAAATTTTGAAATTTGAGACACAGAATCATATATATCCTCCGCTATTGTAGAAGCGTAAATTCCGCTTTTACCCTGCACTTCTTCAAGCAATACCTTAAAAAACAGTGCAAGCTCATCATTGCTGTATTTTGTTAAAAAACTGAAATCTTTTGATTTTTGACTAACAGTTCTAATAAGTTTAAAAAACTTCGTTAATGATACGGTGTCGTTGCCTCTTCTTTCAAACAGCTTATCAAAATAATCCAAAACACTGTGCAAATCGTTATAATCAATCTCATCCATCTCGTTTTTGTTTTCAAGTAGTATATTTAAAACATTCTCATCTATGTTTATATCGTCTCTGAATCTTTTTCCGTCCTGAAAAACTATCACATCTTTTTTAGCAAGATGTCTTAAAAGTTTGATAAGCTCGATATGTTCTTTTGAAGCAGCGTCGATATTGAGCGATTCCATTAAATCCTCAACATCAAGTCCTCTGAATCTTTTCCTTTCAAAAAACAATTTAAGTATTACGCTGAAAAGCACGGCTTCTTTATATTCAAGCTCAAATTCTTTTTGTAAAAAATCTATCTCTTTTATGTTTTTAGGATGTTTGTAAAAGTTTTCTATTGAAGTGATTTTATTAAGCAGTGAATGTAGTACCATTTGAGCTCCTTAATTGGATTTATAAAATTTTATACTTTTAAGTTGCCATATTATGACGTATTTGAAAATTGAATCTTTTATTTTAGAATACTTATTAATATAAGTATAAGGATAAATAATGAAAGCTATAGGAATAAGAGAACTTCAAAAAAATCCGTCATTAATAACAAAATGGCTAGAAAACAAAGAATACACAATCATCACAAAAAGAAACAAACCGATAGGAATAACCATATCGTTTGATGATAAAATCATAACCGAAGGACTTAAAACATCCTTTTTAATAGACGCATATCAAAACTCTCTTATAGGTCTTGGTGAACTTGCGAAATCTTTGAATATGAATAAAAAAGAAGCTATGAAGTTTTTATCTTCATTAGGTATCGATGTAATCGATTATGATTTTGAAGATGATTTGAAAACGGCAAAAAAGTTTTTGTAATGATAATAAGCGACAGCACAACCCTTAT
The DNA here is from genome assembly GCF_054656815.1 of Nautilia lithotrophica. Lineage (NCBI taxonomy): Bacteria > Pseudomonadati > Campylobacterota > Epsilonproteobacteria > Nautiliales > Nautiliaceae > Nautilia > Nautilia lithotrophica. Next base: position 262,957 of record NZ_BAAHXN010000001.1, read on the forward strand.
AATTTTAAGTGATTTAAAAAGACTTGATTTACTTACTGTTTTTGAAAAAGTTTTTATTCCACAAAAAGTTTACGAAGAAGTTATCTTTAAAAATGATATTGATTTGCCGGAATTTATAGAAATTATTGAATCTCCAGAAAACGAACTTTTAAGCAACATCAAAAGAATTTTAGATGATGGAGAAAGCGAAGCAATTACCCTTGCAGTTGAAAAAAAACTTCCTCTTATAATAGATGAGAAAAAAGGCAGGAAAATCGCCAAAAACCTCGGTATTGAAATTATCGGACTTCTCGGTATTTTATATTTTAATTACAAAAAAAGCCGCTTTTCCAAAAATGAAATTGAGGAATTTTCGAATATTGCCCTTCCAAACGGATACCGGATATCCGATAGACTTTTAAAGCAGTTTTTTGAAAGTATTGATTAGTTTAATTTCAAATGCTCACTTGTAAATCCAAAAAAATTCAAAAATTTAATTTTTTCACATTTTTCTTTAAGTTTTTGTTTTATGTTTTCAAATCTTTTTTCGTGTTCTTTACGCAAAATAAAAACCATTGCAACATTTGATGAATAAATAATTCCAATAAATGGTTTGGTTATATCTTTTAACTCATCAAAAAGTCTGAAAATTATTCCGGACATTAAAACTTTATGATCAACCATTAAAAAATGCTGATATATTATTAATGATTTTCCCATTTTCCAAAGTTCTTTAATTTCAGATAATTTAATATGTTTATTAGAATTTTCATTGTTAAATTTTATACCATTGTCCGGATCCGCAAAAACAATATTAAAATTTTGAGCTTTCTTTTTTAATTCTGCAAACCATTTTTCCCTATTTCCGTAATTGTCCAAATTTTTATTAAAAAAATCTATATTATTTGAAATCATTTTTTTATTTTGTTCAATTATTTTTAAATTTTTATCTTTATGATGTTGTATTAAAAACTCAAAAAGCTCTTTATTGCATACACTTATATTTTTATTTTTTTCAAATTCAATATTTTCTTTTTCTAAATATTTTCTTTTATTGCCATCCTTAATTTTTTTGTCATCATTAGTTAAATACCAGGCTACTAAAAGTTTATCATTACCATTTTCCATAAACCAATTTAATAATGTGTATTTTTTAAAATCATGAATGTCCCCAAAATATTGATTTTTCATTTTTCCTCCTTTATTTTTATTTCTTTACCATTAATAAACATTATCGCTTTTGAAGGATTAAATTCATCCATTTGATTTATCACATTACCGTCTTTATCGATTACCAAATATTTATTAAACCTATCGCTTTTATAGATGTAGTTTTGAATATTACCCCAAAGTTTCAATTTCCCGTTGTTTTCTTTATAATGTTTTTTTACATAATTTCTAATATATGCCAGTTCCTCTTCTTTATTTTCAAAACTCGTCCTGTCAATTGAAATATTTCTAAGTCCTTCCATAAACGCCAAAACAAATATCGGCTGAGAAATTCTTTTAAAATTTGTATTCACAAATAAATGTCCGGATTTTCTGCTTAATTTTTCTCTTATTTTTTCAAAAATTTTCATATCCTTATCATCTCCGCACAATTCAATAACTTTTTTCAAAAACAACTCACTGCCTAATACAAAATCATATTTGAAATTAGTTTTTAAAAACGCTTCGATTCCGTTTTTCTCCAAAAATTCAAGTTTTTCCAGACACGGTTTTAATTTGTTATAGCCGAGTTTTTTACATAGAGATTTTTTATCTTTAAAACTAATCATAGGAAGCCTTTGAAGTTTTAAATAATTATAAAAGATTGAAGAGCTATATTGTGTCGTATTTTAAGATATTAAATTCAACCAAATCTTTATCGAGTTCAAACTGTTTGATAATTCTATATTTTAATAAATCGCTTTTTAAAATATTCTCGTTTGCGTTAATAATATAACTTCCGGTTTGTTCGTTATAAACAACTTCACCTCTTGGAAGTTCATAATATTCAAAACAATCAAACAGATAATTTTCATTTTTTAATTTTTCCCATGATTTTTTAAAGAAAGAATTTATTTTATAAATATCATTTATTTTTACCGCTTTTTCAATCTCTTCTTTTATTTCATAAACTTTATTATCATAAATCCAAAAATGCCTCACAAACTTTTGCATATACTCCCATAAAATTCGTTTTCTCCCTTTTATTTCATAAATTTCCGTTTCTTCGTAACTGTTTTCAACTATTCCGTTTTTTACTTCCAAAATAAGGACTTTTCTTTTTCTTTGTGGGAAAATATGAGGCTCTTTTGAAATAAAAAGTTTCAAATCTTCATTTACCCAATCTGCAAATAATTTATTTTGGATAACTTCTTTTGTAATATCTCTGCTTTCATTTATCAAATAAATTTTACATAAATAAAGTTTATTGTTTTTTACCTTCCACACGAAATCCCTTGCAACCCAAGGCGCAGAACAGGAACCTTTCTTTACTTGATTATATTTTTTTATTATTTCATCATTTACAGGATTGTTAAACATCCTGTAAATTTTGTTTTGATATTTTATACTCGCCCAAGTAGTTTCGTTATCTGGAAAGCTCATTTTTCCAACTTTTGTAATATATTATCTTTTAAGTCAATTAATTCTTGAGATAAATTTTTTACTATACGGTTAAATCTATCTTTATCAAAAATTTCAAATGATAAATTTTCATTTGGATAAAGTCTTAATTGAGTTTTACAATAATTCCAATATGTTTTTTCTTCATAAGGTTTATAATCATTCAATTTTATATTTTCAGCAAAATACCACTTTTCAATATTTTTAACTCTATTTTCATAAATTAAACCAACAATTATTTTATTACTACCAAAATATTTTTTAAATAAAATTTGTCTAAAACTTTTATTCTTAATATTATCCGCAATTTTTTTTACATCCTTACATAATTCTAAATTTCCATTATAAACCAAAATATTTTCAAATTCTTCATCATTAAATTCCCAACCTTTAAAAGAGCTTTCTAATTCATTTATTAAACTTAACCAAAACTTTGCTTCTCTTTCATACCAAACATCAGGATAGTTTCTGACAATTTCATCTGCAGCTTTTACACTTTCAACATCTTTTCCGATTATTTCTTTCACTTCTTTCTCCTTTTGAGTGTTTTTATTTGTCAGTTTTTCAAGCAACAATTTATATTGATAAAGCCCTTCTCTGATAATTGGAACATCACTCACTTCTTTTATACACTCATTTAACCAGTTATAAATTTCGTCTTCAAAAGATAATAGAAATACATCTTCATCAATTTTTAAATCTTGTAAACTTTTATCATCTGGCAAGTGTCTATCCAATGTAAGATAATATAATTTAAATTCTTTTTTATTTTTGTTCTTTAGGAACTCAAAATAATCTTTTAATTGTTTATTTCCATCATTCGCATAAACTTTTGCTTCAATTCCGATTATAAAATCCTCATCTTCAATTAAAACATCAATTCTTCTGTTGTTATCAATTACATATTCCGCATAACTTTTGAGATTAGTTAATTTCAATTTTTTTAATCCAATTGTTTCTAAAAATAATCTTAAGAATTTATCTTTTTGATTATGACTCCCATCTGGTGAAAGCAACTCTGCAATTAATTGAGTATGAAAAGTTTCAAGATGTCCTATATTTCCTGCTTCAAAAACATTAAAATTTCTACCTGTAATTTTGTTTATTTCATCATATTTTTTGTAAATTGTTTCTACTTGTTTTAATAATGATTCAATTTTTATTTTTTCCATAATATCCCCCTTTGCATTTTTATATACTTTTTATACCTCAATCCCAATAAATGAAAAATTATCTATCTTTTCATCTAAACAGCTTTTGAAAATGATTTCATATTTGTTTTTTTTACTAAAAACATCGGATAAATCCACACTTTCATATACCCCGTCCGTGCATACAAAAAACACATCGTTTTTTTGAACTTTTATTATTTTTGTTTCAAGTAAAAAATCACTTTTTTCCACAATATCACAGACAAAATACCCTTCAAGCATATTGTAAATGGATGAAAGGTTTTCTCTTCCTTCAAAAAAGCAGTTTTTAACATTATGATCTTTTGTTAGTAAGGTTAATTTATTATCTCTAAACAAATAAACCCTGCTGTCGCCTAAATGAAATATTTTCGCATAATCTTCAAAAAAATACACACCGGCTAACGTTGAAGCCACTCCGGTTAGTTCCCGATTATGTAGTCTTAAAATTTCAAGTTCTTCCTGAATTGAGTAAAATCTGAAATTATTTATATTTTTATTTTTCAATAACTCTAAAACTTTACATGAAATTATTCCGCTGTCTTTATGAATACTCAAACCGTCGGCAACAGCAAATAAGTTTTTATCTATATTTTCACTTTTCACTTCATTGAACGAAACATTACAAAATATTTTATCTCCGATTAAAACAGAATCCTGATTTGAAGAGAACTTTTCATTTCCTATATTGGTCGTGTAAAATACTTTCATTATTTCAATCCACCCCATAAATAGCTGTAAAATTTATCGCTTTGAAGTTTTCTTACTTTTGTTTTGTCAATATTTAGTAATTTAAACATTTTATTCAAAATATTAAAATAATCTTCATTCATATTGCCAAAATAAAACATTTTATTTCTCATTCCCATTGCTCCCCAGACACCGGGAAAAGGATAAATATACGAAATTTCTTTGTTAAAAGGTTTCAATATTTGAATTTTAAATAACTCTTTATGAAAAAAATGAGTCGCCTTTCCTTCATTATAAAACAATAATAATTCATAATTTTCATTTTCATAAACAAATGTTATTCTTGCTCTTTTCATTGAAACTCTTAAATATATCCTTCATCTAAAAACACTTCACTTACATTCAAAATTGCATCAAAAACAAACACCCTTATATCATAAGAAAATATTTCATTTTTCTTTATTTCAATCATGTCAGAATATTTGGTTAAATTTTTATCTTTTGTATAGTTAGCCATTTTTCTTAAAACCGATTTGTCTTTATCAATAAACACTTTTAGCGCTCTTAAACTTTGATTTTTTAATTCTACTACTATTCCGATAAAACCACTTTTTTTTATTTTTGTATTTTTCATATACAACCAAAGGATTTCGTTTTCAATGAAAGAAGTGTTGTATAATTCAACATAATTGATAAATCTTTTTATAATTTTAAAAATCATAGTTTGAGTTTTATTTTCTATTGATTTATTAATATTGATGGTTATTTTCCAGTTTTTATATTTTTTTGTAATTACCATATTTGAAGATAAAGTTTTCATTTATTTTCCTTTTTAGAAATTATATAATTCACCATATTCATATTGTGTCGTTTTTGATACAATTATCAAAAAGGCTTTAAATGAAAGCAAAAGAATACACCAAGACCCTCTCAATACTGCTTGATTTGATAAACAGGTTTTATGCGGGTGAGAGTTTAAGCACTGCGGATATTGAAAATATATATGGAATTTCAAAACGCTCCGCCCAAAGATATATAAATTATCTCAAAGACGCAGGCTTTAACATAAAAAGCAAAAACCGAAAATATTATCTTGAAAATATAATTGACGAAGAAAAAGAAATGATATTTGAAGCAATAGAATCCCTTGCTAAAAACGCTGGAATTGAAAAAGAACTTTTGCCACTACTTAAACAACTCAAACTGATAAGCGAAGAAAACGTCTTTTATTCAAAACTCGACATTGAAAAAATAGAGCCTTTTACTTTCAGAAAAATAGAAGAAGCCATAAAAAATAAAAAAATTCTTAAAATCAAATACTTAATGGATAGAGAAATTTACGATTTTGAAATAAAACCCCTTAAAATTTCAAACTTTGAAGGATATTGGTATGTAAATGCCTTAAATCATGAAAACAAATATAGAACCTACCACATCAAAAGTATCAAACATCTTGTAATTACGGATGAATCTTTTGAAGTTGAAAAAGATATCCTAAAAAATCTCGATAAAGCCGTAAACATCTGGTATGATCCAACCACAAAGCCATTTAGAGTGGAACTATTCGCCGATGAATACGCCACGAAATATCTTGAAAGAATACCTATTTCAAAAACACAAAAAATCATTAAAAACTCTGACGGAACTTCAACAATTTACCTGGAAATAACTCATGAAAATGAAATTATCCGTAAACTTCTAATGTGGATACCAAATCTTAAAGTTATCAGTCCTAAATGGTTGAAAGAGGAAGTAGATAAACATATAACAAACTATATCAATTAATTTAATTAATTTTTTCAACATAATACTTCTAAAAAACTTTTTTTAAGCTTTCTTAAATAAATAATATATTTGGAAAAAAGATTTAAAAAAAAATTTATTTTTCTATTCTTAAACAGAATTTTGTCGTTAATTCCTTTTTTATTTTTTTCATTTCTATAACATGACAAAATTTAAAACAAGAATAAAAAATAAATAAAATGAGAATAATACAAGAAATAAATCAATTACTTAAGTTATTAAAAAAATATTAAAATTAAAAATGCAAAATTAAGAGCTGAAACTATAGAAAAAAATACATGCTATGATTAATATAATTAAAACTTTTGATGTAATTCCTATCTATAAAACTAAAAATTTGAAACTATTTTTTGAAATTTTCACATAACAAAAAAATAAATGAGTATAAAATGGATAAAAATCAGCAAGAATCATTGGAAATAATAAAAAAATTAATATAAAGTAAAAAATGATTAAAAAATCAAAAAAAGTAAATCCAAATTTTTCATAAAACTTTGTATTTTTTTTATGAATGTTTTTAACTCATAAAAATATGTTAATCTTGATTATTTATATTTTAATTATTCATTCATTAAAGGGAAATATTTTTCCCCCTCCTTGGCTTATAATTCAAACGAAAAAAACTAAGGAGGGGAAAATGATCGGTTTCATAAAAGAAGAAAAAAGTAAAACTAATGCACAAAAATACATAAATCTGCCTTGCGACTTTACACACATTTTGATACTCGGTGAAACAGGAAGTGGAAAAACCACAGGAGTAATTAATCCGATTTTACATGAAAGAATAAAACTTGAACACGGAATAATCCTTTACGACTTTAAAGGACACTATCACAAAACTGTCAAATATTTCGCAAAAAAAGAAAGAAGATTAAAAGACGTAGTAGTTATAGGTCCTAAGTGGGGAGAAAATACGAATCTCCTTTCATATTTTAATGAAAACTCTTTAAACGCTTTTTTACACGTACTCATAAAACATAGCGAACAAAATAAATTTTGGGAAGATGCCGCCATAAATCTCGCAACCGGAATAATCAACATTATTGAAGTAATCGGAAACAAATTACAATACGATAAATCACTTCGAACATTGTTAAAATTGGCTTCATCAAAAAGTGAAATTAAAAATCTATTAAAACAAAGCGAACAACACCTGATTGATTATATGCAAAAAAACATAGAAAACTTACAAACAAATCCTTTAATAACCGACAAACTCTTTCAACTAAAAAAAGGCATAGAACAAATAAAATTCGTTATAGGAGACAATTTAAAAATTGAAACCGGAGAAAGAACCACGCTTGATTCGATAATACCTTCTCTTACCGCACCATTAAGTAATATAGCTACAAAAGAGTTCTTAAATAAAGGGGAGTTTGATATTCTTGATGAAGCAAACAAAGGCAAAATTATTTGTATAGACGTAAGTTCTTTTAGCGAAAACGAAATAGCCGCTCTTAATTTAGCCGTATTCGCAAACGTTAAAAAAAGATTCATTATTGAAAAAAGACCTGTATCAATATTTATAGACGAAGCACAAAAAATTTTAAACGAAAAATTCGAACTTCCCGTAGACATATTAAGAGAAAGTCAAATAGACGTAATTTTAGCCACTCAAAGTATAAGCAACATCAAAAAAGCAATAGGACACATTCAAACCGAAACACTGTTAGCAAATCTGACAACAAAAGTTTATTTAAAAGGAATAGACAAACCCGAACTCTCAAAAGGCGAATATATGATCAACGACAAAAAAGGAAAATTGAAAAATTTATTCGTAAATAACAATGAGCTTGAGGAAATCGAAGAAGAGTATCAAAAGAAAATAGTCAAAATATACAAAAAATTGGGAGTGTTATTAAAAAAAGGACAGTATTTAATTAATTCCGATGATGAAAATTATCTGTTTTATTACGATTACTTTACCAAATCATACGGAAAAACCGAAATAAAAAAAGTAGACCCTAAAAAAATTGAAGAATTATATAAATATGTTGAAAATATACAAGATGAAAAAAAAGAACAACCGAAAATTTCATTTTAAAGGATAAAAAATGGGAACTATAGGCTTTATTAAAAACGAAAATTCATATCATAAAAAACAAAACAAAGAAAAATATATAATAGAAGAAAATTTTACACATGCTTTAATTTTAGGAGAAACCGGAAGCGGAAAAACTACGGGTATTATAAACCCGAATCTTTATTACAGAATGAAAAAAAATCACGGAATACTTGTATATGATTTTAAAGGCAATTACCATTTCAGTGTCAAATATATGGCATACAAATGTAAAAGACTTAACGATGTATTGGAATTGGGCAAACCGTGGGGAATTTCTATTAATCTTTTAGAAGTTTTCAATGAAGTTGAATTTAGCGATTTTCTAACCGTTATGTTAAAGCACCATCCAAAAGACAAATTTTGGGAACAAAGTGCTATTAATCTTGGTATGGGAATTTATCTGGCTTTAAAAGCATTAAAAAATTTTGATTCCTCAATTGAATTTACATTAAAAAATTTAATAGACATTGCTTCATCATATGAAAAAATAGAAAAACTGAAAATAAAACTCTTAACAAATATTCTTATGTATTATCAGGATGAAGATGAAAACACCAAAAGAAATATTTTAAAATTAAAAAAAGCATATGAAACTATAGACAGAATCGCAAAAGATGAAGATCTTGAAAATTCAAAAAGCGAAAAGACGGTGCTTACCAGTGTCGTTATGTCTTTAATAGCTCCGATATCCAATCTTGCCGGTATTGAATATTTGAACGATGAAAAAGGAGTGAATATTTTAAACGAGCTTTCAAACGGCAAAATAATTATTTTACACGTTCCTTCATTTAGACAAAACGAAATTAATGCTTTAACAAACGCTTTTTTTTCCAATTTTCAGGAAAGAAACGATAACAAAGAAACGCCTATTACCGTTTTTATCGATGAAGCACAAAAAGTTTTAAACTCGGAAACACACTTACCAGTTGATATATTAAGAGAAGCGAAAATTGAAATCATACTTGCGACGCAAAGCGTAAACAACCTAATCGGAGCAATGGGAGAATCTAAAACATACGAACTTTTAGAAAACCTCGTTACCAAAATAGAACTCAAAAACAAACATAACGATCTGAAAAAAGGATTTTATCAGGTAAACGAAAAAGTTTTTAAACTGAAACCTCTTTATTTTTCCCAAAACGCACTTAATAAAGTAGAATCTTATTATCAGAAAAAAATAATCAATCTTGATAAAAAATTGTATATTAATTTCAATTATCAGAAAAAAGAAGGGTTCTTTATTTATTATCCGGGAAAAGATTACCTGATATTTAACAATTACGTTAAAAACAAAAAAATAAAAGTAGAGTATTCTTACAGACTGAACGATAATTATTTAAAAACAATAGAAAATTTTCTGGTGCAATTCTTTGGTCAAGCAGCACAGGAAATGAGCGATGAAGAAATGGAAACATTGGATGAAATTGTGGTAATACACTAAACTATGAAAACTAGTAACAATTTAATCTAACAACAAAACAAGACATAAAGTCTGATTATATTCCCTCTAAGATAACTATTTTTCTTTGAGGGTATGTTTGATAAAGTATTATCAATTATTTTGAAATAAGTTCATGAAATATCTATTAAGTAATTTTAAATTTTTATATATTTATACGCTTCGTTAAATAACTCGTCTATAACTTTTTCATATTTTTTATTCACCATCAATCCTATAAAATTATCTAAATTTCTCATTTTCCAATAATGCAGTTTATTTAACGATAACACTTTTGTAACTATTGTTTCATTTAAATGAGTTTGACTAACCGGTGAATATAATACTGAGCATATTTTTTCTTTTTCGTTTCCGAAACTTAAATAATATAAAACATCTTTTACTTGTTCTTTAGGCATTATGCTTAATGCTTTTAACATTGAAAACATTTGATTAAATTTTTCTTTGCATTGAAAGTTTTTAATATAGAATAATTTAATTATTTCTTTAAAAAGTAAAAAATTAAATAATGCATAAGGATTAATATTGTATTTTTTTGATAAAAACATTAATTTTGTAGCATTTATTTTTACTAAAAAATTGCTGCTACTTGCTATTTCTTCCATTTCATTATTGATTTTAACACCAACTTCTAAAGCAAAAAATTTAAACTCACCTAATCTGTTTAAAATATCTTTTTTATCTATTTCAAAATCAACATTCAACTTGTCAATTTCATTTATATTCCTAATATAATCAGTATAATTAAAGTCTTTTTCAATTTCAATCATTTTAATTAAAACATTAATAAATTTAAGCAAACCTATCGGTTCATTTTCCCGTAAAGAACCTAACATTGAAACATTTGTTAAATTAAACATATGTATTTGAGGAATTTCTTTTTCGGGTTCTTCTTCAATAAATGGAAATAAAGCAAACAAATCTCCTTGTTTAATACTTAAAACTATTGATATCACTTCATCAAAACTATAACTTTCTTGTATGCATTCATAAGCTTTTTCTGTGAATTTATACTTTCCGTTTTCTATTTCTATTAAACCATAATCTATTGGTGGTTTTAAAAGTTTTTTTATATATTTTTTTAATTCATTATCATCCTGTTTAAATTCTTTAATTTCGTTAAGTTCATTTAATAATTCTTCTATAGTGACATTTTCTTTTTCGTATATTATTCTAATTAATTCCAATGCTAAAATTACACTTCTTATTTTCATTTTAAGCCTTTTTAAAACAAAATCTTTATATTGTTTTTAACTTATCTATCATATCTAATTTTTACTTTATGTCTATGCGTTAATCTTAACAAATCAAAACAATAGACTTTCTCAATCGGAACCTTAAAGTTTTCCGCGTCCATTGCTTTTTTATAATTTATAAACACTTTTTTATTAATGTTCCAATTATATACAATTTCTTCAAAAATTTCATTATATAACGAATTTACGATTATAATTTTATGTTCCGACGTTAATTTGCGTTTAAGAGCTTTTTCTACCAAATCAAGTAACCTATCGGGATTTATATCTTTTATTTTTATAAACATTTTAGTGTTTATGTCTAAGATATTGTAAAAATTATTCCAAAAATAATTAAAAGCAAAAAAACTGCTTTCAAAAACAATATTTTCCACTTTTACAATTCTTTCAGGATTTTTATTGAACAATAAAGATATTTTTGCGTCATCGGGTATGTTTTTTAATATCAGTTTATTTATTTTAAACAAGCCAAAATCGTTAGGACAAGCGAAAACTTCCAATACTTTTGTTTTATTTTTTAAATCTATTTCAAGTTCATTTATATTATTCGAGCCTTTAATAGTTAAAAAAAACTGTGCTCTTTTCTCTTTCAAAACAAACTTTAAACTGTTTTCTCCGATATTTTCGATAATTACTTTAAGTTGTTCCATTTTAAACTCCTTTTTTTTAATTTTTAAAAATATACAACATAAAGGGGGGAAAACTTTTTCCCCTTTTAAGATTTATAATACGATTGAAAAAAAATTAAGGAGGAAAAAATGAACAATTCATTTAAAGATTTAGGGAAATGCGTAGCAATGTTGGAAAAAATGGGACTTGTTTCGTTGAATGAAAAAACTTTGAAAAAAATCAGGGAATTAATTTTAAATACATACAAAAAAGAAAAATACACAAAAACACATTATGAATTAATAATAAAAAACGCTTTACTGGACTTTTTTGAAAATTATAAAACTCAACAAAACATACAAACCAATCAGATTCCTATTTAATTATTTACGTCTATCAGTTAAAATAAATTTAAATAAACATAGAAAGGAAAAAAATATTAATATAAAATTATAAAAAACAGGTTTAGTTTATAATTAAAACTGAAAAAACGATTAACTTAATCAAATAAAGGCACCCTATGAAAAAAAGATGGCATAAACTTTTAAGCACCAAAAGACACGGAGAGAAAGAAAACCTTTCAATCGAAGATATAAGAAGCGATTTTCAAAAAGATTACGACAGAATAATATTCTCAAATTCTTTCAGAAGACTCGGTAACAAAACACAGGTTCACCCTCTTTCAAAAAACGACCATGTTCATACAAGACTTACACATTCATTGGAAGTAAGCTCGGTGGGAAGAAGTCTCGGACTTATGGTCGGAGAATTTTTAAAAAACAGAGGCGATTTACCAAACGGTTACGACTCGAACGACATAGCTTCCGTCGTTCAGGTCGCGTGTCTGGCTCACGATATAGGCAATCCACCGTTCGGACATGCAGGCGAGTTCGCTATAAGACACTGGTTTGAAAGCGAAGGTGAGAGATATCTGCAAAATCTTTCGAATGAAAAACAAGACTTTTTAAAATTTGAAGGCAACGCACAGGGTTTTAGAATACTCACTAAACTTGAGGAAAAATATATGAATGGAGGTATGAGACTTACATACGCAAGTCTTGCGAGTGTGGTCAAATATCCCTGGACTTCCGACTCTCCAAAAGCCGTTAAGAAATTTAACGTTTTTCAGTCTGAAAAAAAAGTCTTTGAGGAAATATTCACTTATCTGGAATTAAAAAACAACGAAGAATATATTAGACACCCTCTTTCATATCTGATGGAAGCGGCGGACGATATATGCTACAGCATACTTGACCTTGAGGATGCTGTGGAACTTTCGATAATCTCATACAACGAAGCAAAAGAAATACTATGCGATATTATCGAACTAAAAAACGAAAACGGTTCTTACCTTAAAGAAATAGAAAAAATCCCGAATAAAAGAAAACGTGTATCCCGTCTGCGGGCAAAAGCGATAGATTCTCTTATCAAAATGATATTTGAGGAATTTGAAAACAATTATTTCAATATTATGAAAGGTAATTACAAAGGTTCTCTTATCGACAACCTTAACAACAAAAAACTAAACAAAATATTCGATACGATAAAAAAAATAAATTTCGAAAACATTTTCGTCCAAAAAAGGGTTGTGGAAATAGAAATAGGTGCTTACGAAATAATCAGTATCATCATGAACAATCTCGTTGAAACGGTATACCTACTCGACAAAGTCAAACAAATAAAAAACCTGTCTTTCAAACACCAAAGGCTTCTTGATATTATTTCCGTTGACGAAAGACCAAAGGAAAACTCCTCATATTACGAAAACCTCTTAAAAATAACTGACTACGTTTCCGGAATGACTGACAATTACGCTATGTATATAGCCAACCAGTTCAGCGGAAAATTCAATGTTTAAGGACGGGGAAATGTTTTTCCCCATGTAAGGTATATAATGCTCTCAAAAAGGAGAGCAAATGAAAACTAATCTAATAAAACAGATCGCTTTTTATGTAATAATCGGAATATTTATCGGTGAAGGCGTAAATTTTTACATTTTCAGTAAACAAGCCGTTTCTCACGAGCAAAAAATTATCGGTAAACTTATCGACAGTTCCGGATCAACACCCGGATATATTAAAAAAGACATTCAAAATGTTTATACCGAAGTCTTAAACGATTTACAAAAAGAACTGATAAAAGAAAATTTTTACATAGGACTAAATCTTCTCAAATCACATCCGAAATTAATCGTTATAAAAGATAGCAACCAGTCGTATTTTAGCTGCAGCTATTTCGACAACGGACTACTTACAAACCTTGTGAACAGACGGCTAAACGGATATATCGTTCTAAATTATCCCGGAGAATATATAAACAAAAAAGAAAAAAAGGAATTCGACAAATTGATATATAACGCCTTGCTTCACGAACTTTCGCATTTTATCGGATACAGACTCAGACTCAACGGATGGAAAAATGCGGGTAGCGAATACGTACCGCCGTTGATTGTTTACGCATTGGGTAAAAACCTAAACACCTCAAACCCTTATTATTCAAGAGTTTCAAAACATCATCTTATTGTTGATATCCCTTCTTACAAAGAAATCAACGAAACTATTCATATAAGTAAAAAAACCTATTCTAAAACCCTCCCGAAAGTTATTAAATCCTGCTCGGCAAATAACAAATATAGCTTATTTTATCCCTATTTCAAAAACAGAATCCTATACAAACACCCGTGTTTTGAGTATTATCTAATCGTTTTAGCTCAAAAGGACTTATCACAAAATAAACGAAATTTCCTTAAAGCTCCTATCAGGGAAGCGTTTGTAATGGAACAAAAAAGGATAAAAAAAATCAGACGTATACATAATAAAAAAGTAGATTCATTTTCACTATATCTATTCGCTAAACATTTGGGGTTTAAATATTTGAGTAATTTTTAAAAATATAATATTATATTTTTAAAAAGGAGAAAGTATGAAAATAAATGTAGTTAAAAATGCTGAAAAAGTTGGAAAATTTGAAAAAAATGATAAAAATAATAATCTTATTAAGTTTAAAAAACTTAACGATTTTTCAGAACAAAAATACATTGAGGATATACCAAGAGTATATTTATTTGTAGTTAATAATGAAATAAAAAAAATAGGAGGATCAGCCTCAAAAGGAGGCATAAAAACAACTATTGCTTTTTATGAAAACGCTAAGCAAGGAAGTCCTGGACCAGTAAGATTTATTATACATGAACTAATAGCAGAAGAATTAAATAATAAAAAAAATGTAGAAGTTTATATGATAACATCTCCTAAAGTTAAAGCAAATGTTAATGGTTTATTTGATACTGAAGAAATAGAAATCGCAAGTTTTAAAGAAATGGAAGATAAATGTAAATTAGATTATTTACTTTATCAAATGGAAACATTATATAATTA
Organism: Nautilia lithotrophica; assembly: GCF_054656815.1. Lineage (NCBI taxonomy): Bacteria > Pseudomonadati > Campylobacterota > Epsilonproteobacteria > Nautiliales > Nautiliaceae > Nautilia > Nautilia lithotrophica. Next base: position 277,995 of record NZ_BAAHXN010000001.1, read on the forward strand.
CTATAAATATATTACTTGTCTATCTATAAAAGAATTTAAAAAAGAAGTTCCAGAAAAATTTCGTGAATATTTAACCATTTTAAAAGAAAATAATTTAATGAATTTAATAAACGATGATTTAGAAAGAATTTATGAAACATTAGAAAATTATAATCATCTAAAAGAAGATTATTCAAAAATTAAAGAAAACTTAGAAGAATTACAAAATGAAAATGTTGAAGAAATAAAAAAAATAATCAACAATAATAAAAATAAATTAATAAATATACAAGTAAAAAAAGATGATACAATTGAAAACATTATTAATAAAATAGAAAAAAAATACATTGAAGCGATACAAAATCCAAAAAAATATTTTATAAATGAAATTACAAATATTAACAATATATATTTAAGTTATACATACAAAGATGAGATTAATGATTTAATTAAAAAAATCCTAGGAATTGAAAAAATCGACATTACAAATATTCTTGATGAAAGCGATGAAAATAATATTAAAAGTCTTAAAGAAAACTTAGAGAAATTAATAGAAAAATTTAATACTTTAAATAAAGAAAACGAAAAAAAGATAAAAAAGAAATTAGAGTCTATAAAAAAAGAAATAAAAAAAATTAATAATATAAATACGACTAATATAAAAAAGAAACTATTCAATTATTTTTTAGAAATAATTGAAATTTATAAAGAGCTTTTAATTCAACAAAATGAAGATAATAAAGATAAAATAGAGACTATAGAAAAAATTATAAGTAATAAAATATTATTATACCCTGATTGGAACTTTCAAGAGAACAATCAATCATATCCTGCAGTAAATTATCAAAATTATTTAAATTACCATAAAAAAAGAACAGGAAATAAATAACATTATTTTTATTGTTTTGGAGGACAATATATTAAAATTTCATGACTTTCTTTTATATTAGTATTACATTCTCTTTCTTTCCTATATTTTCCTATTCTTTTTTCTCCTTGTCCCATTGTATATTGCCAAGATGGAAAATATTGTTCGAAATCGTTGTAATACTCTCTAATAGTAGGACAATCATTATAGCTTAATACAAATCCTCCTTTGTGTTCTTTTAACATATCTCTTAATACTTCATGAGGAAATCCATTATGATGAACTGGAAAATTTCTCATTGGATAAATACCTTTAAACATTTTACTATCTTCTCCTATATAATAAGGAGGATCTAAATATAAGAAGTCATTTTGATGTTTTTTTAATACATCTCTAAAATCAGAGCAATATACTTCCAGTTTATCATTTTCAAAACTCTTTAATTTTTCCAACAATGTAAAATATCTTTTTTCATTTAAATACACTGAACTTGGCCATCCTAAAAATCCTGGACCATAGCTTAAATTATAATTAAAATAATAATATGCTGCGAGTTTTACTTTGTCTTGGATTAAATTATCTTCCGAACCTTTTTTGTATTGGCTCCATTGCCAGTGTTTTTTTAATTCTTCTTTTACTTTGTGGTAAGTTTCTCTATTTGGTGTTAGTTCATATAAAATATTTAACATTTTTTCTTTTAAATCTGGATTTAATAACACTTGCCAAAAATTAACTAATATATCGAATATATCATATCCAATTACAGGAATTTCTAATTCTTTACTTATTGCAATTTCTACACTACCACCACCAATAAAAGGACTTATAACTTTTTCTACATTAGATGGTAACAATTCTAATATATAACCTACTGCTAAACTTTTACCACCTGGATATCTTATAGGTGCTCCTCCATATCTTTTATATTTGTTTTTAGTAGAATTTTTACTTCTTAATGAAGTAAGAAAAAAATCTTTTTTTGTTTCTATATCATTGAATAACATTTATTCACACCTTTTATTTTTATAATATTATTTTTCAACTTTTTTATTTATTTTAATTAGTATTTTTCTTATTTTATGTTTTGTGAATTATACAAATTTAATCTTATATAAGCCTTAGCATTTTTAGTTTAATTAACACAACTCTTTAAACTTCTTCTCAAATTTAATTCGCAAATCTTCATTAAAAAACGGCATACCAATTAAAATATAATCATCACTTTCCTCAAACAAATCAACATTTGGTTTTATTTTGTATTCTTTTTCTATTCTCAGTAAAAGATCTTCTTTCCATTTATCCGTATTAATTAGATGTTTGCCTTTTGGTTCTATAAAAACTTGAAGTGTTTTATTTTTGTTTTTCCCTTTCAAAAACAAAACAAAATCGGGTTCAAATGCTTTTCCGTCGTTAAAATTGTAGATTTTAAACATTTTTTCATTTCTTAAAAGATATACTTTTTCATATCTGTTTTTTAGTTTATCATAAACATCGTCAATAAATTTAATAAACGCTTTTTCCTCAAAAGTTCCGTAATTTTCTTCAAAAAGATACCATTCTTTATCTTTTAAGTTTAATACCAATTCCTGATGTTTTGATTCAGACATCGAAATGCCTGTTTCGCGTTCACCTCTCTCATCCGAAGAGACTTTTATTTTTTTGTCTTTTAAAATATTTTTGATTTTTACAGGTATAAATTCTTTTGAGCCGATATAGTCCGTATTATTGCTGATAATTTCCTTTTCGAGTTCTTTTAAAACTTTTATGCAAATATCCAGTTTTTCATCTGGTGTTAGGTTATTTAACTTTTCTTTGGAGCCGTTTATCTCTATTTTTATATCTTTTAACGAATCGATAAATTCCAAAGAAGATTTTAATGCCGGAAAATATTTTTTTAAATTATCAAATGTATAAAAATCCAACTTCGCCATTGCTTTTCTTATAACAGCAATGCCAAAATAACTCATATCGGTTTTTAAAGTTGAATTTTCTATATAAGTATTTGAAGATATTTCTTTCAAAATCGCAATTTCTGTATTGATACCGGTTTGAAGCTTTAATTTAAAAATTTTGTTTATATTAATGTCTTTAAGGTTTTTTATCTTCTTTTTATCCGTTTTAATTCTTCTATTTACAAAAACGACACCTTTTTTATAAAAGTCACTTTTTTTAATATCTTCTTTGACTTTTATGAGAATCTCTTTTTCGTTACTTGGCATTATTCCATAATCTATTAATGCATTAGTAAGTTCTTTTATGTATCTTGGATTATGAGTGCTGTGATAATAAAGTTCTTCTATGATACGGAGTTCGTGGTTTAGTTGATTGTCAAATTTTCTTTTATACGGGTCTTCATCGTTGAATTTAAAAGGATAATATCTAGCGCCCCTACCTATTAGCTGCCTTTCCGATATGGTTGTATTTCCGGGTATATATTTACCATCCTTTGTCCATTTGCCGTCCCTTGTGTCATAAAGTCTAACGATATCAAAAAGATTTAATACATCCCATCCTTCATCCAACATTTTGACGGTAAAAATAGCTCTTATTTCATTGTTTGGATCTTCTAAAGTATTTAATTTTATCTGTTTATCTTTATCTATGTTTTCCGAATCCATTAAAACACATTTATTTTCCGAAAAATCCTCTTTTATTTCATATATAAAATTATCAATCGAGATATCGTTTTTTTCCAGATAATCAAAAATGGTTTGATATATCGTATCGGAAGAATGTGCCTTTATATCCAAAATATCTTTTTTTGAAAGCATTTCAATGGTGTGTCTAAATAATTCATAATTTTCTTTTGAATCTTTAATGCTTTTAGATTTGAATAGAATTACTGGTTTTAGTCTTATTTTATACTTTTCTGCTATTTTTCTTCTGTATTGGCTTAAAATTACCGCCTGAAGCATCCTCTGATTCTTGTTTAAATCCGCCTGTAATACTTTAACCTCTTTAGAATATCCATCTGCCCGGAAATTTTTCAAGTCATATTTATAAATAAGTTTGTTTTTATATTTTTCGTATATTGCTATGTTTTCCAAATCAATGGTAGCGGTATATTCAAGTAAAATATTTTCTTTATTTAAGTGTAAAATTTTATTGACGGTATGTTCCCATGAATTTTGCAGCTCTTCTTCTTTTTTCGTCAATTTGTTTTTGGTAAACGAATTAATATGATGAGCTTCATCAGATATTAATACAACCTTAAACTCCTTAAAATCCTCAAGGGTGATCGAATTTTCTCTAATTATATTTAATTGAGAATGAAGTCCTTGAATCGTCGTAAATATTATGTTTATCTCTTCTGCGTTTGCTTCGTAAAAGTTAGATACTTCTTTTATTTTAACTTCTTTATTTTGAAACTTTATTTTTTCGTTAAATAAATATTTTGGGGATAAAGGATTTAAAAAATTGTCTTTTGTTTTTTCTATAATATTAGTGCTGTTAACAAAAAAAATAAAATTTCTATAACCCCTTTCATACAAATACAATATGTTTGCAGCCATTAAAAGAGTTTTACCGGCCCCCGTAGCCATATTAAATAAAAGCTGTATTGGTTTAATTTTGTTAGGGTTTTCATTTAAATAATGTATAAACCTTGCCAGTGCCTCTTTTTGGTAATACCTTAAATTGAATTTAGGATTTAAATTATCTACTACACATTCAGGAATTTCTCTTTTTAAATAACCAAATTCTGATAAAATATCATACTGCTGACTTAACAACTCGCTATTCATTAATAAAACCTTTTTCTAAAACGATGCTGTTGGGATTTAATGCATATATTTGATCAATTTTTAATGCAATAAACTCGGAAGAGCCGTCATGATTTGTCAAAACTGGTGCAATAATTTTGCCTTTTCTAATCTCTGAAACTTTTTTATTTAAATTTTTATCTATTTCTATCAGGTTACTATCCAACATATTTTTGATTATATCCATATTAATTACCGCAAATTTTAAAAAATCATCACATTGTCTCATGCTTTGATTGTTTTCGCAGTTTGTTATGCCATATACAAAAAAATCCGCCTCAATTTTAAAAAATTCGGACTTTCTTCTGCTTATATTTTGGTTTTTTTCTCTGGTGTATCGTATTGTAAAATCATTAAAATAAAAATATTTTTTGGTTCTAAACCGCTCTTGAACCGTTACAATATCATTTTGGGGCGTTTTAAATATTCTGTCAATCCCCTTATTTATGTCAAGCAATTCTGCGGCATTTATATCGATGTTTACTTTTTCCCACCCAAGATTATTATAAATTTTTTCAAGAGCGATATTTTTATGAACATATTCCGTAAAACTTCTATCTTCTTTATAGTTCATTAATTTTTTCCTTTTTATAAAAAGAATAATTTAACTTTTTGTCAATTTCATCAATGTTATATATTTTATCTTCTATTTCGCTGTAATTAACATACAGCTCGTTATAATCCAATAGATCCAAAAGAATATTTTTTTGTTCGTTTAAATCAAGCTTTTTAAATTCTTCCATATTTTTATCAAACTGAAGAATGTCCACTTTATAGCTTAAAAAAGAGTGTGTTTTCATCTCATCCCATATTTTAAGTATATCATTTAGTGATAATGCATTTTGTATTTTGTCGATAAACTCTTGATTGTTTTTCATAAGTTCCATATAAACGAAATCTCCTCCGCCTTTCCAGTTTAAATCTTTCGAAACACCGGTTTTGTCACCATTTATTACGTTTTTTAATCTCTCAACAGCACTATTTTTACCATAATCCAACTGCTCTATACCGATATATCGTCTATTCATCTTATGAGCAACCGCACAGGTTGTGCCGCTTCCCATAAAAAAATCCAAAACGATGTCATATTCATTAGTGGTTAATTCCAATATTCTTTTTAAAAGTTTCTCCGGTTTTTTTCCGCTTGGAAGACTTACACCACCTTCGGTTTTATTCGTTTGGAATATCTCATCATCCCACAAATCGGAAATCAGTGTCCCAAAATAATTAATATTGTTCTCTTTTACAATTCTTTCTTTTAAAGGAATAAACACTCCGCCTTTATAAATTAAAACTTTCTCGCCTTTTGTATTTATATATTCAATAACTTCATCCGTCTCTTTTGATTTTGCAATTATCTGCTTAACCTTTTCGCCCGCTTTTTTATTGTTTTTTTCAAGCGAATATATGTTTTCATAATTTTTTAAGGCATATTCTTCAAGTTTTTTTAAATCATTAAACTCTTTTTTCAAATCTTTTACATGATATTTTCCATTTTCTAAAATAACTTCATATCTGTAATTTGGATTAAAACTACTTTTAATATATAAAGGTTTAAATCTAAATGTAGGTTTTTTAGAATAAAACAGAATATATTCCTTAACCTTAAACAACCTCTCACCTCTTTTAACATTTACTGCATTTACACCGCTTGGTGTGCTTGTTTTAACCACAATGCTTTCTTTAAAATTTTCTCTTCCGAACACTTCATCCATCAATACTTTTAAATATGCATGTTCGTTATCATCCAGCTGCACAAATATGGCACCATCTTCACTTAACAGCTCTTTGGCTACTTCCAAGCGGTTTTTCATAAATGTAAGCCATGTAGAATGATTAAAGCTGTCATTGTAATTAAACTCATCATTTCCTGTATTATAAGGCGGATCTATGTATATAAGTTTTATTTTACCCCTAAACTCTTTTAACAAAGAATGCAACACCAAAAGATTGTTTCCTTTTATTATTAAATTGTCTGTAATGGTGTTTTTAGGTAAATTTCTTTTAATATTTATTTCGATGTCTCTTTTAAAATTTTCAAATATATTTTCGCCGTTTTTATCTATTTTTTTGAAATTTGTAAATACTTTTGGTTCCAATAACCTATCTATCTCATCCGGCGCAAGTATTACGTTATGAAAAATCTCTTTTCTTTTTTCATCAGCTTTTTCCTGGCCTCCTTCAAGAATACAATCTTTATAAGGCCATACCAGCACAATCTCTTTGTTTTTGGAAATAAAATGCCCTTTTTCATCTGTAAGCCCTATTTTATTTTTAAAAGATGTGTAAGAATTAGGTAAAAATTCCTTATTATCTATAAATTTTATAAATTTATCTTTATCAAACAATAAAATATCATCAATTCTTTTAAAAAAATGATTTTTTATTTTTTCATTTTTAATAAGCAGCTTTATTAGATTATCATCTAATTTCAGTGAAGATTCCATTATTTTATTTTTTAAAATATTTCCTTCTTCATCAATAAATTCGCTGTTTTGCAAAATTTTTATCAACTCTTCAAACAATGTCATACGATTTCTCCATGTGATAAATTTAGAAGACAGATAGATAATTTGATATTTCTTCAATTTAAAAATTATATCAAAGTTACATTTTTATCACTATAGTTTAATATATCCGTTTTTTGCTATAATTATCAAAAAAGGCTTAAAATGAAACTAAAAACGGCATTAATAATCTGTGCAGGTTTAATTTTTATAGGTTGTTCGTCTAAAGAAGCTCCAAAACCTCAAACTTCACCTCAGGTAAGCGGTGAATGTATAATACAAGACACTCAAGCACCAAAATGGGTGTGCACGGGTGGTGATATCAAAGATTATATAACAGCGGTAGGAAGTGCAAAACCTACACCTCTTGGTTTTAGTTTTCAAAGAAGCGAAGCTATTGCAATAGCAAGAGATGAAATAGCTAAGCAGTTACAAACCAAAGTCAAAAATATGTTTAAAAACTACATGGCAACAACAGGAGCAAACATTGACTCTGTAGAAAAAGTAACCGAATATGTTTCAAAACAATTAACAAAACAGACACTTACAGGTTCTAAACAGCTTAATATGTGGATAGCGCCCGATAAAACTCTTTTTGTGTTAGTAGGTGTGCCTCTTAATGCCACAAAAGTTAAAGAAGTAATTAAATCTTCGCTAAGAAATCAAGAAGCACTATGGCAGAAATTTCAATCGGAAAAAGCACAAAAAGAACTGGAAGAGTCTATTGATAAAGAGTTCGGAAACGAATATTATTAATCTCTTTTTTCTTTTGTTTTTAATCAATTAGAGTGTCTGTCACTAATATCAAAAAAACATCATTAAAGACCCGGGAGGGCGTTCACGCAGTGACTTTGGGCTCCGCCAAGTCACAAAGTGAGGATAGGAGGGCCGGTTTAGGGGCAGCATAAGCCGCCGCACACCCCGACCCTACCATCTCCTCTATAAGAATGGTTGTAGGGCCCCAAAATGTGCGGGTAGCGACACCTCCCAGGTTGAGCGAAATTTTATCAGATTCTTTGAGTAAAATCAAGAAGATATTGAAGTTTTCAATCAACTTTTATTAATTTAATTTTATCGTAATTTTAGGGATTTTGCAAGTTTTACACATTCATTGATTGAAGGTGTTGAAGGCATAAATATTTCTGTAGTATGTTTGGAAAGTTCTTTTTTTGTTTTATTGCCAATTGCCACGGCTTTAATGTTTTTAAAATCATTTAATTTAGAAAAACACCTGACAGTTGAAGGTGATGTAAAAATCACTACTGATGGCTTAATAAACTCTTTTTGTGGATTATTACAATTTGTTTCATATATAATCACTTCTTTTAAGGTATTGTTTACAAACTCTTTTTGAATATTTGACACGAGTTTTTTAGCTCTGAAAAAAAGGAATGTTTTGTTATTATAAGTTTGATTAATCTCTTTTGCGAACTCATCCCCATAAGCGGATTTTGCAATATACTCAACCCTGCCGCCAAGTTTTTCTATTTCGTTTGCCGTTGCTTTACCTATAGCCAAAGAAGGATATTTTTTCCATTCGTCTGTAAGGTAATTAACAGCCCTTACGCCGTTTTTTGAAGTAAAAATTAGATAGTCGATATTTTCAAAAGTAAAAGAAGGAGAAAGAAAATTTATTTTTATGACGGGATAGTTTAATACTCCTTCAACTTTTTGATCAGTTAATAAATAAACCGGTATTTCTGCATTCTCCATTCGCAATTCTCAATTAAAATTATTCCCACTCAATAGTTGCAGGCGGTTTGCTTGAAATATCGTAAACAACCCTGTTAATTCCATCAACTTCGTTAATTATTCTGGTTGATACCCTCTCAAGAAACTCATGCGGCAGATGACTGAATGTTGCAGTCATACCATCAGTTGAACTTACACATCTGATTGCCACGGTATTGTCATAAGTTCTGTTATCACCCATAACACCAACACTTCGGACATTAAGAAGAACTGCAAAAGCCTGCCATACGTCGTTGTATAATCCCCAAGCTTTAAGTTCCTGAATTAAAATAGCATCGGCTTCTCTTAAAATATTAAGATCCTCTTCATTAACCTCACCCATTATTCTAATAGCAAGTCCAGGTCCAGGGAACGGATGGCGGTATACAAGTTCGCTCGGAAGACCAAGTTCAATTCCGAGTTTTCTAACTTCATCTTTAAAAAGTTCTCTTAAAGGTTCAATCAGTTCAAATTTCATCCACTCAGGCAAACCACCTACATTATGGTGAGATTTGATTGTTTTAGAAGGCCCTTTTACGCTTACGCTTTCAATTACGTCAGGATATAATGTTCCTTGAGCCAGGAATTTTGCGTCTTTGTGTTTTTTTGCTTCTTCGTCAAATACCTCTATAAATGTATGTCCGATAATTTTTCTTTTCTCTTCCGGATCTACAACGCCTTTTAGTTTGCTTAAAAATCTCTCTCTCGCATCAACCGTAATTAACGGAACGTGTAAAACGTTTTTAAACGCATGTTCTACCTGCTCTCTTTCATTTTTTCTAAGAAGTCCTGTATCAACGAAAATAGGAACAAGCTTATCACCGATTGCTTCATGTAAAAGTGCCGCAGTAACAGAGCTGTCAACACCGCCGCTAAGAGCACAGATTACTTTATTGTCACCTACTTGTTCTCTTATTTTTTTAATCTGTTCTTTTGCGAAATGTGCCATATCCCACTTGCTTGTTACACCACAAACATTTCTTGCAAAGTTTCTTAAAATTTTCTGACCTTCAACGCTATGAGTAACTTCAGGATGAAACTGAATTGCGTATATTTCTTTTTCTTCATTTACAATTGCCGCATAAGGTGCGTTTGTCGTATGTGCTATTCTTTTAAATCCGGGTGCAAGTTTTTCAACCCTGTCACCATGACTCATCCAAACAACCGTAGGATTGCTTACATCATCAAACAATTTGTGAGGTTCATCTATAAAAAGCTCCGCTTTTCCGTATTCATGATGGTCAGCCCTTACGACTTCCCCGCCGAAATCAACCGTAATAAGCTGCATACCATAACAAATTCCAAGTATTGGAAGTCCCAATTCATATATTTCTTTATCAACTCTGTATGCATCTTTTTCATAAACACTTGCGGGACCACCACTAAAAATAATACCTTTAGGCTTTTTTTCTTTTGCAGCTTTTAAACCGTCAAAATAAGGCACTATTTCACTATAAACACCTTCTTCTCTAAGTCTTCTTGCTATTAATTGCGTATATTGACTACCAAAATCAAGTATTAATATTTCAACTTGCATTTTACTCCTTTAAATTTTTGCTTATTATTAAATTCTACAAATCCAATAATAAACAAAAAAAAAGGGATTAATAAATCCCTAAAATTTCAAATTGAACATACCAAATTGCAATACTTAAAAAGTATCCAAGCACTACAGTCCAGGCATATTTCATATGGCTTCCGAATGTATAAACACCTCTCATTCTACCCATAACACCAACACCAGCGGCACTACCGAAACTAATCATACTACCACCGATCCCAGCAGTAAGTGTAACAAGCATCCATTCATCTGCACCCATTGGCGGATTGGCTTTTAAAATTGCGGCCATTACTGGCACGTTATCAACAATAGCACTAATAAACCCTACACCGATGTTTCCGTATGTAGGTCCGATTACTTCATAAAGTTTTGTTACATACATAAGCCACCCTAAGAAATAAAGCGCTCCTACCGCTGACAGAATACCAAAGAAGAAAAGCAATGTATCATTTTCAACTTTTGCCATATTTACAAAAATATTGATATGCTCTTTATGTTTCCTTTTATGATAAAACGTATAAAGTTGTAAAATAGCAAGACCAAACATCATACCCCACATTGCAGGGAAATGTAAGAAAATATGTCCAAAAACGGCTATAGTAATTGTTAAAATTCCTAAATATACAATTGTCATACCACCTGTTTTGATTTCAGTTTTAGGCGTTGTAAGAGCATCAAAATGCGGCTCACCTTTAGGAACAAAAAGACTTAATAACCATGCTGTTAACAACCATCCTATAATTGACGCCGGAAATAGTGCCAAAAAGTCGATAAATTCACCTTTTCCAGCAGTCCAAGCCATAAGAGTCGTAATGTCTCCAAATGGTGACCACGCACCACCAGCGTTTGCCGCAACAACAATATTAATTGCTCCCGGAACTAAGAAGTTCGTATTGTGTTTATCAATAGTATAAAGAACGGTTGATAAGATAAGAGCAGTTGTTAAGTTATCTGCAACTGGTGAAATCCAAAACGCAAGCGTTCCTGTAATCCAAAATAATTTTTTATAACTATAACCTCTAGAAATAAGTCTGTATTTTAAAGCATCAAATACACCTCTTTCAATTAAACTTTCAATATATGTCATTGCCACAAATAAGAAAAAGAATATTTCGGCAATTTCCAAAATAAGCTTTTGCATCTCATGATGTAGAGGTGTCGGATCTAAACCATTAACCGCAAAATAAATACCAATTAACATAAAAGAAAAAGTTCCGATAAATAAAGCGGGTTTTGCTTTATTTATTTCAAATTTTTCTTCAGTAGCAATAAAATAATACCCTACAACAAATACCAATAAAACTAAATACCCAACCCACGTATGGGTGAAATCATGTATCAATGTCTCATGCATGTTCATCCTTTCTGTAATGTGCACCTAATGATCTTCTTCTTTTTAAAGCTGCTTTAACGATTTCTCTTGCCGTTAAAAATCTTAGTTTTGCCATTCTTCCGACTTTCGGAATTGTATTTTCAATAAACTCAAGGGCCTCTTTTAAACCACTTTCTTTTCGTATTATACCAACATTTTTCCACATTTGTTCTCTTAAAAGATTCTTGTAATATTTATCTTTTTCCTTAAATAATTCTTCATTATTAATATCAAAATCGACTTCGTCAGTTTTAACTTTTTCTTTTATAATATTTTCCGCAGCCTTTCTAGCAAATACGAAACACTCAAGCAATGAATTGCTTGCAAGCCTATTTGCCCCGTGAACTCCGGTATTGGCTACTTCACCTACTGCATAAAGGTTTTCAAACCCGTCAATCTTTGAATTACAATCAACCGCAATACCACCCATAAAATAATGAAAAGCTGGGGAAATCGGAATTTTTTCATAAGGAACGTTTATATCGTAGTCTCTTAATTTGTTATAAATAGTCGGAAATCTGTTTTTAAAAAACTCCTCATCAAACATACTCACATCCAAAAATACCTTATGGCCTTTTTGCTGGTGTTTAAATATTGCACGGCTTACTATATCTCGTCCTGCAAGTTCACCTCTTTCATCATACTCAAACACAAACCTCTCACCGTTTTCGTCAACTATATGAGCACCTTCTCCTCTTAATGCTTCTGTTAAAAGCATTTTTTGGGATGTTTTCATCTCAATAAATACGGTTGGGTGAAACTGAGTCATTTCCATATCTCTAAGTTTAATTCCTTTTTCTATGGCAATACCTTGAATATCACCGGAAATCGTTCTGGCATTTGTATCGTATTTATAAAGTGCTCCTATTCCTCCGCTGGCAAGAATAATATTATCTGCATAAATATTTATTTTTTTATTTTTCCTAAATACCGATACGCCATAGGCAGTATTGTCTTTTAAAAGAAGATCAAAAACAATAGTTTCATCCATTAAATAACTTTTGTCTTTTTTAAACAAAAATTTATGAAGTTCCCTTCCGGTAGCATCACCTCCGGCATGATACACTCTACTAACGCTGTGTGCCGCTTCTTTTGTAATTTCAGGGTCAAATTTAAATCCGTAATTTAATATTTCTTCTTTAAGTTTTAAAGAAAGTTTACTTAAAATTTCCACCATTTCTTTTTTATTATGAAATGCACCGGCTTTTAACGTATCCTCAATATGCACAGGCACATCGGTTTCATCAAGCGCCATCGTAACACCGCCCTGGGCGTAAAAACTATTGGCATCCCATACTTGGTTTTTTGTAATTATCAAAGTTTTAAATCCATTATCGTTTAAAAATTTTGCACACCATATTCCGGCAATACCACTGCCGATGATAATAGCATCAAATTTCATATTACTCCTATCTGATATTAAGTGTTGAATTAATTTCAAGTATTTTCAAATCACTCTGGTTTATCTCTTTATTTTGCTCTTTTCCCGGCCATACCGGATCCGCTTTATATCCGCAGCCTATAAAAAAAAACGTTATAATAACGATATGAAAAAAGCCAATTATATAATTAACCATATATTAAGTCCTTATTCGGATAAAATCGACCAACAGCGTTGTTTAAAAAAAATTATATCATTACTGCCCCCAAAATACAATAAATACATTACCTCCTATCAATTAAAAGGTGAAATTTTGTTTATAAATGTTTCACATCAGGCGATAAAACAGGAACTTTTTTATAATAAAGACCTTATTTTTTCCATTATAAAAACAATGCATAGTGCAAATATGTGTAAAAAAATTAACCCAAAAAAAATAATTACAAATTTCAAATACTCCCCAAAACCTAAAACACAAGGTATATACAAATTTTATATCAAACCGGCCGGAAATTTTGAAATAAAAGCAAAGAAAAAAGAGATAAAAGAGAAATTTGAAGAAATAAAAAAACTACTCAAAAGAGATTGAGTTTTCTTCAAGAAGTTTTTTCGCCTTATTTAAAAGAGCGGTATTTATTTTGAAGATAAAACTTCCTTTCTTTTCGCTGTTTAAAGTATAACAATACTCAATATCTATTCCGTTATCGCTAAAAAGACTCACAACCCTGCTAAGAGCCCCTATTTCATCATCAATTTCAATTTTCAATACATCCGTAAGTGTTAAAGAAAAACCTGCTTTTTCAATCTCTTCACACGCCCTTACAATATCCCCGACTATAAGTCTCAAAATTCCGAAATCACTTGACTCCACTAAATCTACAGCTTTTATTGAAACACCGGCGTTTGCCAAAACGGATGTGATTTCTTTAAGTTTTCCTTTTCTTTTTTCCAAAAATACAGATATCTGCTTCATTTTATATCCTTTAATTATTATTGCAGCCCAAAAAGATTAGCGACTTTCAGGGACCTTTTAAACCCCAAAAAGTTTTCAACTTTTCGGGAACCCCTCTGCATTTTACATTTTACATTAATATCTATTTTCTCTTATCTATTATTCTTACCGCTTTACCCATACTTCTCTCAATTGTTTTAGGCTCAACCAAAATAATATTAGCATTAATATACAAGTTGTTTAAAAGTGCCTGCTGAAGATCTTTTTTTATTTTCTCAAGTGCGGCAACGTTATCCATCATAATATCATCACTTACTTCAACTAAAATTTCAAGTTTATCAAGATGGCCTTTTTTATCCGCTACTATCTGATAATTTAGCGTCACACCTTCGGTGTTTGCAATTACGTGTTCAACTTGAGAAGGATATACATTTACACCATTGATAATTAACATATCATCGGCTCTTCCTAAAACACTTTCCATTCTTACAAACGTTCTTCCGCATGCACAAGGTTCTCTGTAAAGCCTTGTAATATCACCCGTTCTATATCTGATTATCGGCAGCGCCTGTTTTGTAAGGGTTGTAATTACAAGCTCACCCTCTTCCCCGTCAGGTAACACTTCTCCCGTTTTAGGATCTATTATTTCAGGATAAAAATGATCTTCCTGGATATGAAGCCCTCTTCCTTTATTACAGCTGCAGCTAACACCAGGACCAATAATTTCACTAAGTCCGTAAACTTCATAATATTCAATATCCCAGGCTTCCGCCACTTCTTTTCTTAATCCCTCACTTGTCGGCTCCGCACCGAAAAACCCGCATCTTAACTTATAATCTTTTCTAAAATCAGGTCCTGCTGCTCTTGCTTTTTCAGCAAGGTGAAGCGCAAATGAAGGTGTGGCGAATAATACGGTCGCTCCGAAATCACGCATAAGCATTAGCTGCCTGTCGGTAAATCCACCGCTTGCAGGAACAATTGCCGCACCCATTTTCTGAGCGGCTTCATGAAAGCCGAGCCCCCCCGTAAAAAGCCCGTATCCATATGCATTGTGACAAACATCTTTTGAATTTACATCCCCCATGGAAAGACATCTCATCATAACCTCATCCCACACTTCCATATCGTGCTCTGTATAACCTACAACCGTTGGTTTACCAGTTGTTCCGGAAGATGAATGAATTCTTACAACTTCGCTCATAGGCACCGTAAAAAGTCCGAACGGATAATTATCCCTTAAATCCTGTTTTTTGGTAAACGGCAGTTTTTGAATGTCTTCAAGAGTCTTAATATCATCCGGTGTTATACCCATTTCATCAAATTTTTGTTTATAAAACGGACTCAGGGCATATACTCTTGTTACGACATCTTTTAATCTTTTTAACTGAACTTTTTCAATTTCTTCTCTGCTTGCACTTTCTATTTTATTCCAAATCATTAGCACTCCTTTTTAACAATTTAATTTTTTAACCGCAACTATATTTCTTCTAAAACATCTCTTTTTGTTTTATATACCGTTCCTGTAAAAAACGCTATTTTCTTTTCCCCGTTTGTAATTATTACTTCATAAGTTCCGAGTCTGTTGCTTTCATCAACCAGTTTTGCCTCGGCTATCAATTCATCTCCAAGTTTTCCGGCATGTATAAAAGATATTGATGTGTTAATTGCGAGTGATACTTTACCAAACGAATTACTCGCCACCGCAAAAGCAAAATCCGCAAGCGTAAAAATCGCCCCGCCATGAGCTACATCCGCCTGATTAAGATGAAACTCGGTTATTTTAAGTTTAGCTTTTGCATACCCGTAATGCACTTCCAAAAGCTCTATTCCTATATTTTTGGAAAAGTCTTTTCCTTCAGCAAAAAAGATTCTAATTCTTTCCATATTCAAGCGCTTTGTTTAATATTTCAAAGTTTTGAGGTGCAAATTTAGGATTTATCTCCTCAATTGCTGTTTTTACCTCATCAACACTGAAAGGAAAATCCTTTACTCTCGCTAGGGCGAGACCCAGCATAAAGACATTAAGCCCTTTAGCATCAAAAACGCCCTCTTCCGCCAGCCTGTTTGCGTCAACCGCAAATACATCTGCGTCAATTTCCGGAAATTCGTCCGCATTTACTATTACATTTCCGCCTCTTTTAAGATATGGAAGATTGAGGATTGCTTCATCTTTATCAAGTCCTATTAATAAATCCGCCTGGGCAAGATCAATTAAAGGATTGTAAAAATCCCCTATCTTGATATGTGAGCTTACACTTCCGCCCCTTTGGCTCATTCCGTGATTTTCAGTTCCTAAAAATTTATATCCCTTTTTACCCGCACATATACTTAATACTTTAACCAAAAAAACAACTCCCTGTCCTCCAAATCCCGCAACTACAATTTGATATCTCATTTTTCATCCTTTCTTGGAATAAACGCATCTGTCGGGCATATTCCGCTTATACATACCCCACATCCGATACATAGTAGTGGATCTATTTCGATTTTACCTCTTTCATTGTAATGCATTGGAGGACAAACGTATTGAGTTGTGCACACATCACATGCCACACATTTTTCTTCATCAACGGTAGCAAAAATTCCCGGAAGAAACTGAGTAGCTCTTTCTTTATCAAGCACGCAGTATTGACGACTTATTACCACAAGCGGTCTGTCAACTTCCTCAAATCTTTTTTTAACCTCTTTAAAGAAATTGATTGTTTCATTAATATCGGGTTTGTAAAAATATTCCATCACTTCCGCACCGCAACCTTCGGCTACCTTTTTAAGATCTACTTCACCGCTTGTAGCCCTCTCAGGTGTAGTCTGACGGCCCGTCATTGCGGTAGTAGAATTGTCAAGTATTACAAGTATGAATTTAGCCTTTTGATATACGGCGTTTATAAGCGGAGCCGTTCCCGAATGGAAAAAGGTTGAATCCCCGATAGTTGCGATCACAGTTTTATTTTTATCGGCTATTGCAAATCCATGAGCCATTGATACACTTCCACCCATACATAAAACGGTATCGATTGCGTCAAGATTGATTCCAAGAGTATAACATCCGATATCTGAAGGATAAATTGATTTTTTAGGTCTGAACACCTTTTTAATTGCAAAATACACATCCCTGTGAGGACATCCGGGACATAGATTTGGTTTTCTCATTTTAGGATTTTCAGGCGTAAATACAGGTTTATAAATGTTTTCACCCTCATAAAACCCTATTTTGGTTAACGCTTCAAGAACCCTTTCTTTGTTCATTTCATCTATTAAATGCATATGTCCGCTCATTCTGCCATAAACGTTTTCGCTTCTTATTTCTTCTTCTATTACAGGATAAGTCTCTTCAACTACAAGAACTTTATTATATTTTTTAACAAGTTCTTTAAGTTTATCCGTAGGTAGAGGATAAGGCATGTCAATTTTTAAAAGATCTATATCAAGCCCGAGTTCTTCAAGAACTTCTTTTACATAACCGTAAGCCGTTCCGCTTGATATGATTAAATTTTCAGTGCCTTTAAGCTCATCAATTTTAGGTTTTATAAGTTCGTTATAGTTATATTCTCTTATTTTATCCAATCTATCTAACTGCTCATAAGCCTGTTTTAATCTTCCTGCCCTCGGAACCGCCGCCCATCTCGGAATATCACGTTCGAAATTACCTTCTTTGTCTTGAAACTTAAAATTATCTTCAATTTCCACAATTTCCCTTGAATGTGAAACCCTCATAACGGTTCTGAGCATTACGGGGATTTCAAAATGTTTTGAAATTTCGCTTGCGAGTTTTGTAAAATCATATGCTTCTTGAGGGGTTGCCGGATCGACTACGGGAATTCTTGCAAATCTTGCAAATTCCCTTGAATCTTGCTCCGTCTGTGATGAGTTAAAACCAGGGTCGTCCGCCACTATTAATACAAACGCTCCCTTGTTTCCTATAAAACTGGCACTCATAAGAGCGTCACTTGCCACGTTAAGCCCTACCTGTTTCATCGTCGCAGCTGCGTTTACACCGGCAATAGCACCGGCATAAGCAACTTCAAAGCCGACTTTTTCATTTGTAGCCCACTGGGCATAAATTGGCAAGTCTTTTTTTATTTTCTGAACGGTTGTGAGTATCTCGCTCGAGGGAGTCCCCGGATACCCACTTACCATTTTTGTATTTGAATGCAAAAGCCCGTATGCTATCGCTTCATTTCCCATTAATGTCAACTTCATACTTCACCTTTGTGTAGAATTTAAACAATGATAGCAAAAAATTTTTTAATTTTTGATTAATTTTCATAAATTTAGGTAAAATTTAATTGATATGACAATAAAAAGGAGAAAAAATGTCGCATTTTGACACGGGTGTCAGTCTGGCATTCTGGCTGACAATTTTAAGTGCACTTCTTTGTGTAGTTTATGGAATAATAAATTGGAACAAGGGTGATGAGGAAAGTAATGAAGCCCTGCTTGCAAAATGGGCTGAAGAAGAAAAAGAAATAAATGAGGAGCTGCTATGAGTTTTTTAGAAATTGCAATAATCATCCTGTATTTAGTAGCGGTAGGATGGCTAGGATGGATGGGATATTCAAAAACAAAAACTTCAACCGATTATTTACTTGCGGGTCGTGACACTCATCCGTTTGTTATGGCTTTAAGTTATGGGGCTACGTTCATTTCAACCGCTGCTATCGTCGGTTTTGGTGGAGTGGCTGCGTGGCTTGGAAATTCACTTTTATGGCTGACTTTTCTTAATATATTTGTAGGTGTGTTTATCGCTTTTGTTTTCATTGGAAATCCTACAAGAAAAATGGGATTAAGACTTGACGCGCATACGTTTCCTGAATTTTTAGGGAAAAGATATGATTCTAAATTCATTCAAATATTTGCTGCTGTAATTATTTTAGCGTTTATGCCGCTTTACGCTACTGCAGTATTAATCGGTGGCGTTCAGTTTTTAAGTGTATATTTTGGTGTTAATTACCATATTGCACTTTTAATATTTTCACTTATAATTACGGCTTACGTTCTTGCCGGAGGGCTCAAAGGTGTAATGTATACAGACGCCCTTCAGGGTAGCATAATGTTTATAGCGATGGTTTTCTTAATCGTAATGGTTGTAAGCTCTCTTGGCGGAATTGACGCGGCATTTGCCAAACTTGATCATGTATGGCAGGTAACAGTAGTTGATAGACTCTCAGGCGTATCGTTAAAAGAGCTGGTTCCCGGAAGCGGTGATTTTATGATGAAATTATCACAGCTTTGGGGATTTGAAGGTTGGAACAAAATGCCTGTGTTTATGAGTCCCGGATGGCTTTTTGTAATTACTACAATCACTCTCGGAGTAGGTATAGGTGTTCTTGCTCAACCCCAGTTAATCGTTAGATTTATGACTGTTAAAAGTAAAAAAGAGCTTAATAGAGCAGTTTTGGTTGGTGGTGTATTTATTTTGGCTATGACAGGTGTTATTTTTATAGTGGGAAGCCTTACAAATGCATGGTATTTTGAAAATATGGGCGGTAAAAACTCTCTTGAAGCAGCCGGTGCAATCGGTAAAGTAATTCCGCATTTCATTAACAGCGCAATGCCTCACTGGTTTAGTTTTATTTTCCTTTTTGCACTTATTTCTGCGGCAATGTCAACTCTTTCAAGCCAATTTCACACAATGGGAACGGCAGTTGGACGTGATATATTCGAAAGTCTTGGTGCAGACAAGGAAAAAACAACTCTTTGGACAAAAATAGGTATTGTTATCGTAATTTTATTCTCAGTATTCTTAGCTTACAAATTCCAAAAAGCACCAGCAATCATTGCTAGATCTACGGCAATCTTCTTCGCACTTTGTGCATCAATATTTCTTCCTAGTTTCATATTCGGACTTTTCAGTAAAAGAATCACAAAACCTGCGGCAATCGCAAGTATGCTTGTAGGATTTTTCGCTTCATCATTCTGGCTACTATTTTGTCACTTTAAAGAAGCAAAATCATTGGGTATTGCAAAAGCGCTTTTCGGAGTGAATTCAATCTTGGGTCACAGCAAATGGGCGTTTGTTGACGCTCTCGTAATTGCACTTCCACTTTCTACAATTACACTTTTAATCGTAACCGCTCTTACAAAACCTGATGAAAACATCATCAAAAGAGCATTTGGAAGAAACTGATTTTCTTCCTTTTTTATTATAATTTCACTAAAAAAGGCCAGCCTTGTCATTTAGTGAAAAAATCAAATCCCTACCCGATCAGCCTGGAATTTATCAGTATTTTGACGAAAACGGAAAACTTCTGTATATCGGAAAGGCAAAAAGCCTTAAAAAACGTGTAAAAAGTTATTTCCGTTTTAACCCGTTCAGACCTGCTGACAATCTATCACCCAGAATTTACAAAATGATAAGCGAAGCTAAAGATATAAACTATATCGTGGTAGAAAATGAAAACGACGCGCTTATTCTTGAAAATTCTTTAATCAAACAGCTAAAGCCGAAATACAATATTTTACTTAGAGATGATAAAACATATCCATACATTTACATAAACCTCGACGAGCCTTTTCCGATGCCGCAAATCACAAGAAAAGTCGTAAAAGGCAAAAATATCAAATATTTCGGACCATTCAGCAGCGGAGCAAGTGCAATACTAAAAACGATTTATGAAGAAATACCGCTCGTGCAGTCAAAAAGCTGTTTAAAAAGCGGTAAAGCATGCCTGTATCATCAAATAGGAAGATGCCTGGCTCCATGTGAAGGCAAAGTCACGAGCTGCGAATATATGAAATATGTCGATCAGGCGATAGAGCTTATACATGACAAAGCAAAAATCCTTGAAATACTGAATCAAAAAATGCAAAAATACGCCCAAAACCTGCAGTTCGAAGAAGCTGCGGAAATAAGAGACAGAATAAAATCGATAGAGAGTGCAGAAATTTATTCTCATGTGGATCTGGCAAAACTGGAAGATCTTGATATATTTGCAGTTGAAATATTCAATAAAAAGGCGATTGTTATCAGGATATTCGTTAGACAGGGAAAAGTGGTAGCAAGTAGCAATTCAGTAATTAATTCTCAAACTATACCTGAAATAGGAGAAATCTATACAAGGGCGATACTTGAATTTTATTCAACAGAAACACCTTTTACTTCAAGTAAGATTTTAGTGGGTGACGACTTTGAAGAAAGGGAGTGGCTAAGCCAGGTGTTAAGCGAAAAATTCGGCAAAAAGATAAGCATCATAACCCCTACCACCAAAGAGAGAAAAAGCCTTATCAAACTTGCCAAACTAAATGCTCTTGAAGTTATCAAAAATCAAAAAGAAAATAGCATTCTTGAGGAACTTAAAATACTATTCAACCTTGAAAACACCCCATATAAAATTGAAATTTTCGATACATCACACATGCAGGGAGAAGCAACGGTCGGAGCAATGGTAGTTTGGGAAAATGGAAAGTTTAAAAAGAGCGATTACAGACACTATCACCTAGAAGGTAAAGACGAATACTCACAGATGAGAGAACTTCTGACAAGAAGAGCTCAAAGTTTTGAAAAATCCCCTCCTCCTGATCTATGGCTGATAGACGGCGGTAAAGCACAGCTGAATTTGGCAAAAGAAATTATTGATTCAACAGGGGCTAATATTGACGTTCTTGCAATATCAAAAGAAAAAATCGACGCAAAAGCGCACAGGGCAAAGGGTAAGGCGAAGGACACTATATATTTTAGTAGCCAAGTTCCGAGTTCCGAGTTCCAAGTTGAAAAAATAAATCTAAGTGAGAATGACAAAAGGCTGCAGTTTTTACAAATGTTAAGGGATGAAGCACACAGATTCGCGATAGAATTTCACAGAAAAACAAAACGCAAAAAAGATACCCAGATAGACCTTTTACAAATTAAAGGAATCGGAAAGGCAAAAATGACAAAACTTTTGAATTATTTTGGAAGTTTTGATAATATAAAAAAAGCCACTTTTGATGAACTTAAAGATGTTCTAAACGAAAAAGACGCAAAAGCCATAAAAGAATTTTTTAAAGGCCAAAAATGAAAAAACTGATTTTAATACTTGCAAATATTCTTTTTGCGTTTGAAATATTTTCCCCCGCATTTAAAAACAATGCATTTATTCCTAAAAAATACACTTGTGATGGCTTAAATATTTCAATTCCTTTAATTATTAAAAACATTCCGAAAAACACCAAAAGCTTAGCTGTAATTATGCAGGATCCCGACGCACCTTTTGGGGTGTTCACACACTGGATTTTATATAACATTCCACTTAAAATATCCAAAATACCTGAAAACCTCCCAAAAACAGAAATTACAAACTTTGGACTTCAGGGAATAAACGATTTCAATAAAATCGGATACGGCGGTCCCTGCCCGCCTCCGGGCAAACCTCACCATTATATTATTACCGCTATTGCGTTAAACAAAAATATTGATTTAAAACCCGGATTAACAATAAAAGAGTTTTTAGATAAAATTAAGACAAATATTATCAGTTATACGCAATATATCGGACTATATAAAAGGAGTATAAAATAACACTAAATGCTATAAGCGGAAATACTTACAACATCACACCGACTCCTACAGATAATAAAACACTACAAAACATTAAGACAGATCCTAAAATCCAGCAGGAAATTTCTAAACTTCAGGCAGTTGATACAAAAGTAAAAGCCCACGAAATGGCTCATCAGGCCGCAGGCGGAGGTTTTGCCGGAGCTCCGAGTTATACAAAAGTAAAAGGACCTGACGGCAAAGAATACGCAATAGCCGGAGAAGTTCCTATAAAAATAATAAAAGGAAAAACGCCTGAAGAAACAATAAAAAACATGCAGCAGATCAAAGCTGCAGCCCTTGCACCCGCCGATCCTAGCCCTCAGGATCTCAAAGTTGCACAAACAGCGGATATGATTGCCGCAAAAGCGTCTCAGGAGCTTTCACAAGAAAAACCTGAAGATAACAACTCATCCGATAAAAAATTCAAAATAGACTTTTACGCATGAGAGCTGCAATAGGCGGATTTGACGGAATGCATCTGGGCCATCAGGCTTTGATAAAAAGAGCGGATATGATTGTCGTTATAGAAAAAGGAAGTAACTTAACCCCTGGCACCGACAGGTGTGATTACACAACACTTCCTTGCAAATTTTTTGATTTGAATGATATTAAAAATCTGGGCCCGATTGAATTTATTGGTATTCTCAAAAAATTAAACATTACAAAAATCATAGTAGGCAAAGATTTCAGATTCGGTAAAAACAGAAGTGGTGATTTGAATCTTTTAAAAAAACATTTTGAAGTTGAAGCAATAGAAGAAGTAAAAATTGACGGCATCGGGGTTCATTCAAGAATAATAAGGGAATTTATCAAAAATGGAGAAATAACAAAAGCAAACAGATTCTTAGGACATACCTACAAAATAAAAGGAAAACGGATAAAAGGCCAGGGATTAGGCGGCAAAGAACTTGTTCCGACTATAAACATTACTCTTTTAAAAAGCTATCTTATTCCTAAACAGGGTGTTTATATTACTTTAACAAATAAGTTTCCTTCATTGACTTTTATAGGGAAACGCTCAACTGATGGAAACTTTTCAATAGAAACACATATTTTAAATGAAAAATGGAAAAATGAAAATGAAGAATTAATTAATATTGAATTTTTAAAATATTTAAGGGAAAACAGAAAGTTTGATAATTTGAAAGCTTTAAAAAAGCAGATAAATAAAGATATTAATTTAGCAAAAAATTATGATTTCCCCACAATAGATTTAAATTGAAAATAGTATTTTTTATTACCGATTTCTACAAAGTCATATTCAATTTTTTCACTTTTTTTTGCGATTTCATAAAAACCTATACCACCACCCTTTGTATGAGTATATTTTCCACTTTTCCTAACTTCTCTATATAATTTTTTTATTTCATCTTTATTTAAATTAATAATATTTTTGATTTTACTTTCTATTTTATTTTTATCATTCTCATCAACAATATTTTGTCCAAACACATAATAATAACCATCTTTTGTTTTTCCAACTAATATTAAACCTTTTGGATCAAAGCCTTCTTGATTTACTTTTTTTGAATAATTCATCATATTTTGAGCAAGTTCAATAAAAATTGTAAAAATTTTACTAGCTAACCCCATAGATAATTCAGCATTTTCAGTCTCTTTTTCTAATGCTTCAGTCATAGCAACAATTAAAGATTGTGTTAATGTTCCACCATATGTTAAAAAGATAATCCCATCTTTTTCAAGTATTTTTTCAAGATAATTTATATTAATCATTATCAGCCTTTGTTTTTTCTTTAAATGCATTAACATAATAATTTACATCAATTTCATCGATTTGTTCCGATTTTAAATATTTTTTAGCATACTCCAAATATACACCACTTGTTAAAAAAAGGATAAATAAATCTTTATCCAAATCACCATCTTTAACCATATAAAATAAAATATTTATTGCTTCGGACAATTTCTTTGGAGTTTTATAAGGTCTATCATTGGCAGTTAATGCTTCAAAAATATCAGCTATTGCCATTATTCTAGCAGGTATAGGTAATTCTTTTGCTGTTAATTTTCTTGGATAGCCAGTCCCTCTTAATGTTTCATGATGAGCCCCAGCATATAAAGGAACATTTTTTAAATGTTCCGGAAACGGAAGTTGTTCTAACATTTTAATAGTCATAATTGCATGTTCTTGAATTTTGAAAAACTCTTCTTTTGTTAGAGTTCCTTTTTTTATGCTCAAATTATAAACTTCTCCATAATTGTATAAATTTTCAGGAATTTCTATTTTAAAACCATGTTTTTTAAAATCTTCTATTTCTTTTTTACTTCTTTTTATTATATGCCTTTTTTTATCACTAAGTAATTTTTCTTTTACAGGTAGTTTTTGATTTAATTCCTCTTTAGGAATTCTACTTAATTCTTCTTCACTTAAACCGAGTTTATCATCAAAATATCTATACCATTCTCTCTGAGCTATTTTTTTTAACTTTTCAATCTTTTCATCATCCAAAAACTCACTTCCAATATTTAAATTAGCTATAAACTCAAACTCCTCTTTTAATTTTTCATATTCTTTTTTAAGCCATTTATCAACTTCTTCTTTTTTTTCGCCAGCCATTTTTCTTTTTAAAGATTCAATAATTAAATCTCTATAAATAACTTCAAATCTAGTTCTAATCTCATGGATTCTGTTATAAATCGTCTCCAACTTCACAGATTTATCCATTACATACTCAGGCGTGACAATTTTTCCACAATCATGCAACCAAGCGGCAATTGATATTTCTCTTTCTTGAAATTCATTTTCTATTTTAAAGTCAATGTCATCACTTTCACTGGCTTTTTTAGCCAATTTTATAGCTAATTCAGGAACTCTTTCACAATGTCCCCCAGTATAAGTGCTTTTGGTATCAATTGCACTAGCAATTATTTTAATAAAAGAATCAATTAAATCTCTCTGTGCTCTTTGAAGTTTTTCAACTTCTTCTAATTTTTTTTGAAGTTCATCATATTCTTTTTTTTGTCTTTTATCAGACCTTATCATTATTTTTTCATGACGCTTAATATCTTTTATTAGCTTATCCATTAAATCGGTAAAATTTTTTTTAGCTTCTTCTATTTCACTTATTAATTTGTTTTCGACCATAATTAATCCAATTATTTTTTTACTAATCTTATATCTAAATCTTCAAAATCTTCAATAAAATCTTCACCTGCTTCTTCAGCACTTTCATTTTCTTCATCAAAGATCCAATTTATTACTATTTTGTGCTTATCTTTTGCTTCATCTAATAAATCAAATAAATCAAAAAAAAGTTTGGAACTACTTGAATTAAAATATATAATTTCCATATTTACAACAATCTCATCTTTCGCACAACATTTTAAATATTCTTCTATCCATTTAATTACAGGTGCGTAAAATTCAAAAGTATTCTCAGGGTATGATTTTCCCCTAATATCTATTATCCCCTTTTCCGCATCTAATGAAATTTCTGGTGTATATTTTGTAGCAGCAATATATAAATTTTCCATCCTTCTCCTTTAAAAAACTTTCAAAAAAGATTATATTAAAAATCAAATATTAATTCAAAGTTAATAAGGTTTTCTAATAAGTGAAAATTCATTTATAAAATAAATTTAATATAAGGGAATAAAACATTTTGGTATTATTTCGTAACTTAAAATTTATATTATAAGGTAGAAGATGGCATTAATAGATTTACTGGATGTAAGCAAAAAATTCGAAGCTCAAACAATTTTATGCAATGTGGAATTTCACCTAGATGAAGGTGAAAGGGTTGCGTTAATTGGAAAAAACGGAAGTGGTAAATCTACACTTATGAAAATAATAGATAAGACGATCGAACCTGACAGCGGAGAAATAATAACCAAAAATGGAATAAAAATAAAAAGGCTGCTTCAAACTCCAAAATTCAAAAATAATTTAACTGTAAGGGAAGCCATTGAAAACGAACTTACAGAATTTAAAGAAGCTTATAAAAAATATCTCTCTCTTACGGAAGAATTTGCAAAAAACCCGGAAAATAAAACCATCCAGAGTGAAATGGACAAAATATCCAAATTCTTGGATTTTCATAATGCATGGAATTTGGATGACAGAATTGAAAGGGTTATGCAGGAATTTGATTTAAAAAAATATGAAAACAAAGATATTTCGCTTTTAAGCGGCGGTGAACAAAGAAGAGTAGCCCTTGCCAGCCTGCTTTTGCAAAAACCCGATGTGTTGCTTTTGGACGAACCTACAAACCATCTTGATGTGTATATGACGGAATTTTTGGAAGAAATACTTTTAAAAGAGAAATATACATTTATAGTAGTTAGCCACGATAGGTATTTTATTGACAGAATCGCTACAAGGGTGGTTGAACTTGAAAATTGCAAACTGCGCAGTTTCAAAGGCGGATATGCCGATTACATACGCCAAAAAGAGGAACTTTTAAAAGCCAAAGAAAAAGAATTTGAAAACGAAATAAGACTTTTAAAAAGAGAAGAGGAATGGTTAAGGCGTGGGGTAAAAGCGAGACTTAAAAGAAACGAAGGAAGAAAAAAAAGAGTTCTTGAACTGCGAGAAAAAGTAAAACAGGACAGAAGTGAGATAAGACAGATTGAAATGCAGCTTAAACGCGAGCTTTTGGCCAAAGAAGATGAAAAAATAAACAAAAAAAAGGTAATGTTTGAAATAGAACATTTAAATAAAAGCATAGGAAACAAACTTTTAATTAAAGACTTCACCACAAGAATTCTTCAAAAAGACAAAATAGCAATAGTCGGTAAAAACGGAAGCGGAAAATCAACGCTTTTAAAAATTTTGATCGGTGAAGAAAAACCTGATGGCGGAATAATTAAAATAGGAGAAAACGTAAAAATCGGATATTTAGACCAAAGAAAATCAATGCTAAATGACGATAAAGATCTTATCGAGACATTCTGCCCCCAAGGCGGTGATCACGTAAATGTAAGAGGAAGGAATATGCACGTTTACGGATACCTGAGGGAATTTTTATTTCCGCCCGAATATCTAACTAAAAAAATAGGTGTTTTAAGCGGCGGGGAAAAAACAAGGGTCGCCCTTGCCCTGCTTTTTACCAAAGATTATGACGTATTAATTTTGGACGAACCTACGAATGATCTTGATATTCCGACTATAAATATTTTGGAAGAGTATCTTTTAGATTTTGAAGGAAGCGTAATATTTGTAAGTCACGACAGGTATTTTGTGGATAAAATTGCAAAAAAAATGTTTATTTTCAAAGGTGATGGGATTGTCGAAGAGAGTCATATTCCATATACCGAGTATCTTGAAATAGAGAAAGAGATTAAATTACTTGAAAATGTAAAATGGAAAATGGAAAATGACAATAAAAAAGAAAAGCCAAAAGAGAAAAAACAGAAAAAATTAAGCTATAAAGAACAAAGAGAACTTGACGAACTGCCAAAACTCATAGAAGATCTTGAAACAGCTATAGCCGAAATAGAAGAATGCCTTGCAAATCCGGAATGTTATCAGGAAAAAGGTTTAGTTACTCTAAGTGAAGAGCTTGAAGAAATTAAAAAATTATACGATAATAAGGTTGAAAGATATCTTGAACTTGAAGAAAAAAGAGAGCTTTTGGAAATGGAGAATTGAGAATTGAAAATTGAGAATTATTTAAAAAAAATTCAAAATATAAACTTAAAAACACTAAAAGAAACAATTAACGGAATAACCCTTTATTCTGCCGCACTCAGTTTTTATACTATTTTTTCTCTCGTTCCCCTAATACTTATTGTATTGACTATTTTTGCAAACACACCTTTTTTTGCCGAGTTTTATTCAAAACTTGAACATTTTATCAGTTCAAACCTGCTGCCGACCAACCAAGAACTTATCTCTACATATCTTAAAAATTTTTTGACAAACTCAAGTAAAATGGGAGTTATTGGAGGTTTTTACATTTTAATCACTTCAATTCTTTTCTTTGACAACTATGAAACCATTATTTCGAAAATATTCAATCAGCAAAAAAGAAACCTGTGGGAAAAAATAAAACTATACTGGACAATGCTTACACTTTTTCCGATTATGTTCGCAGCAGCGATGTTTATGTCAATTAAGCTTCAGTTTTTTTTAGACAAATCTTCTTATACTTCCTGGATAAATTTTGCAAAACTCGCACCTTTTCTTATAATTTGGTTGACATTCTTTCTTTCATATAAAATGACCCTTGAAGGTGAAAAAACAAAATCGGCTTTAATATCATCATTACTGGTTACTGCGACATTTTTTATTTCAAAAAACATCTTTATATATTATGTTTTAATAAATAAAACTTATACGACGATATATGGTTCAATTTCATTGTTAATGTTTTTATTTTTATGGATATATATCAACTGGATAATTTATATAACCGGAATATACTTAATAAAATATCTTGATATAATTTCACAAAAAAAGGAGAATTAATGGATATTACAAAAATTAAACCGGGAAATCCGGAAGAATATGTAAATGCGGTAATCGAAATCCCACAAGGAAGCAACATTAAATACGAACTTGATAAAGACAGCGGGGCAATATTCCTTGACAGAATACTTTACGGAAGCCAGTTTTATCCTGCAAATTACGGATTTGTTCCAAACACTTTGGCTGATGATGGTGATCCTATTGATATTTTAGTTCTTTCAAGTGAAAGCGTAGTTCCGGGAACCGTAATTAAAAGTAGAGTTATAGGCGTTCTGATTATGGAAGACGAAAGCGGAAAAGATGAAAAAATCGTAGCTGTTCCAACAGTGAAATTAGACCCTAAAATGGCAAAAATCAACGATTTAAGCGATTTGGCTGAAATTGAATTAAATCAAATCAAACACTTCTTCGAAACATACAAAGACCTAGAACCAGGTAAATGGGTAAAAGTTACAGGATATGAAGGAAGAGAAAAAGCAATCGAACTTATTCAAAAAGCTATTGACAACTATAAGTAAGTAGATAAGCGGATAAGTAGGTAAGTTGTGAAGGATTGTTTTTCCATTCACAACTTTACAACTTCACAACTTTACAACTTAGTATAATACAATGTTACTAATCTACACATCATCTTTAATCAAAAATTAAATCTTAATTCATTGCTACGTTTATGCTTCACTTTTAGACTATTATAAATAAAAAAGCCTAAAGGAGCATAAATGTTAAACGAAGTATATTATCCTAAAAAAGAAATGTTTAAAGATCCTGTATTTAAAAATATGTGCGAATATAGAGAACTTGTGGAAGAGTTTGAAAAAGATTATGAAGGAACGTGGGCAAAATTTGCAAGAGAAAAAATCACATGGTTTGAAGATTTCAAGCAGACTCTTGACACTTCAAACGCACCTTTTTATAAATGGTTTGTGGGCGGAAAACTGAATGTTGCATATCAATGTATCGACAGACATCTTGATATAAGAAAAAACAAAGCTGCAATAATCTGGGAAGGTGATAACGGAGAAAAAAGAATAATTACTTACCTTGAACTTTACAGAGAAGTAAACAGATTTGCAAACCTTCTTAAAAGCCTTGGTGTTAAAAAAGGTGACAGGGTTGTCATTTATATGCCTATGATTCCGGAAGCTGCGTTTGCAATGCTTGCATGTGCAAGAATCGGTGCAATTCACAGCGTGGTATTTGGCGGGTTCAGTGCCGAAGCTCTTAAAGACAGAATTCTTGACGCCGAAGCCAAAATTGTAATTACCGCTGATGGTGCATATAGAAAAGGTAGCCCTTATATGCTAAAACCTACGGTTGACAAAGCTCTTGAAGATGTTGATATTGTAGAAAAAGTAATAGTAGTTGAGAGAAACAATGAGGACATTGAATGGGTAAACGGAAGAGATGTAAGTTATAATGATTTAATCGTAAATCAAAGTGATGAATGCCCTGCTGAAATTATGGATAGTGAAGACCCTCTTTTCTTATTATACACATCTGGTAGCACCGGAAAACCAAAAGGCGTTCAACACGCACAAGCGGGATACATCCTTTGGGCTCAGCTTACAATGGAATGGGTATTTGACATAAAAGAAAACGACACTTATTGGTGCACGGCGGACATCGGATGGATTACGGGACATACTTACATCGTTTACGGACCTCTTGCAGCAGGTGCGACGACTCTTATGTTTGAAGGTGTGCTTACATATCCTGACAGCGGAAGAGCTTGGAAAATGGTTGAAGAATACAGAGTTAACCAGTTCTATACCGCACCTACTGCGATCAGACTTCTTAACAAAATGGGACCTGATGAGCCTAAAAAATATGATTTAAGTTCATTAAGAATCTTAGGAACGGTTGGTGAGCCTATCGACCCTCCTGCATGGAAATGGTATTATGAAGTTGTAGGAGGCGGCAGATGTTCAATCGTTGATACATGGTGGCAGACTGAAACCGGTGGACACATGATTACACCTCTTCCGGCTGCAACACCTGTAAAACCAGCAAGTGCGACATTCCCTCTTCCTGGAATTTTCGCAGAAATTATCGATGAAACAGGTGAAAAAATGCCGGCACACGAAAAAGGTCTTTTATGTATTACAAAACCTTGGCCGAGTATGATAAGAACTATCTGGGGCGATCCGGAAAGATTTGTAAAAAGTTATTTCTCAACTGCCAAAAAAATGGGTGAACCGGTATATTTCTCAGGTGACGGGGCGATGTATGACGAAGACGGATATATCTGGATTACCGGAAGGGTTGATGACGTTATAAACGTTTCAGGCCATAGACTCGGAACCGCAGAAATTGAAGCTGCAATTAAAAAACATCCTCTAATTGCCGAAGTTGCGGTAGTCGGAAGACCTGATGAAATTAAAGGTGAAAGCGTATTTGCTTATGTTGTTCTAAAAGGAGAAGACACGGTAGCTGAAGAGATGGAAATTATTAAAGAAATTAACGAAATTGTAAAAGAGGAAATCGGTGCGATTGCAAAAGTTGACACGGTGGCGTTCGTTCCGGGACTTCCGAAAACAAGAAGTGGTAAAATCATGAGAAGAATCCTTAGAGCAGTCGCGAAAGGTGAACCTATTACTCAAGACACTTCAACTTTGGAAGATCCTAAAGTTGTTGAAGCAATTATTGAAGTAGTAAACAGCTGTATTTTAAAATAAAGTGAAAACACTATCTCTTAACAAAATCTATCTTGGAGGGATTTCCCTCCTGTTTATTTTATCCGTAATTTTTACAGCACTTGCAATTTTTGAAGAATACAGGGACTTTGAAAGAGAAACAATTAAAATAAAACAGGAGTTTATTCAAAAAACAAACAAAAAGCTCCAACAAACCGCTTACAAAATTGATCAGATATTAAAAATATCACCAAAAAACTATAATCAGATTCTTAATATTATCCTAGATAAATCAATATACGTTGAAATTAAAAAAGAAGACCTGCCAATCTTTATACATTCCACCCCACCTAAAAAACCTATATCTTATACTTTGATTGACAACAGCTATAAAATCATACTTCAGGATTCATTTACCAAAATAGAAAAACTCATAGAAAGCAAAAAAAAAGCATTAATTCATAAACTGACAAAAACGATGCTTAATTTCCTGACACTTGCATTCATTATATATATGTTTGCCCTTGGCGGATTTTATTTACTAAATGAATTTTTAAAAGAAGAAATAAACATATTTGTGAAATTTTTCCAAAAAGCTTATCAGGAACATATATATATAAAATTCAGCGATATTAAAATAAAAGAGTTTCTAAATATTGCCGTATATGTCAATAAAATGCTAAAAGAAATCAATACACAAAATAAAAAACTTGAAAGACTTAATTTAACACTTGAAGAAAAAGTTCGTCAAAAAACCAGAAAACTTCAAAATCTGATAACCGAACAGGAAAATTTCATAAAAACCGCCATTCACGAAATAAATACGCCCCTTGCAATAATTCTTACATCACTTAATTTTCTGGATAAAAAAGATAAAAATATACAAAGAATAGAATCGGCTGTTTTGATGATTAACAATATCTATGCGGATTTAAGCTTTGTTTTGAAATACAAACATAAAAATTATCCTTTACAGATTATAAATATAAAAGATATTTTAAAAGAAAGAATTCAGTTTTTCGAAACCATTGCAAATGCAAAAAAATTAAAATTTGAATATGAAATTAAAAATTTTAATATTTGCATTAACAAAGAAGAGCTTATAAGAATTATAGACAACAATCTCTCAAATGCAATAAAATACTCTATTCCTGGTTCTGTAATTAAAATTACTGCAAAACAAAATACTTTAATTTTTAAAAATAAAACAAACGAAATAAATAACATTGACAAATTCTTCGACCCGTTTTATAAAGAACATGAAAATACTTCCGGATTTGGACTCGGACTCTATTTAGTCAATGAAATCTGTAAAAAATACAATATTAAAGTAAATGTAACACATAAAGATAATATAATTAGATTTGAATATCATTTTAAGGAATGCAATGAAAATAGTCTTGGTTGAGGATGAATACTCATTAAACGAAATAATTACTGAATACCTGCAAAATGAAGGATATATTGTAAAATCTTTTATAGATGGTAAAAAAGCTTATGAATATTTAAAAAAAGAAAATTTTGATATTTTAATACTTGATATACATCTTCCTAATATCGATGGATTTTCTATCTTAGAAGCTTTGCAAAAAGAAAAGCTCTCACCCCCAACCATCTTTATAAGTGCAATGAACAGCATCGATCACATTACAAAAGCTTATGATTTAGGCTGCTTTGATTATATTAAAAAACCTTTTTACCTGCAGGAACTTCTCATTAAAATAGAAAGACTCGGAAGCCAGATTGAATCAACCGAAAAAAATTTCATAAAATTATCTAAAAGATATAAATTTGACGTTCAAAAAAGCGAACTACTTTTTGATAATACTCCGGAAATACTCAGCAACATTCACAGAAACATTATAAAACTTTTAGCCCTTAATAAAGGTAAAAGCGTAACGTTTGAAATGCTAAGAGACGAAGTATGGGACGGATTTGTTGACAACGCCACAATAAGAGCCGAAATCAGCCGCCTTAAAAAATCCCTAAAAGAAGACTTCATCCAAAATATCAGAGGAGTCGGATATATAATTAAATAGTTGGTTGAAATGATAAAAGTTAGTTATGTTTTTTAGTGTTAGTTAAGTTGTTAGGATTAGTTAAAGTTTTTAAAGTTAGTTAAGTTATTGGGTTGTTATTGTTAATTGGTGTATTAGTTATTGGTAGATTGGTTATTAAAGTTTTTATGTTTTTAAGATTGGATAGATTAAAAATCACTAAACTTAGTGTCTGGCACTATGCAAATTTTTCTAACTTTCATTTAATTTTTAATTTTTCACAAACTTCGTTCTCTTCTTTTTTATACCAATTCCAATACATTCATATCTAATTTTTCCCCTCTCTTCCTCATCTCTTTCTTATTTCGCCCCTCTTTTCCAATTTGGCTACAAATAAATTAGTTTTAGTATTTTATCATTTTACATTGTTCATTGTCCATTTTCCCTCTATACCCAAAAAACTTTCAATTTTTCGGGGCCCTTATTATATTTTCCATTTTACATTTTACATTGTTCATTTTCCATTATTTGTTACTTTTCTACACATTAATTAATTTTTATTTAACTTTTTATGTATCAATTAGTAATTGCTACATTTATGCTACGAAAAGGTTTTATTATAAAGTTGTAAAAAAT
Organism: Nautilia lithotrophica; assembly: GCF_054656815.1. Lineage (NCBI taxonomy): Bacteria > Pseudomonadati > Campylobacterota > Epsilonproteobacteria > Nautiliales > Nautiliaceae > Nautilia > Nautilia lithotrophica. The sequence continues at coordinate 312,321 of NZ_BAAHXN010000001.1, forward strand.
TCAAAAGGAGACTTAATGACTAAAGAAGCGATAGAGCTTATCAAAAGCAATCCGGATTATCAGCGCTTAGTTAAAACGAGAAGTAAATTTGCATGGACGCTTACGTTTGTATTGCTTGCAATTTACTATTCGTTTATTTTAACTATCGCTTTTGATCCGCAAATTCTCGGAACTCCTATTTCACAAGGTTCTGTGATTACTATCGGTATTCCTATAGGTTTACTTATCATTGTTGCAGCATTTATACTTACAGGTATTTATGTAAACAAAGCAAACAAAGAGTTCGACGATTTAACAAAAAAAGTAAAAATCGAACTCGAAAAAGAACTTGAAAAAGGAGCACAATGAAAAAGCTATTAATACTTGCACTATCTTTCGGTTCATTGTTTGCAGCCGGTGCAATAACGGGAGAAGTGCAAAGACAGCCTCTTAACGTATCTGCTGTAGTAATGTTTTTGGTATTCGTTATTGCAACACTCGGTATTACTTACTGGGCGGCAAAAAGAACAAGAACGGCTAAAGACTTCTACACAGCAGGCGGTGGTATTACAGGATTCCAAAACGGACTTGCATTAGCAGGTGATTACATGTCTGCGGCGTCTTTTTTGGGAATTTCAGGTTTGGTATATTTAAAAGGTTACGACGGACTGATTTATTCAATTGGTTTTTTAGTTGGTTGGCCGTTTGTTCTGTTTTTAATTGCTGAGAGACTCAGAAACCTTGGTAAATACACATTTGCCGACGTTGTATCTTTCAGACTAAAACAAGGTCCTATCAGAACACTTGCCGCATTTGGTGGTATTGCTACAGTTTTATTATATCTTATTGCTCAGATGGTTGGTAGTGGTAAACTTATTCAGATTCTATTTGGACTTCCGTATTCATATGCGGTAATAATCGTAGGTGTTTTAATGATTCTTTATGTAACGTTCGGTGGTATGCTTGCAACTACGTGGGTTCAGATCATTAAAGCCACACTTTTACTACTCGGTGCAACATTTATGGCACTTGCTGTTATGGTGCATTTCGGTTTCAATTTTGAAGAATTCTTTAGAAAAGCTGTAGAAGTTCATCCTCTTCATGATAAAATCATGGCACCTGGCGGTTTAGTCAGCGATCCATATTCGGCAATAAGCTTAGGAATTGCACTTATGTTCGGTCTAGCTGGACTTCCGCACATTCTTATGAGATTCTTTACCGTTGCAGACGCTAAGGAAGCAAGAAAATCAGTATTTTTTGCTACAGGATTTATAGGATATTTTTATATGCTTACATTCATTATCGGATTTGGTGCTATCGTATTCGTATCAACAAATCCTGAATATCTGGATGCTGCCGGTAAAATTATAGGTGGAAATAATATGGCTGCAATTCACTTGGCACATGCTCTTGGTGGTAACCTGTTCTTAGGATTTATTTCAGCTGTTGCATTTGCTACTATTTTAGCGGTTGTATCTGGACTTACATTAGCCGGTGCCAGTGCAATTAGCCACGACTTATATGCAAATGTATTTAAAAAAGGTCAAATCGACGAAAAACAAGAAATGAAAATTTCTAAAATAGCTACACTTGTAATAGGCGTTCTTGCTATAATTTTAGGTATAGCATTTGAAAAACAAAACATCGCATTCATGGTTGGACTTGCATTTGCAATTGCAGCAAGTGCAAACTTCCCGGTATTATTTTTATCAATGTATTGGAAAAATTTAACAACAAGAGGTGCAGTAATAGGTGGAAGTATCGGTCTTGCTACAGCTGTTTTATTAGTTATTTTAGGACCGACCGTATGGGTGTCAATCTTTGGATTCGATAAACCTATATTCCCGTCAAAATATCCGGCGCTTGTGAGTGTTACGGTTGCGTTTGTTGCAATATGGTTCTTTTCAGTTACTGATAAAAGTGAAGATGCCAAAAAAGAAAAAGAAGCGTTTGAAGCCCAACTTATCAGATCAGAAACAGGAATTGGTGCAGAAGGTGCCGTTAAACATTAAGGATATTTATGAAAGAAACCAAACAATATCTATCATCTATCCCTCCTTTCGATTTACTTACGGAGGAGGAACTCTCCTCCGTTGTAAATAACACTGATATAGCTTATTACACACCCGGCAGTAAAATTAAACCCGAAAGTTTACTGATTATTATAAAAGGAAAAATAAAAGGTTTAGATGAAATATTCACATCGGAAGATATCGTTTTTGCAAAAGAAATTATTGAAAACAAATCAATTGAATTTGAAGTATTGGAAGAGTGTTTATGTTATGAAATAAAAAGAGATGTTTTTCTTGAAGTTTTAAATAAAAACCTTAAATTTAAAAACTATTTTCTTCAGGATATCGCCAGCAAACTGCAGACTTTAAGAAAAAAATCTCTTGAAAACCAATTTAGCAGTTTCCTATCAGCCAGGGTTAAAGATTTAATTATACATCCTGTTACATTTGTAAAAGGCAATGACACAATAAAACAAGCGGTTATCAAAAAAGAAAACGAAAACTCTTCTGCCATTATAGTAGATAATTCTGCGATAGTTACGGATTCAAATTTGAGAAAAGTAATTACAGAAGATATTCCTTCTTCAAATCCAATAAAAAATATAGCAACCAATAATATAGTAACCATAGAGGACGAAGACTTTTTATTTAACGCCCTGCTTCTTATGACAAAACACAATATAAAAAGGCTTATAGTCACAACCGACGATAAAATTACAGGAGCGATAGAACAGATTGATTTGCTAAGTTACTTTTCAAATCATTCATATCTCATAAGCGTAAAAATAGAAAAAGCAAAAGACATTAACGATCTCAAAGAGATTACAAACGGACTTGTGGATCTTACCAATCTTCTTTTCAATAAAGGACTTAAAGCCAGATACATTGCAAGAATAATAAGTGAATTAAACAGAAAGATTTTTGCTAAAGTCAGTGAATTTGTTTTTGATGAAACGTATAAAGAAAACATTTCATTAATCGTTATGGGCAGTGAAGGTAGAGGCGAGCAGATTATAAGAACAGATCAGGACAACGGGGCTGTCATAAACGATACATTTAACTATGATATGAAAAAATTTGAAAAATTTTCCGAATATTTAAAGACACTCGGCTTTCCGGAGTGTCCCGGTAAAGTTATGGTAAACAACCCTTTCTGGTCAAAACCGCTTAAAGAATTTAAAAAAGATATTTTCGAATGGACCAATACCCCTACTCAGGAAAATATGATGAATCTCGCCATTTTACTTGACGCAAATGTCGTATGGGGGGATGAAAAATATCTGAATGAACTTAAAAAATACCTTTTTGAACATATAAGCGATAATGCTACACTTCTTGGCTCATTCGCATCATTTGTTGACCAGTTCGAACTGCCGATTGGTATATTGGGGCTTAAAGAAAAAGTCGATATGAAAAAAATAAGATTTATAATTGTCCATGCCGCAAGAGCGTTTGCGCTTGAGAAAAAAATAGAAAAAACCTCAACTGTTGAGAGAATTAAAGAGCTAAACAACATAGGTATAATTGACAGACAATTTGCAACCGAACTTATTGAAAGCTTTGATGTAATACTTACACTGACCCTTAAAAGCAAACTTGAACAAATAAACAACGCAAAGCCGGCTACCAATATACTTAATATTAAAAATTTAAGCAAAATTGAAAAAGATATGTTAAAAGACAGCGTAAAAGTTATTGCGGAATTTAAAAAACTCACAAAACACCACTTTCATTTAAGTGTGCTTTGATGTTTGGGAAATTTTTTAAAGAATTAGAAAAGAAAAAACTTAAAGATAAAAAATTTGAATTTCTGTTTGATGAATACAAAGGCGATGAAGTTGTCGTGGTTGATACTGAAACTACGGGACTTGATCGGAAAAAAGACGAAATAATTTCAATAGGTGCCGTAATTGTTAAAAACAACAGAATCCTTTTAAGTAAAAAATTCCACATTTTCGTTAAACCTTCAAAAGAACTTAGTATTGAAAGCATTAAAATTCATAAAATAACGCCCGATATGCTAAAAAACGCATTTGAGCCGGAAACGGCAATAAAAAAATTTTTAAATTTTGTTAAAAACAGACCTCTTGTCGGATATTACCTTGAATTTGACGTAGCAATGCTTAACAAACTTACAAAAAAATATCTCGGAATTAAACTTCCAAACAAACAAATAGAAGTTTCAGCCATATATTACGACAAAAAAATAGGTCTTATCCCACAAAAACATATCGATTTGAGATTCGATTCCATTATGAAAGATTTAGACCTCCCTATTATTGGTAAACACGATGCATTAAATGATGCTATAATGACCGCCTTGATGTATATTAAACTACAAAATTGTAGAAAAGTGTAAAAATTTTTAAATTATAAATGTAATTTATCACTAAATTACTTATCTTCTTATTTACTTCACAACTAATCCGCTTTATGTTTTATTATGCTATATTGTTGCTACACTTATTTGTTAGTATTTGCAAAATTTTAAGGAGACGCCATGATACTCGAAGCTCTCAAATATATGGTTCTCGGAATGACGGTAGTTTTCGCATTTCTTTATCTATTAACCCTCATTCTTGAATTTCAAAGAAAAATAATTGAAAAATATTTTCCCGAGGATAAACCCCCAAAACAAAAACCAAAATCAAAAAAAGACAAATTAAAAAAAGTGGCGGCAATTGCGGCGGCAATACATCATAAAAGGACTCAAAATGGCAATTAAATACATTGATATAATGGATACGACTTTCAGGGATGGGTTTCAGTCTGTTTTTGGCGGAAGGGTTTTGATGAAAGACTTCCTGCCTGCAGTAGATGCTGCAGTCGATGCCGGAATTAAGCATTTTGAATTTGGAGGCGGTGCGAGGTTTCAGAGTCTTTTTTTCTATCTTCAGGAAAATGCGTTTGATATGATGGACGAATTTGCAAAACGCGCTAAGGGGACAAATCTTCAAATCCTTGCAAGAGGTATAAATACGGTAATGCTTGATACCGGAAGCCGGGAAATGATAGATCTTTTCGCAAAGCTTTTTGCAAAACACAATACTACTACGGTTAGAAATTTTGATGCCTTAAATGACGTAAACAACCTGATATACAGCGGTAAGGCGATCAAAAAAGCCGGAATGAAACATGAAGTGGTTGTAACTATAATGGACCTGCCGCCGGGGTGCACGGGTGCTCATACCGTAGAATTTTATGAAAAGATATTAAGAGATATTATTGAAAATGTAGAATTTGATTCAGTCGCTTTCAAAGACGCTACGGGAACAGCAAATCCCAATAAAATATATGAAACCATAAAAATGGCGAGAAAGCTTTTGGGTAGAGACATTCATATAAGACTGCACACACATGAAACTGCGGGAATCAGCGTTGCAAGTTATCTTGCCGCACTTGAAGCGGGAGTTGACGGAATAGATTTAGCTGCGGCGCCTGTTAGCGGAGGAACGAGCCAGCCCGATATAATAACCCTGCTTCATGCCGTAAAAGGCAAACCTTACAACCTCGGTGATTTGGAAATCGATAAAATAGTTGAATATGAAGAAACACTTAAAGAATGTCTTAAAGATTATTTCCTTCCGCCTGAAGCCACACAGGTAAATCCTATAATTCCCCTCTCACCAATGCCGGGCGGTGCTCTTACCGCAAATACGCAAATGATGAGGGATAATAATATTCTTCATAAATTTAACGACGTTATTAAAGCTATGAGAGAAGTTGTTGAAAAGGGAGGATTCGGAACAAGTGTAACACCGGTGAGCCAATTTTACTGGCAGCAGGCATTTAACAATGTAATGTTCGGACCTTGGAAAAAAATAGCACCGGGATACGGAAAAATGGTTCTCGGGTATTTTGGAAAAACACCCGTTAAGCCTGATGAAGATATTATAAAACTTGCATGCGAACAGCTCAATTTAGAACCTACAAACGAAAACCCTCTTGATATTGCAGACAGAGATGAAAGAAAAACAATTAAATACTGGCAAAGTTTGCTTGAAAAAGAAGACATCGAAACTACTGAAGAAAATATATTTATAGCGGCTTCGTGTCAGGAAAAAGGTATAGCGTTTTTAAAAGGCGAGAGTCCTCTTATGATTAGAAAAAAAGGAGAAAAAATGAGTAAATCTAACGGAGTTTATACTGTTATTGTGGATGGAGAAGTATTCAATGTAGAAGTGAAAGAAGGAAAAGTTGAAATTAAAGAAAAACCTCTCGAAAAAAAACCTACAACTATTGAGCCTACATCTGACGATGTTGTAGAAGTAGAATCGCCTGTTCCGGGAAATGTATGGAAAATACTTGTAAATCCGGGAGATAAGGTAAAGGTAGGAGATAAACTTATGATTATAGAATCAATGAAAATGGAAATTGACATCCCTTCACCCGTAAACGGAATTATTGCGCATATTCCTGTAAAAGTTAACGATTCAATTAACGAAGGTGATGTTTTAGTCACAATTGAGGAGGACTAAATGAGAATAAAAGCAATTATTTTAGCGCTTTTTTTATTTTTAATTCCTACTATTTTATCTGCAAATACCGCAGAATCAAACACTACTAAAACCGCACAGGTTCATCATGAAAAAAGTATAAGCGAGCTTTTATCGGGATTTTACAAACAAACGGGAATTTATGCGTTTTTAAACCCGCAGGAGAATGTAAAAAACGCTCTTGGCGAAAAGGTTAGCAAATTTCACCAGAGTTTTGGAAGAATTATTATGATTCTTATTTCTTTTTTACTCTTCTACCTCGCAATCAAAAAAGGGTTTGAACCGCTTTTACTCATACCCATAGCATTCGGAGGGCTTCTTGCAAACATACCTCTTGCAAACATTATAGGTGATGGAGGATTTATAGGAGAGCTGTATAAAGCCGGAATTGCAAACGAGCTGTTTCCGATACTCATTTTTATGGGTGTGGGTGCGATGACGGATTTCGGACCGCTTCTTGCCAATCCTAAAACGGCGCTTTTAGGAGCCGCCGCGCAATTTGGAATTTTTGGAACATTAGTCGGTGCCGTGGCATTGACTCAGCTTGGCATATTTGACTTTTCCCTTCAAGATAGTGCGGCTATTTCAATTATCGGAGGGGCGGACGGCCCTACTTCCATTTTTATAGCATCAAAACTGGCTCCCGATCTGCTTGGAGCCATTGCTGTAGCGGCATACAGTTACATGGCGCTCGTGCCTTTAATCCAACCGCCTATTATGAGAGTCTTAACTACTGAAGAAGAAAGAAAAATTAAAATGAAAGCTGCAAGAAAAGTCTCCAAACTTGAAAAAATGCTCTTTCCTCTTGTAGTATTGATTCTAACTATTTTAATTATTCCGGAATCAAGTCCGCTTATCGGTGCTTTGACATTCGGAAACTTTATAAGAGAAAGCGGTGTGGTTGAGAGACTCAGCAAAACACTGCAAAACGAACTTATTAATATCACAACTATTTTCTTAGGACTTGCAGTCGGTTCTAAACTAGCGGCTGAGAAGTTTTTGGTTCCAGAAACACTCGGTATTTTAATATTGGGACTTGTCGCATTCGGAATAGGAACAGCCGCAGGGGTTTTAATGGGTAAAATAATGAATAAATTCTCAAAAGAGCCTATCAATCCTCTAATAGGTGCCGCTGGTGTCAGCGCCGTTCCTATGGCTGCAAGAGTAGCGAACAGAGAAGCCACAAAAGAAGACCCTACAAATGTTCTTTTAATGCACGCAATGGGACCGAACGTTGCAGGTGTTATCGGAAGCGCAATTGCTGCAGGTGTCCTTCTTTCTATTTTTTAATTCCCTCTTCTTTTTTATAAATAATTCTTATAATATTTGTTTTTTATTATAATTCCGCTAATATTTAATATATGTATAATTTATGTTTAATAAAGGCTAACTATGAATTTATACTGGCTTCAAAGCGGAGGATGTAGTGGCGATACTATGTCACTTTTAAACTGCGAATGCAATTTATATGAACTTTTTGAAATTTTAAATATCAATGTATTGTGGCATCCATCTTTATCAAACATATCATATAAGCAGCACCTTAAAGTAATAGATGACATTATAAACGATAAGATTAATTTAGATATCCTTTGTATAGAAGGAAATGTTGTCCTTGGACCGAATAATACAGGTATGTTTGATACGTTTATGGGAAAACCGAAAAAAAATTTAATATACAAACTTGCCCATAAAGCAAAATATGTAATTGCAGTTGGGACTTGTGCTTCATTTGGTGGATTTGGATCTAAAAGTGAAATGCAAGGTATCGGACTTCAGTTTAAACACAATGAAAAAGGTGGTTTTTTGGGTAAAAATTTTAAAACTAAATCCGGTTTACCAGTAATTAATTTACCAGGATGTCCCATACATCCAAAATCTTTAGCCGTATTATTAGAAGAAATCGCTAATAATATGCCAATAAATCTAACGGAAAATCAAGCACCTGAAGAAATATATACTTATACCGTTCATCAAGGATGCACAAGAAACGAATATCATGAATATAAGGTTGAAGAGCACAAATTCGGTGAAAGAGGCTGTATGTTTTTTCATTTGGGATGTAAAGGCCCTACGACAAATGCAGCTTGTAATAAATATCTCTGGAATGAAGTAAATTCAAAAACAAGGGCAGGAGTTCCATGTTTTGGTTGTGCAAGACCCGATTTCCCACAGGATTATCCGTTTTTTAAAACACCAAATATTGTAGGAACACCTATAGAACTGCCAAAAGGCGTTGATAGGGCTCATTATCTAGCTTACAAAGATATGGCGGCTGCTGCCGCACCAAAGAGACTAAAAGATAGAAAACAAAGGGTTTAAGATGTCCTCAAAAAGTATAAAATTAAGAATACCTGTAAACAGAGTAGAAGGCGATTTGGATATAGAAGTTACCATTAAAAATAATATTATTACCGATGCAAAAAGTATCGGAACACTTTACAGGGGATTTGAAAATATTTTAAGAGGACGCGACCCTTTAGATGCTCTTGTGATTACACCAAGGGTTTGCGGTATTTGTTCGGTTTCTCATTTAACTGCGGCTGTAAAAGCTATCGAAGATGCATACAATATCACACCACCTGAACAAGCAGTTAGATTTAGAAATATTTCTTTAATATCTGAAAATTTGCAAAGTGATTTAAGACAGATTTTTTTAATGTTCATGGCTGATTTTGCAAATGATTATTATAAAAATTACACCTTTTATGATATGGCTGTTAATCTTTATGCACCATTTAAAGGTAAGTTTACAAAAAAAGTGTTAAATATTACTAAAGATATAGTTAAAATAATTGCTTATATTGGAGGTCAATGGCCCCATACATCTCATATGGTCCCTGGAGGTCTTAGTGTAATTTCAGATGATTTAGAAGTTTTAAGGATCAAATTTTTACTTATAAAAATAAAAAATTGGATTGAAGAAGAAATTTTAAATTATGATATCGATTCTTTCAAAAAAGAAATTGATAGTTTTGAAAAATTAGAACATTTTTCTAACAATAATCCAAACTCGCAAATTTCAATTTTTTTTAATATATTAAAAGAAGCTAATTTATTTACACTCGGTAAATCGGATTATGGATTTATAAATTATGGATATATGGATCTCGAAAATGGAAAAAAGCTAATCCCACCATCAATTATAAACAAAAACAAAACAGAAGAACTTGATATAAATAAAATAACTGAAGATGTAACATACTCTTGGTATGAAGGGAAAAAAGAAACACCTTTAAAAGAACAAACCATTCCAAATATTAATAAACAACAAGCTTATTCATTTACAAAAGCCCCTAGATATAATGATAAAGTTTATCAAACAGGCCCGTTAGGCGAAGAACTTGCAATAAATAATAAATTAATAACCGATTTATACAACAAATTTGGTGACAGCGTATTTGTAAGAGAGTTCGCAAGACTTATAAGACCTATAAGATTTATTGAATTTATGATTGAAGAAATAGAAAAAATACTTTTAAATTTAAATGAATCTTTATATATAAAAAATAAAAAAATTCAAAACACTCAAGGTGTTGGACTAACCCATGCCGCAAGAGGTGCTTTGGGACACTGGGTAAAAATTACACATGGCAAAATTTCAAATTATCAGATAATATCTCCAACTACATGGAATGGATCTCCAAAAGATAGCAACAATAATCTCGGACCATGGGAAAAAGCACTTATTGGCATTCATATTAAAGATCTGGATAATCCAGTTGAAATGGGGCATGTTATTAGAAGTTTCGATCCATGTCTTGTCTGCACTGTTCATTATATTGGCGAACAAAAAAACAAACTAACGATAAAGGTTTAAATTGTTAAAAGTGATATGTATTGGTAACAGATTTGCATATCCTGATAATTTTGGAATTTTAATTTACGAAAAGCTCAAAAACATAAAAATTGACAATACACAAATAATCGAAGGTGGTGTTGGCGGTATGAGTTTAATACCCTATTTTGAAGATAATGATAAAATATTAATTATTGATTATGGAATAACAAATAAAAAAATATTAACGAATAAAGATATTAAAAACATTGAATTAACGGAATATAATCATTCTACGGCATTATTGTATTTATTAAAAAGTATTGAAAAAGAATATACGATTTTTGTATGTAATGAAAAATTTGATCCAAATAATTTAGACACATATATTTCTGAAATTGTCGAACTTATAAAGGAACTTAATGAAAAAAAATGAAACCTTATTAGTTAACGAAATAAAAGTTCTACAAAAAGCCGCTCAGTTACACGCTAAATATTCCATTTCACAATATAAAAAAGTTTTAAATACTCTTCAAGAATTACAAAAAGAAAAAGAACTTTTAGAAGAAAAAGTAAAAGAAAGAACAAAACATTTAGAAGAAGAATATAATGAAAAAATATCATATGCTCAAAAACTGGATAAGATTGCAAAATACGATCAATTAACCGGACTTGCAAATAGATATCTCTTTTTTAATGAACTTAAACTTCTAAAAAAAGAATATGACTTAATGGATAGTCCTTTTGCCCTGCTTTTTATAGATTTAGACGGATTTAAATTTATTAATGATACTTATGGGCATAATATTGGTGATAAAGTTTTACAAATAGTAGCAAGTAAATTAAAAAGTAAAGTCAGAAAAGAAGATTTGGTATCAAGAATTGGTGGTGATGAATTTACGATAATATTAAAAAACATTGACAGCAAAGAAAAAATATCTGAAATTGCTACAAAAATAATAAACTCATTTAAAAAACCTTTAAAAATCGATGATATAAATTTATATTTGGGAGCAAGTATAGGTATTTATACTATAAAAAAACATGATTCTTTTCAGGACATCATTACAAAAGCCGACATTGCGATGTATGAGGCAAAAAAAGCAGGAAAAGGAACATATCTTTTCTTTGACGAATCAATGAAAAGCGAACTCATTAAAATTACAAAATTAAGAAACTATATTAAAAACGCTTTAAAAAACAATAAATTCATAAATTGTTTTCAACCAATTGTATTAAGCACAAATTATAAGATCAAAGGGGCCGAAGCGCTATTAAGATTAATACAAAATAACAAATTAATTTCACCAACTATTTTTATTCCAATCCTTGAAGACGATATACATCTAATCAAAGAAGTGACTTTTTGGCAGATTTCAGAAATAGTTAAATTAACAAAAAAGCTGGATATATTTTTTACTATCAATTTATCCGCTAAACTTTTAGGCGACTATGATTTAATAGAATATTTAGAAAAATTAAAACAAAAAACACATTTTGATACCTCAAAAATATATTTTGAAGTAACTGAAACGGCTTTATCTTCAAATTTGACTATGGCCAGCAATATTTTATTAAAACTAAAGGAAATGGGCTTTGTTTTATCATTAGATGATTTTGGAACAGGCTATTCATCTTTGGCTTATCTAAGAGAATTACCATTTGATATTATTAAAATAGATAAAAAATTTATCGACAATTTACCCTTTAGTGAAAAAGACCAAAAATTATTAAAATCAATAATAAATATGGCTAATATATTGGATATGAAAATTGTCCTTGAAGGTATCGAAACAAAAGAACAATTAAAAAAACTTCCTCAAGACGAAAATATCAAATACCAAGGATATCATTTTCATAAACCATATAAAATAGACAAGTTACTCTCTTGTATATTACATTAAAATCTAAACAAAACACCTACACCTATATATTGATTTCTGGTATAACTTTCCGGTTCAATAATGTAAGTTTTTGTTCCATTAAGAATAATTGAAGATGGAGAACTTCTGCTGATATGCCAATACTGATATCTGTAAAACACATTTATCATAAAATTTTTATCATAATTCATATATCCTGATAATTGAAACTTTAAGCCATCTGTAACACCTAAATCAAGGGTTGTTCCACTGCCTAAATAAACATCTAATTTTGGATTTATTGCATATTGATATTGTATATCTGTAGTTAAATATAATTTATTGATTTTAAATAAATAAAAATATCCAAAACCTAAATATGGCCAATAATATTGTTCATCATAATCACCCGGATAATCACTTTTACCTCTATTCCAAAACCTATAACCAAACGACAAATAGTAAGGATTGTTGAAAATATGAAAACCGCTTTCAATATTTAATAAATATACATTTTTCTTTGTGACATTAATAGGAGTCCCACCCCACGTGCTCCCGTCATAATCAGTTGAACCATATGCATATTCACCTTTTATGTAATAACTTATATTTTCTTTTGAACTATATTTTATTCCTATTCCGTTTAATGAACCTAAACTAGAACTATCCCCGTCCAAATATACGCCGTTTGAATCAAACTCTTTATAATCAAAATTAATAGAATACAAATAATATTCAATATTTGATGAATAACCTAAAAATACAAGTAATAAAATTGCTATAATTTTTTTCATTCAAAAAAGCCTTTTTGAAAATATTTGGATAAATCGATATTATAGATTTTTTTGTTTTTATATCTTTCAGTAAGCATTTCAACCGCGCTTAATAATTCTAACGATTTAATACCATGACTTATACTCATATAAGCTTCCGTAAATGCCGCAAAATGATCTGCCGCTTTTATCAAACTTCCGTCAATTCCTTTCATTCCGAGTAAATCTTCTGCTACATCCACTAATTTAACCTGATTATCAATAATCAATTTATTTGCAAATTCGTCCGTTATCAATATTTTAAGTTCATCTCTTATATTTTTAGGCACAAGAGGCAATATTCTTTCTTCAATTAAAAAATTTTCGTAACTTTTAAGTATCTCATCAAGTCCCTGAACATTATGTTTTACCGGTGCTATTATATCTCTCGTTAGAGCTTCAGGAAGATCATGAAAAAGTCCCGTGAAAAAATTGTAATAAATTTTGTGATTATTACCGCCGTATTCTTTTGTCAATAAAAAAGCCACTATGGCTACGAACAGCATATGGCCAAGAACCGAAGTTTCAGGAACCCTTGGCGTGTTTGCCCATCTTTTCTGAAAACGGAGATTACCGCAAAGCGAAATAAAGTCATAGCTTTTTTTCTTAAGCGATAATACTTTTACCCCTTCTAAGTCATAATAATCTTCAAGCTCGTTTTCAATATTTTCTTTAATCTCTTTCATCCCGTAAATGTCAGGGGCAAAATTATAGATCATATCAAATTCCCACTTGCTTGCAAGATAACTGGCAGCCGAAAGCACTCTTTTTTCTTTAGAGTTGTCAGAATTAAAAATCTTAACATAATATTCTAACTCTTCATCAATTAAACCTCTAAGGTTATTTAATACAAATTCATCTAATTCTTTACCTTTTTTCTTTCTCAAATAGTGATACACTGGTGATTTTAAATCTGTTAAAACAGCTCTGTATAATATTCCCGCAATTCCCAAATGAATCAGTTTATAAAAATCTATATCATCTTCAAAATGCGCTAAAACATACGCTATTATCATTCTGTGAGCTTGTTTGTCAAGTTCAATGAATTTTACCGGGCGGGGTAAATCGTTCCATCTCTCAATCGAAGCCGTAGAAAAAAGAAGTTTTATAAGCTCTTTATTCATTATAACCTCACTTTAATAATTATTCAGACTTTTCCTTCTTTATGCTTTTATATCGAGCAAAGTTTTAGTTATTTCATCCTGAGTTTTAATTGCAGGAATTTGTGCTTTAAATCCGTATTCTATCACTACCTGATCGGTTAGTTCTTTTGTTAAATTCGTCCCTGAATCAGTAATATTTGCGCTTATTTCAAGTTTGTCAACGATTTTAGCATCTGTTGCTTTAAAATCTTGCGTATTAATATTTGCAATGTTATTTGCGTTAATATCCATCAGTGTTTGGTGGGCCTGAAGCGCATTTATATTTGTATTAATCATCATAATTCTCCCTCTGTATCCCAAAAAATTTTTCGATTTTCCAGGAACTTTGCATTCTCAATTCTCAATTCAAATAATATAGTATAATTCTACCAAAAAAAGGAATTCATATGAAATTATGGGGAGGCAGATTCTCTAAAGGTGCCGCAAAACTGCTTGATGAATTTAATGCTTCTATTATGTTCGACAAAGAACTTTACATCGAAGATATCGAAGGCTCAATCGCCCATTCCCAAATGCTGGCTGATCAGGGAATAATAACCCAACAAGAAGCGGATAAAATAAAAAAAGGCCTGCTACAAATAAAAAATGAAATTGAAAATGGTGAATTTGTTTGGGATATAAGCGATGAAGATTTGCATATGGCAATCGAAAAAAGACTTATTGAATTAATCGGTGATACCGGAAAAAAACTGCACACCGCAAGAAGCAGAAACGATCAGGTCGCGGTGGATTTTAGAAGATGGAGCTTAAAAAGAAACCTTGAAATAGCACAGAAAATAAAAGAACTAATCGAAACGTTTGTAAACATTGCAAAAGAGCATAAAAATACCCTGCTTCCTGGAATGACGCATCTTCAGCATGCGCAGCCTATAAGTTTTGCATATCATATGCTGGCATACGCAAATATGTTTAAAAGAGATTATGAAAGATTTATTGAGAGCTACAAAAGAAACAATAAAAATCCACTGGGATGTGCGGCACTTGCCGGAACTCCCCATCCTATTGATAGAAATAAAACCACAAAAGCATTGGGATTTGACGAACCTACCATTAACTGCCTTGATACGGTAAGCGACAGAGATTTTGCGCTTGAACTTCTGTTTAATATATCAATGCTTATGATGCATGCAAGCAGAATCAGCGAAGAGCTTATTATCTGGTCAACAAGCGAGTTCGGATTTATTACTTTAAGTGACGAATATTCAACGGGAAGTTCAATTATGCCGCAAAAGAAAAATCCGGACGTTCCTGAACTCATAAGAGGTAAAACAGGAAGGGTTTACGGAAACCTCGTAGCACTTTTAACTGTTATGAAAGGACTTCCTTTAGCATATAACAAAGATACTCAAGAAGACAAAGAAGGTGTATTTGACAGCGTAAAAACAGCTCTTATATCCATAACTATATTAAATGAAACCCTAAAAACCATGACCATAAATAAAGACAAAATGTATCAGGCTTGCAAAAAAGGGCATTTAACTGCAACAGACCTTGCGGATTATCTTGTAAATAAAGGAATACCTTTCAGGGAAGCCCACCATATTACAGGAAGAGCAGTAGCGTTAGCAGAAGAAAAAGGTGTGGATTTAAGCGATTTAAGTATTGAAGAGCTTAAAAGTATTGATGAGAGAATCGGGGATGATGTGGACTTAAGTCTTGAAAACTCAATGAATTCAAGAAAAAGCTTAGGAGCCACCTCACCTCAAAGAGTCCAAGAACAAATAGAATACTTTGAAAAATTTTTAAAGGAGAATAATGATTAAAATAAGACATCTAAATGACCATCTTTATGAAGCGTCAAACGGAAAAGACATCATAATAATAGATCCAAAAAAATATACTCCTATAGATTTTTTTATTACGGGTCTTGGCAACTGCTCAGCTTATGATGTAGTGGAAATGGCAAAAAACAAAGGATATGAACTATCAAATTTCGAACTTGATATTGAATATAAAAGAAAAGATACTTATCCTAGAATTTTTACAGAGTTCCATTTTATTTACAAGTTTAATTCAAACGCAGATACAATGACAGCAAGAAGATGGATTTTAAGTTCCCTTGAAACATATTGTTCAACAATAAATACAATAAGAAATACAAGTAAAATTTATTATTCAATAATTTTAAATAACGATACGATTGCATATAAAGAAAGCATAATTTCAGGTGAAGCTACTCACACACACGAATTTGACGATGACGATGACGGCTTCGGCTGTGTAGCTTGAGGATAAAACAAGCTCCCCGGCGGGGAGATACTTTTGATATAATAACCCAAAAAAAGGATAAGAAATGAAAAAATTTTTAATAATCGCTCTTTTAATAATTACAGCTTATGCTTCAAAACACGGCCAGACAAACGATCCGGATTTACAACTGGCACTTGAAGGTAAATACACAGAAGCGCTTAAAGGTTTTGAAAAAAGATGTAATAAAAATGAGGCATACGCATGCGGTATGGTTGCATATTTTTACAACAAAGGTTTCGGTGTTGAAAAAGACAACAAAAAAGCGCTCAAATATTATGAAAAAGGCTGTAACTTAAACGATTCTGACAGCTGCACTATTTTAGGATATTACTATTATAAAGGAATTTTAGTTAAACAGGATGTTAAAAAAGCTTTAACCCTTCTTAAAAAAGCTTGTAAACTTGGAAACAAAGACGCATGTAATTATATTGAAAAACTACACTAAAAATGACTTACGTCATCTATGGAGATATTCACGGATGCCTTGAGGAATGGGAAGAGCTTAGATCTCTCATTCCCAAAAACTCGTTTGAAATATGCGTAGGTGATATTTTAGATAAAGGACCATATCCTGTAGAAGCCCTCCGTTACGCACAAAAAAATAAAATTTTCACAATTATGGGTAATCACGAATATAAACATTTAAGAAAATGGTGGGGAAGAAAAGTTATATTAGATGAAGATCAGCAAAAAATATACCCTAAGCTTAAAAAAGAAGATTTTGAATATATTGAATCAATGCCCTTTTTTTTAAAACTAAATCATTTAACAATTATACATGCAGGCATAAGCAACAGGCTGTATCTTAACAATCCCAAACTTAACTTAATGACACTTCTTTTGTTTATGCGCGACGTTGATGAGGATGGAAAATTTTTACCTCTTAATCATAATAATCCGAACGCAAAATTTTGGGCTGATGTTTACAACGGACATGAAGGCTTTATAGTTTATGGGCATTCACCTTTTAAAAATCCAAATATAAAAAGAAATTCAATAGGAATAGACACAGGTTGCGTTTACGGCAATAAACTTACAGCAGTTCTTATAAAAAACACACTTAAACCATGGGAATATGAAATAATACAGGTAGAGGCTAAGCGTAAATACGCCGAACCTCATGTTCCTTTAAATTAAATCAAAATAAAAGCTTTATAAGCAGTATAAAAAAGACTAAAAGCAAAAAACAAAAAAAGCACAGATGAAATTTTATTTACCATATTCATTATTTTTTCCTCAATATCAAGTTTCGAGCTAAAATAAGCCGCAGTTAAAAAAGCCAGAGAAATTCCCCCATACAGACTGACTAGACTTAACATAACATTCTTACTCATAAAAGGAGTAATAACAACTGCAAAAAAAATCATTGCTTTTGGATTCGAAAGATTCAATATTAAAGCTTCTTTATAGATATCGAGTTTTTTTAGATTGTCACAGCTTTTTTCTATATGGACTTTTTCATTAAATACGGCTTTAGCTATCCTTAAAAGATAAATTCCACCGGCAATTCCGACTATCAACTGAAAATAAGGATTATGCCCTATACTCCCAAGCCCTATACCTACAAGCGTCAAATATACGATGTTTCCTGTCAATATTCCTGCAACTGCCAAATAGGCAGAAATTTTTCCTTTGCAAAGCCCCTGTCTAATGACATAAAATATATCCGGCCCGGGTGTTAATGCCGCAAAAAAACCCATCCCGGCCAAAATAAGGTATTCCATATATCTCCTTTTTGATAAAATTATACAAAAAAGGCTACAAATGAAACCTTTTATCGTAATGGATGTTTTGAAAAAAGCCAGAGAACTTGAGGATGTAATACATCTTGAAATAGGTGAACCTGACCTACTGCCGTCCCCAAAAGTAAAAAAAGCACTTGAAGATTCCGTAAAAAACAACAGCTTTTTTTATACGGAAGCAAAAGGTCTTAAAATATTAAGAGAAAAAATAGCAAATCATTATAATTATATGTATGATGTTAAAGTAAACCCTGATAATATATTAATTACGACAGGAACTTCAACAGCTTTTTTAATAGCTTTTTATTTTAGTCAAATAATCGCGACACCTACTCCCGGATATCCATGCTATGAAAATTTTGCAGAACTTGAAAACAAAAAATTTATAAAAATCCCGACTTCTTTTCCGGATTATAAAATTAACATAAACAATCTTAACAACTATAATTTTGACACTTTCATGATCTCATCACCAAACAACCCTACAGGAACCATATATAATAACGAAGATCTTAAATCCATATGCAGTTACTGCGAAAGAAACGATAAGCTTCTTATCAGCGACGAATTATACCACGGGCTTGTATATTCAAATAATTATACAACTGCACTTAAATATAGCAAAAACACTATTGTAATTAACGGATTTAGCAAATATTTTTGTATGCCGGGACTCAGGATCGGCTGGATGATTGTTCCGGATAATCTTGTTAGAGATGCGGAGATAATCGCACAGAATATTCTGATTTCAGCCCCTACCCTTTCTCAATACGCTGCACTTGCAGCGTTTGATTACGAATATTTACAACAGATAAAAACAGAATTTCAAAAAAGAAGAGATTTTCTTTACAATCAATTAAAAGACATTTTCCCTATAGCAAAACCTGAAGGTGCTTTTTATTTATGGTGTGATATTAGCAAATATTCAAATAATTCTATTGATTTTTGTAACAGACTGCTTGAAGAAGCAAAAGTTGCGGTAACACCCGGTATAGATTTCGGTGAATTTAATAAATTTATAAGAATAGCTTACACAAAAAATATAAATGAACTGGAAACTGCGGCAAAAAGAATAAAAAATTTTATAAAAACATTAAATAACTATTAATATTTTTCTTTTTTTTGGTTATAATTTCAGTGCGTTACGTGTTAAGTAGGGATACGCAAGCCGAACGGACGTAGCGTAATAAAATATCACAAAAGGACGAAACATGAAAAAAATCGTAGCTCTTATGGCAATTTTTGCGGCATTTGCTTTCGCAGCAGATGGTGACACAATGATTAAAGCATACAGCGTAATCGCAGCTGTTGTAGGTCTTGGTCTTGCAGCACTTGGTGGTGCAATCGGTATGGGACACGCTTCTGCAGCAACTATCGCTGGAACAGCAAGAAACCCTGGAATGGGTGGTAAACTTATGGGGACAATGTTCATCGCATTAGCGATGATCGAAGCGCAAGTTATTTACGCATTGGTTCTTGCACTTATCGCACTTTACGCTAACCCATTCTTAGGTTAATAAAAAGCCTTTTTTGGGCTTTTTATTTATTGCTTCACATTAGTGTCTGTCACTATATTTTACAAAAATCATTTTTATTTTTTTTTACATATAAAAGTTATTTATACCTGTTTAAAACAATAAATCACTCTCAATTGTATTGAATAGCGAGAATCATTTTGTTATAATTTCATACCATGCGACGGTGGTGGAATTGGTAGACACGCAAGGTTGAGGGCCTTGTGGGCGTTAGCCCGTGAGGGTTCGAGTCCCTCCCGTCGCACCACTTAAAGTTATCTAATCAGTGTCTGTCACTAATACTTTAATCAAATCATGTTACTAAATAAACTTTTTAAATATAAAACATTAAATAGTTATAAACTTATTATTTAAAAAGAAAAAACAAATAGATTAAGCCGAAAGTCTTTGCCTTAAAAATCTCACTTCATCTAAAATTCCTTCTTCCGGCAAATTCATTTCTATATAATTTAGCATTCTGTTTACGATATTCTGAATACCTTTTGATTCTTTAATATTTTCCATTTCTTCATCTATTCTTTCAAGCAATGCCAAAACGAACGGAATATTTTTAATTTCTCTTTTTAACATAATTTCTAAATTCGGATATTTTTCATCATAAATATACGCAAATTTTCTTTTTTCTTTACTTAATTCTTCTTGTTCAAAATCTATTATTTTATTTTTTTCAAGAGAAAACTCAATATAGCGCTTGTGTTTATAACTTGGCCTTATTCTTAATTCATCAAATATTCTTTTCGATTTTTCAATATTACTTATATTAAATTCATCCATATCAAAAACAACTTTAAATATTTCAATCTCAGAAAATTCTCCGTTTTGAGGATTATAATAAGGGATTTCATTTAATTTTTTTATCTCTTTTAACTGATAATCATCAAGAATTCCGATAATTTTATTATCAGACAATGTAAAAAAAGGAGATATTTTATTTATTAAAAACCCTATAACAAATTTCTTTTTATCATCTTCCATGTTTCCATCTATAATTACTAAAAAACCATTTGGAATATTTTTCGCAATATCCAAAAAACTATTATATTTCAATGCATTGTTGTTATCATAAAAAGATGAAGAGTTTTTAATATCTAAATTTGAAAGTGCTTTTATAAGTTCTTTTTTAAATTTTTCTTTTTTTTCTTTTGAAATTTTGCACTCTTTGAAAAGATTTAAAATCATTTCTTTGGATTTAGTGTTTTTTTCTTTTATTTCATTTAGCTCGTTTTCCAATTCTTTGATTTTCTGAAGTAAAATATTAACCATTGCTATCCTTCAATAATTCTTTTGCATATTCTATGGCTTTTTGTGATTTTTCTTTTCCGCCAATAATTCTTGCAATTTCCTGGACTCTTTCATCCTCTGAAAGTTCTTTTACAAAACTTTTACCCTCTTTTTTTTCAACTAAAAAATGCTTATTCGCCTTGCTTGCAAGCTGAGGCTGATGTGATATTGCAAATATCTGATATTTACTTGATAAATATTTTAACACCTCTGCAACACTCATACTTTCTTCACCACTTAAATTTGCATCAATCTCATCTAAAAAAAGTGTCATTTCCCTGTTTTCATATTCCAGTTTACTTGCCAGCATTGCTACACGAAGCCTGTTAAACTCACCGGTTGAAATGGTATTTATATCAATATCGTTGATAATAATTTCAACTTTATCATTGCCGAGTGCATTCAGATCTGTTTTCGAAAAAACGATTTCGGCACCAGGCATATAAAGTTTGTTCAAATAATAATTTAATTTTTCTTTTAACTGCTTAGATGTTTTTTTTCTTGCTTCACTTATTTCCCCTGTAAGTAAATTTAATTCGTTAAACAATTCTTCAAGCTTTTTAGAGAGTTCTTCTTTTTCAAAACTTAAATTTTCAAGTTTTTCAAGTTCTTTTTTCTTTTCCTCGTAATATTCAAGCGCTTCTTCAACACTTCCGTATCTTCTTATAAGTTCCTGAAGGTTTGAAAGTCTCTCAAGCACTTCTTCAATATCAACATTCTCAAGATATTCGGCTTTTTCGTTTGCTTTATCGATCGCAATTCTTAGTTCATTCATGGCATTTGAAAAAAATTCACTCTCAATACCGCTCATTTCAAGTAATTCATAAACGCTGTATTCAAAATCAAAAATCCGCTCAACTTCAAAAATCTTTTCTTTAATTTTTTCTATTTTGCTTAAATCTTTTTTCACTTCCATCAATTCTTCAAATTCGCCGATTTTAGGATTTATTTTTTCTATCTTTTCAAGTTCGTATTTCAAAAATTCTTTTTTTTCAGCAGCTTCCTTTTCTAATGATAAAATATTATTCAATTCTTTTTGTATTTTTTTGTATGCATTATATTTCTCTCTGTATCTGTTCAGATTTTCCGAATGTTTTTGGGTCTGATTCATTTTATCAAGAAGCTGGAGGATATTTTCGTTTTCGAACTCTTTTATTTCCCGCAAAGAAAGATAATTTAAAAACCTGTCTGCAATTTCCCTTATAGTTTTTTTGCTCACTGCCTGATTATTGATAAAAAAGCGGTTTTTATTTTTCTTAATCTGCTTAAAAATCAAAACATCATCATTTTCAAGCCCGTATTCCTCAAGGTCAATATCAGTATCAACAACCGCTTCACCAAGTTTAGCGTTCATATCAAAATACCCGAAAATTGAAAGAATTCCTCTCATCAGCACCGACTTTCCGGCACCGCTCGGACCTGTAAAAACAATCAGACCTTTGGAAAACTCAAGCTCTACTTCACTAAATTCAAGCTCAACTTCATCAAAAGTTACGTATTCTTTTAAATACACCCTTTCAATCATACCTGCACCTTAATTCTACATTCTCAATTCTCAATTCTCCATTCATTATTTCCCGTCTCCCCAGTTGAGTTTTTCCCTTAAAACCTCAAAATAGTTTCTTTCGAGCCTGTGTATAAGTTTTGCGGGATTTCCGGCTTTTTTAATTTTTATCTTGCCTTTCATATCAAATATTTCCTGCCCGTCAATTATTAATTTAGCCTTATTGTTTTCTACTTCAAGCTCAATCTCAAAATGACTCGGAAGAATAAGCGGTCTTTGTGTCAGGGAATGGGGACATATCGGAGTTAAAACAAACCCTTCGGTTAAAGGATATACGACAGGTCCTCCGGCACTTAAATTATAAGCCGTGCTTCCAGTTGGAGTTGAAATTATAAGCCCGTCACCATAGTATCTGTTCAGGTGCGATTCGTTGGTGTCTACGTTTATGTGTATCATAGAGGATATAACATCTTTACTTATTACCACATCGTTAAATGCATATAGTTTTGTATTTTGAAATTCGACTTCAATTACCATCCTCTCATCCACCCTATATTCACCCTTTAAAAACTTATCTAAAAATTCATCTATATTATCAGGGTTTATATCTGTTAAAAATCCGAGCTTTCCGGCATTTATCCCTAAGATAGGCTTATCGAACCTATAGCTTCTTCTCGCTACCGAAATAAGAGTTCCGTCACCGCCTAAAGTTACTAAAAAATCCACGCTTTCACACATTTTTTCAAAATCCATTCCGAGTATTCCTATAAGCTTGGCCGAAACCATATCAATATATACTTCAATACCTTTTTGTTCGAATATTTTTTTTATCTTAAAAAAAAGATTCTTAAGACTCTCATCAACGGTAGGCTTTAAAACGAATCCCGCTTTCACTTCTTCCCTTTTTTTCTATAATTATACCAATTTATATGAGTGATTAGTTTTTGTTATATAATGGAAAAAAATTATTATTTAATAAATTTATGCTATAATATCACATAACACACAAAAAAGGATTAAAAATGGACAGAAAAAAATCAATCGAACTACTAAATAAAGCGGTTGCGGAAGAGTTAAGCGCAATTCATCAGTATATGTATTTTCATTTTATATTGGATGATTTAGGATACGACCTGCTTGCAGGAATATTCAAAAAAACGGCGATTGACGAAATGCTGCATACGGAAAGGTTTGCGGAAAGAATTTTATTTTTAGGCGGAGAGATTGAAATGAAACCGGCTCATGAAGTCGAACACATAAGAGAACCGCACAAAATGCTCGAATGGGCTATGAAAAGCGAAGAGGAAGCGATGGAAATGTATAATGATTTCGCAGTAGAATGCACTCAGGCAAGAGATGCAGGAACAAAACAGATATTTGAATCAATTATTGCAGATGAAGAGAGGCATTTCGAAGGATTTGAACAGGAATTTGAAAACCTCAAAAACTTCGGAGACAGATATTTAGCACAACAGGCAATGGAAAGAAGTAAAAGAATGGGAATTAATCCGGCAGAATAGATAAAATTTCTTTTCTCGCTTTTTCGGCTTTTTTAATATATTTCTGCTTTTTCAAATACGCTTTAAGAGGTGAAATATTAAATTTTTTCAATAATTTTTCGCATTTATAATAATCGTGTGCTTTTCCAAGAGCATCCTGAATTTTTTTGAATTCTTTTTCATAATCTTTATTTGTATATCTGCAGGCTTTTATTTTAAGTCTCAAGCGGTGCAGTTCTTTGTCGTTTTTATTTAAAAAAGTCTCTTTTAATAATTTCTTGCAAGAAAACAAATCAATTTTTACTTTTTCTTTTGCAGTTGTTTTTTTAAATTCTATTTTTTTAAGTATTTTTATAAATTTTTTATTAAGTTTTTTTCTTCTTTTTTTAAGGAATTTCCTTATTTTTCTGTTTTTGCATATTTTCAGCATTACATCGGTATCCCTAAGTTTAGAAGATGCGCTTAAAATAGTTTCGAATCCCTTATTACTATGCCCTTCTTTTTGTAAAAAAGAGAGCATTCTTCTGCATTCTATCCTTAAAGAGTGAAGTGTTTTTGCATCCTGTTTTTTTAGATACTTTTTAATCAGCTTTTCCATAGGTTCTTCCTCTCGTCATAGAAAATAACAGATGTAGGGTAAGCAAGCTCGAGTTTAGAGCTTTTTATAATTTCAAGAACTTTAAAAAGCACGTCCTGTTTAACTTTAAGCCATCCTTCCCAATCCACGGTAATTGAAAACGCGTAAACCAAAATATTCATCGAATAATCGTCAAAATCATCCAGATATACAAGCAGGGTTTTTCTGACCCCATACTTGTCCTCGATGGAAAAAAGAGTGTTTTTCATCATTTTTTTTCTAAGCTGCGAAGCTATTTTACGGTCGGTTACTATCTGAGGATGATGCTCAAGCATTGTTCTGATTTCATAAATAACCCTGTTAAGTTCCTCGGTATCGGTTGTATATTTGATTTTTATCCAAAATTTTATGCGTCTTCCTATAATTCTTCTTGACCAGTTTTTAACCCATTGATTTGCTAAAACGGAATTCGGAATAGTTATAAGTGAATTGTCAAATGTTCTTATCTGAGTAGCCGTAAGGCCTATTTCTGTTACAAACCCTTCAAAGTCTTTCGTTTCTATCCAGTCACCCTGATGAAAAGCGTCTTCACTCACAAGTCTTATGGAATCAAAAAAGTTGCTAAGCGTATCTTTTGCCGCAAGCCCCACAATTACACCACCGATTCCCAAAGATGTGATAATAGCCGTCAGGTTTACGCCCAAATGTGAAAGAATAAGCACAAACACTACAATAACCAAAAAAACTTTCGTAAGGTTTATAACCAGCAAAAAAAGTTCTCGCCTTACATTGGCTTTTTGGGCTAGTTTTACCGATATTATTGTATATACGATATATTTAAACACCTCATAAAAAGCCCAGGCTATAAGAAACAGATTCACATAAAAAGCTGTGTTTTCATATGAAACGCCCCATTTTTTAAGCCAAAAAGTTAAAACATTGAAATTCAAAAGTAAAAGTAACGGAATACCTATTTTATTTACACGCGAATAAAATAATCTAAGAGACAATTTTTTTCTGTTTTTAAAAAGAAAAATTTTAAGCTTTTTGCTCAAAAACGGATAGAAAATATCAAGTATTATTACAAGTATAGCTAATATAATCTCTTTCATTTTCATCCTTTGCAAAAATTATAGCACATTTTGGTATAATTGCGCCTAAAAAAGGAAATTAATGAGAACTCATTATTGCGCCGAAGTTAATGAAAACCTTGTCGGTCAAAAAGTTGAGCTTGTAGGATGGGTTAACTCTCACAGAGACCACGGTGGGGTTATATTCATAGACCTTAGGGATAACAGCGGAATCGTTCAGGTGGTAGCAGATCCTGCAGACAGCACAAAAGCACACAGAGTTGCGGAAGAAATTAAAGATGAATACGTTTTAAAAGTTATTGGACTTGTTAGACTCAGAGGTGAAGGACTTGAAAACCCTAAACTTAAAACAGGAAAAATCGAAGTAGTTGCCGAAGAAATTATCATAGAAAACAAAAGCGAAGTTTTACCTTTTCAAATCGGTGATAAAAGCGTAAATGAAGAGCTAAGACTAAAATACAGATATCTTGATTTAAGAGATCCTAACAGCCTTAATACGTTTATTTTAAGAAGCAAAGTTACAAAAGCTATTAGGGACTATTTTGACAGCAACGGATTTATAGACGTTGAAACGCCTATTCTTACTAAATCAACACCTGAAGGTGCGAGGGATTATCTGGTTCCGAGCAGAATACATCCGGGTGAATTTTACGCACTTCCTCAATCTCCTCAGCTATTTAAACAGATCCTTATGGTAGCCGGGTTTGACAGATATTATCAGATTGCAAAATGTTTCAGAGATGAAGATCTCAGAGCAGACAGACAGCCTGAATTTACACAGGTGGACGTTGAAATGAGCTTTGTTGAAGAAGACGACGTAATTGCAGCAATCGAAGGAATGATTAAAGAAGCTTTCAAAGTTGCGGGCGTTGAGGTGTCATTACCTATCCCAAGAATGACATACGCCGAAGCTATGGAGAAATACGGAAGCGATAAGCCTGATTTGAGATTCGATTTACCAATGGTTGACGTAATTGATGAGTTTGTCGATTCAAACAATGAAATCTTCAGCACAATTGCAAAAGACAAGAAAAACAATAGATTCAAAGCACTCAAAGTCCCAGGCGGGGATAAATTCTACAGCAGAAAAATGTTAAAAGAACTTGAAAATTTCGTTAGAAAATTCGGCGCAAAAGGTCTTGCATACATTCAGGTTAAAGAAGAAGGGCTTAAGGGACCTATTGTTAAATTCATGAGTGAAGAGTCTTTAAACAAAATGATTGAAAAATTAAATCCTGAAATCGGTGATATTATTTTCTTCGGTGCAGGTGATAAGAAAACGGTTCTTGATTATATGGGAAGATTAAGAGTTAAAATCGCAAATGACATGGGATTAATCGACCATAACGAATACAAATTTACTTGGATTGTTGATTTCCCTATGTTTGAAAAAGACGAAAACGGCAACCCTACTCCACTTCATCATCCTTTCACAATGCCTGATATGGATACATGGGATGAGGAAGATTTCGAAAGCATCCAGTCAATCGCATATGATCTTGTTCTTAACGGATACGAAATTGGGGGAGGAAGTATCAGGATTCATAAAGAGGAAATTCAGGAAAAAGTATTCAAAATGCTCGGGATCGACGAAATGGAAGCTCGTGAAAAATTCGGCTTTTTACTTGACGCACTTAAATTCGGTGCACCTCCTCACGGCGGATTCGCTCTCGGGCTTGACAGGGTTATTATGCTTATGACAAAAACTGATAACATCAGAGACGTTATAGCATTCCCTAAAACACAAAAAGCTCAGTGTCTGTTAACAGGTGCACCTGGTGAAGTTGACAAAGCACAGCTTAAAGAACTTCATATAAGAGTAAAAAAACCAAAAGCGGACAATGAATAGAAAAATAAGCGAAGTTACAAATTTAACTTTGGCAAACTTAAAAAAAGGTGATGTTTTTAAAATCGTAGGCTTTGATAAATCGTGCGGTAATTTTAAACACAGACTAAGCGATTTAGGAATTAGCAAAGGTCAGATAGGACAGGTTATCAATAAATCCCTTTTCGGTCCTATCGAAGTTGATATAGAGGGAAGAAAGCTCGCTTTAGGGCGCGGAATGACTAAAAAAATTTATGTTAAAAAATTTGAATGCCCGGTATTGTAGTCAATGGTGTATAGTTTATGGTTTATAGTTTATAGTTGAGTAAGAAAAAACATAAATAAAGGAGAAACTATGAAAAAACTTTTTTTAATTATCGGAGCACCCGGAAGCGGTAAAACTACTGACGCTGAACTAATCGCAGAGAGAAACTCAGATAAAATTGTTCATTATTCAACAGGTGATTTATTGAGAGCTGAAGTTGCAAGCGGAAGCGAACTTGGTAAAACAATCAAAAGCTATATCGACAACGGAAATCTTGTTCCTCTTGAAATCGTAATCAACACAATTAAAAGCGCAATTGAAAAAGCGCCTAAAGATATCGTATTAATTGACGGCTTCCCAAGAAGCGTTGAGCAGATGAAAGCACTTGACGAAATGCTTAAAAACAGCGACGACATTGAGCTTGTAAGTGTTATTGAGGTTGAAGTTAGTGAAGATGTGGCAAGAGAAAGGGTTTTAGGAAGAGCAAGAGGTGCTGATGATAACGTTGAAGTATTCAATAATAGAATGAAAGTGTTTATGGAACCTTTAAAAGAGATTCAGGATTTTTACAGCGCACAGGGTAAACTCATCAAAATTAACGGAGAAAGAACAATCGAAGAAATCGTTGATGAAATGGAACAGGTTATTAAAGAAAAAGCCGGAATTTAATGAAAATTTTTCAGGTTATAATAGGAACAGAAATATTAAACGGAAGAAGAAAGGATAAACATTTTACGTTTTTAAGAGATCTACTCTTAAAAAGAGGATATGAACTTTTTTCCTCTTTTATTGTAAAAGATGATCCTGAACTTCTTGAAAAAACATTCCACCTTATAAAAACAACTCCCAAATCAATGCTTTTTTGTTATGGTGGCATCGGTGCGACACCCGATGATTTCACAAGAGAAATAGCCGCAAAAGTCTTCAGCAATGGTGAAATGAAATACAATGAAGAATTTATAAATAAAATTAATCAAAAGTTTCCAAACGAAGATAATTCCAAAAAACATCTTTTAGCTTACTGGTCAAAAAATGCCAAACCTTTATCGAATAATCCTATAAACGGATTTCCGGGCTTTTGCATAAACAACAGATATTTTTTTATGCCAGGTTTCCCTCAAATGGCACATCCTATGAGTATTGAGGCAGTTGAAAAATATCTACCTCAAAAAAAACCTAAAGAACGTTTTACAATTTTAGCATATGCAAAAGAATCTGAAATGCTTGAAATAATGAAAAAAATTCCAAAAGATGTTGAGTTTTCTACTCTCCCTACATTGGAATACACCAGTGAAATTTCGTTTGCCGGAGAAAAAGCAAAAGAAATTTTTAAATGGTTTAAAGAAGAATTAAAGAAAAATAATATACAATATAAAGAAATAAAATCATAAGGCTTAATATGAAGATCAAACCGAATGATTATCTTAAAAAACTAACCTGTCTTTATGTTGAAGATGATGAGAGTATAAGAGAAAGTTTTTTAGTTATTTTAAACAGAATATTTAAAAAAGTTTTTGTTGCTACCAATGGAAAAGAAGGGCTTGAACTTTTTAAACAAAACCATCCTGACATCATATTGTCAGATATAAAAATGCCCGAAATAGACGGACTTGAAATGTCAAAAGAAATCAAAACATTGAATCCAGATGCTTATATTATATTGCTTACCGCATTTACTGACATAGATTTTTTGAAAAAAGCTATTGACTTGGGAGTTGAAGGTTATATAACTAAACCAATTGATAAGAAAAAACTTTATCAAAAATTAAACTTTTTAGCAGAAATCATCAAACACAAAAAAGAAGCTGAAGAAAATTTACAACTTTTACATAAAATATTTGAAGAACAAAACGATGCAGTAATTTTAGCCAAAGACAACGACATCAAACTTAAAAATTCAACCTTTATAAAAGAATTCGGAGATTTTAAAACTTTAGATGATTTGGAAGAATATTTAAAAACAGATCTCATTTTTGATGAAAAGCCAACTATTACTAATATTGAAATAAACGACACTATCAAAACATATGAAATCACTTATAAAAAAGCAGATGAGAACCATAAAATAATTACTTTTAAAAACATTTCCGAAATTAACAAAAAAATATATACTGACGAACTCACTAAAGCATATAACAGAAAATATTTAAATAATATCTTACATAAATTAATAAATAGAAATGTTTGTTTTATTATTTTAGATATTGACGATTTCAAAAAAATAAACGATAATAAAGGACATCTGATTGGGGATATAGTTTTACAAATTTTATCAGAGGTCATTAGAGAAAATTTAAGAAAAGACGACTATTTTATTAGATGGGGTGGTGAAGAGTTTTTAATTATTCCCAACAATGTGTCAAATTCAGAAACGGCAGCTAAAATTGCAGAACATTTAAGACAAGCTATTGAAAAAACAAATTTTATGGAAGTAGATAAGGTAACTTGCAGTTTTGGAGTTGCATGTGACTACATTAATACAAACGATGACATTAAAAACTTATTCAAAAAAGCTGATAAAGCTTTATATAAAGCAAAAAAATCAGGAAAAAACAAAGTAGAGGTATATTAAAATGACGCTGTATTATTTATTATTATTAACAAGTATTATAATTATTGCTTTTGCTATTTACAACTTTATTAAAATTTCTAAAATTGAAAAAAACATGAATAATTATCTATTCGCTATAACAAGTGAAAGAGGTTATTATGTAGGAGCGGTGCTCTTTTCATTTGCACTTATGGTAGTTTCGGCATTTCAGGCAATGCCTTTTGTGTTTGATATGAGGGTATTTAGTATTGTGTTTTTCTTCTTTTCAATATTTTTATTATCACTTTCTCATCTTGTGTATCACAACGTAGTAATTAAAAAGTGTAGTGATTACAAAGAGTTTTTTAAAGATTTTGAAATAGATTTCAGCAACAAATGCGAAAAACTTATGTTGAAATATATTTATTCAAAAGAAAAAGATATAGAAAAAATGAAAGATATCTTCAAAAGAAACAGACATCTGTGCAAAGAAAAATAGACTACTCTTTTTCTTTTTAAATATAATTTTTCTACTATCATATTTTACTATCCTATTTTCAACTCTACTATTATACATTCAATCATAAAAAATATATTTGCTTGACAAAATATTAAAAAATCATTTATAATATATTAATTTATTATTAAAGGTGGTTAAAATGAATATTAAAAAATTAACATTTATGTCTTTAGCGGCAGCATTAATAATCGGATGTAATGATAGCTCTTCATCGACAAGTTCCACAACTACAAACACATCAAAAGAAAGTGGTCAGTTAATTGATTCCCCTATAAGCGGTATAGATTATTCAAGTGATAGCGGAAGTGGTGTAACTGATAAGAACGGAATTTTTTATTTTCAAAGCGGTGACAGAATAATTACATTTTCAGTAGGAAAAATGAAAATAAGCGATTTTGTATTATCTAAAATAAACATTGACAGACGAGTTTTTCCTGCAGATTTATTTGATTTAGACAGAAGCAACACCACAGATGATAGAGTTATTAAAATAATTCAGTTTTTACAAAGTCTTGATAATGACAATAACGCAAGCAATGGAATTGTTATTGATGAAGATACAAAAGACAAACTTAATCAATTAATTGAAAACAATTCGTCCATTAAAACATACGTATACTTAAATGATTTTGATACATTAAAAAACATTGTAGAAAAATTAAATAAAAAATGGATTATTGAAAACGAAGCAAGAGAACATTATAAAAACACTTTACTATCATACGGATATGAACCAGATGAAATGCCTTTTACCACATTATGGAAAGTTGATTCTACTGATTTAACAATAAACATAAACACATTAAGCAATTACGAATATAATTTTAACATTGACTGGGGGGATGGAACTAAATTTTATCATGTAACAGGTCCTATCACTCACACTTATGAGATGGAAGGATATTATATAGTAAAAATTATAGGAACTTTTCCAGGAATTCAAATATATAGTTCTAATGATATAAATAATAGCAAACAAATATTAGAAGTTATTAAATGGGGTGATATTAAATGGAAAACATTTAATCATGCTTTTAATGAATGTAATAATTTAAAAATCAATGCAAATGATTTTCCTAATTTAAAAAATGTAGAAGATATGAGTTATGCATTTGCATCAGTTAAAACAAATACATTTAAAAATATTGGACTTTGGGATGTTTCTAATGTTAAAAATATGAGTCATATGTTTGATGGTGCAACTAATTTCAATCAACCTTTAAATGATTGGAATGTTTCTAGTGTCACTAATATGAGTCATATGTTTGATGGTGCAACTAATTTCAATCAACCTTTAAATAACTGGAATGTTTCAAATGTTAAATATATGAATGGAATGTTTAAAAATGCCTGGAATTTTAATCAACCTCTAGATAATTGGAATGTTTCTAAAGTAGAAAATATGAGTGAAATGTTTTATTACGCAACTAATTTCAATCAACCTTTAAATAATTGGAATGTTTCAAATGTTAAATATATGAATGGAATGTTTTTAGGTGCATACAGTTTTAATCAACCTTTAAATGATTGGAATGTTTCTAAAGTAGAAAATATGAGTGAAATGTTTAAAAAAGCTTATCTTTTTAATAAGCCTTTAAATGACTGGAATGTTTCCAGTGTTACTGATATGAGCGGAATGTTTGAAGAAGCAACTAGTTTTAATCAATCTTTAAATAATTGGAATGTTTCTAATGTTACTGATATGAGCAGAATGTTTAAAGGAGCATTTGATTTTAACCAATCTTTAAATAATTGGGATGTTTCTAATGTTACTGATATGAGTGAAATGTTTTATAATAATAGCCAATATAATATAATGAGTTTTGATCAAAACATAAGTATGTGGGATGATCGAAATGTTCAAAATTATAATGGTTTCGGATATCGATCACCATTATGTCTAGATCATCCGGAATATATGCCACCTCGCATTTCTGCACAACCAGAAGCTTGTAATCCTTAAACCGTCACGTCTGTGACGTGATGGTTTAGTCCAAGATCTTTTGCGTCAATTCCAAAAGCAAGTCCTATCATCTGAGGCAGATGAAGTACCGGCATATTAAATTCTTTATTTACATGTTTTGCCGCAGCTTTTTGTTTTACATCAAGATTCAAATGACACAGCGGACAAGGTGTAACCATCATCTCAGCTCCGTGTTCACTCGCATCGATTAATGCGTGGGCTGTGAGTTTTTCGCTCACCGGTGTGTTTTGCAAGTCCACATGAAAACCGCAGCATTTTATTTTGCTCTCATATTCAACCGCTTCACCCATAAGCACTTTAATCAAGCTCTCAATGGCGTTCGGTTTATAAGGGTTTTCATTCAGATTCGCACCGTCGTGTGTTTTTGAAGGTCTGATAATATGGCACCCGTAAAAAGGCGCTATTTTACTGTTAAGAGGTTTTTTTACATGTTTTGAAATCTCTTCAAGCCCTATATCTTCAAGTATGGCATATAAAAAGTGCTGTACTTTTGAGCTTCCCGTATATGTATAGCCCACTTCTTTTAGTTTTTCGTTTACTTTGGCTTTGAGTTCTTCATCGTTGTCAAGTTTTTGCTTGGTGTTTTCAAGCATAAGCTGGCACGTATTGCAAAGCGTTACGAGTTTAAGTCCTCTTTTTTCGGCAAGGCAGATGTTTCTGGCATTCAGCACAAGTGATAAAAACTCGTCAAAATCCTGCAGATGGCTGGCCCCGCAGCAGCTCGCTTCATTAAGTATCTCTATTTCAATTCCAAGCTCTTTTGCCACGGCAAGTGTTGATTTTAAAAGTTCCGGTGTAGATTCTTTTGCCGTGCATCCGGTATAAA
The DNA here is from genome assembly GCF_054656815.1 of Nautilia lithotrophica. Lineage (NCBI taxonomy): Bacteria > Pseudomonadati > Campylobacterota > Epsilonproteobacteria > Nautiliales > Nautiliaceae > Nautilia > Nautilia lithotrophica. The sequence continues at coordinate 345,852 of NZ_BAAHXN010000001.1, forward strand.
GTGCATATTTCATATTAATCCTTTAACTCGTGTGTTTGGGATATTTCGATAAGTTTTTGTATTTCTTCAAGGCCCTCGCTTTTAGGCATTTGCCAAGGTAGTTTGATTTTACCTTTCATAAACATCGCCATCGCTTCAGGTATATGACGGACAACGTTTACGCCTTCGCTGTATAGTACCAGCATTCCCTCATCAAGGATTCCGTGTTTTTTAATAGAATGTACAAAACCTTCGGCGTGTTTGGTAGCGACGTTTCTTTTAGCCACTCCCTCTTCGAATACCTGGTTATGCAGATGTGTGATTTTCGTAAACGGATCGACGCCTTTAGGACACACTTCAATACAAGCCTGACATTTCACACAGTCCCATATACCAATTCCAAGTTTATCCACAAGTTCAAGCCTTTCTTTTTTAGCCTCATCCCTGACATCAGCCGTAAACCTGTATGTTTTGGCAAGCGCCTGAGGTCCCAAGAAGTCCTTATTAGCCCTTACACTCTCACACGCATAATAACAGCACCCGCAGGCAATACAGTAATCAGCCTCTTCTATCATTTCAACAAGTGCCGGTTTTATTAGATTTTCGCTTTTTGGATGTTCATCAATCTCCGCAATCAGATAAGGTTTGACTTTGGCGTTTTTATCCCAGAAATCTTTTTTATCGTTAACAAGGTCTTTTATAACTTTTTCTTTGTTTTTGCTAAGAGGCTCTATCACAAGAGTGGTTCCAAACATTTCAACAGCTTCTTTTATGCTTGTCTTACACGCAAGGACGTTTTTGCCGTTAAGTTTAATGGCACAGCTTCCGCAAATACCGTGTCTGCAGCTTCTTCTGTAACTGAGGCTTCCGTCGATTTCCCACTTGATTTTATTTAGTGCATCAAGAATTACACCGTCGTCGCTCATATCAAGTGTATATTTTTCATAATGAGGTTTTTCATCTACTTCCGGGTTGTATCTGTATACTTTAAATGTTACTTCCATCACCTATCCTTTAATATTTACGCTCTTGAGGCTCGAATTTTGTAATTTTTACTTCACCATAATCAAGTTCTATTTCCCCGTCTTTTAAATAACCGAAAGTATGTTTTAAGAAGTTTTCATCGTCTCTTTTCGGATAATCCTCCCTGTAATGAGCTCCGCGTGATTCTTTTCTGTTAATCGCACCTTCAACGATAAACAGAGCGTAATCGAGCATATGCCCAAGCTCAATAGCTTCTTGAAGGTCTGTATTGTAAAGTTTACCTTTGTCGTCAAGTTTTATGTTTTTATATCTTTTGCGAAGTTCTTTTAATTTTTCTTTAGCTTCAAGCATTGTGGCTTCTTCTCTGAAAACCCCTACTTTTGTGCTCATGGTTTCCTGAAGCTCGCTTCTGATTTGGGCAACTTTTTCATTTCCGTTTGAATTTAAAAGTCCTTTAACTTCATTTAACATATTTTCCGCTTCTTTTGCGTTTGCTTCTCTAAATTCAATATTATCAAGATCTTTTAGTATACTCTGTCCCGTCCATCTTCCGTAGAAAAGCGCTTCAAGAAGCGAGTTTGCACCGAGTCTGTTTGCCCCGTGCACGCTTACACAAGCACATTCACCCGCGGCATACAGACCTTCAGTTAGTTCTGTCGGAGATTTTTTTACATGCCCGTTTATATCCACAGGAATTCCACCCATTGAATAGTGAGCAGTGGCTGAAATTAAAATAGGCTCTTTTACCATATCACGCCCGAGGAAAGTGAGTGCCAAGTCACGAAGCTCTGGGAGTCTTTCGTTGATTTTCTTTTCACCTAAGTGGGTCAGGTCAAGATATACCGCAAAAGGATCTTCTTTTGCTCCTCTGCCTTCGATTATCTCTTTCATAATCGCACGGCTTACCACATCACGGGGAGCGAGTTCCATTTTCTCAGGAGCGTATTTTTCCATAAATCTTTCGCCGTTTCTATTAAACAGCCTTCCGCCCTCACCCCTTGCGGCTTCACTCATTAAAATTCCGCTTCCGGCAAGTCCCGTCGGGTGAAACTGTACAAATTCCATATCTTCAAGAGGAATACCGCGTCTTGCTAAAATAGAAAGTCCGTCACCCGTATTCGCATGCGCGTTTGAGTTTACCTTAAACGCTCTTGCATATCCGCCTGTAGCAAACATAACCGCTTTTGCATTGAATATCGCAGGTGTTAAATCTCTTAGATTGTATGCAACGACTCCGTATGCTTTGCCGTCCTCATACAAAACATCGGCTACATACCATTCATCAAGCATTAAAACATCTTCTCTTACACACTGCTCATACATTGTCTGTAAAAGTGTAAGTCCCGTTCTGTCTTTTGCAAAGCATGCTCTCGGACGGCTTTGTCCTCCAAACGGTCTTTGAGCGATTCTGCCGTCTTCCCTACGGCTGAATACCGCACCCATCCTTTCAATCCATCTGATTGTCTCAGGTGCTTTTTCACACATAAGCTCGACCGCATCCTGATCCGCCAAATAATCACTACCTTTTACTGTATCGAATTTATGAAGTTCTACATCGTCATCATCGGCAAGCGCCGCGTTTATACCGCCCTGAGCGGCACCCGAGTGGGAACGGAGAGGATGAAGTTTCGTTAAAACCGTTACGCTTTTTCCGGCTTTTACAAGCTCCCTTGCGGCAGCAAGCCCCGCAAGTCCCGCACCTACTATAACAACATCACTTTTATATACGGCTACCATATTAATCCTTTAATCCCAAATCCTCTAAAATAGCATATGCCGCATCTCTTCCGTCCCTTGCCGCTGTTACAACAAGATCTGCACCTCTTACGGCGTCACCACCGGCATATACTTTCGGATTTGTTGTTTGGTATCTTTCGTTTACTTTCGGACATCCCCATTTGTCGGTTTCGATTCCAGCATGCTCATACCAAGCAAATTTTACGTTATCAAAACCAAGGGCTAATATAATTATATCACAAGGAATTTCAAAATCACTTCCTTCAACAACCTGAACCCTTCTTCTGCCGCTGCTGTCAGGCTCTCCGAGTTCTGTTTTTTGGCATATAATTCCCACAACATTTTTGTTTTCGTCAACTTTTACGGCTTTTGGAGCGGTATAAAACATAAATTTAACACCCTCTTCTTTTGCGTTAATCACTTCTTTTTTACTTCCCGGCATATTTGCTTCATCACGTCTGTATACACACGTAACTTCCTTCGCACCGCTTCTTACAGAAGTTCTGACCGCATCCATCGCACTGTCACCGCCTCCTAAAACAACAACCCTTTTATCTTTTAAAATACATTCGTCAAAATCTTTAAACACCCTTTTTTGCGCGTGAGTTAACACATCCATTACGTGATACACTCCGTTTGCGTCTTCGTTTTCCATTCTCGCACCCCTGCCGCTTGGAGCACCGACACCTATAAATACGGCGTCAAATTCATTTACTAATTTTTCAAACTCTTCTTGGGTTAAAATAGGATGGTTCAGATGCAGTTTAAGCCCTGCTTCTTCCATCCATTTAAATCTTCTGAAAATTATGTCTTTATGAAGTTTGAAATTTGGAATACCATATGTTAAAAGCCCTCCGGGTCTGTCAGATTTTTCAAATATTTCAACATTCGCACCGCCTCTTAGAAGATAAGTCGCACAGCTCATCCCTGCAGGTCCGCTTCCGATTACGGCCACTCTTTTTTTTCTTTTTTTATCTTCTCCGTAGTATGGTTTTAGTCCCTGTTTAAACCCTTCTTCGCTTATAAACACTTCAATCGCGCCGATTGCCACGCTTCCGTGCTCAGTTTTAGCAATAGTACACGCACCCTGACACAGATTGTCGTGTGGACAAACCCTACCCATTACTTCAGGAAAAGGAGATGTTTCATTGCTGAGTTCAAACGCTTTTTTAAGGTTGCCGTTTTTTACTTCCCTGATCCACTGAGGAATATAGTTACCTAAAGGACATCCCGTTCTACAAAAACTGAACTCACTATCCATTCCCCTCATTATATCTATAGGACACGTTATACATCTTTTTGCTTGATATGTCGCTTCTTCTTCGTTAAATTCGATATAAACAGGTTCAAAATCTTTCACTCTTTCATTCGCATCTCTTTTTCTCTGAATTTTTTTAGGAATTCTTGCAAAATCTTTTTTCATTGTCACTCCTTCACTTCTATATATTCTATATGCATCTCTTCCCCGGCGATTATTTTCGTTTTCTCGCTGCCGCATACGGGACAGTGGAAATCAAAGCCCTTAATATCACTCTCATTTCCGCAGCCAAAACATTTAATTCTCACATCAACTTCTATAATTTCCATTTCGGCATTTCTACAAACCGTCCCTTCTTTAAAAAAATCAAAACTCTCTTTCAAAAAATGAGGCTCTATCCCGCTCATTTTGCCAATTTTAACTACAAGTCTCGTAACTTCTTTACCTTGGCTCGCTTTTTCAACGATTTTCATCATTGACTGGACTATTGACAACTCATGCATTTTGATTCAGTCTCTCAAACGCCTCGTTTTGTTTTTTCGCTTTATATTCCGTATAATCTATAAGACTGAGTGCATCTGTCGGACATACGTTTACACACGCCTGTTCGCCTTCTGTTCCTCCGCACAGGTCACATTTAATTGCGACAAGTCCCGTTACGTTTGTAGACTGGCTCGGTGCCATTACAATAGCCCCGAAAGGACAAACCATAGCACAGCTTCTACATCCTATACAATCGTCTTCGTATATTTTTACGTAGTTGTCTTCATATTTGATTATATCTATCGGACATGCGTTTACACACGGTGCGTCCTCACACTGCATACACTGCATAGGTGCTGTCAGGTTTGCATGTTTTATTACTGTGTTTCTGTGTATTAAATCAATTCCCTTAAGTCCCATATCATATGCTTCTTCAATACTTACGCCCATGTGGCTTGCCGCACACGCAAGCTCACAGTTCAGACATCCTATACATTTACTCGCATCCGCAAATATAAACTTATTAGCCATTTATTCTCCTTTATATTTTTTAACCTTCACAACTTCACAACTTATCTACTTCACAACTTACTTATCTTTCTGTGCAAGAAATACAAGGGTCGATACTATTAAAGATTACAGCGACATCACTAAGTTTATTACCCGGAATCATAACCCTTAAAGCCTCCCAGTTCATATATGTCGGAACCCTCCATCTCATTCTTTCCGGTTTTTGAGCCCCGTTGGTTTTTAAATAATAAATAAGCTCACCCCTTGGTGCTTCCGTTCTTGTAACAGCTTCACCGGCAGGAATGTGAGGTCTTTTTTGTGTTACTACAGGACCTTCCGGAAGGTTTGTAATCGCCTGACGCACAAGTCTTATGGAATCTTTAACTTCCCTCCATCTGACTTTCATTCTTGAATATACATCTCCTTCCTCTTCCAGACATACATTCGGTTTAAGCTCGTCATAAGCGGCATAAGGCGCTTTATCCCTTACATCGTTGTTTACGCCGCTGCCTCTGGCAGTCGGACCTGTAACTCCGAGCCTAAGCGCTTCTTCTTTTGGAAGCACTCCGACACCTACGGTTCTTGCTTTTGTTATTTTAGAATTGAAATATATATCCATTAGCTCATCAACTTGAGGTTCGAGTTCGTCAAGTCTTCTTAAGATATATTCAATTTGACCTTCGTCAAGGTCGTATTTCACACCGCTTAGGGTGTTGGCGCTCATATCCATTCTGTTACCCCAAATAGATTCTTTAATATCCTGCATAATTTCCCTCGCTTCCATTGTCTGGGTCATAAGAGAATGAAACCCCACAAGGTGAGCAAGCATTGAGAGATTAAACATATGTGAGGCTATTCTTTTAACTTCATCAGCCACCACCCTTAGATAATTGGCTCTTTTACTCACTTCAATACCCGCTATTTTTTCCACGGCCATTACATATGTAAAAGGATGGTTGTTTGAACACAGCGAACAAACCCTCTCTGTCAAAATAAGATTTTGAAAAAAGTTTTTCTGCATCGCGAGGTATTCTATTCCCCTGTGAACAAACCCGTTAATCATATCTACATCTGTTACCGTTTCACCTTTTAGGTCTATTTTAAAATATATAGGTTCCTCAAGTCCTATATGAAACGGCCCGATAGGAATTTTAGTGCTCATCTTTGTGCCTTTCACTTTCGATTTTTTCCCACATACAGCATGTTGCAGCCCCGTTCATTGCCTGAGAGAGCGGCATATATTCACCGAGTATCCCCTCAGCTATACTTTCATCAAGGAAGAGTCTTGCAGGATTCGGATGCCCTATAAGTTCAATTCCGAACATCTCTTTAAATTCTCTTTCGGTCCAGTTGGCCGAGTTGAGGATAGGTGTGATTGAATCAACTTTATTGTCAAACAGTTCCACTTCCACGTTCAAAAGCATTCCGTCTATGTCAAGATGATATACAAGCACGTGGTGGTCGTCTTTTTTATATGCACTGATAATCACACATCTGCCTCCAAGTTCTTTCACAACCTCCGCAACGTGTAAGATATCCTTACGATTATGAAGTTTCAGCCATATCTGAATGTTTCCTTTTTCGTCTTTTTCATCTCTTAATTCATAATCGCCCGTGAGCCTTTCTTTAAGCTCGGTAATAACTTTTTGTTTAAGAGTTTCTTTCATTTATGCAACCTTTCAAATGCGTCTTTTTGTCTGCACTTAGGACAAAGTGTTAAAAATTTCTCTATTGATTCGTTTACGTGAGGATATGCTCTTTTTAGCAGTTCATAACTTGGCGCCATAAAATATTCGCCGCATTTTTCGCACTTAACTTCAGGTATCGCCGCTACCGTTATAAATTTATATTTTTCAGCTTCGGTGTTTGCGGTATGAAAGTCATTTGTAAGTTTAATAGCCCCCGTAGGACAGAAAAATTCGCAGTTACCGCAAAAACAGCATGTGTTGTACCATGTGGTATGAACGTAAACGTTTTCGTTTTTTGTTATATGAATAGCACCTGAAGGGCACACCTCCTCACAAGTTCCACATGCCGTACACGCTTTGGCGTCAACTTTTAATTTACCTCTTAATTTATCCGGTATAAACGTAGGACCGAACGGATACGGATCAGTTGTCGGTCCTTTTAATAAGTTCCTTATCGCAATTTTTAAAAACCCGCTCATTTCATATCCCTTATTTTTTGTTTCCAAATTTCAAGTGCTTTAGCAACACCGTCTATTATCGCCTGCGGTCTTGGAGGGCATCCCGGAACGTTTACGTCAACCTTTACGTATCTATCAAGCGGTCCCTCAATAGCGTATGAATCCCTGAAAATACCGCAGCTTGTTGGACAAGTCCCCACAGCCACTACAACAAACGGATTAGGAAGTTCATCTAAAACTTCCAGTAAATACGGTTTGCTTCTTGCCGTTATAGGACCGGTTACAAGCAAAATATCAGCGTGTTTCGGACTTCCTGTATATCTGCACCCGAGTCTTTCCACATCGTATCTCGGTATCATGGCAGTCGTCGCCAGTTCCACGTCACACCCGTTGCAACTGCCTGTATTGATTCTGAATAAAAACGGGCTTCTTGTAATAATACTCATATCAGTCCTTTTACAGATAAAATCACTAAAACAAGCGTAATCAAGCTAAGAGTTGTAGGAACGATAAGTAAAAACTTAAACGCCTGGTCGATTCTGTAGCTTGGCAGAATTGCATGTATTAAAGAAAAAAACATTACAAATACCACCGTTTTAGCTATAAACCATAACAGGTTTAACATCGCATCATCCGCAATCACCACCGGGAAAAAGAAAATTTGAAACACGATACTCAAAAGTACTATTTTAAGAGCGTCTGTCATTTCATAAATTGCAAGAGGAATTGAGCTGTGTTCTATTAAAAATCCGTCCATTACGTCGGCGTCGTTATGATGCGCTATTTGAAACGGAGGCAATTCAAGCGTAGCAAGAACAAAAATAACAAAAGCTATCACCGCCGGCCAGAATTTCCAATCAAGCAGAAAACTTCCGTGAGTCTGCTGATATTGCATAATTTTTTTAAGTGAAAACACAGCATCGCCGTGCCCTACATACAGTGCGATACTAAAAGCGATAATCACAAACACCATTTCATACACAAGCATCAACTTAAGTTCCCTGTTTACCGCAATCGCCGCATAAGGAGAACTTGAAGCACCACCGCCTAAAATATGTGCAATAGCAGGAAGCGCCATTACGTAAATCAGTAGTATCAAATCGCTGTTAACACCGCTTCCTTCATATACACCGGGAATCGGAATAAAGTATAACATCGCAAGCATTCCCGCAAACCCGATTAACGGAGCGTATTTAAATACACTCTCTTTTGCGTCTTTGGGAATTAATATTTCTTTATTAAAAAGTTTAACGACATCAATGAAGTTTTGATAAATCGGAGGTCCTACACGCCCCTGCAGCCTCGCAACCACAATTCTTTCAAGAGACAGCATAAAAATACCGAGTGCCAGGGCAAAAAGCCCTCCGGGAAAAATCAGAAAATGAATTATATTAGCGCTCAACGTATCCTCCTTTTAATCCGAACACTTTTTTTGTGATACGGATAATTTTTTCGATCAGCTCTATTACGCTTTCATAGAAGTTATGGGATTTGATATGCAGATCTTTTTCACTTAAATCCCTTACACCTGATAGGAAAATATGGGTTTTTCTTGTTTTTTTGTTGTATAAAAACATCAGATAACCGATAACCAAAGCCGCAATCAGATACACTGCAAGCGTAAACAGGTTAAGATTGTCCCCTCCCATGCATACGGATGTTGCGCTTATGCATATTGTGTTGAATCCGAAAGTTTCTAAGATCATATTAATAGGTTTAAGTGCAAGATACGGGAATATTCCCAAGATAATATTTAAAACCGCCAAAATCACCATAGGAACAGACATGAAAAGATCTACTTTTTCTATTTTTTCAAAACTTTTATCCATTTTCCCGAAATATGCACTGTGCATAAATTTAACAAATACAAGAAGAATCATTACGCTTCCAAGAATCGTAAGAATCGCCAAGAACACATACCCTTTAGCCATAAGTGCATGATAAATCATCCATTTTGATACAAATCCGCTAAACATCGGAACACCGGCAGTCGCAAACACAGCCACCATAAACACCGCAAAAGTAATAGGCATTTTACGTGCGATTCCTCCGAGTTTATCTAAACTGTCGATTCCAGTTTTATAAAAAATAGCACCTGCACTCAAAAACAGCAGGTCTTTAAAAAACATATGGTTAATTAAATGAAGCATTCCCCCGGCAAGCCCTTCGCTTGTTACAAGGGAAACACCGGCTACGATATATCCGATTTCGGCAACCGTTAAGAAAATAAGAAGTCTTTTCATAGAATTTGTAAGAAGTCCGAAACTTGCCCCCATGATAATTGTAATCACACCCACAACAGCCGCAAAATGGGCAATCGAATCGATTGCGAGCATTTTAGTAAGGCTCATACCAGCGGCTATCAGATAAAACATCATAATCAGCATAAAAGGCCCGGTTTTTAGCATCACTGATGAAATATATCCGCTAATAGGAGTCGGAGCGGGTTTCGGGTGCATTTGATAATCGATTCTGACAGGAAACTGTGCAGCTTTTGCAAGGAATCCTACAGTTAAAAGTGCAACCGCGAAAATTGTGTAACTTGTTAAAGGCATCATTTCAAACACGTCAAAATAACTTCCGTAATGCATTACGATGCTGAGTCCTATCATAATAACACCGGCACCGGCAAAATTGTAAATAAGATATTTACTGGCTTCAGTAATTGAATATGAATCCTCTTCATGAACAAGCGCAATATACAACGCCCATCCGCCCATTATTTCCCAGTAAAAGAACATCGAATAAATACTGTCACTTAAACTAACCCCTATAATACCTATAATCATTATCATAAAGTTTGCAAAAAACCTGTAAGGTTTATGTGAGTGATCCATATACCTCGCCGCATATAAAAAGTTTAAAACAGCCATAAACAGCACAAGAGCCGCAAAAAATTCACTGATACCGAAAATGTTTCTAAGAACACTCAAAAACGCCAGGAATGAAAAACTCGCAGCCAAAATTCCGGCGTTTTTACTTGTTTTTCCAAAGAAAAACACAACCGCCGCACCTATAATCATTATAGTAACGCTAAGAGGAATATGCAATGCAAATTCCGGCTGAATTACATTTGCGTGAATTGTAGTGCTTATAGCCTGATTTATAAATCCTAAAACAGCATTTGGGAAAATACCGAGTAAAAACGAAATAAACGCCAGCAGATAAACAACACCGAGTTTGAGCCCGCCTACATTTTTAAACTCTTTGTCTGCACTATATAAGAAGATATATTTAAATACCCTGAGCATCCCGATAAATCCGATAACGGCACCTGCTATAAGTCCGAAAGCCGCAAGGTAATTATGAGTATCCGTAGCGGCAAATATCATTAAAAACTTAGAGTTAAAATTCCCAAAAGGTGGAAATGCACTTATAGCAAAGATGCCTATTCCCAAAGGAAATGCGAGGATCGGCAGTTTTTTACCTATACCTTTTAAATCGTCAAGGTTTCTGCTACCGGCACTCATTATTAAAAGACCGGCACTTAAAAATAACAGATCTTTTACCACCGCATGGTTGATAATATGATACAGCGCCCCGCTTAAAGCCGCTGTGCTCATTAGTCCTAAAACCGTGATAATTTCACCGATTTGTCCTATGGTGGAATATGCCAGAAGCCTTTTTAGATCTTTTTCAAAAAGTGTTTTAATCTCACCGTAAAAAAGTGTCACAAGTCCTATTCCTATCAACAGATAAGAAAAAACAAGCGCATGAAAATTAAATATATAAACGATTGCGATTATTCCGAAAATCCCGGCTTTGGTTAAGATACCGGAAAGCGGCGCGGAAATACTGCTTGGTGCTTCAGGGTGTGCCACAGGCAGCCATTTGTGCATCGGCACCATACCCGCTTTTACCCCGAAACCGAGCATTAAAAGTATTGCAGTGCTTAAAGAAAGGTTTTTAACTTCCGAGAAACTCTCAATCCCAGAAGCGTAAAAATTAGAAAACGCAAGCTGAAGAAGATACGCACCGGCAATACACATTACAAAATAAAGTTTTGCCGCACTTATCGACTCATCGCTTCTTGAATGCATAATGAGCAGATATGAAGATATTGTCATAAGCTCCCAAAAAAGATAAAAACTTTCAAAACTGTCGCTCATTGCGACTTCAATCAATGCTATACCTAAAACCGCCAGAGCCGAATAATAAAAAGTTTTGTTCGTTTTAATATAATCAAACGAATATAAAAACACCATTGTGACTATAAAAGCAATAATCAATGCAAAAACACCCCTGATTCCGTGATAATCAAACCCAAACGCCAAATGGAAAGAATTTATATCACTGAAGAGTTTAGGAATTATCAGATAAACCTGAGGCAAAACAAAAACCGCAACACCGGCCAGTGTAAAAATCCCGACAGGCAGTATGTTTTTTACTTTATCCAATACACTTTCACCTTTTGCAAAAACGATTTTTTCAAAAAGCGTAATTAAATAAACCGCCTGAATAATATTTATCGCCACAATCATATATCCAAGTTCAAACACTCCGTTTAAAGCAAAAGAATTCAAAATAAGCTGCTTGGATGTAATTAGTGAAACGCCCAAACTTCCAAAAACAGCAAACCCGAACACTGCACCCCATTTGTTAAATCCGACACCTTTTAAATCCTGCAGGGTTGTTGAGTTTTTAAAATTAAAAAACTCATACAGCATCAAAAACGCCAGAATTCTGAAAACAGCCTGATATTCAATATGCAGCATTGCCGCACTAAGTGCGGAAGAACCTAAAAAAGCTATACCAAGATACAGCACTTCAGCAGTACTTGCAACAATAAACGACTTTTTTACGTCATTTACGTTTATTAAAGCAAACACTTTGAGTGCGAGAATAGCCAGTAAAAACAAAAATACGACAGCTTCCACTCTCACTCCTTTAAATGATTAATCATTCATATTTTAAAATGAAATTAATTTATTTTTAAGTTAAAAGAGAGTTATAATTAAAATTAATGAATGAGTGTTTATTTTTTACACACAAAAAGATAAAAAAAGTTTTTTTATCCATTGATTAAAATCAATGATTTTTAAACAAAAAATATAATAAAATTAAAAAAACTAAAGGCGGATTATGCGCTTTAAAGATCTCTCTATTTCAAAAAAAATTCACTATCCTCTTATAGGTGCAATAATAATTGGTGTTATTATTATGGTTATTATTAGTTATACATCAACTTTAAATATTAAAAAAGAAATATTTACAAACACTCAAAAAGAATTAAAAAATTTATTTAATTTAAAAATGGAAGCAAAAAAAGATGTTGGACTTACCAATGCAATTGCGATTGCTCAAAATTCTGCAGTTATAGATGCTTTAAAAACTGGCGATAAATTAATTGCTCTAAAAGCTTTAAAAAATCTAACTGCTTATTACAAAAAATATACGAAATTCAAAAACATAAAAATACATATTCATACGGCAGATGTACATTCATTTCTAAGGGTTTGGAAACCGAATAAAAATGGAGATGATCTCAGCGGTTTTAGAAAAACAATAGTTTGGGTTAAAGAACACAAAAAACCCCTTGTTGCAATAGAACTCGGTCGTGCAGGGCTTGTCTTAAGAGGGTTATCTCCTGTTATTTATAATAATCAATATCTTGGAAGTATTGAATTTATGCAAGGACTTAATTCTATCGCAAAAGATCTTAAAAAACAAAATATTTATACAATAATAATTTTTGATAAAAAATATTTAAATATTGCAACTTTTTTGAAAAAATCACCTGAAATAATGCAAAATTATGTATTAGCTTTAAAAGAAAATGCATATGATAAAAATTACTTTAATGAATTGAAAAATAAAAAATTATCCCAGATAATAAATACTAAAAACTTTTTTTGCATATCCATACCTATTAAAGATTTTAGTGGTAACATTGTCGCATATGCTATAATCGGAAAGCCTTTGAAATTAATTGAAGGGGCGGTAAAAGAAAGTGAAATAACACTTATATATCAATTAATCGCAATGCTTATAATAGATATATTCATAGTTGTTATTCTTATGATTATAATTTCTAAAAGTGTAGCAAAACCTATCAAAGAATTAAATAATAGAGTTGAAGATTTAGCTCAAGGTGAAGGTGATCTTACAAAAAGAATAGACGTTTCATCAAAGGATGAAATAGGAACAGTATCAAGAAACATAAATAAATTTTTAGAAAAACTTCAAAATATTATTAATTCGCTTAAAAATTTAATTTCACAAACTGTATCAATTACAAATCAAACTGATAAAATCACAAAAAAAGTAAAAAATTCAATTGAAAAACAAAATAAACTATTAAATAATGCCAAATCTTTCACTCAAAATATTGAAGAAGATGTTGAATCTACCAAACAGATTGTTTTAAAAACATCCGAAGATATAAAAAACACACAACAAGTTTTAGAAGACTTAGCAAGCTCACTTAATGATATTGTTACAAATATCCAAAACAATTCAAACCAAGAATTAGAAATTTCTAATAAAGTAACAATGCTTGCAGATCAATCAAATCAGATAAAAGAAATCATTACAATAATTAAGGAAATAGCAGACCAGACTAATCTTTTAGCCCTTAACGCTGCAATTGAAGCAGCAAGAGCCGGAGAACACGGAAGAGGTTTTGCCGTGGTTGCGGATGAAGTTAGAAAACTGGCCGAAAGAACACAAAAAAGTTTAAGCGAAATAGATAGTGCAATTGGGCTTATAGTTCAAGGAATTATGGAAACACAAACTGAAATTCAAAATAACGCAAAAGATTCTGAAAAGTTATCAAATATAGCGTATAATTTAATAGAAAAATCAAATACAACCATGGCCAAATTAAATACAACTATAGAAATTGCAGACAAAGCAAAAGAAGAAAGTGAAAATATATATAAAGCAATAAAAGAATTGGTGAAAATTATAGAAAATCTAAACAATGAAGCTAATATAAGCGATGAGGCGGTAAAAGAGTTAAATGAAATAGTAAAAAGATTGGATTTAATTACAACTAATCTTTCTAAAGAAGTTAATAGTTTTAAATCTTAATCTTTTTTCGGAATTTCTTCTATAATCTCCACATCAATAATTTCAGTATCGTCATTGTAATAATGAGTTCCGTGATAAATAGTGTTTCTTTTTAAAAATTTTCTTGCAAACCATTTAGCAAACGGCTCAAACATTAAAAGAAGTCCTACTATATCACTGAAAATACCCGGAATAAAAAGTAAAATCGCACCGATTAACTTAAAAAGCCCTATTGAAATAAACTCTTCTTCGCTGATTTCCCTTCTAATTACGCTCTGCATACTCTCAGCCATCGAAAAATTAAGGGTTCTAATAATCGTAATACCGGCTACCGCCGTTACCAAAACTTCCAAAAAAAGCCCAAAAGGCGTAAAAACTTTCGCAAACTCATAAGAAAAAAGTATCTCCAAAAAAAGATACACCAAAAAATATATAAGTCCCATAAATCACCTCTTCATTAATATCAAATCAAGTTTCTTAAATTCGAATTTTTCATAATAACTTTTCATCTCGTCCAAACAATAAAGCTCAAAACCTGCAACATTTTTTAATTTTGGATTATTAAAAATCTCATTTAATAAAATTTTACTAAAACCTTGACCTCTATAATTTTTATCTACAATTAAGTCAAAAATAAGTGCTTTATAAACCAAATCACTCAAAACCCTGTAAAATGCTACTAATTTATCATCTTTAACTATACCAAAAACGAAAGTGGTATTTTGAAGCATTTTTATAACGTCTTCTTTTTTTCTTTTATCAGTCCACCACTCGTTTTTGTAAAGGGACATTAAATCGTCAATATAATCATTCACACTATTAATTATCCTAAATTTTTCACTTTTCATTTGTTTATAATTTCTAAAACCTTCTCAAACGCCATATCTTTTTCAACCTCAAACTTTTCACCCGTGCGTCTGTCCCTTACTTCCACTTTACCATCTTTTAGTTTCTTTCCAACAATAACGCATATAGGAAATCCCACAAGCTCAAAATCAGCAATTTTAGGCCCAAATCTCTCAGCCCTGTCGTCAAGTATCGTTTTAACCCCCGCTTCGTTTAGTTTTTCGTATAAATCTTCAGCATAAATTAACTGCTCTTCTTTTTTAACGTCACCTACTATTATATCTACTACAAACGGAGCAATCTGTTTAGGCCAGATAATTCCTTTATCGTCATGGTTTTGCTCAATTGCAGCTGAAATAAGCCTACTAACCCCTATTCCGTAACATCCCATAATAAAAGGTTTTGCCTTTCCGTTTTCATCCAAAAACGTGGCGTTCATAGGCTCTGAATAAACGGTTCCGAGTTTAAATATATGCCCTACTTCTATACCTTTTGTAATTTTTAGAGGAGCCCCACATTTTGGACATTTATCCCCTTCTTTTACAGCCGCTATATCTCTATATATTGTCAGATTTCCAAGTAGATTCGCATCAAGAAGACCCGCTCCTTTTATATGATAGTCTTTTTTGTTAGCGCCGCACACAAGCTCTTCGGCCATTCTTAAATCATCGTCGATTATATATTTTACGCTGCTTGGAAGTCCGAAAGGTCCTATAAATCCGGGAACTAACCCGGCCGCTTCAAGTTCTTCCTCACTAGCGTCCACAAGTTCAAGCGCACCTACGGCATTTGTAGCTTTTGTTTCTTCCAATGTATCGGTTCCACGAATAAAAAATACCACTATTTCACTTTTCCCGTCGTCATAAATTGCTTTTTTAACAACAGCTTTTATGCTGAAATACGGATCAATTCCTATAAAATTACACACATCTTCAATAGATTTCATATCGGGCGTATGCACTTCTTCAATTACTTCCGTTTTTACGGGGTTTTCTCTTTTTTCGTGTTTACGGGTTGCAACTTCTATGTTAGCCGCATAGTCACACTCGCTGCAAACTACGATGTCATCCTCACCAGTATCCGCAAGCACCATAAATTCTTTAGACCCGCTTCCACCTATTGCTCCGCTGTCAGCCCATACGGCTCTGAAGTCAAGTCCAAGTTTAGTGAAAATGTTTTTATATGTCTCTTCCATCAGGTTAAATTCCCTATCTAAATCCTCTTCAGTAGCATGAAACGAATATGCGTCTTTCATTATAAATTCACGCCCTCTAAGCAGTCCGAATCTAGGTCTAGCTTCATCCCTGAATTTAAGGTTAATCTGATAAAGATTTACAGGCAGCTGTTTGTAACTTTTAATCGTCCCTCTTACAAGATCAACCACACTCTCTTCATTTGTAGGAGCAAGAACAAAGCTTTGGTCTTTTCTGTCTTTGATTCTTAGTAATTCTTTTCCGTATTTTTTAGCCCTTCCCGTTTCTTCCCAGAGTTCGTTCGGCGTTACAAAAGTGAGTAAAACTTCCTGAGCACCAGCTTTATCCATTTCCTCTTTTATAACTGCTCTTATATTATCAAGCACCATTTTTCCAAGAGGCGCAAAATCGTATATCCCTGCCGCCACCTGCTTGATATATCCGCCTCTTACCAAATATTTGTGGCTTGCAACCACAGCGTCTTTTGGCGCCTCTTTTTGTGTATAGGCAAAAAATCTACTCCATCTCATTAAATCTCCTTAACATATTCGTATTTTTTACTTTTAGGAATCGTTTTGGTTTCAGGAATTTGCAAAACTTCATATTTTTTATTTCCGCTTAAATACTGAATTTCTATAATGTCTCCCACTTTTACGTCTTTTGCAGGTTTTGCCTTTTTACCGTTTATAAATACAACGCCTTCTTTGCACATTTCATCGGCAGTTGAGCGTCTTTTTACGATATTTACCGCATTTAAAAATTTGTCTATTCTCAAAACGTCCCTTTTTTTGTCAAATTATACTAAAAATTAATTCTCCATTCTCCCTCTGAACCCTAAAAAATCTGACAATTTTTCAAGCAGCCCTCTTTTTCTCCATTCCCAATTCATAAAATAGTGTATAATTTCATAAAATTTATTAAAAGGAATTCAATGAAAGTTGTATTGGCATACAGTGGAGGACTTGATACAAGTATCATTCTTAAATGGCTTCAGGATACTTACGATGCGGAAGTTGTAACATTCACAGCCGATATCGGACAAGGTGAGGAAGTAGAGGAAGCGAGAGAAAAAGCAATAAAACTTGGTGTAAAACCTGAAAATATTTTTATCGAAGATTTAAGAGAAGATTTTGTTAGAGATTACGTATTTCCAATGTTCAGAGCAAACGCTATTTATGAAGGCGAATATCTACTTGGAACTTCAATCGCAAGACCTTTAATTGCAAAAAGACAGATTGAAATCGCTAAACAGGTTGGTGCTGAAGCCGTAGCACACGGAGCAACCGGTAAAGGTAACGACCAGGTAAGATTTGAGCTTGGATATTATGCATTAAAACCTGATATTAAAGTAATCGCACCTTGGAGAGAATGGGATCTAAATTCAAGAGAAAAACTACTTGCATATGCGGAAAAACATGGTATTCCAATTAACAGACACGGTAAAAAATCTCCTTATTCAATGGATGCAAATCTTCTTCACATATCATACGAAGGCGGTATTTTGGAAGATCCTTGGGCGGAACCTGAAGAAGATATGTGGAGATGGACTGTAAGCCCTGAAAAAGCACCTGACAAGCCTGAATATATCGAAATAGATTTTGAAAAAGGGGACGCTGTTGCAATTAACGGTGCAAGAATGACTCCTGCACAGATCCTTGAAACACTAAACGAATACGGCAAAAAACACGGAATCGGAAGACTTGATATTGTTGAAAATAGATTTGTGGGAATGAAATCTCGCGGATGTTACGAAACACCGGGTGGAACAATCCTTCTTAAAGCCCACAGAGCGATTGAAAGCATTACACTTGATAAAGGTGAAGCTCACCTTAAAGACGAAATCATGCCTAAATACGCAGAGCTTATTTACAACGGATTCTGGTTCTCTCCTGAAAGGGAAGCTCTTCAAAAACTAATCGACCAGACTCAGGAAAACTGCGAGGGAACGGTAAAACTTAAACTTTACAAAGGTAACGTAACGGTAGTTGGTAGAAAATCACCAAAATCACTTTTCAGTCCTGAATTTGCTACATTTGAAGAAGATAGCGTATATAATCAAAAAGACGCTGAAGGATTTATTAAACTAAACGCTCTTAGATTTATTATTGAGGGATATGTAAGAGGTAAAAAATAATTTTACCTCTTCACTTGATTTTTAATTCTAAAAGAAGTGTCTGTCACTATAATTTAAAACTATTATTTCACTCTTTTATCCATTTTTCAAGAAATTAAAAAACGGAAGTATTATCCTTCCGTATGTGCAAGATGGGCTTCAATTAAATATTTAATATCATCAGTCAATACATAAACGTTTTCATATCCTAACACATCAAGCAAACCTTTGATTCTGCTTGCAAAAAATGCTTTTCTACATGCTACTACAATTGGTTGAGTTTTATCATCAGGTAAAATATCAACATATTCTGCAAATTCCGGATACGGCGTATAATATGCGTTTGCAATTCCCGCTTCTTCCGCATTTTGAGGATCTACTAAATGAGGAAGTGTAACATCAAGCAATATTGCACCTACTTCTTTTAATAATTCCCTTGCTTTATGAATATCAACATTTGAAAGATTTTCTTTTTCTTTATTAAATGCCAGACTTTCTTTAAATCTTCCTACAACTTCGTTTTCAAACTGAGTAAGTTTTGCCATTTCCGACTCCTTTTTTATATATTATAACTCAAATTTTCTAAAATTTCAAGATGATAATTTTTTAGCTTCTTCCAATAACTCTTTAACTTCCGAATCACTTAACTGATGAAAATCGTTATACCATCTGCCGACACTCATAAACAGCTCAGGAGTTTCCAAAATTTCCAAATGATGAGATACGCCTCTTAGCATATTTAAAACACTTTCGTCTTTCGGAGCCACCGGAACGGCAATAATAATACTTCTTGGCAGATCTCTAGCAATGCTTTGAGCTGCAAGATACATACTCGCCCCTGTAGCTACCCCATCATCCACTAAAATAACATCCTTACCTTCAAGAGGAACAGGCTCATAATTATATTTATCTCTAAGTCTTGCCATTTCCTGTATTTTTTCTATACCTTTTTCCTGAAGATAATTTTCATCAACACCTAATCTTTCAATCATTTCCTGATTTAAAAAAACAATTCCGTTTTCACTTACACTGCCGATTGCAAGTTCTTCGTTTCCAGGGGCCGGAATTTTTTTAACAAATAGTAGATCAAGAGGTGCGTTTAATTCTTTTGCAATTTCAATCGCAACAGGAATACCACCACGAGGCAGTGCAACTACCACCGGATCAACTATTTTCCCTTCGTCTTTTAGTTTTTTAAGTCTTTTAGCAAGCAGTTTACCTGCTTCATATCTGTTTTCATACATTTTTGTCCTTTTTTTATTTAATTATATCAAAATGGCTCAATTTTCTGTTATAATTACAAATTATAATATGTCATAAGCAGAACTTAAGGAGAGGGAAATGAAAGATTTCATATTAAAAATGACAGCATCTAAATGGAATTATTATTTAAGTCTTTGTGTTGACTTTTTAACAGCAGTAGTCTTTTTAGGATTAAGCATATATTATTCTACAGACATTTGGGCAAGTATCGCTTTATTTATAGTAGGTGTTATATTTTTCACATTTTTGGAATATGCCGTTCATGCATGGCTGTTTCATAAAAATCATCCTTTAAAAGTGTTTATAGAAGGTCATGCACACCACCATCAAAACCCTTTCAGCTATGATGCAATGCCATTTTTTATGAGTGCGGTAATAGCTTCTTTTTTTGCATGGCTGTTTCACTTTTTTATGCCAAGCAGTGACGCATTTGCAATTGTAGGCGGAATGGCACTTGGATATTTTAATTACGGAATTATGCATCATATTATGCACAGACGCGAATTTACCAGCAATTACTGGAGATATATGCAGGAATTTCATTTTGTCCATCACAAAAAACCTCTTTTAAACCACGGAATAACCACTGATATCTGGGATAGGGTTTTCGGAACATATTATCAATGGACAGAAGAAGATCTTAAAGGTATAGAAAAGCTTAAAAGAGTAAAGAAAAAATCCTCTTAAGCTCTTTTTCATAATCAATTTTCCCCTCTTCAATTTTATCCATTATCTTTTCAAGTTCGGCCGTAAACTTTTCGGACACAAACTCTTTATAACTGCTTTGAAATATCTCTTTTATCACTCTAAATCCGAGCCTTGTGGCAAAAATATATCCGTTTTTATCGGTAATGTATTTTCTTTCAAGCAGTTTTTCTATAGTAATTGCATAGGTTGAAGGCCTTCCTATTCCCTTTTGTCTCATTTCTTCAATAATTTCGGCATAAGTATAAGGCATAAATTTTGATTTTTGAAATATTTTTTTGGTTACGGCTTTTTCACCTTCTTTTATATTATAAACTTTAACAGGATAAATAAGATTAAAGCCGTTTTCTATAATTTCCGTAATATATTCTGCCTCTTTTGATAAAACGGAAAATTTTTCCACCAAAACAACAGCCTCTTTCATAAATGAAGCTATAAATTTTCTAAAAATTAAGTCATATAATTTAAAATGTCCGTTTGTTAAATTTATTCCCTTTTCAAGAACAAATGATTTTAAATCATCGCTGTCCATTGAAGTCGTAGATCTTATAGCTTCATGAGCGCCAATGCTTTTAAAATTTCTGTTTTTATAATACTCATTTGAAAATTTTTCTACAATATAAGATTTTGCTATTTTTTTACCAACATCGGAAATTCTATATGAATCGGTCCTGTGATATGTAATAAACCCCCGTTCGAAAAGATCCTGTGCAAGTTGCATGGTAACCTGAGGCGAAAACCCGTATTTTTCATAAGCGGCTTTTAAAAGATCCGGGGTGTTGAAAGGTTTTTCGAAAAGCGCCTCTTTTTTTGAAGATATTTTTTTAACAATTATTTTTTCCCCAATAGATGAAAAAAACTTGTCCGCTCTGTTTTTATCTTCAAAATCAAAATCAATGTTTACATCATCAAACGATATCCTTACCACATAAACTTTCTCTTTTAACTTGGAAGTTCTCTCACAAATCCATTTCAATACCGGCGTTTGAACCCTTCCCGCCGAAAGATGGGGAAAATGAAGTATGTTTTGTAAATAGGAGGATATTTTAAATCCCACCCATCTGTCAGTTATTCTTCTTAAAAGTTGTGCTTTTACAAGATTCAAATCGGTTAATCTTGGATTTTCAATTGATTTTTCAAATGCATATTTCGTAATTTCGTGAAATTCTATACGTTTAATGTTTTTATTATAGGGTTTGTTGTTTAAAATTAAATCAAAAGCTATTTTTTCCCCTTCCCTGTCAGGATCGGTGGCAACATATACCTCTTCTACTTCATTCGCGTTTAAATTTAAAGATGTAAGAATTTTATCTTTGTTTTCAATTACCTTAAAAACAGGTATCAAATCCCTAACACCCCAGACACCTTCATCCTTTACCAAATCAAAATCATGCCCCACACTTGCACATACGACCAAAACCCTGTTTTCAAGCAGAACTTCATAAACCATCACCCCGTCAATTATCCTTTTTGACGGATTTCCGAAAAATGAACTTATCGTTTTTGCTTTTGTTGGTGATTCCACTATTACAAAAGTGGTTTTAAATTCCGTTTTGTATTCTGTTTTTCTTGATTCATCTATTTCGTATAAAATTTTATTAATATTAGTTTCGTTTATATTTTTAAGTTCAATTCCGCCAAAGAATTTAAGTTTTTTTCTAAGTGAATAAAAAGCTTTTTCATTGTCCACTAATATAAGACTAAGCCCCTTGGTCAAATGCCCTTTATAAAACCTGCTGCTCCGTCCGCTTGCCTGAATATAACCCGTAACATCCGCAATTATAAACTTTTCCCCGTCAAAACTTATCTCTTTTGATTTTTTAATCAGTTCGGAATACTCATCTATAATTTTTCTGAATTTTTCCAGTATGCCGTTTATTTTCACCTCTGTTTTTTCATTTATAAACGGAACATAAAGATACCCTTTTAAAAATTTCAAATCTTTTTGTATTTCGTTTACATTTAATGTTTCGCTGTTTTTCGCCAAATACGGCAATAGTGATAGCATTAGAAAATAAAACATTCTAAAATTTTCTTCTTTGGAGCAGAATTCGAGTTTTGGAACACCTACAAACAGGGTATATCTTATATATTCCGGAAGATCTATTCCCCTTGCCAACGGATTTTTATAACTTGCAAATCCAACAAAAAAACACTCGCCCCTTTTAAATTCCTCAATATGATCTCCAAACTCTTCATAAGTATATGCGTTAATTCCTTCCGATTTCAGATAATTGACATAATCATAAAGAGTTTCTTTTGTTTCATTTCCGGGTAAAAACAGAAGTCCGCCGCTTCCGAGTATTTTTATCCATTTCAAAGACTTTTCCCATGAATATTCATTATCATACAAATCTTCTATATTTCTAAGATTAAAACTCGGGCGGCTTACTTCAAAACCTAAAAGGTATTTAAAAAGCAAAACCCTTTTTGATTTCGGGTTTGCCGTGGCGGATGAAACGATTAAATTACCTTTTTTTAACACCGGTTTTATTTGAGAATATTTTTTATTTTTAATAAGTTCATATGTTTTTTCTATCGTGTTTTCATCAAAACCTAATAACATTAAAACATCATTTATTTTTTTACCGCTTTTTAAAATAGAATCCACATCGTCAATAAATACAAGATCGAACGTTTTATTAATCAGGTTTTTATTTTTATATAAAAACTGAGTGGTAGTTATCAAAATATTGTAATTACCGGATTTAATTGACTCTTTTTCATTTTTTTTGCCAGTGTAAGCCGTAAAATCAATCCCCCACTCTTTAAATTTTTCACACGCCTGATTTACGAGAAGTTTTGTAGGAAAAATTATATAAGAATTGTTTACAAAAGCACTGAGTAAAAGTCCAAAAGTCGTTTTTCCAATCCCCGTAGGTGCCAAGAGTGCAAAAGAATTATCCAAAAAAAATCTTTTTGCCCACATCTTTTGAATGGAACTTAATTCATTTCCTGTTTTGTTTTTAAAAAATTTGTTAAATTCAACAAGGTTTTTTTCAGCATGGCAGTATTTTTCATAATTTAATAAATTTTCGCAGTTTTGCATATTCCAAAGTCTGTTTTGAGTTTTTAAACATTCATTACAAAAAGTTCCAGTTTCGAGATTTATTGAAGAAATATCACCGCCGCACCTCGGGCACCTATTTTTATAAACAACTTCAAGCATTTTATGCCTTTTTTTATTTGATAATAACATATTTGTGTTATAATTGAGACTTACTGAAAAAGGAAAATGATGAAAAATATCATAAAACTTTTCAAACTGCCTTTAAGTAAGTTTTCAATATTCAGGGATTTTTTAATAGCATCTTTTATAACAGGTGTAATAAGTGGTATATTTGTTGTAATTTACGACGTGCTTACAAAAATAATATCAAGACTTTTATATTTTGGTGATCCTCTCACATCCATACATAAACTACCGCTTTGGTATGTATTTTTTATTCCCATAATATCGATAATAATTATTAATCTGATAATAACTTATGATAACAGCGTAAAAGAATACGGGGTTAGTGAAATTACAGAAATAGTTTCTGAAAACAAGGAAATGATTACGTTAAAAAACCTGTTTTTAAAAATTATAGCCTCAGCCCTTTCCATCGGAAGCGGCTTTGCAGTCGGAAACGAAGGTCCCTCAGCGGCAATAGGTGCTATGATAGCATCCAAAATACATAAACTCATGAGCCTTCCGGCAAATCTTATAAAACCGCTTATCAGTGTGGGAGCCAGCAGTGGAATTTCGGCCATTTTCGTATCACCCATAACAGGAATTGCATTTGCCATCGAAAGTATCGCATCAAATTTTGTAAAAAGCTATATTTCGTTTATTATTGTCGGAAGTTTGAGTGCTTTTACCATATCCGTTCAATATCTGAGTTCATTTACATTCATATATTCCGCAGGAAGGGAAATCGATTTTAGATATGTGTATTTAACAGCCCTTTTTATTCCGTTTATTACTTTTTTTATATATTTATATTTAATTTTGCAAGACAAAATTCTTTATCTGTTAAATCTTAAACTATTCAATAAATTCGGAAGATTTAAAAATATTATATTTGCAGTAATTGGTGGAAGTGTCATAGCTTCTATTTTATTGTTAAGTCCGTATGCTGGATTTACCGGTCACAACATCGTTACTATGCTTATAAACAATGAAAAAATAATACCTCTTTTTTTAATATTTGAACTTCTGTTTTTAAGAATCATCGCAACTACTTTTTCAATTTATTCAAACGCTATAGGCGGTATGTTTGTTCCTTTAATGAGTATAGGTGCCCTTACGGGATATGTTTTCGGTGCCATTGCTTTTAAGTTTAACATAAATATAGAACCTTTTTATTTCGCAGCAATAGGTGCGGCCGTTTTTATGGGCGTGCTTATGAAACTTCCTTTTACTTCCATCGTTCTGGCACTTGAAATTACCAACGACTACAACGTCGTAGTGGCTACAGGTTTTAGCGTTGCAATCATTACATACCTTACAAGGCTTAATTTTAACATTAAAAAATTCAATACAATAAACATAAATTTTTCGGATTTAAAGATTCATTGACCGCAGTCAATGCATTAAATTCTTCAAAAGACTAAAATACTCTCGTAACAAAAATTTTAAGGAGCACAAATGTTCGGATTATTCGGAAAAAAAGAAGACAATAAAAATAACGCATGTGATTTACAATTCCTTTGCTGGCAGTGTGAAATGTCTGCCCCAGGTGGATGTGGTAGCCATGGTGAAAGCAAAGGTGTTTGTGGTAAAACATCTACAAAAGCAAGATTACAAGATTTAATGACTTATGGACTTAGAGGTCTTAGTGCGTATAGAGAACACGCAAGAGAACTTATTGACATGAACAACCCTGAAGAAAGACAAATCTTAACTGAAATTGATGACGTAATTGCTGAAACATTATATTTCACACTTACAAACGTAAACTTCAACTTTGACGAGCACATCGCTCAACTTATGAAAGTTGGTAACGCTGGTGTTAAAGTTATGGATTTATTAAGTGAAGCTCATACAAAAGCACTTGGTATTCCTGCACCTGTAGAAGTAACTCAAAATAAAGCTGAAGGAAAAGGTATTCTCGTTTCGGGACACAACCTTGATATGCTTGAAAAATTATTGAAAAGAATTGAAGAAAGAGGACTGAGCGATACTATCAACGTATATACTCACTCAGAAATGCTACCGGCTCACGGATATCCTCATCTTAAAAAATATAAAAACCTAAAAGGTAACATTGGTAAAGCATGGTTTGATCAAACTGATGTATTCAGTAAATGGAACGGAACATGTGTAGTAAACACAAACTGTATAGTTCCACCTGAAAAATCACCGAAAGTTAAAAATTATATCGACAGACTTTACACTTACAAAATAGTAGGTGTTGAAGGTGCTAAAAAAATCGAAAACGACAATTTCGATCCTTTAATCGATCATACTTTAGAGCTTCCTGATATTACAGGATTTGACAGCGATGAAAAACTTGTAACAGGACATCATTATAAAACTGTTCTTGACGCATACGGAGCTAAAGTTCTTGACGCGATTAAAGAAGGAAAACTTAAAAGAGTATGGGTTATCGCAGGATGTGATGCACCAGGTAAAAAAAGAGACTACTTCAGAGAATTAGCTCTTGCGGTTCCAAAAGATCACATTATTATTACATCAAGCTGCGGTAAATTCAGATTCAATGACGTAGATTTCGGAACTGTTCCAGGAACTGACATTCCAAGATATATTGACCTTGGTCAGTGTAACGATTCTAACGGTGCGGTTCATATCGCTCTTGCAGTTGCAAACGCTTTAGGTGTAGAAGATGTAAATGATCTTCCAGTATCTATTGCACTTCTATGGATGGAACAAAAAGCGATCATTATTCTATTGGCATTACTAAGCCTTGGAATAAAAGATATTCTTATCGGACCAAATGCTCCACAATTCGCTGATGAAGCAATAGTTAACTTCTTAGTTGAAAACTTTAACTTCGGTGTAATCAGCGGTGATATCCACAAAGATTTCGGTAAAGAGCTTGCTTCTTAATCTCTCTTCTTTTTAAGGCCTTTGTGCCTTTTTTTATATATAATTTCAGATAAAAAGGTATTAATATGTTAATTGAAAAAGTTAATCCGGTTGCATTTGAACCGATGAATGAAATACATAACCGAGAGCTTGAATATATAAACAGATTATATGATGCCATTGAAAACGGCGGTGATGTAAAAAAAGCTTATGAAGAATTTTTAAACGATGTAAAAGAACATTTCGCATTTGAAGAAAAACTGATGGAAAAATACAATTTTTTCGCAATCGTCCCACATAAAATGGAACACAACAGAATCTTAAACGAACTTGAAGAGCTTAAAAAGCAATTAGATGATACTCAATATTTAAAAGACTATCTTTCAAAAGCATTCATTCCGTGGCTTGAGAATCATATTAACACAATTGATACCGTAACAGCCGGATTTTTTAAAATGGTTAACGCTACCATTTAAAAATTTCTTTGATTTTTTCTTTGTTTTTTACAATAAGTTTACTTCCAATATTTTCAATAATTCCGAGTTCTTTAAATTTTTTAAGTTTACGGCTTAATGTTTCCGGTTTAATATTAAGCAGACTTGCAATACTATGCTGTTTTAGTTCTCCAAACATTTCGTCATTATCATAAATAAATTTTGCTATTTTTGTTTCCGTGTCAAGAATAAGATTATCCTGAATAATTCCGTCAAGATATTTCATTTTTTTCAGAAGAGAACTCATAATAGAAAAACAGACATCACCGCTTTTCATGAATTTTTTAAAAGGTTCAAATTCAATTTTTAATATAACCCCATCTTCATCCATTGCGCAGTTGGCAGGATACGGCATATTTTCAAAATTTGCAAGTTCGGCAATTAAAGAAGGAGGTGTGAATTTGTGTATAACGAGCTCGTTGCCTTTATTGTCCACTTTATACACTCTTGCACTTCCACTTAATAGAAGATGTAAATAAGCCGGATTTTCCTTTTCGTAAAATACGATTTCATTTTTTTTAAGATTTTTAACAATAGTAAATTTTTCAATTTCTTTCAATTCTTTTTCGCTTAGCCCTTTAAACAGAAAAAGGTTGCTTAAATCCATAAATCCTCTTTTTTGTTTTTATTTTATCACATAAATAATTACATAATATGCTAATTTTATAGTTAAAAAAATTTATATTACTTAAAGTAATAAACATATATTCAATTTAAATAACTTCATATTTCTTAAGCTCTTCTTCACTAATGTCTTTAATAAGCCCTAATTTATTAAGTTTTTCAATCACTTCAGGGGTTGTATCCACATCAGGAGGCCACTCACGGTTAAATCCGTCTATTTCACTTTTATTTGTCCCGTCAATTCCTATGATTTCCTCAATCCATACGTCCCTCAATGCATCTATGTTATTCGTAACCCTCCAAACTAACATATATGGATTAAACGTCTCGGGTGTGTTTATAAACACAACAATTCTTAAATGTTCTTTCAATTCTTTTAACTTATCAAAAATTTCACGAGCAGGTTTTGTTTTGTTAAATTTTATAACACATACCGGGTTTTTGGTATCCGTCATATACTGGTTAATCTCCTCTACACTCTCATCAAGCTCTTTTATTTTCTCAAACAGCTCCTCATCACTTATAACTTTACACTTTTCACTTTTCATTTTACACTTAGCCGTTGCATCCACCCCCAGTTTGCCGCCTACAAGTTCTTCTACGCTTGAATGATCAAGCTCATCAACCACGCCTTTGCTGATAAGCACCTTTTCAGGGTCAAAATTGTTTAAAATATATCTGACAATATTTTCGTAATCCCTTAAATCCGGCGCGTCTTCTCCCACAAACACGGCGTGTTTTACGAAACTCATCTGTCCCACACCCCAAAGAGAGTGCATAACCTGCATACTGTGCCCCGGATATCTCGGTGCTATCTTACAGAGTATCAGATTATGAAAAACCCCGTTTTCAGGCATTGCGTAGTCAATCAAATCGGGTGAAGTGGTTTTAAGCAGCGGCAGAAATATTCTCTCAGTGGCATATCCCATATATTTATCTTCAAGAGGTGGCTTTCCGACTACCGTTGCATAAAACACGGGATCTTTTTTGGTGGTAATAGTATCCACATGCATAACGGGAAAAGGCTTTTTAAGAGTATAATAACCGGTATGATCGCCAAACATTCCTTCAATTTCCATTTCATCCGGGTCGCACCATCCTTCAATAACGATATCGGCATCAGCAGGCACTTCCAAATCGTTGCTTATACATTTCACAAGTTTAGGATTTTCACGCCTTACAAACCCGTAAAGCATAACTTCAAAAATTCCGGGTGGCATAGGAGCGGTTGCACACCATGTCCAAAGCGGATCCCCACCGATGGCAATTGATACAGGCATTTTTTTACCAGCTTTTTTATATTCCCAAAACAGATGGGCGCTGTCTTTGTGTATCTGCCAGTGAAGTCCGAGCCTTTTATTATCATACACTTGAAGCCTATACATTCCGACATTTCTGACGCTTCCGTCAAGACTTTTGGTGTAAACCTGTCCCATTGTAATAAATTTTCCCCCGTCAAGTTCCCAGGTTTTGAGTATCGGAAGATTGTCTAAATTTGCTGCTTCACCCCTGTATATGTGATATTGGCATTCACCAGATTTAATGCTTTTTGGAATAGTGTTTTTAATTGCAAAAAGCTTGCCGAATGCTTTTAATTTTTCACTTAGTGTTTTTGGCGGTTTCATTTTTATAAGTGACTCTATCTCATTTGCGATTCTCTCTAAGTCTCTTCCGAATATTTCCCTTACAACCTCATCGTTTGCAAAAATATTCATAACAACCGGAATGTCAAATTTTTTATCCCCTTCCACCGGATTTGTAAACATTAAAATTTTCGGGTTTTTCTTTTTTGCTTCTATATAAGCAAGATGTGGAATCTCAAGGTTTATATCAAGGGGTGTATCGATTATTTCAATATGTTTTTGTAAATCTTTAAGATTCATATCATTCCTTTAGAAGTTTCATAATTTTTGAAAGTAGAAGCATTATTTTAAAAACCTCTTTTAAAAGATACTCTTTTTCTTTCAAATCCTTGGGGTATGAAAGCATGCTTAAAATTTCAAGAGCTTTAACAATCGCATCGCTTATTTCGTTTCCGTAAACCAAAACCAGCTTAAGCCTTAATTTTTCAAGATCTTTATTGATTACAAAATCTTCCGGTAAAAACGGAGCGAAAAACAAAGCAAGTTCACGTGATATTTTTTCGTAATTGCCGTCAAAATAATTTAAAAGTTCATTTTCATCAAGGATTAGATTATTAAACTCATCATAATACTCAATAAAATTTTCAAGATTATACTCTTTTAGAAACTCTTCAAGTGATTTTTTATCATACGAATGAAACAAAAAATAAAGGGCAAGTTCCGAAAATTTGTCATTTTTTAATTTTTCAAGCATGCTCATCCTTAAAATGTCTGTATTGAAAAAGAGCTTTTAACACACCTTCTTCCATCTCTATTAAAGAAGGTTTTCTTAATTTAAGTTTCAGATTAGGCGCATACATAAGTTCTTTTACAAAATTGCCAAGATCCGGTTCATGTCCTACAACAGCTACAATACCGCTTTTGTTTTGAATTGCCTGTTTTAAATCGTTTATTCCCGCACCCGGATACAAAAGTGATGTTTCTTCATAATGTGAGTCAGGATAATAAGTTTTTAAAATTTCAGCTGTTTTTTTCGCCCTCTGGGCTTTTGAAGTTACAATATAATCAATTTGGGGATATATTTTTTTTATGTGTTTAAAAAATTTTTTAGCCCTTTTTACACCTTTTTCAGTCAGAGGCCTTTCAAAATCGTGCCCCGTCCATTCATCCCTTTCCATGGCTAAAGAATGTCTAATAAACAAAAGTGTCATTTTTCCTTCCTTAAAAGAATTCCGGTTAAATACAAAGAGTTAGGAATATTCAAAACATACGGATGGTCATAGTCCTGTTTTAAAAATTCCATTACCGATAAATAAGATTCATCTATTATACTACTGCTTAGCGCCAAATCTAAAAGGTCTTTTGAAGTAATAGAGTGCGAACAGCTAAAAAGTGCAAGGTATCCGCCCTCTTCCAAAAGCTTTAAAGCATTTACAATCAGATATTTCCAACCTTTTATTGCGCCGTTTCTTGCCTTTTTGTTTTTGGCAAACGCCGGCGGATCTATTATTATTAGATCATAAGTTTCTTTTTCTTTTTCTAAAAACTTAAAAACGTCAGCTTTTATAATGTCATAATTTTCAATCCCGTTAAGAGAGCAGTTTTTTTCTATCTGGGAACATGCAAGTGCCGAAATTTCAACGAACTTAGTATATCCAGCATTTGCATATATTCCAAACCCCCCGGCGTTTGAAAAAAGATCAAGCGTTTTTTTGTTTCCGAACTTTCCGACTAAATACCTGTTTTTTCTCTGATCAAGAAAAAATCCCGTTTTTTGCCCTTCTTTTAAATTTGTAAGAAACTTTTTGCCGTTTTCCTCTATTACAAATTCGTCGTCAACATTTCCGTATAAAGTGTGCGAAATTACTTCAAGCCCCTCTTTTTCGCGGATTTTGTCACCTTTTTCATATATGCCTTTAGGGTTTAAAAGCTCGATAAGTATTTCAAGTATGACACCTTTAAAATTATCCATACCGGCCGTTGTAAAGCTTACAACAAGATTATCACCATATTTGTCAACTATCAATCCCGGCAAAAAATCCGCTTCCGAATGTATAAGCCTTGCAGAATTTGTAATGCTTGCATTAATTTTAAACAGCCCGTTTTGAATGTTTCTTTTTTCAATCGCTTTTTGAATTCTTTGTTTGAAAAAATCTCTGTCAATCGTTACTTTCTTAAAACTCAAAATCCTAGCAGTAATCTTGCTTAAAGGATTTATAAAAGCTGTCGCTACATACTCACCTTTATATATCAAATCGGCTATGCTACCCCCGTCACATTCTGGAACTGCAACAAGTTCGTTTTTATAAAGCCAGGGAACTCTTTTTTTAAGCTTTTCATATCCGCTTTTTGTAATTTCTATTTTCATTATTCTCCGTTCATTCAATTGGTTTATAAACTCCGTTTTCCTTAATGTATTCTATCAAATTTCTGTATGTTTTATTTACTACAAGTGTGTTTGCATCCCCTATAATTATAAGCTTCCTTTTAGCTCTAGTAATTGCTACGTTTAGACGCCTTATGTCGCTTAAAAAGCCGATTTCTTCGTTTTCGTTCGCCCTTACAAGACTTAAAATTATTATTTCCTTTTCCCTTCCCTGAAATCCGTCAACACTTTTTATTTCAAGTTGTGAAGTTGTGAAGTTGTGAAGTTGTGAAGAAATAATTTTTTTAATATACTCTTCGTGGTCTTTATACGGCGTAATTATTCCTATATGCTCTTCTTTAGCCCTGTTTTTTAATAATTTTTCAACAAGACCGACTACGAATTCGGCCTCTTTTGGATTGTATTTTGATGGTGAGTCTTTTTTATTTTTTTCCATA
This sequence comes from Nautilia lithotrophica, assembly GCF_054656815.1. Taxonomy (NCBI): domain Bacteria; kingdom Pseudomonadati; phylum Campylobacterota; class Epsilonproteobacteria; order Nautiliales; family Nautiliaceae; genus Nautilia; species Nautilia lithotrophica. The sequence continues at coordinate 377,635 of NZ_BAAHXN010000001.1, forward strand.
AATTTTCCGCATGTATCTATAAACACTACAGGTTCATAATCGCCGTATTCACTACCGGGCTGGATATTCAAATCTTTAATTGTGATATGTTTAATCGCTTCATAAGTTTTTACTTTACACTCATAAAATTCGCAGCTTGGAAATTCGTTTATTTTTTCATTCATTCTGTATTGAATTTCCAGTGTATGCATGGCTTTCGGATATAGGGTGCTGAATCTTTCAAACATACTTATTTTAAGTCTTTCGTCATTGCTTAAAATTGTAGGAGGCAGCTGTTTATGATCGCCCGCAAAAATCACCTGTTTTCCTTTAATAAACGGAATAAGGGTGCCTGGTTCCATCGCCTGTGCCGCCTCGTCGATAAACACCACGTCAAATTCCCTCTCTTCCAAAAACTCACCGCCGCATGCCGAGTTTGTCGCAAAGACAATTTCCGCGTTTTCGAGTATGTCGTTCATTATTTCTTCAATTTTTGCATTTTTTTCATCATAAAGCTTGTTTATGTTTTTTTGGATTTTAAGCCATTCGGCCATCTCTTTCATCCACTCTTTCAAAACACCCCTCGCGCCTTTATTTTCTTTTGCATATTTTAAAATTTCTTCATCGCTCAGTCCTCTTCTTCTTCCGGGTGTCGGTTTTTTGTATTTCTTATCCTGAAGATATTTCAAATCGTCTATTTTTTTAATTATTTTTTCAACTTCTTTATATCTTTTATCTCGTCTTATTCTTACATCAAGAGAATATTTCATAAGCTTTGAATCCATTTTTGCGGGATGTCCTATACGCACAACGTTAAAATCTTTCAATTTCTCGAGCAGATTGTCAACAGCCACATTGCTGTCGGCACTTACAAGCAGCTTTTTACCGATATGCTTTTTAATAACTTCCGCAAGCGTGGTGGTTTTTCCCGTCCCCGGAGGTCCGTGAATAAGAAAAACATCCGAATTGACAGATTTGCTAAGAGCAATATTTTGAGATTCGTTTAAAATTTCGCTTTTATCATCCGTAATTACAATTTTAGGCTCATCTTTCCCCAACAAAATATTTTCCCCGTTCTCAATTCTCAATTCTCCATTCTCAATTCTTTCAAGCGCTTTTTTCATCCTTTTAAACGTTATATCGTTTACAAAAAGATCCAGCCTGTAAAGTTTAGAGCGGAAAATAGGCTCTTTTGAATAAACCTCTATAAAATTTTTACCTATCCCGCTTACCGTGGCTTCCTGGTTGAATTTTAAAGGATCGCCCTTACTTATTAAAACAATATCACCGGCTTTTATCTGGTGATCGGGCATATTGTTTCTGTTGAACCTGTATATTTTAAAATCAAGAAATTCCCCCACATATTTCATACGAAGGCCTAAAATGGCACGCCCTCTTTTTTGCCTATCACTGCCGCTTAGTCTTTTTATTTCATTCAGGTGAAAATCTTTTTCGGCTTTTCTTTCTTTTTCGATCAGTTCACCGAAATATTCAACATACTCTTTTACACTTTTAAATTTATACAATATACACTCCTGTTACATAAAATATTACTACTAATGATAGCAGATTTATACCAAAAAACACTCTTTTTGAGAAAAAAGCAAAAACACTAAGTCCTAAAAACATCATACCAAACCACAAAGGAAATTTAACACTTTCAAAACTCTCGCCCAATTGCAGATATTTTAAAACAATTCCGTCAAACATTCCCCCAATTCCAAACAGATGCAACAGAATCACAAGAGGATAAAAAGCTGTAAAAAGCAGATTTACAAAGGGCGATAAAAACTGATACGGGTTAAAATTGCCGAAAAACGAATGGGAAATTATAAACATCACACAAAACATATAAAAACTTAAAAGCAGTGAATTCAAAAAAGTAGGCCTGTAATACCTGAAAAAAAGATATATGTAAAAAACGCCGGTAATACTTAAAAAATACCCTATACTGAAAACTTTTTGCCCAAATATCAGCAGCGAAAAAAGAAAAACGACGCCCAAAACCTTAAGCGAAAAAGGATTTTGCAGATTATATGCATACAAAAAAACCACTATTTCCAAAACATAAGCCCTGATTAAAGACGGAGGAAACCCTGTTATATACAGATAAACAAATTCTATCACAAATATCAAAACCGCCAGATCAACAAATCGGTTGCGGTATGGAAATCTTTTTTGAAAAACTTTATAAACGGGCGTAAAAACCAGATACAAAAACAATGATATAAACCCAAGATGAAGACCGCTTAGGGCAATAAGATGCGAAATGCCAAGGGTGCTTAACTCCTGCCTTGTTTTATAATCGATACTTTCACCAAAAAAAAGCGCTTTGTATATGTTAGTCATTCTAATGTCCGAATGCTGCTTTTCTATAAATTCGTCAACCGCAGCGACGGGTAAAAGTTTTATGTTAAACCCCGGCGCGTAAAACGTAAAAAGATAATCTTTAAAAGTAACATTGGAAGTTATAATGGTAAGTTTTAAATTTTCATTTAAGAGGTTTTTTAAATCCTCTTTTGAGGTGGTGTAAAAAGTCAAATCTCTGTTTTTCAGCTTCAATACAAAATATTCACCCCGTTTTCCTTCTTTTTTATACTGATTAACAACTTTTACATCCACTTCTTTGAATTTATCATACCTGAAATCAAGATAATTCAAAAAAGAAAGCTGAAACCTGACAAAAAACAGAAGGAAAAAAATTAAAATAATTATTTTATTGTCATTAAAAAAGGTTTTTAAATAATAATAAATTTTATAAAACTGACTTATCTTTTCACTTTTCATTTTACATTTTTCACTCTTAAATGGAAGGTATATCTATCTGTGCCTCGCTCATCTGGATTTCCTGCACTTCACTCACCTTGTCGGTAAAAAGCGTGTATTTTTTGTGAAACAGCATCTCAACGGTGCCAGTAGGTCCGTTTCTCTGTTTTCCAATAATTATTTCTGCTTCTTCAACTTCTTTTTCTTGAAAGTCAATTTCGACGGCTTTACCTTTTTCAAGCGCTTCTTTTTGCTTCTGTTTAGCCTCCATCGCTTTATACACGTCATCCCTGTAGATAAACATAATTATATCTGCATCCTGCTCTATGGCACCCGATTCCCTCAAATCACTTAGCATCGGTCTTTTATTCGGACGGCTTTCAAGTGAGCGGTTAAGCTGAGATAGGGCGATGATCGGTATTTGAAGCTCCCTTGCAAGAAGTTTTAAACTTCGGCTTATTTCCGCAATGGCGAGATGTCTTTCCCTCTGGTCTGAACTTATCAGCTGAAGATAATCAACTATTGCAAGGGAGAGGTCTGGATTTTGAATTTTAAGTTTTCTAAGCTTAGCCCTTATCGTATGTATGTTTACGTTTCCCTCATCATCCACAAAAAGAGGCTTTTCACTCAGCTCGTCCGCAACGGCTGTAAGTTTACTCCATTCGTTATCATCAAGATTTCCCCTTCTTAAATCCTGAAGAGGGATTTTTCCGGCTGCACTAAGCATTCTAAGCATTAGCTGTTCGGCCGGCATTTCAAGAGAAAATATGGCAACCCCCTTGTCCTGTTTTAAAACGTTTAAGGCAAGATTAAGTGCGAGTGCTGTTTTACCCATAGAAGGCCTTGCCGCAAGAATTATCAAATCCCCCTCACCAAAACCGCTTGTCATTCTGTTTAGTTCAACAAATCCGGTATCAAGGCCCGTTACTATTTTATTTTGTTTGCTCACCTGTGTTTTAATATATTCAAGCGTGTCGTTTATAATAGTTTCAGATTCTTTAAAATCACCTGCAAGGTTTGAAGTTGCGATACTGAAAAGTTTTCCCTGTATCTCTTCCACTTCTTCAATTGCTTTTTTATCTTCTTCAAGAACGGTTTTTTTAATCTCGTTTGAAAGATGTATAAGTTCCCTTTTAACGGCCAGGTCTTTTATTTCCCTTGCATACGCTTCTACGGCTTCAATAGGAGCCGTCCCCAAAATTTCAAGAAAAAGTTCTTCGTCAAATTTGTTCTGTTTTATTAAATGATCTTTTAAAAATATTTCATCAATTGGATAATCTTTTTTATAAAGTTCTTCCATTGCGGCAAAAAGGTTTTGATGAAAAGGAAGGTAAAAATCGTGGGGTTTTAATATAGAAGCCACATCTTCATATATTTTCCCGTCAAACAAAATGGCGCTTAATATCCCTCTTTCAATATCCAAATTATAAAGTTCCAATATTTTATCCTTTTATGTTAAAATTATATAAAAAAGGTTTTTAATGATTTTAAAAATCACTTATCCTTACAAAGATTCTCTTGCTACACTGCAATACAGAAGTATATATATACAAACCGATGATAATGAACTGATTGAACATCTTAAAGCTACAAAAAACCCTATTGATATAGGTGTTATTTTATCGGAAAACGAAGAAAAATTCAAAATGCTTGAAAACGCTAAAGAGGATTTTGAAATAGTTATTGAGGAAGTTTTGGCTAATCCTGATTTACGTCTGAATTTTCTTCGTGATTAACCTTTAATATATGCTTTTTAATATGCTTTATTGCATCTTGTAAATCCTGAGATTCAAATAGAGTTTTTAACTTAGTTCTTTTCTTTTTAGGAAGAGCTCTGATTAATTTTTTAAGCTCTTCATCATCTTTAGCTTGTTTAATCTCCTCTGCATGCTCACCTAAAATTTTTAATATTCTCTCTTCTGTAATTTCAATTTTTCTTAGCAGCATAAACATAAATATAAACGCCATTGAAAAAATAGAAGCACCAATTATATATATCATCATTTCAGCACTCATTCGCTCTCCTTTTTTACTTCGTCTAAAAATCTCTCAAGAAGTTCATTTTCTTTGTATTTTCCTATTATTTCGCCCTTTTTAATAATAAGCCCGTATCCTTTACCACAAGCAATGGCAACATCTGCTTCTTTTGCCTCACCTATTGCATTTACAACACATCCCATTACGGCAAGGTTCAAAGGTTTTTTAATATTTTTAGTAGCTTCTTCTACAGCCTCGACAATTGGAGGCAAATCAACCTCGATCCGTCCGCATGTAGGACATGAGATTATATTAACACCTTCTTTTATTAGCCCCAAATCTTTAAGTATGGCTTTTCCTACTTTTATCTCTTCTTCAAGTTCTCCCGTTATAGAAACCCTGAGAGTATCGCCTATTCCCTCAAGCAGTAAGGCACCAAAAGCTGCAGCACTTTTAATTGTGGCATGAAATTTCGTTCCGGCTTCTGTTACACCTAAATGAAAAGGATAATTGACAAGTGGCCTTAGCATCCTGTATGCTTCCACGGTTCTTTGAACATCACTTGCTTTAAGTGATACTTTTATATCAGTAAAATCCAAATCTTCCAAAAATTTAATATGCCAAAGAGCCGATTCGACCATCGCTTTTGGGCTTTGTCCGTATTTTTTTTCAAGATGTTCTTCCAAACTTCCAGCATTCACACCTATTCTTATAGGAATGTTTCTGGCTTTACAGGCATCGACTATTGCCTTTACTCTATCTTTACCGCCTATGTTTCCGGGATTGATTCTAAGTCCATCTACGACTTCGGCCGCTTTTAATCCAAGTCTATAATTAAAATGAATATCCGCCACTATAGGAAGCGGCGATTTTTGTTTAATCTCTTTAAGTGCATTAGCGTCTTCTTCATCCAAAACCGCAACCCTTACAATATCCGCACCTGCAAAATACAATCTGTTAATCTGATCAAGTGTATTTTCAATATCTTTGGTTTTAGAATAAGTCATTGACTGAACAGAAATTGGAGCATCACCTCCTATTTCCACATTTCCGACTTTAATTTTACGAGTAGGATACCTTTTTATCAAAACAGACCTTTTTTGTGCGATTATATCAAACTTTTTTAAAATGATATATATACTCTATATTGCCTTCTTTTCCTTTAATACTTGATTCTTCACTTCTTACAAGTTTCCATCCTAGTTTCTTACACTCATTTTCAAAATTGCTTCTAGCTTTAAGTATAGCCGATTTGTCTGTTACAACGCCTTTTTTATCCCTTTTTACATCTCTTCCGACTTCAAACTGGGGTTTAAAAAGTAAAATAATATCTCCCATTGAAAGTTCATCAATTTTGTCAATAATTTTAAGGAGCGAAATAAAGCTCACATCACTTACTATTACATCAAACCTTTTATCATATGTAAAATCCCTGATATCGGTATTTTCATAAAGCTCTATTTTAGTATTCTCCCTTAATGTAAAATGCAGCTGATTATCTCCCACGTCAACACTGACTATTTTCTCTGCACCTTTTTCCAAAGCTACCTGCGTAAACCCCCCTGTGCTAGCCCCAATGTCAAGAACCAATTTATTTTTAAAGTTTATGTCATATTTTTCCAAATAATTTTTTAATTTATAAGCCGCTCTTGAAACATATTTTTCATCTTTTAAAATTTCAACATTATCTTTTTCAGATAATTTAAATGAAGGCTTTTTAATTATTTTTTCATTAACCTTTACGTATCCGTTCTTTATTATTTCCTGTGCTTTATTCCTGCTAAATGTATATTCATTTGTTACCAAATACTGATCAAGCCTCATCTTTTTCACTTTTTTATCTAAATTTTAACAAATTTTATTCACATATTCACATAATTTGTTATAATAATCCAAACCAAAAAAAGGAGAAAAAATGGGATTTAGCGGATTTATAGCTATTGCAATGTGTGTAATTGCAACAGGACTTATGCTTTCAATCGTTGCAGGTGCGGTAAAAAAAGCAAAATAATTATACTTCTTTCCCTTTTTGGGTTAACCTAACAAATCTTGAAGTGAATGGATAGGTTTTTTACTTTCATATATAATTCTGTAAACTTCCTCTGCTATAGGCGTATAAATATTATGTTTATTGGATAGTTCGTATATTGCTTTTGTAGTATAAACACCTTCAGCAACTTCACCAAGCTCATTTAATATATCATCAAGCATCATACCTTTTGCCAGATTCAGCCCGACTCTATAATTTCTACTCATTGTGGAATTTGCCGTTAAAAACAGATCCCCCGCACCCGCAACTCCTAAAAACGTATCTTTTTTAGCACCAAAAAATTCCCCAAACCTGTCCATTTCCACAAGTCCTCTGGCTAAAAGTGCGGCTTTGGCGTTTTTACCTAAATTTAACCCTTCACAAATACCACTTGCTATTGCAATTACATTTTTATATGCCCCGGCAACCTCAACACCTTCTACGTCATCATCGGTATATATTTTTAAAAACGAAGGAAAAAAGTTTTTAAACTCTTCGGCCAATTCAATGTTTTTTGAAGCGATAACCAATGCAGTGGGCTTGCTTTCTTTTACCTCTTTCGCAAATGAAGGGCCTGATATAAAAGCAAGGTTTTTAGAATCAACATATTCTTCAAATATTTCATTTAAAAATTTAAGTTTTTCATTATCGATACCCTTACTTGCTACAAGAATCTTTTTATCATTTAAATCAACTTTTGTTAAAAATTCTTTAATGGATTGAGCTGCTATCACAATTAAAATATATTCATTTTTGAGTGCTTCTTCTAAACTTACAAATCCTTCAATATTTCTTTTTCTTCTGGAAGTTATAACGGCATTTTTAACTTTCTGTTTTATTGCCAAATACAATGCACTACCCCATGCACCAGCCCCAATAACCGAAATCATTTTTTACCTCCATGAAGATTACGCAAATCCTCTTTAAATCTTTCAATTTCATCTATATCACCCACTACCACCAAAATATCACCTTCATCAATTTTATGATTAAATCCTTTTGTTACAAACTGAACATTTTCAGATATTTCCTTATCCACTATACCAATAATTAATAAATTATAAAGGGCCGATATATCTTTAAATACATCTTTAATATATTTGCCGTCTAAAAAAGAATTTGCGGGTATTACTATTTCAGCAAATGAAAGTTTATTATCCTGAAAAATTATTTCTTCAATAACTTTAAGGGTTAGCGGTTTTTTAAGAATTGTCATAATTCTGTTAGCAGTTACTTCAAACGGATTTATCATTTTACTGACGCCTGCCAGTTTATATTTATATTCGTTGTCTTTATCTGCAACTTTTGCAATGATTTTTTTATCAGGAAACAAATCCCTTAAAGTCAAACATAAAAACAAATTTTTGTCTTCATCGTGCAATACGGCAATTGCTATATCAAACTCTTCAATTTTTCCTATTTCATCATCATCAATATTATGAAGTTTTATTACATCATAAAGTTTTTCTCTCGCCCTTGCCTCTTCTTTATCATCTAATACAACAATAATTAAATCTTTTTTATTAAGAAATCTCGCTACCCTTTCACCAAAATCGTCAAATCCAAAAATTGCTATTCTCATATACTACTTCTTTCTATTTGGTATTTGAAATAATTAACACTTACACTATAACCCATTACAACCAAAATATCACCCTCTTCCAGCTTCAAATCAAAAGGTGGATTAAAATAAAAATGCCCCTTTTCAATCTGAAGCGTTTCATTTAAAAGTGGAGATTCACTTCTTTTAAGAACACCAAAAAGAATTATTTTATACCTGTCAAAATCTATTTCACCAACCAGTTTGCCATCAAGTATTGAATCTTTAATTACAATTATTTCATCAATGATTGCATTTCTTTTCTCGGTTAAAATTGCGTCAATTACCTCAAAAGTAATAGGATTACCTATATATTCCGCAGTAAGCAAAGCCGTAACGGTTGATGGGACAACCACATAATCAGCACCCGCTTTTTTTATTTTACTAACATTTCTCTCATCATTTGCAAGTGCTATAATTTCTGCACCTTTACTATATGCTTTTACACTTAACACAATAAAAGAATTACTTATATCATTGTTAGTTAAAACAAAAATTTTAGATATTTTATTAAAATCCAAAACCTGCAAAAAAGTTTTTTGAGTAATATCACCTTTTAATGTAATATATCCTTTCATTGAAGATTTTTGAACCCTGTCCTCATCCATATCAACTATAACAAAATCCACATTGTCTTTTTTAAATCTTTCAGCAAGTATTTCAGCTTCATTTGAATATCCGCATATTAGATACACATCATTCATATGTTTTATTGTTCTAAATATCCTGTCAGCTTTAAGTTCTTGAAGTTTTTCGGTAAAAGCTGAAGCAATGATTGAAGTGGAGAATGAGATAAAACCGATACCTACAACAATCAAAAACATCGTAAGAACTTTACCCTCTTCCGTAATAGGGGTAATATCTCCGTATCCGACTGTTGAAATCGTTATTAAAGACCAGTATATCGCATCAAAAATCGTATCTATTTTTGGGTTTGTATGTGCCTCAAATACATAAATTACTGCACCACCTATAAATGTTACAAAACCTACGGCTAATAATAATATCGTAAGTTCAAATTTTTTATTTGCAAGAACTTCTAAAAACGTATTAATGCTTTTTGTATATCTTAACACCTTGAAAAGTCTGAAAATTACGAAAATTCTAAGAATTCTTAAAGATCTAAATCCCGGAAGAATTGCTAAAAAGTCAATAATTGCAAATGGAGATTTTATATATTCCCATTTTTTTAACAAAGCTTTTTTTATAACATTTTTAAGAGAAAATTCCCTTTCTAAAAAAGTTGACTCTTCATATTCTTCCAAAATTATTTTATGTGTGTCGTTATATACCCACAGCCTTATTACATATTCCACGGCAAAAATCATAGTAACAATGTAAAAATCAAAATCCTCAAGCCATGGGTTGAGTTCATGCTTTATATCATAAAGAAGAATACCGACACTGGTAATAACCAAAAAAAGCATAAAAAAGTCAAAGATTTTTTTAGGAGTATAATCATCATCATTCATTAATCTTCTAAAAAAGCCTTTTACCTTTTTATATTTAACATTACTATCAAGATAAAAGGCAAAAGCTACAAGAGCTTTTATAATATATTCTTTTATCTTCAAGATAGCTTACTTTTTAGTATTTTGTTTACAACCTGAGGGTTGGCTTTACCACGGCTAGCTTTCATAACCTGACCTACAAAAAATCCGAAAAGTTTTTCTTTTCCGGCTTTATATTCAGCTACTTTATCTTCGTTTGCAGCTAATATTTCATCAACCATTTTTTCAATAGCTCCCTCGTCACTTACCTGTTTTAATCCAAGTTTGTCAATTGCAATATCAACCTCTATATCTTCTTCCATTAACAGATCAAGAACTTTTTTACCGCCGGCACCGCTGATTGTGTTATCTTTTATTCTTAAAATTAAAAGAGCCAGTTTTTCACTGCTAACAGGCGAGGTTTCAATTGAAAGTCCGGCTTTGTTAAGTCTTCCCAAAAGCTCAACCGCCAGCCAGTTGTTTGCCATTACTGGTTCACACCCTTTTGCAACCAAATCTTCAAAATAAGATGCAAGTTCAGGTTCTGCTGTAAGAACACCAGCATCATATTCTTTAAGACCGAATTCTTTCATGTATCTTTCTTTTTTCTCATCAGGTAATTCAGGAATTTCAATATCAAAAAATTCATCAGGAACCACAAGCGGAAGCAGATCCGGATCCGGAAAGTATCTATAGTCGGCCGATTCTTCTTTACCTCTCATACTTCTTGTTTCACCTGTTTTTGAATCAAAAAGTCTCGTTTCCTGAACTATTTCATCTTCATATTCGTCATATTCATACGCTTCAATATGTCTTTCAATTTCGTATTCAATTGCCTGTTTAATAAATCTGAATGAGTTTATGTTTTTAATTTCAACCCTTGTTCCGAACTCTTTTTGACCTTTAGGTCTTACTGAAACGTTTGCGTCGCATCTGAAAGAGCCTTCTTGCATATTTGCATCACTAATTCCAAGATATTTCACGATTGCATGCAGTTTTTTTAGATAAGCTATCGCTTCGTCACTGCTTCTCATATCAGGTTCACTCACTATTTCAAGAAGAGGTGTTCCGGCTCTGTTTAAATCAACTTTTGAATGATCACCCTCATGCATATTTTTCCCCGCATCCTCTTCAAGATGCGCTCTTGTTATTCCTATTTTTTTCTTTTCGCCATTTACTTCTATTTCAAGGTATCCTTTACCTACGATTGGAATTTCAAACTGGCTTATCTGATACCCTTTTGGAAGGTCTGGATAAAAATAGTTTTTTCTTGCAAAAATAGATTTTTTGTTAATCTCGGCATTAACAGCTTTTCCGAACATCACTGCTTTTCTTACCGCTTCTTTGTTTAAAACCGGAAGCGCACCAGGAAGTCCAAGACATGTAGGACATGTATTTGTATTAGGCTCATCGCCAAAACTTGTAGCGCAATTACAGAAAATTTTGGTTTTCGTATTTAACTGAACATGAACTTCAAGACCTATCACCACTTCATATTTACTCATTAATTCTCCTTTTTATAATATATATTACCTTCTAAACTTCACAACCTACTCACTTCACTAATTATTAATAAACCTACTCAACTACAAATTTATATCCGTTTTTATGAAGAGCTCTTTTTATAGCTTCTTGATGTTCAAGTCCTCTTGTTTCAAGAGCTATTGTTACGTTTGCATCACCAATTGCCAGATTCAGATCCGTTCTGTCATAACCTATTTGAACAATATTCGCTTTTTCCGCAGCCAATATTTCCGTTAATTTCTGAAGTGCCCCCGGTTTATCCACAAGAGTAATAATAAGTTTCATTTTTCTGTGAGATTTCAATAAACCTTTTTCAATAATCAAATTAATCATAGTTACGTCAATATTTCCGCCGCTAAGAACTACTCCGACTTTTTTAGGAGCGGTAAATTTAATTTTGTGATGTAAAAGTGCAGCCACTCCAACAGCCCCCGCACCTTCTACCACGACTTTTTGTCTTTCCATTAAAAATAAAATTGCGTTTGCTATTTCTTCATCATCAACTTCTACAATATCATCCACCACTTCTTTTATTAGTTTATACATTTTTGGATTTGTATCCCTAACCGCAATACCATCAGCTATTGTTTTTACAAACGTTGTATCCTGAACGCTTCCGCTTAAGAAGCTCAGTCTCATAGCAGGAGCACCTTCAGCTGTAACACCTATAACCTTAATATGTGGATTTATCTGCTTAGCGGCACTTGCAATACCGCTTATAAGTCCCCCACCACCTATTGGAACGATTATATAATCAAGATCCGGAACCTGCTCAAGCATTTCGATCCCGATTGTCCCTTGTCCTGCTATTACCTCATCATCAGCAAAAGGATGAATAAATTCAAGCCCTTTTTCCTCGGCAAGTTGAACTGCATATTCATATGCTTCATCATAATTGTTTCCTGCCAAAACAACTTCACCACCATATTCTTTTACTCCGGTTACTTTTGTAAGAGGTGTAGCTTCTGGCATAACAATTATCGCAGGAATATTAAAATAATTTGCACTAAAAGCAACACCCTGTGCATGATTTCCGGCACTTGCGGCAATAACGCCTTTTTTTCTTTTCTCTTCGGGAATTGATGCAATTCTGTTAAAAGCACCCCTTAATTTAAATGCCCCTGTAATTTGTAGGTTTTCTTTTTTTAAATATATTTCGTTTCCTACTTTTTGAGAAAGAATAGGCGCATAGGCAAACGGGGTTTTATAAACTACATTTTTTATTCTCTCGTGTGCTTTTTTAATATCTTCAAAAGGTATCATAAAAGTCCTTCATTTTTACATCTAATATGATCAACCATTATACATCTGTCTTCCACGTAATACACACCTGCATTTTCGGCAATTTCTTTTGATTTTTCATTAACTACACCTTCTTGCAAAAACACGCATTTAATTCCGGGCATTTTTACAGCTTTTTCAACTATCGGAGGCGTATCTTCACCACGTCTAAAAATATCGACAATATCTACTTCAAAATCAATTTCATCAAGGCTTCTATAAACTTTTTCACCAAGAATTGTCTCTTCTCTTGGATATACAGGAATTATTTTGTAACCATTTTCTTGCATATATTTTGCAACCTGATTTGAAGCTCTGTGTTCTTTTGGAGAGAGTCCTACTACAACGATAGTTTTAGCGTTTTTCAGTATTTCACATAGTTTTTTTTCGGTTTTTTTAGTGCTTGGTAGCTCACAAGCGTTCATTTTTTACCTTTTTTAACAAAATTATAGCAAAAAATGCCCAAAACACTTGATTTTTGGTAAAAAAAAAGAGTAAAATTTTTTGTAGCCAACTAAAAAGGAGGAAAAATGAAAAAGTCTGAATTAATCGCAGCAGTAGCAGAAAAGTCAGGTCTTAGCAAAAAAGATGTAAACGCAGTTATCGATGCAACAATTGAAGCAATGGAAGAAGCACTTAAAGCTGGTAAAAAAGTTAGCTTTATCGGATTTGGTAGTTTTGAAGTTGTAACAAGAGCTCCAAGAGTAGCAAGAGTTCCTGGAACAAACAGAGAAGTAAAAATCCCTGAAACTAAATCAGTTAAATTCAAAGTTGGTAAAAAATTAAAAGAACTTTTAAACAAATAAGTTCTTTTTTTCTTTTTTTCTACATTAATCGTATCAAACAATTCTTGAAAATTAATTAAATTGTAGTTATAATTCCAATCCAAGCCGGCGTGGCGGAACTGGTAGACGCGTCGGACTCAAAATCCGATGAGCTCTGCTCATGTGGGTTCGAGTCCCACCGCCGGTACCATTTAAAAAATCTCTATTTTTTTCTATCTAACCAATTTCCTGATAAATTTATTCTTTTAATTTGATCAAATTTATCAAAATCATATATATTAAAATTATTTTTTTCCGGTGTTATTAAAAAAACATCTTTGTTTTGTTGGAGTTTTAAATCACAAATGGAGTTATTGTTTATCAATATTCTCGCAAATATTTCTAATTTTTTAAATATATTAATATTTTTCAAACTTTCTAATTCCATTCCTTCTAAAACATTGACAGCCATAATTAATTTCTCATCAGCAAAAGAAACTGGTAAATTTTCACAAAGACACCCATCTGCAAACCATGTATCACCTATAATCACATCTTCAAATATTCCCGGAATTGCAATTGAAGCAAGTATTGCGTCTTTTATATAAGTTTCTTTATCAAAAATATGACATTTATGTTTATTTAGATTATATGAAACTATTTTAAGAGGGATTTTAGTTTGTTTGATTTTTTGATTTCCGAAAATTTGTTCAAGCAAAATTTTAATTTTTTGTAAGCTTATAAGGCTTTCTTTTAAAGAAAGTCTTAACCATTTAAAATATGAATGATTCTTTAAAAAAATTTTTTCAATTTCATCAGGATTTAAACCAATAGCCATAAACGCTGAAAAAATCGCACCCATACTGGTGCCTATTGTTTCAGCAGGTTTTATACCTTTTTCGTTTAACATTTTTATTATTGGCAAATGAGCATAACCCAACGCCCCTCCACCCGATAACACCAAAGAAAAAGGTTCTTTCTCAAATTTATGAGGTAATTTTAGCGATTTCATCATCTTTACCAAATATTTTCAAATATTTATCGATTGCATTTTTATCATGTGATTTTTTAATATAGTTCAAATAGGCGCTTTTTAGCATATTTTTGATTCTCGGTCTTTTTATTTGAATATTTTCATATTCTTTAAGAGTGTTTAAAGCCGATTTTATTTTGCCTTCAAACGCTTCTTTTTCCGCCGTTTTTAACCTTTTGTGCCATTTTTCCTCATATATTTTATATACTTTCAGCCGTTTTAAAAACGGATACTTTTCAACAAGTTCAAATGCCCTGTTTTTGTCCTCACCAAAAATTCTTAAAAATTCAAGGGCTATTTGTGCACGCTGAGTTAGCTCTTTTGCTTTTAATTCATAACCTTCAATATCCTCAAGAATTGCGGCCGCTTTTAATACGTAATTAAAATTTTCTTCTTCAAAAGCTTTTAAGGCAAGGGCATATAGTCTTTGTGCGTATTCCTCTACAGCTTTATACTCTTTTGAATTTTTAAGTTCCGGATGTTCCTTGATTATCGCAAAAAAACCTTTAAAATCTTTTTTTGCTATTTTTTCCCTTAAAATTCTGAAAAGTTCCGCTTCTTTTAAAAGCAGCTCAATCAGAAGAAGTTTTTCACTTACGCTTAAAAAATCTTTTAATATTTCCTTAGCTTCGCTGACCCTGCCTTCTATCGCAAGGTTTTTGGCTTTTTCAAATTTAAGTTCCCACTCTTTTTCAATGAGTTTATAATATTTTGTGTTTTTTAAAAGCTCATATTTATTTGCAAGCTGATAAAAAAGTGCAAGGTTTCTGTTTTCATATGCCTTTTTAAATTTGATTATATTTTCAAAGTGGGATATTGTTTTTGTAACTTCTTCCCTTTTTTCAAACACATTCATAAAAGGCTTTAAAACCTCAATCGCTTTTGCCTTCAAACCGCTTTCCAAATATTTAACCGCTTTTTTTAAACTGCTTTTATATAAAAATTCAAGTTTTTCAAAACTTTTAGTCTTTTTCAAAAAAGGGTTTAACATCACCATTTCATAGGCTTTTTTATAATCTTCTTTTAGTATTAAATCAAGAAATTCCACCTCGTCACACAATTCGACACATTCCAAAACATTCTCTTTTGAAAAATAAAGCCTGTCATTAAAAACGGCAATTTTATCGGCGTCAATTTCAAAAAATTTTTCATTAATTAAAACTTCTTTTTCCAAATCATATAAAACAATCTTGTTTTTTACAGCAATAAAAACATAATTTTCATAAATGTAAAAATCTCTGAATTCATCATATAAATCAAATCTGTCTTTTCTCTCTTTCGTATCCTTATCCCATTTTATAATATCAGCATACTCGGAAGCACTGATTAAAAAATCAGTGTTATTAATTTTAACGGCTTTTTTCAGATGCAGATACCTGGCTGTTTTTTTAAATGAAAACTGATTTATAAATAAAACACTTTTATCATAACTTGTGGCATAAATTTCATCTTCACCAAAAGTTATGTCACTTATGAAGTCTTTATGTCTGGCTGCTTTTGAAACCATTTTAAAAAAATCTAATGAGTATAAAAAGATTTTTCCGTCAACCCCGCCACTTGCAAAATATCCGTTCCCAAAAGCAACACTTAATACATCTCCCTTGTGCCATTCATATTTGTCGATCAGTTTTTTGTTTTTTATATCCCAAAGCGTAAGCGGACTTCCGGGAGAAGCAAGCAAAAGATAGTTAAACCCCTCATCAACATCTATTCCGTTTTCGGAAGGTTTATTTGGAGGAAGTTTTATTTTAAAGCCGTTTATTAACTTAAAATTTTTATCAAAAACATAAACCCTATTTTCTTTATCTATAACGACAAAGCCGTTTTCATTAATTTTGATATAGGAAATTTCTTCTTTAAATTCTTTAATTTTTTCTTTTTTCATTTTTTATCTTTAAAAATTTTTCAACTTTCGGTGCCACAACATACATACAATAGGGTTGATTCGGGTTTTTTGCAAAATAGTTTTGGTGATACTCTTCAGCAGGATAAAATTTTTCAAGTTTTTTAACTTCAGTAACTACATTAATACCATTGTTTTTAAGTTCATCAATTTTTTTTAAGGCCGATTTTCTTTGGGTTTCATCGATATATAAAATTATAGATCTGTATTGTGTTCCAATGTCGTTTCCCTGGCGGTTTAACTGCGTGGGATCGTGAATTTTAAAAAAAACATCCAACAGCTCGTCATAATTTACAATATTTTCATCATATTCTATTTCAATCACTTCGGCATGTCCCGTAACTCCGGTGCACACCTGCTCGTAATTCGGGTTCGGACGCCTGCCGCCCGCATATCCGACAATTATATTTTTCACACCCTCCACTCTCCTAAAAACAGCATCAAGACACCAAAAACACCCTCCTCCAAATACCGCTTTAGGCATTTTCCGACCTTATAATTTCAGCAATGCTTTCTTCATCAACTTTTAATAATTTTTCTACGCTTTTTACATCTCCGTGCGGTATAAATTTATCGGGATATTCAAAACTTCTAACTTCAACATCCAAGCCGTTTTTGTTTACAAAATCGCTAAGCATTTCCCCTATTCCGCCCTCTTTTGCATTATCGCTGATTACATACCATTTTTTGGCTTTGAGACTTTTTAAAAGATTCTCATCAAAAGGTTTTACAAATCTTAAGTCAATAAGTCCGGTATCAACGCCTTTTTGTTTTAAGATTTTATGAACGTTGTATGCTTTTCCAACCCCGTTTCCATATGCTATTAGCATTATTTTACCATTGTCAATCAGAATTTCACCTTTGCCAAGTTCGAATTCCTTAGATTTAAAAATGCCATCTTCAAGATTAAACGCCCCTCTTGGATATCTGAACGCACAAGGCCCCTTGTTATATTGATACGCAAATTCCACGGCTTTTTCCAATGTGCTAAAATCTCTCGGCGCAAAAAGAGTCATATTTGGGAGTATTCTCAAATACCCTACATCAAACACACCCTGATGAGTTTCCCCATCCGCTCCGACTATTCCAGCCCTGTCAATTGCAAATCTTACCGGATAATTATCAAGGCACACATCGTGGATCACCTGATCATACCCTCTTTGTAAAAAAGTGGAATATATAGCGACAAAAGGAATAAAGCCCTCTTTTGCAAGGGGTGCCATTGAAGTTACGGCATGCTGTTCCGCAATACCCACATCCCAAAATCTTTCCGGAAACTCTTTCATAAGTTCTTTCATTCCTGTTCCGCTCGGCATTGCTGCGGTTACCCCTACAATTTTTTCGTCATTTTTAGCAAGTTCTAAAAGTTTATTCGAATATACCTTTGTAGCGCTGAGTGATGAACTTTTTAAAGGTTTTCCGGTTTTTAAATCAAAAGGACCAACCCCGTGCCAATGCTCGTAATAACCTTCCGCCTGCTTATATCCCTTACCTTTTATTGTTTTTGCATGAACTATTACAGGCTTTTTAAGGTTTTTGGCAACTTCCAGCGTTTCAATTATTTCTTCGATATTATGCCCGTCTATCGGACCGATGTATTCAAGTCCCATCTCTTCAAAAAACACCCCGTGCACACTAAACATCTCTTCAACTTTTTTGGCCATGTATTTAACGTCTTTAGGAGCAGAATCAAGGAACTTTTTAAATTTTTCTTTAAACCCCTGATATAATTTTCCGGCTTTAAGTCTTGTAAGGTATTTACTTAACGCCCCGATGGGTTTTCCTATACTCATTTCGTTATCGTTTAAAATAATAACGACAGGATATTTTCTAAATCCAAGCTCATTTAACGCTTCATACACCATTCCGGCACTCATAGCCCCGTCACCTATTAACACTACCGGAATCCTGTCTTCATTTTTAAGTTTTATGGCTTTTGCGGCTCCAACGGCTATGGATATTGAAGTTGAAGAATGACCGGCACTGAAATAGTCATATTTGCTTTCACTCGGTTTCGTATAACCGCTTATACCGCCAAACTGCCTGAGAGTTTCAAATTCCTTCCATCTACCGGTTAAAAGTTTGTGTGCATAAGCCTGGTGCGAAACATCAAATATAAAAGGGTCTTTTTCAACATCAAACACATAATGCATGGCAATTATAAGTTCCACAGCACCGAGGGTTGAGCTTAAATGCCCGCCTTTTGCCGAAACAACTTCCAAAATTCTTTTTCTT
Source organism: Nautilia lithotrophica (assembly GCF_054656815.1). Taxonomy (NCBI): domain Bacteria; kingdom Pseudomonadati; phylum Campylobacterota; class Epsilonproteobacteria; order Nautiliales; family Nautiliaceae; genus Nautilia; species Nautilia lithotrophica. Next base: position 396,216 of record NZ_BAAHXN010000001.1, read on the forward strand.
ATATCTTCAGATAATTTGTTTAATTCGGTTAAACTTAAATTTTTCACATTCAACTTTTCGCTTACAATGCTCTGCATTATTAATTCTCCATTCTCAATTCTATATTTTTAAAATTTATTCATGCCCTTCTAATACCGCTTCTTTTATCGCTTTAAATCTCTGTAATATCTGTGCATCGATATTTCCGATATCGCTTAATATGACAACACCGCCTTCTTTAACGGCTTCATCTTCTATAATTTCCACATTTTGCAGGTTCTGCTCTTTAAGATATTTGGCGTCTTTAGGATTCACTTTTATCTGTATTTTTGTAGCGTCTTTTATGTCTTCCATCAGTGATTTTGCAAGATTATACGCAATTTCTTTTGAATTTTCACTAACCTCTTTTTGAATTACTTCCTTGGCAATGTCAAGTGCTACTGAAATTAACTCTTTTTCAATTGAAAGTATTTTTTCTTCAAAAAGTTCATTGATACGATCGACTTTTTCAATAGAAGCCTGCAACAATTCAAGTTTTTCTTGCAGTTGTTCATTTATTTCATTAGCGGCTTCTTCTTTGCCTTTTTTGTAACCTTCTTCATAGGCTTTGCTTTTTTCAATTTCAATCTGCTGTTTACATTCATTAAGCTGCTGTTCGAACTTTGTTTGAATGTTTACGATATTATTGCTTAATTCTTCGATTTTTTGAAGCAATTTTTCTATTACTTCATTATTGCTTGAAGCCGACTGGTTTTGATTTTCAACGGAGATGTTTGACTGGACATTTTGTTCCTGTGTTTCATTTACGCACTGATTTACTTTGTTTGATTCATTTTCGTCAAAACTTTTAAACGTATACTGATTAATGATATGCTTTTCCACAGCTTCGCCGTTTACTATTCTACTCAATTACTTCTTCCTCCGCACCTATTGATACTTTGCCTTCTTCAGCAAGTTTTTGAACGATTTCTACGATGCTTCTTTGAGCAGCTTCTACATCTTTAACCTTTACAGGTCCTAAAAACTGCATCTCTTCTTCAAACGCCTGAGCGGCACGTTGTGACATATTTGCAAGGAATTTCTCTTTAAGTTCCTCAGGCGCACCTTTTAGAGCGATCATAAGCTGATTTTTGTCTGCTTCTTTTAAAATTTCACGAATTGCGTTATTGTCAAGTTTAAGAATATCTTCGAATGTAAACATTTTTTCTTTAATTTCTTCGGCAAGTTCGTTATTGACCTGTTCGATAAACTTAAGTGTGGATTTGGCGGCTTTTTGTCCGAGTCTATTGAATATTTCCGCAACGAATCTAACTCCGCCAATTTCCACTTTATAACCTGTAAGGGCTTCGAGTTTAGTTTCAAGTATTGCCGATACCTTTTTAATAACCTGAGGTGAAATGTCACCAAGATTACTCATTCTAATTAATACTTCAGCCCTTACTTCATCAGGGAAATAACTAAGAGTTTCAGCCGCACTTGTAGGGTCCATATGTGCCAAAATAAGTGCGATTGTCTGAGGATGTTCGTTAACAATAAAATCCGCAAGCTGCTGAGGCTTTACTTTTTGTAAAAATCCGAAAGTCTGTTCACTTTGAAGGGATTTGGCAAGCTTGTCAAGCACTTTTTTCGCTTCTTCCGGTCCAAGCGCCTTGTAAAGAATTTCTTTAGCATATTCAAGACCACCGCTTGCAATATACTGGTTAGACTGAAATATTACATAAAACTCTTCCAATACGGCAGCGGCAATCGCTTTATCTATAGCTTTTGCGGTAGCAATATATTTTGATATTTCAGTAATAGAATTTACATCCATATACGAAAAAATCTGAGCGGTTAAATCCTCTCCCAACTGAATTAACAAAATCGCTATTTTTTCAGGCATTGAAAGTTCATCAAGTATAGCCTGTTGCTGAGCCGAAAGTGCCATTATTTATCCTTATACTTCATGCGTTTCTTCTTTAATGAGGTTTTCCAATACTTTCGCAACCTCTTCGGTTTTCTCTTCTGCCATTTTTACAATCCTGTCAAGCAGGACTTCATATTTCAGTTCTTCTTCATTAACATCGCTGCTGATACCAAGCTGCTGTTCGACTTTTTCTTTCAATTCTTTTATTTTATCATAAGTTGATTCAACTTCTTCTTCGTTTATTTCTACTTCAGGTTTTACATATTCAGGTTCTTCTTCGACTTTTACTTCAAGCATTTTTTGAGTAAACGGCGTAATAACCTTTTTATAGAATATAAACAGCACTATTGCCAAAAACAGATATTTTAAAATACCGCTTATAGGTCCCAAATACATTTGAACGTTTTGCATAATTTTTCCTACTGCAGATGTCGGTTCGGCATTAGCCCCGCTTCCGTTAAACTGAAAACTGCTGACACTAACGCTGTCTCCTCTTTTAGGATCATATCCAATTGTGTTTTTTACAAGGTTTTCAATGTTTGTAAGTTCAAGTTTACTTAAAGGAACAAACTCTTTTTTGCCGTCTTTGTCAGTTTTATAATGTCCGTCAACCACAACCGCCGCCGTAATTCTTTTTATTTTTGCAAGCGGTTCTTTTACGTCTTTAATAGTAGTTGAAATTTCATAATTTGTAGTGGTTTCCGATTTGGTATATTTGTCTTTGACCTGTTGAGATTTTGTTCCCTGAACCGGTCCTACGTTACTTACCGCACCCGGAACACCACCGACTTCTTTTGGTTTATATCCGGTTCTACTTTCTTCTAATGTCTGCTCGCTTCTTACAACGTTATCAGGTGAGTAAATTGTTGATTTTGATTTCACCTGTGAAAAATCTATATCAAGATTTACTTTTGCCACAACTTTGTTTTTACCGCCGATTACGGGTGCCAGTATTGACACTATTTTGTCTTCAAGGGCTTTTTCCATTCTTTTTTTATAGGTAATTTCAGCTTTTAAAAGTTCATTGTTTTGTGTAAGCTCGTCATTTTCACCAAGAAGATTGCCGTATTGGTCAATAATTTTTACATTTTCTGGTTTCATTTTAGGAACGGCTGCCGCAACGAGATATTTGATACCTTGAATCTGCTTTGGCGTTAATATCATATTTGGTTTAAGCTTTATAACAACCGAAGCTGTAGGAGGCGTTTGCTGTTCTACAAAGACGCTTTCTTTCGGAATGGCAATATTTACCGCAGCACTTTCAACCGCATCAAGTGATTCAATCGTTTTACTAAGCTCCCCTTCCAAAGCTCTTAAATATTTTATTTTTTGTTCAAAATCGGTAATACCGAAGCTGTTTTTGTCGAATAATTCAAATCCGACCTTACTGCTTTTTGGAAGCCCCTGCGCCGCAACGTCAAGTCTGATTTTCTGCACTACGTCCTTTGGAACTTCGATAACCCCGTCTTCCGGGATTATATATGGAATCTGCTTTTTATCAAGATACTGAACGATTAAAGCGGCATCTTTTGATGAAAGGTTATCAAACAAAATAGCATAACCGGTTCTTGTTTTCGAAGAAGAAGTGTTAAATACAATCAAAAAAGAAATTATCGCCACCAAAATAACAATTGACGAAACAATGACAATTTTCTGTCTTTTATTTAAATTTTTGGTAAAAGCGATGATCTGTCTAAAAAGTTCTTCGAAATTCAACTAATCATACCTTTTAGTGTTTTTAATAATTTATCATTTTCTTCAGGTTTTCCTATTGTAATTCTAAGCGCATCAAATCCGTAACTTGCCATATTTCTTACAATTATACCTTTTTTTAGTAAATTTTCAGCAATTTGTGTCGAATTTTTTATGTATAGCACTATGAAATTGGTATAGCTCTCAATATATTCTAATCCGTTTTCATCGGCAAATTTTTTATATTTTTCCATCTCTTCAAAATTTTTAACAATTCCCTCATTTACAAAATCCTCATCTTTTAATGCTTCAATAGCGGCAGCGAGTGAAAGTGTTGTTATATTAAAAGGCGGTCTTAGTTTATGTAAATTTTGAATTATATATTCGTTTGCAATTCCGTAACCAACCCTCATTCCGCCAAGTCCATATGCTTTTGAAAATGTCCCTGTGTATAAAACATTCGTATATTTTAAAACATCTTTTGGTTTAACTTCTTTGTTTTTATCTTTGTAAGAGGCAAACTCCTGATAAGCCCCGTCAATTATAATTAATGTGTTTTCATCAATTTTTTCAATAAACTCAAATACATCTTTTGCATCTACACATTCACCTAAAGGATTGTTAGGAACACACAAAAAGATAATTTCAGGCTTTTCTTTTTGATATATTTCATAAAATTCATCAAGATTATGGGTAATGCTTTTTGTTTTTAAAATTTTAGCACCCACCTGCTTTGAGTAAATTTCATACATAGCAAATGTGATTCCGGCCATTAAAACTTTTTCAGGTGAAACTGCATGAACGGCAAACTCAAGTATCTGATCGCTTCCGGCTCCGATTATGAGGTTTGAGTTATTAATTTCAAATTTTTCACTCAAAGCGTCTTTAAGCTCAAAAAAAGAGTCATCCGGATATCTGTGCATCTGATTTGCAATCTCTTTTACTTTTTCAATTGCTTTAGGCGGAGGGCCGTAAGGGTTTTCATTGCTTGCGAGTTTAATAATATCTTCAGGTTTTATGCCAAACTCCCTTACAACAAGCTCTATCGGTTTACCGGCTTCGTAAGTTTTTAAATCTTTTAATTTTTCAAACATAAATTCTCCTTAATTTAACAATCTCTAAGATACGAACCAAGCCACAGCATATCTTCCGAGTCTATAATTTCTTTTACATTTTCATCATCGATATGGCCTTCAAAATCTATATAAAACCATGTGTTAAACGTATCGTCTTTATTCGGTCTGCTTTCTATTTTTAAAAGATTTATATTTTTTTCTTTAAATTTTTTAAGCAATTCAAAAAGCGCCCCGGATGTATGGGACGTTTTGGCGATAACGCTTGTTTTGTCGTTACCTGATTTCTGGGTTTTAAAATCACTTATAATTATAAATCTTGTCCTGTTTGCAAGATTGTCTTCGATTTTTTCAAACAGCAAAGGAACATTATATAGCTTTGCCGCAATTTTTGAACAAATTGCCCCGCTCTCTTTATCTTCCGCCGCCATCTGTGCAGCTTTTGCGGTAGATTCCGTAGGAATGAATTCAATATCCAAAAGGCCGTGTGTTTCAAGAAAATTCAGACACTGGTTATATCCTTGGGGGTGGGAATAAATTCTTTTGATATTTTGTAAATCATCCTGATATGAGGCAAAAGAGTGATGTATATCCATACAAATTTCCGATACTATTTTTACATCGTATTTTTTTAGGGAATCAAGTGTAACCCCTACAACCCCTTCGGTATTGTTTTCAATTGGCACCACTCCGTATTTTGCCTCTTTATTTGCAACCGCTTTAAAAACCGCCTCTATGTTTAAAAGCGGCAGATATTTTGCGTTTGCACCGAATCTGCTCTCTGCAGCCTGATGTGTATATGTCCCAACCGGTCCCAAAAAGGCAATTCTCTCTTTTCTTTCAAGCGTTCTGCTTATAGCGAAAATTTCAAGAAAAATAGCTTCAATCTCATCATATCCCAATATTCCGTTTTCTTCCTTACTTAGCTTTGTTAATCTTTTGATGATCTCTTTTTCTCTTTCCGGTCTGTAAACAGGTGAATTGCTTGTGTTTTTAAGTTCTCCCACTTTTTTGACTATTTCCATTCTTTTATTTAAAAGTTTAAGTATTTCATTGTCTATGGAATCTATCTCTTTTCTAAGCTCTTGTAATTTCTTCTCCATTCTCTCTCCAATAATTTAATGCTTCTTTTAAATTTTTAAATATAAAATCAGGCTTTTTTGATATCTCTTTTTCACTTTTGATTTTTCCGCTTAATACAAGGGCCGTTTGCATTCCAAGCTTTTTTGCGGGAATTAAATCGCCTTTTAAATCATCGCTAATAATAGTAATTTTATCATAATTTAACCCCAATATGGATTTCGCCCGCTCAAAAAAAGAACTGCTCGGTTTACCTACAGTTACATAATCCCTATCTGTAGCGTATTTAAGCATTTCAAGCACCGCCCCAAGCCCCGGATATCTTTTTCCCTGAGCGGAATATAATGATGTTTTATGCATACCGATAAGTTGGGCACCGCTTAACAAAAACTCAATTATCTGTGAAAACTCATCGTTGGTATATAGTTTTATTCCGAGTAAAACCGCATCGGGGGTATTGTATTCAAGAATATAACCTTTGGATTTTAACACGCTTAAAAACTTCTCCGTGCCGTAAGCGGCTATTTTTTTATTTCCTACTATTTCATCCAAAACCATGAGAGGGTCTAAGTAATTTTTAAAATTAAAACCGAGATTTTTTAAATAATCCTGAAATTCGTTTGAAGATCTTTTCGTATTGTTTGTAATTAGCACGAAGGGTATGTTTTTTTCATTTAAATAATTTAAAAATTCTGCACTTCCGGGAAGCGGAAGGAAATTTTTATCATCTATAAGAGTTCCCTGTATATCAATAAAAAATCCCTTCATCCCTCCCCTTTTATTTTAATTATAAATAATCAATTTCACAGGCTATTAAATCCTCAAACGTTTCTCTTCTTCTTATAATTCTGTCCACATCATTTTCCACTGCGATTTCTGCAGCTCTCGGTCTTGTGTTGTAATTACTGCTCATCGTAAACCCGTAAGCACCTGCGCTGTGAATCACAACCAGATCCCCGTGTTCGGTGCTTGGCAATTCAATGTCTTTTGCAAAAAAATCACCGCTTTCGCATATAGGCCCCACCAAATTCGCTTTACTTATTTCCCCGTTCTTTTCAGTTAAAACCTCTATCCTGTGATATGCGTTATATAAACTCGGTCTGATAAGGTCGTTCATCGCCCCGTCAACTATTACGAATCTTTTATCCCCGTTTACTTTTTCGTATAAAACGCTTGTTAAAAACCATCCGCCGTTTCCTACCAGAAATCTTCCGGGTTCGCAAACAATCGTCAAATCAAGCCCGCTTAAAGTAGAAAGAATCGCTTGTGCATAATCATAAGGCTTGATTGTTTCTTCATCTTTATATCTGATTCCAAGACCGCCGCCTACATCAAAAAACTTAATATCTATATTCACAGCTTTAAGACTTCTTACCAAATCCGCAACTATCTGACTTGCCTCTTTTATAGGTTCAAGTTCTGTTAGCTGGCTTCCAATATGAAAATGGATACCTACAGGATTTAAAGAAGAGCTGTTTTTTGCAAAAAGATACATTTTTTTAGCCGTATCTATATCAACCCCAAATTTGTTTTCATGTAATCCCGTAGAAATATACGGATGAGTTTTGGGATCTATATTCGGATTAACCCTGATTGAAATCCTTGCAACCACTCCTAACTTTTCTGCAATATCAGCTACTCTTTGAAGTTCAGCTTCACTTTCAACGTTTATCATCAATATATCAAGCTTCAAAGCCTCTTCAATTTCATCATCCCTTTTACCGACACCGCTGAAAATCACTTTATATCTGTCAACACCAGCCATTAAGGCTCTTTTTACCTCACCAATACTTACGCAGTCCGCACCGCTTCCAAGATTTGCAAATTTTTTAATTACGCTTAAATTTGAATTTGCTTTTACGGCATAAGAAATGATACTTTTTCTTCCTTTAAAAGCATTTTTCAGTTCATTAAACTGATTTTCAAAATGATTAAAATCATATACATATAATGGCGTGCCGTATTTTTCAGCAAGTTTTTTAAAATTCATTATTTCTCCTTATAAAGTAAATATATTCCGTAAACAAAAATTAATAAGCAAGGAATCATCAGCACATAAGGCGAAATGACACCCTGTTTTGAAAATTTATAAATCATAAGCTGTATTCCCCAAACAAGAATCGTTAAAAAAACCGATTTTACCAAAAATAAAGAAACATTAGAAATTCTCTGGTGCACAGGCGCTTCAAACATAAATATAATCAATAGTCCAATAAGACTCAAAGCGGTAAAAATTTTATAAAACACCATTGACAAAAGAGTGTTTACATTCACGTCTTTAAATATTTTAATTGCAATCAACGCATCATATAAAGAGATAGAATTAAGCTTTTTAAGATTTGAAACTATTTTAGGCTTAAAATTTTTTAAAAATCTAATATCTTTATATTCGTCAATCAGTTCCTTATCCGTTATATATGTAATTTTTGCGTTGTTGGCATACCATTCATTATCTTTAAATAAGGCTTTTTTGGCATAAATTATCTTACTGACTTTTCCGTTTTCTAAAACGAAAACTTTCATATTAACGGCTTCTTTTAAAATAGGTTTGATTTTTTCAATATAGATAATGTTATTGTTAAATTTTAAAAACAGATTTGTATTGCTGTATTGCGTTTTATTTAAAATTGAATCCGCATATTCCCTTACATATGCCATTTTCCCGCTCTCAAGAGCAATAAAAAGAAAAAACACCAAAAAAGCAAAACTAATAAACGGCTTTAAAAGTTTTTTAATGGTAAACCCAAGCGAATAAAAACTTACAAGTTCGTTGAATTTAATCATATAATATATTGTAAACAAAAAAGAAAACACAATTGCCAGAGGATAAAACATATCCATGCTGTATAAAATAATGTAATACACATATAAAACCTGCAGGTTTGAAGAATCCGGAAGTTTTGAATAGTTGGCTATAAAATCTATAATAACGAAAAAAAATGCAAGAGAAAACAGAATAAGCAGAAAATTTTTAAAATATTTTTTAAGTATATATCCAAAATACACTTAACACTCTTTTTGAGAATATTTAGACGGCGCGTTTTTTATATCTTCTATTGCCAGTTTTATTTTAGGAAAAAGAGATTTCATACATTCCATTTCCGTATCGGTAAAATTACTCAGAACATATTTAACAACGTCTTCTTTTCTTTCAGGCCTTCCGACACCTACCCTTACTCTGTAATAGTCATTGCCTATATGCTTATCAAGTGATTTAAGTCCGTTGTGTCCGCCATGGCCTCCGCCTCTTTTGAATCTTAGCGCACCCAGTTTTAAATCAATATCGTCATGAATGACAATTATGTCTTCATTGTTAATTTTATAATAATTTTTCACTAAAACGGCACTTTCACCGCTTAAATTCATATACGTGGAAGGTTTTAAAAACAGATAATTTGAAGATTTAAAAAGTTCGCCTTTAAAAGAAGTGCTTATTTTTCTTGCAGAAAATTCTTCTATTAAATAATCGACAGCCAAAAAGCCGATATTGTGCCTGTTGTATTTATATTTGTCGCCGGGGTTTCCAAGACCAATTATGAGTTTCATATACCCTCTTTTTATGAAGTTAAAGAAAGAAACGGCAAAAGCCGTTTGAATTATTTAGCCTTAATTACACCTACAACAGGAATTGAAGGGTTAAGATAGCATTCAACACCTTCAGGCATTTCGATGTCTCTGATTAGAATATTGTCACCAACATCAAGGTTAGTTACATCTAATTCAAAGAAATCAGGTAAATTCTCAGGTGCGGCTTTTACTTTAATTCTTCTTCTGTGATAAATTAAAACACCTTTGTTTTTAAGACCGATTGGTGTTCCTTTTACTTTGATAGGAACGTGATAATAAGATTTCACACCTTCTTGAGCCATAAGTAAATCTACATGTAATAGTTCACCTGTTACAGGGTGTTTTTGATATTCTTGAACTACAACTTTTACTTCTTTGTCACCAACTTTTACCGGGAATACCAAATGTTCTTTGTTTCTTAAATATTTAATAAAGTCACCTGTTTTGAATGCAGCATTTATGTTTTCTTGACCTTTACCATAAATGTTTGCAATCAGATAACCATCCCTTCTAAGCTTCTTGTTGTAAGCTTTTGAGGTACTCTCTCTGATAATTCCTTCAAGCATAATTTCTCCTTAATTTTTTTAGAAATGAAATTATATCTAAATTTTTAAGATTTTCAACTCTCTTTAAGTCCGATTTTAGATTCTTCAACAACTTCAATACCGCTTTCAAGTTTAGCTTTTTTAAGTTTAAGTATAAAATCATCCCTACTTGTAGCATAATCAAGTGCAACATCCTCTTTTACGCGCCCCTCGATTACAAGATCTACAAGGTGCTGATCAAAACTTTGTGTTCCGTATGTTTTTTTACCTTCTTCAATTACGTCTTTAAGCTCGTTATCTCTTTTTTGCAAAATTAAATCTTTAATTCTCGGTGTTTTTATTAAAATTTCCATTGCGGCCGTTCTCTTACCATCAACAGTAGGAACAAGTCTTTGGGAAATAACACCCTCAAGAACGGAACCGAGCACCATTCTTATTCTATCCTGCTCTTCAACCGGAAACACCCCAATAATTCTGTTTATCGTTTCTTTTGCATCAAGCGTATGAAGCGTAGAAAACACCAAATGCCCTGTTTCAGCCGCATGAAGTGCAATTTCTATCGTTTCTCTATCCCTCATCTCACCAACCAGAATAATATCCGGGTCTTCCCTTAAAGCAGCCCTTAACGCTTTATTAAAACTTAAGGTATCCTCACCTAAACTTCTTTGATTAATTAAACATTTCTTATCTTTGTGAACAAACTCAACCGGGTCTTCAATTGTAATGATATGCTTTGATTTACTTTCGTTTATTTCATTTATCATTGCAGCAAGAGTTGTAGATTTACCACTTCCTGTAACCCCCGTTACCAAAACAAGTCCTCTTTCTATTTCTGCAAATTTATGTAAAATCGGTGGAAATTTAAGACTTTCGACGGTCGGAATTTTACTCGGAATTACCCTGAATACCACAGAAGGTCCGTCAATTTGGAAAAATGCATTTCCTCTGAATCTGTAATCTTCATTTAGTTTATAATTAAAATCTATTTCTTTATTTTGAACAAGCTCTTCAAATCTTCCTCTTAATATTATTTTTAAAAGTTCAATAACATCCTCTCTTTTTAAAAAAGGGGATTCCATCGTTACGAGTTTACCCTGCACCCTTGCTTTTATGCCGTTTCCGGCTTTAATGTGCAAATCACTTCCGTCATATTTAATTAAAGCATAAAGATATTTATTTAATTCTTCTTTTGTCATATTCAGCCTTCTTTAATGAAATTAAATTTCTTTAATTGTTCTAAAATTATTTCTCTTGTTTTTTCAAGAGCTTTTTCGTTAGGTTCGGTTTTAAAAAATCCACCACAACAATTAAAACCTCCTGCCCAGCTACCATCGTAACCATGATGAGCATTTTTCAACAAATAAAAATAAACATTTTTATATTGATTTGCAGTATCTTTACAATTTTCTCTAATACCTCTGTATGCTCCCCATTCATCTTTATCACCGTAAAATATAAAAACTTCTGTTGGCTTCTCATAACTATTAGGGCAACCTTCAAACCCACCAGGATACAAAGCAAAAACTAATTTAGGTTTAGGTTGATCTTTTCTTAAATAAGAACCTGATTTCATGGCCATTGTTCCGCCTTTAGAAAAACCCATAACAATATAATTATTTAAATCAAGTTTCTTATCCTTTTTAACAACATCTAAAACAACACTTAAATCTCGAGCATAATCTGTTTTCATTAAGTTTTTTGTATGTCTTACGGCTTTACTATTTATAAAAACACATGCAAATCCATATTTTTCATACCATTGACACCAATCAAATCCATTATTATTACTTCCACTACTATTTGGAAAAAAGAATACTACTGGATATTTACTTGAATTAAATTCAGGGTATTCAACATATGTATACTCTTCCATTTGTTCAGGTTTTATACCAAAACAACCAGTTAAAATAATCGTTATCAATATTGATAAAACAATATTTTTATGCATTTTTTAGACCTTAATAGAATTTAACATATCCTCAAATGCCTTTTCAAATGCTTCAACACCTTCATCAAAAAGTTCCTGATAAACTTTTTGCATATTTATGCCCGATGGCGTTAAAAAGCTAAAAAATCCGTCAATATGTTTTGTTTGAAAATGAAAACTCTCTTCCATTTCTTTATCTTTAATAGCTTCAATCACATCCAATGGCAATGTCAATACGCTATGCGGCAAATAAAGATTTTCAACATAATAATCGGCAGGAAGATAATCTTGTTTAACACCCGTTGATGCAAACAGCGTTCTGATGTTAGGTAAATTCATCTCTTCAATTTGATTATAAATTTTAATAGCGTTAAAAAATCCCACTCTATCCTGTGCAAGATTTTTTTCTTTTAGGATAGGATTTAGTTTCCTATCAAACCTGCTGACAAACACTGAAATAACACCGTCAATAGTCCTTGGGCCTTTTGCTATCGCTTCAGCGGCCTGCATGGCCTGATTTGGTGAAAAAACTAAAGTTGCGTTAATGTTTATACCTCTTTTAGCCAACTCTTCCATCGCTTTAACGCCCGCTTCGTTCGCAGGAATCTTAATCATTAAGTTATCCCTCTGGATTTTATCCACAAGTCTTAAAGCTTCGTCAATAGTCCCTTTTGTATCGTTAATAAGTCTTGGGTCAACCTCAATACTAGCATATCCGTCATTTCCTTCGTCATATAAATGCGCCAATATATCACATGCTTTTTGTATGTCTTTTACTGCAATATCTTCATAAATCTCTTTACTTGATTTACCTTTTAGTTTTTCAAAATCCTCTTTATAAACATCTTTTTTCAAAGCATTAGCAAAAATTGCAGGATTGCTTGTAAGCCCGTTTACAAGACCGCTGTTAACCCACTCCTTAAACGTGGTATCTAAAAATTCCCTGTCTAAATAATCAACCCATATACTCGTATTCATTTTTACTCCTTATCGTTTGTTGTTATATATCTATCATTAAATAAATTCTAAAATTTTCGTTAAATCTTTTTCTTCAATGATTATATTTGCTTCTTTTTTCAAAACCTCTTTTGCACAAAAAGCGACTTTGGTTTTGGCATATTTAAACATACTTAAATCATTAGCTCCATCACCAACTACCATGGTTTCACTTTCACTTACACCTAAAATATTTTGAATTCTTTTTAGCATATCACCTTTTGAATGGCTAAACATCATTTCACCGCCGACAAGTCCTGTTAGAATTCCGTCTTTTGCGTGTAATACATTACTGAAATCCGCATCCAGTCCGATTAAATCTTTCACATAAGACGTTGCGTTTCTAAACCCTCCACTAAAACATATAACTTTTATGTTTCTGTTTTTTAATTCTTTTACGATTTCTTTAGCACCCGGCATTAAAGGAAGATTATGGCATATTTCATTTACTTTTTTCTCTTCAAGTCCTTCTAAAAGCTTAACCCTCATAATAAGACTTTCAAAAAAATCAAGTTCCCCTCTCATAGCCATTTCGGTAATGGAAGCCACTTTTTCCTTAAGTCCCAAAGGTTCTGCTAAAAAATCTATTGTTTCCCCGTCCATTAATGTAGAATCAAAATCAAATACGGCAAGTTTCATTGCTTTCCTTTTAAAAAATATTACAAAATTTTATCAAAGATTGATACCATTTTTTAAATTTATGCTAAAATTCTCTAAAAAAGGATTGTTATGGGTGTAAGTACTTGGCAAATTATTGTAATTTTATTGGTAGTATTACTTTTATTCGGAGGTAAAAAAATACCAGAACTTGCAAGCGGTTTAGGTAAAGGTATCAAAAACTTCAAAGATGCGGTAAAAGAAGGTGAAGAAGGTGCTGATGTAAAAACTACAGAAAAAGTTGAGGACAAAACTGCAAAAACTACAGAATCTTCAAAAGAAAAAGAAGTAAATGCTTGAGGAAATCAAACCTCATATAGCCGAGCTTCGCTCTCGGCTTATTAAAATAGTAATTAGTTTCTTTGTTCTGTTTATATTGGCATTCGTTGTATGGAAAGATATTTTTTTATGGATAGCAAAACCGGCTTTTGAAGCTATGAAAGACACATCTTCTTCTGAAATGATATTTACAAATCTCGTCGAACCATTTATGACTGCGATTAGAATTTCATTATACACAGCATTTTTTGCAAGTTTACCTGTTATTTTATATCACACGTGGAAATTTGTAGCACCGGGGCTTTACGAACATGAAAAAAAACTGGTAATCCCGTTTGTAATCTTCGGAACGGTTATGTTTATTGTAGGTGCCGCATTTGCATATTATATTGTTTTTCCTATTGGATTTAAAGTAATGATAAATTTTGGTGGAAAAGATTTTGTCGCAATGCTTAAAATAAGCGAATATGTTAGTGTTGCACTCAAAATAATGATAGGGTTTGGAATTGCATTTGAACTTCCCGTTGTAACATATTTTCTGGCAAAACTCGGGCTTGTAACTGATAGAACACTTAAAGATTTCGCTAGATATGCAATAGTAATTATTTTCATTGTTGCAGCAGTATTAACACCGCCTGATCTGTTTTCACAAATGGCTATGGCTGCACCTTTATTGCTACTATACGGACTATCTATTCTTATCGCAAAAGCCGTAAACCCGGAAAAAGAAGAAAACAGCAACTAATATAAAATTTTTCTTTCTTTTTTACACTTTTATTAAATTCAAATATTAATAAATATTCCTTTCATAACATTTCTTATCTTATAATTTTAAATTATGTAAGTTTAGTCAACTTGACTTAATTAGAATTAGTTTGTATAATTTCAAAAATTAACAATAGGAGGCGCAAGATGATTATAAAAAATAACGCAATTAAAATTATCGAAGAATTATCAAAAAATAATGTGGTAGATGTGAAAAGTTTAAACAATGAAGCGGTGGAAGAGCTTAATTTAAGTGGAATAATCTCATTTCCTACACCAGCTACAATAGAATTTACATACGCTGGAAAAATTGTGGCAGATGTATTAAACAAAGTTAAAGACAAAATCAATATTGCAGAAAATGCAAAATGGGTAAGCAGTGAAATTATAGCCATGATTGACGCTGCTATAAAAAACGGAAACAAAACAACAAAAATTTCAAATGACGAACTTGAAAAAAGAGGTTTTGCACAAAATGGGGAATTGACAACAGAAGCTATAGACTTATTTGAAGCATATAAAATTATGAATCCGGAACTCGTAATCGATGCTGAACTTGCTGAATATATAAGAAAATCGCCAATGGGACCAACAGATGCACACTATTTACCTGTTGAAGGCAATAAAAAAGACTTACTCGAAGCTATGAGATTAATCGCTTATTCTATTCCTGTAGGTGAATACTTTACTTTTACAGAATTAGGTCAGGCAGTAAAAGAAACACTGACATACGGCGGATGGTCAAATGAAGGGAGTGTTTTAGATTTATCAATATTGGAAGACATTGCAAAAGTAGCTGATGGTGAAGAAATTGATATTGATTCACTTGCAAACCTTGAAGCACTCGGTTATGTAGCAGATGTAGATAAATTAACAAAAGCAGGAGAAAAAGCGCTTGAAGTTTACAGAATTTATAAAGACAAAACGGAAAAACCTTTAAAATCGTTTGCTGTTTCACAAGAAGAGATTGAAACACTTAAAACAATTAAATATATTTGGGAAGAAAAAACAACACAAAATCCTCAGCAAACACCTACATTTGACGAAATCAAAGCGGAATTAATCGACAGAAAAGTAAAAGAATACAAAAAACTTATCGAAAAATACGGAAGAAGACTTGATGAAATGCCAAAGAAAAAACAAGAAATTGCTAAAAAATTCCAAGATTTGGCTGATAAGAAAAAATGGTTTGACGACAACTTCGATTTAAGAGAATATTTATATTCACTTGAAGCGTTTAATTTGATATCAGAAGGTGTTGACGAAAAAGGTAAAGCTGTATACTTTGTAACGGAAGACGGGGAAAAAGTAATTGAGGATCAAAACTACGATGAAAGAGCAATTCATAGCTGGTCTGTAAAAACACTTGCTATTTCTAACAAAATTTTCAGTGCCCCAAACAGAGAGTGGGTTGAAGAAGCAAGAAGAGAAAGAATTCTCGGAACATATGAACCAAGTAAATCAGGTCTTTTATATGAAGAACTTGCAACACATAAAAAACTTCCGTTTATGACAAGATATGAAATGGATATTTTCAAAATGATTCCGGATGCGGGAATTGCATGCGAAAACATTCTTGAAGGTAAAGATGAAGATGAAAGAAGAAAAATCCTTGAAGCAATTGACAGCTTAGAAGCTAAAGGATTTTTAGAAGTATTACCGGACGGGCATATTGTCGAAACCGAATACGGGAAACTTATGGATGATGCAATGAGCGGGGTTCCTGAAGGTTTCGGAGCACCAATTAATCCAACAATTTACAGAGTAGTAAAAGCAATAGCAGATACCGGAAGCATGTATGTAAAAGAACAAAAAATAAGAATATTGCCTGAAAATATTAAAAAAGCAATAAAAATTTCAGGTTTAAGTAAAGAAACATTTGATAAAGCTTACATTGCGGCAAGAGAAGCCAAATATTTGGGAAGAAACAGCGTAAACGAAGCCGGAATTAAAATGCTAAAAGCTGTAGAGATTATAAATTCTTAATCTCTCTTTTTATCTTCATACATTCTTTGATCAGCTAAATGTAAGACTTCTTCTAAGTTTTTACTTTCAGTTGGGTAATGTGCGTATCCAATGCTACACTCAGCTTTTATTCCTTCAACAGCTGTTTTTGATATTTTTTCTTTAATTCTATTTGCTACTTTTTTTAATACATCCGTATCAGCAAAAATCAATATAACAAATTCATCTCCACCAAATCTAAAAGCGTAATCAATATCTCTTATTGAATGTTTGATTATGGTGGCAACAGATTTTAATACTTTATCACCGAAAATATGTCCAAACGCATCATTTATTTTTTTAAAATTATCTAAATCAATAAAAATTACGCCTATTTCTATATCCTCTTTTTTATATCTGTCCAAAATAAATTCAAAAAACCTTTTATTATATAATCCTGTTAATTCATCTTTTAAAGCAATTTCAGTTAAATAAGAAGCAAAATCATAAAAATTTATTACAGAAGAAAAATTTTCATTATCATCAACCACTATTAAATGATGAATTTTATAACTTCTCATTAATCTATATGCTTCAAAAACCGTTTCATTTTCACTGATAGTTATTACTTTTTTAGGGTTTTTATCAATATACATTGATAACTCTACATTATCATAATGGGCGACCAAAGCATCTATAATGTCTGTAGATGTCAAAATATAATAAGGTTTTTTATTTTTTGTTATAACCAAAACATCGGTTTTGTTTTTCGTAAAAATTTTTGATATTTCACCTACATTTTGATGCTTTATATCATTATATTCCGTAATATAGACATCTTTTTTATTTTGTTCAAGGTTTATATTTTTAATTGTCATTCACACTCCTCAAGAAGCTTATTTATATGAGAATCGTCATAAGGATCAGCATGTATGTTAATAATCCATTTTTTATCGGGATCTAATTTTCTAATTTTTTCTTCCACATTTTCTATAATGGAATGAGCTAGTTTAAGTTTCATATCGGGTGTCAGTACCAGATGAACATCCACAAAATTTCTGTTTCCAGATTTTCTTGTTCTGAGGCAGTGATAATCCAATACCAAAGGCTCTTTTTTTATTATTTCTTTGATTTTTTCAACAGTTTCAAAATCAAGAGCTACATCCAATAATATTTCAAACCCTTCTTTTACTATTTCACTCGCTTCTTTTATAATATATACCCCAATAAAAATTGATAAAATAAAGTCGATATAATACCAGCCAGTAATTTTTACAACGATAAGAGAAATTAAAACGGCTCCGTTTGTTAAAAGGTCCGTTTTATAATGCAGTAAATCCGATTTTATAACTAAATGATTTGTTTTTCTTACCACATACGCCAAAAACATCACCAATAAAAATGTTACCAACATTGAAAATATCATTACATAAATAGATAAGTTTATTTTTACAATGGGTTCGTGATCTATAATTTTTCTTATACCTTCATAAATAATATATAAACCGCTCGCACTAATAAAAAGTCCTTCAAAAAGCGCTGCCAAACCTTCGATTTTACCTTTTCCGTAATTAAACTTTTTACTTGGTTTACTTTCACTAACCCTTACCGCGATATTATTAAAAATACTTATTACCATATCAAGAAGCGAATCTATTGCACTTGCTATAACGGCCACACTTCCCGTCATAATGCCTATAATTACCTTGGATACCGCTAATACAAAAGCACTGATAGTTGCAATTGTCGTTGCTAAACGAGGTAAACTCATTTTTCTTCCTTGTATGTTATCAAGTTATCCGTAATTCCGTTTTTTATAATTTCTATTAATACCGTTGCATAGCTGCCTTTTGGCAAAATAAACGAAAATTCATACCATGCTTTTTCTTTAATATAGTTTTTTTCTTTAATTTCGGGGAATATCCACGCACTTCTTCTATCGCCGTTAGCAGGGATTATGTCGTCATATTTTTCTTCTATTGTTCTTGCAAAATTTTTTGCTCTTAAGGCTTTTTTACCAGGAAGAAGTCCGGTTGGGACTATATCTTTTTTATAAAACCTATCTGTGTCTTCAAAATTTTCAAGATAAAAATTCTTACCAAACGGATAATGACACATTACATCGCCTGGTAATAATTTGAAAGGATGTTTTTGTTTTTTGATAAATTTTATTAAATCCTTTTCATAACCCAAAAGTTTAAGTTCATCTTCTCTCATATCGAAAATATTGCTAAGTTTTACCCTTTCCATTAGCCAGTCATTGAATAGTTTTGACTGATAAGCACTAATAAGTAGTTTTTGAAGTCTTTTGTCTTTTATATGTTTATCACCGAAAATAAACTCTTTAGCCTGCTCGAAATTGTCACCGAACTTTCCGAATCTTTGATATCCAAAAAAATTTGGTATTCCGTATTTTTTTATGTCAATTAAAACTCTTTCAATTTTTTTTGCATCCACCGGAAGAACTTTTTTAAATCTTACAAAAAATCTGTTTCCTTTTAAATGGCCTATTTTAAGTTTGTTTCTGTGAAGGTCCTGTTCTACTATTTTAATTTTTGGATGTGAAAACTCTTTGAATTTACTTCTATTTTTCCTCGGAACGCTTATCCACTGAAGGGTTAATCCGTCTTTATCTTTTAATCCCGCATATCCTATATCTCTTTTTTGAATGCCCATTTTTGAAAAAAGATTTACCACATCATTGGTAGTCATATCTTTTTTTCTGACTTTAAGCATAAGCCATTCACCGGTATGGTCGAAAGAATAAAGAGGTATTTCTTCCACAAAAAAATTTTCTGAGTTTTTATTAAAAACCAGACTTATCGGAGCGTGTGCGTATATCATGCTAACCTTTCAAAGTTAATTCGAAATTATAGCAAAAGAAAAAATTTTTTTATTGATTTAATTTAAATGTGGCTGTTTTGTTTAGAGCATTTGTTCAAAACAAAATGAGTCATTATGATAAGCTGAAGCGTATATCCGAAAAATGAAAGAATTGGAATAAAATAAATAAACGAAGTTAAAAATATCAAAGACCATATTTTTAAATTATTTTCTCTTTCGAATTCCTTATAATTACAAAAAAGTGCACTGCTGTCAAAAACAAGAGGTTTTTTAATTGCCAACGACCATAAAAACACCTGATAAAAAATATTTACAACAGGCACAAATAAAAGATAAAAAGTAAGAGCAAAAAATATTATAAAATTAAGCATACCTTTTAAAGAAACCCAAATTCCTTCTATTAAACTGGTCTCTTTTGTCGGAAGGTTATAATACTTTTCATTTATCCTTGTTGTTATTTTATCAACAAAAAAAGAACTGAAAACCCCTATACTTAAAATAACCAGCTCATAATACAAAAACATTAAAATAATAGTAGAACCGATACCCGTAAGAATATTGTTTATACTTTCACCAAAAGGAAGATATGAAATATATGCATGAATAAAATCAACTATGCTTCCGGAAAAAAAATAAAACAACACACCCCAAAAAACGATACTAATAAACAAGGGAGCGAATGAATATTTAATTATTTTAGAGTCAAACAAATCCGTTAAAGCATATTTGAAAATATTCATTTTAAACCTTAAAAATGATTTTCTTTACATTTATTTCTAAAAGTTCCTCTTTTTGTAATTGCAAAAATAGTAATTTTAGTTCTTGTAAGTTTAGCAATATTTAAAATTTTTGGCAAATATTTTTTATTGAATGTAAATAATATTTCATATTCTTCACCACTGCATCCAACTCTTTTATCAAAATTTTTTAAAAATTCAAACCCGAGTTTTGAAGTTTTAGATATCCTTTCCAATTCTTTAAAAAGTCCGTCACTTATATCAAGTGCCGAAGTTATGTAAGGTGCAGCTTTATAAAAAAACTTATCTTTGAGTTTTGGTCTTAAAAATTTAGATTTAGTTGAAATCTTTCCACCTCTTAACAATAAAAATAAATCTCTCCTCACACTTCCCAAATCACCTGTAAAAGCAACGTATTCACCGATTTTTGCTTTTCTGAAAACCGGTTTTTTACTTTTTCCTAAAAAAGTCATTGAAATTGCAAGTTTGTCGTTTTTAATTGTATCACCGCCAATTATTTCATATCCATAATGTTTAGCACACTCATTAAAACCATCAGTCAATTCTTTAATATCATGAAGTGAATATGATTTGGGAAATCCGATATTTAAAATGGCATATTTAGGCTTAGCATTCATTACAATAATATCACTTAAATTTACCAAAGACGCTTTAATGGCAATATCTTTTAAACTCATCCATTCCGTTTTAAAATGAATCCCTTCAAAAAAGGAATCACTTGCCACCACATAATCCCCTATTACCGCTCCGTCATCACCAATATACTTTGAATTAATGTTTTTAATAAAAAACTCTTCTTTCATAAAACTTTCAATATTTCCTTTTCCCACTCTTTTAGAAAAATTTTCTTTTTTAATTCTTCTTTTTTTAGATATTTATAATACTTAATTGCTTCATTTATTTCCGATCTACTTGGTTCTCTTCTAATAGCTACAAACCCTTCTATTTCGTTATTATATCTTTTTTCGATTTTTTCACCAATACTGGCCAATGAACTTATAATATTACCTTCTTTATCTATTGCATCTATTTTTACTTCTACCCAGTAATATCTTCCATCTTTACGCAAATTCATTATAAGTCCACTAAAATGCTTTCCTTTTTTTATAGAATCCCACATTTGTTTAAAAATGGCTTTGGGCATAAAAGGATGTCTAACAATACTATGGCTTCTTCCAATCAGTTCATCTTTTGAAAAGCAAGTCATATCTCTATATGCTTTTGAAGCAAAAGTTATAATTCCATTTTTATCAGTTCTGGTAACTAACGCTCTAGCATCTAATCCACTCTCTTCAAATGTTATCTCTTCCCAAATAGGTATTATTGGTTTTTTTGACATAGCCCATCCTTCTTGACTTTATATGAAAGTATATAAAGTCAATGTGACAGGCAGCTGATATTATCCTAATCTTTTAAGAACTTCTTTTTCCCAGTCTTTTAAATGAAGCTTTTCCAGTAATTCAGCTTTTCTCATAGCCTTATATAATTTATACGCTTCTTCAATCTCTTCACGGCTCGGTTCTCTTCTAATCGCAACATATCCTGCAATTTTACTAGGATCGGTTACTACATTTCCATTTGAATCAATTGCATCCACATGCACCTCTACCCAGTAATGTTTTCCGTCTTTACGTAAATTCATTACAAGCCCACTCCAATGTTCACCCTTTTCTATTGTATCCCACATATCTTTAAATGCAGCTTCAGGCATAAAAGGATGTCTAACTATGCTGTGAGGTGAACCTATCAATTCATCTTTAGAATATTTAGTCATATCTCTGTATGCTTTTGAAGCAAATGTTATTTTTCCGTTTTTATCGGTTCTTGTTACAAGCGCCCTGGCATCTAATCCTTCCTCTTCAAAAGTAACTTCTTCCCATAAAGGTGTCACATGCGGTCTAACAGCCATTAATTTTCCTTTTTTATGAAATTATATATCAAATATGACATAATTATGACAAAAAAATTACAAAAATAACTTAAAAAAAGATAGGATTTTCAGACATGAATTGAGATTCGCAGGAATTAATGTCAGATTTTTGTAACATTTGAATGTCAAAAGCACTTGCAATTCCCTTTGGACAAACCATTACACATTTTTGGCAATTGATACAATTAAAAAGGCCGTTTTCTTTTGCCGTGTCTATTCTTTCTTGTGATAATTTATCTCTGCTATCGAAAAAGAATCTAAATACCTTTGTAAAAGCAAAAGGACCTGCAAAATTTTTATCGTAATCGAGCGCTTCACATTCGGCAAAACATGCCATACACAAAATACAATCAGTCTGTTTTTCTATTTTTTTCAATTCTTCCGGTTTTTGCGTATCAATTCCTGAAGGTTCAAACCATGATTTTGTTTTTTTAATTTTATCCTCAATACCTTTATGATCAACAACAAGGTCTTTTATTACTTTCAGTCTGTCCACAGGCTCTATTATAATTTCATCATGTTCAATAAAATCTTTAACTTTCGTTTTGCAAGCAAGCACGGTTTTATCATTAACTTTTACAGCACAAGTTCCGCAAATACTGCTTCTGCAAAAACTTCTGTAAGTTATACTTCTGTCTATCGATTTTGTTCTGTCAAGTAATTCAAGAATAGTTTCGTCCTCTTTAAAATCCAACTCAAAATTATCAAACCATACTTTCCCGTTTAAATATCTTTTTATATTAACTTTCATCAATCAACCTTATTATTTTATTCAGTGCTTCAATTCTGTTTTTTTTATAAAGATTTGCAATTAAATTAAGACTTTTTTTATCATATTTTTCGTCTCTAAACAAGTAATATCCTATAATTTGTAAAAAATTTCTGGGATTATCCGTAAAAACACCCCTTTCAAAATCTATAAACTTAATCCCGTTTTTAGTGTTTAATATATGATAATACCTGCCAAGCTGTCCGTGAAATATACCTTTTTCATCCAATAAATAAGCATTATATAAAGCCTCTTTTAAAATATCATAATACTTTTTAGTTCCTATGTATTCTTTTAAAGGATTTCCTTCGACAAATTCCATTATAAAATAGCGTTTGCCTCTGTAAATCGGCTTAGGTGCACACAATCCGTTTAAAAATTTAAGTATCTCCCATTCCTTGTCTATTTCGTAATTTTTAGCCCATTTAATTGCTGCGATTCTTCCGTCTTCAAGTTTTGCTTTATATACTTCTCCTCTGTTACCCTCACCTATTTTTTCAATAATGTCGTAACGAATTTTGATTCCTTTTTTCCGAATATTATCAAATTTTCATATTGAATTTTATTGAGATAACCAAAAATAAAATAGAAATATTTTTTATTTAATCAGTGACAGACACTATTTAGGAAAAATAAAAACAAAAAAAGGAAGTTTATCCTATAGATATTTTAACTTCCGTTTTGTTTAAATTCCAAAACGCTTCTTCAGGCGTAGATCCACACGCTACGTTAATTAGCTGTGTAACCTGTAAAATCGGCTCTTCATATCCGTCCATTGCTTTATGGCAAAGCGGACAAGGTGTAGTTACTATATCGGCACCTGCTTCTTTTGCCCCATCAAGCGGTTTTACCGCAAGTCTTTCTTTTTGGTCCGGATTTGTAAATCTTGCATGGTATCCGCAGCAAGTGTTTTCATATTGATAACCTTCAACGATTTCCACACCTAAAGGCTCAAGTATTTCCTTAAGCACGGTTGGATTTTCTGGATCGTCAAGAGCAACTTCATTAGGCGCCAATACATGACATCCGTAATATGGTGCAACTTTAACACCTTCTAATTTTCTTTTTATTTTACTTTTATATTCATCCATTCCGATAAAATCCCTGATTAAATTTAGAGTATGATAAATTTTAGCAGTTCCTTTATATTCAAGTCCTTCATCGGCTAAAATTTTATTAATTTTTTCTTTAAGTTCAGGGTCGCTGTCAAGTGCAAGTTTAGTTTTAGCGATAATCATATAGCATGTATTACAAGGTGTATATAAATCAACCCCTTTTTCTTCTGCAAGGGCAATATTTCTGGCATTTAACCCATAAACTATCATTTTATTCGTTTCATCAATTACACCACCACCACAACATGCACTTCTTTCAAGCAATACGCCCTCAACACCCATTTTTTCTAAAAAATCTTCAGTTATATCATAATTATGTATATCTGCTCCTTGAAAGCAACATCCTGGATAAATACCTATTTTTTTCATTATAGTTCCTTTTCAAGTTTTTTAATAAATTTCTGGAATTCTTTTATTCCGTCAAACGGCTGAGGACCGAATTCTTCTTCTTTCATACCTCTGCTTCTAAACTCTTCTTCAAGTTTTTTAGTCATAGCCTCACCTTTTTCGTCACCAAAAGCAACTTCAGGTAAATGCCATTTATCAATCTGTCCTGTTTCAAACACATTTGCAAACCAAACTTTTGCTCTTCTTGTTGCGATATTATCTTCACCAACGTCTTTGGCAATTCTTCTTAGTTCAAGTATATCTTCACCAGGTTTAATTCCTTTAGGACATGCTGCAAGACACATTTGACACTGAACACAATCCCAAATTCCAGCATCTTCAACAAGCTTAATTCTCTCTTCCACATCCATGCCGTCTCTACTATCCATTATAAATCTGAACGCTTTAGTAAGTTGGAACGGCCCAAGATAAGCTTCTTCTCCTTCAAGTGCATTACATTGCCCATAACATGCCATACATAAAATACAATCTGTTTGTTTATCGTATTTTGCAAATTCTTCAGGTGTAACCAGTGATTCACATTTAAGATTATCCGGAACTTTTTTCGGATCAGGTTCAAGATATGGTTTGATTTTTTTAAGTTTATTAAATGCCGGGTCTTGATCAACCACTAAATCTTTAACGATTGGTAAATGATTTAAAGGTTCTATTTTAATTACGCCGTTTTTAATTTTATCTTTTGCCTGAATTTTACATGCAAGCCCAGCTCTCCCATTAATTATCATCGCACAGCTACCACAAATCGCACTTCTACAAAAAGCTCTGAATGTTAAACTTTCATCAATTTTGTCTTTTATATACATTAATAGCTCAAGAACGGTCAAACTATCTTCAACTTCTACTTCGAAATCTTGCCAATAACTCTCTTTTGTATCAGGATTGTATCTTTTGACTTTTGTTATATATTTTATTTTTTCCATCTCAAATCCTTTATAAAATATTTGGTATAATTATGCCTGCTCCCGGTAGCTCAGTCGGATAGAGCGTCGGATTCCTAATCCGAAGGTCGTGGGTTCGAATCCCGCCCGGGAGACCATGTTAAGTAACCTGGTTCCAGGTTGCCAAGTTCTAAGAAATTACTTGGAACTTTGGAACTTGGAACTTTGGCAACTTCTAATATTTACGTTCAGCCGGTTCGTAAAGGCTTAAATCAACTTCACCTTTTTCATATTTAAAGCTGCCATCAGCATTTTTAGTAATCATTGAGTGATATAAAAAGTTCTCATCATCTCTTTTCGGATAATCATCCCTGTAAAAACTACCTCTACTTTCTTTTCTTTGAAGTGAAGCATAGGCCAATACATCTGCAATTTCAAGTAAATTATAAAATTCTAAAAGACTTTGTAAATCAGTATTAAATACTTTAGATTTATCTTCAACTGCAAGATTTTTATTTGCTCTGTCAATTAAATTTTTAAGTTTTTCATATCCTTCCTGCATCTCTTTTTCATTTTTAAACACACCAAAATGTCTAAACATAATTTCACCAAGTTCGTCTCTAAGATCACCCAAGGTTTCTTTGCTTTCTCTATCAAACAGCTCTTGAATAAATTTAACGTCATCTTGAAGTTTGCTCTCTCCGCCTTTTGCAAAGTCAGTTCCTTCTGCATATCTTACTGCTTCTTTTCCTGCAACGTGTCCAAATACTACAATATCCAAAAGTGAATTTCCTCCAAGTCTGTTAGCCCCATGAACACTAACACATTGAGCTTCACCTGCAGCATATACTCCAGCTATTGGTGTTTCACATCTTACGTCAGTATGTATACCGCCCATTGCATAATGAGCTGTAGGTTTAATCGGAATAGGTTCTTTAATAGGGTCAATTCCTTCAAAATCAATAGTTAATTCTCTAATTTGCGGAAGTCTTTCTTTTATTTTTTCAGCCCCGAGGTGAGTTAAATCAAGATGAACGTATTCTCTTCCTTCTTCATCTTTAAACCCTCTGCCTTCTCTAATTTCAGTCATTATACTTCTAGAAACCAAATCCCTTGGTCCAAGTTCCATTTTTTCAGGAGCATATTTACTCATAAATCTCTCACCCTTGTTGTTTAAAAGATGACCACCTTCACCCCTCGCTGCTTCTGATACTAAAATAGCTGATTTTCTAAGTCCCGTAGGATGAAATTGTAAAAATTCCATATCTTTCAGAGGAAGCCCGGCTCTAAGTGCCGCTGCAGTCCCATCACCCGTGCATCCAAGCGCATTTGAAGTATATCCCCAATAAATTCTGCTATGACCGCCTGTAGCTAAAATTACAGCTTTTGCGTGAATAAACTGAATATCACCGGTAGCTATATTAATAGCAGTAACACCCTGCAGTCTTTGTCCGTCATGAACGATGTTTAGCATAAACCATTCATTAAGGAATTTGATGTCGTGTTTAATACACTGCTCGTATAAAGTATGAAGCATAACGTGCCCCATTTTATCGGCACTGTAACATGTTCTGTCTTTACTTGCACCACCAAAAGGTCTTTGAGCAATTTTACCATTATTAAGTCTGCTAAAAGGCACTCCCATATGTTCCATTTCCCTAATAATTCTAGGTGCTTCATAACACATATATTTTACAGCTTTTTGATCAGCCAAATAATCGCTTCCTTTTACAGTATCAAAAGTATGTAATTCTTCACTATCAGTCGGATCTACATTTGCAAGTGCGGCATTTACACCACCCTGAGCAGCCCCTGTATGTGAACGAGTTGGGTAAACTTTAGTAAGAACGGCTATTTCCATTCCTTTCGCTTCTTCTGCAGCGCTAAGTGCGGCATAAAGTCCGGCACCACCTGCACCTACGATTAATACATCAACTTTCATATCACTCCTTTAGTCTATATAATATTGATAATTATAACGAAAACTTATATTAAATAAGATAATTTAAGTGTGAATTTTAATTCAGTGTTACGGGGTGTTACAAAAAAGTTATTTAATTAATGGAATTATTAAGATTGGTAAAGTTATTAAGTTAGTTAGTTAGTTAGTTAAGAAAGTTATTAAGGTTGTTAAGTTGTTGAAGGTAGTATTAATCTAATTGACTACTTCAAGACTTTAACTAACCTCAACAACCTCAACTACATCAATAACTTTAACTAACTTTAATAACCTTAACTAACTTTAATTACTTATAATCCCAATTACTGAGTTTATAATAGAGTGAAAGTAGTAGTTTTTGTTTTTTTAGTTTTAAAATTTCAATGTTTATAATACTTGTTTTTCTTGAATTTTGTAAAATTTTCAAATCAAGTTCGGTTGCGTTTCCCGCCTGGATAGAATCCAATGTTGAAGTAATCAAATCATCATATATTTTAATATTCTCTTTATATATTTTAATTTTTTTATCAAGTGTTTTAATTTGACTAATGGTATTTTGATACAAATTATTTAAAACCAGTCTTTTATCTTCTATCATTGTTTGAGATTTTAAATAATCTATTTTAGTTTGCTGAATCTTATTTACAGCGTTAAAACTTATAGGAAGCGTAATACTAAATCCAAATCTGTAATAATCATTTTTACTATCTTGAAACTGGATAGTGTTTTGTGAATAATCAATATTTTGCCAATTAAGTGATCCGTTTATATTTACGCTTAACAATTGATTTCCCAGTTGCATTTTATATAAATCGTATTTAACTTTTTTTAATTTTTTCTGGGCTAAAAACTCCAAATTGGAATTAATATATTTATCTTTGGAAATAAGCTTAAAAAAAGGAAGTTTTACATTTTCTATATTTAAAGATGAAATATTTTTAAATGAATATTTTAAATTATTTAAATTTGATTTTATATCTTCAAGATTTAATTTCAAATTATTCAGCTGCAATATTGCATTGTTTAGAAGGGTAGAATCACCTACCCCGTTTAAAAACTCTTCTTTTTTCTTTTGAATATCTATTTTTGTATTTGATATATTTAAAAGAATGATTTTTTGAGACAATTTTGCAATTTTATAATCATAAGCCAAATCAAGTGCCTGTTTGATTAATTCTCTTTTTTTAAGTTCGATATTTAAAACATTAAAACTTTTAGAATGTTTTGCATATTTGATTGAGTAATAAATTGCACCAGATTTAAAAATCGGCTGATTAACGCTAATACTGAATGTTTTATTGGTAGTTTTTATATCCCCTAATGTATTGTCCTTTGAGTATGTATATTTTAAAATAATAGGATTAATCCATGATTTTTCAGTATCTTTACTTTCTTGAAAAGTCTGCTGTTTATCGTAATTTAATTCTTGCTGTTTAAGATCATTTAACAAATTGTTACCAAACATCAATCCAGGTAATAATAAAAAAGCACATATTTTATGTTTCAATTTAACTCTCCAAGCCGTTTAGTGTAATTTTAAGTCTTTCAAAACCTTCGTCAATCTCTTCTTTAGTAATTGTCAGAGGCGGCAGGAACCTTACCGAATGAGTTCCTGCTTTTAATACAAGCACCCTGTTTTCAAAAGCTTTTTTTACTATTTTATCTCTAATTTCCGAATTTTTCGTTCTTAACGCCCTCATCAGCCCGTAACCGCTTACGCTTTCAAATATTTCAGGATACTCTTTTGCTATTTCCAAAAGTCTGTTTTCAAAATATTCTATAGTTTCTAAAAGCTTTCCGTTTCTTTTTTCTTCATCAAGTATTTTAATAACTTCCAAAGCAGCGGCAGTGGCAAGATAGTTACCGCCAAACGTGCTTCCGTGATCACCCGGCTTTAATACATCGGTAAGCGTAGTAAGCACCGCACCAATCGGAACGCCGCCTCCAAGACCCTTTGCCATCGTAATGATATCCGGCTTAATCTCATACAAATTGCTTGCCAAAAATTCACCTGTTCTGTAAATTCCAGTCTGGACTTCGTCCACTATAAGTAAAATGTCTTTTTCTTTTAAAAATTCCGCAAGTTTTTGAATTTCGTCCTTATCAAAAGGATTAACACCGCCTTCCCCCTGAATAAGTTCAATCATAACCGCAACCGTTTTATCGTCTATTTTATTTTCAATATCTGCTATGTCTTTGGCATAAGTAAACCCATCGGGAAAAGGACCGAAATACTGATGGAATTTAGGCTGACCGGTTGCTTTTAATGTTGAAATGGTCCTTCCGTGAAAAGAATTTTCAAGCGTTATTACCTTATATCTTTTTATTTCTCCATTTACTTCACCGTATTTTCTGGCAATCTTAAGAGCAGTTTCGTTTGCTTCCGCACCGCTGTTACAGAAAAATACGCCTCCCTCAATCCCGCTTTTTTTTACAATCTCTTCTGCAAGTTTTTCTTGAGGTTCGATTCTGTAAAGGTTTGATATATGAATTATGTTTTTAGCCTGGTTACATATTACGTTTGCAAGCCTCTCATTTCCATGACCTACGCTTACAACCCCGATTCCACTTGTAAAATCTATATAACTTTCTCCGTTTTTATCCCACAAAGTGGCACTCATACCTTTTTCAAACAAAACGTCAAATCTTGAATATGTATTTAATAAATACTGCATTTTTTCTCCTTATTCGTAAAACTCTATATCAAAATCACTTATATCTTTTTTAGTAAAAATTCCCACTTTATCCCCCAGCATTTTCATAAAACTTATAACTGCTTCTATCTCTTCATCTTCCACATCACCTAAAATGATACTCACTTTTTCTGAAGAATCTATTAAATACAAAACACCGCTTACTTCTTCAAGAGTCGTGAGATGTTTTTTAATCTGTGTTTTTACCCTCACACCTTTTAATATATCCACAAAATCTTCAAATTCATCCGTATCTTTAAGATTTTCATCGTATATCTCAAAAACATACGCAAGTCTTGCAAGTAAAAGGGCAAGATTTTTATCGGCCCTTGGAATGTCCACTTTTGAATGTTCGTCCATGCCTCCCAAAACCGCATAATTTTTAATAAGTTTTTTCGGTTTTTCGTTCCAAAATATAATAAAATCGGATTCTTTTAAAAATTTTTCGTCTTTGTTGGTAAAATATTCGCCTCTTTTTTCAAACATTTAGATCCTTTAAAAGTTATTTTGTTGTTAGAGTTAATTAAGGTTTTTATGGTTATTAGGGTTAGTTAATTTTATATGTAAATAAATCACATCAATTTAATAAACTTCTGAAACTTAATTAACTTCAAAACTTAACCAACCTTATATGTTATAATTCCGCCTTAAAAATTTTCAAAGGATTATACTTGTTTTCTAAAATATTACAAAATTATAACGCAAAAAACACAAAAAACGAGTTACTGAGCGGAACAGTAGTTGCAATTGCACTGGTCCCGGAAGCAATTGCTTTTAGTATCATTGCAGGCGTATCACCGCTTGTAGGACTTTATACAGCATTTATATTAGGACTTATAACCGCACTTTTTGGCGGAAAACCCGGAATGATAAGCGGTGCAACCGGAAGCGTTGCCGTTGTGATGGTTTCACTCGTTGCAAGCCATGGTGTTGAATACCTTTTCTGGGCTACAGTGCTTGCAGGAATTATTCAAATACTTGTAGGCGTTTTTAAACTTGCAAAGTTTATACGCCTTGTACCCATGCCTGTTGTTTACGGGTTTGTAAACGGACTTGCGATTATTATAGCCATGGCTCAGTTTCCGATGTTTAAAGGTGAAAGCTATATAATGTATATCTTAGTAGCCCTTACAATGGCTATTATGTGGTTTTTACCCAAATTCACAAAAGCGATTCCATCAGGCCTTGGTGCCATTATTGCGATTACAGCGCTTGTCTTGATATTTAACCTCGATACGAAAAAAATAGGCGATTTGGCACATATAAGCGGTAGTTTTCCGCATTTTCACCTGCCGCTTGCTCCGCTGAATCTGGAAACTCTAAAAATCATCCTTCCTTATGCCGTGATAATGGCACTTGTAGGGCTAATAGAATCACTTCTTACACTTGAAGTATTGGAAGAAATGAGCGGTGAGAGAGGAAACGGAAACAAAGAAGCCATTGCCCTTGGTGCCGGCAACGCAACATGCGGACTTTTTGGCGGAATGGCCGGTTGTGCAATGATAGGACAGAGTGTAATCAATTACACTTCCGGCGGAAGAGGAAGATTAAGCGCGGCATTTGCGTCAATACTTCTAATTTTATTCGTCGTAGCGCTTGCAAATTATATCGAACAGATTCCACTTGCCGCACTTGTTGGAATTATGTTTATGGTTAGTATTGCCACGTTTGAATGGGCGAGTTTTGACAGACTCAAAAGAATGCCAAAAGAAGACGCGTTTGTATTAATAGCCACGACATTAATTACAATCTTTACCGACCTGGCAGTTGCGGTAATAAGCGGTGTAATAATTTCCGCACTTGTATTTGCATGGAAACATGCAAAAGTGTATTTCAAAACAAAAATGGAAGGTAACAGAAAAATATATGAATTCGAAGGGCCTCTGTTTTTCGGAAGTGCTAAAAGCTTTATTGAAAGTTTTGACGTTAAAAACGACCCGGAAGAAGTGGTAATGGATTTTAAAAACGTCCGTGTAAAAGATGCAAGCGGCGTTGAAGCGATAGACAAAATCACCAAAAAATACCTCGAAAATGGCAAAAAACTGACAATCAGACATCTGAGTGACGAGTGTAAAAAACTGCTTAAAGTCGCAGGACCTTACTGCACTTACGAAGAAGACGACCCTAACTATAAAGTGGCGGTAAACCCAGAAGAGCTTAATCAGTAATAATATCTGCACTGCACAATAATTAACAGCTCTTCTTTAATTGTATAAAAAAGTCTGTGCTTGGATGTTATTCTTCTTGAATAATATCCGCTTAAATTGGCTTTGAGCCTCTCAGGTTTTCCAAGTCCGTTTTTATTATATGAATTTCTTTTAATGTTTTTTATCAAATCGTTTATTCTTTTTAATATTTTATTATCGTTTTTCTGCCAATAAACATAATCTTCCCACCCCTCATTGGAAAAACCTATAATCATTAAATATCTTTTTTGATTATTTTCATATTCTCAATATTTTCGATCGATTTAAGAAGTCTTTGTCTGTTGTTTTTGGATGAAAGAAGATACATTGTTTCTTTCATTGCAATGTATTCTTCATAAGATATTAAAACAGCCTGTTTGTTGTCTTTCGTGTTATAATATATTCTTCAAAATTTTCATTGACATCGTTTATTATATTTCTTAAATTATTTCTCGCATTTGAATAAAGAACCGCTTTCATTTTTTTCTTTTTGACAATATATTGTCAACTAAAATAAAATTAGTAATTATTGTCAAACAAAACTGACCGGGTCAACATCTATTTTCATTTCATTAAGATTTACGCAAGGATAAATAAGTTTATGGAGGTTTTTTCCCTTAAGCAAAACCTGATATCGGTATATGTTTTTTATCTTGAATATCGGTGCTTCTCCGCTTCCTACAATTTCCTCTCTGTTTCCGAGACATATTAGAAATCTCTCCATTTTTTCTTTGGCTTTGTTCTTATCCCTGTCTTGAAATTCTATTTTTATAAGCCTGTTAAAAGGCGGATATCCGAGCATTTTTCTGTTTTCTATTTCTTCTTCGTAAAACTCTTCGTAATTTCTGTCAAAAAATTCCGGGTTAAGAGTCTGGATTATAACTTCGCCGTCTTCTTTCCTTCCGGCTCTTCCCTCAACCTGGCGTGCCAGGGCAAAAGCCCTTTCACCTGCCCTGTAATCCGCGCTGTTAAGCACAAAATCTATATCAAGCACAATTGATAAAGCAACATCCGGATAATCATGCCCTTTACTTAACATCTGGGTGC
Organism: Nautilia lithotrophica; assembly: GCF_054656815.1. NCBI lineage: Bacteria > Pseudomonadati > Campylobacterota > Epsilonproteobacteria > Nautiliales > Nautiliaceae > Nautilia > Nautilia lithotrophica. The sequence continues at coordinate 429,193 of NZ_BAAHXN010000001.1, forward strand.
CTACCAAAATGTCTATTTCTTTATTTGCAAATTTTTTTAAAAGTTTATCTATTCTGCTTTTTGAAGTAATTATGTCCCTGTCAAATTTTTCTATAACGGCGTCAGGAAACAGGTTTTTGAGAACTTCCTGAAATTCGCTGGTGCCTATTCTTTCGTTTATAAATTCACTGCTTCCGCAATATTCGCAATTTGAGGGAATATGCATCGTATAATTGCAGTAATGGCATACAAGAGCCCTTTTATTTTTATGCACGCTCATTGCTACGTCGCAGTGTTTACATTTAACAGCTTTGCCGCAATGGGCACATATCATATATTTAAAATTGGCTCGCGTCGGAAGAAAAATTATCACCTGTTTATTGTTTTTAAGTGTATTTTTAATTTTGTTTATTGTAAATTCATCAAAACTGCTTCTGAAATATCTTGTTTTCTTTGTATTGTAAAAAGTTCCTTTTAATCTGTAATGAGGAAATTTATACAAATCGCTTATCAGAGGCGTTGCACTCCCAAGGACGACTTTAGCATTGTAAACCCTGCCGAAATAGACTGCCAAATCTTTTGCGTTGTATTTTGGAATCTGTTCTGATTTATAGCTGTCGTCATGCTCTTCATCTACTATTATTAAGCCAAGTTTTTCCAAAGGCAAAAACAAAGCACTTCTCGCACCGGCGACAATTTTTATTTCACCTTTTGCAATGCCTGAGAGGATTTCCTGTTTTTTCTTTTTGGTAATTTTGCTGTGCCATATCCCAAGAGCGCTTCCGAAATATTTTTTAAGTCTTTTTTCCATCTGTGAGGTTATCGCAATCTCAGGAAGTAAAAAAAGCGCCTGTTTGCCGTTATTTAGCACTTCTTCTATAAGTTTAATATATATCTCCGTCTTACCGCTTCCGGTATCCCCAAAAAGAATCGAAACATCCTCTTTTTCTAAAAACTTCAAAGCCTCTTTTTGTTTACCTGTTAAATTAATATCAATACTTATATGCAATTTTTCATTTTTCACTTTTAACTTTTCACTCATAAAAAATAGTCCCGCCGCTTCCCCGACAGGTGCAAAATAATATTTTGAAATAAAATCTATGATTTTTTGTTTTTCAGAGGAAAATGAATAAACTTTTGAAATAATGTCTTTGCATTCAAAGGAAGGTTTTTTTACTTTTTTTAGAACATAACCCAATGTTTTTCTGTTTCTTACTTCAATTTCAACAACATCGCCGCTTTTTAGGTTTTTTTCATATTGGTAGGTAAATATATTTGGAGTATTTATAACAGCTATGTCGTAATAGTTCATTCACCTATTTTGTCGCAGTTTGACTGACATTCGAACTTGCAGTTATCAGCGGTAGTATTTTTGTATTTAAACGTAATAACATTTCCATCTACTGTTACATTATAATCAGTCCCGTTTCCATCCCATTTAACGGTTCCGGTATTTCTTTTTATAGGATAAGTCAAAATAGCTTCAAACAGCTGATTATCAGTAGTAGAAGATTCTAACGCGGGACATACATCATTCCCTTCCATTACGTTTTTTCCGTATTTTGTAGAAATAGCGGTTCTTATTGTTGCTACGTCCGTTTTAACTTTTGCAATCTCGGCATCGCTTACACCTGTAAACAATCTCGGGATTGCAACACCGGCAAGAATTCCTATTACAACTATTACAAAAATAAGTTCCATCATCGTAAAAGATTTTCTCATACTTTACCTTTTAATAAAAAAATAAGAGCTGGATAGACAGCTCTTTTATTTAGGTTTTACTGTAGTACCATTTATATCAAAATTACCACAAGGACCAGCAATACATTTATATGGGTTAACACTTGCATCAACTAATATAAATGATGGTGCAGTTGTTGCATTACCATCTCTACAAAAAATTTCATAAGATTTACCTGTTACTTGTGTATTAGAAACAGCAAATGCAGTTAAAGTATTTGATGTATTGTTATCACAATTTGCAAATGTTCCTGTATTAGAACTTCCTTGTATTTCTTTTGGAATATCCACAAAAGTACTTAATGACTCAGTAGTATTTTTTATACTCCCATTATTTCCATTTGTAATTGAATCACTCCATAATGTTGGTGCAACTGTTCTATTTAATGTTCCAGTAAATCCTTTAAGATTACCTTCATGTGCTTGTTGTGCAACACCAAGGAATTTTGGAAGTGCAACTGCTGCTAAAATACCTAAAATAACAATAACGAAAATAAGTTCAATCATCGTAAACGCTTTTTTCATTTAAACTCCTTTGTTTTTATTTATTACAATTATAGCATATATTTTTGAAATGTTGTCAATTATTTTAAAAAAAATTAATATTATTTTAATAAATATCACTTTCATGTCATATTAGTCACGGGTTACTAATGTTTCATTATCATCAATCCGTATTAAACGAAAATAAGGCGCACTTTTTGCTGTCCCGTCTTTGCAGGTTATGTTGTATTCTTTTCCAGCAATTTCAGAATTTGCCTGCATTATGGTTTTATATTCATTCGTCCCACAATTTTTTAAATTAATAGAAGTGGAATTGATTTCTTTCGGAATTGTTATATATTGACTTAAAAACGCTGCACCTTCTGTAGTATTTAAATCTTTTATACTTCCGTTTTTACCTTCATGTATGCTTCTGGCCCACATATCTTCCCCAGTTGTTCTATTTAGCGTTCTTACAAAAGATATTAAAACTGCTTCGTGAGCATGCTGTCCAACCGCAAAAAATCTAGGCATTGCGATACCTGCCAAAATACCTAAAATTACAATAACAAAAATCACTTCCAACATTGTAAAAGCTATTTTCATTATTTTCCTCTTTGATCTATTTTTTCAATTAAATTTTTAATTTTTTTATCTTTTTCAAAAAGTTCTTTTTTATTTTTTAATATCAAAAACAACAGCTCTTTGGGTGTTGGATGTTGTATTTTAAGCAAATCTTCTTTAACGAATTCAAAAAACTCATCCTCAAGTTCTATTTCAAATTTTTCACCTAAGACTGAGAGGGATATTTTTTTCATTTTCCAAGAATTGCTTCAATTTTACTCACAACTTCTTCAAGCTCAATTTCTTTAAGTGCCATTTGTTCTTTGCATTCTAAAAGTTCGGTATCTTTTTGAGCTAAAAGTTCTTTTGTATTTTCTAGTTCCAATTTTAAATTTTGATTTTCTTTTTGCAATTCTTCGTAATTTTTTAATAAATTGTCAATTTTTTCATTTAATACACTCAATAAATCCATTTTCTACCTTTTATTAAAAGTTTGTTTTTATGAATTTTATCATAATTTAAAGGTTGAAATTTATATTTCACTCGTTATTTAGCTTTAAAAGTCTTTTTGATATAATTATAATAAAAAGGAGAAATTTGTTTAAACTAAATTCCAACTTCAAACCAACAGGCGATCAGCCTCAGGCTATTGAAAAATTAAGCAACTGCATAAAAGAAGGAAACAGATATAATACTTTAATAGGTGTAACCGGAAGCGGTAAGACATTTACAATGGCAAATATTATTCAAAAACTTCAGATTCCGACGCTTATTCTAACACACAACAAAACATTAGCAGCTCAGTTATATTCTGAATTTAAAGAGTTTTTTCCAAATAATCATGTAGAATATTTTATAAGTTACTATGACTATTATCAGCCAGAAGCCTATCTTCCAAGACAGGATCTTTTTATTGAAAAAGACTCTTCCATAAACGCCGAACTTGAAAGGTTAAGAGTTAGTGCAACAGCTTCTCTTTTAGAATACGACGATGTTATAGTCGTTGCGTCCGTATCGGCGCTGTATGGTTTGGGAAACCCTATTGAATACAAAAAAATGGTGGCGAAAATTGCCGTAGGTGATGAAATAAACCAGCGAGAGTTTATGCTGCGTTTATTATCAATGGGATATACGAGAAACGATAAATATTTCGAAAGGGGTAATTTCAGGGTAAACGGGGAATTAATAGATATATTCCCTACATATTTTGAAGACGACGTAATTAGGGTTGAATTTTTCGGTGATGAAATCGACAGAATCTATACGATTGATTATATTACAAACGAAAAACTGCAGGATTTAAAAGAAATCACAATTTACGCCGCAAACCAGTTTATCGTAGGACAAAACCGCCTTGCAGAGGCAATTCAATCTATTGAAAAAGAACTTCAAGAGAGACTCAAAGAATTTGAAAAAGAAGGGAAAATAATAGAATACCAGCGCCTGAAACAAAGAACGGAATTCGATCTTGAAATGCTTGAAACTACTGGGACTTGCAAAGGAATAGAAAACTACGCAAGACATCTAACCGGAAAAAAGCCCGGTGAAACGCCATATTCACTGCTTGATTACTTCGAAATAAAAGGAAAACCTTATCTTGTCATAGTAGATGAATCCCACGTATCACTTCCTCAGTTCAGAGGTATGTATAATGGAGATAGGGCAAGAAAAGAGGTGCTGGTGGAATACGGCTTCAGACTTCCGAGTGCACTTGACAACAGGCCTTATAAGTTTGACGAATTTATAAATAAAGCACCTCATTATCTTTTCGTCTCTGCAACACCAGGGGAATACGAGCTTGAAATATCAACATGCGTTGCCGAGCAGATTATCCGTCCGACAGGTCTGCTTGATCCGATAGTTGAAATATTACCTAGCAGCAATCAGGTGGCGACATTATACGACAGGGCAAAAGAAGTAATTGCAAGAGGCGAAAAAGTTTTAGTCACCACCCTCACAAAAAAAATGGCTGAAGAGCTTCAAAAATATTACCTTGAAATGGGACTGAAAGTTAAATACATGCACAGCGACATCGACGTAGTGGAAAGAAATGAAATAATAAGAGGACTTCGTTCAGGTGAATTTGATATGCTAATCGGTATCAATCTTCTTAGAGAAGGCCTTGATCTACCGGAAGTCAGTATGGTGGCTATTCTTGATGCAGACAAGGAAGGATTTTTGCGAAGCGAAACAAGCCTTATTCAGACTATGGGAAGAGCCGCTAGGAATGTAAACGGGCGGGTTTTGATGTTTGCAGGCAAAATTGAAGAACCTGTAATACTTGATGATAATTTAGAAGTTTTAGAAAAAATAAAAGATAAAATTACCGGCTCAATGTATAGAGCAATTAAAACGACCATCACAAGACGTATTAAACAGAAAGAATACAATAAAAAGCACGGAATCACACCTAAAAGCACAATAAGAAAACTTGATAAATCCCTAAAAGAAGAAGGATATGAAGCTATTGCAAAAGAGCTGAAAAACAAAAATAAAATCCCAGCCAAAGAGAAAAAGGCAATTATCGCCAAACTGCGTAAAGAAATGAATGAGGCTGCAAAAGCCCTTGAATTTGAAAAAGCGGCAATGCTAAGAGACAAGATTGAAGAGCTTAAAAAGATGCGTTAGTTATTTTTAGTTTTAGGATGTTTGTCTTTAAAAATAATAAATACACTAAAAACGGCTATTGTTGCCATTATCATTAAATTGATTACATATCTCATTACATCTCCTCAATTTTTTCTTTTTGTTTATCAATTTCAGCCACACATATCCTTTGATATAATTACAACAAAAAAGGCGAATTATGATTTTACGCTATAAAGAAGACTTTCCGAAAATACACACGACCGCATGGATTGCACCGAGTGCCGATATTATAGGAGATGTGGAAATAGGAGAAGATTCAAGTGTATGGTTCGGGTGTGTCATAAGAGGGGATGTGCATTACATTAAGATAGGAAAGCGCACGTCCATTCAGGATATGAGTATGATACATGTAACACACTACGAAAAAGAAAAGAAAATCGGCGACGGCTTTCCGACTATTATAGGCGATGACGTAACGATAGCACACAGAGTAATGCTGCACGGATGTAAAATCGGAAATGCGTGTTTAATAGGAATGAGCGCCACTATCCTTGACGGAGCGGAAATCGGAGACGAATCGATCGTAGGAGCCGGTGCGCTCGTTACGGGTGGAAAAAAATTTCCACCAAGAAGCCTGATACTCGGAAGTCCGGCCAAAGTCGTAAGAGAACTTACCGACGAAGAAGTGGCAAACATATACAAAAACGCCGAAAATTACGTTAATTATAAAAACGATTATATAAATTTTGTAAGGTAACAGATGATAAACAAACTCGATTTAACAGATTATATAAACAGACTAACCTCCCTTTTTGCCAGGGAAAAAGATTATAAAATTCAAGGAAGTATTGAAACCACTTACAAACATCTACAAAAACTCCAAAACAAAGATTTTAACGCACCTCCCGCCGTAAAAAATCTTGATACGGAAATAATGCATCTTAAAAAATTCGGAACTCTCAAACATGATCAGATTTTTGAATTTTTAAAGATAGTGCGTTATTTTATTTATTTAAAAAGCAGAAAATGGCAAGACCTTTCCGAATGGTTTGACAAAATAGAAATACCACAGGATATTTTAGAAATCGACAAACACTACGACAAAAAAGGCGAAGTTATAGGATTTGAAGAACTTGATATAATAAATGAGCGTATAAAAGAGCTAAAATCACAGATCCGTCAGCAGTTATATAAATACATAAATTCGAAAAAACTTGAGCCGTTTTTGGTAGACAAACAAATACACGTCCAGGGAGGTGAAGAAACACTTCTTGTCAGAGGCGGATACAATAAAGTAATAAACGCCGAAATTCTAGGAAGAAGTCAAAGTGGATTTTTTTATATCTTCCCGAAAACCATTGAAAAACTCAAAGAAAAAGAAGACAACCTCAAAAGCCAAAAAGAAGAGATACTATATGAAATTGCAAAAGAGTTTTCAAACCGCTTAAGAAAATGGACAAAGTTTTTGGAATTTATAAATCGCGAATTTGACAAATTCGATCACATCCAGGCACGTATTTTTATGGCTAAAAACGAAAATCTTGAATTTATACTGCCGAGTAAAACCAAAAAAATGGTGCTGAAAAACTTCTGCCACCCTGCCCTAAATGAATGCAAACCTATAAACCTTGAATGGGATAAGCAGGTGCTGATTATTACTGGTGTAAACGCCGGGGGTAAAACTATGCTTTTAAAATCAATTTTATCTAGCGCATATATGGCAAAACACCTGCTTCCTATGAAAATCAGGGAAAATTCAATTATTCCGTCTTTTAAAGATATTAAGCCGATAATTGACGACCCTCAAAACGTTAAAAACGACATCTCAACGTTTGCCGGAAGAATTAAGGAATTTAAAGAAGTGTTTTTTAAAGAAAACTACCTTATAGGTGTGGATGAAATAGAACTCGGAACTGACGCAAACGAAGCGGCGAGTTTATTTAAGGTGATCATCGAAGAGATTATGAAAAAAAACCGAATAGTCATCACAACCCACCACAAACGCCTCGCAACGCTTCTTGCCCAAAACGAAGAAGTGGAACTGCTGGCAGCAATATACGATGAAAAAAACCAAAAGCCGACATATGAATTTATAAAAGGAACTATCGGTAAAAGCTACGCATTTGAAACAGCAAAAAGATACGGAATTCCGTTTAACATCATAGAAAAAGCCAAAAAAGAATATTCAGACGACCTCGAAAAATTAGACGTTTTAATTGAAAAATCAGCAGCCCTTGAATTTGAACAGAAACAAAAAATCAAAGAACTTGAAAGCGAACTTGAAGACGTAAAACTTTTAAAAGAATCTCTAATCCGTCAAAAAGAGGAATTTAACAAAACCATCGAAAAAGAAAAAAACCGCCTTTTAAAAGAATACAACGAAGCTATTAAAAAAGCAAAAGAAGCCATTAGGGCAAAATCTGTAAAAGACGCTCACAGGGCGCTGAATGAAGCAAACAAAATCAGATCAAACATAAAAGTCAAAAAAAGTGAAATTAATAAAGAGTTTAAAGTGGGAGACAGCGTTAAATACTTTACAAGTATAGGTGAAATACTCGATATAAAAGGCAAAAATGCCCTTGTTGAAATAGACGGCAAAAAACTATGGATTCCTAAAAACAGCCTTGAGCCTTACAGACTGCCTAAAAAAACAAAAACCCAAATAATCAAACCTAAACCACAAAAAGTCGATATTAAGCTTGATTTGCACGGGATGAGATTGGAAGAAGCTCTTGAAAAAACGGAAGAGTATTTAAATAACGCAGCACTTGCGGGGCTTGAAGAAGTATGGATTTATCACGGAATGGGTAAAGGAATACTTGCAAAAGGAATTACCGAGCTTCTGAAAAATCATCCACTTGTTAAAGAGTTTCACGACGCACCTCCGCATATGGGAGGATACGGAGCTAAAATCATCAAACTCTAACTTTTTCTTCTTTATTAAAAATGTATACATGCTTAAAACTTCCTGTGTATTAATATGCATTGATAAATAAAAATTAAACAATCGATAAATATTTAGTGTCAGGCACTATAGATAAACGGGATAGCTTTTGTAAAGTTTGGTAAATATGAGAATAATCTATCGATGTTTTTAAATTTTAATTAGTTTATATAATATGTTGATATCAGATAAATGATTTTAAAAAACTTAATTCATAATTTTTTAACATATAATTGAATATAACTAAATAAAGTGGCAGCCTAAAAGCTGTCACTTAGTAAAACATCAATCCCTTTTTTCATAAATTTTTATAGTTTTTATTTCATCATTTTTCTTAATTGAATCCAAAACCTTAAAGCTCTCTTCATCACCCTCTTCTATACCGCCAAACACCGTATGAACTCCATCAAGATGTGGACAATCCGCAAAACAAATAAAAAACTGACTGCCACCCGTATCTTTTCCGGCATGTGCCATTGAAAGGCTTCCTCTCTTATGCACCTGCTTAGGTGCATTTGTTTCACATTCTATCGCCCATCCCGGACCTCCAGTCCCAGGCATTCCTTTTGCCCCCTCTTTAGAATTAGGACATCCTCCCTGAGCCATAAATCCGGGAATTACCCTATGAAATTTAAGTCCGTCGTAAAAACCTTCTTTTGCAAGATGTGCGAAGTTTGCAACTGTATTAGGTGTAGCTTCAGGAAAAAGTTTTACCCAGATATCGCCTTTATCGGTTACTATTTTGGCATACTGATATTTTTCCACATCGCTTAAATCATATTTTTTAAGTTCTTTTTTTAATCCGAACATTTTATCTCCTTATGAATAGTTTATTGTTGTAATTATATCAGATTTATTTGACAATTGATATAAAAGTTTATATAATAACACTAAAGTTTTTTGATAAAGGAGTAAAAATGAGTAATATAGTTATTGCATGTCCACATTGTAAAAGTTTAAATAAATTACCTAAAAAAGATGAGTATAAAAAAGCTGTTTGTGGAGTATGTAAAGGTAATTTATTGGATAACAAACCAATCTCACTTGATAACTATGATGAATTTCAAAAGATAATAAACTCTGTATCAGTTCCGGTAATAATTGATTTTTGGGCCGAGTGGTGCGGCCCTTGTCAGATGTTTGCACCAATTTTTTCAAAAGTGGCACATGAATTTCCTCTAAAAGCACAATTTGTAAAAGTTGATACAGATAAAAACCAACAAGCAGCTATGCAGTTTGGAATCAGGAGTATCCCTACAATCGTGGCTCTTAAAGATGGAGTTGAAATTGACAGAGCCATGGGAGCACTTGATGAATTCAGTTTTACCATGTGGGTAGATAAGATAGTTGAAAGTTAAAAACTTAAAGTGAAAAGTGATTTAAACTTTTCACTTTTTACTCTTCATTGTAAACTCATATAATGAGCATTGCATCTCCGTAGCTGTAAAAGCGGTATTCTTTTTTTATGGCTTCTTCATATAGTTCAAGAGTTTTTTCCCTACCAATAAATGCCGCTACGAGCATAATAAGTGTAGATTTTGGCAGGTGAAAATTAGTAAGCAGATGGTTTACTCTAATTGGCGGATTTATAGGATTTAAAAACAGATCACATTCGCCTGAAAGTTTACCTGTCCTTGCGAAATATTCCACAGTTCTTGTAACAGTTGTCCCGACTGCCACTATCTTTTCACTACTATTAAGAACGCTTGCAGTCTCTTCCGGTATTTCAAAAAATTCACTGTGCATTTTATGTTCTCTTATATCTTCAACATCCACAGGTTTAAACGTTCCGGCTCCAACATGCAGGGTTAGATATGATTTTTTTTCTATCTTATTTAAAAGTTCATCCGTAAAATGTAAACTTGCAGTAGGAGCGGCAACTGCACCTTCTTTTTTTGCAAATACCGTCTGGTATTCTTTTTCGTCTATTTTTTCATCTTCTCTTTTTATGTATGGAGGAAGCGGAACATGCCCTATTTCTTCAAGTATTTTTACTAGATGTAAAAAATCAATTTCTTTTTCAATTTTACATTTTTCACTTTTCACTTTAAACTTCACCACCCTGCTTCCATCATCCAGCAGTTCCACAACCTCAGCCATTAAACCCTTATCAAAATAAAGTTTTGTCCCTGATTTAACCTTACCTCTTATATAAACAAGATAGCCATCTTTATATGGTCTGTTTAAAAGAAGTTCAATTTTTCCACCTGTTTCTTTAGTTCCGAAAATTCTTGCTTTTATAACTTTTGTATTGTTAAATATAAAATGCGAATCACCTACAAAATCAAGTATATTTCTAAATATAGTATGTGTAATTTTGTCAGTTTTTCTATTATATACAAGCAGTTTAGCACTATCCCGGGGAGTTACGGGATATTTGGCTATTAAATTTTCCGGAAGGTTATAATCATATGAGGATACCAATACATCCTTATTCAGTTGATCACTTTTCATTTTTCACTTTTAACTTCATTATACACCTATAAGTTTTCTAAGCTCTTCCGGTTTAGTTGTATAAGCCATTGCAGTTTCTTTATCTATAATATGGCGTCTAACATACTCAGCAAGAACCTGGTTCATAGTCTGCATTCCGGTTGCACCTTGATTAAGCTGCATTTGCGAATAAATCTGAGGAATTTTATTCTCACGAATAAGGTTTGCAATTGCTGGGTTATTAATCATAATTTCATGAGCGGCAATTCTACCTCCTCCTATTTTAGGAAGTAAGCTTTGTGAAATAACTGCTAAAATTGCCATTGAAAGCTGAGTTCTTATCTGATCCTGTTCGTTTGCAGGGAAAACGTTTACGATTCTGTTGATTGTCTGAACTGCTGAGTTGGTATGCAATGTTGCAAACACAAGGTGACCTGTCTCAGCCGCAGTAATTGCCGCACCGATAGTTTCTTTATCTCTCATCTCCCCGATTAAGATTACATCCGGGTCTTCCCTAAGTGAAGCTCTTAGAGCGTTTAAAAACGCTTTTGTATCTCTTCCGACTTCTCTTTGGGAAATAAGTGATTTTTTATGCTCATGCACAAACTCAATAGGATCTTCAATTGTAATAATATGTTTTGAAAAAGTTTCGTTTATTTCATTTATCATTGCTGCAAGTGTTGTAGATTTACCGCTTCCTGTTGGACCCGTTACAAGAATAAGCCCTTTTTCCCTTCTTACTATTCTTTTAAATATTGAGGGTGCGTGAAGTTCTTCCAATGTAAAAGGTTTTTCAGGAATAATTCTGTATGCAGCAGCTAAATTTTCTCTTTCAAAATAGTAATTTGCCCTAAATCTCGCAACTTTTGGAATTTCAAAAGAAAAGTCAAGTTCTAATTGATCTTCTAATGCAGCCTTTTGTTTTTCGGTTAAAACAGAATAACAAAGCTCAATTACATCTTCTTTAGTAAGTTTAGGAAGGTTTAGAGGTGTTAATTTACCATCAATTCTTAGCATCGGTTCAGCATTTACATTAAGATGCAAATCCGATGCTTTGTAATCTTTTATACTTCTTAAAAGTTGTTCAAGTGAATATGTTAGTGCCATGGTTTTTACCTTATTCTATAATTTTCGGAACTATAAAGAACCCATCCTTTGCTTTTGGTGCATGTTCTAATATCTCTTCAATTACATTGTTTTTGATTGGTTCATCTTCTCTTAAATAAGTTGAATTGTCAAGTGTAGAAAATGTTGCATCTACACTGCTTGTATCAAGTTCGTTTAGCATTTCTACAAACTCTACGATTTCAGCCAAATCCTTAGCCATTGAAGCTTTGTCTTCAATTTCAACCATACTTAGTGTTTCAAGTCTTTTAACTAAACTCTCATCTATTTTCATTACCAACCTTTTTTTGTATAATTTTAGCAAATATTATTTAAAAAGGATAGTTATGGGCATTTTCGAAGAAGCTAAAAAATATATTGTAGGCGGTGTAAACTCACCTGTAAGAGCATTTAAAAGCGTTGGCGGTGAACCTCCTTTTATTGAAAAAGGAGAAGGTGCATACATTTATGACATTAACGGAAACAAGTTCCTTGATTATATTCAAAGTTGGGGTCCTTTGATTTTCGGTCATTGCGATGAAACAATAGAAAAATCAATTTGTAATGCAGTTAGTAAAGGTGTAAGTTTTGGAGCACCTACAACCGTTGAAGTTGAACTTGCAAAAGAAGTATTGGAATTATTCCCTCATCTTGATTTAATAAGATTCGTTAACAGCGGAACAGAAGCGACTATGAGTGCTATTAGGGTAGCAAGAGGCGTAAGTGGCAAAGATGACATCATTAAATTTGAAGGTTGTTACCATGGACATAGTGACAGCCTTCTCGTAAGTGCAGGAAGCGGTGCTGCAACTTTTGGAACTCCTTCAAGCCCTGGGGTTCCTGCAGATTTTACAAAGCATACACTACTTGCTAAATACAACGATATTGAAAGCGTAAAAGAGTGCTTTGAAAATGGAAATGTGGGATGTGTTATTATAGAACCGATTGCAGGCAATATGAGTTTGGTTCCAGCTGAAAAAGAGTTTTTGGAAGAGCTTAGAGAACTTTGCACAAAAAATGGAGCAATTTTAATATTTGATGAAGTAATGAGTGGATTTAGAGCGGGACTTAGAGGAAGCTACGACGTATATGGAATTGAAGCCGACATCGTAACATTCGGTAAAGTAATTGGTGGAGGAATGCCTGTGGGTGCTTTTGCAGGTAAAAGAGAAATTATGGAGCAGTTAAGCCCGGAAGGTCCGATATATCAAGCAGGAACACTTTCTGGAAACCCTGTAGCTATGAGTGCCGGACTTGCAATGCTTAAAAAACTAAAATCAAACCCTGATCTTTATAAAGATTTAGAAACTAAAGCTAAAAAACTTATGAATGGATTTGAAAAAATTTCAAAAGAAAACGGCATTGATATCCAGACAAATGTAGTAGGAAGTATGTTCGGATTTTTCTTTAATTCAAAAAAACCTAAAAACTTTGACGACGTAAATGAAAGTGATACAAAAAGATATGCAAAATTCCATTCTGAAATGTTAAAAAGAGGTTTTTATTTCGCACCGAGTGCCTATGAAACAGGATTTATTTGTTCTGTAATGAGTGATAGCGATATTGAATCTACTTTAGAAGCTTATAAAGAAATAGCACCGAGCCTGTAATGAGTGAAAAACGCCAAAAAGGAAAACTCGGTAAAAGCGTAGAGGGAGCCGAAAAGCTCTCTCTTGGTATTTCCATAGTTGTAGCCATACTTATGGGTATTGGAGTTGGAATACTTCTTAAAAAATGGACAGGGTTAGGCTGGACTCTTTGGCTTGGAGTTTTCTGGGGTGTTGCCGCAGCAATTTTGAACATAAAAAAAGAATACGATAAATTAAAAAAAGATTTTGACAAAGTAGCAAACGATCCAAAATATAAAAATTATAAGCTAAATACAAAAGACGAAGAGGATGAAGATTTGGCAGAGTTTGAGAAATAATTAAATGTTTCTTGCAGCGTTTGCCAAATCCCACATTGGTAAGAAAATACCAAGAGCTATCAATAATACAAGTCCACCTATGACTGTTAACATTATAGGTTCAATAGATGCTTGCATATTATCAATTATATCTTGGAATCTGTCTTCATAATATTTTGCAGCACTTTCAAGCATACTATCAAGCTCCCCTGATTCTTCACCTGCACTTATCATCCTAAGAGCCACAAAATTAACCAAATCTTGCTCTGCAACCATTTCTGCAAAACTTCTACCTTGATTAATTCCTTTAATAATTTCTTTGATCTTATTTTTCAAAACCTCATTTTCAATAATACCTTCACTAATTTTAAGAGCATCAACAAGAGGAATACCACTTTTTAAAAGTGATGCCATTGTCATAAGAAATCTGTGAAGCGTTGAATATTCAATAATTTTATTAATTAAAAATGTTTTAAGCATTAATTTGTCCATTTGTAACTTAAAGTTATACGATGTTTTATAAAAAAATGTAACTATAAGCACAACACCAATAATTATTGCCAACACCACTAAACCATATTCGGAAAGGATTTTTTCTATTAATAATAAAATTCTTGTTGGTAAAGGAAGCTCTGCATGTAATTGATCAAACATTGCTTTAAATTTAGGAACGACTACCAAAATTAAAAAAGTAAATGCCGCTGCAATTGCAATTAACGTAATAATAGGATATCTAAGGGCTTTTACCATTTTCCTTCTGTTTTCATACATATTTTCATATATAGTTGCTAAGTTTTCAAGAGCCATAACCAAATCCCCGGTTTGTTCACCTAGCCTAACCATAGCAAGTGAAATTCCACCAAGATACTCTTCATACTCTGCAAATGTATCAGATAATGATTTACCGCTATCAATTGCTTCTGCAGCTTTTAAAAACACTTCTTTTATTAATGAATCTTTTGTATTATTTGCAATATCTTCTAGTGCGTCTTTTAATGAAATTCCTGCTTTAATCAAAACAGCAAGCTGTCTAATAGAAGATATATAAGAAGGATAACTCAGTTTTTTACGGAGTATTCTTGCTTTGAATATATCTTTGATAATTTTTAATTTTTCTTCAAAAGGCATAGGTATTTCTTCAACCTTTACTAGCAAACCTTTATGTGTTTTTTTACCATCAATAATAGCTTCCGCTTTGTTTAACGATTTTAAAACCACTTCCTGTTTATGTCCTTTATAAAGGAACGTTATTTTATAATACCTCATAGCTTCGCCACCCTATACACTTCTTCTAAAGTAGTGATACCTTTTAATGCCTTTATTAATCCATCATAAAACATGGTTTTATAATCCTTTCCTCTAAGATAATGTAATAATTCCAATTTTTCTTTTTTCTTCGCAATCATTGATTCTAAATTTTCATCATTTAAAAACACTTCCGTAATAAGTGTCCTTCCGGCATATCCGGTCATATTACATTTTTCACAACCCTTACCTCTATAAAATACAGAATCTTTTGGTATTATATTTTTAATTGGTTCAAGATATACATCGGCAGGTTTGTATGTTGTTTTACAATATGGACATATTGTTTTAACAAGTCTTTGTGCTTCTATTCCTATAAGTGCTGTTGCTACCAAAAACGAATCCGCGCCCATATCCACCATTCTGTTTATAGCGCTTACTGCATCATTTGTGTGCAATGTGGACAAAACTAAATGCCCCGTCATTGCCGCTTTAATAGCAATTTCAAGTGTTTCAAGATCCCTAATTTCCCCAATCATAATAATATCTGGGTCTTGTCTTAATATACTTCTAAGAGCACCTGCAAATGTAAGTCCAACTTTTGGGTTAACCTGAACTTGCTGAATTCCTTTCAATTTATATTCTACCGGGTCTTCAACTGTTATAATTTTTTTATCAGTGCTGTTAATTTCATTAAGTGCGGCATATAATGTAGTTGATTTACCACTACCTGTAGGACCAGTTACCAAAAAAATACCATTTGGTTGAGAAAGAGCTTTTTTTATTAAACTTAAATTTTTATCACTTATTCCAATTTCATCAATACTTTTTAAAATACTTCTTTTATCCAAAATCCTAATAACGATACTCTCACCCCAAATAGTTGGAAGTGTTGATACCCTGAAATCAAATTTATTTTTTCCAAATTGCATAGAAAATGATCCATCTTGCGGTTTTCTTTTTTCACTTACATCTAAATTTGCAAGAAGCTTAATTCTTGAATTTATTGCATAAAAAATCTCTTCGTCAAAATCTAAAAATTCATATAAAGTCCCAAATATTCTAATTCTAACTTCCGCTTCACCCTCTTCTGCTTCAATATGAATATCACTTGCTTTTCTTTCAATCGCACTTACTATTATATATTTAATAAGGCGCATAATTGCGGATTCATCACCTTTGATTTCCTGACCCTTAAGTTCTTTTTTAATATCATTTAAAATTTCTCTTACTTTTTCCCTATCTTCTACTTTTTTTATAATTTTTCTAATATCGTCTTTAAAGCCAAGAACAATTTCAAGATTCTTATCATGAAAAAACCTTTTGATTAAAGCTTGAGCATTCCAATCAAGCGGGTCAGCCATTGCAACAACGACTTTATCATATTTAACTTCAACTGGAACAGACAATGTCTGTTTTAAAATATTTACGGGTATTTTTATATCTCTTAGTCTTACATGTTCTAAATCATCAATATATCTTAAGCCCATTTGTTTAGAAATATGCTCTAAATAATCTTTCTTAGATATAAAACCGAGTTCAAATAAGATATCAACAAATTTTTTTGCGGGATGTTCTTTTTGATATTCTAAAGCTTTTTTGTATTGTTCTTCCGTAATCTTTTTTTCTTCCAACCATTTTTCTTCAGGTTTCACCAGTAATACTCCCTTTTTTGCAACTGACCATTTTTTATTATATCAATTACAACATTGTTTCTTTTACTAAGCCATATTTTATATATAAAATCGTTATTTTTTATAATTAATTTATTCCCATCTTTTTCAAATTTTCCTTCTTGAATAAACAAAAACACTTTACCCAACTCATTGTCAGTAATAGTAGGTAGTTTTATATTATTTATTTCTAAATCATCATTTATTATTTGCATTATAAGTTTCTTCATTAAAAAAAGAGTTACAATATATGTAGCGTTTTTTCTGCCTTCTTTTGTGACTTTCAATACTTTTGCAAGATCTAGTGCTGGAGTAAGATATCTTTTTTTTAAGCAAGAATATGCAACTAATGAAAGCAGATCTTCTCTTTTATTATTATATTGATTTATAAATTCCCATCTTCTTTCACAAATATATGAATAATATTTTTTATTGAATAATTCTATTAAAGACATATTTTTTAAATTATTTTCATATGCAAAAATCAAATTGAAAAATACAAAAAGCAACAATATTTTCTTCATTAAATATCTCCTTTATCAAAACAATCAATTATAACAAATTATTTGCTATAATTCCAAAAAAAAGGAGATTTAGTATGTCACTAAATATTTATTATGACAAAGATTGTGATTTAAGTATTATAAAAAGTAAAAAAGTTGCAATGATAGGATTCGGAAGCCAGGGGCACGCTCATGCGCTTAACCTTAGAGATAGTGGTGTTGATGTTGTTGTAGGGCTTAGAAAAGGAAGCAAATCTTGGGAAAAAGCAGAAGCTCAAGGGTTTAAAGTATTACCTGTTGATGAAGCAGTAAAAGAAGCTGATGTTGTAATGATTCTGCTTCCGGATGAAATTCAAGCAGATATATATTATTCTCAAATCGAACCAAACCTTAAAAAAGGCGCTACTATCGCATTCGGTCACGGATTTAATATCCATTTCGGACAAATCAAACCTAGAGAAGATTTAAATGTAATTATGGTTGCTCCAAAAGCACCTGGTCACACAGTAAGAAGCGAATTCGTAAAAGGCGGCGGTATTCCAGATCTTATAGCAGTTTATCAAGGTGGTGAAGAAGCTAAAAAATTAGCACTATCTTACGCAAGTGCAATTGGTGGTGGTAGAACCGGTATTATCGAAACTACCTTCAAAGACGAAACTGAAACAGACCTTTTCGGTGAACAAGCAGTATTATGTGGTGGTGTAACAGCACTAATTCAAGCAGGTTTTGAAACTCTAACAGAAGCAGGATACGCACCTGAAATGGCATATTTTGAGTGTCTTCATGAATTAAAATTAATTGTTGATTTATTATATGAAGGTGGTATGGCTAATATGAGATACTCAATCTCAAACACTGCTGAATACGGAGATTACGTAAGCGGTCCAAGAGTTATCGGAGAAGAAAGTAAAAAAGCAATGAAAGAAATTTTAAAAGAAATTCAAAACGGAAAATTTGCTAAAGACTTTATTTTAGAGAGAAAAGCAGGATATGTTAGAATGAATGCTGAAAGACAGCTTACAGAAAACAGCCTTCTTGAGCAGACAGGTAAAAAACTTAGAGAAATGATGCCTTGGATTACTAAAAACAAAATCGTTGATCCTACTAAAAACTAATCTTTCTCCCTTTTGGGACTTATAAAGTTTACAATGTAGATTTTATAAGTCATAAAAAGGAGACAATTTGGCACAGGTTATAACTATTACAAGTGGAAAAGGCGGAGTTGGTAAATCTACTACAACTGCCAATATTGCTACTGCTTTGGCAAAACTCGGTAAAAAAGTGATAGCAGTTGATTTTGACATAGGGCTTAGAAACCTTGATATGATTTTAGGACTTGAAAATAGAATCGTTTATGATGTAGTAGACGTAATGGAAGGTCACTGCAACCTTGCACAGGCTATAATTAAAGACAAAAGAACTCAAAATTTGCATTTCCTTCCTGCAAGTCAGACAAAAGACAAAAATGTTTTAAATAAAGAGAAAGTAGAAGCGTTAGTAGAAGAATTAAAAAAAGATTTTGATTATATATTAATTGATTCGCCTGCGGGTATTGAGAGCGGATTTGAGCATTCAATATATCTTGCTGATAGAGCTCTTATAGTTACAACCCCGGAAATTTCTTCAGTTAGAGATGCCGATAGAGTAATAGGAATAATTGATGCAAAAAGTAAAAAAGCCCAGGATGGCCAGGAAGTTCAAAAACACATAATAGTAAACAGAATCAAACCGGAACTTGTTGAAAAAGGTGAAATGCTTTCAATTGATGACGTTTTGCATATCTTGGCTCTACCACTAATCGGTGTGGTGCCTGATGATGAAGATATAGTAAAATCTACAAACCTCGGTGAGCCTATTGCATTAAATGAAAAATCAATTGTAGGTGAAGCATTCAGAAGAATTGCAAGAAGAATAGAAGGTGAAGATGTTGAGTTTTTAGATTTAAAAACAAAAAAAGGATTTTTAGGTAAATTAAAAGGACTTTTCAAATGAGTTTTTTTGACATATTCAAAAAGAAAAAATCAAAAGACGTAGCTAAAGACAGACTGATGATGATGCTTGCATATGAAAGAGCTAATACAAAAATAGAAAATTTGGATGAAATGAAAAAAGACCTTATTAATGTTGTAAAAAAATACTTAAATGTTAAAGACGTTCATATTAAGTCAAATTCAAATCAAGACATAGAAACTTTAGAAGTGGAAATAATTCTTAACAAATGAAAAAAACTCGCAAAAAGAAAAAAACTTCAAAAAAACCCTCTTTTAACCTCAAATATATTATATATTTTCTTTTATTGATAATTTTTTCATTAAGTGCTTTTATTGTTGGTATAATCTATACTCAAAAAAATTATGAAAAAGAATTAAAAAAAACGCAAAATACAATTAAAATTCTTCAGGAAAAAATAAAAAAATTAAAAACTTCTTCCATTAAAGAAAAAAAAGAAAATTATTCATCCGTTCCATCAGAAATAATGGATTACCAAAAATCACATAATACTACCATTATACTTCCTCCAAAAGAAATAAAACCACCAGCAATTTCAAAAGTTAAAAAGCCAAAACTTGTTATTATTATTGACGACGTTTCATTTAAAGGGCAGGTAAAAAGAATTAAATCAATTCCATATAAAATTACACCATCTTTCTTCCCCCCTACAAAAAGACATCCCAATACGGCAATATATGCCAAAGAATTCAGTCATTATATGATACATTTGCCTATGCAGGCTATACATTTTGCAAAACCTGAACCAAAAACATTAAATATAGATGATTCTTATCAAACAATTCTAAATAGAATAAAAGAAGTAAAAAACGAATTTCCAAAAGCAAAATTCATAAACAACCATACAGGTAGCACATTTACATCCGATAAATCTGCAATGATAAAACTTTTTAAAGCTTTAAAAACAGAAAATATGGGATTTGTAGATTCTAAAACAACACCTAATTCAAAAGCTAAAGAAGCACAAAAATTATATAATATCCCACTCTATTCAAGAAATATTTTTTTAGATAACGAAGAAAATCCCACTTATATAAGAAATCAGCTTAAAAAGGCTGTTAAAATCGCTAAAAGAAGAGGATATGCCATTGCAATTGGACATCCTCATAAAATAACACTTGAAACATTAAAAAACTCTTCTGACATCCTAAAAAACATTGATGTTGTATATATTGATGAATTGAGAATGGAGAATTGAAAATTGACAATTAAAAAAAATAAAACTTTTTTAACATACATTCTAAAAAATATGGACCAGAATGAAAAGTGAAAAAATTAATTTTTCAGGGTTTGAATTATATTATAAAGGTAATATAGAATTATTAAATAAACCTAAAATCGCCATTGTAGGTAGCAGAAGAGCCAGCAAATATTCAAAAGAAATTACCAAAATTTTGGCAAAAAAATTGTCTCAAAAATATGTGATAGTTAGTGGAGGGGCTCTTGGAATCGATAAAGCAGCTCATGAAGGCGCATTTCCAAACACCATTTTTGTATCACCATCGTCACTTGATATAATTTATCCGAAATCAAATAAAAACCTCATTGAAAACATATACCAAAATGCTTTGGCAATAAGTGAATATGAAAAAAACTTTGCTCCGTTTAAGCATACATTTTTACAAAGAAATAGAATAATTGTTAAAATAAGCGAATTTGTAATTATTGCAGAAGCAAATATTAAAAGCGGAAGCATGAGAAGCTTTGAATGGGCCAAAGAATACGGCAAAAAAGTATATGTCCTACCGCACAGAATCAATGAAAGTTCAGGAACAAGACATCTTGCAAAAGAAAATTTAGCCGAAGTAATATGGGATATTGATGAATTTTGCAAAAGTTTTGGAATTGAAGAAAAAAGTAATGTTTTATCATTAAACGAAGCATTGCAAAAATACGGAAGCACTTTATACGAAATGGAACTTGAAGGTAAGGTTGAAATTAAAAACGGGAAAGTTTATTTTAATTGAGAATGGAGAATGGTGAATTGAGAATTGAAAACAAAAATTTAATTCATCCGTTTGAACCGATTATTTTTCCGAACAGCAATATATTAATTTTAGGAACTTTTCCTTCTATCAAATCGTTTGAAAATGAATTTTATTATTCCCATCCGAGAAATCAGTTTTGGGATATACTTGCAACAATTTTTAACGATAAAAAACCTTTAAGTAAAGAAGAAAAAATAAATTTTTTAAAAAAACACAAAATCGCGCTGTGGGACGCTGTATGTGAATGCATTAGAAAAGAAGGAAACTCAAGGGATGACAATCTTGAAATAATTAAACCATGTGATATAGAAAATTTACTAAAAAAATATCCGAATATCAAAAAAGTCGCAGTCACTTCCAGAACTGCAGAAAAAGTAATAAAAAAACATTTCAAAAATTCTTCATTTTCAATTCTAAATTCCCAACTGACATACCTTCCAAGTCCAAGCCCTTTAAACGCAAGAATGAATATTAAACAAAAGGCCGAAATATGGAAAAAATTATTGGAATTGACGTAGGACTAAAGCGTATAGGAGTTGCATTTTCAAACGGAAGCGTGGTCGTTCCTCTTCCTGCAATAATCAGAAAAAACAGAAATCAGGCCGCCAATGATACTATGAAAATCATTAATGAATACAAAGCCGATACACTGGTTGTAGGACTGCCTTTGACAAATGAAGAAATGCAAAGAAGAATAAAACATTTTGTATCTCTTTTAGATTTTTCGGGGAAAATCGTTTTTGTGGATGAAAGTTATACAAGCGCAGAAGTTGAAGAAGAGATAAAAGGCGTAATAAAATACAAAAAAGACGGAAGAATCGATTCTCTCGTAGCAAAAAAACTGATTGAAAATTATTTAAGCAACAATTCTATTTCTTCCTAATTTTTTGACTTCATATAATCTCATATCTGCAATTTTAAACGTTTCATTAAAGTTTTTCTGTTTTTGTGCAATTCCTATTGAAACAGTGATCTTTATATTATCAAAATTTGTTTCTTCGATAGTTTTTCTTATTTTTTCAGCAACCATTATTGCAGTCGTTGTATCTGTATCAGGGAGAATAATTATAAACTCTTCACCACCCCACCTACAAAAAATATCATTTTTTCTAATAATACTTCTAATCACATCCACAAACTTTTTTAATATTTCATCACCAACATTATGGCCAAAAGTATCGTTAATTTTTTTAAAATAATCAATATCCAAAACTAATAACGTATAATCATTAAGTGATTTTATTTTATATATACACCCACTTCTATTCAAAATTTCTGTCAAGTAATCTATTTGGGATCTTTTTCTTATTTTAGAATATTTATATAAAAATAGCATAATACCTAATAAAAATAAATACAATAAAATTACAATCGCTATTAATGTGCTATAACTATTATTTAATTCATTTAATGTTTCTAAATTTTTTAATGGAATTACTGAAAGCATAAATCCTTCGTGTTTTTTTTCTACATTTATTAAAGGATAAGACAAAATAAGATTATTTTCGACAATATTCGTTCTTTTATTAAAATCTATATCATGATAATGTTTAAATAATTTGCAAATATTACCACAAATATAATAGTTTGGGTTTAATTTACATACTTTATAATTATTCCATGCATCTGGAAATAACTTATTTTTTAAAATTTCTTTTTTTACAACCATTGCAAGATATTCTTTGTCAAAAATATATTGGACTAATTTTTTCATACTAAAAGAAATTTCCATACTTCCAATTAATTTATTATTATAAATAAGAGGATATACATTTCTAAAACCACTAACCATTTTACCAGTTTCAAACCCATGATAAGGTCTTAATGTTTTTTGCACAAATTTAATTGAAGGTCTAAACAAATACAGATTTTCTCCATATTTATCCAAATGATGAAATCTTACAAAAGATATTCCACCAGGGAGATGAAAATGGAATTGATATACCCCATATTTTTTTAAGATTTCATATTTTGGATAAAGTTTTTCTATTAACTCTTCCCTTGAAGAATTAAAATCATTTTTAGCATTAGCAATTATTTTTAAAATATCTTTATCTATTAATAAACTTTTTAAAAGATCTGTATGTTGATTTAAAACTTTTAATTGATTCATATAAATTTTATTTTTTGTGTTGTATAAATCATTTAAATAATTATTTAAATTTTTTTTATGTTCATATGAAAGTAAACAAAGTGCTATAACAAAAAAAACTGTATGCATAAATATTACAATATATAAAGTCCTTTTATTACTTAAAAGTTCCAGCATTTAGTTTCCTGTAATATTCATTTATAAATTCACTTTTTTTTGCCAGAAAGCCTGTTAATGTTTCAACTTCTGTTGGCTGATTATTCTCAAAGTCTATTTGCATTGACATTTTTGATTCGTAAGGTATATTCAAAGCCTGCTTGATAACTTTTTCTTTTTCACTGCTTAAATCCACTCCATATTCTTTTGCTATTCTTATCACCTCATCCAAGAATTTTTCAACTTCTCCTCTTTTGTTTTCCATTATCCAGCCTGTGGGCTTTTTATAATAACTCTGAAGCGTTGCGAAAGTTGATATGAAAAGATATTTTTTCCAAATGTCCTCATCTATATTTTTTGAAAATTTAATTTTTAAATCACATCCTTCAAAAACTTCTCTTATTTTTTCATCATCTTCTATGCATAAATAAAAAAGAGGTGTTTTTTTATAAATTACCCCGGGAGCTTTTTTGTTAGAAAGTATATAAATACACGCTTTTAATATTTTTGAGTTTAATTTTTTAAATTTTTCAAAATGTGCCACCCCGTTTAAAACAGGAACGATTATGCTGTTTTTATTTATATACGGCTTTATTTTTTCAATTACTTCATCCAAATGATAATATTTAGTCGTTACAAAAACAATATCATAAATCCCTTCTATTTCTAAATTGGGGTAAACTACAAATTCTTTATCCACATCAATTATTTTAAGTCCGTTTTTCCTTACAATTTCTTTAGTTTCAGGGGTTAACATAACGCTAACATTTTTACCACACTCTAATAATTTTCCGGCCAAATATCCTCCAACGCCACCGGCGCCCACTATAAGGATTTTCATTATTTTTTCCTTTTTTCAATAATTTTACTTGCTATTACGGCACCTACTGCAATTCCCAAAAACAGCAACACTAAAAATATTTCACCAATCAAATCTTTAAAATCAAGATAATTTTCCATTTTCTATTTTTCACTTTATATTTTTTTGAGTATAACTCCGCACTCTGCATGATTAGTATAAGGAAACTGGTCAAAAAATGCAAATGCTTTAATTTCTCTGCCTTTTGCAAGTGTGTGCAAATCCCTTTTAAGAGTTTCCGGATTACAAGAAATATATATAATATTATCAAATTCGTTTACAAACTCACGGCTTTTATCATCAAGTCCCGCTCTTGGCGGGTCAATAAGAACATTTTTCAAATCGTATTTAGTAATCAAAGGCGATTTGTCTTTATAAAGTTTTGAAAATTCAGCTGCACTCATTGCAAGAAATGTAACATTTTCTCTATCATTTATTTCTGCGTTATAAGTTGCCGCTTCAATTGATTCTTTACTTATTTCAGTAGCAATTACTCTATTAAACCTCTCACTTAGAGGAATGGTAAAGTTTCCGTTGCCGCAGTAAAGTTCAACCAAATCACCTTTTAAGTCCTCTGAATTTCTCATAGCCCATTCTATCATTTTTTGATTCATCTGCCGGTTTGGCTGTGAAAAAGTGTTTTCGATTATTTTATATTTGTAAATTTTTGAGTTGATATTAAGCTCTTCAATCAGATAATTTTTGTCAAAAACGTATTTTCTTCCCTTTTTTCTTACTATAAAATCCGCATTTTTAAATTTTTCTTTCAGTTTTTTAATATCTTCGGCAATACTCTCATCTACTTTTTTGTGATATATAAGGGTAATAATAAGCTCACCCTTCGAATTACTTAAAAAATCAATTTCATATAGCTTAAATCTTAAATTATCATTTTTTTCTATCTCTTCTAAAAGAGGTTTCATAATATCGTATATCGCTTTATCTACAATTTTACACTCTTCTATCGGAATAACCCCTCTTCCGTCTTCTTTTCTTTTTCTCATGGCATAATAGCTTTTATCGCCTTCATGCCAAACCCTGAATTCCGCCCTAGCTCTAAAATATTCGTCACTTCCGTAAACAACCTCGATTTGAGGCATATCAAATTCACCGAACATCTCTTTTAATTTTTCACTTTTCATTTTTAACTGCTCATCATACGGCATTTCCCATAAAACACAGCTACCGCACTTTCCGAAACTGCTACAAGTCATTTTACTCCTTTAATTATGGTGAATATATAAAATTAGCATTTTTCACTTTTCACTTCTTTAATTCTCAATTCTCCATTCTCAATTATTTAAAGCTTTGCACAAGCCCCATAACAATCAAATTCCATCCATCAACCAATACAAACACCAGTATCTTAAACGGCAGACTTATCATAACGGGAGGCAACATCATCATACCTAAACTCATCAAAATCGAACTTACAACCATATCTATAATCAAAAACGGCAAGAATATCAAAAAACCTATTTCAAAAGCAGTTTTAAGTTCACTAAGCATAAAAGCAGGCACTAGAATAGTCAACGGCACATCATCTATCGTTTTTGGATTTGGAAGATGCCTGATTCTGAAAAAAAGAGCCAGATCTTTTTCCCTGGTATTTTTTATCATAAATTTTTTAAATGGCTTTACCGCTTCATTAAAAGCCTGGTCATATCCTATTTTTTCTTCCATATAAGGCTTGATTCCGGTATTATAAGCCTGCTTTGCATACGGCTCCATTATAAAAAACGTAAGAACAAGTGCCAGTGAAACAAGAAGTGTAGTCGGTGGTGACTGAGGCGTTCCAAGCGCTTGACGTAAAAAACCAAATACCACTAAAAGTCTTACAAAAGACGTCATTACCAAAACAATGCTTGGTGCTAAGACTAAAAGCGTTAAAAGAATAGTAATATTTAAAACACTAACAAGCTGTTTAGGTGTCTCAGGTGCCGTAAGTGAAAGATTAACGGTTGGAATTTGTGGTGCGGCCGCAAAAATGAAAATAGGAATAAGTATTAAAAACAGCTTTTTCATTTATCCCCTATTTTTTAACGTTATCAAGGACTGATTTTTCAATTTTATTTTGGTTTTGTTTTTTCTTTGAGAAAAACCATATTTCAACTCTCCTGTTTTTCGCTCTACCTTCAGGTGTAGCGTTGGCGGCAATAGGATGATATTCTCCGTATGCAGCGGCACTTAATTGCTTAGGATTAACCCCGTCTTTAATTAAAATTTTAAGAACGCTTATAGCCCTTGCGGCACTTAATTCCCAATTGTCTGCATATGGTGATGTTGGAGGTGGTGGTTGATTATCGGTATAACCTTTAATCTGAATTTCAATATTTTTAGGTAAATATTCTTTTATAATAAGAGCTATTCTTTTTAAGAATAATAATGAGTCTTCATCCGTAATCTGAGCGCTTCCGGGTTTAAATGTAATATCGGCTGGAAGTCTAATAAAAAATCCTTCTTCTCCCTCTTCTAACACAATAGCAGGACCTTTACCACCTGCAGTAAATTGTCTAAACTCAGCAACTGCTTGAGATAATTTATTAACCGTTTGAGCAGTTTCGTCTGTCTTTTCAATAGGTGTGGCTTTTTGAATTCTGTTACGGCTAACTTCTGTTTGTGTTCCGCCTTCAAGCACGCTTAATGCACCTGCAAGAGAACCGATTGCTTCTTTTACCTTTTTTGCATCCATAGTGGACATAGATAATAATAAAACGAAGAAACATAAAAGAAGACTCATCAAATCCCCGAATGTTGCCAGCCACCCCGGCATACATTTCGGACATTCGCATTTACATTTTTTAGCCATTAATTATCCTATTCAAATTGTGACTTTCTTTGAGCTGGTGGTAAGAAACTTAATAGTTTTGCTTCAAGAGTTCTTGGATTATCCCCAGCTTGAATAGACATAATACCTTCAATAATCATGGTTTTAGCAAGAATTTCATCATCGTTTCTGAGCGCTAATTTATTCGCAACCGGCGTTCCGAAAATGTTACCGATCATCGCACCATAAAGTGTCGTAAGTAACGCAACCGCCATCGCTGGACCAATTGCAGATGGATCTGACATGTTAAGAAGCATCGCAACAAGACCTACAAGTGTCCCAATCATCCCCATCGCACCGGCAAGTCCAGCCCAGTTATCAAAAATTGCAGCCATTTTTTTGTGTCTAGCATCCATCTGCTCAAGATCAATCTCAAGCAGTTCTCTGATAGTATCGGGCTCATTACCATCCACGGCCATTGAAAGACCTTTTTTTAAAAACTCATCCTCTTCGTTTGCCGCTGCCTGTTCAAGAGAAAGTATTCCATCTCTTCTTGCCTGAGTGGCGTAATCTACAAGTTTTTTGATCAATTCTTCATAATTTGGCTGATATGAAGGTTTGATAGCAATCATAAAAACTTTTGCGAATTTTGTCATCATTTCCATTTTATTGGAAATGAAAAGAGTCATAATTGAACCAAGAACAACGATTAATATCGACTGACCGTCGATATATGGACCAACACCCACCCCCATTGCCATTGCGGCAATAATCAGACCGAGCGCGCCAACCAGCCCGATAACGCTTGCTAAATCCATTAAAATAGCCTTTTTTGCTATAATTATAACAAAAAAAGGAAAATTGTATGCTCCAAATTATAATTTTAGCCGCAGGCAAAGGCACACGTATGAAATCCTCTACTGCAAAAGTGCTTCATAAACTTTGCGGCAAAAATATGATTGAATACATTATTGAAGAATCCTTAAAATTAACACATAATATTGACATAGTTTTAAACCACCAGTTTGAAAAAGTAAGTGAAATTGTTAAAAATTATCCTGTAAATATATTTAAGCAAGATTTAGAAAAATTACCGGGCACTGGAGGTGCATTAAAAGAAGTTCCTATCACTGGTAATAAAATATTAATATTAAATGGCGATATGCCTTTGATTAAAGCAGAAGAATTATCAAAATTTCAAGAAATTAACGCAGATATAGTAATGAGTGTAATGAAACTTGAAAACCCTGACGGATACGGAAGAGTTGTAATTGAAAACGGCAATGTTAAAAAAATAGTAGAGCAAAAAGACGCAAACGAAGAAGAACTTAAAATTCCTTACGTAAATGCCGGAGTATATCTGTTTAAAAAAGAGGTTTTAAACAAATACCTGCCAAAACTATCTAATAACAATTCACAAAAAGAATATTATCTTACTGACATTATTGAAATGGCCGAAAACGACGGCTTAACAATAAAAGCAATCGAAGTTGACGAAGAAAACTTCAAAGGTGTTAATTCCAAAAAAGATTTAGCCCATGCAGAAGAGATAATGTGTAAAAGAATTAGAAATTTCTGGATGCAAAACGGAGTTATTATGCATCTTCCTGAGACGATATATATAGACGCATATTCAAGTTTTGAGGGAGAATGCGAAATAGGAAACGGCTGCGTAATTAAAAAAAGTGTAATAATAGAGAGTGAAATAAGACCTTTAAGCGTAATTGAAGAAGCGGTTATTAAAAATTCAGGTGTGGGGCCAATGGCCAGAATCAGACCAAAAAGCGAACTTATAAACACACACATCGGAAACTTCGTAGAAGTAAAAGCGAGTAGATTAAACGGCGTTAAAGCCGGGCATCTGAGTTATCTCGGGGATAGTGAAATAGATGAAGGCACAAATATCGGGGCCGGAACTATTACATGTAATTACGACGGAAAAGCCAAATACAAAACCAAAATCGGAAAAAACGTTTTTGTCGGAAGCGACACACAGCTTATTGCACCTGTAGTTATTGAAGATGACGTTATGATTGCAGCGGGAAGCACAATAAACAAAGACATAAAAAAAGGTTCTCTTGCAATCAGCAGGGCACCTCTTAAAATTATCAAAAACTTTTATTATAAATTCTTCGGGAGAGAAAATTGAACGTTTTAATTGGTATTACAGGCAGCATAGCAATATATAAAACATGCGAACTTATAAGACTTTTTAGTAAAAGCGGTCATAATGTCCGTGTGGTAATGACACAGGCGGCTTCTAAATTCATCTCCCCCCTTACTTTCGAAACGCTTACACGTCAAAAAGTTTTGATTGAACAAAACGAAGATTGGTCGAGTGAGCTTAACCATATCGACTATGCAAAATGGGCGGATATTTACATAATCGCTCCGGCAACGGCAAATACAATAAATAAAGCTGCAAACGGAATAGCTGACAACTTGCTTTTGCAGACATACCTTGCTTGTAAAGCTCCCGTTCTTTTTGCACCGGCTGCAAACACCAATATGTATATGCATATAACCACTCAGGAAAGTTTTAAAAAACTTACAATTATAGAAGCAAACGCAGGGCTTTTGGCATGTGGGGACGAAGGTATAGGTAAAATGGCCGAACCTGAAGAGATATATCTCAAAGCTTTAAGACTAATCAACAAAGATGAATTCTGGGAAAACAAAAAAGTGGTGATAACCGCCGGAGGTAGTGTAGAGAAAATTGACGACGTAAGATTTGTTAGCAACTTATCAAGCGGCAAAATGGGAGAAGCTTTGGCAAAAGCCTTTTATATAAAAGGTGCCGATGTAACTTTAATATCAAGCAAAAACCATAACCTTACAAAAGAGATTAACCAGATAAAAGTCCAAAGTGCGGAAGATTACTATAAAGAAATACTTAACACCAATCCCGATTATCTGATTATGGCTGCAGCTATTGCTGATTTCAAACCAAAATACACTCCCGGTAAACTCAAAAAAGACTCAATCGGTGAAAAAATGATTCTGGAAATGGAAAAAAACATTGACATATTAGAATCACTAAAAGAAAAAAATTTCAAAAAAGTAGGATTCAAAGCCGAAAGAGATGAAAAAAATGCCGTAAATTACGCAAAAAAAGCCCTAAAGAAAAAAAATCTTGACGCAATATGTTTAAACCTTCTTACAAAAAACGATTTCGGAAGCGATGAAAACGAAATTATTTTTATAACCGAAAACGACAGCACTCTTTTTGCTCAGGATTCAAAAGAAAATATTGCCCTAAAGCTTGTTGATGCCGTTAAATGTATCTAAACTAGGAAAAGTTTTAAAAACTTTAAACAGATTAGAAGGCATTAAGGAGTTCAACGCCACCCTGCCCGTTCAAATTGAAGTCAAAAAAGAAATAAATCCTATAAGATACCTGATTAAACTCGGTAACAGGGAAGTTGAAACAAAAAGCAGTATTCCTCTTGAAGTGGGGAAAAAATATTTTGCCCAAATCAAAGAAATAAAATCCAAACTTCAAATAAGCAATTTAAAAGAAATTCCTGAAATTTTAACAATATTGGACAGAATTAAATTCCTTAATGAAAAAGACAAAACATTTAAACTGCACACTTTCTCAAAAGATGAAATTTTACAACATCTTGCAAATGCAAACAATAAAACCGAATTTGTTTTTTTTACCAACATTTTAATGGCTTTTGGGCAAAAAATTTTTCATTTAATCATAAATGAAAAGAAAAAAGCCCTGATACAATATAAATATACTAAAAACAAGGTAAAATTTTATGCCGTTTTCAACCATCTAGGAGAAATTGAAGGTGAAATCACAACCGATTCATTAACCGTATATTCACCTTACAGCGCTACATTACAATTAATAGAACTTTATAAAGATGAACTTGATTTGGAAGTTTTTTTATACAAAAAAGAAGCAAAACCTTTGTATGTTTTTGCGGAAAATTTACTCAATTTAAAGGTATAAAATGCACTTGGCTATAATAATGGACGGCAATGGAAGATGGGCTAAAAAAAGAGGGCTCAAAAGAATAGAAGGGCATAAAAAAGGTGCAGAAACCGTTAGAAAAATCACCGAATATTGTGCTAAAAATGAAGAAATTTCAATTTTAACGCTATATGCATTTTCAACCGAAAACTGGAAAAGACCAAAAATGGAAGTTGAATTTTTAATGAAACTTTTAGATAGTTATCTTGAAAAAGAACTTGAAACATACATAAAAAACGACATTAAATTTGAAACGATAGGTGATATTTCAAAATTTTCGGATAAACTAAAAAAAAGAATAGAACTTACAAAAGAGAAAACAAAAAACAATAAGAAGCTTACCCAGGTTTTGGCATTAAATTACGGCAGTAAAAACGAAATAACAAGAGCTGTTAAAAAACTGATTGAAAAAAACGAAGAAATTACAGAAGAAAATATTCAAAACAACCTGGATTTGCCAAGAGATGTGGATTTATTAATCAGAACAAGCGGGGAAATAAGACTTAGCAATTTCCTGCTTTGGCAATGCGCATATGCCGAAATGTTTTTTACAAGCACACTTTGGCCGGATTTTACTCCTGAAGAACTTGATAAAATTATAAAATCATACCATTTAAGAGAAAGAAGATTCGGAGGCATATAAAAAATGAAAAATTCAAATGGAGAATAGAAAATGGATAGTATAGAACTGATTTTTGTTTTTTTACTAGGGATTTGTATAGGTAGTTTTTTAAATGTCGTAATATACAGAGTTCCCAAACAAAAAAGTATCATAAATCCGCCCAGTAGCTGTCCAGCTTGCGGAGCTAGAATAAAACCATGGCATAATATACCTATAATCGGATGGTTTATTCTTAAAGGAAAATGTGCAAGTTGTGGTGCAAAAATTTCTATAAGATATCCTATTATAGAAGTTTTAACGGGACTTATCGCAGTAATAGTTTATAAAAAAACAGGATTAAATATATTTTTTGTAATAAATTTTGCAGTTTTTGCAACACTTTTGGCACTTAGTATGATTGATTTTGATTATAAAGCCGTGCCTGATTCATTAAATTTGCTGGCTTTAACTTTAGCCTTTTTTACTAATACGAATATTATTGACAATTTTACCAATGCACTGATTTTGATGGGGGGTATGAGCTTAATAAGATATTATGTTTCATACATAATAAAAAGAGAAGCCATGGGTGAAGGTGATGTTATAGTTGCAGGAACAATGGGTGCATTACTTGGAATAAAGCTTGCACTTGTTGCAATTTTTATAAGCTCTGCCATTGCAATCATTCCGTCGATATACAACAGAATTAAAAACAGCGATCTTGAATTACCTTTTATTCCGTTTTTGGCACTAGGGACTTTTATCGTCTGGATTTTCAGTGACTATTTTACAATGCTTTGGAGCAGTATATATGGATAAACTATCAAAATATCTTGTTTCCGGTTTCTGGCCTATATTTATAATGATTTTTTTGATTCTTTTTTTAATTACTTCAATTATTATTATTATTTCAATAGCAAATATTACCGCCAATATTCATATAACTTTTGGTGAGCTTTTTAAAATGTATATGCTCTCTTTACCTAAAGTATTATTTATAACCCTTTCCATATCTTTTTTTATATCTGCAGTTTCTTTATTTGCAAAACACAGCGAAACACAAGAACTGATAGCCCTGTTTTCATCCGGTGTGAAACCATTTAAATTGTTAAAACCATTTTTATTTTTATCTTTTTTACTTACTTTTGTGAATTTAATTATTTTATTTCTTTCTATTCCTTATGCAAAAACCGCATTTATTAATTTCAAAAACCAAAAACAACAGGTAGCAAAATTTAATTTTCAAACCTCTCAAGTGTCCCAAAGATTCGGTAACTGGAATATTTTTACCTCATCTAAAAACGATAAAACATATGAAAACATCATTCTTTACAACAATAAAGAAGATGAACTTATACTTGCTAAATACGCGCAACTTAAAAACAAAAACGGATATTTAAATTTCGAACTGAAAAAAGGAAACGTTTATGTTTTTAACAAAAATACAATTATAAATTTCAATAAAATGCAGATTAATCAGCAAATTCCAAAAAGCAGTTATTCTATTTTCAGGTTTTCCGAATATTTTAAAAAATTTAAAAAACTTTTCGCTTTTTATCTTCCTTTTGCATTGTTACCTGTTGCTCTGATATTTTTTATTCCACCTATTTCATTTTTTCATCCCAGAATTCATAAAAACAGATCCTTAATCTATGCGATTTCTTTAATTGTGGCTTATTTAGTTGTTACCAAAGTTTCTTCTTCACTAATTGTTAACTTTTTGATTTGTGTATTATTCTTAATTATTGGATTTATCTTTTATAAAAGGAAAACACCATTTTAAAAGCAATCATTAGTTATGACGGAAGCAAATTTTACGGAATGCAAAAACAACCTGACAAATTAACCGTGCAAGGAACAATTGAAAACGCATTAAAAAAACTAAATATCAATTCCGAAATCATGCATGCTGGCAGAACTGACAGAGGAGTTCACGCATTAAACCAGGTAATAAGTTTTAAACTTCCATATTTTTGGAAAAAAGAAAAATTATTAAAAGAACTAAATAAAATATTACACCCGCACATTCATATAAAGAAAATTTATAATGTAAATGACAATTTTAATCCCAGATTTGACGCAAAAAAAAGAAGTTACAGATATATTTTAACCCCAAATTTCACACCATTTAATGCAAATTACACTACTTTTTACCCTACTAAGATTAATATAGACCTCATTAAAACCGCACTTAAATATTTCGAAGGTGAACACGATTTTGAATATTTTGCAAAAACCGGAAGCAGTGTAAACAATTACGTCAGAAAAATATATAAAACAGATATTTATAAATATAAAAACTTAACAATTATAAAAATCGAAGGAAACGGCTTTTTAAGAGGACAAATAAGACTTATCGTAGATTTTGTATTGAAAATAAATGAAGGCAAATTAAGTATAGAAGATTTAAAAAAACAGCTCTCAAAAGAAAAACTCATCTCAAAACACTTAGCACCACCTAACGGACTTTATCTTGAAAGAATATGGTATTAGTTTTAATATCATAAAAAACGGCTTTACTGCATCCTTTACACTGATTATATACACCTAATTTAAAATAGTTATAGTATCCCCTCCAATACGAAACATTCCTAAATATACGCTTATCATTAAACATTATTTTTAATATATTCTTTTTGACTTCGATTCTTATTTTTAATAATCCTGCAGATTTTCCCAATGGTATCTTTTCGTATCCCGTTTTTTTATAAAGGACGGCATATATATAATTTTTATGATTTTTATATTTTTTTAACCATACTATTCTTAAAAGAGGCTTATTTGGTGCACTTGAAATTTTAGAATCCGCATGAATTTGTAAAAATGTAAATTCTTCACAATCCAAAGGAAAAATTTTTGCTTTTATCTCTAAAAACACACCTTTTTTATTCTCAACCTTCCACTCTTTTCTAAACCTAAACTCACTTCTTTTTTTATATCCGCAAATATTAAATACCGCTTTTTTATCTTTTATTTGAAAATATTTATTCTTTATTTTGTTTTTAAATTCACCATATTTAATTGAATAAAGAGGATTGTATTTACTAGTAGGTGCTTGTAGTTTTACAGAACTATTGAGTAATTGCTGTAATGAGTAATAATCTTTTGCATAAAGACTGATATTAAAAAATATATAAATAAAAAAAAGAATAATTTTCATATTTACTCTTTTGGTGACAGACACCTAATTATTAGATTTTTGGTTGCGGGGGCAGGATTTGAACCTGCGACCTTCGGGTTATGAGCCTTTCTGCGTTGATTTTGATGAGATTTTTTAGTTTCATTTTTAACCTTTTTATATTATATTTTTATAGTTTATTGGTTTTATTATTATTTTGTAGTCTATATATTGATTATTTTTTATAAATTTATATGCTTCTTTATCTAATAATGGTTTTGACATTATTATTAATGCTTTCCATTCAAAATTTTTTATTTCATTTTCTTTTATCCATTTTAAACAGGAATTTAAAAATTTTATTACATATTTTTTTGTTATTTTATATTTGTTTGTTTTCCAATCTTTACATTGTATTAATAAAATTTCTTTTGTGTTTATTGCTATTAGATCTATTTTGTTATCGTTTAATCCTTCATGAATTCCATTATATAATACTTGATATTTTTGTTTTTCATATATTTTTCCTATATATTGTTCGTATTTTTTACCTTTTTTTATTTTTTTATATTCTTTAAGTGCTTTTTTATCATTAAAAATTACATAACTTATAAAATATTTAATATTGTTTTTTAACTCATCTTCTCTTGTATAGTATTTATTTTTTGGATCATTATATTCTTTTTGTTTTTCATTTATCCATTTTTTAAAGTTTTCAAAAATCATTTTTCCATTTCCTCATAAAGTTCTGCCATGATTTTATAAAAAAACTTTTTTTGTTTTTGTTCTGGAAGTTTTTCAAGAGCTTCGCATATTTCCGCACAAATATCGTTTCCGTTTATCATAATTTTATTATGATGACCTACAATATTATTATTTCCGTTTATTGTAATACCCCCGTTTTCAGTTTCTAATCCTTTTAAAACTAACTCTACTAATTTTGGTTTTGTTTTTTTCCAATTATTCCATGTATTTCTGTGTATTTTGATTATTTCAGATATTTTTTCTGCACTATATTTGTTCATTTTCTTGACTTTTGCATAATTATTGTGTTACAATTATTGTGCTATTAAATTTTGGGGGTAACAAAAAATGAGCTGTAAACTTAATCATAAGCACTCCTTAACATTTGATGAACTTTTTTCAGAATACTGCGAAATAATGAAACATACAATGACGCCACATACTCTTAGAACTAAACAATCTTATTATAAAACTCATTTCGGGCATAAATATGGTCACATTATTATAACAGATTTTAAATACAAAGATGCACAATTATTTGTTAATGAACTTCTTGATAAAGGTCTTCAGCCAAAAACTGTTAAAAATATTATTGATATATTTAAGGTGCTTTATAAATATGCAATAATGAATGAATATTGCGAAAAAAACCCTTTTGAATTTGTTCAGTTACCAAAATTTGATAATAGAATTTATTTTAATTTTACTGATGAAGAAATTAAAAGATTTATTTATACTGCAATAAACTTTCCAAATGTAAAATTCAGAGGAATTTTTACTTTTTTACTTCATGGAAGAAGACTTAATGAAGTTTTATCATTAACTTGGGATCATATAGATTTTGAAAACAAACAATATTTTATCCCTCCGAAAATTAATAAAGCTAAAAAACTTATGTCTTATCAAATGACTGATATTCTTGAAGATATTTTATTAAGACAAAAAATTATTAATGATGTAGAGTGTCCACGATCTGAATATGTTTTTCCTTCTTCTGTAACTTGTCAAAAAATAAAAGACATTCGTAAACAATTTAAAAAATTACTTCAATATGCAAACATTAATAAAAAAATGAGAATTCATGACATAAGACACTTAGTGGCGTCTTATGCCATTAATTCTTTAGGATTAAGTGTTGAAGAGGTTTCATATACTCTTGGTCATACATCTATTGAGATTACTCAAAGATATATTAATCCAAGAGCTGAAATAAGTAAAAAAGTTGCTGAACGGATATTAAATTCCGTTCTTTAATTTTTGGGTGGTTGGGTGGGATAGATAGGATCGGAAGTTGCCCCCGATTTCCGATCCTTGCAAAACGGGGGCTAAAAAAATAAATAAAGGGGTTTAAAATGACAACATTTCTTATTGGACAAATTATGGGTGTTAAACAGCAGGAAAGAAAAAAAAGTGATGGTTCCACTCAAGTTTTTACATTGGTAAATATTTTTAATCAGTTACAAGATAATGATGGCTTTCCAGTTACTGTATCTGAGAATGTTCAGTTTCCTATTGAACATTTTACTACATTAATGGGTTATAAAGGTAAATATATTGCAATTCCTTATACGAGTTTAAGCACGAAAAACGGAAATTATATGTTTCCAAATTCTGATATGCAATATCTGATTTTTGATAAAAATCCATTAGATCTTGCAATTAATAAAGGTAAATAATGAATTTTATTTTTGATAAACAAAACTTCAATAATCCGGTTAATTTAGACCATGTGGTCGGGATTTTTGCTCCCGACACACCTACTAAAGAGGGGCATTATTATATCTTATTTTATACATTAGGGTCAAAAAATATTTTTTGGACTTATAACACTAAGGAAGATCGTGATTTTATTTTAAATAATTATTTTCTATCACTTTTTAATTTTATCGAAAAGGACTAACTAAGTGCTTAATTAAGCATTTAATTAGCCCTTTTGGGCAAATTAAACTT
Source organism: Nautilia lithotrophica (assembly GCF_054656815.1). Lineage (NCBI taxonomy): Bacteria > Pseudomonadati > Campylobacterota > Epsilonproteobacteria > Nautiliales > Nautiliaceae > Nautilia > Nautilia lithotrophica. Next base: position 466,626 of record NZ_BAAHXN010000001.1, read on the forward strand.
TTAAGGAGAGGAAAATGAAAAAAGCAATGTTAGTTCCATTTGCTTTAGGTTTAGCTGCGGTTTCAAGTTTTGCTGACACTGTTTACGGTGCTGATATTACACCTGATTACACAAACTTTTATGCTGCTGTTGGTCTTGCTTTAGGTATTACTATTGTTGTAATGCTTGCAAGAAAAGCAAAATCTTTCTTAAGAAGTTAAGGGAAAATGAAAAAATTCGTTCTTCCCTTTTTTCTTTTTACTACATTATTGTTAGCTGAAGGTGATTATTCAGGCGTTCATTTTACTGATGTTGAAGAAAACATGACGCTTTTATTGGTAAATCACGCTGATTACAATACTTTATATGGGATATTAAGAAATTCAACTGATGTAAAAAATATTTTAAATGAAAGATACAATAATCGCGATAATGGTGGAATTACTTCTATTGAGCAGTTAGATGACATTTCTTATATTAGTGGTAAAGATCTTTATAAATTAAAACAATATGCCTATAAGTGGACGGCGGACATAATTATAGATCCACGATTCGGAACTACTTATCCACAAACTAATTTTCTTTATGGATTAAGTGGAATTTTAATTGGATTTATAGTTATGTTCGGCTTTATAAGAGCGGTTTTATAGATAAAGGCGCACAGGAAACTGTTTCGGATTTTTCAGCTTTTTTCGCGGTCGCCGTCAGGAAGTTATGTAAGCCGATATCAGCGACCGCAAAAAAGCGAAGAAAAATCGGAAACAGGCAAACTGGCGCACTCCCGCCGAGCAGGCGTCAGAGATTAACGAAAATAGCGGTAGCGAAATAAATAAAAGGATTAAAAATGCTCGGAATACCTGCATTTGATTATTTTTTCCAAATGTTTGTGATTATAACAATAGGAATAATGCTCCCGATTGCAGCAATTAATTTATTTAGGGATAAATAATGAAAAGAATAATATTAATATTGTTTTTTTTGTTTAAGTTTTTGTTTTCATCTCAAATAGTTTCTACTGATGGGCATGTTTGGGATATATCTTTAACTTATTATTCTTCATCTTCAAATTATTTTTTGCTTCATACTGAATATATTGATGGTGTAAAAAAAGATATTCTTGATTATCAAAGAAAAAAGTATATAATTAGTTTAAATAATTCTTTTGTTGTTAATACTACTTGTTTAAAAGATTATTATTCTTCTGAGAGTAATTTTTATGTTGGTTCGAATAATGGTTGTTCTTTTATATCAAGTTCTTATTCTCTTTATAGCACATTATTTAATAATGTTTCTTATTGTATTTCTCCTGGATCAGATTATGTGTATTCTACTTCTTCACATTATTGGGTAAATACTTCAACTGGTGAAATTCTTTGCCCAGAAGGACAGAGATACAATTCATCTACCGAACAATGTGAGGATATTCCTGAGTGTCCTACAGGTTCTGAACTTGATCAAATGGCTGTTGAAAAATGTAAAAGTTTAGATTTTGTTCAAAATGAAGAATGTAATCCTGATACAGGTGATATTAATATTACTTGTAAAACTTGTAATGAAGTTTTACAAATGCTTTCTGATTATTGTGTTGCACACAATGGTGTTTTACCAGATGGAACTTATTCTTGTAATCGTGATCCACATACTACTGCTCTTACAATAAATTTTTCTTCAGATTTTAATGTTTCTATGTGTGAGTATCCTTCTAATAATGAAAATAATTCTTCTTCTGATAATTCTTCTGGTTCTAATTATAGTGATAATAATAATTCTAATTTTGATAATACAAATAATACTTCTAATGATAGTAATTCATCTTCTAATTCTGGAAGTTCTGGTTCAAACAATAATGATAGTAGCAATAATAACAATAATGATAATAATAATGATAATAACACTTGTCCCGATCCTTGTTCTATTTATAAAAATGTTGGTGTTCAAGTCACTTCTTCTACTGTTAATGGTTATACATGTTTTACTATTACTTATCCTACATATGGTGATAATTGTATTTTGAAATATCATACTTCTGATAATACTCAATCAGGTCCTAATTGTGTAGCTGGTTGTAATGATTCATCTTCAACAAATGTTACTAATAATGTTACTACTGCAACTGTTAATGTAGATATGTCTGGTGTTGAAGAAAGACTGGATAGTATTAATCAAAAACTCGATGAATTTAAAAATATTACACCTGATAGTAATTTTAGTATTGAAGGTTCTATTGATTCAGACATTGAATCTTTTTTTAATACTTATAAAGATTTTTTTAATAATATTGGTTCTGATCTTGAAAATATTAAAGGATCTTTTGATAGTGTTAAGTCAATGCTGAAAAAAGATCAATATTCTTTATCTTTACCTTCTGATATTTTTCAATGTCCTTTGACTATTACTTTATATAAAACTACACAATCTATTGATATTTGTAAGTTTATTTCACCATATCGTCCTTTATTACAAATCTTTTTTACTTTATTTTTTAATATTTCTGTTCTTGCTTTCTTTTTTAAAGTAATAATAAATAGAGGAGAAAAATAATGTCTTGGTTAGTTAATGCTATTGCTTGGATTGTTAATTTTTTTGCAAGTGGTAAAGCTAAGAGTTTTATGTTAATTCCTTTTAAAATTTCAGTTGGTGCTATTGCTGTATTTACCGTTACTTCTTTTATTGCTGCTATTATTTCATTAGCTACTTTTTTAGTTGATTTGTTTAATACTTTTCATGATTTAATTAATTCTTTTAATGATATTTCTAATAATATTGGTTCTGGATCTGCCTATGGAATTTCTTTACAATCTATTTGGAATGTTTTTTTAGGTTTTTTAAGTGCTTCTGGATTATCTACTGCTATTACAACTTCTTTTAGTTTATTTTTGACTTTATTTTTTTCTTATATGACTGTTAAATTGGCTTTAATTGTTTCTAATGCTGCTAATAATATTTCTCGTAAAATGTATGAAACTATTATGATGATGGGTCAATCATGATCTACCTAATAACAGGCGTTCCAGGAAGTGGAAAAACATATTTTGCTGTTCATTATATTTATACTCAATTAACTTCAAAAAATCCTAAATATCAAAAAATCTACACAAACATTAATCTTAATTTCAAAAAATGTGACAAAATAAAAAAAGATTTTGTAAAGCCATTAATATTAGATGATCTATTAAAAAGAATTGAGCAGGATTATTTATTATCCGAAAAATTTAAAAACAATGAACTATTCGATGAAGAAACTGGTGAGCAGGTAATCGATTATGACGCTTATGTTAGAGGCAAATTAAAACTTTTTGAAGATTATGAGCATTCTTTAATAATTTTAGATGAATGCCATTTATATTTTACCGAACAGGTAGATCCTAAAATGTTAAGGTTTTTATCTTATCATAGGCATTTTGATATAGATATGTATTTTATTACTCAAAACAAATCGCTTATTAATAGAAAATATCTTGCATTCGTTGAAAATATGTATATTGGAATTAATCCTTCAAAAAGATTATTTTCAAAAGTATTTGTTTATAAACTATATGCAAGCTGGAAAGAATATAAGTCTAATTATGTTGGAAAAGAAAAACTGAAATTTGATAAAAAAATAGCTGATTTTTACAATTCAGGATCTAACAAAATACAAAAATCTCTTGTTTCTAAACTTCTTATTCCTTTATTTTTTGCAATTGTTATTGTTTTCTTTTTATATAAAGGTGTTTCTAACTTTATTTCTTGTGGTTCTTTTACTGGCTGTTCAAAAAATCATACAGAAACTACTAAAAAACATTTATCTAATAAGCAAAATAATATCGCAGATCATAATCGTAATCCCATTAACTCTAATTCTGAAATATCAAACAAAAAAGCACATAATGTAAATATAGAAGATGATATATCCGATTATCAGTTTTTTTATCAGTTAAATTGTTTTAAAATGAAATGTATTGTAAACAATCAGTTTTCTATTTCATATTACTTAATAAAAACTCTTCCTGAAATTTCTGATTCTCGAATATTTTATGAAATTACCGCAGGTCACGGGAAAATTATATATTTGGCCACAAATTTAGATCTATCAAAATTCAATCCTAATCAAAACACTTACGGGGGTAAAAAAGATGAAAAAGATAATATTCTACCTTTTGGTTCTCGCAAATAGTTTAGTATTTGCTTATGATCTTAAGCAAGCCGATTTTGCTACTTTTTGTAATTATGTTTCGTATCATGTAAATAAAAACATTGTAATATCCGAAGAAGTTCCTACAAATTTCAGTGTTTTTATGCCAACTGACAATATGACTCAAAATGATATTCTTACTGCTTTTTATACTATATTAAGATCAAAAAATCTTGATTATAAAATTATAAATAATTCCACTATTCTTATTTACAAAAGAATACAAAAGAAAGAAAAGCCTAAATTGGAAAATTTTGTAATTAGATTTAATTATGTTCCCAAAAAAGTGTTAAGAGATTATTTAAAGAATTTCTATTCTAATTACAAATATCAAATTTTTCAAAATAGATTATTAATTACATGCACTCCTGTTGATTATTACAAAATAAAAACTGCCATATCTCATTTACAAAACTCTTATAAAAAAGCAAATATTAATTTTCTTATTACCGTTATAAACAATAAAAAAGCAAAAGAAATTGGCACGGATCTTAATATCAAAAGCCCTTTTCATTCTTCCGCTTTATTTGATTTAGTTACTGATACTGCGGTAGTTAGTTCAAGTATTACAAATAATTTTTCTGCTTTTATTAAGTTTCTTAATTCAAAAGGTGCAGCCGAAACAATATCAAAGCCTACTATTTTATTAATTGATAGTTCAAATTATACACTTGAAAGTGTTCATTCCATACCTTATGTTACGAAGTCTGTAACTACTGACAAAGACGGAAATCCTGTAACGCAAACTGATTTAAAATATAAAGATGTCGGACTTAAAATTTATATAAAAAATGTATATATTACAGACAGATCTATTGATTTTGATATGGATATTTATGTTGAAAGTATCGTTTCTTATGATAATGATAAGCCTATAACAGATACTAAACATTTTAACACGCATGTTCAGCTTACCAAAAAATCAAGCGGTTATCTTATAGCTGGTTTAAGAACTGTTACTAAAATCAAAGAAGAAAGCGGTGTTCCTGTTTTAAAAGATATTCCTATATTAGGAATTCTATTTCAAAAAAACAAAAAATCAGTTGAGGATCTTAGCTTTAGTTTTTATATTTCAACGAATTATTTTGCAGAAAATACTCGCAAAACAGCACCACGCGAGGCGCGCCCGTGAGGACGCACCGCAGCGGGGTGATGTTTTGCCTCTTGACCATTTATAAAGTAATTTCGTCAAAATTTTTAGGGGGTTAAAAATATGAATATAATGGAAGTTTTAGATAAATTTGGAAGATATAAATATGATTATGGATTAAAAAAAGATGATATTCAGTTTGCAATTGAAAAAATTGAGCGGGCTAAATTTTTTCTTGATAATCAATTTATAACATTGCCCGATGGTCGTGATGCTGTTTTATCTCAGGTTGTAAGTAATTGGTATGTTAATCCTCATAGATATATTAGTGAGATAAAACACCGTATTTATTCTCAATATAATTATGCTAAATCTTTAAATTTAGTTCCTATTTTTATTACTTTAACTATACCTTCTGAATATCATAAATATAAATATGTAAAAGCTTATAATGGTAAAGAAGTTAAAGTTAAAAATAATAATTTTAATTCTGATAATGAAAATTTAACTCCTAAGGATCTTGTTGAGATATTATCTAAATATTTTAAGCAGGTTATGAATATGAGGGCATTTCGTGATATTCCTAAAAATAAAAGATTATATTTTAAGGTAATTGAACCTCATAAAACTGGTGATCCTCATTTACATGCAATGTTTTATTTACCGCCTGAGAGTGTTTGTAAATTTTGGCGTAATTTTATTTTTTTATGTTCTCAAAAATTAAAAATTCAATATGATATTCAAGCTAATATATTAAATCCTGTAAATTACATGATTAAATATATACTTAAAAATATTGATGATTATAGATTTGAAAATACTAAATTATTTCAATATTCTCCTCTTGCTCTTTGGTATATTCGTTGGGGTATTCGTAGATTTTCCATGAGTAGAAATTTTGTGAGAATTGATTTATATCGTAAATTTAATGGAATGTATACTCTTGATGAATTATCATATTTAGTTAAATCTGGAAAAATTGAATATTATATGGAACCTATTACCAGACAGATTACTGAGATTTTTTATAATGATGATGTTATTGGATCTTGTTTGGTATGGTCTAAAAAAGAGCAAATTTATACAAAATCAAGTGATGTTATTAAATTATCTTGGAAGAAAAAAGAAGAACCTATAAAAGTTTATAATGAAAATGATGAATTAATTGGTCTTCAATATTCTGATAGATATATAGATCTTACAAAAACTCAAAAACCTTTAACAAAAATGACAAAACGCGAGCTTTGGGAATATGAACAACAAATACTTGATGAATTTGATAATCCGTTTAATGATGAAGAAGATCTTGATATTTTAATAGACAAATATTATATATTTAACAAATATGTTTCAGAGGATTATGAATTGCGTGAAAGTCCTGAATTTTGGTTGCGGGGGCAGGATTTGAACCTGCGACCTTCGGGTTATGAGCCCGACGAGCTACCAGGCTGCTCTACCCCGCGTCAAAATGGCTGGGCTGGGAGGATTCGAACCTCCGAATGACGGAGTCAAAGTCCGCTGCCTTACCGCTTGGCGACAGCCCATCGCTTAAGGTGATGAAATTGTATAAAAATTATTTTTCAATGTCAAGAGTTTCTTCGCATTTTAGGTAAAATTTTAAAAAATTCAAGGAGGAAAATTGGATATTAATAAAATCATAAAAGACCTTGAAAAAGAAGGATATACGAATATATTTATATGGTCGGACACTAAAGGCACTCATTACGACTGGCATACTCATCCTTATGAGGAAATAAGAATAATGATAAAAGGTGAAATGGTAATAAATACAAAAGATAAAACATATCACTTAAAAACCGGTGATATCCTGAAAGTCCCGGCAGGTGAAGAGCATAATGCGGAAGTTTTAGAAGATTGTGAGTATATCTGCGCCTCTAAAATATGATATAATTATATATAGGCATACCGAGAGAGTGCTGGGGAACCAGAGGAAAGTCCGGGCTGCAGCAAGGCAGGGGTCAGTCTAACGGACTGCCGCCGAAAGGCGAGGGAAAGTGCCACAGAAAAAAAACCGCCGATGGGCATAACGCCACAGGCAAGGGTGAAAAGGTGAGGTAAGAGCTCACCGGGAATATGGCGACATATTCCGACATGGTAAACCCACCCCGCAGCAAGAAGGGATGGTAAAGCCTTGCGACACTACCCTTCGCATGAGCGGCACCGCAAGGTGTGCGCCTAGATAAATACTCTCAAAAACAGAACCCGGCTTACAGGTATGCCTAAAACTCAATATCTTTTAATTCTTTTTTTTCTATAATATTAAATAACACTTTCTGTTTAAAAAGCTGATGGCAGTTAGGACATCTCGTCGAATAAAGCGGGAATATTTTTTTGCAGTTTTGACATACATATTCAAATTCCAAATCGGCAAAGTTTTCTTTTAACTGCTTTAAAACTTCAAGTTCAAAAGGTGCTTTTTTTTCACATTTTGCAAGATGTTTTGCTGCAAGTATATTCATAAATTTATTCTCATACGGAATATCATTTCGATACCAAAACAGATCAATATATCCATAAACATTATTTTCAGGTATCTCATTATAGGCTTTCGCAGGATCTGTTTTGAAAAGTTCTCTTAAATATTCCCGTCTGATAAAAGGGTATTTTTTATATACATCTTCAATGGTTTTAATATCTTTGCAAAACTCAATGTCACAATCTTTTTTTAAACTCAGTTTAAAAAGTGCGTAAGCTTTTTCCTCCGTAAGAGATATTTCGAGTTCTTCAAAAATTTCCAAAACGTTTACTATTTCATTTAAATTGTCAAGTTTTTCATCGATTAATATTAAAAGCTTTAATGTTTCAGTATCCCTCGGTTTTGTGGAAAGAATCTGATAAGCCGTTTTTTTCGCCTTTTCCAAAAATCCTGCTTTGTAATATAGTTTTGCAATATGTCTTAATATTTCCGTGCTTTTTAAGTTTTTACTTATCCATAGGTATATTTTAAGTGATTTTTCAAAATCCCCCTCTTTTTCATACGCTTTTGCAAGCAGATAAAGTGCATCTATTGAAGCCTCATCAAGTTTTAAATTTTCAATTTTTATATATTCAAAATCTTTTAAAAATTCTTCAAGTTTTTTTTCTCTGCTATATTCCCTTAACTTTCCAAGTCCGATAGTTATTAAAACACTTATAAGCACAATAACAAAAAACATTATTACACTAAATAACGGGTCTCTAAAATCCATCCATCACCTTTTGGGTTTTATAAAATTTTACTATAATTTCGTTATGATAAAACCAGAATCCATTGAAAACTTAAAAAGTATTGTCGATATTGTTGATGTTATTGGAAATTACGTCCAACTAAAAAAACAGGGAAGCAACTATACAGCCCTTTGTCCTTTTCACAGCGAAAAAACACCCAGTTTCGTAGTAAGTCCTTCAAAGCAGATATACCATTGTTTCGGTTGCGGTGCAAGCGGTGATGCAATAAAATTTATAATGGACATAGAAAAACTCTCATATCCCGAAGCAATAGAAAAACTGGCAAGTTTATACAATTTCAAACTTGAATATACAAAGTCTTCCAATTTCGTAAGAACCGACGTATTAGAGAAAGTAAACGCATTTTATATACAAGAACTATACAAAAACAGATTTGCTTATGATTATTTAAAACAAAGAGGCATAAACGATTCCACCATAGAGAAATTCGCTTTAGGGTATGCACCTGATTCACAAAAGCAGTTTCAGTTTTTCAAAAATGCAAATTTAAATATTAAAGAATTAAAAGAGCTTGGTGTTTTATCGGAAAACGGGGAATACCCTAGACTGATAGAACGAATTACGTTTCCTATATTTTCCGCAAGCGGCAAAATCATTGCCATGGGCGGAAGAACTATTACAAACCATCCGGCAAAATATATAAATTTCACAAATACAAAAATATTTAATAAATCAAAAACATTTTACGGGCTTAATTTTGCAAGGGAACATATATTAAGAAAAAAAGAAGCGATAATCGTTGAAGGTTATATGGATGTTATAATGCTTCATCAGGCAGGATATAACACGGCAATAGCGACACTCGGAACGGCACTTACACCGGAGCATCTTCCACAATTAAAAAAACTATCCGCAAAAATACTGCTTTCATACGACAGCGACAATGCTGGAATCAATGCGGCACTTAAAGCTTCCAAACTTCTTTTCAGGTCGTTTTTTGAAGGTGGGGTTGTTCTTTTTCCTGAAGGATTAGACCCTGCGGATGTAGTTAAAAACAAAGAAGATTTAAACAAATTTTTCCAAAATCAAATCCCTTTTTTAGACTTTATTATCACTTATACAATTAAAAAATACGATATAAAAAATCCTATTCAAAAAAAAGAGGCGGTTGATGAACTGAAAGAATATATTTTTTCTCTTCCGGAAATTTTACAAGAAAGCTTTGTAAATAAAGCGGCTCAACTGCTTCAAATCTCACCAAAACTTTTAACGGTTAGAAAATCCGCACAGCAACCGCAAAACCAGCAAAACAAAAAAATAGAAATAGCCGAAGCTTCTATTATTAAAACGTTATACGAAAACCCTCATTTAATGGATGAAATTGTCGAATATTTAAGCCCGGAAATGTTTAAAACACATAGTTATGAACTCTCACTTGTGTATCAGGAAAAATTTGAAGATCCCGCACTTCTTGATATAGTGTTAAGAAAGGATGTTTTATGCCTGAATATGGAAACTTTAAAAAAACAGATTATTAAACTTTTGATACCATATTACCAAAACAAAGTTTTAGAATTAAAAACATCCAACCTTCCTACAGATGAAAAAATGCATAAACTCAAAATTTTAAATTATAAAATACTGCAGTTAAAAAAAGGAGAACTTGTTGAAAGCGATAGCACTATTTAGCGGCGGGCTTGATTCAGCCCTTGCAATTAAACTAATACAAGACCAAAACATAGAAGTTGAAGGCGTTTATATAGATGTCGGATTTGAAAGCAACAAACAAAAAATTGAGCATTTGCAAAAACTTGCAAACGAACTCGGAATAAAACTGACAATTTTAGATGTTAAAGAGCAATATATTAAAGAAATTCTTTTTAATCCAGTATATGGATACGGCAAAAATATGAACCCGTGTATAGACTGCCATGCAAACATGATAAGAGTGGCGAAAGAATATATGAAAAAAACCGACGCCAAATTTATAATAAGCGGTGAAGTGGTCGGACAAAGACCGATGAGCCAAAGACTGCCGGCACTTAATGCGGTAAATAAACTTGCAAATGCCGAAGGTTTTGTATTAAGGCCACTCAGCGCAAAACTGCTTCCTCCTACAATTCCGGAAACCAAAGGATGGGTTGAGAGGGATAAACTTTTAGGAATCAGCGGCAGAGACAGAAAAACACAACTCGAACTTGCAAAAAAATACGGACTTGAAAATTTTGAAAGTCCTGGCGGCGGATGCCTGCTTACTGATATAAATTTTTCAAAAAGACTTAAAGACTTTTCTAAAACACTTCAGTTAACACCTGATGAAATAGACATATTAAAAGTCGGAAGACACTTCAATATTGACGGAATAAAAGTTATTATTTCAAGAAAAGCGGAAGAAAACCCTGTTCTTAAAGAATACAAAGGCACTCTTTTTGAAAAAATGTATCCAAAAGGATTCCCGGGACCGGTCGGACTGATACAAAAAAACAGCGACAATACTACAAAACAGCTCGCTGCCGATATGCTTATAAGTTACACCAGGGAAAATGAAGGTGAAGTTTTAATAGGCGATAAAATTTTTAAGGCAACTAAAAAAGACAAAAAAGAGTTTGCCAAATATCTTATTTAATGAAATTTATTTAACCATTTTTTTTGTAGTTTTTGATATGTCCCATCATTACGCATTTCTTGAAGCGCTTTATTTATCGCTTTTAAAAGTTTTTTAGCATTTGGATATTTTTTAGAAATAAACATATAAAATTGTGTTTCTTTAAAAACTGGTAAATCAACATAAGCAATATCTTTTGGAATTTTACATTTACCCGTAACACTATATCCTATAATACCTTCTTTTGACGCAATCATAACATCACATCTATTTTTTGAGATTTTTTTTAAAACATCACAAGATGTTTTAGCTCCTTGGTCAATTTTAATTTTTTTACTTAAATTTAATTTTTTATAATACATTTCTGTTTGATATCCATTCACATCACAATATCTTAAAGTGTTTGGCTTATGTAATATAATATTTTTTATTTCTTTTTTAGAAAATTTGTTCCTTGAAAACCAAGCTACATTGTGTGTCGAATAAATAGGCATTGTAATGTAATAATCATCTGCCCGTTGCTTAGTATATGTTCCATCCACAAACATTTCATATTTATTTGTTTTATCGTAATTTTTAACTAAATACAAACACCTTTTCCATGGAATTAATTCCATTTTATAATTTTTATTGATTCTTCTAAAAACTTCATTTAAAATATCAATAGTTAATCCCTTTAATTTTTTATTTTGATCTAAAAACGTAAAAGGCGGCCATTGTGCAGAATCATCACATATATTTATAGGTTTTGCAATCAAAAAAACTGAAATCATAATAAAAACAAAAAATTTTTTCATCTATACTCCTTTAAAACCAATTAAAGTAATATCATCATTTCTTTCTTCAGTATTTTGATAAATTTTAAGTTCATTTATAAAAATTTCTTTCTGAATATTAAAAGGTTTAAAATAATTATTTTCTATAATAGATTTAAAACGTTTTTTTCCAAAAGGAAAACCTTTTTTACCACCATTTTGATCTATATATCCGTCTGTCGTTATATAAAAAGCTTCTTTTTCCAAAGACAATTCATGTTCTTTATAAATATGATTAATATCACATTGTCTATAACCTACAGAATATCTATCGCCTTTTATTGTTTTAACTTCACCATCTTCAACATAATAAAGTGAAACGTTTGCACCTGCAAATTTTATGGTTTTTGTATTCAAATTTATATAAATTACGCCTCCATCAAACCCTGCATTTGACGTTGAACTTTCATCAAATTGTTGAAGAATTGTTTTAATATTTTTATTAAATTCATATAAAATTTCTGATGGGGATATTTCTTTATTTTTTAAATTATATATTACTTGTCTTTCAATTGCTTTTATAAGTATTGTCATAAATGCACCCGCTACACCATGACCTGTTGCATCTATTACCATTAAAACATATTCATTGTCTCTTATTTTTTCAAACAAATAAATATCACCACCAACAATATTTTTAGGCTCCCAAATAATAAAATAATCTTTAAAAGCTTCTTCAAAAATTACTTTTGAAGGTAATATAGCATACTGAATGAAAGAAGCATATTTAATACTATCCATTGTTAATTCATGCAATTTCTTAATTTCTTTTGATTTTTGATCTAATAATATTTCTAAATTATTTTTCATAAACTCAACTTCTTTTTTTGAAGTAATATCAAATGCTATCCAAACATATTCTTTTTGATTGTTTAATGAAATCTGTTTTTTTGTAAAAGTTGATTTTAACCATTTGTTTTCAAATAGATGAATATCTATTTCGTAAACCTCTTTTTCTTCAATTTTTTTTATTAAATCTTTTTCTAATTTAAAAAACGATATATCTTTATCTAATAAATATTCTTTGGAAAAACCAATAAGTTTACAAAAAGCGTCTGTCAAGTTAATAATCTTTCCTTTTTCATCAAATTCCATTATTGCAATATATTTATTAACAATTTTCATTAATTCAGCTAATTCGGAATGCAATTTTGAACTGATAATAATACCATTGTTTGCAAAATTTGCAATTTCACCAAATTCATCTTTTGTATCAATTTCAATAGGCATAACTTTCTTTTCAGGGTTTGATAAAAAATCAAAAAAACTTTTTAAACCTTTTTTTAATTCTCTAAGTGGTTTATTAACTAATCTGAATAAAACTAAAACTACTACAAGAGTTACTAAAAGCGTTGCCAAAAAGAAATATAAATAAAGATATTTTTGATCATGTTTCAAATTGTTAGAAATAAGATTAAAATTTTTATTTACTAAAGAGATAGCTTTTTTTTCTTCATAATTTAATTCATCCATTATCTCACTCATATCATAAAAAACTTCTATATAACCTAATTTTTCGTTATTGTAATAAATTTCATTTTTTATAGATGAATATCTTTTAAATCTATTTGGAATTTTATTACTAATTATTATTTTACGATTATCCTTATATCCGCATAGAAAAACATTACGTATAGAAGAATCATATATATACACACTTTTAATAAAATCCTTTTGTAAAAGAGATTTTAATATCTTTTTTAAATTTTCTTCATCTAAATTATATAATGCGTATCCTAATGAATCATTTAATATTTTTAAAATATCTTTTATATTTTCAACTGCTTGTGCACTTTGATTTATTTTTTGCTGTTGGATAAAATTTTTAATAAAATGATGCTGTTGATTACTTAATTTTTCAATAATAGACATTTGATATTTTTGTATTAATACAGCAACAAAAAATAGCACAATTGATTGCAAAACTATTATGATCAGTGCAACTTTAAAAAAAATACTTTTTTTAATATTGTTCAATCTAAACCTTTAATGATATTTTTATATTTTAACAAAATTATTTAAGCTTTATATATCCATTATCAATTAAATAATTATATATTTTACTTACAATCCCACCGGCGGCATGTCCTCCGTGTCCCCCATGTTCAATCAGCACGGTAACAACTACCTGCGGTTTTCTGTATGGACCAAAAGTTGTCAGCCACGCATGGGAGCGGTGAAAATATTTCAGCTCATCTTCTCTTTTTCTCTTTTTTACTTCCTGAGGAATAGAATAAACTTGTGCAGTTCCCGTTTTCCCAGCTATTGTTATTTTTGTGTTTATATAATTGGTCGCAGTCCCGCCTGGTGCATTACAAACAGCCCACATTCCTCTTCTTACAAGCCCTAAATATTTTTTTTCTTTTTTTGTAAGCACATCTTTTAAAATGGGTTTTGTTTCATTTGAATCGATTTTTTTCACTACAAAAGGTTTTGGAAGTTTACCACTTGCAAGCAGCGCCGTATTAACGGCCACCTGAAGTGGTGTTGCCAGAAAATATCCCTGTCCGATAACTGCATTTAACGTTTCACCTATAAACCATGGCTGATGATATCGTTTTATTTTCCATTCCTTATCAGGCACAATCCCCTGTTTTTCGTTCGGAAGATCTATTCCGGTTTTTTTACCAAATCCCATTTTTCTAAGATTTTTTGCGATATAATCTATTCCGAGTGTCAAACCGATTTTATAATAATAAACGTCAACACTTCTTTTTATGGCTTTTATTAAATCAACTTCACCATGACCACCCTCTTTCCAGTCTCTGAATTTTCTGTTTCCGATTTCCAAATACCCCGGACAAAATATCTTTTTCCAAGGATTCCATTTTCTACTTGCAGCCGCAATTAAACCTTCCGCAGGCTTTACTGTTGATCCTGGGGGATAAATTCCGCTTACTGGTTTGTTTAAAAGAGGATTGTATATATCGTGAATAAGTTTATTCCAAGTTTTGTAGTCAATACCTTTTACAAACAAATTGTTATCAAAACTTGGATATGTAACGAGCGCCAATATTTCACCATCAGTTTTCATAACAACAACCGCGCCCTTTTTATTTTCATTTTTTAATAAATCATATATATATTTTTGAAGTGATGTATCAATACTTAAAGTTAATGTATGTGTTTTTGGTTTTGTAAATGATACTTCCTTTAATATTTCATTTTTCGCATTTACAATTACTTTTTTTTTCCCCGGAATTCCTTGCAATATATCGTCATAATATTTTTCAACTCCCCTCTTTCCGGAAATTTGCGTAAGTTCAATCGTTTTGTTTCTTTGCAGGTCTTTTACGTTTGCTTTTGAGACATATCCCAAAACATTGGAAAGTATTTCTCTATATGGATATTTTCTCAAATAACTTGGCGTAATTATTATATTTTCATTCAGACTCAAAAACGGCTGAATTTTATATATCAAATCCTCTTTTAAATATTGCAGTAAAACAATAGGCTTATGATTATATGGTGAATTTTCCTTATTATAAATATCATAAAGCTTTGAAATATTTACATCGTTTAAGGTTTCGTTAATTTCATTTAAAGCTTCTGTGAGTTCAGTTTTTTTTAAATGCGGTTTAAGAGCTATGTCAAACCTTAACTCATTGTAAGCTACGGGTTTTGAATTTCTATCATAAATAATGCCTCTAATGGGTGGAATTAAAATCTCTTTTTGTTTATTTTGCAGTGAGAGCTTTGTATATTTTTGATTAGACACTACACTCAACTCATATACTCTATAAATTAATAGAGCATAAAACAGAAAAATTATGCTTAATACGATTTTAGTTCGCATTTAATAAGCCTTACAACAATCAAATCAAAAGCATAATTGTATATTAAATATATCCCAAGCATAAAAAATTCGATATTTGCAAAATTATATAGGTATATTCCAAGGAATATATAAATGACAAATAGCGCTACGGCATCTTGATAATGAAAATCGATTATATCTTTTAATTCATCCAATAGTAAAAATTTGTTAAGTAAAAGAACCAAAACAAAATAAATCAAATTAAAATTATGAAAAAAAGAAAACAAAATTACAAATAATAAAGAAAGAAAAAAATTTTCACATAATATAAACAATCCTAACATTATCGGAAAAAAAGGGCTAAAGCTGCCTAAAAAGTTTACAAAGTAAACTAAAAGCAGCCTTATAAATATTTGATAAGAGCTATTTCGTTGCAGTTTGGAAAAAATTTGCATTTTATACAATCCGCCCATATTTTTTTATCTGGAATCGCTTCTTTTTCTATTTCTATAAATCCAAGCTTTTCAAAAAATTCTTTTTTGTAAGTTAAAACTAAAACTTCTTTTAACCCCAGTTTTTTAGCTTCCTGTAAAAGTGTGTTTACCAAAAGCTTACCAATACCCATGCCCTGGTAATCTTTATCTACCGCAAGTGATCTAATTTCACCTAAAAAAGGAGAAAAAATATGCAAAGCCGCTACGCCTACCGGTTTTTTATCGTCATAAACCAATGTGTAAGATCTGATATTTGTTGCGACTTCATCATCGTCTCTTTTTAAAATTATCCCTTCTTTTACATATGGTTCAAGCACACTTTGAATATCAATAATATCTCTTAAATTAGGTTTTTTGATATTTAGATTCATTACATTCCCCACAAAATTTCATTTATTTTTCTTTTTACCTGTTCAATGCCTCTTTTTTTAACATTTGATACAAAAAGTGCCTCAGGATATTTCTGTTTTAATTTTGCCAGTTCACTTTGTTTTAACTTGTCTATTTTTGTAAAAATCGTAAGCAGCTGCTGGTCTTTTCTTTTAAATGAATTTATATATTCGTCAACATTATTATCTATATCCAAATCAGGATGCCTTGCATCTCTTAAATGTATAAAAAGTTTTATATTGTATCTGTTTTTCAAAAATTCATCCAGATTTTTACCCCATTCTTTAAGCATGGACTTACTGACTTTTGCATAACCAAATCCCGGTAAATCCACCAGGACATATTTTTTTCCTTCATCTTCGACTTCAAAAAAATTTATAAGTCTTGTTTTTCCGGGTGTTTGGGACGTTTTGGCTATTTTTTGATTTGTAAAAGCGTTTAAAAAACTACTTTTACCCACATTGCTTCTGCCAAGAAGTGCAACTTCCGTAAAATTAGGCTCAATCGCCTCATTTATCGAAGGTGCGGAAGTTATAAACTTAACTTTCATTCATTAACCTTTATGATAATTTCTACAGGTTTCTTTTCACCACCCGTAACTTCGGCATTTTTTGTAAATCTGTTTAATACTATTTTATTACCTTTCACACTCTCATTTGTTTCTAATTTAACAATTTGTGCATTTCCTTTTAATATTATATTTCCGTTATGCAACTGATATACAAGCATATTGCTGTTACCTTTATAGGTGGCATTTTTATCAAGAGAAATAACAAACCTTACATTACCTGTTGCTATAAATTTTATAGGTTTTTTGTTTTTATCGAAAAATATTATCATTTCATCTGCCAATATATTATCTTTTCCTTTTGTGGCATTAACATCACCTTTGAAAACACTCTCTTTTTTGGCCATGTCATAATGAAAATATTTACTTGTTACTTTTAATTCTTCAGCATTGATAAAAATTAACATCATACTTATTATAAATATTATTTTTTTCATTTCTCAACCTTTAAATAATATGTAATATTTTTTGCGTATAAATTTTTGTTGTCATCAACAAAAAATTCATTACCATAACCTCTAAAATCCTTTGCAAAAAGTTGAAATTTCCCACCTTTTAATATATCTGTTTTTTTATTATATATGGCTTTTTTTGTGTTTAATTCTATATCCTTATTTTTATACCATACTTTATACCCGGTTACAATATCGTCTTTAAATATAGTTTTTGACGATTTATACTCCTCATTTTTTAATAAATCTTTTGCATTTAAGTCAAAAGCGATATATCCTTTTTTATACACATTTAATATTTTAAACTTCCCTTTTTTTTCCAGAGCTTTTTTGTAAATATAAAATTCACCATCTTCCACTTTAACATCAGGAAGTGATAAAGTTTTTTTCTTAATCTGATGAGGAATATTTTTACCTGAACTAATAAATAAAGGATAAAACATAATACCAAATACCATCAAAAAGAAAAAAACAACTTTTACCATAACGCTAAAAACTTATCATAAAGTTTTTCTTCTTTTAACAACATTTCTATCATTTCCGCAACAGCACCTTCACCGCCGTTTTTTTTCAAAGGATAATTTACAAAATCATATACATACGGATTTGCATCATATGGTGCAAAAGATTTTTTTACTAATTTCAACATAGAAAGATCATTCATATCATCACCTATAACAGCTACTTCGGAATAACTGATCCCAAGATCTTCTATAATAGAGTCCAAAACTTCTTTTTTATTTTTCACACCCTGTTTTACATACGTTATGTCAAGTTCTTTTGCTCTTCTATCAACTATATTTGAAACCCTCCCCGTAATTATTGCACTTTTTTTACCAAGTCTATTCCAACTTTTAATCATAAGTCCGTCTTTGATATTAAAAGCTTTTATTTCATCACCGCTGTTAGAATAGTATATTTTTCCGTCCGTCATAGTCCCATCTACATCAATTACTAAAAGCTCAATCATTTAAATCATTCCTTTTGTTGAGGGAATTCCGCTTTCTCTATACGAAAGTGCTCTTCTTAAAGCCACTGCAAACGATTTAAAGGCACTCTCCACTATGTGATGTTTGTTAGTTCCTCTTTTATAAATGATATGTGCCGCTATTTTAAAATTAAATACTAACGATTTAAAAAACTCTTCAACAAGTTCCATATCAAAATCTTTAATACTTCCTTCTCTAGGTAAATCATACACTAAATAAGCTCTTCCTCCTATATCCAAATCAACCTCAACGGCCGCCTCATCCAAAACGGCTACCGCATTAGCATATCTTTCAATGTTTTTAACAGGATAAACTTCTTTAAATAATGCTTCGCCAAGCACTATTCCAACATCCTCAACCGTATGATGATAATCTACATAAATATCACCATCACAAAATACTTCCAAATCCATTCCGCTATGCTTTGCAAGAGCTTCCAACATATGGTCAAAAAAACCGACACCGGTAGAAATATTAGATTTTCCACTGCCATTGATTTCAAGTTTTAGTTCGATTTTTGTTTCTTTAGTTTCTCTTCTAATTTCAGTCATTTTATTCTCCTACTACAAATCCGTTAAGTTTATGAGAAAGTTTGAATCTTTTGGCTTCCGAATATGTTTTAAATCCAACTATAAATACTTTATAAAAGTCGCCTTTTTTTAATACTTTCGTATTATACCCTAACTCTTTATATTTTTTAGCTGTAAATTCAGCTCCCCCTTTTCTTAAAAACGCACCGATTTGTATCATATAACCGGTTACATAATTTTTTCCTTTAAATCCTATTACACTTATTTTTACCGGTGCGGTTCCGGTTCTATCAAGTCCTATTTGCTTACCCGCAACATAGCTTAAATCAATTATTCTTCCTTTTACAAAAGGCCCCCTGTCGTTTATTCTTACAATTACACTTTTCCCGTTATTTAAATTCGTAACTTTTACCATGGTATCCATAGGCAGTGTTTTGTGTGCTGCAGTAAATGCATACATATTATATATTTCACCATTACTTGTATATTTCCCATGAAAATTAGGTCCATACCAGCTTGCTATCCCTCTTTGCGTCCATCCAATAGGAACGGTGCTTTTAGGATAATACACATTTCCGTTTACGCTGTATACTTTTTGGGTATTTTTTTTTACACCTGGGGTTTCATAAACTTCCGTAATATACCTTTGAGAACATCCTGTAAATAACAATAGCCAAATCAATATTGTAATCTTTTTCATCTAAGTCCTTGTGGCACTTTTAAAATTTGTCCTACTCTTATAGTTGTATTTTTTAATTCGTTTGCTTTGATTATTTTTTTGTAATCTATTCCGAATTGTTTTGCTATTTTTCTTAAAGAATCCCCTTTTTTAACTTTATATTTTACATATACGCTATTAAGAGGAATGACCAGTTTTTGACCTATTCTTAAATATCTGCCAAGTTTGTTAAAATCTTTAATAATTCTTACTTTTGTATCATATTTTTTTGCTATTTTACCAAGTGTATCACCCTTTTTAACCTTATAAACCATAAAAAATCTTTTTGGATGGAATTTTAATTTAAACTCAGCCAATTTATTATATGGAATATAAATATAATACTTATATGGAGGCGTAAAGGAATAATTTAAATGAAGATTATGTTTTCTAATTTCTTTATAAGGAACATTTAAAATTTTACTTACATAATATAACGAAGTTCCTGCCGGCACTTCTACTTTTTTCAAATCCGAAACAACACCGCTGTTTAAAAGATACGCATTTGTATATTGAATAAAATCGTCACTATTAAATAAAAACGACATTGCCAATATTTTCAAAATATACTTTCTAGTTTCTTTAGGCAGATATTGTCTTGAAAGACCTTTTTGAAACCTCATAAGTTCACTTAAAGTAATCGGAACACTCTCAAGCTTTTGATATAGTTTATACAACTTTCCAAAGGCGTATCTTCCATGTCTCTGATAATTTTTAACAATGTTTCTGTATTGTTTTATTGTTTTATCTTTTCTGCATTTTCTTTTACCCAAACTATTGCATAATTTATCAATTTTGGCTCTTACCACTGCTTCTACTATTCTAGCTTCCCCTGCGTTATACGCCATAATCGCTAGATACCATTTCCCAAAAAATTTATGTAAATAACTTAAATATTCCACCGCTGCCTGCGTAGATTTTATAGGGTCTTTTCTTTCATCAACATACTCATCAATTTTAAGTCCGTATCTTTTTGCAGTTTTTGGCATAAACTGCCAAAGTCCCATTGCTTTTTTATGAGATTTCGCTGAAGTCGTTAAATAACTTTCGGCCATTGCAACGGAAATCAGTTCTTTTGGAACGTCGCTTTTTAAAATCGACTGCTTAATAAGAGGTAAATAATCATATCCGTTTTCCAATACATTTAAAAAATACTCTTTTTTCTTTTTTGAATATACTTTATATAACTTTTGCAGTTTAGGATTTTCAATAAACCCGTCGTTTATATCAAGCGCATTTAATACTTCAAGGTTTTTATTATTAACAATATCACCAAACAAAAACAAAAAAGAAATTAATAGTAAAAATATCTTCTTCATATATTAAATAGTTCCTTTGCATTTTTTGTTGTAATTTCTTCCACTTCTTTTGGATCTATACCCCAAAGCTCGGCAATCTTGTCTCTTACATAAATCGTATACATAGGCTCGTTTCTTTTCCCTCTGAAAGGATGTGGGGTCAGATACGGGGCATCCGTTTCTATTACAACCCTCTCTTTTGGTATTTTCGGAAAAACATTTATAAGTTTTTTAGCGTTTTTAAATGTTATAACACCACCTATTCCATAATAAAACCTCTCTTTAAGTTTCAATAGCTGTTCAGCTGCATTATAACAGTGCAAAACGCCTTTAATTTCAGGATGTTCTTCCAAAACTTTCAGACTATCTTCCGTTGCTTCTCTTATATGAACGATTATAGGTTTATTATACTCTTTTGCAAGTTCTATTTGTCTGTGAAAATATTCTATCTGTTTTTGACGTTTTTCTTTTTCTTTAATCCAGTGATAATCAAGTCCTATTTCACCTACCGCCACACATTTTGGATGGTTTATAAAACACGTTATAAGTTTTTCGTCATATTTATCTATATCAACCGGATGAAATCCAACTGCAAAATATATTTCATCATATCTGTTTGCAAGTTCTATAGCCCTTGGCAAATCAGCTGGATCTGCAGCCGGAATTATAAATTTTCCGACACCCGCTTCTTTTGCCCTTTTAATAACTTCATCCACATCATCAATAAATTTCTGGTTATCCAAATGGGTATGAGTATCTATTATCATTTAATTCCTTTACGATTTGTAACACTTATTTGTTTATAAAATATAAAAATTGTAAATATTCGTAACTTTTGAATATAATTGTAACAAAAATATAAAAGGAGACGAAATGTCAAGACCTACATTTACAAAAGAAGAAGCATTAGAATATCATGCTAAACCGGTCCCTGGTAAAATCGCTATTGAAGTAACAAAACCGGTAAGAGACTCTAGAGATTTATCAATCGCATATTCACCAGGGGTTGCAATTCCTTGTATTGAAATTGACAAAGACGAAAGTTTAGCTTATGAATACACAAACAAAGCAAACCTTGTAGGAGTTGTATCCGATTCAACTGCCGTTTTAGGACTTGGAACACTTGCACCTGTTGCAGGTAAGCCTGTTATGGAAGGGAAAGCGGTATTATTTAAAAAATTTGCATTTATTGACGCTTATGACATTATGTTAAAAGAAAGAGATCCTGAAAAAATTATTGAAATCGTTGAAGCAATTTCTCCAACATTTGGTGGAATTAACCTTGAAGACATTAAAGCACCTAAATGTTTTGATATTGAAAAAGAATCTCAAGCAAGATGTGATATTCCTATTTTCCATGACGACCAGCACGGAACAGCAATTATTTCATCTGCTGCAATTATTAACTGGTGTAAACTTGAAAACAAAAAATTAGAAGATTTAAGAGTAGTAGTAATCGGTGCGGGTGCGGCAGGACTTGCAGCTGCTGAAATGTATAAAGCACTTGGAATTAAAAATATGGTATTAACTGACTCAAGAGGTCCGGTTACTACAAAAAGAGACGATTTAAACAAATATAAACAACCTTGGGCTGTTGATGAAGATTTAGAAACTTTAGCGGATGCTCTTAAAGGCGCTGATGTAGTAGTTGGTAACTCTGTAGCGGATTGTATTACTCAAGATATGGTTAAAACTTTAAATCCAAACGCACTTTTATTAACTCTTGCAAACCCTGATCCGGAAATCAAACCAGAACTAGCTCTTGAAGTTAGACCTGACTTATACATCGGAACTGGTAGAAGTGACTACCCTAACCAAGTAAACAACGTATTAGGATTCCCGTTCATCTTCAGAGGTGCGCTTGACACTCACGCAAAAGCTGTTAATATGGAAATGAAAATTGCAGCAGCTTACGCACTTGCAGACTTAGCTGAAAAACCTGTTCCTCAATATGTAAAAGACGCGTATGGTGGAGCTGATTTAAAATTCGGTAAAGATTATATCCTTCCAAAACCATTTGATAGAAGAGTATTTGTTGATGAATCTGTAGCTGTTGCGAGAGCTGCAATTGAGAGCGGTGTTGCAAGAATTAAAGTTGACAATGTTGATAAATGGGTAGAAGGTTATAAACAACACCTAATCAATATGCTTAAAGAAAAAGAAGGTATCGATTACGACGCAAAATAATCTTCTTTTTTCCTTTCTTCTTTATTTACTTAATATAGTGACTGACACTATTAATCAATCTTGTTTATCTTTTTTTATTTTTATTGCAATGCAAAACTTATAATTTTTGTATAATTAGCAAAAAGGTTGCAAATGGTTAAAATTGCTGTAATTACAATGAGTGACAGAGCAAGTGCCGGAATATACGAAGACAAAAGCGGAAAAGAAATAGAAAACTTTCTAAAAGAAAACATTACTAATGAATTTGAAATAATATATAAACTTATTCCTGATGATTACGACACAATAGTCCAAACATTAAAAGAAATGGTTAATCAAAACTGCTCTTTGATACTAACTACCGGCGGAACAGGCCCAGCACCAAGGGATGTAACCCCTGAAGCTACAAAAGAAGTAATAGAAAAAGAACTTCCGGGATTTGGCGAACTTATGAGAATGCATTCATTAAAATACGTTCCGACTTCCATACTTTCAAGAGGAACCGCTGGTGTTGTAAAACAAAGTTTCATATTAAACTTGCCTGGTTCCCCAAAAGCAATCAAAGAAAATTTAGAAGCCGTTTGGGCGGCTATTCCGTATGCAATAGATTTAATAGGAGGAGATTATATAGAAAGTCCTACTGCGTTCAGACCTAAGAAGAAAAAATGAAAAACCTGTTTCAAAATATTAAATTTGATAAAAACGCCTTACTTTTATCGTTGTTTGCCGTTATTGTAGTGATAAGTGTCCCGTTATATGACAAAATAACAAACAAATACTTAAATGAATCACTTAAACAAGCAGCGATAACATATGCGGTCACAAGAAGCATAAACGCCGCAGTTTCAGTTATACAGGAGAGTTCTTTAACCATAGGCGTAGGAGTGGAAGGAAACCTTGCATTAGGTCAGGCTCTTGACCCTATAAATGATGCGACTGAGAGGTTTTCGGATCTTTTGACTTTTTCTTTATGGTCGCTCGGAAGTGAAAAAATTATATATGAGTTATCAAAACTTCCTGCTTTTACGATATTAATTATAATTTTATCACTCATTAATATTTTTTATACTTCAAAACTTTTAAAAAACATTCTTTTAATTTTAATAGTTTTAAGAATATTTATGCCTTTTAGCGCCTCAATTTCCTACTATTTCAACAAATACTATTTCGAGCCAAATATAAACTCTTCAGTTCAAAAACTGAAACCTTACACAAAACAGATAGAAAAACCTCAAATTAAAGAAGAAAGCTTTTGGAGCAAATTTTCAAGCACTATTGAAAGCACAAAAAACTCTTTGGCGCAAATCCAGGAAGACGCCAAATATTACATCTCTCACGCCACGGATATAATTAACGCTTTAATATCTTTAGCTTCTTTATATCTCGCGCAGTTTTTATTAAATGTGATATTACTGCCGCTGTTATTAATATATCTGATAAAAAATTTTAAATTAGAGTAAAGCTTCGATTTTATTTTCAAGCTCTCTGATTTTACGTTTTAGCTGTTCGTTTTCAGTTCTCATCTGAGCGTTTCTGCTTTTTACGGATTTTAAATCATTTTTAAGTCTTGTAACTTCATCGTCCAAAAGTTCAAGGTTTCCAAGAGATCTTTGTAGCTGAATTTGGTATTTTTTAATAAGTATTTCAGCATCAAGCAAATTACTTTTCAGCTGTTTACGTCTTTCTTCAGCTTTCTCCCATAAATGCTTATAATAAAACATTCTAAAAGTTAAAAAAAGGATAACAACGATAACCGTTGTTAAAAATATCCAGTTAAATATCAATTTTTTCTACCCTTCTTTGGTGTCTTCCACCTTCAAATTCATTTTCAAGCCATGCATCAAGAATAGATTCTACAACACCAAGTCCAACTATTCTAGCCCCAAAACATAAAATATTGGCATTATTATGTCTTCTTGCCATTGCTGCTGTATAATAATCATGACAAAGTGCCGCACGAATTCCTTTATGCTTATTTGCAGCAAGACTCATTCCAATTCCGCTTCCGCATATTAAAATCCCCATTGTTCCTGGATTATTTAAAACAGCTTCGGCTACTTTATGTGCAAAATCCGGATAATCGACACTTTCAGTAGAATATGTCCCCAAATCTTCTACTTCAATTCCTTTTTTTTGAAGATATTCGATTACAAATGGTTTTATCTCAAATCCTGCGTGATCAGTCCCGATAAAATACTTCATTTAATTCCTTTTTGATAAAATTATAACAAATTTTAAAAAAGGATATTTTATGAAACTCGGTGTTAATATTGACCATATTGCTACAATAAGGAATGCCCGCCAAATTAATGAACCGGACCCACTAATGGCTCTTCAGGTCTTAAAAGAAGCTGGTGCCGATCAGGTAACTATACATTTAAGAGAAGACAGACGGCATATTAAAGATTTTGACGCTAAAAGAATATGTGAAAACTCATTTTTACCAGTAAATATGGAATGTTCAATTAATCCAGAAATAATAGATATTATCTGTAAATTAAAACCTCACAGGGCAACACTCGTTCCAGAAAAAAGAGAAGAAGTAACAACTGAAGGCGGACTAGACGTAATTAAATTTGAGAATGAAATAAAAGAGGCAATTGAAAAACTACATAATAATGATATTGAAGTATCTCTTTTTATTGATCCGGATTTTGAACAGATCAAAAAATCAAGTGAAATCGGTGCGGAAATGATCGAACTTCATACCGGAAAATACGCCAATTTACACCTTGCATTAAATACAAACATCAATCATACACCATTTAAATTATATGAAAACATGGATAGAAAAACACTAAAAAAAGAACTCGACCTTGAATTAAACCTGCTTAAAGACGCAACGATACTCGGAAACGAACTTAATATTGAAGTGGCTGCCGGTCACGGACTTAATTATCAAAACGTAAAGCCGATAGCGGAAATTGATGGTATAATAGAGCTAAACATCGGTCACAGCATTATTGCAAACTCTGTATTTTTAGGACTTAAACAGGCGATTATTCAAATGAGGGAATTAATTAATGGGTAATATTGAAATTACCGCATTTCAAATTATCGTTTTTCTTTTTTCAGTTGTTTTATACGACCCTTTGCTGGGGCGTAAAATAGGAAAATGGTTTTAAAATCTAAACTTCTTAATTTCCAAATCTTCTTTAAAATCTATGTAATACAATATTTCTTCCTGTTTGTTTATTAAAGTTTTTAAACCAAGCATCGAAGAGATTGAACCGATTAAATTAACCATTGGGGGAAACTGCCCTTTAACTTCATGTTTTTTAGTGGCGAATATTTCAAAAGAGGTGGTTTTAAACACACCCACCTGTCCGTGCAACTCTTCCACACTTGCGTAAATCCAAGGTATTTTTCTGTTTTTTGCAAATTTATTAATCTCTTTTCTCACTTCAAAATTATCAGTGGCATCAAAAACCAAATCGACCTCAATATCCAAATTTTCATTAAAATTATCATTAATTGCAACAATTTCGGTATCTTTACATCTCTTTATTTTACAAGCCAAAACCTCTGCTTTACTTTTTCCTATATCATTCTGAGAAAACTGAAACTGCCTGTGAATATTGTGTAGTTCAATATCGTCATAATCAATCAAATATATTTTTTTAAGTCCGATACAGCTGATTGTCGTCGCAATTATATTTCCAAGCCCCCCGCATCCGACTATCAAAACTGACTTCTTTGACAAAATATTCTGATTTTCTTTTCCGATAACTTCAATCTGTCTTCTATACATCAAAATCCCTGATTTCCTCAAAAATTTTAAGTGCCTGAAAATGCTCTTTTACATCATGACATCTTACAATACTTGCTCCGTTTCTTACAGCTTCGGTATGCAATACAAGCGTTCCGGGTAATCTTTCACCCGGAAGCGTAGAAATACCCTCTTTTTGCATTATCATATCTATCATACTTTTTCTGCTGGCACCAATTAAAAGTTCGTATCCGAAATGCAGGAAATGTTCCATATGCTTAATCAAAGCTATATTGTCTTCAAGTCTTTTACCAAATCCGATTCCCACATCCAAAATTATCTCTTTTATTCCGAAACTTTTTGCTTTTTCTATTCTTTCACCGAAGAATTCGTCAACTTCCAAAATGACGTTTTCATAAAAAGGATTTTTTTGCATATCTTTCGGATTTCCCTTTTTATGCATAATAATTACGCTTGCATTGTATTTTGCCGCAACTTTTGCGTATTCGTCGCTTTCAAGTCCGGTTATGTCGTTTGCAATTTTAAACCCTCTATCCAGGGCGTATTCTAAAACTTTTGCCTCAAATGTATCTATACTAAACAGGGCTTTTTCGTAAAGTTTGGATTTATAAATTTCATCAATTATCGGCATAACCCTTCTTAATTCTTCTTCTACCCCCGGATAAACGCTTCCGGGTCTGCTTGAAACCCCGCCTATGTCAATTATTTTTGCCCCTTCGTTAATCATTTTTTCTATTTCTTTTACTGCTTCAACACCTTGAAACCTGCTTCCTTCAAAAAAAGAATCCTCATTCGCATTAATAACACCCATAATTTTAAGAGGGAATTTCGGTAAATCTATAAACTCTTTTAACTGCTTTGCAAGTTCTTTAAGCTTAAAGGGCTGAGATAGTTCTTTTTTTGCAAGAATTTCCAATTGCTTTTTATTACACATAAGCACCGCATCAAAAATTTTGTTTTTACAATTAGGAACACCCATAGGCACTGCAAGTTCGGCACCGATACTTAAAGCGTCCTGTTTTAAAATATTTGCGGCACCGCAGCTTATGTCTTTGATATAAAACAGATATTCGCTTTTTTTCTTTCGCATAATTTCTATTCCGGGTTTATCAACGCCGAGTTTTAATAAAAGTTTTGATAAATCAATATCGCAGTTAAGTTTATAAACTCTCAAATTCTCTCCTTGATACTCAGCATTATCATTGCCATTACTGCCTTTTTATCGATATTTAATTCAATCATTTTAACGGCGTTGCTTAAAATTTCCATCTGTTCTTCATTTAAGTTTTTCTCTTTTAATATTTTATAAATAAAAGCTTTAATCTCGTTATTATCCAAATCCTGTTGAAGTATCTGAAGTATTTTGTCGTTTGTTATGGATGAAACATCTATATCGCTTTGCAGTTCTTTGTTGAATGTTTTAGTTTCTGTTATCATACGTGATTTTATCGTATCAAGCAGTGCGTATTTGGATTTGGCAAGCAAAATAAAATCAATGTTTTTAGGCGGTTCTTCAAGAAGTTTGAGAAGTGCGTTTTGAGAAACAACTGAATATTTTTCAGCCGCAATTAAGATAACTTTTTTATGTTTTTCCGCAATATACGCCAAATCCCTTATTGTTTTTACATCATCTATTTTTAATTCATCAGCCCTGATTACTTCATCAGGTTTAATTTCTTCAATTACCCTGTCGTAATCATCGGTAATAATAATTTTGCTCAAATTTCTACCTCACCGAAAATTGCGGCTTTGAGCGTTTCGTTTAAAATATCCGCCAAATCAAGAAGTTTCCTGTCAAGATTCTCATCAAGGGATTTTAGAAAGAAATTTTTATGCAAATCCATATCCATTATCCAGAAAAATGAATCCGGTTTATTTCTGGCAAATCTGAGTTTAGGCGTCTCAACCCCAATATACCAGAAAATATAATTGTCGTTAAAACTGATTGAGAGCATATCCTCTATCATTTCATAATGTTCATCCGTCCTTGCATGTTCAAGCTGGGGAACCAGCTTTTGTAAGTCGTATATCGGAATGAAAGAAGGTTTAAAATCCTGAAAATTGTTAATTTTATTGATTATATAATCGCTAAACCATTTTCTCTTATAATCGGTAATTAAAAGAACACTTTTGCCTTCTATAACATTAGAGATAAAATCACTTACAAGAGGCACCCATTCAAGCCTCTTCTCTTCCATCCATTTTATGTTTTTATCTCTGATAAGTTTAAGAGTGAAATGATTTATATCCATTATTTATCCAGTTGATAAGCTTTATGTAAGGCTCTTACAGCCAATTCTCCATATTTTTCGTCAATTACCATAGAAATTTTGATCTCACTCGTGCTGATCATGAGTATATTGATATTTTCATCCGCCAATGTTTTAAATGCGGTAGCGGCAACACCGCTGTGAGATTTCATTCCCACACCTACAACACTAACTTTTGCAATTGAATCATCATATTCGATTGATTCGGATTTGTTTTCATATTCTTTAAGAACTTCTTTTGTAAGTTCAAGCTCTGTCTGAGGCACAGTGAATGTAAGGTTTGCTTTATTGTCTTTTCCGACATTTTGCACAATCATATCCACGTTTATGTTTTTATCTGCAAGTTTTCCGAATATTTCGGCACTGATTCCAGGTCTGTCTTCAACTCCGAATATACTAACCCTTGCCTGGTTTTTATCGAGTGCTATTCCGCTGACTAAAACTTTTTCCATATCAGGTGTCTCCTTTGTAATTAATGTTCCTTTTATTTCAGGTTTAAATGATGATTTTACTTCTATATCCACGTTTAGTTTTTTAGCAAGTTCAACTGAACGGCTCTGCATTACTTTAGCCCCTAAACTTGCAAGCTCAAGCATTTCGTCATAACTTATAACATCTATTTTTTTAGCTTTTGGCTCAATTCTTGGGTCTGTAGTGTATATTCCGTCAACATCTGTATAAATTTCGCATTTATCGGCATTTAACGCCCCTGCAATTGCCACTGCG
Source organism: Nautilia lithotrophica (assembly GCF_054656815.1). Classification (NCBI taxonomy): domain Bacteria; kingdom Pseudomonadati; phylum Campylobacterota; class Epsilonproteobacteria; order Nautiliales; family Nautiliaceae; genus Nautilia; species Nautilia lithotrophica. Next base: position 496,566 of record NZ_BAAHXN010000001.1, read on the forward strand.
GTAAGATCGCTTCCTCCACGTCCCAGCGTAGTAACATCTCCGTTTTCATTAATTCCCTGAAATCCTGCGATAATTACTATTTTACCTTCATCGAGATGTTTTTTCATTTTTGAAGGGTCTATATCCATAATTCTGGCTTTTGTGTGATCGCTTGTGGTTTTTATTCCGGCCTGTCTTCCGGTAAGCGCTATTGCATCCTTGCCCATAGCCTGAAGTGCAATACTTAAAAGCGCACTTGTAACCCTCTCACCACTGCTTACCAATAAATCCACTTCTCTTTGAGGTGGTGTTTTTGTAAAATGATTGGCAAAGTCCAAAAGTTTATTAGTCTCGCCAGCCATTGCAGAAACAACAACAACTACCTGATTTCCTTCATCGGCATATTTTTTCACTATATTTGCAACGTTTTGAATCCTGTCTAAATCACCTACGCTTGTTCCGCCAAATTTCTGAACTACTAACATCAGCTTCCTTTTTTATTCTTTATAAAAATCCCTGTTTTTTAAAATAATCCAATACTATTTTATATACCGGTCTTTTGAAAGATTTTACATATTCAAAAACTTCATTAAGAGTTACGAATTTATAATCTTCAAATTCCGGCTCTTGCGTGTTTAAATCTATTTTTGCATTAGGTTTTAACTTTACTAAAAAATATTTCTGTTTTTGCCCATCAAAAGGATACATTTTTTTTGCTATTCTTTTTGGAAAATCATATTTTTGCCATTCGGGCATTTCAGCCAAAACTTCAACCTCATCTGTTCCTATTTCTTCTTTTAATTCCCTAAGCAGTGCTTCCTTAGCACTCTCCCCTTCGTCAATACCCCCCTGTGGAAACTGCCAAGCATCAACATCGTTACGTTTTGCTATTAGTATTTCCACTTTTTCGGGATATTTTGAAGACAAAACAACTGCCGCTACATTTGGCCTGTATTTTTTCAAAACATCACCTTTTTTTAGTAAAATTATAACTAAAATAGTAGCTAAGTTAACAAGTTGAGAAGTTGTGAAGAAAAATTTTCATTAAAAATAAACAAAAAAGGGACAATATGCAAAGTAATAAAGATATTTCATTAATTCCTTCACAACTTAACAACTTCACAACTTCACAGCTTTTATACATCCACATCCCTTTTTGTGATAGCAAATGTAACTATTGTGCTTTTAATTCATATACAAATATAAACCATTTAAAAAAAAATTATTTTGACGCAATAAAAAAACAATTCTTATATGAAGCTAATCAAGATCTTCAGTTTGAAACAATTTTCATTGGCGGCGGAACACCATCTACTATGAGTGTCGATTTTTATTATAAACTTTTTGATTTAATCAAATCCAATTTAAAAAAAGTAAAAGAAATTACAATTGAGTGTAATCCGAACACATCTTATGAATGGCTAAAAGAGATAAGAGATCTCGGTGTTAACAGAATTAGTTTTGGCGTTCAGAGTTTTGACGAAAAAAAACTAAAATTTTTAAACAGAAACCATTCACCCACACAAGCTATAAAAGCTATAGAAAATGCAAAAAAAGCAGGGTTTGAAAATATTAATCTCGATTTGATTTATTCAACGGCGCTTGATACGAAAGAGTTACTTACACAAGATCTAAACACAGCTTTTTCTTTGCCAATAACACACATAAGTGCATACTCTTTGACCATTGAAGAAAACACCAAATGGGAAGGTGATTTTTCAAAACGCAAATATGATGAAGAGCTCGAAATATGGTTTATTGAAAAAATTAAAGAAAAACTGCCTCAATATGAAATTTCCAATTTCGGAAAACCTTGTCTGCATAATCTCGGATATTGGATGGGAAAAGAGTATATGGGTATAGGTGCCGGAGCTGTTGGGTTTAAAAAATGGAGAATGGAGAATGGAGAATGGAAAATTTTTAGGTATTATACTTACGAAAATGTTAATAGCTATTTAAAAAATCCTACACAATATAAATATGAATATCTAAGTGAAAAAGATATTAAAAAAGAAAAAGTGTTTTTGGGGCTGCGTTCAATTGTGGGATTTGAAGAAAATATTTTAAATGAAGAAGAACAAAAAAAGGTTGAGATTTTAATTTCGGAAAACAAACTCTTCAAAAAAGAGAATAAAATTTATTCTTATGATTTTCTTTTGGCCGATGCTATTACTAATTTTATATTAATTTAATTCTCAATTCTACATTCTCAATTCTCAATTAAAATTACCAAGGTGCAATTGCACTCCAAAATTTAGCAAACCAGTTTTGTTCGGTATATCTTTTAATATCGCCTTCTGTTTTATAAGCTATTTTAGCGTCAGCAATATATTTACTATCTATTGTATTATCAGAAGCAATGTCTTGAGGTCTGATTACACCGCTTATTTCTATAATCTGCTTTTGGCCGTCCACATAAATTTCACGGGTCCCCATTATAAAATAGTTTCCGTTTTTTAGAATTTTAACAATCCTTGCACTTATAGTCGTCTGGAAACTTTCATTTCTTTGTTGCGTTCCGCTACCTTGAAACGTTCTGCTGGAATTCATTGACGGAAAATTTAAACTTAATCCGGTTTTACCAAATGTATGATCTCTGCCATTCAAACTGACACCACCACTAATTGTAGCATCAAAAAGTCCACCTGCATCAGTATTAGCCTCATTTAATTTTTTGCTAGCTTGTGAAGATTGTTTAACTTGTTCGGTTATAATAATAGTTACAATATCGTTTACTTTCATAGCTTTTGTATCTGAAAAAAGATTATCCCCGTTTGTAAATAAAGAACCGGGATTATTTTGAGGGTAATCGTTATCTTTGCTTGGCATCTGCTCTACATATTTAGGAGGTTTCATATTTATCGTCGGATCCATAGGATGAGAGGCGCAACCTGTAAAAAAAAGCACAAGTAAACTGCCTAATAGTAGATATTTTTTCATTAAATCCCTTTTTTTTAAAAAAAGAGCAAAAACTATTCCGTTTTACCTTTTAAAGCCAAAACCGCCTTTTGGATATCATTTTGTCTCATAAAATGCTCACCGACTAAATATGCGTCAACTCCGTTTTTTGAGAGTTTTTTTATCGTTTCAAAATCATTTATGCCGCTTTCAGCCACAACTATAACATCTTTTGGCAGTTTTGGTATAAGTTTTTTGCTCAAGTTCATATCCATTTCAAACGTTTCAAGGTTTCTATGGTTAAACCCTATTATATCCGCCCCTGCTTCGAGAGCTTTTTCTAAATCTTCCTCATCGTGAATTTCAAAAAGAATCTCAAGCCCTAAACTTTTTGCAAAATCAAACAGATTTTTCAATGTCTTGACATCAAGGGCCTTTGCTATTAAAAGTATAAAATCGGCCCCTGCGCCGTATGCTTCGGCAATTTGAAATTCGTCAATTATAAAATCTTTTCTGAGAAGCGGGATTGGACTAAATTTGTTTATTTCTCTTAAATATTCCAAACTTCCATGAAAAAAATGAGGTTCGGTCAATATGCTCATGGCATCTGCGACTTGAATATATTCTTTTGCAATTTTAATTGGATCAAAATCTTCTCTGATTATACCTTTTGAGGGGCTCGCTTTTTTGACTTCGGCTATAATTCTGTAAGGGTTGTCTGGCGTTGATTTAAGTGCTTTTTTAACGTTTCTAAACTCTCTTTTTACAGATAAAAAATTTTTAAAATCTATTTCGTTTTTTCTTTTTTCAAGATCTTTTTTGGTCTGTGAAATAATTTTATCGAGTATCATTTATTTCCTTTAGACTTGTTTTTATTTTTTACTATCTTTTTTTCTTTTTTATTCTTTTTTATACATTTTTTTATTTTTTCTTTGTGCATTAATATTTCTTTGTCTTTTAATTTTATATATTTAATAATATCCCATGCTTCTTTACACTTGCCGAGTTTATAATAACCCCATGCCAAAGAATCGATATATTCTTCATTGTCAGGCTTCATTTCAACTGCTTTTTGCACGTATTTTAGCCCTTCTTTTACATCAATATCGTTATCAATCATAATATAACCCAGAAAATTATACAAATACGCACTTGGATAAAATTTAAGCAGATATTTTAATTTCGGAATTATTTCTTTGGCGGTTGTTTTACTTGGATTTGCTTCATATTTATATGTGCAATATTTTAATAAATAAGGAAGTTTTGCAGTTTTTTCATATAGTTTATAAGCATAAAAAGCTGCCTTTTTATAATCTTTTTTAGTTTCATATACAATAAGTTTATATTCATCCCCCAAATTATTTTTATCAATTAATTTTAATGCTTTTTCATATTCTTCATTATCAAGATAAATCCTAAGCGCAAACATTAAATATTTTTGATCGAATTTACCCATTTTTTCGTATATATTCGCAAGGGAATCATAATCATAAGTCTGTTTGTAAATAATGGCAAGTCTTAAACATATATCAAATTCACATCCATACATGTCTAAGTGAGTCCTGAGATAAGCTAAAGCTTCATTATATTTTTTAATCTTAATTAATATATCAACTAATTGAAGCAGTGTTTCTTTGTTATGATTAAGCGCATAAAGAGATTTCAAATAATCTGCTGCTTTTTTATAATTTTTTTCTTTTAAATATATAAACGCCATCATTCTGTAAAAAAACTCATCTTTTTTATTAAGTTTTGAAAGAAGTTCTTCTTTTGCTTTATTTATCTGTTTAATTTCAAGCAGACTCAATATTTTATACATAAAAATCTGTTTATCAAATTTTTTTTCTAAATACTCGCTGCTTAATTCAATAACCTCTTTATATTTTTTCTGATAAAACAGATCTTCTATCATTTTTTCATAATAGACGGGCTTTTTTGTTTTATCATACAAAAATTTATAAGTGTCAACTGCAGCAGTTAAATTGTTTTCATCTTCAAACATTAAAGCTTTTATAATATATTCATCCTCATTTGGAATAACTTTTTTCCCTACCGGCGGCTGCTTAACACTGCATCCCGCAATAAAAAACATCAAAATCAGTGTTATTAACTGCCCATATTTAATTTTCAACTTTTTATTCTCCATTCTCAATTATTCCGGGACACTCTTTTTTTAATTCATCAACTCTGTCTTTATAATAATCCCAAAAAGGAAATGTCCTGCACTGATTGGGTCGCACCGGATATATTTTACACCCGTTTTCAAAAAAAACACAGGCAAATCCGTTTTTATACGGCTTTTCTTTTAAAGAATACTTATATCCCACTTTTATCAAAAACGTTTTTTTAAAAAGTTCTTCATCGATATTCAAAAATTCGGAAATGTTTTTAATATCCTGAGGGCTTACCCATATATAACCGCTCTCACCCGTGCAGCAGTTTCCCTCGCACTCCCTGCACGCCTCCGCATCAAACTTATAAGGAAAACCCTCTTTTTCAATAATTCTCAATTCTCAATTCTCCATTCTAAATTATACTTTCACGCTTTTCGTTGCAGCTTTTTTATAAATTTCAGCTGCTTCTTTTGAATAATTTTCCCCATCAAAGCCAATCAACGGCGGATGTATCGTAACCATTGATTTTGCATGTCTTTTGGCCCTTAACATCACCAGCGTTGCGTTTTTTGAAATTCTAGGATACATAAATCTTATATCAACCACTTTTAAAGGTTTTGGCATTAATGAAATTATATCATCAATTCTTTTTGCATCGTAACAGAAAATAAACTCCCCCCTTTCTTTTAATACCCTATTGACTTTGTTAAAAAATTCACTCATTGGAAGAAATTCTTCGTATCTTGCTGTTTTTATAATTTCATTTTCACTTTTTAACGTTCCCTGATAAAAGGGTGGATTTGAAATAATAAAATCAAATTTTTTATTAAATTCAAATGTTAAAAAATCACCGGTAATAACATTTGCCTCTAAATTGTTTTTTTCTAAATTTTTAAATATAAAATCACTCATAATATCTTGTTTTTCTATAATCGTAAGGTCTATTTTAGGAAAGTCCCTTTTAACCAAAAGCCCTAAAACACCGCAACCACCGCCAACTTCTAATACATCGCCTTTTATATTGAATTTCGTTATAAAATCATACAAAAACATCGTATCGGAATTATAGCAGTATCCGTTTTGCGGCTGATACAAAACCATTAATCAACCAATCCTAATTCTTCCAATATAGGTTTTATATCTTTTTCATAATACTGCATCAATAAATTGGGAATTAAAGCCATGGCTTTTTCATCATTTCTCCATTCTTCAATTTTTTCTAAAATAACGCTTTTTTTCTTTTCGTTGATATGCTTTGCGTTTTTAACTTTTTCTTTTATTTTATTGACCATACGTTGCCTTTTTTTTGTAAAATTATAACTAAAAAGGTTGATTATGATAATCATTCCCGCACGTCTCTCTTCCAGCAGACTCCCAAATAAAGTTTTAGCCACGATAAATGACAAGCCGATGATTATATGGTGTGCACAGGTAGCCGAAAAAGTTGATGACGTTTGCATAGCCACAGATTCTAAAGAAGTAGTCGATATATGCAAAAAATACGGTTTCAACGCAGTTATTACAAGTGATAAACACAAAAGCGGAAGTGACAGAATCAAAGAAGCCGCTGATATTTTAGGATTAAAAGATGACGATATTGTTATTAACATGCAGGGTGATGAGCCGTTTTTAGAACCGGAAATCTTAAAAGCCGTAAAAGAAAAATTGACTGAGATTAAAAACAGGGACTTTGTAATGGTAAGCTGTTATAAGGAAATAGACGAACTTCATGCGAGTGATCCCAATCTTGTAAAAGTAATTATGGATGTAAATTCGGATGCCATCTATTTTTCAAGAAGTAAAATTCCATACAACAGAGACGATGTTCCACATCAATATTTCGGACACATAGGTATTTACGGATTTATTAAAAAAAGTCTGGACGAATTTGTAAAAATGAGAGGAGAAATCGAACATATTGAAAAGCTTGAACAACTAAGAGTAATTGAAAACGGCAAAAAAATAGCAATGATAAAGGTTGAAACAAAAAGTTTCGGAATAGATACAAAAGACGATTTGGAAAAGGCAAGAGCTTATGCAAAAAGTAGCAGTTAGTATAGGTGATTTAAACGGAATCGGGATAGAAATAGCCCTAAAAGCCCATGATACTATTAAAAGCTGGATAAAACCGGTATATTGTATCAATAAAAAAATGTTAAAAAAAGCCGCAAAACTTTTAAACTACAATATTCCTGAAGATTTTGAAGTTTTTGAAGTTGAAGGGGATTTTAAAATAAAACCCGGAATTATAGACGAAAATGCCGGAAAATATTCATTCGAGAGTTTCATTGCCGCAATTAACCTTGCAAAAGAAAATAAAGTAGATGCTATTACCACACTTCCTATAAACAAAGAAAGCTGGACTAAAGCCGGAATAAAATACAAAGGACATACGGAAGTATTAAGAGATGTTTTTAAAAAAGACGCAATTATGATGCTTGGATGCGAAGATATGTATGTGGCCCTCTTTACCGAACATATTCCGTTAAAAGAAGTGGCAAACAGAGTAAAAAAAGAGAATTTAGTTAAATTTTTTATAGATTTTCATAATTCGACAAATTTTCATAAAGTGGGAGTGCTTGGATTAAACCCTCATGCAGGTGACGGAGGTGTTTTGGGTGACGAGGAAATAAAAGAAATTCTACCTGCAATCAACGAAGCAAATAAAATACTTAATAAAAATTTCTATTATGGCCCACTTGTTCCGGATACTGCATTTACTGCTAAAAAAGGCAGGTTTATTGCAATGTATCACGACCAGGGACTCGCACCTCTTAAAGCTCTTTATTTTGAGGAAAGTATAAACGTAAGTTTGAATTTGCCTATATTAAGAACATCCGTAGATCACGGGACAGCATTTGACATAGCTTATAAAGGATTAGCAAAAACTAAAAGTTATGAAAATGCGATAAAATATATCTTAAATCATAAAACATTGACATAAGTCAATTTTTTACATTTTTATTTTAGCTATACTTAAACAAAAAAAGGATGGGTATGCAAAGACTTATTAGATTTCAACACGAAAGTTTTATTAAATTTATATATGCAAGCGTTATAGTAAAAGAACAGGCTGCAAAAAAATTATTGGAAGACATTGCGGTATTTAAATACAGACATATGGTATGGGCAATGGCTGACGCAGTAAAAGCCGGTGTAAGTTTCGATATGGATTTTAAAACCGAAGAAATTAAAAAAATAGAAACTCAAAGCGAAGAAGATCTTTTAGAAGTTTTGATCAATGACTTAGAAGAAAATCTTAGAAGCTATGAAGAGATAAAAACACCTTCTACTGAAAGATTTAAAAATGATGACGAATATTTTCTTAGTCAGCTTAAAAAACTTGATTTAGAAGGAAGTGTAATTGCTTTTAACCAGTCAAAAGAACTACCGGGCGTTGAGCTTGAAGAGAGTGCAAAAGCCGCACTTGTATTTTTCTTAATGGAAGAAACATTTAAAGAGTATGAACTTATTACAATTTATAGCTATTTAAAAGTTCACTCAAACGAAGTAGATGCAAACTCAGCTTTTACTGATTTAGCTTATGATTCAATTTATCATTTAAGAAGATTTGCAGAACTTGCCGCTCAGATGGGTGTGTTAACACTTCCTAGACCTATTCCTCATGATAAATATGAAAATATCGGTATTGTTGAATTTTTAAAAGAAAATATAGAAGAAGAAATGGACGCTGAAAAACAATGTTTAATTTTAGCTGAAAAAATCGGTAATGAAGAGCTCAGTAATTTCTTATTATTTATTTCACGCCAGGAAGTATATCATGCAGAACTGCTTCAAAGAGCACTTGATGCGGTAAAAGGCAAATAATCCTTTTACCTTATTCGTTTCAGTTTACAAACACATAACACATGAATAAAACAAAAAGTAAATAAAATTTATACCTAATATAAAGGTGCCAGACCCTAAATTATTAACAATTTAATGTTTTTTTATTTTTAAATCAAACATTTATATAAAAAACAAAAAAACAGAAGATTAAGCTTTAGTTTTTAAAGCTTCTTCTGCTGCTTGATATCCAAGTTCAAATGCTTTTTTGTTAATTTCCACAGCTTTACTTGGAACTGTTTCAATCATTGCCTGGAATACCAAATCATGATCAAGATCATTCATTCTTGTAGCAATTGCAAGCGCTACAACTGACTGAGTAATTACGTTTCCTACTTTTTCTTTTGCAATTGTAATTACTTCGATTGGATACATGTTCCATCTTTTTTTATCTTCATCAGAAGGATAAACAAGATTTGGTTCATATACGATAATTCCACCTTCTTTTACCCCGTCTTTGAATAACTGATAAGACTTGTCAGCAACGCTTAACATAAAATCGATTTCACCATCAACAGCATACGGATAAAGAATAGGCTCATCATCAAGAATAATATCAACCTTAGTAGGTCCACCCCTTACTTGAGAAGTATATGTTCCTACCTGAACTCCGTATTTTCCAGCTTTTACATAAGCTCTTGCTAAAATTTCACCAGCAAGAAGGACACCTTGTCCTCCAACCCCTGTAAATCTTAATTGTTTTCTCATTAGTTGCCCCTTACTCTGTCGATTAGTTTATAATATTCTTCACAGTATTCTGGTTCTTCTACCTGATATAGCACACCTCTAGGGAATTTACCTTGTTTTTTAAGTTCATATTGCTCTTCAGGGCTTAGTTTGTCCCATTTATTTTTAGGAATTAAGTTTCCTTCGATCCAATCCATATTTTGTTTAGCCTGAGCTAATTTATTCTTTCTACCAAAGTTTACGTGGCAGTTCGAATGAACATCAAAGAAACTAAATCCTTTATGTTGGAAACCTTTTATGAAAAGTCTCTCAAGTTTTTGAGCTTCCGCTACGCTTTCTCTTCCGATAAATGTAGCACCAGCACCTTTAGCAAGTTCCGCCGGGTCGAATGTAGGGTCAATGTTACCATATTGAGTAGTTACAGACCATGCACCTTTTGGAGTAGTTGGTGAAACTTGGCTGTTTGTTAAACCATAAATAAAGTTATTGATTAATACAAAGTTTAGATCAATATTTCTTCTACATCCATGGATTGTATGGTTACCACCGATTGCTAGTCCATCACCATCCCCTGCTACAACAATTACGTGTTTATCAGGGTTTGCAAGTTTAATACCAGTAGCATAAGCTACAGTTCTTCCGTGTGTCGTATGAACGGTATTTGCGTCTATATAACTTGAAAATCTTCCCGAACATCCGATTCCTGATACGATACAAATATCATTTTTATCCCATCCAAGTTTTGCAAAAGCTCTAATCATAGCTTTCATAATAATACCGTCACCACATCCCCAACACCATAGTGTTGGCATTTTATCCGTTCTTAAATAATAATCATAATTAAATGCCATTATCAGCTCCTTATACCATTTCTTTTATTTTTGCTTTTATTTCCGCAGGACTTATAGGTCTTCCGTTTGCTTTAAATAGAGTATCAAAATCTCTTCTACCGCTTACTCTTTCAATTTCTTTAATATATTGACCTTTATTCATTTCAGTTACAAGAACTTTATCGAATTTTTTGCAAACTTCAGCTATTTTTTCTTCAGGACTTGGCCATAAAGTAATTGGTCTGAATAGCCCTACTTTAATACCTTCTTTTCTAAGTTCTTTAATCGCTTCTTTTACTGAAAGTGAAACACTTCCGTATGCGATTACCGCCATATCAGCATCATCAAGCATAAATTCTTCATAACTTTCAATCTCATCTTTATGAGCTAAAATTTTATTAAATAATCTATCAATCAATTTCTGACAAAGAACTGCATCTTCTGTCGGGAATCCTGTAGGCCCGTGATGAAGTCCAGTAATATGATATCTATATCCTTTAAAGAATGGATTAAGAATAGCAGGCTCATCATCTGCTCTTTCATAAGGTTTGTATTCTGCAGGATCACCTTCAAACACTCTTCTGTTTACAATATTTTTTTCAACTTCTTCTTTATCAGGTAATACAGCTTTACCAACCATATGTCCAAGTGTTTCGTCAAGTAACACAAATACTGGTGTCATAAATTTTTCTGCAAGATTGAAAGCTCTAACTGTTTCAGTATAACACTCCTCTAAACTTCCCGCACATAGTGTAATTGACTGATAATCACCATGAGTTGGAGCTTGTGCTTGAAGAATATCACCTTGTTGCGGTCTTGTTGGAAGACCAGTTGAAGGACCACCTCTCATTACGTTTGTAATTACAAGAGGAACTTCCGCAATAAACGCCAAACCAATTTGCTCAGCTTTAAGTGATATACCAGGACCTGAAGTGTTTGTCATAGACTTAACACCACTCATACTCGCACCGAGTGCTACTGAAATACCTGCGATTTCATCTTCCATCTGGATAAATTGCCCACCAACTTTTGGTAGAAGTTTACTCATTTCATGTGCAACTTCACTTGATGGCGTAATAGGATAACCACCAAAAAATCTACATCCAGCATCAATTGCAGCAAGTGCAGCCAGCTGGTTTCCAGTACTTACTATTTCTCTTGGCATTACGCTTCTCCTTTTAACTTTTTAACTTCATTAAGTTTTTTAAACTTATATTCATCTCTTTCAGCTACAAAAATACAAAAATCTGGACATTCAAGTTCACATTCTTTACAACCTATACAATATTCCGGATGCGAAACTTTTACCATTTGACCTAATATATTATGTGGATCAGGAACCATTTCTAAAACACCTGTAGGACAGAAATCAACGCATAATTCACAACTTTTACATTTACTTTCATCAACCCATACCGGTGTATTTTCCGGAGCAGGTAATTTAAAATCTACATTTAATGCCATATAAACTCCTTTAGCTTTTCTTTACGTAATATATGATACCAAAATTCACACTGAAAAACTCTTATTAATATTTTTATATGAACTTTCTGTGTAAAATTGTTACATTTATTTTAATTGCTTTAATATATCATCAATTTTATTATATGTTTTTTCATCTAATTTTATTTGTGGAACAAAAATATAATCCCCTTTAAAAGACTTTTTTAACATTTTAGTAGTAAAAGATTGTTCATAAATAGAACTAAAACCATCAGGTTTTTTACCTGTTAATTCAAAAATATGTTTTACAACTTTTTTAAAATTTTCTTTATTTTCACAATTTAAATCTTTATGACAATAAGGTATTATTCTAGAAACATAAGAGAGATTTTTATCATAATAAATTTTAATTCGTTTGTTATTAACTTTCACAAAACTACCTGGATAATATGAATTATAAACTATAGCTTTTATATTATCATCATTTACAATATTCCATATAATTGGATGGATAGAAGTCAAAAAAAGTATAATTTTTTTATTTTTATTTTTTTTAGTGATTAAGTTTACAAGATGATTGTTATTTCCATTGTTTATACTTACCAAATAAATCTTAGTGTTTGGAGTTAGTAATTTTTTAAATGTTTTATCAACCGAACGATCTATATTTAACATATTAAAAAAGAAATCAACTTGTCCATAATTATTAATATATTCAATTTCAATATTATGTTTACCTCTGTAAAACTTATATGGTATTAAAATCGATTTTTTACCATTATAAATAAGTTTTTTATCAATAAATAATTTAACTTTTCCCCAACTAACATACAATGATAAATTTTTAGTAACATCTTTTTCAAAAATAAAATCCCCTATCCAAAAAGCCATAAAATTATCTGCTCTAATCCCATGAAAATTTTTATGAGAATATAAAATATCTGGACGTTTAACTATTTCTGAAAATATTACTTTTTTGGGTTTTTCCATATCTATATAAAAAGCTCTAAATTTATTGACTGGTATTTGTTGTTTATTAATATTAAATATTTCAGACCATAGTTTTTTATTAGATTTATAAAAAGGTTCGTTCTTTATTTTATTAATATTTTTTTCTTTTTTAACTATCTTTTCTTTTAAATTAAATAAATCCTTAATTACTTTTTCATCTAAAAAGATTGATGGCATAATGACTTTTTGCTCATTGTAAATATCAGAACTTAAACTTGGTGAAAACCCATTTAATTTTTTGCCGGTAATGTTTTGAACTTTTTTTAAAAGTTTAAAAAAATTATTAAATGAATCATCTTTACACATTATACCAATAGGTGCATAATAAGTGCAATCTGAACTTGATGGAATTTTATATACACGAGGTAAATATTTTATTCGTATTCTTATAACATCTGATTTATCTGTATCAACTTTAATATCTTTTCCACTAAAAATAACAGCTTTTAAATTAGCTTCTTTAGCATTTTCAATTTTCCAGTAAGTAGGTATTTTACCTGATGCTAAAAATAAAATAGTATTTTTTTTAGAGGGCTTTAAAATAATATTTTTTCTTATAATTCCAAAAGTATAATAGATATTTACTTCTTTCTTCAATATAGGTTTTATAATTTTTTGAACTTCATCATCAGATTTTGTAGAAAAATAGTTATTAAAGAAAAAACTAACATTATGATATTTTCGGCTTGAATTAAATTTAATTTTTATTTCTATTAAATAAATACCTGGTGAAAATTTATATTTTATACTTTTTGAAAAAACATATGTATTGGGTGTTATATTAAATAGTTTTGAATTTATTTTTAAAGTAGCTTCTGCATTTTCTAGATTAAAATTAAACACTTTTTCAATCGGTTTTGTAAATATAAAGATTCCTTTCATTTTAATTTCAAAATCTTTATTATTTGATAATGCAGTAATTTTGTAAGAATCACTATATTTTTTTTTAAATTCACATATTTCATTCTTTATGCATTTAATATTGTAAGGATTTTTAAAAGTAATTTCAAAAGTATTAATTGGTAATCTAAACACTTCTGGCAATAAATTTTTACTCATATATAAAACAGCACTTATTATAAGAATAAATAAACTAATTTTTTTATATGAAATTTTAATTATGTTTATTTTTCTCATTAAAAAAAATAATAAGAGGATAAAACTTAGAAAAACTATAATTACATAATTTAATAAAATCATCCCCCCTACCCCAAACTTTACTAATTGTTCAACTTTTTTAAAATCAATTTAGCTTTTTTTCTATTTAGTTTTCTTTTATTTGGCGCAATTAAAATATCACCATTTTCGTATTTAAAATAAATTTTATCAGTATTTCTACCTTTATATATATAAGTGATGGAACACTCTTTTTCATTCCAAATACAATCTTCCTTTGGAGAAATGATTTTATTCTTCTCAATAATTATACAAGTATAATCAGGAAAAAACTCGATTTGAGCCCAATTATCAATACTTTTCCATTTTCCTATTATTTGAGAATTTTGAGAATAAGATAGAATGGAAAGAAGAATTAATAGTAAATATTTCATTGTAATTTTTCTTTAAAATAAAAAAAGAGGAATTTATCCCCTTTCTTTTAAAGCTTTCGCAACAGTAGCACCAATATCTGCAGGAGATTTCACTACATATACTCCAGCTTCTTCAAGTGCCGCCATTTTTTCAGCTGCAGTTCCTTTAGAACCGCTGATAATTGCACCAGCATGCCCCATTCTTTTTCCTTTTGGAGCTGTTTGTCCCGCAATAAACGCAACTACAGGCTTAGTAATTTGTTCTTTAATAAGTTTAGCAGCCTGAATTTCAAGATCCCCACCGATTTCACCAATCATAACGATTGCTTCTGTTTCAGGATCAGCTTCAAACATTGGAAGTAATTGTTTGTAGCTAAGACCGATAATCGGGTCTCCACCGATTCCAACGGCAGTAGTAATTCCGAATCCTTCTTTAACTACTTGATTACTTGCTTCGTAAGTTAAAGTTCCTGATTTAGAAATAAGACCAACGTTTCCTTTTTTGAAGATGTTACCAGGCATAATTCCTATTTTACACTCTTCTGCAGTAATAATACCAGGGCAGTTTGGTCCGATTGTATTCATGCCTTTCTTCTGAGCATAATGTTTAGCATACATCATATCTTTAACAGGTGCGCCTTCTGTAATAATTACAGCAAGCTCGATCCCTGCATCGGCAGCTTCCATTACCGCATCTGCAACGAATGCAGGCGGAACGAAAATCATACTAACAGTTGCACCTGTAGCTTTTACTGCATCTTCAACAGTATTAAATACCGGTTTTCCAAGATGAGTCATTCCACCTTTATTTGGTGTAACACCACCTACAATTTGTGTTCCGTATGCCATACATTGTTCAGCGTGGAAAGTCCCTTCTTTACCTGTAAATCCTTGAACTATTACTTTTGTGTCTTTATTTACCAAAATACTCATTATAACTCTCCTTTCGCAGCAGCAACAGCTTTTTTAGCACCATCTTTAAGATTCTCAGCAGGAATAATATTTTTAATATTTGCATTTCTTAAAATTTCAGCAGCTTCCTGGGAGTTTGTTCCGTCAAGTCTAACGATTACAGGAACGTTTACTTCCACTTTTTCAGTCGCTTGTAAAATACCATTTGCGATTCTATCACATCTAACGATACCACCGAAGATATTAACGAATATAGATTTTACATTTGGATCACTTAAAATAATTTCAAAACCTTTTGCAACAGTATCAGGATTAGCCCCACCACCAACGTCTAAGAAGTTTGCAGGCTCTCCGCCTTCATGTTTAATAATATCCATTGTCGCCATAGCAAGTCCGGCACCGTTAACCATACATCCAACATTTCCATCAAGTTTAATGTAGCTAAGTCCATATTTTTTAGCTTCAACTTCTGTAGGTTCTTCTTCGTCTAAGTCTCTCATTTCTGCAATTTCAGGATGTTTATATAGTGCATTGTCGTCAAATCCCATTTTAGCGTCAAGTGCAAGGAACTTTCCGTCACCAGTTTTGATTAAAGGGTTGATTTCGATCATTTCAGCATCGTTATCCATATATACGTTATATAAAGCACTTGCAAATTTAATAAATTCTCTTTGCTCATCTTTTGGAAGTCCTAAACCAAACGCTAGTTTTCTCGCATGGAAAGGTTGAAATCCTATTGCAGGGTCAATTGCAACTTTTATAATTTTTTCAGGTGTTTTTTCTGCAACTTCTTCAATTTCCATACCACCTTCAGTTGAAGCCATCATTACAGGCATTTCAAGTGCTCTATCTAAAACCATACCAAGGTATAGCTCATCTTTAATATCTGCACCTTCTTCAATATATACTTTTTTTACTACTTTCCCTTCAGGACCTGTTTGATGTGTAACAAGTGTCATTCCAAGCATTTCTTCTGCTATTTTTTCTACTTCTTCAAGACTTTTAGCCAGTTTAACACCACCGGCTTTACCTCTACCACCTGCGTGAATTTGAGCTTTTACTACCCATAAGTTTCCACCAAGCTCTTCTGCTACTCTTCTTGCTTCAGGACCAGTAAATGCCACTCCACCTCTTGGGGTTGGCACACCGTATTTTCTAAATATCTCTTTTGCTTGATATTCATGTATATTCATCTATACTCCTTTCGATTAATTGATGTAATTATTTTATTTTTGTTCCCACTCTTTTCTACCCTGCTCATAAAGATCATTTCCATAGCAGTCGTTTACTACTACTACTGGCAAATCTTCAACTTCAAGCTTTCTTATTGCTTCAGGTCCAAGTTCCGGATAAGCAATAACTTCTGCAGATTTAATTCTTTGTGCTAGAAGTGCCCCTGCACCGCCTGTTGCACCAAAATATACGGCTTTATATTTTTTACAAGCCTCTTTTACTGCTTCATTTCTTTTACCTTTACCAATCATACCTTTTTGTCCATGTTCAATAAGAATAGGAGAATAACTATCCATTCTATAACTGGTAGTAGGTCCAGCACTTCCGATTGGATCACCAGGTTTAGGAGGAGTCGGACCAACGAAATAAATCACACTTCCTTTTAAATCAAATGGAAGTTCCTCACCTTTTTCAATTAAATCAACAAGTCTTTTATGTGCCGCGTCTCTTGCAGTATAAATAACACCTGTAAGATATACTATATCCCCTGCTTTTAATTTTTCTACGTCTTCATCTGTGAGTGGAGTTTTTAATCTGTATTCAGCCATTGTATCTCCTTAAATAGTTATATGAGAGTGTCTGCTGCTGTGACACTGAATATTTACCGCTACAGGAAGTGAAGCGATATGACACATTCTGTTTTCATATGTTTCAATATGAACTGCAAGGACGGTTTGAGTTCCACCCATTCCCATAGCACCGATTCCGAGTTTATTTAATTCTTCTTTTAGTTCTGCTTCAAACTCTGCCATTTCCGGATCAGGATTTTCAGTTCCGATACTTCTAAAAAGTGCATGTTTACTCATAACTGCAGCCATATCAAAGCTACCACCGATTCCCACACCAACAACAAGAGGTGGACATGGATTCGGTCCTGCATCACTTACGACTTTTTTAACAAACTCTTTAATTCCAGGTTTACCCTGTGCTGGTGCAAGCACTGTTGCACGTGATACGTTTTCACTTCCACCACCTTTTGCAGCATATTCAATTTCTATTTTATCACCAGGAACTAAATCAAAATAAATTACTGGTGGCAGGTTGTATCCTGCTTTATCTTTAAGATTTGCTCTTGTAAAGCAATCACAAGTTGAAGCTCTTAAATACCCTTCTTCATAACCTTTTCTAGTTCCTTCATAAATTGCGTCTTTAAGGGTTCCGCCTTCAACTTTAACATCTTCACCGACTTTTACGAAATAAATCGCAAGTCCTGTATCCTGACATAAAGGTTTCCACTCTTTTTCAGCAATTTCTGCATTATCAAGAAGCTGCTTAAGAACTGCTCTACTAACTTCGCTTTTTTCTTCTTCATATGCTTTTTTAAGTGCTTCAAGCATATCAGGTGCTAAGTGAGTTGTTGAGTAGATTATCATATCTCTTATAGATTTAACAATATCATCATATTTAACGACTCTCATTTTACATCCTTTAAAAAGTCTTTGTTTAAAATATCCACCATCTCTTTTACAGCGCCGACACTTTTTCTGAAAAGCTCTCTTTCACACGGATCTAAAGTAACTTCAATAACTTTTTCGGCTCCATCTTTTCCTATCATTACAGGCACACCATTAACAATATCTTTATATCCGTATTCCCCATCAAGGTATGCTGCACAAGGGAAGATCTGTTTTGAGTCTTTAAGAATAGCTTCGACCATAATTGCTGTAGATTTACCAGGTGCAAAATATGCACTTCCCGTTTTAAGATAGCCGACAATTTCAGCACCGGCTTTTTTAGTTCTCTCAACCACTTCATCAATCTCTTTTTGACTTAAAAGATCACTCAGCGGCACACCCGCTACCGTTGAATATTTAGGCAGAGGAACCATAAAATCGCCATGACCTCCTATTACACTCGCTCTGATTTGTCCCGCACCATATCCCAATTTTTCATATATAAAATAAGCCATCCTTGCACTATCAAGTATTCCAGCCATTCCAATTACTCTGTTTTTAGGAAAACCAGACACTTTAAGAGCCGTGTAAGTCATTGCATCAAGAGGGTTTGATACTACAATTAAAATAGCATCAGGAGCCACTTCTTTTACTTGAGTTACAACATCTTTCATAATTTCCGCATTTTTAAAAAGCAAGTCTTCTCTGGTCATTCCAGGTTTTCTAGGAAATCCGGCAGTAATAACTACAACTTTACTACCTCTTACATCCTCATAACTTTCAGCTGCTCTTACAATGGAATGGCTTCTCACAGCACTGGCCGCATGGCTCATATCGAGCGCTTTACCTTTCGCCCTGTCAGTATCTCTATCAACAAGAATAATCTCATGAGCAAGCCCTTGCATTGCAAGAGAGTAAGCAACAATACTTCCAACGTTTCCTGCACCTACAATTGATACTTTATTTGACATTTTAATCCTTTATAAATCAAGGAAAATCCCTAAAGGGATTATCCTCTTAAAGCATCAATAATTTTATTGAATGTTTCACTTGGTCTCATAAATTTAGCAACTTTTTCTTCATTTGGATGATAATATCCTTCAATATCAGCCGGTTTACCCTCAGCTGCAGCTATTTCATTTAGAATTTTTTCTTCATTTTCAACCAATTCTTTTGCAATAGGTTTAAATTTAGCTTCAAGCTCGCTATCACCGCAGTTTGCAAGCTCTTCAGCCCAGTATCTTGCTAAATAATAATGACTACCTCTATTGTCAAGCTGACCTACTTTTCTTTTTGGTGTTTTATCATTTTCAAGATATTTACCAACCGCTCTGCTTAACGCATCTGCGATAATTTCAGCTTTTTCATTTGCACCTTGTTTTCTTGCTAGTTTTAGTGATTCAACAGTTGCTAAGAATTCACCTAAAGAATCCCATCTTAAGTGACCTTCTTTAATGAACTGCTCAACGTGTTTAGGAGCTGAACCACCTGCACCTGTTTCATATAGACCACCACCTGCAAGTAACGGAACTATTGATAGAGTTCTTGCACTTGTTCCAACTTCAATAATCGGGAATAAGTCAGTTAGGTAATCTCTTAGAACGTTACCTGTTACAGAAATAGTTCCAAGTCCTGCTCTGAATCTTGGAAGAGTAAACTTCATTGCTTGTTCTGGGGCCATTATATGATATTCAACACCTTCAAGATCAAATTCAGGCATATATTTTAAAACTTTTCTGATAAGCTGTGCATCATGTGCTCTGTTTGAATCAAGCCAGAATACAATCGGAAGACCGCTGTCTTTTGCTCTTTCAACCGCAAGTCTTACCCAGTCTTTAATTGCAATATCTTTTGCGCTGTATGCTCTGAATACATCACCTTTACCAACTTCAAATTCAAATAGAGTGTTTCCATCGCTATCAAGCACTAAGAATTTACCTTCAGTTGGTGCAAAGAATGTTTTGTCATGACTTCCGTATTCTTCAGCTTTTTTAGCCATTAAACCTACGTTTTGAACAGTTCCGATTTTAGTTGGGTCATATTGCCCGTGTTTAACTATATCTTTTACGATTTCTTTATACATTCTTGCATAAGTTCTGTCTGGAACAGTAATTACTAAATCTTCAACTTCACCATCAGGTCCCCAACCTTTAAGTCCGTTTTTGATTGTTGCAGGTATTGATGCATCGATAATTACGTCATTTGGTCTGTGTAGGTTTGTAATTCCTTTATCAGAATCCACCATATATTGTCTTGGCTGTTCTTTATATATTTCATCAATTGTGTCAAGAATCGCTTTTTTCTTATCTTCAGGTAATTTGTCAAGTTTTGAATATAAATCAGCAAGTCCGTTTCTTGGATTAAATCCGATTTCTTCAAGTTCTTTACCGAATTTATCAAAAAGTTTTTTGTAATATACTCTAATTGCATAATCAAAGAATGTTGGATCAGATACTTTCATCATTGTTCCCTTAACATGTAAAGAGAACAGAATATCTTTTTCTTTAGCTTCGTTAATTACTTTTTCAAAGAATTTACTAAGTTCTTCTACACTTAAAGTAGCAGCTGAGAACACTTCACCAGCTTCAACAGGAACTTCTTTTAATTCTTTTCTGTTTCCGTCTTTGTCTTCAAATGCAATAATTACGTTTTGGTCTTTATCGCTTGTGAAACTTTGCTCAGTTTCATAAAAATCTCTTTTTTCCATATGTGCAACATAAGACTTACTATCAGGACTTACAGGTTTCATGCTGTGCGGATGCATTTTTGCATAGTTTTTAACAGGTTCTGCAAGTCTTCTGTCTGAGTTACCTTCTCTTAAAACAGGGTTTACGTTAGAACCTACACATTTTAAATATTTTAATTTAATTTTTTCTTCTTCAGCGTTTTTAGGCTCTTCCGGAAAATCTGGAAGTGGATAACCTTGAGACTGAAGTTCTTTAATAGTTGCTACAAGCTGTGGAACTGAAGCTGAAATGTTTGGAAGTTTAATAACATTTGCTTCAGGTTTTTTTACAAGTTCACCTAGATATGCAAGCTCGTCAAATTGTCTCAAGTTTTCAGGCAACATATCAGAAAACTCAGCTATTACCCTTCCAGCAAGAGAAATATCTCTAAGTTCCCAGTTAATGTTTGCATCTTTTGTAAACGCTTCCATAATCGGAAGTAAACTAAACGTCGCCAGATATGGTGCTTCGTCGATCTTTGTCCATACGATTGTAGGATTTGCCATATAATCTCCTTTTGGTTTTTTTATTGATTAAATTTTATCACCTTTTATACGAAAAGTAACAACTTTTATTTTCAAATGAATACAAATGTTACAAAATGAAACTATCTTTTACATTTTTTTATATTTCTTAAATGCTGTTTATAAGTGACGGCAAAAAGATGTTTTTTCCCGCATTTTACAAAATATAAGTATTTGGATTTTTCAGGAAAAATTGCGGCAATTATTGCATCACGGCTAGGAATGCAGACAGGTTTATCAGGAAGTCCGTAATATTTATATGTATTAAATCTGCTGCTGTCGTTTTTTATTCTTTGAGGTGTAATTTTTTCATGGGAATATTGCCCGTAATTTAAACTTCCGTCCATCTGAAGCTTCATATGTTTTTTTAGTCTGTTGTATATCACCGCACTTATTTTTTTCATTTCTTCAACATTTGCTGCTTCTTTTTGTATGATTGAAGCAATTATGAGATATTTTCTGTATTTTTCATATTCAAATTTTCCGAATATTTTTTTTGTGATTTGTTTATGGTAAATTAAAGATTTCTGTTTCAGATATTCACAAACCCTTGTTTTTTTCATCCCGATAGGTAAAAAATAAGTATCGGGTTTCAAAAACCCTTCTTCAAATCCGCAGTTGATATTTGGAATTTTAAGTTTATTTTCCAGTATTTTATATACATAATATGTGGTTTCTCCCGGAATGATAGTCACTTTCACAAGTGCCGCTTTGGATGTTGTAAGTTTGTAAAGAAAATCGAATTTCGTAAGCTTTTCACTTTTTAAATCAATCCATCCGGCCTGGGGCGAACCTAATAAATATAAAAAAATTTTGTCAATAAACCCGACATTGTATCCTCTTTTTTGCAACGAATTTATTGTATAATTAACACTACCGGTAGGTATATATATTACGCGTGGTGAATATACATTTCTAGTTAAATAAAAAAGGATAAATATAGTGCATACCAGCAAAAATTCTATAAAAGCTATAATATTTACAATAATTCTTTTTTTATTCATAATTTTTATTTCCCTTTTTAAAGGCATATATCTTTACGATATAAAATTTAAAAATATCCATATAAAAAAAGCGTTTTTTAAAATAGATAATAAAATTGTACTCAAAATTTACGATATTAAAATAACCGACAATAAAAATTATACAAAACAGGCCCTTAATCTGCATAAAACATTTTTTACTGCTGTGAAAATTTTAAATATATTTCAAACAATCTCGATAAATACTCTTAATTATGGAAATTTACATATAAACAAACTTTTGCTGAAAAAAAACAAATTTTATTTCGACTCCGATTTGTTGCAATTTAATGCAATATTAAAACCAAGCACTAATTATTCATATGTGAATTTTGAATATATAACTTTAAAAAAACCGGAATTAAAACTTAAAAACACAATTATAAATATCTATTTTAAACCAGCAGAAATTTTTATAAAAGGAAAAGGTGAATTAAACAACAATAAGTTTAATTTGAGCATTAATTTGTTTAAAAACAATACTTTAAAGGCACATTTAACATCAGATAAAATCATTTATTCAAATGATTTGATAAATACAACTTTAAAAAACATTGAAGCTTTAATCAATATAAATCTTAATTATATGTTTTATGAACTAAATACAAAATTTAAAAAAGCGGATATAAAATACCAAAATCACTATTTTAAACTCGAAAATTCCTCAATAAAACTTACAAATAATGATATAAAATTCCAAACAAATTCCATATATATTCCAAACTATCAAAATATTAAAAATGTAAAAATAGAACATTTAACCGGTTCATATAATATAAGAAACAGATTTTTAATATTATCTGCACCTAAAATTTATGCAAATTATCAACATTACAAATTAATCTCATTTAGAAGCAATTTAGTATATAACAACATTCACAATTTCAATTTAACATCTCAAAAAATTACCATTTTGCAAAATAAAAACAGATTAAATCTTTACAACAACTTATTAAATATATTTAAAAATTATACATTTCTTTCCGTAAATAATGGAGAGTTTATATCTCAAAACATTAAATTAAAATCTTCTAAAATAATTGGTGATTTAATAAATTTCTATATTCCTAAAATTTATGGAGAAGTATATGGTTTTAAAACTTCAATAAATGAAATAAAAATAAATTCCAAAAACAAAACATTACACGCTAAAGAAGCAGTATATAATAATGTAAAAGCATATAACATTCTTTTTAAAAACAATACATTATCTCTTCAATCAAACAACTTATTTGATAAAAACATAAAAGAAATATTAAAAAAATTTTTAGATATAGACATTCCTGTTTTACAAATAGCCGGAAAGAATAAAATCATCTCAACAATTAAAATCAATAAAAACATACAATCATTAACTAACGTAATAACTACCACTTCATTATTAAAACTTTTTAATTTTGATCTTTTCGTTCCTCAAGCTGAAATTAATATTACAAACAATAATTTAAATTTTAAAACAAATAATACGGATTTGTTTTTAACCAAGGACATTAAATTAAGATTTTCCGGTGATGGTATTATTGATTTTAAGCAAAGTAATTTAAAAATGAATGGAATAATTAATTTTAAAATTGACCGAATTATTGAATTAAAAGATTATAACGAATCTGCAGAAATTGACTTCAACACTCAAACCTTAAAAGCTAAAAATTCTAATGTATTTATGGACTTTAGCAAAAATGAACTTATTATAAATCCATTGAAAAACATACTTGCTTTTACAAGTTTTAAACCTTTCGTAAATAATGGAATACTTTTAATAACTTTCGGAAACACGACCGATATTACTACGTATTTGTTATTAAAATTACCGATATTATATAAACATTCAAACACACCGATTATAAACACTTCATATAATTTAATAAAACATATTTTTCTAAATATTGTTATTGGACATAATATAAAAATTTTTAATAAAAACGTAGATATACAAATTGACGATAATAAAATTAATGCAAAATTAAACGCCGTTGACATTAATCTTTTCCCTTTAGAAAAACTCTTAAATAACAATTCTGGGAACAATGATTTTAATTATTCAATTACATTATATACAAACAATGCAAACCTTATATACAAAACCCATAAGTTTTTATCTCAACACGCTACTATTTCATACAAAAAAAATAAATTAAAATTCCAATCAATTTATAAAAAATCATCCGTAATTGGATATACAAAACAGGGGTATTTATTATTAGAAGGAAAAAATTTCACTAATGAAGAATTTAAAGCGTTTTTACCGAAATTTAATTTTTTCAGTTTAATTAATCTTGATTTTATATTGGTTAAATCACCAGATGAATTCTATTCTGGCAAAATTTACATTAATAGAGCAATAGTAAGAGAATTAAAATCATTAAATAATGTAATTGCATTTATTAACACTATACCATCTTTACTATCTTTTTCATCTCCGGGTTTTTCTTCGAAAGGTTACAAAATTAAAAACGGATACATAAATTATCTTTTATACAAAAAAATTTTATATATCAAAGAAGCTAAAATAGAAGGTGACAATTTGGATTTTCATGCAAAAGGTTATATTGATTTCAATAAAAATTATATGTTTTTAAAAGTTCAAGCAAATATGAAAATGAAACTTAAAAAAATTCCTATTATAGGAAAAGGTTTAAGTTATTTATTATTTGGCAAAGATGGTAGCATAGATGTTAAAATGATTGTTAAAGGGGATTTAAACAACCCTAAAGTAAAAGAAGATATAGGTAAAGAAATTTTACTCTCACCTTTTAATTTATTTAAAAGAGCAATTACTTTACCATTTAATATTTTTTAGTCCTCTTTTGTCGGAACTAAAATTAACTGATAATTTTCTTTTTTAATTACAACGCTTCTGTTTCTAGGAATTTGTCCCTGTTGTTTTTTTAGATTTTCAATTTCTCTTTGCAACTCTTCAATTTCCTCTTTAAGCTGAAGAATAATTTCAACACCAGCCAGATTCACACCCAAATCTCTTACAAGTGAAAGTATTAATTTTAATCTGTCAATATCCCTTTGAGAATAAAGTCTCATTTTACCTTCAGTTCTGCTGGGTTTGATTAAACCTTCTCTTTCATATTGTCTTAATGTTTGCGGATGTATATTTAATATTTTACTCACCACACTTATTAAATATACCGGTTCGTCATAACTATACATGCTCACCTCCTTTTTCATTGTTATTGAGCTTTAAACATCTTAATCTGTTATTCTGGCAGTTTTTCTTTCATTAATTTTACCAACTCATCGTCAAGTTCTTCAACTTTTGGAAGTACCGGTCTTAACTCAAGATACAAATTTCCACCCTTTACGCCATATCCCTTAACTCTTAATTTCTGACAACATTTAGAGTTTTGAGGAACTTTAACATTAATATGGCCCTTAAATGTATCAACACCGATTTTTCCGCCAAACATCATGGTTTTTAAAGGAACGTCCACTTTTTTATATAAATCGTCACCTTTTCTTTCCCATTCAGGATGCGGAGTTACTTCCACTTCAAGTATCAAATCGCCCCTGTGCCCCTGAAGGGTTTTACCTTTGCCTCTAACCCTTAATTTTTGACCTGTTTTTATTCCTTCCGGAATTTTAACTTTAATGCTTTCACCATTTAAGTTTATAGTATAAACCCCGCCTTTCATCGCCAAATCAAAAGGTATCTGTATTTTGGCATGGATATCAAGATCCGGTGCAAAACCTCCGCCAAAACCGCCGAATCCTTCAAATCCGAAACCGCCGAATCCCCCATGCGAACGTCTTGAAAAACCGCCACCGAAGATTTGGGATAATATCTCTTCTAAATCGACGTCTTTATGCTGTCTGTAGAAATCCTGGAAGTTTTGACCATTAAACATTGCATCACCCATTTGGTCATACTGCTTACGTTTCTCCTCATCTCCCAAGATTTCATAAGCGGTGTTTATTTCTTTAAACTTTTCTTCACACTCAGGTTTTTTACAAATATCAGGATGATATTTCCTTGCCAATTTTCTATAAGCTTTTTTTATTTCATCCTGTGTAGCATTTTCGCTTACACCTAAAACTTCATATAAACTTTTGCTCATCTCCCCTCCTTTGAATTATACAATATATGGAATTTTATTGCAATATTATACAATAAAATTGAGCCAAAGTCAATCAAGGTTTTAAACTAAAATATTTCATACTTCAATCCACCGCATCACACAAGGTGTCTGTCACCAATAAAAAGAAATATAAAGAAAAAATCAAAGAAATCTCTCTAAGATTTCCATTAACGTTTTTTCTATCTTTTTTAAATCCTCTTTGCTTTTTGCTTCAAATCTCGTAACCAATACCGGTGTAGTATTGCTTGCTCTAACCAGCCCCCATCCGTTCTCAAAAATAACCCTTACACCATCTACATCAACAATTTTTTTAATACCTAAACTATCTTTATTTTCATTTAAATATTTTTTGAGTTTGTTTATTATTTCAAATTTTTCCTCTTCGGAAGTCTTTATTTTTATTTCATCGGTATTGTAAACTTTTGGAAGTTTTTCATATTCTGATACGAAATCAAATCCTTCTTTTATAAGTTCCATTATTCTAAACGCAACATAAACGGCATCATCAATCCCAAAATATCTGTCGTTAAAAAATATATGCCCGCTAACTTCCGCTGCCAAATCGCAGTTTTGCTGTTTAAGAAGTGTTTTTAAGTTGCTGTGCCCCGTTTTATACATAATAGCCCGACCAAGTTTATTAATTTCATCATACATAACCTGTGTAGCTTTTACTTCACTTATTACACATGGATTATCCATATTTTTTGCAAAAAAGTAAGCTAAAATATCGCCTTTGTAGTTATACTTTTGATCCAAAAATGCAATCCTGTCCGCATCCCCGTCAAAAGCAAAAGCATATTTTTTAGTTTTAAGAGCATTATATATATCTTTTAAATTTTCTTCTTCCGTAGGGTCCGGATGATGATTCGGAAACGTCCCGTCAGGTTCTTCAAAAAGAATATCATAATTTTTTATTCCGATTTTTTCTAGAATATCCCTAAGCACAACACCAGCAACGCCGTTTCCGCAGTCAAAAACGGCATTTAAATCCATTCCTTTAAGATGCGAAAACTGATTTGAAATATAATCAATATAGTCTGATTTTAAATCATATTTAATTGTGTTTGTCCCGTCTTCAATATTAATATCGCTGTTTAAAATTTCATCGCCCAAAGAATATATATCTTTTCCGTAGAAAGGCAGCTTGTTAATTGTGATTTTAAACCCGTTGTATTCTGGAGGATTATGGCTTCCGGTAATCTGAATACTTCCACTTATTTCAATTTTCCCTTTTCCTTCAATGCATAACGGCCTGAAATTTGCAAAATAGTTAGCCCCTGTCGGAAGCATTCCGCCGCTTATAACTTTTTTTCCGGCCCTGTTCAGTCCGCTTACAAGCCAGTCGTGTAAAACAGGGGAATGTGTTCTTGCATCGTAACTTACAAAAACATATTCGCCATTAATTTTTTGTCCTAAAAAATATCCTATTTTTTTTACTATATCTTCTCTTAAATCTTTTTCAAAAATCCCTCTTATATCATATTCCCTGAATATATGTTTCAATTTTTCTCCTTCTCTTCACTTCTTCACAACTTATCTACTTCTTAACTTACCTACTTCACTGCTTACCCACTCTATTATGTATCCACCAAAGCATTGCAAACTTTGCGCCAGGCGTTAAAACGACATTTTCATCAAAAATTTTTTCATATACCTCACTTGCTGGAATCTCGACGATTTCAATATCTTCATCATCAATTCCGCCGCCTTCGTTCACTTTCATATTCTGATCGACCTCAACGTAAAATATTTCCTGATTTGCCGCACTGCTGCCTACACTTGCCCATGTGGACGTTATTCTTTGAATGTTTTTCACATCCACGTCATATCCGCACTCTTCCAATATTTCCTCTTTTGCAATTTCAATGTTGCATTTGTCCTTATCGCATAATCCAGCACAAAGTTCTAAAGTGTATCCGTCATTGTTTTTTAAATACACAGGAAGCCTGAACTGCCTTACCATAATTAATGAATCCAAATCCCTGTCATAAATTAAAACCGATACGCTGTTGTGTGAACTGCATACTTCCCATCTTCTTTTTTTACCGAAATAATCAAAAAAAACTTCTTTTAATTCTAAAAATTTACCTTTTCCCAGCAGATTGATTTTTTCAATCCTAATCAAAACAGACTCCCTTCTTCTTGTTCTTCAATAACTATCTCATAATCAACAAGCATTGCAAAGTTAAAACCTTCTTTTAATATATAAGAATTTTCCTCATTTACAACAATAGTTTTAGCGTGTTTGGTATTTGAAATCAGATAGTTCAGTTCATTGAAAAAATATCTGTCATTTTTTATTCCAAATATCAAAACCCTGTCACTTTGACCATATTCAACTTCCCTTAATTTATAATCAACAAAAACCGGTTTAAACCTTTCAAGTTCAAATTCAAGTGTATATTTTAAGGAATTGTCTTCAAAAAATTTTAAAGCTCTGGCAAACTCTTCTTTATAAACATAAGGTAGATTTATTTCTTCACTGCCAAATTTCGACCTAAACAAAGAGATTTGTTGTATTTCCATTTCTTTAGGAAGCAAAACTTCAACATTTGAAAAAAGTTCACTGAATTTTTTTTTGGAAGTCACAAGATATTTATGGGACAGATTCAGCGCTTTTAACAAATCTTCATAAGAGTTTATTACAATGACATTGTCATTAACATTCATTTTATCAATAATATGTTCTGTAATCTCATCACAAAAATGAATTTTGGTTTTTAGATTTTCATATTTAAAAATATCAATTACGGCTTTTTGGATAGAATCTACTTTAATCCAGGCTATTTCATTATCTATAACATTTTCATAATCTTCCGAAACAATGGCATAAGCGCCGCTTTTAACGGCGGCTTCAATATCATTTTTATCCGTTACGAAAAAACAGCTTCCCCTGCTTGTAAATTCACATTTGTCTGTAAACGAAGTAACCTCGCTGATATATGGAGAGTTTAGCAGCTCTCCGCCTATCAGGTTTACAAGAGTTTCTATTTTCAAAGCTTTCCTTCATCCAAATTAAATTTATTAAACTTCCCTACAACCTTTACTCTAAAAATATTCATTATTATTTAATCGGCGTTCCAGGCTTTTTAGGCTTTTCAGGTCTTATAAGGCTAAATCCGCTTTCATCCTTAGCACCAAGAAGCATTCCTTCACTTATCATACCCATAAGTTTTGCCGGTTTAAGATTTGCGACTACGCATACATATGTATCAATAAGTTCTTCAGGTTTATAATATTCTTTAATTCCTGCAATAATCTGTCTCGGTTTTTCTTCACCAAGATCTACTTCAAGTCTTAAAAGTTTTTTAGATTTTTTAACTTCCTCAGCCGTTATGACTTTTCCTATTTTCAGTTCGGTTTTGAAAAATTCATCGATAGTGATTAGATTTTGAGGTTTTTCCTCTTTTACCTCAGGTTTTTTCATAAGAGGGGCTTCTATTTTAGGGAAAAGAGGAGGTATTTTTTCAATTACAAAATCATCAAGAAGTTTACCTTCCATTATGTTTGTAAAACTATCCGGAGTTATTTCAAAACCTAAAGATTTAGCGATTTTAGCGGTTGTTTTAGGCATTACGGCATGTAAATTTACTGCGACCATTGCCAGTAGATTAGAAATAAGTCCAAGAAGTGCCTGCGCTTTTTCCTCTTCGCCGTTTTTCATAAGTTCCCAAGGTTTATAGGTATCAATGGCTTTGTTTCCAATTGCCAAAACTTTCCAAAGTTCTTCGAGAAATTTATGAATCTGCATTTTCCAAAGGTATGTTTCTTCTAAATTTTTAACTATTTCTCTTGCTTCATTCAGTTCGTTTGCATAATATTTTTCCACATTTTCGCTTGTTATTTTCCCGTCAAAATATTTATAAGCCATTCCGATAATTCTGTTTAAAAGGTTACCAAGATCGTTTCCAAGATCATTATTAATTCTGTCAATTAACGCTTTTTCACTAAAATCCCCGTCTGCTCCAAAAGGCACTTCTCTAAGCATAAAATATCTGAAATTTTCAAGCCCGTATGCGTCGGCTACGTCTTTAGGATTAATTACGTTACCTTTAGATTTACTCATTTTTTCACCATCTCTTGTCCACCATCCGTGAGCCGCGATTACTTTTGGAAGCTCATAGCCTATGCTCATTAAAAATGCAGGCCAGTAAACAGCATGGAATTTTAAAATATCTTTTCCGACTATATGTAATTTTGCAGGCCAGTATTTTTTAACAAGTTCGTCGTTTTCGCTTCCGTATCCGAGTGCCGTCAAGTAATTAAATAAAGCATCCAGCCATACATATACAACGTGTTTAGGGTCATTAATTTCAGGCGGAAGTTTTACTCCCCACTCAAAAGAAGTTCTTGTAATTGATAAATCTTTCAGTCCCTCTTCTACGAATCTAATTACTTCATTTGCTTTTGCTTCCGGCAAAATCGGTTTTTTGTTTTTAAGCCACTCAAGCAGCTGGTCCTGATATTTTGAAAGTCTGAAAAAATAACTTTCTTCTTTGATAATTCTTGTAGGTTTTCCGCAGTCGGGACACAATTCGTCGTTTACGAGTTGTGAAGGTGCGACGAAACTTTCACAGCTTACACAATAATGCCCTTCATAATAATCTTTATAAATATCACCTTTATTATACATATCCAAAAACGCTTTTTGAACGCCTTTTTTATGTGCTTCATCAGTTGTTCTTATAAATTTATCATAACTTATTTCAAACTCATCCCATAATGCTTTAAATTTTGAACTTATTTCATCAGCGTATTCTTTTGGTGATTTTCCTCTTTTTTTTGCGGCTTCTTCAATTTTTTGTCCGTGTTCGTCCGTGCCTGTAAGAAAAAAAGTATCAATTCCTTTAAGTCTGCTGTATCTTGCGACCATATCAGCGATAATAGTCGTATACGCATGTCCTATATGTGGTATATCGTTTACATAATATATCGGTGTGGTTAAATAATATGTCTTGCACTTGTCACTCATTTTTCTGCCCCTTCGTATGTTTTTAAAACTTTTGTGATTTCATAATTGCTTCCAAAAAAGCATGGTGTCGTATCATGATAACCATCTATATCCAAGTCCAGTAGATCGTTTTTGCCGTCAACCGCAAGTCCGCCCGCTTTGTTGTAAACATAAGCAAACGGAAAAACTTCAAAAAGTTTTCTAAGCTTACCTTTAGGTTTATCAGTAGTTCCCGGATATGCGAAAAGTCCTCCGCCTTTTAATAAAATCTGATGTAAATCAGGCACCATTCCGCCGCTGTATCTTAGTCTGTAGCCTTCTTTAAAAAAGTTATCAATCATCTCTTTATGAAAAGGATACCAGCATTTCTGTGTTCCACCGGGCCCCAATATTTTTCCTTTTTCTTCAAGTCTGAGTTCTTTTACAAACTCAAACTCATTTGTGGCTTCGTTCAGTCTAAAAAGCTCTACAGTGTCTCTTGCCACTACCATTTCAACTCTTGGCCCGTAAACCACATAAACCGCCGCGACGATATTCTGACCGCTGTATCCGCCTTTATATATTCCAAAAATACTTCCGACACTCAAATCCACATCTATAAGACTGCTTCCGTCTAGAGGATCATATGCCACAAAATATTTTCCGTTAGGATTTGCCGGCATTGCGTCTTCTTTTTCTTCACTGATTATTTCAATAACGCTTGATGTTTTTAAAAGGTGTTTTTCTACAATTTCATCACTGATTACATCAAGTTTTACTTGAATGTCACCGCTTGAATTTTGTGTTTCAACCTTTCCGGTATCTTTTGTCTTAATTGCATCTTTTATTTCAATAGCTATTTTTTGAATGGAATTTATAATTTCAGTCATTTTATCTCCTTATATATCTTCGGCATTGTTTAAAACCCATTCTATTACCTGGTCAATATTGTTTAAATCCAAAATTTCAATATGTGCGGGTATTTTACTTTTATCCACACTCTCATCAATTGCAACAGCTTTTATGTATCTGAAATAACTCTCATCCACATCACCTCTGAAAACAGCCAGTCTCGGAAGAGGCAGATATTTGAGCCCTTCTACTAAAAGTATGTCAAAATCATTTATCATATTTACGATTTCATCCAGGGATTTTTGTCTGTGGGAAAAATAAGTCGTTCTTGTTGGAGATGTTACAACTACTTCCGCACCCGTTTGGTAAAATTTATAACTATCTTTCCCTTCTGTGTCAAATTTTGCCTTGTCGGATGGGTCGTTTTTTATAATTGCGATTTTATATGAGCTTATAAGTCTTTTTGCAACTTTTTCTATTAATGTTGTTTTTCCGGAATTGCTTGGACCGGTAAAAGCCACTGCTTTTCTCAAACTAATCCTTTTTTTGCATAATTTTATCAAAAATTTTATTATAATTATTAAAAGGGTTAAAATGGATGTGCAAATTTTAAAAGCTTTTTTAATTACAGCGGTTTTAGGATTTATAATAGGGCTTGAGAGAAGCGTTTCTTTTTCGCTGGAAAACGAAGAAGGTTTTGCCGGAAGCAGAACTTTTACATTAATAGCCCTTTTAGGTTTTATTTCAGCGTATTTAAATAAATATATTAATAATTTTCTAATAATAAGTTTTGTAATTTTCGGATTGATAGTTGTGGTGGCATATTTTTTAAAGGTGTATCATTATTCAAAACAGGGCACCACCACCCACATAGCCGCTTTGATAACCTATTTGATAGGTGTGATGGTTTATTACGGAAACATACATTATGCCATTTTTATAAGCGTAATAACAGTTGTGATTTTAAATCTCAAAACAAGACTTAAAAAACTTGAAACAAATCTGACACAAAAAGAGATAAGTGCGGGTATTTTACTGCTTATAATGACATTTATTATGCTGCCCATCCTTCCAAACAAAGCAATAGGTCCGTTAGAACTTTTCAATCCTTATAAAACATGGCTTATGGCTATTATAATTGCTTCTTTGTCATTTATAGGCTATCTCGGAATAAAATTTTTCGGTGAAAAAAAAGGTATATTATTTACTGCGGCCGCAGGCGGATTTATAAGCTCGACAGCCGTTAGTGCTTCACTTTCTGCAATGTATAAAGAAGCAAAAACTTCTATTTATACATATGCTTCGGCTATTGCAATAGCTAATACATTAATGTTTGCAAGGGTATTGATAGAAGTATATATAACAAATCCTAAACTTATTAAAATATTAATAATTCCTTTTATTTTAGCATTTATATACGGCATATGGTTTTCTTATTATTTTTATAAAAAATCAAAAAACAATATCCAAACTTCACTTGAAAAACTTGAAAAAAACCCTTTAGAATTAAGCGAAGCAATTAAATTTGCAATTATTTTTGCCGTTATTTATGCTTTAGTTGAATACACAA
Source organism: Nautilia lithotrophica (assembly GCF_054656815.1). Classification (NCBI taxonomy): domain Bacteria; kingdom Pseudomonadati; phylum Campylobacterota; class Epsilonproteobacteria; order Nautiliales; family Nautiliaceae; genus Nautilia; species Nautilia lithotrophica. The sequence continues at coordinate 530,154 of NZ_BAAHXN010000001.1, forward strand.
ATAAAAATTTTGGAAATTTAGGTCTTTATCTAGTGTCATTTATATCGGGATTTACGGATGTAGATGCCATAACCCTCTCACTTGGCGAATTAAGTAAAGCAAGTTTGTCTTTTAAAAGTGCCGCTATCGGTATAACAACGGCTTCATTAAGCAACACAATTACCAAATTTTTAATAGTTTTATTTTTTTCCAGAGATTTGGCTAAAAAAACATTAATATTTTTTATACCAGAAATAATTATTTTATCTCTTGCTTATCTGTTTATAAATCTTTAAATTTCATTTTTATATCCATTTTTGATAAAATTCAGCAAAAAAAGGAATTTTATGAATGTAATTACAGGAAGAGTCTGGAAATTTGGCGACAATATTGATACCGACCTTATAATTCCGGCAAGATATCTAAATACTTCCGATCCTCATGAACTTGCAAAACATGTAATGGAAGATGCCGACCCAGAATTTCCAAGCAAAGTAAGACCGGGTGATATTATAGTAGCAGGTTACAATTTTGGTAGCGGCTCAAGCAGGGAACACGCCCCAATCGCACTCAAAGCTGCAGGTGTGGCGGCTGTTATAGCAAAAAGCTTTGCAAGAATTTTTTATAGAAATAGTTTTAATATGGGTCTTCCTATTTTTGAACTTCTTGAGAGTGATGAAATAAATGAAGGCGACTTGGTAAAAATAGATTTAGACAACGGAATAATTCATAATGTAGATACCGGAAAAGATTATAAATTTACACCTATTCCGGAATTTATGCAAGAATTAATCGCAGCCGGTGGACTTATAAATTTTGCAAAAGAGATGTTAAAGGAAAATAAATGAGAAATTACAAAATAGCAATTATTAAAGGTGACGGGATAGGTTCTGAAATAGTAGAAGAAGCTATCAAAGTATTAGACGCTGTAGCAAGCAGGGAAGGTTTCAATCTTGAATATAACGAATACCTATTAGGTGGCGCAGCTGTTGATGTATTTGACAATCCATGTCCTGATGAAACAATAAAAGGATGCCTCAATTCAGACGCTATACTTTTTGGGGCAATAGGCGGTCCTAAATGGGAAAGCCTTCCTAAAGAAAAAAGACCTGAAACAGGGCTTTTAAAACTAAGAAAGTCTTTAGGGCTTTTTGCAAATATTAGACCGGCCATTATTTTTGACGAACTTGTAAACGCTTCAAGTCTAAAACCTGAAGTAATCAAAGGGGTTGATTTAAGTGTTGTGAGGGAACTTACCGGCGGTATTTATTTTGGCGAGCCAAGATATAAAGATGATAATAAAGCATATAACACTATGATCTACACAAGAGATGAAATAGCAAGAATTGCAAAAGTTGCTTTTGAAGAAGCAATGAAAAGAAAGAAAAAAGTAACGTCCGTAGATAAAGCAAACGTTTTGGAAGTTAGCGAACTTTGGCGTGAAGTTGTAGAGGAAGTTGCCAAAAACTATCCTGAAGTTGAACTTGAACATATGTATGTTGACAATGCCGCAATGCAGTTAGTAAGAGACCCTAAACAATTTGACGTAATTCTTACAGGTAATATTTTCGGAGACATTTTAAGTGATGAAGCAAGTATGATAGTCGGAAGCATCGGACTTCTTCCAAGTGCTAGTGTTGGTGGAAAAGTCGGACTTTTTGAACCTATTCACGGAAGTGCGCCTGACATTGCGGGACAGGGAATCGCCAACCCTATAGCAACAATACTAAGTGCAGCTATGATGCTTGATTTTTTAAACGAAACAAATGCGGCAAACAAAATAAGAGAAGCGATTAAAAGCGTTCTTAAAGAAGGTTACAGAACAAAAGATTTAGCAGCTTTTGATGCCAAAGAAGTTGTAACAACAAGTGAAATGGGAAGTTTAATAGCAGACCATGCCGCTAACTAAAACAAAAACATACGCAAGGATTCTCGAAACACAGGGCTTTAAACAAGAAGCCCTTGAAATATATGAAGAGTTATTAAAAGAAACTAATGACCCTGAAATAGTTGAAGCTATTGAAAGGCTTAAAAAAAGACGTTTTTTTGAAGGTGTAAATGTTTTGAGACTTAAAGAATTTAATGAAATTAACCAGTTAAACAGATATGATTTTGAAAAATGGCTAAGTGAAATTTAAGGAATGCTATGGATTTAAAAGACACTATACTTGAAACACTTCAAGAAATTGAAGAAAGCGCAATAAGCGAAGAAGAACTCACCCCCGCAAATAAATGTGACAAAGAATTTTTAAAACATATAAAAGAGCGTCTTCTTGTTTTGTTTGAAGGTCTTCAATCTCCAAATACTGAAAATTTAGACGTAAAACTGGACGTTACATTAAATTTTTTAGAATATCTTCTTGTAAAAATAGATGAAAAGCTCTCACAAAAGTGAAAAGTTAAAAGTGAAAAATGAAAAATTTGATGATTTAGAATTCCTTAAAAAATTTTTCTCACCCTTTACTTCCCGTGTATATCTGGTAGGCGGATGTGTAAGAGACGAAATCCTGGGAATAAAGCCTAAAGAGTTTGATATTGAGGTATATGATATAGACCCGAAAACTTTTGATAACCTTATGCAAAAGCTCGGTGCAAAGGGCGTAGGTAAAAGTTTTTTTGTATATAAATGGAAAATTTTTGATATTTCACTTCCAAGAACCGAAACAAAAACTTCAAAAGGTCACAGGGGATTTGAAGTCGCACTTACGCAGGATGAAAAAACAGCTTCCAAAAGACGCGATTTTACAATGAATGCACTTATGAAGAATATTTTCACTTCTCAAATACTTGATTTTTGGGGCGGTATTAAAGATATAAAAAACAAAACAATAAAACATATTGACGATAAAACGTTTATAGAGGATCCATTAAGGGTGTTAAGGGCTATGCAGTTTGCAAGCAGATTGAAATTTAAAGTCGATAAAAAGACTGTTCAACTTTGTAAAACACTCGATTTAAACGAACTCTCCCGTGAAAGAATATTTATGGAATTTGAAAAAATGTTTAAAAGCAAATATTTATATTTCGGCTTTTATTATTTTATAGTTTTGGATATTGCAAAAAAACTTTTAAATATAAATTTTACAAAAAAAGAGTTTTTCCATTTGGCAAAAATATATAAATATAATCCGATTGAAAGTTATTTTTTATACCATTTGAGATATTACAAAAACATTCCGGCACAAAAAATAATTAATACTTTAAACCTACCAAATAATTTAAAAAAAGAAATAAAAATAAAAAAACTGCCTAAAATCATAACCAACAGATTTCTTTACGGGCTTGCATTAAAATATCCTTTAAAAACATTCAGTATTTTAAACGGATACTGCTGTGAAAAATGGATTAAAAAAGAAAACCTTTGGGAAAAAAAATACAAACCAAAAAAAATCGACCCTAAAAACCCAAGGTTTTCCATTCTTCAAGAAATAAGAAATTATGATAAAATCATAATCAAAAAGGGATAGAATGAAATATACTCTTTTAATTCAGTGCGACGATAAAAAAGGGCTTGTTTATAAAATTTCAAAAGTATTATATGAAAACGACTTTAATATTGAAACTCAACAGGAATTTGTCGACAAAGAAAATAATAAATTTTTCTTCCGCGCGGTAATTGCCGGAGAAGTAGACAAAGAAAAACTAAAAAAAGAAATATTAAAAGAAGTTCCTTGCGCTGACGTAAAAATTTTTAAAAAAAGAAAAAAAAGACTATTTTTACTTGCAACAAAAGAGGCACATGCATTAGGTGATATATTAATTAAACAATATTCGGGCGATCTGGAAGTCGAAATCATAGGCGTAATAGCCAACAGGGAAAATTTAAGGGATTTAGTGGAAAAATTTGACATTCCTTTTTATTATATTCCGGCTGAAGGAAAAAGCAGAGTCGAACATGAAAATGAAATGCTTGAAATTATTAAACCCACAAAACCGGATTATATTATTTTAGCTAAATTTATGAGAATACTTACTCCAAATTTTGTAGAAGAATTTCCAAATAAAATCATTAACATCCATCACTCTTTCCTTCCAGCTTTTATTGGCGCAAATCCATATAAACAGGCATATGACAGGGGTGTAAAAATAATCGGTGCAACAGCTCATTTTGTAAACAATAATTTAGATGACGGACCTATTATAGAACAGGATGTTATCAGGGTTGATCATGAAATGAACTGGGAAGAGATGAGAATACAAGGAAGAGACATAGAAAAAATCGTCTTAAGCCGTGCTATTAAAAAAGCTATTGAAGACAGAATATTTGTGTATGCAAACAAAACAATCATTCTTTAAAAAAGAAAAAAATGAAAAACGAAAAATTAAACAAAGAAGAAATTAAATATCAAATCATAAAAGATAGATTAAGAAGTATATTTTTCAAAAAGCCTAAATCAGTTGCTAAAATATTTGAGCATTTAATTAAAAGGTCAAAGAATGTTTAATATTGTCCTTTTTAACCCGCAGATTCCACCAAATACAGGAAATATCGGAAGACTTTGTGTAAATGCCGGTGCAAAACTTCATATAGTAAAACCGATTGGTTTTGACATAAGCGAAAAAGCGGTAAAAAGAGCCGGGCTTGATTATTGGGATAAACTTGAGCTTGTCATATGGGAAAATACAGAAGAATTTTTAAAAAATGTAAATGTTTCACGCTGTTTTTTCGCTACTACCAAAACCTCAAAACCATATTTCGAAGTAAAATTTGAACCGGGGGACTATATTATATTCGGAAGTGAAACAAAAGGAATTGACGAACAGATTTTAAAACAATATACTGACAACTGCATTACTATTCCAATGACAAAAGAAGGCAGAAGTCTGAATTTGGCAGTAAGTGCCGGTATAATATTATATGAAGCTATTAGGCAAAATTTTAAAGGTTCACTATGAATAAAAGAAAAAACGAAGCTTTAAATCAATATTTGTTAGATGAAAAAGAATTTAGAATTTTTATTTCTTTAAAAAAAAGACTTGAAGAATATCTGGAAATATTAAACTACCTATACGAACTTAAAAAAATTAAATACACTATGATAATTATAAAATCTTCAGAAAAAAGTATAAAAGAGACGCTAAATTATATAAGAAAAACGGATATTTTTTTAAAAATTCCTTACACCAAAAATCATTATATTATAATACTTCAAAACACTGAATGTAAATCTGCGGTGCAATTCGGAAGCAGGCTTACAAGTCTAATAAACAGAACTTTTATGTTGAATAAAAAAAACATAACTCATAAAGTATCATTAATTTCATTTGAGTCTCAACCTCCAAATATTTTGGATATCTGTTATGAAATAATACAAATAATAAAAAAATTTAAAGAAAACACCAGTGACGATTACTGGGTTGAAATAAAAAGGTTTTAAATGACAACAGAAAAATTCAAAAGTGAAGTAGAAACGTTAAATAAATTTTTTCAAATATATTGCAGTGAAAAGCACACTGGTCAATTTATAAAAGAATATGATATTAGCTATAAAGATCTTAATATGAAATTTAACGCCAACTTATGCGATGAATGCCATAATTTACTTGGTTATGCAATTCAAAGACTTCAAGAATGCCCTCACGATCCTAAGCCCAGATGCAGAAAGTGTGAAAATCCATGTTATGAAAAAGACAAATACAAACAAATGGCAAAAATGATGAGATTCGCTGGTATGAAATTAGGTCTTACAAAAGCGGCTCGAAGAATAAAAAAATTATTTAAAAAGAATTAAATATTTTTAAATAGCTAATTGTTTCCCAAAAAATTGATTCTTTGTTTTTCTCACTGCTTCTCATTTCAAGTTCTTTTTCCAATAAAAATTTCAAAAGTTCATAATAATCTTTTTCTTTAAATTTTATTGCAAGTTCCACTCTTTGTTTATTTATATGAACAGGAAGTTTGTAACCAAGCAAACCTTCCAAAGAAGAAGAACCGGTTTTTTTAATATACAGATTATAAGTATATAAATCTCTAATATATCTGATTAATGCTGGAATAATTCTTTTATAATCATTAGTTTCCAAAAAATATTCAAGTTCATTATAAAAATCTTTTCCATTTAATATTAAATTAAACAGCCCCTCAAAACTTTCTTCTTTATACTCAAATACAAGTTGTTTTACATCTTCCAACGAAATCTTAGTAGAATAATTAGAAAGTTTCTCAATTTCTTTTCCTAGAAACACACTTTCTGTAGTAGTCGCCAAAAACATTTTGGCTTCCTGAGACATTTCTATACCATTCTTTTTTGTCAATTCATTTATATATTCTATTATATCTCTTAAATTAGGTTCAAAGAACCTAACAAAATTTTTTCCAAAATGCTCAGGTTTTTTATTCCCATAATAAAAGAAAAAAAGATAATTACTTTTAGTATTTTTTATAAGTTTATCTATATTTTGAGGAATTTTATTATGTTTGATTATTAACACATTTATACCACCAAATAATGAAGATTCAGTTAGATGTGTTTTAGCACTATCAAAATCATATTCATCATAATATAATTTTAATATATTTTCATTCTTGAATTGATTGAATATTTTTTCCTCATATTGTTGTAAATAAAAATTGTTTCCATAAAATGCACAATAATTTGGAATTTCTGATAATTTATCAAAATCTTTTTTATACATTCGTGCCTTTTTTTGTAAAATTATACAATAAACTTAAAGGAGAAAAAATGAAAAAAGTTATCGCTTTATCAGTTATAACTGCAACGATGCTTCTTGCTAACGGATATAAAATTCCGGAACAATCTTTAAATGGTTTAGCCTTGAGTGCAGCTAATGTCGCAAATGCAAATGGTGCGGATACTGCTTACTATAACCCTGCAAATATGGTTTTTAATGAAGATAAAAATTCTTATGAAATGTTAATGACTTATATTCATTTATATTCAGTAACATTTGAAAAAAGTAATGGTGATGTTTATAAATCAAGAAAAGAAGATTTTCTAGTTCCACAATTTCATTTTGCGTCTCAAGATTATGATGGATGGAGATGGGGTGTTTCAATTACCTCACCAGCAGGTTTGTCAAAAAAATGGGATGATGTAGTTCCGGAAGCTACTGCAAAGGAATTTACGTTAAAAACTCTTGAATTAAATCCAACTATTGCATACAGAATGAATAATAACATAGGATTTGCTTTTGGTATTAGAGCAGTAAGAAGTAATGGTGTTGTTCATGCTATGAAAGCTTCAGCATATTCTGAATATTTAAATGGAACTTCTTTAGACTATGGATGGAATGCAGCGTTATCTATACAAAATGACAAAAAAGATACAAAATTTGCTATAACTTATCGTTCAAAAGTGGATTTAACATTAAAAGGTGATGCAAGTGGATATATAGGTGCTTATAATTTTAATACAATTGGAAGAGTAACTATTCCAATTCCAGCAGCATTAAATGTTGCTCTTGCAAAAACTTTTGATAAAACTACCATTGAATTTGTATTTGAAAGAACATTTTGGTCAAGATATGAAATTTTAGATTTTAATTTTGACGATCCTATAGTAGAAGCAACATTTGGTAATCCTAAACCAAAATACTGGCAGGATGCAAACACTTATAGAATCGGTATTACACACAAATGCACTGAAAAATTAACTGCAATGCTTGGATATTCTTATGATAATACACCTGTTCCAGGTAAAACTATTGAATATAGTTTACCAGACAGCGATAAACATATTTTTTCAGGCGGATTCAAATACAAAGTTGACGATAGAATGAGCCTAGGATTTTCTGCTCTTTATGCAAAACAGAAAAAAAGAGATGTTAATAATGCATATGTAGGAACTGGAACATTTAAAGATGGTGGCGCATTATTAATGGCATTTGGAATGGATTATAGTTTTTAATCCTTCCTTTTTATTTATAACACATCTAAAAATCTGCAAAACATTTAAAAATTTAAATTTATGTCTATAAAGAAATCATTCATATCATTATTTGTGTCTGTCACTAATTATAAAAGTAAAATAATTATAAATAAGAAGTAATTTAAAAATAAAAAAAATTTAATATTACTTCCATTTTATTAATGTTAATTTTATTATTTAATCCTGTTCTAATCTTTCAACTACTTTACCTTTTATTTTTGCAGTTGCAATGTTTGAACTGACTATTTCTATATTTACTTTTTCAAAAAGATTAAATTTCTTTTTATCTTTTAAAAACACTCTTGCACCCAAAAGTAAATCTTCGGTTATTTTTGCAATAGGTGGAATTTCAGTGTCTTCTATAATCCCATTATAAACATTTCCGATATGCTCTTTTGCATATCTTGCATATTTTCTGTCATAAAAATCCCATTCCACTTTCATAGCTTCACGTTCTAATTCACTTATTTTTACAACTAAAGCTTCGATATTTCGTAATATAAATTCCATCTGTTTTTTATCTTTTCTAATAATTGATTTAAGTAATCTGTGAAGAGTTAAATCCGAATATCTTCTAATCGGTGATGTAAAATGAGTATATTTTTCAAATCCCAATGCATAATGGCCAATATTTTTAGCATCATATCTTGCCTGTTGCTGAGAACGAATTATTAATTTATCCACTTCTTTTTCTATGCCCATGTCCTTTGCTTGTTTTTGAATGTTTCTTACCACTTTTACAAAATCTTTTTCATCCACATCTATGTTAATTCCCAATGCTGTCAAACTCTCATATAATTCATCGATGCTGTTTGAAGAAGGTTTTTCATGAACTCTGAAAATTCCGAAATCTATCATTTTAGCAGCCGCTTTGTTTGCTAAAAGCATACAATCTTCTATCAGTTTATGAGAAGGAGTTTCTTTTTCAAGTTCTATACTTTCAATTAATCCTTCATCATTTAATGTCATTTTTATTTCATCACTGCTAAAGTCAAGTCCAGTCTGCAATCTTTTTATTCTTATTTTTTTTACTCTTTCCCATAAAGGCATTAACCAATCTAAAATTAATTTATCAGTATCATCAATATTTTCAAATCTTCCGTCTAAAAATTCATCTACCCTGTCATAAGAATATTTTCTTTTAGATTTAATAATAGCTTCAAAAAGCTCCTCTTTTATTACTTCATTTTTATTATTTAATGTAATTTTAAAAACAAAAGAAAGCCTATCTTCATTTTCTTTAAGAGAACAGATATTTTCGCTGAGCTGTCTTGGAAGCATAGGAACGGATTTATGCGGAAAATATATACTAAACCCTCTCTCTTTAGCTTCTTTATCAATATTTCCATTTAAATAAACATATTCGCTTACATCTGCAATGGCTACATACAATTCGTTTTTTTCAACATCAAAAAATATAGCATCATCGTGGTCTTTTGCCGTAGGCGGATCTATTGTGCAAAAAGGTAAATCCGTTAAATCCACTCTTTCAGGATAAAATTCCTTATCCACATAATCACCATATGCTTCGGCTTCCGCTATTGCTTTTTTGCTAAATTCTTCTTTTTTGTTATACAAAGCCAAAGAAATTTTTTCATCCACCCATGGATCATCCAACACACCTAAAACATCAATAATTCTGTTTGTATAATTATCTACTTTAAAAACAGCACCTTCAGGAAGTTTTTTTAATGTTTTTTTCTTTTCAGCCACAAACGTTTGAAGGTCGGTTTTTATATTTCTTAATATTGGAATTTTTTTGTTGTTTTTATATTCAAAAGTTAAATACACAACACTAACACTGAAAGCTTTTTCAAGTATATATATTACCTTTGCTTTGGGTCTACCTTTTTTATTAAAAAGTTTTTCCGCAATTACCAAATCACCTCTTCCGGCTCCGTTTAAATGTTCAGCTTCAATTAAATAATCTTTCTCCTTTACACCAAGAGGGGTTAAAAACCCAAATCCTTTTTTTGTTACGTCGATTTTTCCTATTCTGTATTTAGATTTCAACTTAATTATTTTAGAATCACTTACAATTCTTAATGCAATCAAATCATTAACTATATCTCTTTTATCTCTAGGTATATCTTTAGAAGCAATACCTTGAACTAATTTATACGCAAATTCTTTCAATATTATCCTTTTACTAATTCAACAGCCAATTGAAGCGCTTCGGTATCTAAATCATACTTTGTAGCAATTTCAAATGCTTTTTTCTTATTTTCTTCATTATACGGTTTTATTAAATCGATTAATGTTTTTAAAACTAATAATGCAGCACTTTCAATTTGATAATCGCCTTTTGGATCATTTATATTACTCATAGATTCAATCAAATCTTCACTAAAATTCCAATGTTTAAAAATTTCTGTAGTAACTTCTATAGTAGTAGCACCTATATACTCTTTTTCTAACAAATCTCTATTTTCACCATTTTGCAATCTTTTTTTGAAGCTCTCACTTTTATCTTCATTATTCAATATTAATGAAATAACAACAGCACCTAAATCTATCAAAAATGAATTTGTAGCTAAAATATCCAATTTTGTTCTATCTCTTTTAAACCAATTTATAGCAATAGCATTTCTTTGAGAAGCAACATCATGGAATTGAGTTTCATTAATACCATAAGCACTCAAATCAAATTTTAAAGAATTTCTTATAGCAAAGGAAATTGCAAAACCTTTTACAGTGGACATACCAAAAAGTGAAACAGCCTGATCTACATTTTTAATCTGTCTTGTAAACCCATATAAAGGAGAATTTGCTGCTTTTAGAAGATTTGCTGTAAGCATTGGATCTTCTTTTACTATTTTAATCAAATCTGCAATAGAAGAGTTTGGATCATTAGTTATTCTTTGTATTTCCAATACACTTTTTGGAAGTGGTGGCAAAGATTTTATTTGATTTAAAATTTTTTCATTCATCTATACTCCTTAGTAATTTATATATTTCGTCATTATCACCATAATCGTTCAAATAAATTTTCAACACTTCTTTTGCTTTAATTTTATCATTTTTTTTAAGTAAAATAAGCGCAAACATTTTCCAACTTTCATATTTTGCAGGATCAATATTGTTTGCTTTTAAAGCCCATAATTTTGCATTTTTTAATTCGTTGTTATTATAATAATATCTAGAAATAACAATTGCAGTATCATATGATGGATGTTTATTAAAAGATTTAATTAATTCTGTAATATTAATTTGTTCTTCTTTGATTGTAGGTATTATTTGTTTATTTTGCTTTGTTATTTCTTTTATTTTTCTGTTTTTTTCTTTTATTTGAGTTTTTTTTATTATTCTTTTATTAGTCTTATTTTCTTCTTTAATTTCTGGTATTACAAATGATAAATTTGGAGTTATGGATTCTTTTTTTTCAGTTTTATTCTTTTCTAAAGATGTATCGATTTTACTTGTTGTTTTTGTTTTGTTTTGATCATTATTTTTAATATTTTCTTTTGATGTTAGGTTTATATCTTTTTTAATTATATTAGATTTAATTGATTTGGTCTGATTAGTGATTTTTTTAAAATCAATATTTATTTTAGTTTCTTTATCAGTTTTTTTAGAAGATGTATAGTTTTGATAAAAAAACCATCCTATAAAAATGACTAAAATTACTAAAAATATGATTAAAGAATATTTTTTTATTTTATTTTTATAATACAATTTTTCTAATTCATCATATCTATGCATGAAATTCCTTGAAATCCATATAAGCCATTTCTATATATTTATTAGATAATCTATCTAAATTTATTTTGTCTGGATTTTTATTATAAAAATAGTCTAAAATATCAAACAATTTAAACATAAGTTGATTTGTAGATCTTAAAGATCCTTTTGTATATTTATATATTAAATTATAATTTCTCTTTTTTAACATTTCAGCAATATCAATCAAATTAGCTTTTAAAAGCTTTGTTTTTATAAAATTTTCTAATTCTTCTCTATTAGCTTTATTAACCTTTAATATATAATTAATTCTTGTTTGGAAATGTTTTTTTTCCATTAATTTTTTAATGTCAGTATCATGTGTAGCAAATACAATTGTAATATTTCCTTTATCTGCATATATTCTTAAATTTTCAAACGTTTCTTCAGATAATAATTGTGCTTCATCGATAAGAAAAATTTGATAATCATTCAAACTTAATTGTTTTAATATAGAAAGGATCGTATTAATTTCTAAATAAGGATTTGAAATATAAAAAAAATTTTTTTTATCTTTTAGCTCATTATACACATTTTTTAAAATCATACTTTTTCCGCTTCCGGCTTCACCTGTTATAAAAATCATTTTTTCTTTTTGTTCTAATGCACTTAGAAGATCTTTTTTTGTTTTTTCTACTGCCGAAAGCGGAACATAAAATTTTAAATCAACTACATCTCTAAAGACCTCTTTGGCCTTATTGAAGTTTGCCAAAGCCTAGATCCCTTAAAGTTTTTTTCTGTTTTAAATTAATTATATGAGGTGTAATTACAAATACCAATTCTTTTCTTGAAGTAACCTCTTCTCTTGAAGAGAAAAGATATTTAATTACAGGAATTTCTTTTAATACAGGCACACCATTTACTTGTAATGTTTTATCATTTGTAATTAATCCACCTAATACCAATGTTTGATTATCTTTAAGTTTTACAACACTTAGCATTGTGTTGTCTTTTGTATCAGGTGGCATATCTCTTAAATTATTGGTTAATTGCGTTGCATCTTTAAATGCACTAATTCTTGGTGCTATACTTAAAATTATATCACCATTATCACTTATTTGAGGGGTTATATCTAAAACTACACCTACAAATTTTGAATCAATTGTATATTCAGTATTAGGATTACCATTTTGATCTGTAGTGACTTTAGATGCATATTTATAATAAATTGTATCACCTACGCTTATTATGGCTTTTTGATTATTTAATGTAACAACTTTAGGGTTTGATAATGAATTAACATTACCATTTTGTGCTAAAAAGTTTAGTAATCCGACAATATTGAAAGTTGCATCACTAAATACTGATTGAGCTCCACCAATATATGTCCCTCTTAAAGGCACATTCTGTCTATTTAGTTGAATTGATAATTGTGACCAGTCAATACCTGTTTTATGTGATGATGATAATTCAACTGTATAAATTTTTACATCAATCAATACTTCTTTTGTCAATCTATTTAACATAGTATTTATATATTTATCAATTGCATCAATCTGTTTTTTAGTCCCTGTAACTGTAATCAAACCTACAGTTTTATCGATAATAGGTGGTTTAAATTCATCAGATGTATTTTTCAAGATTGTTTCAATATTATCTTGAACTTTATCCCAAAAATCAAAAGTATATTCATTTTTTACTTTACTATCAGTAGCATCAAGATTACTTTCACCAACTCTATTACTTGAAATAAAATCAAGTTTGTAAGTTTTTGTTTTATAATAACTAATATCAAGAGTATCACCATTCAAGTTATAAAAAAGCCCTCTTTTTGAAAGAATTAAATCTAATACTTGATTTAAAGTATAATTTTTTACTCTCAAGAAAGGCATTTTTTCTTTTACCATATCTTGTGATTCTTTATCATCATAAACAATATTAATATTACATTTTTGTGTAACTAATAAATTTAAAAATTCTTGGATTGTTAATCTGTCACTTTTATTTATACTGTTTGAATATGTAAACAGTTTATTTTCACAATTTGCAAATAACGATAATGCGATAAATAAAATTAAAACTAGCTTTTTCATTGTTTATCCCTTAACATAGGTATTTTTTTGTTTATTGTTTTATAAAGTGTTTTATCACTACATTTGAAAACAGCATCAGTATCAGTCAGTTTAGATAATCTACAATCATAAATCTTATCATTTATACTTATCCATTTTTTTATTACTGCTACTAATTGTTCACCTAAATATTCTTCAACTTTAATATAAGCTTTATTTTCAAATATTGATAATAATGTAATTTTTACACGCTTCTTAATCTGCACATTTTTAGAATTTTGTGTTCCAGGAAAAAATTTTGGTGGTTCATAAAAAGGACTTTTTACCTTATTTAAATTATTAATATTAAATTCATAATTTATAACTTTATTAGTATACTCAAGGTAAATATCTTTTTGCGTATTGCCTTTTCCAAACATTAACGATATGATTCCGATTAATAATACTAACTTTTTCATTTTTCATACCCATATAAAGTAAATTTTACTTCAAAGTTTTTATCTTTATTTATTTTGATATTTTCAATTCTTAACAAATCTCTGATATCTTCATATTGATATATAAAATATAATAAATTTTTATATTCACCATTTACTCTTAAATTTATCTCCATTTTTTTGTTTATTAAACCTTTATCATCATTAAATACTTGATTTGTAAAGCCTAAAACTTTCAAACCTTCTTTTTTAGCATTTATTACAAGATTTTTAACAAATTCACCCCATTTATATTGATTAAACTCAACAAAATCTAATAAATTTGCTAACTCATCATAAAAATCTTTTTGTTTTTTAAGAGCTATTTTTTCTAACGTTAAATTTTTTATTTTCTTTCTTAACGAAATAATTTGAGCATTTAATACATTTTTTCTTGTTTTTAAAGTTTGTAATTGTGTTTTGGTTTTATTATAAATATTTAATTGTGTATCTCTATATTTTTGAGCTTGAGGTAATAGAAAATAGAAAACAACAAATCCAATGACTAACAAAATCATTAAATAAACCATAATTGTATCTTTTGGAGATTTTTCGTAAAAATAATTGTCAATTTCATGTATTAGTTTCATTCTTTTATCCTAATAGTGGCGTTGTATTTTCTATCAATATAATTAACACCTTCGGTTTCTACATTAAACCCTTTCTTAACTAAATCGTCAATAAAATTAGGTATTTGAGTATCTTTAAAAGAGAAAACATTTAACACAAAAACACCATTATCATAATTTAAAGAATTTAAATAAACTTTATCTTTGTTCATAATCAATGTAATATCTACTAATTCACTAGATTTTGGAATATATGAATATTTAAATTCATAAACACTTTTAATAAAGTTTTTAGTAAATGCAATGTCTTTTGAATATTTTTCACGTTCTTTTACTATATTTTTTTCTTGATTTTTAAGAACACGTATTTGATTGCTTAATTTTGCGTTTTCCATAGTTAATTTTTTAACAGCAGATTGTAATTCTTTATTTTTACTTTCATAAGACATACCATTAAAATATAAATAAGCAGGATAAACACCCATACCTACAATTGCTGCTGTTAGAATTAAAAATAGCCTACCACTCGGTCTATAAAAGAATGTAGGTTTTCTTAATTTTAAAGAAAAATTATATTCTTGATTTTGATTTTTATAAGCATTATGAGCTTCAAGCATTCCTAAAAATAAATGGATTTACAGCCAATCTATCAAGGTTATATTCTTCATAAAATTCAAATCCAAATGTATCAATTCCTACAATTTTCTGTATATAATCCTGTAATCCTTCAATATTTCCATATTCGGATGTTACATAAATTCTATCAATTTCACTAACATTGTATTTTAAACCAACTTTTTCTATTTGAGAATTTACAATATTTATAAGTGTTAAAAATTCATCTTGCATAATATCTAATACAGCTTTTTCTGCATTTGTATATTTTAAATTATTTACACCTTTTTTTGTAAGCAGTTTTTCAAAAACACTTATATCAAAATTTTTAATTTTTAGTTTACCTAAAGCTTCATAAACTTTATCAAGACCACCAGAAATTGTTACAATACTTAAAAGTTCACCTTCATTGTAAAACGTCAAAAACACTTTGTCATATAAAAATACAACAAATAAATCATTTGCTTTTTGAATTATTTTTTCATCATATAAAGCTTTATAAGCAAATGCAGGAAATGAAATATAGTCAATATAACCTGTTTCATCAATAATGTCTTTATATCCATTTTCAATAAATCCTGCAGGAACAATAATAACTTCAACAGTTACAATTTTTTCATCTTTCATAGAATCAATAATTTTATATTTGATTATATATTTTTCAGTTTCATCTACCCCAGCTTCTTCATATACTTTTGTTTCAATAAAATGATCAAGATCAACTTTTTCTATGACGTTTTTTTCAATTTCAAAGCTGTAAAAGATTGCATGTTCGATAGGAATATAAGTAGATAATAAAGCTTTTGATTTGAGTGAGCCGCGATAAATTCTTATTAATTTCTTTTTGGTATATAAAATAAATCTGTCGTGTCCTTTTACACCTATAACTTCATCAATATTATAATCATACTTTTTCAAAAACCCTGGTTTAATATCTATTTTTTTTAATTCTGGCTTTTTCATAATTCTACCTCATATCCTAGTTCTTCAAGCATTTTTTTATTTTTACTCCATCCCGGCACGACTTTTACATATAATTCCAAATAAATCTTCTTTCCGCTAAATTGCTCTAAAAGTTTTCTAGCGTATATACCAATTTCTTTTATTTTTTTCCCTCGTTTTCCAATGATCATTCCCTTTTGAGAATGTCTTTCTACAATAATTGTAGCATATATTTTGTCTAAATTGTCAAATTCTTCCAATTTTTCTATTAAAATATCTGTTTCATAAGGTAGTTCATCACCTAATTTTTCAAATAATGCTTCTCTAATTAGTTCTTTATATATATCTCTTATATGTTCAGTTGAAATAATTTCCGGATCGAAATAATAAGGATGTTCAGGCAAATATTTGACAATTGCGTTTAGTAATTCTTCTTTACCTTTTCCTTCTACTGCACTAATAGGTATTACATCTAAAGCTTTACCTAATTTTTTATAATCATTTATTTTTTTTTGGACATCTTCTTCCGACACAAGATCAGTTTTAGTCAATACGACAATATGTGGAATATTTTTAGTATTAAGTTCCAAAAACCATTCATACCCACTTAAATCATCTCTCACATCAGCCAAAAACAATACAAGATCACTATCACCTAATGCTTTAAGAGCTTCTTTTAACATAAATTTATTAAGAAGTTTTTCTTTTTCATGAAGTCCTGGAGTATCTAAAAGAATTATTTGATCTTCACCATGCATTACAATTGCATTTACTCTTTTTCTACTTGCATTAGCTTTAGGAGAAACTAAAGCTATTTTTTCTCCTAATAACCAATTTAAAAGGGTTGACTTTCCTGCGTTGGGTTTACCTAATATACCAACGAATCCACTTTTAGGCATATTAACCTTTCTTATAAAATATACTTAGTTATTTCTTCACTTTCTACTATATCGTCAAGTTTCGATTTAACATAAGCTTCATCTATAACAAAATCTTTTCCTGCATATTCATCAGCTTCAAAATTTATATCTTCTAATACTTTTTCTATAACAGTATGCAACCTTCTTGCACCTATATCTTCAGTTTTTTCATTAGCCAAATACGCGTATCTTGCTATTTCTTTAAGAGCAGATTCTTCAAAAACCAAATTTACTTTTTCTACTTCTAATAATTTTTGATATTGTTTGATCAAAGAGTGTTTTGGTTTTGTTAATATTTGATATAAGGCCTCTTCATCAAGACTTTGAAGCTCAACCCTTAAAGGAAATCTTCCTTGAAGTTCCGGAATTAAATCGCTTGGTTTACTTACATGAAACGCACCTGCAGCAATAAATAAAATATGATCGGTATTTACATATCCATATTTTGTATTTACTGTAGATCCTTCTACTATCGGAAGCAAATCTCTTTGAACACCTTCTTTTGACGGATCCTGTCTTTGATTTCCAGTTGCTGCAATTTTATCTATTTCGTCAATAAAAATAATCCCATTTTCCGCTCTTTTCAGAGCCTCTTTTTTTAAATCCTCTTTACTTATTACCTTTTCAGCTGCTTCTTTTTTTAAAAGTTCCTTTGCTTCTTTTACAGTCACTTCTTTCTTTTCTTTGTTCTTATTAAATATGCCTATAATCTTTACAATACTTTCTTGTGCTTTTATCATTTCAGGAGGAAGATTATCATCACCTTCCGGCATTTCTTCAATTTCTATAGTAATTTTCAAATGATCAACCTCACCTTTTTTTACTTTTTCTTTCATTTTTTCAAAAGAGTGTTGATATTCAATCTGTTTTTGTTCAGGTGCATTTTTTGGAAGAGGAGGTAGAAGTTTTTTTGTAATTTCTTCTATTACATTTTCTTCTATTTGTTCTTTGGCATTTTCTTCCATTTCTGCACGGACTAAATTCATGGAATTATTAACAAGATCTCTGATCATTGACTCTACATCACGTCCTACAAACCCTACTTCGGTGTATTTGCTGGCTTCGACTTTTACAAAAGGAAGTTTCATCATTTTAGCCATACGTCTGGCTATTTCAGTTTTCCCTACACCTGTAGGACCTATCATCAATATATTTTTGGGCATAATATCATCTTGCCACTCTTTAGGAAGCTTCATTCTTCTATATCTATTTCTAAGTGCAATTGCTATTGTTTTTTTTGCATCTTTTTGTCCCACAATATATTCATCAAGATAAGCAACTATCTGCTTAGGAGTCATATTCATTCTATTCCTTTTCGAGTTTTAATATTTTAATATTATGATTAGTATAAATACATAAATCCGCCGCAATATGTAAAGATTCTTTAACAAGCTCTTCAGGAGACAAATTCGAATGTTTTGCTAAAGCTCTTGCAGCAGAAATAGCATAATTACCCCCACTACCAATTGCAGCGAGTTCTCCGTCTTCAGGTTCAACAACGTCTCCGTTGCCGCTTAATATAAATATATGTTTTTGATTTAAAACTATCATCATAGCTTCAAGACGTCTTAAATATTTATCCTGTCTCCACGCTTTACCAAAATCAATTACTGATTTAACCAAATCACCTTTTCTATTTTCAAGATTTTTTTCAAACATATCAAATAATATAAAAGCATCTGCTGTGCTTCCGGCAAAACCTGCAAGAACTTTGCCGTTATATAAAGTTCTAATTTTTGTAGCATTACCTTTTAATACGGTATGACCAAATGTTACTTGACCATCTCCGCCTATAACTGCAACGCCATTTTTTTTATATCCAAGTATGGTTGTGGCTTCCATATTAATTTTCATTACTCGCCTTCAACCACTAATTTTAAATTAGCATGTATTCCATGTCCTAATTTAACATCAACTGTATATTCACCAACACTTTTAATCTGTTTCATATCAATGTGTTTTTTATCAATATCTATATTATGCTCTTTTAAATGCTCTGCAACTTCTTTATTTGTAATTGCACCATATAATTGTCCATTTGCACCTAGTTTATGTTTAATATGTAATGTTAGATTTTCTATTTTTTCTTTTAATTCATTAAGTTTAGCAAGCTCTTTTTTTAACTCTTCTTCTTTTCTTTTTTGTTCTTCTTGCCATTCTTTTATTACTTCATCTGTTGCTATTTTTGCAAAACCTTTAGGAATAAGAAAATTTCTTGCATATCCGTCTTTCGCATTTTTAATTTCACCAGCTTTTCCCAAACCTTTTACATCTTTTATTAATAAAACCTTCATAAAAATCCCTTTTTTTATTTGCATTTTACTAAATTTTAGTTAAAATAGCAAAAATGTCACTTTCTTATCATTCAATAAAGGTGAATAATGAGACCTAACCCAATAGATGAAGAAGTTACTTTCGAAGATGCAGGTGTTTTAAATAGACCAATTATTAGTAAAACTGATTTAAAAGGCATAATAACTTACGTAAATACTCCTTTTTGCAAGCTATCTGGATACTCAAAAGAAGAATTATTAGGTAAACCTCATAATATTATAAGACATCCTGATATGCCAAAGTCAATTTTTAAACAAATGTGGAATACAATTGAAAAAGGTGAAAAGTTTAGAGGATTTGTAAAAAATTTAAGAAAAGATGGAAGATATTACTGGGTTGAAGCATTTATTGAGCCTATATATGATGATAACGGGGTAAAAATCGGTTACATTTCTATGAGAAAACCTGTTTCCGAGTCCGATAAAGAAAAATATGAAAAACTTTACAAAGAAATGAAAGAAAAGGAAGAATGATGCTTATTATTTTAGAAAACAATCAAATTAGTGGAATAGAAAAAAGTTTATTAAATGTTTTAGATACTGATTTAACTTCATTATCAGATCTAATAAATATTTTAAACCTTCAGTTATCAGCAATTCAAAACACTCTTTTAAATATAAATAACAAGCAATTTTCCGTTGAAGAAATTGAAATACTATCTACAAAAAATATAAAAATTTTTAATTTAAAATTAGAAACAGAAGAATTAGCTCAATCACAAGAAACATTATCGGAAGAAAAATTTAGTGACATTATTTTACAAAAATCCGAAACAAATTTAAAAGAAGAAACGTCTCAAGAACCAATGATTAATCTATTAAATGAAGAAGAAAAAGCTGAAGACTTTTTAGTTATACCACAAATAGAACCAGAAGAAGAAACACCTTCCCTTGATATAGGTATTGTTGAAGAAAAAACAGAAGAACACGAAGAAACAAAAGAAGAACAAAAACCTGAAGATAAATTAATAAACTTTGAAGAAGAAAAAATAGAATTTGAATCTCCTCAAATAGAAGAAGAAATATCTGAAATACAACAACCAGAATCAGGTGTAATAGAAATTTCTTTTGAAGATGATTTAGAAGAAATCAGAAACATATTAAATATGAATAAAGAAGAATTCAATAGAGCAATTACATCTGAGTTAAAAAAAGCTTCTGAAGAATTAGGGATTGATTATAACGAATTAGTTAAATGGCATGACCAACTAATTGATCAAATAAAAGATGAAAAACCGCTTATTTACAAATATATTAATAAAAAAGATTACAATAGTCTTCATGAAAGCTATCATAAATTAAAAGGTGCGGCTTTAAATCTTAGATTATCTAAAATAGCGCTTGTTCTAAAAAAACTTGATGAATTATCAAAAAGTAAAGAAGATATAGAAAAAATAAAACAAATTACTGATGATTTCTATAATTTAATTGAAAATGAAGCAATTTCATTAACTGAGCAAAATGAGTTAGCACATTCAGAAGAATCTATAGAAAAACCTGACAAATATATTGAAGACATTATCATAAAGACAATTCAAACATATTTAAATACTCAAAACGAAGCACAATTCCAAAAAGATAAAAAATATATTGAAAAATTATTAAATACAAAAATTGATTCGATTGAAGACTTACAAAAAATAATCAAAGGAATGTAATGAAAAAATTATTTTTCATTTTATTTTTATCAATAGGTCTTTTTGCACAAAACTTATATTTTGATGCATATAAAAACATTCAAAAAGCAAAGAGAGTTATTAAAACTAACCCTCAAAAAGCTGAAAGACTTTTTATTGAAGCTTATAGCTATCTGAAGCAATTGGTAAACACATCTATTTCAAATAATAAACCCTCTGCTAATGCTTTCAATCTTTTAGGAATTATGTATCTTAAAGGATGGGGTGTAGATAAAAATGAAGAAATGGCTATAAAACTTTTATGTGCGGCTTCTCAACTTGGCAATAAAAAAGCACAAAAAACTTTAAATAAATTAAATGTAACATGCAAAAAAATTAATTTTAAGGAGCTTAAACAATGAAACTTTCATTAACCAAACTTTTGGCAATTGCTATATGGATCCCTTCATTAGTATTGATATCATTTAGTGGATACTTTTTATATAACAGTTACCAAAAATATGTAACAACTCAAAAAAGTTTAAAATATTTAGAACTGGCTAAAAGAATAGAAAATATGCTTGTATATCTCGGTCAAGAAAGGGGAACTAGTTCTATTTATTCAGTATCAAAAGGTGAATTCCCAAATTCTAAACAACTTTTGCAAAGCAAAAGAGTTTTAATGAATAATGCAATAAGACACTTCAAAGAGTTCATAAAAGAAAACCCTGAATTTTATACTGAAACTAAAAATATTATTACATTGATAAATAAATTACCAGAAATAAGAAAAAGTATTGATAACTTCAAAGACAACTATATTAAAAATGAATTCTTTAATTATTACACAAAATTATCTACAGAACTTATGAATACTGAAGGAAAAATATTAAAAAGATTCCCAGCAGAATTAAAACCTTATTATGTTTTAAAATTCCAATTTGAAAAAATGGTTGATTATACTGGTATTATTAGAGGGTTTGGATCTTATTATATTACTGCAGATGAACCGATAAGTGAAGATGAATATAAAAACATCCTTTTAAAATATTATCATGATTCAAATGTCCTTTTAACAGAAGTATTAAAACACAAAACCGCTAGTAGTTTATACAAAAGTGCATCATTCCTAAAAACAGAAAAACAGATAAAAGAAATTATATTCTATCTACAACAAGCAAACCAAGAATATTATATAAATGGTGAATTTAATGGGTATCCAATTGATGCTCTTGATTATTTCAATATTTTCACTAAAAGAATTACGTATTTTAAAAGAACAATTGAACACTTAGATTCTGACATTACAAAAAAACTTAATGAAATCGTTTCACAAGCTATCCAGACAAGAAATATTAACATTGCAATTTTTATAATTGCAATTATTATATTAATAATCGGTTACTATCTAAACAGAGCTATTTTAAAACACATTAAATCACTTTCAAACTTACTTACTTCTCTTACACCTATTACTGGTAAAGAGGTTCAAGTTGACATTACAACACCGCAAGGTATGGATGAAGCACTTAGAATTGTGGACGAAGCCATTAAAGTCACTCAAGAATCGGTTAAAAAAGCCGAAGAGGCAACAAAAGCAAAATCACTATTCCTTGCAAATATGTCTCATGAAATCAGAACACCGCTAAATGGTATTTTAGGTTTCTTGGAACTATTAAACACTACGGATTTAACAGAAGAACAACTAGACTATGTAAATACAATTTCTCAAAGTGCAAAAAACTTACTTCAAATTGTTAACAACATCTTAGACGTTTCAAAAATCGAAAGTAATAAAGTTTCACTTGAACTTATTGATTTCAAAGCAGTAGATGAATTTGAAAATACTATTGAATTATTCGGAACTCCTGCTGCACAGAAAAACATTGAACTTACTACACAAATTTCACCAAATATTCCTTCAGTAATTAAAGGTGATATTTTAAAAATAAAAGAAATACTTACAAATTTATTAAGTAATGCTATTAAATTTACGCCAAATAACGGACATATACATGTAAAAATTCAATTGGAAAAAATTATAGATAATAAAGCTAAAATTTATTTTGAAGTTAGAGATAGCGGTATTGGAATGAGTGAAGAGCAAAAAGAAAAAATATTCGAAGCATTCTCTCAAGCAGACGAATCCGTTACAAGAAAATATGGAGGGACCGGACTGGGATTAACTATTGTTAAATCTTATGTAGAAATGATGGGTGGAAAAATTTACCTAGAGAGTGAACTAAACAAAGGAACAAAATTCTATTTTGATTTATTATTTGATATTGTTGATCCTAAACCAAAATATGAAAAAAATATTTTTGCAAATAAAGAAATTGCAGTTTTAAATACAATTACTGAAACTTTAAGAAAAGAGACTACTTTAGAATATTTATCATATTTCGGAACTGAAAAAGTAGGTTTTAACAATGCTCAAGAATTAAACACTTTAAAAAATAGAGAAAAGTTCGATGCAGTTATGATTTTCTATGAAGAAAGTGATAAAAAAATAATAGAAGAATTAAATAATATTAATCTTCCTAAAATATTTGTAGCATCATATTCTAAAAAAGAAGAAATTAATAAATTAGATTATGATTCAGTAATTTTTGATCCAAATGTTCCATCTAAAATTTTCAAAGCATTAGAATCACTTAATGAATTAAGAATAGAAACAGCAGCAAAAGCTGAAGAAAAACCTCAACATAAAGAGATTTACTCATTAAAAGCCCTTATTGCTGAAGATAATCCTATTAATCAAAAACTTCTTCAAACAACTTTAAAATCCCTAGGAATTGAAAGTGACCTTGCAAATAATGGACTTGAAGCATTCAATAAATATACAATTAATCCTGATAAATATGATGTAATATTTATGGACGTTCAAATGCCTGTAATGGACGGACTTGAAGCAACACAAGAAATTCTTGAATTTGAACAAGAAGAAGGAATACAGCATACACCTATAATTGCTGTAACAGCAAACGTATTAAAAGGTGATAGAGAAAGATTCTTAGGTGCAGGAATGGATGAATACATTTCTAAACCGATATCCAAAGATGCTTTACTTAAAATTCTGGAAAGAGTTGCTCATGGTGACTTCAGCAAACATTATTCTGAATCACAAAGTAACGAAAACATTCAAACACAACAAACAGAGAGTATAGTTACACCAACTAAAACAGAAGAAAAAGCTCAAGAAAAACAATCAGTAATATTAGCGACTACAAGTCCATTCCTTTCAAGTTATATAAAACACATAATAAATGATATAATTATTGCCGAAAATATAGAAGAACTAACAAAAACTTTAAGTAAACATAGAAATGCAATTATTATGATTGATGAAAATTTCGATGAATTAGATGAAATCAGGTTTTTAATAAAATCTCTTAAAAAATTAGCACCTAAAAAAATAATTGTGCTAGGAGATGAAAAAATTGAAGAAGCAGATGTTACAATTACAGATTTCAAACCTGAAACAATTCAAAATGTAATTAAAGGATAATAAAAATGCCAAATAAAAAAGTTTTAGTTGTAGATGACGATCCAATTAATAGAAAACTTATCGTTAAAATCCTTTCAAAAAAAGGATTTGAAGCTATAGAAGCAGGAAATGGAGTTGAGGCTTTTACTGCTTTGGAAAATAACGATGTCGATATAATTTTACTCGATATCGTTATGCCTGTAATGGATGGTATTGAGTTTTTAAAAGAAATAAAAACCAAGCCAACTTATATTAATGTTCCAATTATTATTTTAACCACAGATGATAGTAAAAAAACCCAAGCTTTGGCACTAGGTGCCAATGATGTAATAATTAAACCAATATCTCCAGTTACATTATTAGAAAAAATAGAAAATTATATTCAATAATATTTAATTTCGTTATATAAACTATCCCTCTCTACAGGGATAAATCCACTATCCTTTATTAAACTTACAAGTTCAGATAATTGTAATCCATTTGATGATGCAGCGCCTGCTGCAGAATTGATTGATTCTCTTTCAATAGTTCCATCTATATCATTTGCTCCATATTCTTGAGCGACTAATGATAAATTAAGAGTCGTAGTTACCCAATAAGCTTTTATATTCGGAATATTTTGTAGTAATATTCTACTAATAGCTATAGTTTTTAATATTTCGGTTCCAGTTAAAAATTTTGTTACATTTAAATAGTTGTTTTTTCTTTGATATACAAGAGGTATAAAAGCATTAAATCCGCCTGTTTTATCCTGAAGTTTTTTTACTCTCAAAATATGATCAATTCTGTGAGATCTATTTTCAATATGTCCAAAAAGCATGGTTACATTTGATTTCTTACCCATTCCATGCCAAATTTCATGAATCTTAAACCAATTTTCACTACTAACTTTGCCTTTACATATTTTTGTTCTGATCTCCTCATCAAATATTTCTGCTCCGCCTCCAGGCATAGAATCAACGCCCGCTTTTGCCATATCTTCAAGAACTTCCGAATAGCTTTTACCGCTTAATTCACTAAAGAAATTCACTTCAGCTGCTGTAAATGCTTTAATATGAATATCGGGAAGTTCTTTTCTTATCTCTTTAATTATATTCATATAATAATCATATCCCACTTCAGGATTATGCGCAGATACTACATGAACTTCTTTTGCACCTTTTTCATGTGCATTTTTTGCAATTTCAACACATTCATCTATACTTAAAGCATATGGGTTTGGGTTTTTTCTGTGGGCGGAAAAAGCGCAAAATTTGCAAATATCTTTACAAACATTACTTGGATTAATATGTCTGTTGATATTAAAATAAGTTTTTTTACCAAATTTTTCTAATCTTATTTTTTGAGCCACTTTTCCCAAAACTGACAAATCTAAATCATATAAGTTATTTGCTTCTTCCACACTTAATTCATCATTATTTTGAAGTTTTTTTATCAAATTATTCATATTTTTCCTTTTCAACTTAACTACTTCACAACTTCACTACTTTTTCGTTAAAATATCATAAAAGGAGAGAAAATGCAACTGCAACAAATCATATATACCTCCGAAAATGACCTTGAAATTGCTAAAGCAATTAAAAAAGAAATTAAAGAATATCTTAATAGTATTAAAGTTGAAGGCGGTAAAGATTTCTTTGTAAAACACACTAAAAAAATGGATGAATTTGTTACATTAATATATAAATATATTTTAAAAAAGACTTTCCAAGAATTTCAACCTCCTTTTAATAATATTCCAATTTCAATTATAGCACTCGGTTCATACGGTAGAGAACAATTATCAATTTATTCAGACATCGATATAATGATCGTATATAAAGACATTAATGGTTATAACCTAAAACAGATTATTGAAAACTACATAACAATGCTTTGGGATTTAGGATTAAAAATCGGTCATAGAGTCCATGAATTAAAAGACCTTTTTCCGGCAAGTAACGAAGATATCACGATTAAAACTGCAATGCTTGAAAGCAGATTTATTTTCGGAAGCAAGTTTTTATGGTATGAAATTCAAAATGAACTAAATAAAATAAGAAACTACAATAAAAAAGAATATATTCTCGCAAAATACAATGAAATGTTAGAACGTCATAAAAAATATCCTATATCCATGGAACCAAATATTAAAGACGGATTTGGTGGTATTAGGGACTCAAATACCCTGCTTTGGATAAATAAAGTAATTTTCAATTATCCTAACAATGCTTATCTTGTGCCAAAATATGCCAGTGAAGAAGATTTCAAAGAGTATAGAACTTCTCTTGAGTTTTTATTTAAAGTAAGAGTGTATCTTCATTTAGCAGCTAAGAAAAAAATAGACAAAGTTTTGCTTGCATATCAAAGAGAAATAGCTTTAAATATGGGATATTCCGACTCACCAAGAATTACTGCTGAGAGAAAATTTATTAAAGATTTGCTAAAAGCACTTTGGAATGTAAATACATTTACATCTATAGTCATAAAAAAAATCATTAAACCATATCTTTACAAACACACATTTTCCCAAATGAAAAATAAAAGAGTTAAAAAAGATTACTTTATATGCGATGAAACAATATATACAAGATTTAACAATAAAGAAAATTTTAAAGATCTTCTAAAATCTTTAATAGAATTAAACTATGAAAAATATGATGTTTCGATAGTATCAAATTTAAAAGAAAAAAAATATTCAATTACAAAAAAATTAAAAAAAGACCTTTTTTATAAAAAAAATCTCTATCCATTATTATTTGCATTATATAAATCAAAAAAACTTGAAAAAATAATTCCTGCATTTGAAAAAATCAAATATCTTGCCCAATTTGACGGATACCACCAATATCCAGTTGACATACACTCATTATATACGGTTAAAGAAATAGAACATTTACAAGA
This sequence comes from Nautilia lithotrophica, assembly GCF_054656815.1. Taxonomy (NCBI): domain Bacteria; kingdom Pseudomonadati; phylum Campylobacterota; class Epsilonproteobacteria; order Nautiliales; family Nautiliaceae; genus Nautilia; species Nautilia lithotrophica. The sequence continues at coordinate 557,595 of NZ_BAAHXN010000001.1, forward strand.
ATTTTATGATTTAAGCGATTCTGATAAAGCAATTTTACGTTTTACCGCCCTATTTCATGATCTCGGAAAAGGTAGAATAGAAGATCATAGCATCGTAGGAGCAAAAATAGCAAAAGAATATGCTGATGAAATGGGTATGCCGGATTCAGAATTAATAGCAAAACTAGTAAGACATCATACACTAATGTCCAATATTGCTCAAAGGGAAGATATACATAACGATAAAGTTATATTATCGTTTGCTGAAATAGTTCAAACTGAAAGATTTTTAAATCTTTTATATCTTTTGACAATTGCAGATATAAAAGCCGTAGGAGAAGGTATATATACACCTTTTAAAGAATCTCTATTAAAAACTCTTTATTTTAATACTTTAAACGCACTTGAAAATAAAGAATTAATTAATGAAATCGCTGGAAGAAAAAGAAAAGAAAAACTTTTATTATCAAAAGAATCATTCCAAAATTTACCAAAATCATTCCAAAAAAAGGTTCTTTCATCACCTTCTAATCAGCTATTTTTACAAAACTCAGTAAATGAAATACTAAATATTCTTAATTGGATCAAAGATACAAGGCAATTTAAATATAAATTTGATAATGACAGACATTTAATAATTCATATTGTCAAAGACGATTCATTAAATTTTTCATTAGGATGGTTTTTGGATAAACTTGCAAAACTGGAATTAAATCATTTATCAATATATAAAATAGGAAATTTAAAATATTTTAAAATCGAATTCAATAAAAATGTAGAAGAATTCGACTTACCTTTGATAGGTGAATATATAGAAAAAGCATTTAAGAACATATTACAAATTAAACACAAAGTAACTTTTAAAAAAGAAGAATTTGAAATAGATTGTAATCATTCACAAAATTATGCTGCAATGAAACTTAAAACAAAAGATAAAAAAGGAATTGTTTCCACAATCATGCAAGTTTTAGATGATTTTAATATTCGCGTAGAAGATGTTAAAATATCCACTCAAAAAAATATTGCAAGAGATTTATTTATAATTTCTAAAGAAAACGGATTTTGTGAAAAACTGGATCAAATATTAAAAAGGTTATGTGAATGAAGAAAAAAATTTTGTTAATCATTGCTCTTATAATGATTATTTCAACTATTTTAAGAACTATGATTGTAGGATATTCTTTTTTAAACTTTTCTAATTCAACTATTGAGAATGAAGCTAATTTATTAAAAGATCTTCTTTTAGAGGTAAAAGATAAAAACAAATTTTTAAACATTATACAAAAATCTCATCATATAAAAGAAATTAAATTTATAAATAAAACTACGAAAAACACCACAATTATTTCAGATTATGAACATAAAACCTTTACTACTTTATTACCTTTTTCGGAAAATGAAACACTTAAAATAGTTTTTGAAGCTGATAACTACTTTAAAAAACTTCAAGATACTTTCATTCAACTTATTTTTATTGCATTTGTGTCCTTAATTATTATTATTCTAATTGTAAATTATTTTTTAACTCCGTATTTAGAAATATTAGAAAAAATAAAAACATCAACACATAAAATATTAAGCGGTGATTTTAATCAACAAATAGATACAAAATTAAAAGGTGAAGCAAAAGAGTTTGTTGATTCTTTTAATGTTTTTCTAGAAAAATTAAAAGAAAGTTTTGGTGTAATAGAAGAAAAATATACATCTTTAATTGAAAAAGAGAGATCAGATGATCCATTAAACGACGCTAAAGAAACCATAGAACAGCTCGCAAATATTTTTAAATTCAAAAATATGATCGAAGAAGATAATACTACTGATGAAATATTTAACAGATTGGTTGATGTTCTTTTAAGCTTTAAAATTAACAATTTTGCACTTATAGGTATAGATAACTCGGAAAACACAACTTTCGAGATATATAAACAAGGCGATATTTGTTGCGACGTCCTTGAAAATTTTCAAAATTGTCGTGCGTATAGATTGAAAAAAAGCATAAATTCTCAAGAATTTCCAAAAGTATGTTCTATGCATTACTGCGAAAATGAATATATATGTATTCCTTTTAGCGCAAGTGGAAATTTCACAGGAATTTTAAAGATCAACATAAATTCACAAAAAGAAAAAGAGCATATAAATAAAAACTTACCATACATAAAAGCCTATTTAAATGAAGTATCAGCAATTATTGAAGCAAAATATACTCTTGAATTACTTCATAATCAATCGATAAAAGATCCGTTAACAAATTTATTTAATAGAAGACATTTGGAAAATATTTTACCTATGCTTGTTGCAACTGCGCAAAGGAGAAATGAAAAAATAGCATTTTTAATGATTGATATGGATTATTTCAAAAAGGTAAATGATACATATGGACATAAAGCAGGAGATACCGTCCTAAAAACACTTGCCAACATTTTAATAAATAATGTTCGAAAAAGCGATATTGTAATAAGATATGGCGGTGAAGAGTTTTTAATAATACTTCAAAACATAAAACACCCGGAAGATGCATTAAAACTAGCTGAAAAAATAAGAAAAAATGTTGAAAATACTAGAGTTCAATTAGATCATTCAATAATCCAAAAAACTATAAGCATAGGAATAAGCCTTTATCCTGAACATTGTAAGCAAGGATGGGAATGTATTAAATATGCTGACATGGCTTTGTATAAAGCCAAAGAAAATGGAAGAAATCAAGTCGTATTATTTACAGATGATTTAAAAAAGAAATATGAAGAAAACGATTAATTGTTTTTTTTCTTCTTTTTACATTTATTTTTAGTAGGAGCTGCAAATTCTATTAAATCCTCTGCCGTTATAATATTATCAGGCAAATTCTCAAGACACATTAAAAATATTCTTGCTGTTGTTTTGGCATCACCTAAAGCTCTATGATGTATTTCTTCTGGCAGTTTTAACTCTTCCATTAAATATTTTAGCCCATATCTTTCGGCTTTTAATGTTTTTTGCGATAAAGTTAAAGTGCATAAAAACCTATTTAAAAGTTCACCTAAATTTTCTTTTTCAAATTGATGAGCCAAAAAATTATAATCAAAATCAGCAGCATGCGCTACAAAAACACTATCAGCTAAAAAAAGTCTGAATTTTCTTAAAATTTCTTTCTGAGTAGCTTCGTTTTTTAACATATCCTGATTAATACCTGTCACTCTTTCAACATATTTTGGGACTTCTTTTGCATATATTAAAAACTCAAACGTATCTACAATTTTTAAGTTTTTTATTTTAACAGCCCCTATTTCTATAACTTGACCGATATTTGGTTTAGAGTTATTAACTTCAATATCAACAATACAATATTCATATTCTTTGTAAGGTGTTATTGCAGTTTTTAAAACTACAATATCATCTTGAATAATAAGCGGTAACCCCTGAAATTTTAAAAAATCAACTGCATTTTCAAAACTAAAATCCGGATATAACTCTTTTATATAATGTAAGAACTCTTGTTTACTTATTCCTATTTTTAATTTTTCTAAAAACTTTTTCTTCATGCCAAGCTTTTTGATGAAATTATATCATAAAGCATAAGATATAACATTTTGTAATTTATAAAGAAAAAAATTATTATTTAATATAATTTATTGTTGATTTTGAAACTATTTTGGATATAATAAGCAAAATTTTTCTAAAGGATGATTATGGTTTTAGTAATGAAAATAGGTGCAACTCAAGAAGAAATAAATAGCACAATTGAACAAATAAAAAAATGGGGGCATGATGTAAGTTTAGCTCCAGGTGAAAAACAGGTAGTAATTGGAATTATTGGCGATAAAACAGATTTAGCAGGAAGACCTTTACACACACTACCAGGTGTAGCAAAAGTTCTAGAAGTATCTGCCCCTTATAAAAGAGCAAGTAGAGATTTCCATCCTGAAGATAGCATTATTGATGTTGATGGTATTAAAATTGGCGGTGGTCATAAGGTTATTATAGCAGGTCCTTGCAGTGTAGATACGGTTGAAAATGTAGTATATCTTGCAAAAATCGCAAAAGAAAATGGAGCTCATATGTTAAGGGGTGGCGCATACAAACCTAGAACATCACCATACACATTCCAAGGTCATGGTGAAGAAGGTTTAAAAATGTTAATGGAAGCAAAAAAAGAAACAGGGCTTCCAATAGTTACAGAACTTATGAGTATTAATGATATAGATATAGTATATAAATATGCTGATGTTATTCAAATAGGTGCAAGAAATATGCAAAACTTTCCACTCCTTAAAGAAATAGGTAAGTTAGATAAACCAATAATATTAAAAAACGGAATTGCTTCTACAATCAAAGAACATTTAATGAGTGCGGAATATATTATGAGTGAAGGTAATAATAATGTTATCTTATGTTTAAGAGGAACAAGAACGTATGAAACTGCAGTTAGAAACACATTGGATGTCACACTAGTGCCTATTATGCAAAAAATGACGCATTTACCTATTATTATCGATCCTTCTCATGCTGCAGGAAAAAGAGAGTTTGTAAGCGCTCTAGCATATGCCGGAATGGCAGTAGGTGCTGATGGATTAATCATAGAAATGCATAATTGTCCTAAAGAAGCATTAAGTGATGGTGATCAAGCATTACTACCTAGAGATTTTGAATATTTAATGAAAAAACTAAAAGATTTAAAACCTTGGTCTCAAAAAGAATGGTGGGAATTTGACAAACAAAAAGAAACAGATTGTATAAAAGTAAAATAACAACCTCAAACTCTTCTTTTCTTTCTTTTAATATTACTTCAAAAATTTTTTAAAAATTTGTTAATTTTTCTTTCTGTGGCACTTTTGAGACACTTTTTTTAATTACAATACTAAAGAGAAAAAAATCCTCAAGGAGCTAAAATGAAAAAAGCACTTACGGCTGGGTTAAGCGTAGCAGCGATTGCAAGTTTTGCATTTGCAGCAAACAGCTTAGATTCAAACCCAAACTACAAAAAGCTTAAAAACTTTAAACCGCAAGGTGTAACAAACGATCAATGTCTAATGTGTCACAAAGCTCAAGATCCTGGTATCGTAGCTGACTGGCAACATTCTAAACACGCAAAAGTTGGTGTAGGATGTGTGGAATGTCACGTTGTTCCTAAAGACTATCCAACTGCTTTCAAAGCACACCCAATGCAAGGAAGCAACTGGACAGTTCAAATTGCAGTATCTTCTGTAACTTGTGCAAAATGTCACGCAAAAGAAGTTACTGAATATATGAACTCTGGACACTCAAGAGGTGCAGCTCAATGGCTAGCAACTCCTAAAAATAAACATGGTTACCTAATGACAAAACTTTCATATCATTATGAAAGTTTAAAAGGTGCTAACAAATCTTACCTAGTAGATGGTAAGACAATGAATAAAGGTATCAGAACAGATGGTCCTACTTTCCAAGCTAATGAAAAATCACCAAGAGTAGCAGACCTAAACGTTGCAAACATCTGTATCCAATGTCACGGAACTACAATTAAACTTGACAAAAACGGAAGACCTGATGCAACAACTTGGCCAAATGATGGTATTGCTGCACTTTATCCAGATGGTGGGGTTTCAAACTGTCTATCTTGTCACAGCAGACATAAATTCTCTGCAGCTGAAGCTAGACAACCTGCAAGTTGTAACAACTGTCACTTAGGTCCTGACCATCCAATGAAAGAAGTATTCGAATCTTCTGTTCACGGACACATCTTTGAAACAAATGAAGAAGATTACAAATTTGACACTGGTGAACAAATCCCAGGTAAAACTGTAAGAGCTGGAACATGTTTCACTTGTCACATGGCTGAAATTGGTGGAAACAAAGCAACACACAACGTTTCACTTAGACTAAAATGGAACCTTTGGGCACCTGATAGTTTCTTAAGAACTGGTGGTTATGAAACTGCAGGTTGGGCATTCTGGAAAGGTGGTGGAAAAATCACTGCTAGCACAGTAACTAGAGGTAATCCTAAAGCAGGTAACCCTCAAGGTCCAGAAGCAGCAAGAGCTGCAATGAAAAAAGTTTGTATGGTATGTCACGAAGCAACATTTACAAACAACTATTTCCAAAGAATTGATGCAGCTGTAACTGTATATAATCAATACAAATCATTTGCAAACAAAATGATGAAAGATCTTAAATCTAAAGGTCTAATTAAATCTGATGTATGGAGCGATCCATTCTTTAAACTATACTACTACCTATGGCATCATGAAGGTAGAAGATTCAGACATGGTGCAGCTATGGGATCACCTGACTATGCTCACTGGCATGGTGTATTCCAAGTAATGCAAGATATCAGAGAAATGAAAGATATCTATGATTACAGAATGAAAATGCTTAAAAAATATGGAGATCCTAAAAAAGCATTGGCAAACGAAGTTCCAATGCCAGTTGTTACTCACGAATAATATTTCTTCTCCCTTTTTGGGAGTTTTTATTATTAATAATAGTGTCTGGCACTATTTCCGACTATCGTTTCCGACTATTCAACCACTAAGTGTCTGTCACTAAAATACATATTTTTAAGGCAGATACTACGAATATTTATATAATAGTATCTGCCTTCAAACTTATAAATAAACTATTTATTTTTTACCAAATTCTTTAGCTGCCGCTTCAATATCAGCATCGCTCATATTTTTAACGGCATTTACCATCATCGGATTACCTTTTCCAGCTTTAAATTCTTTTGTTTTTTTAACAATTTCTGCCGGAGTCATTGTATCTAATTTCACAGCCATACCACCATTATGACACATTGCACAATTAAAATTTCCTGCAAATGCAAAACCAGCTACTGCTACTACTGCTAAAAGTTTTTTCATATTTACTCCTTTTCTTTTTATCGCGTTATTATACTTTAAATGTAAAAAATTACAAAAATTTGACATTTTATATAAGAATAAATTATATATATTTACATTATTGTTTTATATAAAATATATATTCCTACACCAATTAATAAAAATCCTGAAATTTTTTCAATTATACCCATATAACTTTTCATTTTATCTATTAATTTCATACTCCAAACGGTAAATAATGCCATTAAAATAAAAGGTGTCGCAAGCCCTAATGTATAAAGAACCATCATAGAAACAGCCCTTGCTGGTTCAGTAGCCGCCATACCGATTATTGTTCCAAAAATAGGCCCAATACAAGGCGTCCAACCGAATGCAAATGAAAAACCGAGTAAAAATGCGCCTGCATTTTGAAGGTTTAATCTTTTTTCATACTGCAAAAAATTAAACTTAATAAAACCTGCAACATTTATACCAAACAATATAATAATTAACGCTAATACAACATTCACCCATTTATATGCAAAAATATTGCCTATTAAATTTGCACTTGCGGCACCTATTAAAATAAATACAGATGCAAACCCGGCAATAAACAGGACAGAATTTACAAATATTTTCAATCTTTCTTTACTACTAAGCTCTTTTTCTTTAAGTTCCTTTGCACTAATTCCCGTAATATAAAAAAAATAAATCGGAACAAGAGGTAAAACACACGGCGAAAGAAACGATAAAAGTCCAGCAATATAACTTACAATAAACGGCATCTTATCAAAATAGTCAAATAACTGAAACGTTAAATTATCTATCATTTTTCAGCCTTTATTTTTTGAGCTAATTCAAAAGAATTTTTGATACAATCATTAAAACTGACACCATTATAAGCATTGCCTGTTAAATAAACATTAACGTTTTTTGCTTCATCCATAATTTTTTTAACCAAATCCTGGTGCCCTAATGAATAATTAGGTATTGCATTTTTGTGCATTTTTATCCATTTGATTTTCGGATTTGCGTTTTTAATAATCTCATAAACGTCTTTTTCGGCTATTTCTATAATTTCCTCTTCACTCATATCTTTAATATCCGGATATCTGGCACCACCAACCATTGCACGTATTCCGTTTCTGTTAGGAAAAATATATTTATCCATTAAAATCCCAAGAGTTTTATTCTCAACCGTCAAAATTCCGAAGCACACAGGCGAAATACTCTCGTAATCAAACCCTACAATCGCAACCGGGTTATAAGGAATTTTATTTAGTAGTGAACTTAGTTTTTCAAATTTTTTCAAAATTTTTGCAGCATCATATGCAGGCGTAGCGATTACAACTTTATCAAAATCTTTTAATTCATCAATATCTTTAATCTCTTTTTTAATAAACTGGGCTTTTGTTTTTTCTTTTAACTTCTCAATCATTTCGCTCATACCATATTCAAACGAATGAAGCTCACCCGTAGGCTGCCCTCCTCTTTTAAGTTTTATCATTCCTTTAAAAAGAGAGCCATATTCGCACTCTATTTTTTTTAGTTTTGGAAAAGCTGCGTTCATTGATGTAATTTCAGGAGTTGATGCGTATATTCCGGCAAGCATAGGGGTCATCATACGTCTTTTAAATTCAGCCCCAAGCCTTCTTGTGGCAAACTCGGCAACACTTTCTTCCCTGTCACATACAGGTTTTCTGAAAAATTCCATCGCTACATCAAACTTGCCTTTCAATGAAAGAATATCGCTTGTCAGAAAATCCAAAGGTTTTAGAGGGATTTTAATAAGTTTGTTATCATATATATATCTTATTTTTGAATTTTCATTGGCTTTTATCGGCTTTATTCCGATTTCTTCACAAAGTTCCATGGTTTTAGGAGAGTTGCTCAAAAAGCCGTTAACACCCTCTTCCATTAAATATTTACCGACTTTTGCAGTATATGCCTTACCGCCCCATTTTTCTTTTTCAAAAACACTTATTTCAAAATCATTTTGCAGATAGTATGCAAGACTAAGCCCGCTTATACCACCGCCGACAATAGCGAGTTTCATAATCTTCTCCTTTTAATATATAAAAACATTCCAAAAATAATCATAAAAAAGCTTAAAATTTCACCCATTGTAAAATGCATAAATATAAATCCAAGCTGCGGATCAGGCTCTCTCCAAAGCTCACATATACTTCTAAATATTCCGTAAAGTATAACATATAAAGCAATCAATTCCCCATCATTCTTACGCCATTTTTTATAATAAATATATAAAATCACAAAAACAACCACACCTTCAAAAAAAGCCTCATAAAGCTGACTCGGATGCCTTAAAACACCATTTACATAAATTCCCCAAGGCACATCTGTAACCCTACCGAAAAGTTCCTGGTTTAAAAAGTTGCCTATCCTTCCAAAAACATATCCAACAGGCACTGCCAATGCAACAATATCAAGTATTTTCCACATATTTACATTTTTTATTTTCCAATATAAAAGCGTAGCAATTGTAAAACCAATAACCGCCCCGTGGTAACTCATACCCCTGATTCCAATAAACTCACCGCCTCTAAAAGGGTTAAACATCTCCCATGGATGACTAAGATAATACCCGTTATTAGGAACATAAAACACAAAATACCCTATTCTCGCACCAAGAATAATACCTATTTCAACCCATATAAAATATTCATCTATGATTTTTCTATTAATTCCCTCAAGTTTTGCAAATTTAATAGCCGCCCAGTATCCCGTAACAAGCGCCAAAACATACATTATTCCATACCAGTGAATTTTAAATATACCCAAATCAAAAGCTACTGGATTAAAATGAGAGTAGATATGTTGCCAGTATTCGAGCACTTTTTACCTTTTTTGCGAAAATTATATCACATTCTTGCAGTTTTAAAAGTTGTTAAGGTTATTGAATTTAATTGTATATTGGTGTATTAGTTATTGAAATTAATTAAAGGTTAGTAAGTTATTATGGTTTGAGAATGATTTCGTGTCTATCACTATATCTCAATTCTCTCTATACTCTAAAAAATCTTTTGATTTTTTAGAGACCCCTTTTTTTTATTATCCATTCACTATTGACATTATTAAAATAGTATGATAAATTGCAATTCAAAAAGGAACTGCTTTGTTTAAGTTTTCCGACGTTTCCGATATGTGCATTAAATGCGGTAAATGTATTCCGGGGTGCACCATCCATAGAATAAATCCTGACGAAACCACATCTCCAAGGGGTTTTTTAGATCTTTTAAAAGGCGTAGAAGAAGGTGAAATAGAACTTGACAAAAACGCCAAAGACATATTTGAAAGCTGTTTTTTATGCAATCAGTGTGTTGAAGTATGTCCAAACTCACTTCCTACAGATTTTATGATTGAAAACGTAAGGGCAAAAATTGCTGAAAAATATGGAATAGCTTGGTTTAAAAGAGCCTTTTTCTTTTTACTTAAAAACCGATGGGCATACGATATCGTAAGCAAACTGGGTTATATGTTCCAAACATGCGGATTTAAAATAGAAGCCGATAAAAACGCTATGAGAAGCCGCTTTAACATACCTATGCTTAAAAAAGGAAGACTCTTGCCTTCCATGAAACAAAAATCTTTTCTTAAAAAATACCCTGAAAAAATACCAGCACAAAATCCAAAAAAAAGAGTGGCTATTTTTATAGGATGTATGGCAAACTATAACTATACGGAAGTCGGTGACGCACTTGTAAGCATTCTAAAATTCCTTGATATCGATATATTTATTCCCAAAAAACAGCTCTGCTGCGGAGCGCCTGCGTATTTTACCGGGGATTTTAAAACAACGGAAGAGCTTATCAGATACAACATAGAATATTTCGAAAGTTTTATAGACCAAGTCGACGCAATAATTGTGCCTGAAGCCACTTGCACCGCAATGCTGAAAAAAGACTACGAAGAATACATCCACGCACATATGGATGAAAATTGGGCTAAAAGACACCAAAAAATAAAATCCAAAATCTTTGGAACAACCGAATGGCTCTATAAACACACAGACCTGAAAGCCAAACTTGAAAATAAAAAAAGACAGCCAGAAGTCATAACATACCACAACTCATGCCATTTCGGTAGAGTGTTTAATATTAAAAAAGAACCAAGAAGCCTGCTTACTCAGGTTTATCAGATAAACGAAATGAGCGATCCTGATATGTGCTGTGGATTCGGAGGGATCACAATACAGACGGAAAAATTCGACCTTGCGGTAAAAGCCGGACAGAAAAAAGCAGAAGTCATCAAAGCTGTGGACGCTGATATTGTAAGTGCGGAATGCAGCGCCTGTAGAATGCAGATAACAGAACAGCTCGACAAAGCGGGAGATAATAAAATATTCAAACACCCGCTTGAGCTTATCGCCAAAGCAATAAACGAAAAATAAACAATAATCAGCTTATTTAAGAAATATTACTTTTTTCAAACGGCTTCGCTATGGTTCCCGAAATTTCACAGAAATTTCGACCGCTACGCTGCAAATGTTTTCTCAAAGCAATTTTTCCTCAAATTATTAAATTCATCAAAAGAAACAATTTTAATTTTCCATTAAATTACACCACTTTTATAAATTTATCCTCTTTCTCTTTCACGTTTCCTATAACTTTTGCAAAAACACCTTCATTCCCGGCTCTTTTTAGATATTCTTCTGCTTTTTCCTGAGGAAGTGAAATTAAAAGTCCTCCGCTTGTCTGTGCGTCAAACAAAATCATCTGTTCTTCAAAACTAAGATTTCTAACAAATTCCACATATTTTTCAACAAATATCTGGTTATTGTAGCTTCCGGCAGGTATGATTCCCATACTCGCTTGGTTAATCGCTTCTTTAATAAATGGCACTTTGTCAAACTCTACCTCAATTGTGAATTTCTTGCCGCTCATTTCATAAAGATGACCAAGAAGTCCGAAGCCCGTAACGTCCGTCATTGCGCTTACTCCGACTTCCCTTGCAATAATACTTGCTTTATAATTTAGCGTTCTTAGTATTTCGGCAACTTCGCCTGCTACTTCGTCACTTACCAGATCAGCTTTTATAGCGGTTGTAAGTATCCCCATTCCCAGAGGTTTAGTAAGGATTATTACATCGCTTTTGTTTAAAGTATTGTTTCTTATCATTTTTTCAGGATGAACCACTCCGGTAACACTCAGCCCGTAAAGCATTTCAGGCGTTTCAATCGTATGGCCTCCGGCAAGAACGCCTCCACATTCGTTTATTTTATCCTCACCGCCTTTTAAAATCTCTTTTAATACTTCCCTATCGTGATGACACGAATCAAATCCCACAAGGTTGAGTGCCGTTTTAACGTCACCACCCATGGCAAATACGTCACTAAGCGAATTAGCAGCGGCAATTTGCCCGTAAACAAAAGGGTCGTCAACCACAGGCGTTATGAAATCGACCGTCTGAACAAGCGCAATATCTTCGGTTATTTTATAAATACTAGCATCTTCATTGCCTTCAAATCCTACAAGCAGGTTTTCATTATTGCATCCTAAAACGCAGGTTGTGTCGTTGAGCTCCTCCGGAGCCAGTTTCCCCGCTCATCCAGCTGCTCGAACGTATTTCGTAAGTTTGGCTTCATTATTTAATTTTAGCATTGCCGTCCTTTACCAGCTTATTAAATTTCATTAGAAAGTCAGCACCTGGTCACACTCTTCTACCCAGTCAGCCAAATCGTTCATAGTGGCTTTAATTTCCGGTGCAAAATACGGCTCGTTTTTGTAAATTCCGCATCTTGCCTGACATGTTCCGCAGACTTTCAGTTTTACGCCGTCTTGATACATTTCTTTAAGCATTGCCACAAGATCGTTGTCGTAATTATCCGGTTTTTTATTGCAGTCTCTCGCCAAATCCACAGAATCGTTCATAAGGAAAATTCTCACGTCGTGTCCGCGCCCGTGCATATTTTTAGCAAGTCTCAGTCCGTTCCAAGCCACATCGCTTCCGTCATAAGGTTCTCTATTGAATATAAATAATACTTTCATTTTCACTCCTTTAAATTTTTTTATAAATTTCTTCACAACTTATCCACTTATCCACTTCACAACTTAGCTACTTCACAACTTCAACCACTTTCCCCTTATACCCCACCACTTCAATGGCATGTAAAAGTTTTGACGTATCTGTTTTGGTGTCATCATACACAACTTTCGCTTTTTTAGTGCTTAAAAGAACTTTTGCCTTTACTACACCGGGTGTGGTTTTAAGACTTCTTTTAATGGCACTCGTGCATAAAGGACACGTCATGCCTTCAATTTTTATTATTACAATTTTTTCAGCTGCAAAAACTGATGTTATTAATATAAGCCCAATAAAAAATTTCTTCATATTATTCTCCTATGAATAAATACTGAGCCCAGTATGGATAGCTTAGCATTATAGCAACAAATAACGTCCCGATACTCAAATATTTCACATAATTTTTGCAAATACTTCCTTCACATACAGGTCTTTTACGTAAGCGGAAAAAATAATTCCACCATAGATAAACAATAATTATAACCGCCACTATCGTAAAGTATTCCCTATACGGCGCAAAAATATGTAAAAAAGACAAACTTCCGACACTCATACCAAATACTAAAAATAAAAGAGGGCCTAAACAACATGTGCTTGCAAGGACTGCAGTTACAACAGCTCCTGCTATCAACGCCCAAAACGATTTGCTTTCCTTATCAACTCCACCATTTTGTGACAAGTCAAGCCCACATTCGTAACCTTTTACTATTCTAATTATTGTATTTTTTCCTTCTTTTTTCGTATCAACAAAAAGCCCCAGGTTTTGGGCAAATCTTTTTACGTTTTGAATGGAAGAGAAAGAGTTTACTTCAACTTCGAGTATTCCCTCTTCCATCTCTTCAAGCGCGTCTTTTGTTCTGAGCACTGGTTCTGGGCACGGCAAATCTTTACAATTTATATACTTTATCATTAAAACAACTCTTGTGATGTAATTTTATAAGCAAAACTTTTAGGAACATAATAATTAAGCACCTCATCTTCAACTTCAGCATACGGATATCCAAACATATTAAGAGGATATTGAGTCGGTTTAGGATAAAGCACGAAATCTCTTGCGTGATTAAATCCCACCCAGTTCATTTCCCACGAATGCAAGTATCTTTTGATAAGCTCCTGCACTTTCGGATCGTCGTATTTTCTGCCTTCTACAAGTTCAAGTTTTGTAATATCCGCCGGATCAGTCGGAATCCAGCCGGCTCCCGGAATGTAATATTCAGCCCTGCAGTGCTGCCATGTAGTAATATCTGCAAAGCCGTTTTTGTCGCTTTTTCCAAGCGCTTTAGAAAAATGGCTCTTACCAAGCCTGATTCCGAACACTTCCCTTGCAGGAATACCGGCAGCTCTTGTAAGCGCTGTAAAAAGTGAGCTTAAATCGGTGCATTTTCCACCATAGTATCCATTTTTGTAGATATCTTCGATATCTTTTTGCGTTACCATTTTATTCACATCACCCTTACCACATCCTACAACTTTTGAATCCCTGAACGTATGTTTTGTGCACCAGTAATAAATTGCCTTTACTTTTTCGAATCTGTCGGTTTTACCATGTGTGATTCTATCAGCCAGAGCTTTAATAATTCCTGTTGTCGGAATATGCTCGGTCGGTTTTAAAAACTTTTTCACATCTTCCGGTATTGGCAGGTTTTGTTTGCTTGCTTCTTCTATTTTTTCAATCGACACACTTCTTGGTTTAGTTTCGATTATCATTTCAAGGTATGCAAGTTTTTTATTAGGTGATTTATTCCACTCGGCATAAAACGTGTTTGCGTTGTATTCGTTCATTGAATTGATATCGTAATCGTTATAATTTCCCGCAAATTTCAAAAACTTAACCCTCTGATAATCAGCGTTAAAAGGCAGAGGATTCCACAGCCTTGCAGGGTATTCCTTTTCGTAATATCTGATATCAAAAGCGTAATTCACTTTAAATCTTCTAACCTCATCATTTGCACTGACAACACTAGGCATAGCAGCCACCGCACCTAAAGCCACACCTGTTTTTAAAAAGTCTCTTCTTTTCATTTTATTCCTTATAAACTTATAACTTCAGTATGTAAAAGCATATCCATCGTATCGTATGCGTTTCCGATTTCCCCTACTTTTAAATCTTCGGCAGAGATATTGTAGTGATTCATACATAGACCGCACGAATAAATCTTTACACCTCTTTTTTCAAACTCTTTGAGTATTTCTATTACTTCGGCATTTTCTTCTTTTGTGGTTAAAAACACGCCTTCGTTTACGAAAATAATGTTTTTAGGCAGTTTTTTAAACTCAAGCGTAGTTTTTAAAAACCCTTTCATAAGAATACTTCCAAGCTCTCCGTTTCCGACTTTGTCCGTTTTAATAAATAGAGATTTGTTTAAAAATTTCTCCTCATCTTCTTCATCCGCAACAATAGCACACTCATAACCCTTAACGATTGTTATTAACGTATCTCCATTTTCAAGCTCTTCGACTTTCGGTTCAAATCCGTTATTCATTGCATATCTTTTTACGTTTTGAACGGATGAAACTGAATTTACAAGAACCTCAAGTATTCCTTCATCCATCTCTTCAAGAGCTTTTTTAGTCTCAAGCACAGGTTGAGGACAAGCCATATTTCGGCAGTCTATTTTTTTATTCATTTTACGTCCTTTTTAATTAATAATATGTAATGACTAGAATATAAAAATTAATACCGGTAAGCAATGTTCAATTTAAACTGCACACTACACACTACTTACTTCCTACTTAAAATTAACAACAAGTTTATTTTCTGATTTTTGCTAGATACATCATGAAGCTATTAGAAGACGCTGCTTCATGTGTTTGTCTGGACCCCAGACCTTACAGCATGAATGAATTATAGCTCACTTTTCTTAAATAATTCTTAAAGTTTTATAAATATAAAAAAAACTTTTAACTTTTTTGATACTATATTAAAAAAACAAAGGTTTAATATGGAACCTGTTTCAAAATTTAAAATCAAAAAAGTAAAGAACGGCAAAAAGTTCGATTTCGAAGATACGTTAATCAGGGAAATAAGAACGGATATATTCGTAAACGGCGAAAAAGCCGTATCAATGATGGCAACACCAGTTGATCTTAAAGCGCTTGCCATAGGATATCTGATAAGTGAAGGAGTTATAAATTCAATAAACGATATTGAAAAAATAGAGCTTAAAAATGAAGGCCTCATAATAGACGTGACGGCAAAAGCCAATACCCAAAAAATAAAAAAACTAAACGAAGAAGCAATAATTGTCAGCGGATGTGGAAAAAGCGTAACTTCAAACGTAAATATCGATCCCGAAAAAATTGAAGCAGAAAAAATAAATTCAAAAAAAACAATAACCCCTTTTGAAATTTCCAAACAGATGAGTAACTTTTACAAATCATGCCCTCTTTATGAACAAACAGGATGCGTTCATACCGCAAGACTCTATTTTAATGAAAATAATTTTTTCGATGCAGAAGACATTGCTCAACATTCAACAGTTGACAAAGCTGTAGGAAAAGCCATTATGGCCGGTTTAAATCCCGCTGAAGGTATCATGATGGTAAGCGGAAGACTAAGCAGCGAAATGATCGTAAAAGCTGTAATGCATAAAATTCCGATACTGATTTCAAGAACCGCTACAACTTGCCTCGGTGCTAAAATAGCCGATACATTCAACTTAACACTTATAGGTTTTGCAAGAGGTGATAAAATGAACATATACACACATGAGTGGAGGGTAAAAGAAGTATAAAATGAAAAGTGTAAAATTAAGGAGATAAAATGAATATGATAAAAGAGCTGATTGAAAAATACAAAAATGAAGAAAACAAACTTACATGTGCAAAAGCTTATGTCGTGGCAAAAAAAGCGGGCGTTGAACCTATAGTAGTTGGTAAAACGGCAGATGAGATGGGTGTAAGAATTACAGATTGTGGGCTTGGACAATTCGGAAAGCTTGATTTTACCGAAAATTATGAAAAAGAAATTATTGACGAACTGCAAAAACTTTCGGATGAAAAAAAGAGGGTTTACTGCAAAGACGCAAGAAGGCTCGCCGAAAAATACAACCTCAAAAAAGTAAGAAGCGCCATTAAAGATAACGGATTTGAGGTTATTTACTGCGAACTCGGAGTGTTTAAAGAAAAAAAACGCCCTCGTGCTTATATCAAAACCAAAATATGGATAGAAGATTCTAAAGGTGAGCTACTTTTTGGAAAAGGAAAAACTGAAATACTTGAGCTTATTGAAAAAGAAGGATCAATAGCAAAAGCAGCGGAAAAAATGGGTCTAAACTACAAAAAAGCTTGGAATCATATTAAAATTCTGCAACAAAATCTTGAAGATGAACTAGTTATAGTTGAAAAAGGTGTAAAAGGTGGAACAACATTAACAGAAAAAGCGAAAGAATATATAGAAGTTTTCAAACAGCTTGAAAATGAAATTCAGGATTTTGCCAATAAACGATTTAAGGAACTCTATTTAAAAAAACTGAAAGGAAAAAAATGACTATATTAGACAATATATCATATTCACAGGCCCTGGAAGTATGTTTACAAAATGTTGAATTTAAAAATATTCATGAAAATATATATATAAATAATGCCTTAAATAGAATTTTAGCAGTTGACATAATTGCAAAAAGAAATTCACCTATTTTTACAAATTCTGCAATGGACGGATTTGCTTTTAAACATTCTAAACACAAAAAATTAAAAGTAATTAAGACAATTTATGCGGGTGATAAATATGATAATTTTAATATTAAAGAAGACGAATGCGTCCGCATAATGACGGGTGCGAAAGTTCCTGAAGGATTAGATACAATAATACCTATTGAAAAATGTAAAGAAGTCACCGATCAATATATTGTTATTCCGGAAATAAAAAAAGGTGCAAACGTAAGGCTAAAAGGTGAGGAAATAACAAAAGGGAAAATTTTAATTAAAAAAGGAGAAATCATTACGCCTGAAACAATCGCTATGCTTGTTAGTCAGGGAATTGTAAATATTCCGGTATATACAAAATTAAAAATCGCCATTCTTTCAACCGGAAACGAATTAAAAGAACCTTGGGAAAATGCCGACGAAGAAGAAATTTACAATATTAATTCATACTCAATTCACGCACTTTTAAAAAAATTTGGATTTGAAAGTGATATCATAGGTTTAATTCCCGATTCACTTGAAAAAACAATAGAATACATAAAAAATCTAAAAAACAGATATGATGTCATAATAACAAGCGGTGGTATCAGTTTTGGCGATGCAGATTATTTATATGAGGCTTTTAAGCAAAACGGACTAAAAGAGTTTTTTCATGGAATTATGGTTAAACCCGGGCGCCCTACCATGGCTGGAAAAATGGAAAATACTTTAGTTTTTGCAATGCCTGGAAATCCACTAAGTGCTTATATAAATACATTTTGCCTGGCAATTCCTACACTTAAAAAATTAAATGGGGCAAATAAATACTATTTTCAATCCTTTAATGCTGTAAACAAAACAGAATTTAAAGTAAATCCCAAAAAAGATCATACCATCCTTGGATTTTACAAAAACGGGGAATGGGAAGTTTTTAATGGATACAAATACGGCTCAGGCATGCTTACGCCTTTAATACAATCAAATTCAATTATGCTTTTAAACAAAGGCAGAGAACACATAAAAGCCGGAGAAATAATAAAAATTATTCCTTATAACGCGCAGTTTGATAATGTAAATTTTACTTTTAACTAAATTTGAGGTATAATATATTAAATATATATTAAAAGGTCTATTTTTATGAAAAAACTTTTAATGGTGTTGTGTGTGGTTTTATTATTTGCAAACGATGTTGCACTAAATAAAAAAGAACAAAATTATATTAAATCTCATACATTTAAATGCATTACAACTACAACATGGGCTCCTTTTAATACCTTCAAGAACGGACAACTTGAAGGTATTTCGGTTGATATTTGGAAAATTATTAAAAACAAACTTAATATAAAATCTCATTGTATTATTGCGCCTACATGGGAAAGTGTAATAGACGCTATAAAAAGTAAAAGGGCGGATATTACATTAGGAACAGACATAACTCCAGAAAAACAAAAATTTGCCATTTTTACAAAACCTTATGCGACGTTTCCTATTGCAATTGCTACAAAAAACGATGTAGGCTTTATTGGGTCTATGATGTTCCTTAAAAATAAAAAAATAGCTGTTGGTAAAAATTATACTGTTGATAATTTATTAAAAAAATACTACCCTAGTTTTAAAATAATAGAAGTTGAAAATACTCAAAAAGCACTTGAACTAGTAAGTAAAGGTGAAGCGTTTGCTGCAATAGACATTATGCCGGTATTAGTTTACAATATAAATAAATATGAATTTGCAAATTTAAAAATTGCAGGTAAAACTCCTTGGAAATTTAAAATGCGTTTTATGCTATCCAATAATAATCAATTACTAGCATCTGCGATAAATAAAGCAATAGATACAATCACAGATAAACAGAAAAAAGCAATTTATAAAAAATGGATCCAGGTTACATATCAGTCAGGTTATAGTCTTAAACAGGTATTAAGTATTATTGTTATCTCTTTAACAATTATTTTGGCTTTAATATACTGGATTAGATTATTAAAAAAAGAAATAACAAAAAGAAAAGAAATAGAAAAAGAACTTCAAAAATTATCAATCATTGATTCTTTAACAGGCATATTTAATAGATATAAAATCGACACTGCCCTTAAACAGCAAATCTCTTACTCGAAACGATACGAAACACCTTTAAGTATAATATTTTTTGATATCGATCATTTTAAAAAAATTAATGATAACTTCGGACATAAAGCCGGTGATATCGTTCTTAAAGAAATAGCGGACTTAATAAAGGCCCATTTAAGAGAATATGATATTTTTGGAAGATGGGGTGGAGAAGAGTTTATAATAATTTTACCTAATACTTCACTAATTCAAGCCATTAAAGTTGCAAAAAAACTAAAATCCATCATAGAAAATCATAATTTTAAATACATAGGACGTTTAACTTGTAGTTTTGGTGTCACAGAATTTACGAAAGAAGATACAGCCGATTCAGTTTTAATAAGAGTAGATTCTTTTATGTATGAAGCAAAAAAACGAGGTAGAAATAATATTGTCTCAGATCTTAATTATAAATTTTAATTTCTCAAAAAAATTATATATACTTTCATAATGCAAAAAGGGTGGGGGTTATGAAAGTATTTTTTTATATTTTTTTAATTTTTTTAACATTTTCACATTCTAAGTCAATTGCGTTATCTTCTATAGAAAAAAATTTTATAAAAACACATACAATAAAATGTATAGTTACTCCAAATTGGGCACCATTTAACACTAAAATAAATGGCCATATTTCTGGAATTTCAATTGATTACTGGCAATTAATCAAACAAAAATTAAATATAAAATCAAAATGTATGATTACAGATAAATGGGAAAATGTTTTATTAAAAATACAAAATAAAAAAGCAGATATTACATTATCTACAAGTAAAACAAAAGACAGGGAAAAATATGCTATTTTTTCAAAGCCATATGCTGTATTTCCTATAGCAATTGCTACAAGAAACGATGTAGGTTATATTGCATCTATGAAATTTTTAAAACATAAGATCATATTAGTTGGGAAAAATTACACCGCTGCAAAACTTTTAAAAGAAAGATATCCAAATTACAACATATTAGAAGTAAAAGATATAAAAACGGCACTTGAGATGGTTAGTGATGGAAAAGCATACGCCGCTATAGATATTATGCCCGTTTTGATTTACAATATCAACAAATATGAATTCGCAAATTTAAAAATTTCAGGGAAAACCCCTCTGGAATTTAAAATGCAATTTATGATAAGAAATGATTACAAACCTCTTCTAACTGCAATTAATAAAGCTATTGATACAATTACTATAAAAGATAAAGAAAAAATTTACGGCAAATGGATATATGTAAAATATCAAACAGGTTTTAGCTTAGAAGAAGTATTAACAAGTGCTATTATTATAGGGACAATTATTACTTTGTTATTTATATATTGGATAATAAGATTGAAACAAGAAATTAAAAAACGCCATAAACTTGAAGAAGAACTTAAAAAAATTTCCTTCTATGACTCATTAACTGATATCTACAATAGATATAAAATAGATTTATCTTTAAAAACACAAATACAACTTTCAAAAAAATATAAACTTCCTTTAAGTATAATATTTTTTGACATTGATAATTTTAAAAAAATAAACGATACGTTTGGCCATAAAGTGGGTGATGAAGTTCTTATAGAGCTTTCTAAATTAATTAAAAAAAATATCAGACAAACAGATATCTTTGGAAGATGGGGTGGTGAAGAGTTTATCATTATTCTTCCGAATACTTCAATTAAAACAGCTTTTCAAATAGCTCAAAAATTAAAAACTATAATCGAACTACATGAATTTCCTATAATTAAAGAACTTACTTGCAGTTTTGGTGTTACAGAACTTAAGGATAATGATTCAATTAACACAATAACTATAAGAGCAGATTCATTTCTGTATGAGGCAAAAAAACAAGGAAAAAACAGGGTTATTTCAGATTTGAATGTATAAAAAGTTCATCTAGTTTATTTATATTGATTTTATATTTTCTTTTTGGAAGCTTTTGAAGCACGTCTTTATCTTGTAAATCTTTAAAAAGCTTAATAAGAGTTGGTTTGCTTATATTTATTTCCTCCATAATATCATTATAAGACAAAGAAAATGTATATTCCTCATCTAAATTTTTTACTATTATTTTTATTACTTCAAGCTGTTTACTTTCACAAATAACTGAAGCTATTTTAAAAAGTAGTGTGCTATTTACAAGTTCTTTTTCCTGATATTTGGGCAATAGAACTTCATATAAACTATCTAGTAATTCTTTAATTTTAATGGGTTTAACAAGATAATTAACTGCTTTTAATTTAATTGCATCAAGAAGATAGTCGGTTTCGGTATATGCTGTAGTAAGAATAAACGGAATATTAATTCCATTTTGTTTGAGAAATGAAATAAAATAAATTCAAGCCCATTTTTATCACCTATTAAAATATCGCTAATTATTACATCGATATGTTTTTCTTTTAATATTTTATATGCATCTGTTGTATTATCAGTTATATAAATATTTTTTACAAAATCTTCCAGAATTTCACTCAAATTTTTCAAAAGATTTGTATCATCCTCAATATATAAAACATTAAACTCTTTCAAAATATCATAATTTTTCATTCATATCCTTTATAGGAAGAGTAATTTCAAACATTGCACAATTATACATTGTATCAGTTCCCATTTTATGTCTAATATTTATAACTTTTATTTTTCCTCCCATATGTTCTTCAATAATCTGTTTGGCCATATACAACCCTATTCCACTACCTTTGTCTTTAAGTTTGGTAGTAAAATATGGTTCAAAAATTTTTTCGATATATTCTTCTTTTATGCCGCCTCCATTATCTATTATACTAATAATTATACCTTTTTTTTCTTTTTTCACAACAATTAAAATTTTCTTATCTGCAATTTCGCTTCCTTTTAAAGAATCTATTGCATTATTCAACATATTTAAACACACATGTGAAAGCTCGTTTTTATAACCCAAAATCTTAATATCTTCTTTAATTTTAATTTCAATCTTTATATTATATTTTTCTAACAAATGGGAAATTAGTTTTTTTGAATGACATATACACTCTTTTATACTTAAAGTTTTCTTAGTTTTATCTGGTCTGAAGAAATTTTTGAAATCATCTATTGTTTTTGACATATTATCGGCTAGAATTAATGCTTCTTCTGTTTTTTGATCTATATACGCAGGCGTAAGTTTATTCATTTCATTTTTCAATTTTATTGACTGAAGAATTAAAGATATACTTCCCAAAGGCTGACGCCACTGATGTGCAATATTTTGAAGCATTTCCCCCATGGCTGCAAGTTTACTTTGTTGAAACATTATTTTATCTTTTCGTCTATTTTCCTCAACAGCTTTTTTAATTCTTTTTTCAAGATTAATATTTATTTCTTCTAATTCCTTTGTTTTTTCTTTTACTTTTTCTTCTAATTCTATATGGACTTTTTTGAAATTTTCAACAATTAAAATTATTAGTGTTATACTAAAAACAAAAACAATAATTATACTAATTACTGATGCCTTTATTACAAAATCAAATCTTTTATCTGTTTTGTTTTTTTGTTCAATTGCTTTTTTTATATTTGCATTAATAATATCAGACAAATAAATATTAATCGTATTTATATTGTTTTTTAATGTTTCATAATCTACTTTAGAAACATTTAAAAACTTCTCTATTTGCTTGTTTATTCTACTTTTTAATTTTAAAATATTTTCTATTACCAGTGCCTCGAATCCAGTTGTGGGCATCTGTTCGTTTAAATAACATTTCCACTCTTTTTCTATTAATTCTTTAGCCAATGAAATTACTTCCTTGGCCTGTTTTAAATTAATTTCATTTTTTTTATACTGATTAATTGTTTCATAAATGTTTATTTTGTATAAATCTTTTATATTTTCAAGTTTAACTACAGGAACGGTTCGTTTTTGAAATAATGTATCAATATCGTTTTTAAAAGTAAAAATTGAATATTGTGATAAAACTATGATTGTTATCATAGCAAAGAGAATAACAAATATTAAAAGCTTTGTTTTTACAAAAAACTCTAATTTATCTAAAAACTTCATTGTATCTCTTTAAATTTATGATTTTCAAAAATAAATAAATATGTTTTATTTAATAATTGATTATTCCTATATTTTATATTAATACCTTTTAAAAAATTTTCTGGTGTATTTTTAATGATGTTTATTAAATGAGAAGGTGTATAAGGAAAAGTAAGTTTTTCAAACGCTCTTAACAAAATTTTATTTGCCAAATAAGCTTCAAATGCAAAAAAAGTAGGTTTTTGATTTGGAAATAATTTTTTTAGTTCTCTTTTAAATTTTACTGCTTCTTGTAAATTTTTATCATTATAATATGGAACAACTTCTGAAAAAATTATATTTTTAGTGTTTTTTAAAAGTTCAACCAAACTATCTGGATTTACAAATGAAATCGTGCAAAAAATTGCATTTGGATCAATTTTTCTGTATTTTTTAATAAACATAGCACTAACTTTTGATGTGCTACCCATAATAATTGCCTGCGGTTTGTTATGAGAAATTTCATTTAGTGCAGATGTTATAAAAAAGGTATTTCTTTTATATGTTCCAACTGCAGTTAGATTTAAATTTTTCTTTTTAAGTATTTTATAGGTATGAAAATAAATTTCATTTCCGTATTCGTCATTTTGGTAAAAAACAGCTATTTTTTTTATGTTTTTGCTTAATAAATAATTCACTATTTTTTTTATTTCATCTTTATATGAAGCTCTGAAGTTAATTACATATTGATTTTTTCTTAAAAATTCGGCTCCTGTAAATGGTGCATACAAAAAAATTGAATTATCATTCAAAAAAGGTAAAATTTCTTTAACCGTTGGCGTTCCCACTATTCCATATAATAAAAAAACATTTTTTTTATAAAGTTTTTTTATATTTTCTTTTGTAAGTTTTGGTTCATATTTATCATCCAAAAAATCATATTTTATCTTTTTTTCAAATCCATCTCCGTAAAATTTAAAACTTACTTCAGTTCCTAATTTTACGGAATTTCCCATCTCTTGCATAATACCTTTAAGAGGTAACGATGAGCCTATTACATACTCGTTTTTAGGGCTATTGAAGTAATAAATAACAACAATAAAAAGAAAAAGTAAAAAAGTTAATATTTTTTTCATTAATAAACCCTTAAATTTTATTAAAACAGAAAATTGTGCCATTAAAGTGCTTTATATTATACATATATTTTACTATTTAAGCTTTTTATAAGTTTTAAGCTGTTATAATGTTTTTATCAATAAAAAAGGTTCAATATGAATGAATTTGTATATTTTTCAAACGAACTACAATTTCCACTGCCGGAAAGCATAATTCATACCACTAATAAATCAACAAAAGCTATTATATCCAACTCTAAAGAAATTGAGTGCGAAATATACGCACCCGAAATCGATTTTTATATAAATAATTCGCATGACCCAATTATTAATAAAATAAATGCTATTGAAAAATTATACAAAATAAGAAGCATTAAATTTGATAACGCCAAATATAACGAATATCAAAAAGAAATCGGCAATAGATTATTAATTATAGGCATAAAAGAAGAAGCTGAAAAAATAAATCCGGAAAATTTTGAAGTGTATTATGCACTGCCTCAATGGATAAAAGACATTAAAGGAACAATAGGAAATTTAGAGTTTACCATAGATAAAAACGGCGACATAATAAACCTTGTCGTAGACCAAGCCGTATGGTTTAATGCACCAAAGAGCGCATACAAACAAAGAGGAATAGTAGATCCGCTTGATATTGGAATAGAAAAAACCCACGAAATTTTAAATAAAAGAACTGGAATTTATGAATACAGAAATTATATAACATATGATATTAACCTCTGTCAATATAACGGAAGGGTTTTGCAAGAAACCTGCGGTAACTGCGTAGATGTATGCCCTACCAACGCAATACTTAAAATTGATGAAGAAAAAAAACTTATCTTCTCACATATAGACTGCGACGGATGTGGCGGGTGTGTAAGCGTATGCCCGAGCGGTGCCCTTGATTTTTCAGCTATTACGAGAGAAACATTTACTGAAATAGCAAAATTTTATAAAGGGCATATACCACTAATTATCCCGGAAGACTTAATAGATAATTTAAATATAAAATTAAAAGAACACATATTACCTCTTGCAATAGAAGGTGCGAAATTTTTGGATGAAACACACTTTCTGACTATTTTCCAGGAAAGTGCCTCGCAGATTGTATTTTACACCGACAGACTATCAAAAGGCGAAAAAGAGGCAATTGAATTAATAAATGAAATAACCCGGAGAAAATACAAAAAAGACGCAGTGCTTTTGGCTGAAAATTTAGAAGAGCTTAATGATGCACTTCAAAAAGCCAAAATCATACCAGAAGTAGGTTATACAACAAATACCCACAATCATAAAAAAAGAGAAAATTTCGCCATTAGACTTTCTCATATCGTAGATAATGATGATTTGGGAACAATAGACCTTACAGGCAACAAATATATTCATTACGGAAAAATAGAAATCGAAGAAAACAAATGCACACTTTGTATGGGTTGTGTGAGTGTATGCAGTGCCGGCGCACTTACGGCACATCCCGAAGACAATTCTCTTAAATTTGACGCAGGAGTATGCACCGATTGCGGATACTGCGAAATAGCCTGCCCTGAAAAATGTATAAACGTAATTTACGACAGGCTAGAATTAAACCCTGAATATTTCGGACAAAAAACAATGGCAAAAGACGAGCCGTTTTACTGCATAATGTGCGGTAAACCTTTCGCACCTAAAAAATCAATTGAAAAAATAGCTTCAATCCTGCTTCCAATGTTTACGGATGAAACAAAAAGAAAATCAATTTACTGCTGTGAAGAATGTAAAGCAAAACTCGTCTTTAACGACTACCTTGAAAGGAAATTAAATGCAAAATAAAGAAATCAACGAAGGAAGGGCTTTTTACTATGGATTTTTTTCAAAACTTTTTACGTTTACATATGATAAAGATAGATTTGCAGGTGTTAAAGAAGCCGCAGAAATTTTAAAAGACTACGCACTTGAAGAAAATTCAAAAAAAGCGCTTGAGCATTTTATACAAAAATACGATGAACAAAAATTAATAGATGAATTTGACGAAATATTTTACGACCTTTCACAAGATCCCGTTCCCACAACCGCTTCGTTTTATGATGAGGAAATAGAAAACGGCAAAATGAAAGTAAAAATGGTGGATATCGTTCTTAGTTCAAAATTTAGAAAAAACGAAGAATATAAAGACAGCGAGGATGATATAGGATTTATATTCCCGTTTATGCAGTATCTTATATTAGAAAAACTTAAAGGTGATGAAAAATCCGAGTGGCTTGAAGGTAAAACATTTGATGTTTTAAACACATTCATAGACGATTTTACGGAAAACGTATATATGCATCAGGCTGCAAACCTTTATAAAGACATTGCGGTAGTATTAAAAGCATTTATTGAAAGTGAAAGAATATTCCTTGAAAAACCGAAACCTGTAATAGAAAAAATCAAAAAAGAGGTTTGTGAAGTATGCATTGCAGACGAAGAAGCCGCCCTTAGAAAAAAACGCAAGAAAAAAGAGAGCGAAAGCCTGGTATGTAACCTTGAAGAAGGAGGAGATGTTGAGGACGACGTTTAAATGGAAAATGGACAATGGAAAATGTTTCAATGAAAAAGGAAGGGGTCCCCGCAAAATTGTAAATTTTGTGGGGTAGTAAGATATAACCGCAGGGCTTACCGAGCTTTGCCGTTATCTCTTACGAGATAAATCCGAACATTAACCCGGAAAGTGAAAACTTTTTGGGGTATCCTGGGGTCCCCGCAAAATGAATATTTTGTGGGGTAAAAACAGGGCCTCCGAAAAACTGAAAGTTTTTTGGGGCATCTTAAAAAAAGGAGCAAAAATGAAAAGAAGAAGCTTTCTTAAAGGAGCTCTTGGAATCGGAGCACTGAGTGTCGCTTCTTCAACACTGGCCTTTGCCAAATCCGAGCAACCGGAATATGACAACGGTGTAGTAAGAGGACACTCACCGAAAAAAGAGATTCTTTACAAAAAAACCAAAAATTGGGAAATTTATTACAAAAACGCCATTTAAGGAGTAAAAAATGAGCTCACTTGAAAAAATGAATCCAAAAGTGGGTAGAAGGGCCTTTTTGAAAATGGCGGCACTTTCAGGTGTTGCCGGTGCTACAATGCTTAGTGCGGCACCTGCAATAAGAAATGCCACTGATGACGAAATCAAAGACCCTTACCCTGGAAGCAAAAAAGTTAAAACGATATGCACTACCTGTTCGGTAGGCTGTGGAATTATAGCAGAAGTTCATAACGGCGTATGGGTTAGACAGGAAGTCGCTCAAGACCATCCTATCAGCCACGGAAGCCACTGCTGTAAAGGTATAGATTCAATAGATTACATAAGAACAGAAAAAAGGGTAAAACACCCTCTTAAAAAAGTAAACGGAAAATGGAAAAGAATAAGCTGGGATGAAGCAATTAACGAAATCAGCGAAAAAATGCTTCAGATTAGAAAAGAAAGCGGACCTGATGCTGCAATGTTTTTAGGAAGTGCTAAAATGAGCACAGAACAGGCATATTACTTTAGAAAATTTGCAGCAATGTGGGGAACAAACAACATAGATCACCAAGCACGGATCTGACACAGCGCAACAGTCGCGGGGGTCGCGAACACATGGGGTTATGGCGCTATGACAAACCATCTTGGAGATATCCAAAACTCAAAAGCTATTATTATATTTGGTGCCAACCCGGCAGTAAACCATCCTGTAGGATTTAAACATATACTTAAAGCAAAAGAAAGAAACAACGCTTTACTGATTGTTATTGATCCAAGATATACTAAAACAGCCGCAAAAGCAGACATCTATGCTAAAATAAGACCGGGAACTGATATTCCATTTATGTATGGAATGCTGCATCTTATCTTCAAACACGGATGGCATGATCCTGATTACATCAAAAACAGAGTGTTTGGTATGGATCATGTAATCGAAGAAGCAAAAAAATGGACACCTGAAAAAGTCGAAGATGTAACCGGTGTGCCTGCAAGCTTAGTTTATAAAATAGCAAGAGCTTACGCTACAAGTAAACCTGGAACACTTCTTTGGGCCATGGGATTAACCCAGCACTCAATAGGTTCATCCAATACTAGAATGGCTCCTATACTTCAATTAGCACTCGGAAACATGGGTAAATTCGGTGGAGGATGTAATATTTTAAGAGGTCACGACAATGTTCAGGGTGCAACAGATATGTGCTGTCTTGCTCATACACTTCCTGGATACTATGGACTCAGTGAAGGCAGCTGGAAATATTTTGCGCATAACTGGGGCGTTGATTTCAATTGGCTTCAAAAAAGATTCGCAGCTAAAAAATGGATGCACACAAAAGGCTTTACACTTGCTAAATGGTGGCAGGGAGTTCTACAGGAAGAAAAAACATATTCCGACGCACCAATTAGAGCACTCTGGGTTCAGGGTAATGGTATTACATCCATTTCTCAACAGGCAAAAGTGCAACAGGCTCTTGATAAACTGGATCTTTTAGTAATTGCTGAGCCATTCGCAAACGAAGCTGCAGTAATTACAAACAAAAAAGATAATGTATATATCCTTCCGACTGCAAGCCAGTTCGAATGTGAAGGTAGCGTAACAGCTACAAACAGAACTGCTCAGTGGAGAAGCAAAGTCGTGGATCCTCTTTATGAGAGCAAAACGGATGAAGAGATTATGTTTATTTTTGCTAAAAAATTCGGCTTTTACGATGAATTCGTCCGAGGTATGATGATGGGTGTCAAAGATGGAAAAGCAGTAAAAGTAAAAGATACATTCAAATGGCCTGAAGATGCTACAAGTGAAATAGCAAGAATCATAAAAACAATCGGACTTACCGGATGGACTCCTGAAAGACTAAAAAAACATCAGCAAAACTGGCATATGTTTGATGAGGTAACTCTAAAAGGCATAGGACCTATGAAAGGTGAATATTACGGACTTCCATGGCCTTGCTGGACTGAGACACACAGCGGAAGCCCTGTTTTATATAACATTGATATACCTGTAAATGAAGGTGGTATGGGATTCAGGGCAAGATTCGGAACTGAATATAAAGGTGAAGATTTACTTGCAGGTCCTAGAGCAACAATAAAAGGTGCAAAAGTAAAAGGCGGATACCCTGAACTTACAAAAGACAATATTGAAAAAGTTCTAGGCATTAAATTGTCCGCCCATGAAAAAGCAATTATGGGTAAAAATTGGAAAGTCGATTTAAGCGGACTTATAGCAAAATATGCTCTTAAAGCAGGTGTAGCACCATATGGTAATGCTAAAGCGAGAGCTTATGTATGGACATTCCCTGACAAAATTCCTCTTCACAGAGAACCACTCCATACACCAAGATACGATCTGGCTAAAAAATATCCGACTTATCCTGATAAAAAAAATCAATACAGGGTTGATACTAAATTTGAATCAATCCAAAAAACAGACTGGTCAAAAGAATTCCCGATTATTCTCACAACTGGACGTCTTGTGATGTATAGTGGTGCCGGAATAATTGAAAGAAATAGCAAATATCTAGCAGCACTTTCACCTGAAATGTATGCAGACATTAATCCAGAACTTGCTTACAAACACGGTATTAAAGATGGGGATATGATCTGGATTCATGCACCTGAGGGCACAAAAATAAAAGTAAAAGCAAGATTTACCTATTCGGTGGCACCGGATAGAATATTCTTACCATTCCATTTTGCTGGATATATGCAGGGTGTTGATTTAAGAGAAAATTATCCTGAAGGTTTAATCCCATATGCTACAGGCGAAGCTGCAAATACAGTTGCAAATTATGGATATGACATAGTTACCCAGATTCCTGAAACAAAAGCGGGCTTAGTCCGTATTGAAAAAGCGTAAGGAGTAAAAAATGTATGAATATGCAAGAATGAAATTTTATTGTGATGAAGATAGATGTATCGAGTGTAATGCCTGCACGGTAGCATGTGCCGAAGCGCACGAACTGCCTGTAGGTATTCACAGAAGAAAAGTTATTACGCTTAATGAAGGAATCGAGGGTAAAGAATTTTCAACTTCTATCGCCTGTATGCACTGCACCGACGCGCCTTGCGCTCAGGTTTGTCCAGTTGATTGTTTTTATATCAGAGAAGATGGAATAGTTTTACATGATAAAGATAAATGTATAGGCTGCGGTTATTGTCTGTATGCTTGTCCTTTTGGTGCACCTCAATTTCCAAGAGATGGAGCGTTTGGTGTAAGAGGAGTTATGGATAAATGCACAATGTGTGCTGGTGGTCCAGCTGAGACAAACTCTATTGAAGAATTTGAACTTTATGGACAAAATAGAATTGCAGAAGGAAAAGTTCCTATGTGTGCTGCAGTTTGTTCTACCAACGCACTAATTGTAGGTGATGCAGATAGTGTAGCCGAAATCAGAAGAGCAAGAGATGCAGCTAAAGGTAAAGGCCCTATGACACCATACGGTTGGGACGTAGCTTATAAATAAGGATATGTTATGAAAAAAATATTGCCTCTAATTGGCACTATCGCCTTTGCCGGAAGCGTTCCATTGGCGGAGCCAAATCAGGCTCCCGTTCATTCCGGAAGCACTTTAATCTCACCTCAGATGATTGAAGCCATTCCGGCATGGCACAATTATGGAGAGATGTTTTTGTATCTCCAAACCCACTGGGTTAAAATGCTTTTTTTAATTATCCTAATAGCTGTGCCCGCCGTATTTTTGGTGCACTATTTAATAATAGGACCTAAAGTATTTTCTCATGAAGGCAGAAAATTTTTAGTATTTCCAAGCTGGCAGAGGATTATTCACTGGATTGCCGCGCTTGGATTCGTATTCCTTGTCCCTACCGGAATAATAGTTATTTATGCCAAATTTTTTGGTGGAGGCACACCAATAAGATTTGCAAGATACTTACATGATATCGGTGCAGTTCTTTTCGGAATAGCAGTTATTCCGATGTTTTTAATGTGGCTCAAAGAGATGCTTCCAAGACTTTGGGATATTAAATGGTTTATGATTTTAGGCGGATATCTTAGTAAAGAAAAAAAAGAAATTCCTGCATCCAAATTCAATGCCGGTCAGAAAATGTGGTATTGGATAGCAACTCTTGGTGGTATTGTTATGCTTTTAACAGGTATTATGATGTATTTTCAAGACTTTGACATAGCCCTCCTTAATAGCTTAAATTTATATCAAATTGACTTACTAAGAATCGCCGTAATCATTCACCTGTTTTTAGCAATGATAATAGTTGCACTCTTTTTTACTCATTTGTATATGAGTATTTTTGCAATCAAAGGTTCGCTTCAAAGTATGATTGACGGATGCAAAAGCGAAGACGAACTTAAACATTTACACTCAATTTTTTACAAAAAAATAGTAAAAGAAGGCAAAGACAAAGAACTTGCCGAAAGATGTTAGGGAGTTATATCTCCCTTTTTTATTTTATTATTAAATCGGATTTATCTCAAAATATGCAAAAAAAGCATAAAAAAATATGCAAAATTTACATAAAAGGAAAAGGATGAAAAAACTGATTCTCTCTTTAAGCGTGGCGGCTGCACTGTTTAGTGCGGAAAAAATAGTTGTTTTCCATGCTGGAAGTCTTAGTGTGCCATTTGCCGAGATTGAAAAAAAATTTGAAGCTAAATATCCAAAATATGACGTAATAAGAGAAGCGGCTGGAAGTCGTGCATGTGCAAGAAAAATTACTGATCTTCATAAAAAAGCAGATGTAATGGCCAGTGCTGATTACAAAGTGATTAACAACCTTTTAATTCCAAATTACGCAAAATTCAATGCACTTTTTGCAACGAACGAAATGGTAATTGCTTTTACACCCCATTCTAAATACTCAAACAAAATAAATCAAAACAATTGGATAGATATTCTTTTAAAACCAGGAGTAAAAGTGGGACATTCAAATCCTAATCTTGACCCATGCGGATACAGAAGTATTCTTGTAGTTAAACTTGCAGGTATTTATTATAACAAACCGAACTTTTATAATAAACTCTTTGGATACGGCGATTATTATACTAATGGTGAAGAAAAGACCAAAAAAGTAATAGTAAGACCTAAAGAGACAGATCTTTTAGGACTTTTGGAAGCCGGCGCATTTGATTATCTTTTTATTTATAAATCCGTTGCAAAACAACATAAACTTAAATACATTAACCTTCCATCTCAAATAAATTTGGGAAGTAAAAAATATGCAAATTATTATAAACAGGTTAATTTTAAAATTACAGGAAAAAAACCGGGCACATTTATTGTAAAACAAGGTGCTCCAATGATATATGGTATTACAATTATTGAAAATGAAAAAGAAGGTTTACCTAAAAACAAAATAGGAGCAAATCTTTTTGTTAAATTTGTTCTATCACCCGAAGGTCAAACTATATTGAAAAAAAATGGCCAAGGTGTAATTAATCCACCAATCATAAATGGAAAATGGACTATTGAAAATGAAAAATAAACTTTTAGAAATAAAAGAGTTGTTTTTAAAAAGAGGAAAATTTAAACTAAATATCCTCTCTTTGGATGTTGACAAAAACGAATATTTTGTTTTGCTTGGAAAAACCGGAAGCGGCAAGACACTTCTTCTTGAAAGCATAGCCGGATTTCAGACAATCGAAGGGGAAATCTATTTTGATGGCAAAAATATTACAAACCTGCCGCCGGAAAAGAGAAATTTCGGTTTTTTATATCAGGATTTCGCGCTGTTTCCGCATTTAAACGCAGAACAAAATATCCGTTTTTCCGAAAAATATCACAAAAAAAACGAGACGCTTTTCAAAGATTTAATAAACTTTTTACAAATTGAAAAAATCTTAAAAAGAAACATAAAAAACCTCAGCGGCGGGGAAAAACAAAGAATTGCCCTCGCACGTGCGATTTATTCACAGCCAAAACTCCTGCTTTTAGATGAACCATTAAGTGCAGTTGACCCTACTATGAGGAATGAAATTATGAAAAATTTAAAAGAACTGCCTCTAAGGTATGACCTCTCCGTCATTCATGTTACACATAATTTCAGGGAAGCCTCATACCTTGCCGACAGACTTGGAATAATACTTAAAGGCACCCTGCTACAGAGCGGTGAAGCAAAATGTGTGTTAAAAAACCCGAACTCAATTGAAGTTGCTAAGTTTTTGGGGTTTAAAAATCTTTTTGACATATCGCTTTTGGGGTTTGAAAATTCACACAAATATTTTTCAATTGACCCAAACCAAATTACAATTTCCAAAACACCTTTAAAAAGTGATTATTGCTTTGAAGGAAGAATTGAAGAGATTATGGGAATTACGGATCATTACAAAATATTTGTAAATGTTTTAAATAATCAGTTTTTTATTAAATCACCTAAAAATGTCTTTGAAAAATTAAGTGTTAAAAAGAATGAAAAAGTTTTTATCTGTTTTAATAAAAAAGATATAGTGTTTATATAAGGTAAAGGAAAAAGGATGAAGGGAGAAGAAAAATGATGAAAAAAATTTTTATAATCCTTGCGACATGTTTAATGCTGTTTTTGACTTTACCTTTATTAAAGCTGATATTCGGAATCGGGTTTGATTCGTATATTCAGACACTTAAAGACACGGAAGTTATCAATTCTATTTTCCTTACAATGAAAGTATCGCTTTTTGCAACTTTTTTTGTGTTATTTACCGGACTGCCGCTTGCGTATATAATTGCAAGATATGATTTTATCGGAAAAAGTCTGATTGAAAGTCTCATAGACATACCGACTATGGTGCCTCATACGGCGGCGGGAATAGCACTTTTAATGACATTCGGAAGCCAAAATATTCAGAATTTTTTAGAATCGATCGGCCTTGGATTTATAGATTCCACTACTGGAATTATGGCTGCTATGATGTTTCTCTCAGCCCCTTATCTTATCAATTCGGCAAAAGAAGGTTTTAAAAACGTGGATGTTAAACTTGAAAATATTTCACGCTCCTTAGGAGCCGGACCTTTTGAAACGTTCATGAAAATAGTAATCCCAAACTCAAAAAAAGACATAATTAACGGAATGCTTATGATGTGGGCAAGAGGACTTGGAGAATTCGGTGCGGTTGTTATTATCGCATACCATCCTATGATTGCCCCGGTTTTAATTTATGACAGATTTATCAATTTCGGACTGAATTATTCCGCACCTGTGGCAGCTTTGATGATTATATTTTCGGTTATAGTATTTTTAACCATCAGATGGCTTAATAATAGATTCAACAAATGATTTAATTTTCTGGGCACATTTTTTCAAGTCATCGTTTTTAACAATAAAATCAGATTCTTTTTTTCTATATTTTTTATCATAATATTCTACAAGAAGAATCTCTGCAACTTTTTCCAAATTTCCACTATCATAACTCTCTATAAGCCCTGAATAAATTTTTTTTGAAATAAATGGTTTTATTTTTTCAAGGTTTGTCAAAAACTCTTTTTGATCAATATGTCCGTAATAATCTAAAATTCTTTTAATTCTATCTTTTAAATTAGCGGTAATTTCTATTTGGACACCTTCTTGCATTCTTTTATGTAGAAGTTTTGGAATAAATAGTTTTCCGATTTTTGGACTTTCTGCCTCAATATAAATAACTTTTTGAGGATCCGTTTTATATAAAAACATTGCTATTTCGTTTTCAAACTGCTTTTGTGTGGGTTGTTTTCCCTTACAACCGAAATTACTTCCAAAATGATTTGCAAGTTTTTCAAGATCCAAAGAAGGACAAAGATGTTCCAAAAGCTCACTTTTACCGCATCCGCTGTTACCTCTTAAAACTGCGAATTTTTTATGTGGAAAGTTTTGAAGATAATCAACTACCCATTTTCTGTAAGCTTTATATCCACCCTCCAGTTTGTAAACAACATAATCAAGCTGTGAGAGTATAGTATAAAGGGCTGTTGATCTTTTTCCTCCCCTGGCACAATAAACCAAAATTTTACTTCCGGGTTTGGCGTTAAAGTTCTTAAGCTGTTTTGAAATATTTTCAAGCATAAAGCAAACCGCTTCTTTTTTTGCTTGGACTTTTGAAAAATTTTTATACATATCACCGATATAAGCATGCTGTTCGTTATTTAAAACATAAAAATTCCGTGCACCCGGAATATGTGACTCTTCAAACTCTTTGGGACTTCTCGCATCCAATATATAATCAAAATCCTCTTTTAAGAATTCCTCAAGAGTTATTGTCTGCATTTATTATTTCCACCTCAACACTTTTAAATCTTGCCGTTTTGACTTTATGATCATGTTCGTCACCAAAAAGTGCGTTTATATTGCTTTTCGCAAAATGAAACGTTGTCCATAATGTAAAAGGACGGACACTTTTAGTAAATTTGACTTTTAATACATTTGATTCGCCGTATCTTGATTTAAGTTTTACAAATTCACCTATTTCGTTTCTGTGTATTTCATTTACCAGCAAAATATCCTCGCCGTATTTTTTGGTTAGTTTCTCACTTGGTTTTGTCTGTGCAGAGTTATTATATTGAGGCAATTCCCGTCCCGTATTTAGATACCATTTTCTATTTCCTTCAATCAAATCTTTCACCTCACCCCTTAAATGATAAGGATGATAATGAAAATGTCCTTTTCCATCAGTCGTGCTGAATTTTTCAGTATGTAATACCGGCGAATCAATACCATCCTCTTTAACGGGCCAACAAAGAGGTTTGAGTTTTAACCGCTCATATGTAGCACCCTTAAATCTTTCCACTTCTTTTTTACACTCTTCAAATACATCTTCACTTGTTTTAAAATCAAATTTAGCGCCAAGTCTTTTTGATATCTCAGCCAAAACTTCCCAGTCATCAGGCATATTGCATTCCACTAAAGGCGTGCTTAAATGAAGCCTTCTTTCAGCGTTTACATATACTCCTGTCTTTTCATACGCGCTTTTTACCCCGAAAACTATATCAGCAACTTCTGTAATTTCGTTTCTCATAACTTCCATCACCATTAAAAATTCTAAATTTTCAAATGCTTTTTTGATTTTATTTAAATTCGGATGGACATGTAAAATATCTTCACCCATATTTATAATCGCTTTTATTCTGCCATCAAGCAGATGATCCATAACGTCCGGTGTCATTAGACCGATTTTTTCAGGAATCGTATAATCAGGGCCGTAATACGGCAGACACCCCACGTCACAAGCGCCCTGAACGTTATTTTGACCTCTAAGAGGTAATACTCCACACCCTTCCCCAAAATTTCCGCTAAGCATAGCAAGGTTGCTTATCGCATTTACGGCTTCGGTTCCGTCTATGTGTTCCGTAACCCCAAGTCCCCAGGCAAAAATGGTTTTATTTTTTGAAATCAGTTTTGCGATTTGTTTAATCTGCTCTGAAATATGTTCAAAACCTTTTAGTTTTTCAAAATACTCTTTCGAATCCGGATGTTTTAGTATGTTTTCTTTATATTCTTCATATTTTACGCATCTATTTTTTATAAATTCCTTGTTTATTAAATCTTTTTCTATCATTTCCCTCGCTACAGCATTTAAAAACAATAAATTACTTTCAAACGGCAATATCACGCTAATATCCGCAAATTTCATAATAGGAATCTCCCTAACATCTATCACGATTACTTTAGCCCCTCTTCTTTTGGCTTTGATAATCCTGCTTGCCACCATCGGATGCGCTTGAGTGGTATTGGAACCAATTATAAAAATTACATCGGTTTTAAAAATTTCATCAAATTCTACACTGCTCGCACCCTCACCTATACTCATTTTAAGTCCGGAAAGACTTGGTGAGTGACAGATTCTCGCGCAGTTATCTACATTTGGAGTTTTAAGTATATTTCTTGCAAAATGCTGAAAAAACCATGCACTTTCAATATTTGTCCTAGCTCCTCCTATACATGCAATATGGTTTGGAGTGTATTCGTTTAAAATATCATTTATTTTCCATGCGGCAAGGTCAAGTGCAAGAGTATAAGGCGCTTCATAAAATTTTTCATCAAATTCGTAAAGATTGGCAAGTCTTACAGCTAATTCAAACGGAAATTTATCTTTGTTTTTTTCAATAAACCTATAACTCACCAAATGTTTGTTTATTCTTTTATCTAAAAAATCAAATCCGTATTTTCCTTTAATACAAAGCTCACCACCACTTGATTTTCCGTTTTTAACCGCTGAAATTTTTTCTATTTTGCCACTATTTATATGTGCTTCTATTTCACATCCAACACCACAATATGTGCATACGCTTATTTTTCGCATATTATCAAACTCCAAACATTTTTTCTTAATATATCTTATTTTGATACTTTTTGCAATAAAATATCCTGTATTGAAAGAGGCAATAAATTAAATAGTTTAATTATGTAATAAAATCTTTTTGGATATGTATATTCTTTTTTATTATTCTCAATTGCATACATAATTTTATCAACACCTGTTTCTAAATCCATTAAAAACGGCATGTAAAAATCATTTTTATCAGTCATATCCGTTTTAATAAAACCTGGAAGTATATTAATAACCTTAATATCCGGTGCGAGCAGGTTTCTAAGAGACTGGGCATATGAATTTAGAGCTCTTTTACTGGCACTATAAGGCATTGAACTAGGTGCAGCCACCAATGACGCCAAAGATGAAATAAAAACTATTTTACCTTTATTCATTTTAGGAACTATACCTTCAAGCATTGCATGAATACTTAAAAAATTTATATCAAATGTTCTTTTAAAATCATCAAAAGGCGTAAATGAAGGGGAATGAGGCAGGGAAATCGCAGCATTTGCAATAACAATATCAAATTTCACATTCAGATTTTTAAAATATTCCCTCACCTCATCTACATTTGCCAAATCAATTTTAATTGGAATTACATTTGGAATGTTTTTCAAATCATCAGTATTTCTGGCAAGTGCATAAATTGTATTGTTTCCGTTATTGTATCTGTTTACAATCTCTCGCCCTATTCCTCTGCTTGCACCGGTAATCAAAATATTCATTTATTTCCTTTTTTATTTTCAGATCTTATTTTATTGCTTAATTCATCACTTCTATTATTTGTCTATCCAGTTTTCTCATCTTTTTTTCCGTTTCTTCCTTTTGTTATAATTCTTAAAAAGGCGTTTGATGTATATAATTTCAAAACTTTTTACTTATATTTTTTTACCGCCAGGAATTTTTGTAATTATACTTTTTTTAGCTGGATTTTATGCAAAAAAGGTAAAATTTATCTTCTTTTCAGCCGCAGTGTTACTTTGGGCAATATCCACAAAATTCATAGCAAATGCTCTTTTATATCCACTTGAACGTAATTTCAAATCTGATAATATTACCCCAAGTGCGGTGGTGGTTTTAGGAGGCGGCACAAATAAAAACGATATTTTAAAAGCATTGCCGGATGCTTTTAAAAGAGAGATTTATGGGCTCTTAATTGCAAAAAAAGAAAATATTCCGTTTATATTCACTGGAGGGGGAATAAAAAAAACAAAAGAAGCCCAAAATGTTAAAAAAGACATTGATACTATTACTTCAATATGTAACTGCAGTATAAAAACTTATTATGAAAACAAATCTTTAAACACATTTCAAAACGCAAAATATACTTCAGAACTTTTTACAAAATTAAATTTACCTAAAAAAATATATCTTGTTACAAGTGCCTATCATATGAAAAGAGCAATTATGCTTTTTAAACATTTTCAATTTGAAATAATTCCAAAACCCGTTGGATTCTTTTACAACAATGAATATACCTTG
This sequence comes from Nautilia lithotrophica, assembly GCF_054656815.1. Classification (NCBI taxonomy): domain Bacteria; kingdom Pseudomonadati; phylum Campylobacterota; class Epsilonproteobacteria; order Nautiliales; family Nautiliaceae; genus Nautilia; species Nautilia lithotrophica. Next base: position 596,875 of record NZ_BAAHXN010000001.1, read on the forward strand.
TGGGATATATTTCCAAATGCCGGCAGCTTTTATCAGTCTTATAAAGCAATTCATGAATATTTCGGAATTATAAAAGCCTTTTTAAGAATGTGAAAAAACAAATTTTTCAAAATCTTTTTTATTAAGAGGTTTTGAAAAAAAATATCCCTGAAAATACTTACATCCTAAAGATTTTAAAATATCAAATTGTTCTTTGGTTTCTACACCTTCAGCTATAGTTTCCAAATGTAAACTCTCTGCCATATTTAATATTGTTTGAATATATACTTTTCCTTCATCACTATAAATTTCATCCACAAACGATTTATCAATTTTTAAAACATCAATATCGAATTCTTTTAAAAACGAAAGAGATGAATATCCTGTCCCAAAATCATCTAAACTTATTTTTAAACCATATTTTTTAATTTCATCTATAACCTCTTTTGCTTTATCTTTTTCTTGAATAAAAACAGACTCTGTAATTTCCATCTCAATTAATTGTCGGTTAGAGTTTTTAAATATTTCTTTTAATTGCGATAAAAATTTTTCATTTCTAAATTGTATAGGTGAAACATTAAAAGAAATGTGTAAACTTAATCCTTGTTTCAACCACTCATTTTGAACATTTACCACTTCTTTCATAATCCAGTTTCCGAGTTTTATAATAAAACCACTCTTTTCAGCTATAGGTATAAAATCTAAAGGGGAAATAACCTCTCCATTTTTAATCCATCTTATTAATGCTTCACATCCTATTATTTTTTCATCTTTATCAAATTTAGGTTGATAAAAAAGTTTAAACTCATTATTTTCTAATGCCTGGTTCATACTTGTTTTAATTTGAATTTCTCTACTAATTTTATTTTTAAGATTTTCATCAAAAATCACATACTTATTTTTACCTATCTTTTTAGCTTCATATAATGCAATATCTGCATATTTTAATAATTCCTCTACACTTTTTGCCGTTTTTGGAAATTCGGCCACACCGATACTTGCCGTAGTCGTAATATTCTGATTATGTATATTCCAAACTCTATTTAAATTGTCTAAAAGTAATTCTAATCTTGAATTTAACTCATCCTCGTTTTTATAAAATTCAAAAACCAAAACAAACTCATCTCCACCTATTCTAGCCACAATTTCCTTGTCTTTAACATGTTTAGATAAAATCTCTGAAATTTGAATAATAATTTCATCACCAACTGAGTGTCCAAAAAAATCATTAATATCTTTAAAATTATCAATATCAATAAATACAACAGCAAATTTTTGATTTTCATTTATGAGTTTTGCTAAATGTTCATTTAAAAATTTCCTATTTTTTAATCTCGTAAGAGAATCAGTAACTGAACTTACCTCAAGTTTTTTAATATACTCACTAATTGTATTAAATTTTTGGGCTAGTGTTTCTTTTAAATCTTCAAATTCTTGAATAAAAAATTTGTTAGGCTTTTCTATTTCTTTATTCGCATATTTTTTTAATTTTATTAGAGGTTTTACTATTACAATATCATATATTGATCTTAAAAAAGAATACACAAAAATAAAAGTAAATAAAAACAATAAGATATACTGCATTCTTAGATATGTAAATGTATTTTTTAAAACTTCTTTATTTGGAAATAAATACAATTTTAATGTTTTAAATCTATCTTTATCAAAATACTTTATATTAATTACATATGCGTCTTTTCTTAATAAGGTATTTAAATCAATATTATTCAATTTGAATTGAATCTTTTGAGGAGATGGAATATACAAGTTCATATTTCCACTTTTAAAAAGTATCTGATCATCTGAAGTAGTCAGTAAAAAACCTTCAAATAAGTCACTAGTGCTCTTTCTATCAAGAATAGGTTTTAATATCATATAATCAGAATTAATATTTAAAGTTTTACTAAAACTATATGACACACTATTTAATGTTTGAAATATTTCATCGGCTATAATATTAACAAGTTCTTTTTTTTGTTGAGTATAAATATAATAAAAAATACCAATAAAAACTATAACTATAAAAGTGTTTATTATCATTAAAAATTTTTTAATTTTCATTTTAGTTCTTTATATGGTAAATTTATTTTCTTTAATAAATTTTTGATATGTTTATCAGGTTTTATAATCCACTCTATATTTTTTAAATCAGCTTTAAAATCCTCATATGAATAACCTGGTAAATAATCTTTTACATTTTTAAAAAACTCTCTAGGATCTTTTTTTAAATCTCTTAATGCTTTTAATGAAAATTCTTTAACTTTTAAAAATTGTCTTTTATGTAAATAAATATTTTCTGCATCACTAAATAATGCATCAATTACAATCAATGAAGATGAATCTTTTGTAGATGCAATAATTTTAAAATTTTGTTTTTTTAGTTCAGCATCATAAGGTGCATATGTAACAATTAAAGATGGGGCGGTATATTTTTTCTTAACGATTTGTCCTTGATCAAGATTATGAATATAAAAATTATTTTTATTTAAATTATTTGCTTTAAGGAAATATTGAAATAATAGATAATTTACTGAGTTTACTTCCATATATGCATCTATTTGTTTATTTTTTAAATCTTTAAAAGAAAAATTTGAAAGAATCATATCTGCACCATTTGATCTGTCAAATAACATAATTGCATACACATCATTTCTATTTAATAAAGAGTATTCATATTGTGTTGCTGCAAATGCGTTTACGAAATTGTTTTTATATAAATCTAAACTTTCAGCTAAAGAAACCGTAGTTATTAATTTTATTTTTTCATTTTTTAACCATCCTTTTTTATCTGCATAAAAAAGAGGAATATAACCAATCCAAGAATTTGCTGCAATTTTTAATTCCCTTTTTTCACTACATCCAACAAAAAAAATGAATAAAAAAAATATTATATAAATTTTTTTCACTTTTAACCTTTTTCAATTTGTCTTAATTATACATTAATTTTCAAATTATAAAAAATATTACCCCTAAAAAAATGATAGAGGTTACAATTACAAGCATTGCAACCTTTCTGGGATACAGATCAAAAAGAGCCGCAAGATTAACGTTTGTAACGGCAAGAGGTGTTAAAATTTCAAGCATAACCGCTTTTAAAAACAGAGGTTTAAGTCCAAATATTTTTAATATTACAAACCCTATAACCGGAAAAATTATAAATTTATTGATAATACTCACTAATCCCAATTTAAAACTTATTTCTTTTAACTTTATTTCAGCCACATAAATTCCAAATATTAAAAGCTGTATTACAATTGAAGCAAAAGCTCCCATTTGAAGTATTTTCATAATTTCATTATTAAACGTTATACCACTAATGTTAATTAATAATGCTATTAACCCAAACCACATAACCGGTATTTTTAATATTTTAAAAAAAGCTTCTTTAAAATCATACTTCCCACTTGCAAAGAAAAAAATACCGAAACTATAAATAAAAAAAATATTGGCAAGATTTATTATTGTAGCAATACTTGCTCCGATATCACCAAACAGGGCATAGGACAACGGAATTCCAAGATTACCTGTATTTCCTATAAGAGGTGTGAGGGATGCAATAATTTTTTCTTTTTTATCATGTAGCACAAAACTCAGTGCAAATGTAAACATAAGACTAGCAAAAACTGCCACAATATAAGCGAAAGGGGAAATAATCAGATCAAAATTTAATGGAACAAGCATTATACCCCATAAAGTTAAAAAAGGCTGGAGAAAATAAGTAGATAGCAAAACAAGAGTTTTGCCTTCTATTTCACTGAAAATTTTTTTTGCAAAAAAACCTATTACAATAAAAATATAAATACCGATTACGGTTAACACTATTTGCCGTTTGTGATAAATTCAATAATCTTTTCTTTTATTTCGTCTTTATTAATAATTGTTTCATTTATATCTTTTTCAAAAAGCTCTCTTATACACTCAGGTGCTTTTACGTCATAATGAGTTTCTATATAAACGATTGCATCTTTATCACCGAGTGTTTTTTCTTCAAGTTCTGCTATTTCACGATTAATATCTTCTTTTGTAAGTGCTTCATACACGCTTGGCGCAAATTTTGTCCACTCGGCAGTAGAGTATGCAACCACTTTGTTTTTAATCTCACCTTTTTCCTTAAGGTATTCATACGCTTTAATTGCCGTAGCTGTATGGGCGTCCATTATGTAATTGCCCTCTTTCGCATACTTTGCGATAATCTCTTCACATTCTCCATCCGTAGCAAAATCTGCCAAGAAATCTTCTTTTATTTTTTCGTGTTCTTCAGATGTAAGCTCGAAATATCCGTTTTCTTCAAGTGAAGTCATAAGATCTTTTGTTCTCTCTTCTCCAAACTTATCGAAAAGCACCCTTTCAACATTGCTTGATTTAAGTATATCCATCGCAGGTGAAATGGTATGGATAAGGTTTTTATCTCTTAAATCGTATTTTCCGTATTTGATAAACTCATATAAGATGTTGTTTTTGTTTGAAGCGATTATTATTTTATCAATCGGAAGACCCATTTTTTTAGCGTAATACGCACCAAGGGCGTTTCCGAAGTTTCCGCTTGGAATAATTACGTCGATTTTATCCATCATATCGATTTCAGCGTTTTCTACGAGTTTTAAATAACTCCAGAAATGGTAAATAATCTGAAAAATAATTCTTCCGAAATTCACGCTGTTTGCGGCAGAGAGTTTGATATTGTTTTCTTTTAACGTGTTTCTGAAATCCTCATCTTTTAAAAGAGCTTTAAGCGCAGTCTGCGCATCGTCAAAATTTCCGATGATTCCGAGTACTTTTTCGTTTTTGGCGTCTGTTGTCACCATCTGAAGTTTTTGAACTTCACTCGTCCCTTCATGAGGATAAATACAAACAACCTGGATGTTTTCTTTATTTTCAAACGTTTTAAGAGTAGCTGGCCCCGTATCACCGCTTGTAGCCGCTAAAATAAGGTAATTTTCACCTTTTTCCTGAGCAAGAGCCGAAAGAATTACACCAAAAGGCTGAAGCGCCATATCTTTAAACGCTCTTGTAGGTCCGTGCCAAAGCTCGCCTACGAAAAGATCCTTATCAAGCTTAACCACAGGCACAACATCTGGATCGTCAAATTCCCTTAAATATGTGTATAAAGCTTTTTCGATAAGTTCGGGATCTATATCGATTTTAAAAAGTTTTAAAATCCCTCTTGCAAGGTGTCTGTATGTTTTTTCATCTTCTACGTCATAATATCTGTTTAAAAATCTCTCATCGATACTTGGGATTTTACTCGGAACGTAAAGTCCGCCGTTTGGTGCCGCAGGGTCAAGTATTACTTCACTAAAAGTTTTTTTCTCATCAGTGCCGCGAGTTCCAATGAATTTCATTATAATACCTTTTTTTAATGGAATTATACATTAATTTATTTGAGAATTGTGAATTGGGATGGCTTGGTTGGTAGCAAATAGATAAGTAGTGAAGTTGTGAAGGCACAAATCAGTTAGGGTTTTTGAGTTGTTATTAATAATTTATCATTGATATGATGTTAAAAATGCTTATAATCAACTTAAATAACTATTAACTTAAATAGCTAAATATGTAATTCTCATACTATACGCTACCTATAGTGACAGATACTTATTAAGTGAAAATGAAGGTTAAGCATAAAACAATAAGATCATCAAATAATCAATAATTTAAAGTGCCAGACTCTTGTATGCGTTACAAATACTACATAAATATTCGAAAAATATCCACATTTAAAAATACCTTACCTCTTTTACCTTAACAACTTACCAACTTACCCACTTCACAACCTATCCACTTCATAACTTAATTTAAATATTTTTAAAATTAAAATTAAGTTTTAATTAATTTTGAGCATATACACTTCATAATACTTGACATAGATAGACTTAATGTATTATAATACTGTCACTAAAACATTTAAGGAGGGACAAATGAAAAAATTATTAACTTCAGTAGTTGTTGCCGGGCTTTTGGTTAGCGGTTCTATGGCAGCAGACACTAAAACAAACAATGTTTCAAAAAACGCAGTTGTAAAAGCTGAAAAGCAAGCACAAAGCACTCAGCTAATTAAAGAAGCCATCAGAGCAATTCAATATACTCAGGACGCTTTAATATACCTAAACAACAAAAAAAACGACAAAGCAAAAGAATCTCTTAAAAAAGCTGTAGGTGAACTTGCGGTTGTTTTAAATTCTCCAAACGCCCCGTATTTATTGCCTGTAGATGTGCAAATTAGTGCATATCAGTTCTTTGGGGATGTCGATAAAATCAAAACACTTACATCAGAAGCCAAAGATATGCTTAAAGAAAATAAAATTCCTCAGGCAAGAGAAATTTTAAATACTTTAAGAAGCGAAATTGTTATTAAAACGATTAACTTGCCGCTTGCGACATATCCGGCAGCTCTTAATCTTGCAATCAAATATATCAACGAAGGTAAAATCAAAGAAGCGAAAGACGTTTTATCAATGGCGCTTTCTACACTTGTAGAGGTTGACAACGTAATTCCTATTCCGTTAATCAAAGCTCAGGCACTTGTGGAAGAAGCGAGTAAAATTGTTAAAAGAGACAAAAAACAGGCACTCAAATATCTTGATGAAGCAAAACATCAGTTAGTAATCGGCGAAGCTTTAGGATACACAAGCACAAGTGATACAACATACAAAATGTTAAAAGATGCGATTACAAAACTTGAAAGCGAAATCAATAAAGGTCACAAAACTGGTTCTATCTTCAGTGATTTAATTTCTAAACTCAAAGAATTCAAAGAAAAAGCAATCAGCGTTATTCACAAATAAGAGGATCTCTCCTCTTTGTATCTCATTATCACTTCTTCCACACTCAAATCTTTATCAATAACCTTAAAAACTTTAAAATAACCATCTTTTATATCCTTACCGCTAATTATATTTTTTATCATTACAGCTTTTAAAAAATTAATCAAATCTTCAGGGTTTTTTGAATAAAAAGAAGGTGATTTTCTTGCAGCATACTCTTTTGTTTTAGTATCGTAAATAATCAGATATTCGCATTCTTCAAAATCAGGACAATAATTTGAGCCTATAAAAGCGCCGCTTGCCGTAATAGCTAGTTTCATAAAAAAGCCTTTTTTGTTACAATAATACCAAAAAATGCCGGCGGCATTACACAAAGGTAAACAATGAATCTTTTTAGACAGATCCCAAAAGTTGATAAAATAGAAAAAGCCCTCTCACATATCCCCAAAAAAGTTCTAACTCCCATAATCCAAAAGACACTTAACGAAATAAGAGAAGGAATAAAAAACGGAAAAATTACACAAATAAATGAAGAAGATATTGTTAAAACCATTGAAAAAAGATCTGAAGAGATACTTTCCCCTTCAATTATAAACGTTATAAACGCTACGGGCATAACCGTTCATACCAATCTCGGAAGAAGCTTAATTGATCCGGAAATTTTCGATTACGCAAAGAAACGTTCAACTCATTACTGCAACCTTGAATATGACCTCAAAAAAGGAAAACGGGGAGACAGATACCACCACAGCGCAAAAATACTAAGCCACCTGTTTGGAAGTGAAAGTGCGCTTATTGTAAACAACAACGCCGCAGCCGTGTTTTTGATACTAAACACGTTCGCAAAAGATAAAGAGGCAATAGTATCAAGAGGCGAGCTTGTGGAAATCGGCGGAAGTTTCAGAGTTCCGGAAGTTATGAAAGCAAGCGGAGCTAAACTCGTAGAAGTCGGAACCACGAACAAAACCAAAATTCAAGACTATGAAGACGCCATTACGGAAGATACCGCTATGCTTATGAAAGTTCACAAATCCAATTATTCAATAGAAGGATTCAGCGCCGAAGCAAGTCTTGAAGAAATTATAGAGCTTGCATGTAAAAAAAACGTGCTTGACTATTACGATCTCGGAAGCGCATATATTCCTAAACTGCCCTACTCTCTTACAAATTACGAGCCACCTATAAGTGAAATAATGAAACTAAATCCGAGCTTAGTGAGTTTTAGTGGTGATAAGCTTTTTGGAAGTGTGCAAGCCGGAATAATCCTCGGAAAAAAAGAATTAATAGATAAACTCAAAAAAAATCAGATTTTAAGAATGTTCAGGGTGGATAAAATAACGCTATCACTCATTGAAGCCACTGCACTTGCATACATTAAAGAAGAATACGACAAAATACCTACTCTAAAATCAATTTTTCAAACAACCAAAGCACTGAAAGAAAAAGCAAAAAAACTTCTCTCACTTACCCCGAGTTTGAAAGCTGAAATTAAAGACTCACATACATACGTCGGCGGTGGGACCATGCCAAACCGAAAAATTCCGACTGTTGTTGTGGAAATTAAAGGCAACGCCAAAAAATGGGAAGAGGATATGCGTAAAAACCTGGTAATCGGAAGAATAGAAAATGAAAAATTTGTGCTTGATATGAGAAGCGTCCAGGAAGACGAAATAGAAAAATTAGCCGAAATTATTAATAGTATTATCAGCTGTGAAATTCCTTCACAATATAACGACTTATCAACTTCACAACTTAAAGGTTAGACATGAGAAACATTATAATCGGAACTGCGGGTCACGTAGACCACGGAAAAACATCCCTTATTGAAGCGATGACGGGATACAACGGGGACGAGCTTAAAGAAGAAAAAGAAAGAGGAATCACGATTGATCTCAGCTTTACAAATATGAAAAGGGATGAGACAAACGTAGCTTTTATAGACGTCCCGGGTCACGAAAAACTCGTTAAAAACATGATCAGCGGCGCTTTCGGATTTGACGCTTCGCTTTTTGCCATAGATGCAAATGAAGGAATAATGCCTCAAACCATTGAACACCTTGAAGTATTGAATATTTTAAAAGTTAAAAATATTATAGTAGCTCTTACTAAATGCGATTTGGCCGAACCTGAAACAATCGAAAAAAGAAAAAAAGAAATCAGGGATTTAATAGCCAAATACAAAAACCTGCATTTGCTTGAAATTTTCGAAACGTCAATTTACGATAAAGAAAGCATAGAAACACTAAAAGACTATCTTTTCAACCTACCTCCAAGAAACATAACCCATTCTAAATTTTTCAGATACTATATCGACAGGGTGTTTTCACTTAAAGGTATCGGAACGGTTGTTACGGGAACGGTTCTAAGCGGTAAGGTGAGACTCAAAGACAAAATATATATCAACGAAACAAAAACCCTAACAACCGTTAAAAATTTACAAGTTCATGGTGAAGATGTAGAAGTTGCATATACTCACCAAAGGGTTGCTATCAATCTGAACATCAATCATAAAGAACTCAAAAAAGGATACCTACTTTCAACCAAAGGATATTTAAGAGGTTTCAAACTGATTGACGTATTCGTAAAACCAGTTGAAGGAAAAGAACTTTTCCATAATATGGAAGTTTTATTCATAAGCGGTGCAAAAAGGATTCCTGGTAGACTTTTAATGTTTAATCCCGAAGACAAAAAAGGCTATGCGACAATCAAACTTGAAGAAAAAGCCTTTTTGGTTTTTGAAGATCCGTTTGTAATACTTCATAACGGGCGTGTTATCGGAGGTGGAGAGGTATTAAATCCTATAAGCGATCCTATTAAGAAAAAGAAAAAATTAGCCCTTTTAAAAGCCCTTAATAAAAAAGATTTTAAAAGTGCCTTTGAAATTCTTGTTCAAAACCACAAACGCGGATTCGGACTGCTTCAAAGCTATCAGAGATTCAACCTGACCCCCGCCGAAGCGCTTGAAATCGCAAAAGAGCTTGATAACGTATTTATAGATGAGGAAAATTACAATATTTTCTCAATGGATGTTAAAAAAGAGATTGAAAAAGTAATAAAAGACACATACGAAAAAAACAGATTCGCATTCCTATCGCCTGCCTCACTGAAACTAAGACTCAAATGGGCAAGCAACGAACTTATCCAAAGTGTGCTTGATGAGTTTGTAAAAGAGGGATATTTAATAAAAGAAGACAACATATATAAAAGAAAAGATTTAGGAGAGGTGGATGTTACCAAATCGGTAGAGCACAGATTATATCAGCTTCTTGACAATTCGGGACTCACTCCGGAAGCCCCTTACAACATATACGAAAAATTAAATATCGACAGAAAAGTAGGCGACAACGCCATGAAAAAACTCACAACATCCAAAAAAGTGGTAAGACTTGCACACAATCTTTTCGTAACCGATAAAAACATAAACATAGCCCTCAAAAAAATGAGGGAAATTATGGAAAAAGAAGGATTTATTGATATCAAAAAATTCAAAGAACACATGCCTATGAGCAGGAAATATATCGTAGCTTATCTTGATTATCTCGACCAGCTGGGCGATGTTGAAAAAAGGGATAATAAAAGATACCTTAAAAATTGAGAATGGAGAATGAAGAATTGAGAATTACTATTAAAAATTCATAGTTAATTTTATAAATTTCAACTTCTTTTTTCCTTTAAAATTTTTTATACCAGCAAAAAACTACATTACATTTGAAAAATAATAAAACTAAAAATTTTTATATTCCAAAAAAAACCAACAATTATAGAGAATATTCTCTTTTTAATTCTCCGTTTTCCAATCTCAATTCTCCATTCCTTAAAAATTGCTTAATTTAAGGATACTTTAAGGTAAAGTGAGTAGAATTTCGAACTAATTTTTGAATACAATAAATAAAAGGATAATGAATGAAAAAAGGTATCCATCCTGAATACGTAAAATGTCAAGTAACTTGCACTTGCGGACATCAATTTGAAATTTTATCAACTAAAGAAAGCCTAAGAATTGAAGTTTGTGATAAATGTCATCCATTCTACACTGGACAGGAAAGAAACATCGATAGAGGTGGTAAAGTAGATAAATTTAAGAAAAAATACGGTCTTGCGTAATTGCTAAGTCTTGTTCCGACTCCCATTGGAAATCTTAAAGACATCTCACAAAGAGCCCTTGAGGCTCTTGAAAAATCCGAAATAATCTTCTGCGAAGACACAAGGGTAACCAAAAAACTTCTAAATCTTTTAAATATTCCTCTAAACAAAGAATTTATATCAATGCATTCTCATAACGAAAAAGAGATAATTTCAAAACTCGATCCCGAAATACTTAAAACAAAAGAGTGCGTATATGTAAGTGATGCCGGAATGCCCGGAATCAGTGATCCCGGAAGCAAACTTGTTCAGTTTTGCCAAGAAAACGGCATATCTTACACAATAATTCCGGGTGCAAACGCCGCACTTACAGCATACGTGGCAAGCGGGTTTGAGGGTGAATTTTGTTTTTGGATGTTTTTGCCGCACAAAGGAAAAGAACGCTCAGACAAACTAAAAAAAATCATTAATTCTGGTAAAATAGCTATTCTTTATGAAGCACCCCACAGAATAGAAAAACTTATCAAAGAATTAAAAGAGTTAATTCCTGAGAGGGAAATATTTTTAGCAAAAGAACTTACCAAAATACACGAAACATACATTAAGGCAAAAGCAAAAGAATTAAAACTTCCAAATACAAAAGGCGAATGGGTCGTAGTAATTGACAAAGGTGAAAAAAACAAAGAACTCACATTATCATATGAAGATGTCTTAAACCTCCCTCTTCCAAATAAAGAAAAATCAAAACTCCTTGCAAAACTTTCAGACAAAAGCGCAAAAGAGATATATAAAGAACTGCAAAAAAACTAAGAATATAGAACAAACAGCATCTTATTCCAATAATAAAAAATTTTTAAGGTTGTTAAGGTTTTAAGCTATTAAGATTTTTTATGTTCTCGAGGTTGTTATAGTTTTATAAGTTTAATTAAAAGCATTATTAATATCTTAAAATCTGCAAATATAAAAAAAAATATAAAAATTCTCAAAAATATAGTGACAGACACCTAAAATTATTGATACAACAACACTTTTTTTATGCTAAAATATTTCAAACATAAAAAGGAGAGAAAATGAAAAAATCACATTTGCAAAAATTTCCTGATAGTGAAGGATTTTTCGGAAGATTCGGAGGTGCTTATATTCCCGATGTATTAAAAGAAGAATTTGAAAGAATTACAAAAGCATATATGAAACTCAGACGCTCTCACGACTTTTTAAGTGAACTTAAAAGAATTAGAAAACATTACCAAGGAAGACCAACACCGGTATATCACGCCAAAAGACTTTCAGAAGCTTTAGGTGGTGCTCAAATATATCTAAAAAGAGAAGATTTAAATCATATGGGTGCTCACAAATTAAACCATTGTATGGCGGAAGCCCTTCTTGCCAAATATATGGGTAAAAAGAAACTTATTGCAGAAACGGGTGCGGGACAACACGGGGTTGCCCTTGCCACAGCGGCTGCATATTTCGGACTTGAATGTGAAATTCACATGGGTGAAGTTGATATAGAAAAAGAACACCCAAATGTAGTAAGAATGAAAATATTAGGAGCCGAAGTAATTCCGGCAACCCACGGCCTTAAAACACTCAAAGAAGCCGTTGACAGCGCGTTTGAAAGTTATGTAAAACAAATAGACACGGCACTTTACGCAATCGGAAGCGTTGTGGGACCTCATCCGTTCCCTATGATGGTAAGGGATTTCCAAAGCGTCGTGGGGTTTGAAGCAAAAGAGCAGTTTATGGAAATGGTAGGATTTTTACCTGATAACGTAGTGGCTTGTGTAGGTGGGGGAAGTAACGCCATGGGAATATTCAGCGGATTTATTGACGACGAAGTGGAACTATACGCGGTAGAGCCGTTAGGTAAAGGCACAAAACTTGGTGAACACGCGGCGACATTAATGTATGGGGATGAAGGTGTAATTCACGGATTTAATACAATTATGCTAAAAGATGAAAACGGAGAACCGGCACCGGTGCATTCAATTGCAAGCGGACTTGACTATCCGGGCGTTGGACCGGAACAAGCCTATTTAAAAGAAATCGGAAGATTAAACATTGCAGCAATTACAGATGAAGAAACGATTGACGCATTCTTTGCTTTAAGCCAATATGAGGGTATAATTCCGGCGCTTGAGAGTGCACATGCAGTAGCTTATGCCATGAAACTGGCAAAAGAAAAACCAAACGACACTATTTTGGTAAACCTTTCAGGCAGAGGGGACAAAGACATCGATTACGTGGTTGAAAACTATGGAGTGAGAGAAATTAAATTATAAATAAAAAATGAAAAGTGATAATTTCATTTTCACTATTTCCACATAAAATAAAAGGAGAGTATATGGACTTTTTTAAAGTCATTCAGACAATAGAAAGCGTGCAACATCCTGCAATTGCAACAAGCCTGGTAAATTTAGGAATACTTCAGGATATAGACTTTGAAGATAACACCGTTAAAGCCACATTTGTATGGCCATTTCCAAATATTCCTATAAAAGAACAACTTATAAATTCAATAAAAATCCCTCTTGAAAACATGGGACTTAAACTTGAATATAATGAACGAATAATGAATGAAGATGAAAAACAGAAATTCCTTGAGCTTGAAAAGAAATATTGGAAAGGCGGTCCCGCAGCATGCGGGGCTTAAGCCTTTGTTCTTAATATAAAATATATTACTATACTTAAAAATACACAGATAACTGCAAATCAAATATAAACCGCATAAAATAAATATTTTGCACATCTTAGTGTCTTTCACTAATAAATCAAATGTTTTATGGTTGTTGTAGTAAGTTAGTTAATAGTTATATTGTAAAATAATTAACTTATTTTTTAAAGTAATAAGTGTCTGTCACTAAACATAATAGATATTTTTCAAATTTTTTATTTTATATTGTCTAATTTTCCTTTTCAATTTACATCACTTTTTTCAACCTTCTTATTCTACTTTCCATCCTATAATTTCACGTTTAATACGTTAAATTTGCGTAATTTTCAGTGCTGTATTGAAGTAAAATTTTAAAATAATGCCAACTTTCAAATCCGCAGTGCCAGACACTTTATCAACACATAATAATGTTTAATTTAAACCTCTTTTTTAAGCTGAGTAAAAAAAGAAAAAAGCCTTAATCGATTTTAAGCACGCTTAAGAAAGCTTCTTGAGGGATGTTTACCTTTCCGATGGCTTTCATTCTTTTTTTACCTTTTTTCTGCTTTTCAAGAAGTTTTCTTTTTCTGCTTATATCCCCGCCATAACATTTTGCGGTTACGTCTTTTCTAAGTGCTTTTACCGTTTCACGGGCGATAATTTTATTTCCGATACTTGCCTGAATAGCCACTTCAAATAGCTGTCTTGGAATTAATTCTTTCATAACCTTAATAAGCTCGCGCCCTCTTTTTTCCGCTTTATCCCTAGGGACTATTACGCTAAGAGCGTCCACAGGCTCACCCGCAACCCTTATATCCATTTTTACGAGGTCGCCTTCTCTATATCCGATAGGCTCGTAATCAAAACTTGCATAACCTTTTGTAAGGGTTTTGAGTTTGTCGTAAAAATCTGTAACTATTTCATTTAGAGGGATTTCATATTCTAAAAGCACCCTCTCCGGACTTAAATAATCCATTTTCGTCTGAATTCCCCTTTTTTCGTTTAAAAACTGAATCAGATTTCCTACGAATTCATTAGGTGTTAAAATAGTGGCTTTTACATAAGGCTCGTAAATTTTATCTATTTTATTAGGAGGTGGCAGTTCGGAAGGGTTACTGATTTCAATCTCTTCGCCGTCTGTCAGCTTAACTTTATATGTAACACTCGGAGCCGTTGCAATAAGTTCTATTCCGAATTCCCTCTCAAGTCTTTCTTTTACAACTTCCATATGAAGCATTCCAAGAAAACCAACCCTAAAACCAAATCCTAAAGCCTGGGATGTTTCGGGCTCAAATGAAATTGATGCGTCGTTTAGTTTTAGTTTTTCAAGTGCGTCTCTAAGGTCGTCATATTTATCGGTATCAATAGGATAAATTCCCGCAAAAACGAAACTTTTTGCTTCTTCAAATTCAGCCGCAGGCTCACTTGCCGGATTTTTGGCATCGGTAATAGTATCACCTACCCTGATGTCTGCGACGTTTTTAAGTCCCATTACAACAACGCCGATCTCTCCCGTTTTGATTTCGTCGGTTTTGAGTTTTTTTATCGGATGAGGATAGTAAAGGTCCAAAACTTTGTGTTTTTTACCGGTGCCCATGACAAGCACTTCCTGGTTTTTTTTGATACTTCCGTCAAACACCCTGACTAAACAAACCGCCCCTAAATAATTATCAAACCAGCTGTCATAAATTAACGCTTTAGCAGGTGCTTCGGGGTCACCCTGAGGTGCCGGGATTCTTTCAACTATGGCATCAAGCAGTTCTTCTATCCCTATTCCGGTTTTGGCACTTACAAGTATTGCGTCGCTTGCGTCTATTCCGATTGTCTGCTCGATTTCTTCCGCAACCCTTTCAGGATCGGCACTCGGAAGGTCTATTTTGTTAATAACCGGGATAATTTCCAAATCATTCTCAACTGCCATATAAACATTTGCAAGAGTCTGTGCTTCAACCCCCTGAGTGGCATCCACAACCAAAAGCGCACCTTCACTTGATTTTAACGATTTACTTACTTCATAACTGAAATCCACGTGTCCCGGTGTGTCAATAAGGTTTAAAATATGACCTTTATATTCAAGCCGAACGCTTTGGGCTTTAATTGTTATACCTCTTTCTTTTTCAATATCCATTGAATCCAAAAGCTGATCTTCCTTTTCCCTCTCGCTCACACCGCCGGTAAACTCTATAAGTCTGTCGGCCAAAGTTGACTTCCCGTGGTCTATATGGGCGATGATGGAAAAGTTTCTGATTTTATCTTGTTGCATTAAGCACCTTTTTTTAATGAAATTATACTTTATTTATTTATATTATTCTTAAGATATGCGTTAATCTTTGACAATAAATCGATACTTTTTCCATCAACTCTGACTTTCTTCAAATCCCTTATATATTTATCTATTAAAAGATAAAGTTCTTTTTTCATAATCCGGAAACTTTTCATGTTTTTAGATCTTTTCATCTTATCAGCATATTTGATTATTTTATCAGCCGTATAATAAAATTCCGCATTTGAAGCTGTTTTTTGAATTTCCGCTATCAATTCGCGACTCAGATCAAGATAATAGCTTCCTTTTTCATCTTTTACTGAATTATAAAAGTTTTTGTCATTTACAATTGAATAAATCCTTTTAAGAAGATCTATTGTGTAAACTTTAACATCCCCCTGTTCAATTAATGTTGAGTAGTTAACAAAATCTTCATTTGAAAGAATTTTTTTAAGCATATACTGAAGCTGCAGCGTTTCTTTAACTGCACATGTGTAGTTGTAAAATTTTATAGCCGAATTTTTGTTTAGTTCAAATTCAATCTTACCGGCAAATGAAAAAACAATAAAAACCAAAGTTACTAATATTTTTTTCATATTTAAACCTTTTTAAAGACATTATATAATAACTTTTGATAAAATTTCACAAAAAGGTTTGAATTGGTTCCGTTTCATATCCACAGCGATTATTCTTTGTTACATTCCACCATCCGCATAAAAGAATTAACCAAAAAAGCCAAAGAATACGGGTTTCATGCACTTGCGATTACCGAACTGGATAATATGTTTAGTGCAATTGAATTTTATGAAAGCTGCCGAGCCAACGAAATAAAACCTATAATCGGAAGCGATGTAAGCATTATTAGAGATGGTAACATCCACAGGCTCATACTTATAGCCAAAAACAAAACGGGCTACGACAACCTTATGTATTTAAGCTCCATCTCATACCTTTACAACATGAGAGGCGACAAGCCGTATCTGCCTTTTGAAGAAATCGTAAAAAATCAAGAAGGGCTTTGTTTTATACTTCCAATGCTAGATAGCGAAACAGGTTTTAATCTTAATATTTTTAATGAAAACAATATTTTAAAAGGCGCTAAAGGATATAATAAGGCAAAAGAAATTCTTGAAATTTACAAACAAAACCTAAATGAAATATATCTTGAAATTACGCGAGATTCCAAAGAAGAAAGGCTTATCGAAAACGACCTTATAAAACTCTCAAACGAAACAAACACACCGCTTCTTGCCTCATCAAACATATTCTTTTTAAATAAGCTCGATTACATCTATAAAGACGCGCTTGAATGCATAGAAAACAACAAACTTTTTGACGATTTGCACAGACGCCCGGTGGTGAAAGAAAACTACTTTAAAAGCAAAGAGGAATTCGAAGAGATTTTCAAAGACCTGCCGGAAGCCATAGAAAATACCGATAAACTGGCCGAATCCATAAACCTTGAAATACCACTCGGAAACCCTACACCGCCTACTTTTAAATTTACAAAAGAGTATGCCGCCGCCGAAGGGTTAGACATTGACAATGATGTGGAATATTTCGAATATAAATGTAAAGAGGGGCTTGAAGAGAGGCTTAAATATATACCGGAAGAATTACACGAAGAATATAGAAAAAGGCTCGATTACGAAATAGACATAATAAAAAGAATGAAATTCCCCGGATATATGCTAATAGTTTGGGATTTTGTTAGAGAAGCCAAAAAACGTAAAATTCCCGTAGGTCCCGGAAGGGGAAGTGCGGCAGGTGCACTTGTTGCTTACAGCTTACAGATTACAAACATAGACCCGTTAAAATACGGACTTCTTTTTGAGAGGTTTTTAAATCCTGAGAGGGTGAGCATGCCCGATATCGATATGGATTTCTGTCAGGAAAGACGGGGTGAGATTATAGAATATGTGCGTGAAAAATACGGAAAGGTAAACGTCGCACAGGTTATAACGTTTGGTTCACTGCTTGCAAAAGGTGTCTTAAGAGACGTTGCGAGAATTTTCGGAATAGATTACAGCGAAGCCGACAGATTCGTAAAACTTATACCCGATCAGCTTGGAATAACGCTTCAAAAGGCAAAAGAACTTGAGCCGAAAATCGTAGAAATAACCGAAGAAGACCCTCTTTATAACAGATTATATTCATTCGGTGAACATCTCGAAGGCCTTAAGAGGAATACGGGTATGCACGCTGCGGGCGTTGTCATAAGCGATGAAGAGCTTTGGAAAAAATCCCCTCTTTACAGACAGGACGAGCATGACGATACGATTGTCACGCAGTATTCGCTAAACTACTTAGAACCTGTAGATCTGATTAAATTCGACTTTCTGGGGCTTAAAACACTCACGGTTATAGACAGGGCCGTTAAAAACGTAAAAAATAACAAAGGTGTGAATTTAAACATCGACCTTTTAACTCTTGATGATCCGAAAGTGTTTGAGCTGATACAATCGGGCCACACTTTGGGTCTGTTCCAAATAGAATCGGATGGAATGCAGGATCTAGCAAAAAGACTAAAACCTACAAACTTCGAAGACATCATAGCAATGCTTGCCCTCTACCGCCCGGGACCGATGGACAGCGGAATGCTTGACGATTACATAGATAGAAAACACGGAAGAAAGCCTGTAAGTTATTTCTTTGACGAATTCGAAGAAGTGCTAAAACCTATTCTTGAACCGACATATGGGGTTATCGTTTACCAGGAACAGGTAATGCAGATCGTTCAGGCCATAGGCGGATTTAGTCTTGGTGAATCGGATATTATCAGACGGGCGATGGGTAAAAAGAAATTTGATTTAATGAAAAAATATGCTGAAGAATTTGCCCAAAGGGCCCAAAAAAGAGGCTTTTCGTATGAAAATGCAAAAGCGCTTTTTGAATTAATTGAAAAATTCGCCGGATACGGATTCAATAAATCCCACTCCGCCGCATACGCGATGATTACATACCAGACCGCGTATCTTAAAACATATTACCCTACCGAATTTCTAAGCGCACTCTTAACATACGAAGCTGAAAACACCGACAAAATTGCCAAATACATAGAAGAGGCAAAAGTTTTAGGCATAGAAGTATTGCCTCCTAACGTCAACAAATCAAATGCCGAATTTACGCCTATTGAAGACAAAATCCTCTTTGGTCTAAGTGCCATTAAAGGTGTCGGAAGCAAGGCGATTGAGAGTATCGTCGCAAACAGACCTTATGAAAGTCTTGAGGATTTCATACTTAAAGTCGATACGAGTAAAGTAAACAAAAAAGTGCTCGAACAACTGATAAAAGCCGGGGCAATGGATGATTTCGGATTTAGCAGAAAAGCGATGCTAAGCCGCGTGGAAGAAATACTTGAATTTAAAAAACGGGTAGAAGAAAAGAAAAATGCAATAAACCATGAACATTCTCTTTTTGCTGATATGGAAGAAAACGAAGAGATAGACGAACATCTCGATATTCCGAACACCGTGGAATTTGACATCAAAACGCTGCTTGAGTATGAATACCAGACACTCGGATTTTACGTATCCGCACATCCTCTTGATCCATATAAAGACAGGATGAAAGGCATTAATTATAACCTCTCAAGCGAAGTTGAGGAAATCATATCCCAAGAAGCCCTGTTTGTAGGTAAAATCGACGCGATGAAAGTGAGAATTTCTAAAAAAGGAAACAAATTCGCAATTGCCACTCTTATGGATTTTCACGGAAAAATTGATGTTATGATTTTTGAAAGGGATCTTGAAAAACTGAATGAATTCAATCTTGACGAGCCTATCGCAATAAAAGCTCAGGTTGATAAAGTCGGGGAATTTTTAAGAATTTCATGCCGTAAACTTATGAGTTTAGAAGAAGCAAAAGAAGAAAAAGGTGCAGTTAAGGACGAAATAACAATAATTCAAAGACAATTAGGTGAGAACTACGAAGAAGACCTGCTAAAAATCCATTCCGAACTTACCAAAAACCCAGGAAATAAAAGAGCCGTTTTACTATTAACAACCCCTTTTGGATTTAGTCTAAGGATAAACACGAATATAAAAACGTCCCTATAAACTTTTCCAAATCCTTCTCTCAAGCGAGAGCGTTTCAACAAGCGTGGCAATAAAATAAAAACTGCTTATCATTTTTTCAACATATTCATAATCACTCACGGATTTAAAAACAGGAGCTTCAAAATTATCATTACCACTTATTGCAACAAACATCATATTGTGTTTGAATGAAAAATATAAAGGTTTATTAATTGCTTTTTTAAATTTAAGTATTTTTTCCATTAAAGAAGTGCTTAAAACGTATCTTGCAAGTATCTGATCATCTGAATAAACTTTAAATTCCCTCTCAAATTCGGGACTATCCATTTTGACAAATTCGAGCCCGTGAGTATTGATTTTTTGAAAAGTATTTGCCAAATTCCCCAATAATTTTTCACTAAAATCAGGATAAACCAATACTTTGCCTTTAAAGCTTTTATTAAACTCACTTACAAAAAATGTTCCTCTAAATATTGTATGCCAGTGAGTTCTTCCTTTTGAATCTGTTGTTTTGTATTGTGTATGAATATCTGAAAATTCAAAATCAACATCGTTCAAAACACCTTTGACATAATCTTCACCCTCGTATTTATCATACGGCTTCAAAAAAAGTCCACTCAAATCATATTTTACAGGATCAATTTTGCCATTTGGATAATATTTAAAATTTTCACTGAATAACGAAATCAAGGAATGAATTACTTTTTCTTTAAATTCTTTTTTGTAATTTTTTATTATAAAATAATATATTAGAAGAAAAATTGAAACAAAAACCACTAAAAGCTCTGTAGCATCATCAAATTGAGGTTTAAAATAATAAATTAACATTAAATACAAAATCACAAAAACAAAAATAATAATTTTAATTGTAAAAAGCAAAGATTTTCTTTTTTCTTCAAGTGATTGAAGATAAGGGTTTTTATAATAAGCTATAATTAATTCGGATCTTTTTTTCATTGTTTAAAAAGTTCACCTACGTTTATATTTTCTCTTTCTTTTTCACTTATTTCAAAAACATTTTTTCTTTGATACCCCATAAATTTTGCCAGTATGTTTGTAGGAATCATTTCTATTGCGTTGTTATAATCCGTTACAGCCTGATTATACGCTCTTCTTGCGGCACTTATTTGCTCTTCAATTTCAGTCAGGGTCATTTGTAAATGCATTACGTTTTCATTTGCTTTAAGCTCCGGATAATTTTCGACATTTATCAGAATTTTTCCAAGCAGTGAAGATATCTGATTTTCAAGATTCATTCTTTCACTCTCATCCGAAACATTTTCGGCTTTACTTCTTAAGGCTGTTATTTTTTCAAGCAGATCTTTTTCATGTTTCATATATGCTTTTACGCTTTCCACCAAATTGGGAATAAGATTTCTTCTTTTTTTTAGAAGCGTATCTATGCTTGCGAATATATTTTCAACTTGGTTTTTTTTCGAAATCAGCGAGTTATACATAAGCACTATTAGTAAAATTACTACACCTAATACAATATATCCGATATATCCACTCATTTTAAATCCTTTCTTAAATATTAGGCATCGGTTCTGCCAAATAAAACCCTTGAAAGTAGTCAATATCTAAATTTTTAATAATATTAAAAGTTTCTTCACAACAAACAAATTCAGCAACTGTATTAGCGCCAATTTTTTTTGCGAAATCTATAATTGTCTCTACAACAATTAAATTTTTTCTATGTTTATATATTTCTTTAATTAAAGATCCGTCTATTTTTATGCAATCAATATTTAAAGATAATATATGTTTAAAATTAGAATATCCGCTTCCAAAATCATCCAATAATACTTTGGCTCCAAGTTGTTTTACTTTTTCTATAAAATTTTTTACAATATCGTAATTTTCAATACCTTCCGTTTCTAATATTTCAAATCCTATTTTGTTCCCTGTTTTTGTTCTTTTTATTGTATTAATAATAAAATCTACCAATTCAGGATTATTAATATCATCAATAGAAATATTTACATTAAATTCTTTATCAGTTTTGGAAAATTTTTCACATGCTTTTTTTATTACTTCTTTTGTAATTTGATTGTAAAGTTTAGTAGTTTTGGCAATAGGTAAAAAATCACCTGGTAAAATAATATTTCCATTTTCATCCCTCATTCTTACCAATACTTCATATTTTGTAATATTTTTATATTTATCAAAAATCGGCTGGTAATAACAAATTATTCCGTCATTTTCCAAAGCTCTGTGAATTGCCACAGTCATTGCGAGATTTTTTTTGTATTTATCTTCGATTTTTAATGATTCGTCATAAATTTGAAAAGGTATTTTTTTCATTTTTGCTTCTCTAACGGCCATATCAGCATGAGTTAATAGTTTTCCGCCATTGATTGCCGCACCTGCTCTTATATGTATATGAAAAGGCTCATTATTAGCTAAAAAAACCATTTTCTCTATTTTTTCTATAATTTTTTTAATAAAAATTTCTAATTCTTTATAAGTCATAGTTTGATCAAATAAAACTGCAAACTCGTCACCGCCTATTCTATATGGATTAATATGTTCTTTTTTAAGCTCTTCGGCAAACTTTAATAATAACTTATCACCTATTTCGGAACCAAACAAGTCATTGATCTGACCAAATTTATCGATATTAAAAATAACACAGGCATGAACATCTTTGTTATTCATATCTACAATCATTTTTTGTCTATTTGGAAGCTTTGTTAATTTATCATAATAAGCAATTTGATAAATTTCTTTTTCTTTTGCTTTTAGTTCACTCAAATCTATTACTGCAGAAATTCTTATTTTTTTATTATTTATTATTATATCTTTACCTCTAAGCATAGCTGGAAATTTTGAGCCATCTTTTTTAAGCATTATTGCTTCGTAAGGTGATTGATCTTTAATGTTAATTTTTTGTTTAACAAGTTCTCTTGATTCAGG
The DNA here is from genome assembly GCF_054656815.1 of Nautilia lithotrophica. Classification (NCBI taxonomy): domain Bacteria; kingdom Pseudomonadati; phylum Campylobacterota; class Epsilonproteobacteria; order Nautiliales; family Nautiliaceae; genus Nautilia; species Nautilia lithotrophica. The sequence continues at coordinate 619,567 of NZ_BAAHXN010000001.1, forward strand.
GGCAACAAACTCAAAAGCAAGTTTACCTATCATTTCGTCTATTTTATAACCAAAAATATAACTCGCAGGTTTATTTGCTCTTATACATTTTTTATTTTCATCAAATATTATAAGACCTTCTATGGTTGAATTTATAATTTGATCTAAAAATTTTATTAATTGCTCTTCACTATTAAATGAAGTATTTAAATTATTAATAATACCTGACTCTAACAATGATTCAAGCATTTTATTCAATTTTAGTTCAAATTGTTCCATTTCCTGCCGTTTTTTTAATTTTATATTAATATTGTAACATATATTACTTAATTAATTCTTTAATTTTTTCTTTAAAATTACAGAGAAACTGAGGAAACTCTTCATCAACTTTGCTTAAATCCACATATTCTCTAAAAAATGTGTCAATATCTATACCTGCTTGCATTCCAAGAGAATAACCCTTAAACATTTCTTTAAGTTTAGGTGAATCGATTAAATCAACCATACTTTCACAAAAAGCTATTCCTTCTTCCATCATTCCTTCTTTCCAAAAGCCCAGAGCGTTGTCCGTTAAAACTACGACTGCAAAAAGTTCATCTTCATTTTTTAAATCAAATTTTTCATTTTTACTTAGTTTTAATTGATACAACGCAAAAGCATCATCAAAAGCTTTTTGAAAAAATTCTTCAGCTTTTTGCGTATCACCTTTTGTTAAAGCACTTCTAAACTCAAAATAATTATTTTTAATTTCCATAACCAATCCTTTTTTTGGTAATTTTATCATTTATTTGCTTTTTTTACATAATGGTGTTACAATGTCACTTGAAGATTAGCTCTTCTTAAATTTTAAGATGAACTAATTAAATATCACAATTAGGAAAAGAAACATGAAAACAATTTACGTAGGAAACATTAACTATCAAGCAACTGAAGACGATTTAAGACCAGTATTCGCAGAATATGGAGAAGTTATTTCAGTAAAAATTATAAATGATAGAGAAACAGGAAGAAGCAAAGGCTTTGGATTCGTTGAAATGGAAAGCGGTGCTGATACAGCTATAGAAGAGCTAGACGGTAAAGATTTCCAAGGAAGAAGACTTAGAGTTAACGAAGCTAGACCAAGAGCTCCTAGAGGAGAATAATTTCTCCTCTTTTAATAATCAAGAGTTTTAGTGCCTGTCACTATTATTAATAATTTTTACTTTTACTTTATTTTATAATCTTATGTATTTAAAATTTAAAAATGAAACAAATTTTCACTTAACAAAAAGTGACAGACACTTATGGAAATATTTGGCGGAAGGGGGAAGGAATCGAACCTTCCGGGCAGACAGTCACCTGCCGCCCCACCGGGTTTGAAGCCCGGGGTGTCCACCAGGATCACATCCCCTCCAAAATAATGAATATAATAATATCATATTTTAAATAAAAAGAAAAATGAATAAATGGTCATCTTCTAAAATCGTAACAAAAACTTATAACATTTTTTAATTTTATCTTATAACTATATATTTTATATACACTTATAATAAAATTTAATGAAAACAAAAAAAGGAGCTTAAATGAGATTTTCAAAAATTGCAATGGCAGCTTTAATTGCTGGTGGGTTATTTGTAACTACTGCATCTGCAGATTACAACAAAGGATTTAAATATTACAACAAATTTGTTAAGAAAAAATCTAAAATCAAATCAACACAATTAATTAAAATTTTAGGTGTTAAAAGTGTTGATGAACTAAAAGAACTTTTCAAAGATAATGGAAAAGGATTAATTGCTAAACTAAAAGCAGCAGGAAAAGATAAAGCAGCAAAAGCATTTGAAAAAATTATTAAAAAAGGTAAATTAAAAGACGTAGAAGACTTTTTAATCGGAATTATGAACGGAAAAATCCCAGCAGGATGTTAATTCCTGCTTTTTCTCTTTTATTTAAATTAGCGCCAGACACTAATATTTACAATAAAAAACGTAAGGCACACCCTGTGCCCTCATTAGCGTTATCAGCCAGCTGGAATTTTGCCGTTAAGAATACCTACTAAGAAATCTTGCAAATCTTTTAATTTATGTTTCTTAGCGATTTTCTCAACAGCTTTTGCAGCTTTTTTATGGCCGCTTTTTTCAAGTTTTTCAATAAGTGGTTTTGCATTATCTTTAAATAATGCTTTAAGTTGATCTGGTGTTTGAACACCTAAAATTTTAGGAAATTCACTTCCTTTAATTCCTGATGCTCTTTTTACATATTTTTGATAATACTTGAAACCTTTGTTGTAGTCGGCCATTGCTACACTAGCGCTGACACTTGCAAGTAGCAAACCTGCTACAACCATTTTTGCAAAGCGTCTCATTTGCTCTCCTTTAATGAATATAGGTTCATTTGGTATATACATAAATGAACCTTCATTAGAATTATAAATCTCAAACCTTAAAAAAAACTTAATATAAGTTTAAATTATAAACAAAACATATACATATTTTTGGTAATTTATATTATTATTGACATTAAATTTTTATTAAGCTAAAATTCAACTAAAAAAGGAGAATGCAATAAATAAGGAGACTCTTGAATAAACTATTAATTTCTTCATATCTACATGTAAACAATCCTCATTTACACAATTCTTCATTAAATAAAAAGGAATTTTAATGCAACAAGACGTTATTGCTTTAAAAATAAATAATCAAATAATAGATTTACAAACTGCGCAGGCAAAAGGAATAGAAGGTGGAGAACCGATTTATTTTGACAACTCACCGGAAGCATTGGAAGTAATAAGACACTCAGCTGCACATTTAATGGCTCAGGCTATCAAAGAATTATACCCGGAAGCTAAATTTTATGTTGGTCCGACAATTGAAAACGGATTTTATTATGATCTTAAAACCGATACGCCTATAACAGATAAAGATTTAAAAAATATTGAAAAGAAAATGAAAGCCCTTGCCAAAAAGAAATTCGATATTACAAGATATGAAATAAGTAAAAAAGAAGCAAGGGAAAAATTTAAGGACGACGAATTAAAACAGGCTGTTCTTGATATGATTGAAGGTGATTTGGTATCAATTTATAAACAAGGTGATTTTGAAGACTTGTGCCGAGGTCCTCACGTTCCGAATACTAAATATCTTCAAAATGTAAAATTACAGAAAGTTTCAGGAGCATACCTTGGTGGTGACTCTCAAAATGAAATGCTAACGAGAGTTTACGGAACCGCATTCGCTACAAAAGTAGCCCTTCAAGAATATTTAAAAATGCTTGAAGAAGCGGCAAAAAGAGATCATAGAAAACTCGGAACTGAACTTGAACTTTGGATGTTTGACGAAGAAGTTGGAGCCGGAATGCCAATATGGCTTCCAAACGGGGCTCTTTTAAGAGCAAATCTTGAAAAACTTTTATATTCTGCACATATAAGACGTGAATATCTGCCTGTAAGAGGGCCTGAACTTCTTAGAAGTCATATGTGGAAGATTTCAGGACATTATTATAATTATAAAGAAAATATGTATTTTACTGAAATAGAAAACGATGATCCAAACAAACCTGCAGACGAGTATGGTATTAAACCTATGAACTGCCTAAGTCATGTTAAAATATTCGGGCACAAAGTGAGAAGTTATAAAGAACTTCCTTTAAGATTATTTGAATTCGGAACCGTTCACAGACATGAAAAAAGCGGAGTTTTACATGGACTTTTAAGAGTTAGAGAATTTACCCAGGATGATGCACATATTTTCTGCAGACCTGACCAGATCGAAGAAGAAGTTATAAAAGTTTTAGAATTCGTTGATTCAATAATGGAGAGATTCGGATTTAATTACGAAATGGAAATTTCTACACGTCCTGAAAAATCAATCGGAAGTGACGAAATCTGGGAAAAAGCTACCGAATCACTTAAAAACGCTCTTAATTCATTAAACAGAGAATATGGAATCGACGAAGGCGGAGGAGCATTCTACGGGCCTAAAATAGATATCAAAATCACAGACGCAATTGGTAGAAAATGGCAATGTGGAACTATTCAGGTGGACTTCAATCTACCTGAAAGATTTGACATCACATATGTGGATGAAAACAACGAAAGAGTAAGACCTGTAATGATCCACAGAGCCATTATAGGAAGTTTTGAAAGATTTATAGCAATACTTACAGAACATTATGCTGGTGAATTCCCGACTTTCATAGCACCTATAAAAGCCATATTTGTTCCAATTGCCCAGTCACATGTTGAATATGCCAAAAAACTTCAAAAAGAGCTTCTTGAAGCCGATATTAATACTGAAATATTCTCAAGCAACGATTCACTCAATAAAAGAATTAGAAATGCAGAGAAAAGAAAAGTTGGTTATGTTGTAATTATAGGTGATGAAGAGGTTGAAACTGAAACAGTTGCCATTAGAGACAGAAAAAAAAGAGAACAATACAAAATGACAAAAGGAGAATTTGTGGAAATGATCAAAAACTTAAGCGAGGTTAAACTATGAGCAAAAAAGAAGATAAAGTATTAATTAACGAAGAAATTGTTGATTTTACAGATAGAGTAAGACTTGTTGACGGCGAAGGTGAACCTAAAATCGTTGATTCAAATAAAGCTCTTGAAATAGCATATAATAAAGGACTTGATTTAGTTCTTGTAGCACCAAATGCAAACCCACCTGTTGCAAAAGTAATGGATTACGGAAAATATAAATACGAACAGGAAAAAAAGAAAAAAGAAGCTAAGAAAAAACAAGTAAAAATTGAAGTTAAAGAAATTAAATTTACTTCAAAAATACAAGAAAATGATATAAACTATAAAGTAAAACATATAAAAGAATTCCTTGAAAAAGGAAAACATGTAAAACTAAGAGTTTTCTTAAGAGGTAGAGAACTGGCTACACCTGAAAAAGGTTTTGAAGTAATAAACAAAGTTTGGGATATGATAAGTGATGTTGCGGAAAAACAAAATGAACCAAAACTTGAAGGAAATTATATAAATCTTCTTGTCACACCTATAAAAAAGAAAACTAAAAAATAATTTCTTCTCTTTCCTTTCTTAAAATTTTCTTATAATTTAAAAAATTTTAAACCACATTGATATAATTATGAAAAATATAAAGGCATTTAATGCTTTCTCATAATAAAAAGTTATTAATTTATATTGCTTTACTATTTTTTTTATTATATTTGATAATTACTATTTCTTTTAATGTTATTCTTAAAAATATTGCAATCAATCAAAATGAACAAAAACTTTATAATATTTTACTTTACGAACAAGCTCAGAAAAATTATGTAGATAAATATCAAAAACAATGTATTTATTCATTACAAAAAAAACATATTTTATCAAAGGATTTTTTTGATCCTATTCTTATGTCTGCAACTTATATAACCAGACATACACTAGAAGAATATAACAAATTAAGAAAACAACATCATATGCCTGAAATAAAATACAAAATTGCTTCCGATAATCCAAGAAATCCAGTAAACAAAGCAAATAAATTCGAACTTGAATTACTTAAAAAATTCAATAATAAAGAAATAAATTCTTTTAGTAAAAAATTAAAAATTAACAATAAAGATTATATATATTACGCAATTCCAGTAACCCCAAACAACGAACAATGTATGAAATGTCATAGTAATCCAAAACTAGCACCAAAAGATTTAATAAAAAAATATGGTGATAAAGCCGGCTTTTACGAAAAAATAGGTCATATCAGGGCATTCTTTTCTTTAACACTTCCTTTAGATGAGGAATATAAGCTTATTAACAAAATAAGTTTTATTTTTAATCTAATATTATTTGGACTTTTTGTATTTACATATTTTCTAATTTTTCTAATAGTAAAAAAATTAGATAAAAAAGATAAACAAATTATAGAAAGTTCACATACCGATGAATTGACAAAAATTTTTAATAGAAAAAAATTTAACACCGATATACAAAAAAATCTTAATCAAGATTCGGCTTATCTTATGCTTATTGACGTTGATCACTTTAAAAAAATCAATGACACTTATGGACATCCGGTTGGTGATTACGTTCTTGAAAAATTAACCGAGCTTATATCTAAAAACATTAGAAGCAATGATAAATTTTATAGAATAGGTGGTGAAGAGTTTGCAATTATTTCTACTCAAAAAAGTAATGAAGACCAAAGAAAGTTTGCAGAAAAAATAAAAAATCTAATTGAAAACTATAATTTTGAAAAAGTTGGACATATTACAATAAGTATAGGATTTACAAAACACAACCCAAATGAATCATATTTAGAGTGGTATAAAAGAGCCGATGAAGCACTCTATGAAGCCAAAAAAACAAGAAATACAATAAAAGAAAAATGATTATTTTTTAAGTGAATTTAGTCTTTCTTCCTTACTACCTATTGAAGTTATTTGAATGCCAAAATTACCATCAACTATTACAACTTCACCCTCACCTATTTTTTTATCTTCTATTAAAATATCTAAAGGTTCTTTGGCAAGCTGATTAAGTTCAACAATACTTCCTATATCCATTCCTATTACATCTTTTAAAAGCATTATTTTACTTCCAATTCTTACTCTTAATTGCAATTTAATATCAAGCAGCATTTCAAGGTTTTTCATTTCTCCTTTTAACTCAGTAGTTTTTGCTGGAGCAGATGATTCGTCTTTTTTGGAAGGATTTAATTCATCATATACATTTTCATCAAATACAACTTGACAAACTTTTACAACATCGTTTACTTTACATTCCATATTAATGGCATATGCGTATTCGCTTAAATCTTCTTCTTTGTCAACAAAGAAAACATTTGTAATTTCAAAATCAAGATTAGGCATATTTTCCTGTGCACTAAGAGTCGTTTTTAATGCCCCAAATACATTTGAAATAATTTCTTTAATTGCATCTAAATCATCTTCATTCATTTCGGTTTTAGGCACACCCTCACCTGCTAACATTAAATCACCTAATGCAGTTGCCACTTCCGCAGGAACCAAAAAAAGTATTTCTCCTTTTGGTTTTACTTTGATAACTATCTTAGCATATGGCGGCTTAGTAGGACCTAAATCTTTGGTTTCAGACAATATTGATATTTCCGGCGCTATTCCAATTAATCCTTCTATTGTAGATTTAATCTCATTTACTAATAATTCTTTAAACTCATTCACTTTCTTCTCCTGTTATCTGCTCTAATCTCTCTTTACGTTTCTGTTCAAGTTTTTGTAAGATTTCTTTAATCTCATCATGTTCGGTTTTTAATATTTCTTTGATTTTTATACTTCGTCTATATCTTCTTACACCAAATTCAGCAATAAATTTTTCTCTTCCATCTACTTTTACTATAACAGTATCATCTGCTGGGCGATTTAATTTAATTATATCCCCAACTTCCAAATCCAATACCTGCTTCATATTAAGCTCAGCATATCCCAATACCGCTTCAAGTTCAATTTTAGCCCCTCTAAGAAGTGCTCTTAATTCTTTATTTCTTGATTTTCTACCACTTGTTTCATTTAACATCAAATCTCTGTTTGCAAGTCTTGGAAGTAGTGATTCAATAGTAATTACTGGATAACATATATTCATCATACCGCTTGTCTGCCCGATTATTATTTCCATAATAACCATTATTACAATTTCATTTTGAGCAACAATTTGAACAACGTTCGGGCTGGATTCTTTTGCTTCGATTATTGGGTATAAATCCATAATAGGCGACCAAACTTCTTTCATATTTTGAGTAACAACTTTTAAAATTTGATCAAGTAAGTTTAATTCAATATCAGTAAATTCTCTAGTTGTTTCAAATGGTGCACCACTGCCACCTAAAAGTCTGTCTATCATAGGAAATACAATAGAAGGATTTAACTCTATTACCCCTTTCCCATCAAGAGGTTTTAATGAAAACACGTTAAATGAGGTTGGACTAGGTAAACTCATTAAAAACTCACCATATGTCATCTGATCAACAGAATGAAGCTGAATTTCTACAATACTTCTCATAAGTGAAGAAATATCACTTGCAAGACTTCTTGCCATTTTATCGTGAATTGCACGAATAGAACGTAGCTGTTCTTTGCTAACTCTGTTTGGTCTTTTAAAATCATAAAGAGTTATTTGCCTATTATCTAATATGTCTGATGCTTTTTCAAGCTCATCTGGTGCAATATCTTCTTCTTCAACAACTTCAAGTAGTGCGTCTATTTCTTCTTGTGATAAAATATCAGCCATTTAACTCTTTCCTTAATTTTTTAATTACGTTTTTATGAATCTGAGAAATTCTGCTTTCAGTAACGCCTAAAATTTCACTAATCTCTTTTAAAGACAATTCTTCAAAATAATATAATTGTATTATTAATTGTTCTTTTTCACTCATTGTTTTTAAAACTTTTTTAATAGCTTCAATTAATTCTTCTTCTTCAATTTTAACACTTACATTATCAAAAAAATTCATCTGCTCTTCTATTGGCATTACATTATAAATTTCACTTGCATTCTTAGCACGCCTAACTTTTTCAACATCAATTCCTAGTTTTTCTGCAATATATTCATCATCAGGCTCAATATCGTATTCAGCCTGATAACTTTCAACGATTTTTTCAATATCTTTTATAATTTTTCTATCACTTCTACTAACTGTATCTAAGCTTCTTAAAAAGTCCAACATACTTCCATATATTCTTTTCTGGGCATATCCCCAAAAGTTGTCATTTTGTTTTGGATCGTATCTGCGTGCTAATTTCACCAGTTCTTCAAGTCCTATTGATACTAAGTCATTAAATTCTACACTGCTTGGTAGCCTTTCTTTAAGTCTGGCAGCCATAGCTTTTACTGCTGGCATATAATCTACAGCTAATTCATCTCTATATGTTTTTAAGTTTTCTTCATATGGATTTGCCATTGTAGGTGTCATGACTTATTCTTTACTATTTTAATTTCTTCTTCTTCAATCTGTTTAATAAACTCGTAACTCTCAAGAATGAAGTCTTCTTTTTTTTCTAATTCTTTTATCTGAACATCTAAAATTTCATCTATTTCATGTTTATTAAAATACATTATTTTTTTAATATCCAAATATTTTATAAAAAATGTAACACTTCCAAGTCCTAATAAATAAAAAACAGCTGTAATTAATAAAGTAGCATAAATAAATTCCTGAAAATTAAGATTATGAAGAATAGAAAAAATTATTCCAATAAAAAAACCGCTAGAAGCTAAAAAAAAGATAAAATTTTCTCCTCTCATTTTTCACCTTTAAAATCCTGAAAATATTTTTCTGAAAAAGCGTGTAATGCCTTTTTCTTCTTCTAGCACTTTTCGTTCCGAAATTTTTGCGAGTTTTCTTGCAATTTTAAAAATTTGCTCACTTGGAGCCGAGAGAGGATCTTCTTTTACAAACAAAACCCTTTTAACAGAAGAGTTTGTTACAAGTTTATCTTTTTTCATATGACCTATCATTTGCAATCTAAAATTTTGATTTAAATTACTTTTTGCTACATTTTTAATTTTTGTAAAAATATTTATTGCTTCTTTTTCACTAGCCACTTCATTTAAGAGCATAAAAGCAAGCTCTTTTTTTTCACTGATAATTTTAATCATCGCGTATGCATCAGTTATCGCCGCCGGTTCAGGAACCGTTACTACTATAATATCATCAGCTGCTTCCAGCCACATTTGAACCTTTTTATCTATTCCAGCTCCAGTATCTATTATAAAGAAATCATAATCGTTTAAAAATTCTAGCTCATTAAAAAAACGACTTAAACTCACCTCATCTGCAAAATCCATAATTTCATCACCGCTTTTTCCTGGAATTAACACAAAATCTTTTTCAATTTCTACTATTATATCTTTTAAAGAACATTCATTTTTTAATACGTTATAAATATTTTTTTTAGCATTAACTTTTAATATAACATCAAGGTTTGCTAGTCCTATATCAGCATCAAAAAGTGCCACTTTAAATCCGAGTTTATGCAATGCATATCCTAAGTTTGCAGTGATTGTGGTTTTACCTACGCCACCTTTCCCACTTGTTATTGCAATGAAACGTGTATTTTTAGGGCGTGTTATATTATCAGTTTTTAAAAGTTCTTTTAATTTATCCGCTTGAGTTTTCAATTAAACTCCTTATTTAATATACCTTTTAGTAAATAATCCGCCCCCGCTTCCATCAAATCATCTGGAACTTCTTGACCAATAGAAAAATAACTTACAGGTTTTTTAGTATCAAGAAGTAGTGAAAATATATTACCATAAGTTTTAGTTTCGTCAAGTTTGGTAAACACAAATGTATCTATAGGAAGGATAGAAAAATTATTGTATATATCTACTAGATCTTCATATTTTGTAACAGCTGAAAGAACTAAATTAATGTTTATTTCAGCAAAAGTATCAACTTTTAAATAACTTTTAAGTTTTTCGATTTTTTCTTTATCGTGTTGAGAACTTCCAACCGTGTCAATTAAAATATAATCATTATGTCTTAAAGAATTTAAAGCATCCCCGAAATCACTCGGATCAACTACCGTTTCAATAGGTAGTCTCATCATTTTTGCATAAGTCATAAGTTGTTCTACCGCACCTATTCTATATGTATCAAGTGTAATTATACCTACTTTATGTCTTTGGGATAATTTATATGCATAACGAGCTGCAAGTTTTGCAATAGTTGTAGTTTTTCCAACCCCGGTTGGTCCCACAAACATCATAATTTTTTTATGAGGAGGTCTTACTTCCCTTTCAACTCTGACTGGCACCATTTTTTTAAGTAATGTATGAAAATATCTTTTAATCGTTTCCCTGTTTTTTCTCATTTTTAGAGGCATATATTTAATAGTAAGTTTCATGATTTCATCAAGATGTTTCTCACTCATCCCACTTGCACGAGAAAGTGCATAAATTTCACTAAACTCAGGAGGTAGTTCCAGTTCATTTTTATTTACCATATCCCATACGGTGGCTTGTAAAAATTTAAGCGTATCCGCAATCTGTGATATCTGATTTTTAAGAGCAAGAATATCCTCGCTTTTTTGAGGTTCTAAAGGATTATTATTAACCGAAGTGAGTTTTTTTGCAGAATTATAATTAAACGAAGGCTCATCGTTTGAAAGTGAAGAAATCTCTTTTGCTGCAGAGCTTAATTTTAACATAACTTCTTTTACATGTTCTTCGTCACTTGTAACTGACTTTCGAGGTTTAATATTTTCTTCTTCTACAGCTACAACTATTTCATATAATCCCTGTGAAGTTAATGTTTTCTTTTTAATCTCTTTACTTGAAACAATAACAACATCATCACCCAATTCTTCTTTTACTTTATTTAACGCTTCGGTATAGGTCGGTGCCGTAAAAGTTTTCAGTTTCAATTTAATCCTTTAATGCAAGTGGTACCAAAACGGAATCTCTTTTTTTATAAAAAGGATGCGGTATTTTTAGTTTTTCTGTTTCAATTGTAACATTATTATACAATATTATATCTAAATCTAACGTTCTTGGGGCATTTTTAAAGCTTCTTTTTCTTCCAAATTTTTTTTCTATATAAAGTAAAAAATGTAAAAGTTCAAATGGTGAATAGTCCGTTTTTATAACGAGTATGGTATTATAAAAATCTGGCTGGTCTAGATAACCAAATGGAGGATTTTTATAAATTATAGATGTTTGAATTACGTCTATTTTAGGATGTTTAAGCAAAAAAAGGTATAATTTTTTAAATCTTCTTATGCAATTTCCAACATTACATCCTATTCCTATAAGAGCAGTATTTTTTTTATTACTTTTTTTAATTTTGGCCGGAAAAAAGGTAGCTTTTATGATTTTATGTTTTTCTGTTTTTCTTTCAATTTTAAACTTTCCATTTTTCATTATTTAGGCATTCCTCTACCTGCAATATATCCATAAATTCTTCTTATAATTCTTTTAATAATAGGTGTAAAATCACCTTTTTTTATTGCTCTTTTTATAGCATTAACATCACCGAGATATTTAGCAGTTTTATAAAGAATTGTCCTAATTTTACTAATACTCATAATTCCTCACTTAATACTTTAATTTTTCCATCATGAGTAATCATAACCATATCTTCAATTCTTACACCAAATTCATTAGGAATATAAATTCCAGGTTCAATTGTAAACACCATACCTTCTTGTATTTTTATTTTATTTCTTGAGTTTACATATGGCCACTCATGTATATCAAGCCCTACGCCGTGCCCCAAAGAATGAACAAAATATTTACCATATCCCGCATTTGTAATTATTTCTCTGGATATTTTGTCAAGTTCGCAAATTTCCATTCCGATTTTTATATTCTTTATAGCTTCTAGTTGAGCTTTTAATACAATATCATAAATTTTTTGAACTTTTTTATTTTTGAACTTTTGATATTTACTCATAGAAATATTTTTATCGATACTAATCGTTCTTGTTCTGTCAGAGCAGTATCTTTTATATTTTATTCCGGCGTCTAAAAGAAGCAAATCATTATATTTGAGTTTTTTATTGCTTACTTTTGCATGGGGTTTTGCTGCATTATCGTTAATCGCAACAATCGGTTCAAAGCTTAATTCCCTTCTTCCTCTTTTTGTAAGATGTTCTTTAAATCTGTAACTTAATTCATATTCGTCAATTCCGGTTTCAATATGTCTTGCAAATTTTTCAAAAGCTTCTGCGCCTTTTTTTACTGCTTTTTTTATGATTTTAAGCTCATCTTCAGTTTTAATCATTCTTTTTTTATGGGAAAAAAATTTTTCATTTTTTATATTACATACTTTTGCAATTTTTTTATAATCTTCATAATTCCAATTTAAAGGGTCAAGCACTATTTTTTTAATTTTATGCTTAAGAAGCAGTTCTCTTGCCTTTTTTATTAAATCTCTTGCTTCAATAATCTCTGCATTTGCCTCTTCCTTTGCTTCGAGAGTATACCTTCCATCCGTAATAACATATCTATAATCACCAATTTTTAAAAAAAGAGCATTATCACTGCTCCATCCGCACTCGTAATATATTTCGTTTTCTTTATTAACTATATAATCCATTTTTCCCTCACTTCAAATAAGGGCAAAAAGCTCAATTAAGCTTTATTTGCAGCCTGTTGTTGTGCTTTAGCCTGAGCTTCTTTTGCCATTTTGATTTCGTTTAATATCTGAATCATTGCAATAAGTCCTAAATGATAACTGAAAGGCCCAAACCCTGTAATAGTCCCAGCCACGATATCTGAAATTAATGATTTATGTCTAAACTCTTCTCTTGCGGCAGTGTTTGTCATATGTATTTCAATTGTCGGAAGATTTACAGCTTTAATTGCATCTCTTATTGCAACTGAATAATGAGTAAGCGCTGCAGGATTAATTATAATTCCATCAACATTTTCATTTAAACTCTCTTGAATTGCGTCTACAATATCACCTTCATGATTTGATTGATAAAATTCAATTTCAAACCCGTTTTGTTTTGCAAATGCTTCCATATTTTTATTAATATCTTCAAGCTTCATTGGACCGTATAAATTTACTTCTCTAATTCCCAACATATTAAGATTTGGTCCGTGAATCACTTTTATTTTCATAAATTCTCCTTTTTTTGTGTTATTTTACTATAATTTGGCACAACTTTTGCTATAAATTACAAAAAGGACCTGTTTTGATTAAGTTAAAAGCCGATTATGTTCTAACTTTAAACGAAAAATATGAAATAATTAAAGACGGGGAAATAATTTTTGATGATAAAATTATTGAAGTCGGGCAAAATTTGGATGATTCTTTAAATGAAATATATCTTGGCAAAAACTCCGTAATAATGCCTGCTTTAATAAATACCCATACCCATCTTGAGTTTAGTTCTAATTATACTCATCTTGAATACGGCGATTTTATGAACTGGCTCAATTCGGTTTTGGAACATAGAGAAGACCTTTTTCACGGATGCAAAAGCGAATGTTACAAATCGGCTATTAAAGAAATGAAAAAAAGCGGAATATGTGCATTCGGTCAGATAAGTTCAACCGGAAATGATCTTAAATACTTAAAACATTCCCCTCTTAAAATAGTATATTTTAATGAAATAATCGGCTCAAACCCTGCTGCGGTGGATATGATATATCAGGATTTTCTTGCAAGAATAAGAGAATCTGAAGAAGTTCAAAATGAAAAATTCAAAATAGGTCTGTCAATTCATTCACCCTATTCCGTCCATCCAATTCTTATGAAAAAAGTAATTGAAATAGCTAAAAATAAAAATTTACCAATACAAACACACTTTATGGAAAGTAAAACCGAAAGAAAATGGCTGGAAAAAGGCGAAGGAGAATTTAAAATATTTTTTGAAAAACATTTCAAAAACGCCAAACCTTTAATCAAACCATTAGAATTTATTGAATTATTTAAAGACACAAACACAACTTTTATCCATTGTGTTCATGCAAATGAAGAAGAGTTAAAACGCATAAACGAAATAGGCGGTTATATAACACATTGCCCAATCTCAAACAGACTTCTTAACGTCGGTCTTTTAAATCTTGAAAGCGTAAAAAATTTTTCAATTCCATATAATGTAGCTACTGATGGAAAAAGTTCAAATTATTCACTTAATCTTTTTAAAGAAATAAGAGCTGCTCTTTTAATGCACACTGACCTTCATCCTAAATATTTAGCGAAAGATTTAATTAAATCCGTTACTATAAACGCTGCCAAAGCTTTAGGACTTAATAACGGAAGTTTGGAAACAGGAAAAGATGCGGATATTATTACTTTTAAACTGCCAAATAAAGTAAAGAATTTAGAACTATTACCTTTACAAATTATTCTTCATACTAACAAAGTAGATAACTTATACATAAACGGAAAAGAAATAAAATAATTATTGCTTATTCGTAATATTTACTATTTCTACCCTTCTATTTAATGCTCTGTTTGTTGCTGTTGTATTTGGAACCAACGGATATTTTTCACCATAACCTTTCGCAACTATTCTATTAGGATTAATTCCAAATTTATTTACTAATATATTTTTAACTGCTTCAGCTCTTTTTTGTGATAATTTCAAATTATATTCATCGCTTCCTATATTATCGGTATGACCCGCAACTTCTATTTTAAGATTAGGATTATTTTTTAATATTTCTGCAACTTTTTGAAGTTCAGGATAATATATTTTTTTAACTATGGCTTTATTAAAATCAAAATTAAGCCTCAATGTGGTTATAATAGGACATCCGTTATGATCTACAAGCATATTTTCCGGTGTATTAGGACACTTATCTATATTATCTGGAACTCCGTCATGATCAGAATCTTTTACTGGTTCGCATTTTACGACATTTACTTCTTTTGTTTCTGTTTTTTTAACTTCAACACTATTTTTATCTTTCCACCCTATTACTTTTTTATTTCCTGCCAAATCAATAACTGATGTAGCCATTGGTTTTTCTGCGCAACCTACTATAAATACCCCTGCTATAGCTGATGCAATAATTAATTTTTTCATTTTAGTCCTTTCATATTAATATCTCTCTTTGCCCTTTTGCATTAGGATGAGAGAGAATTCCCATTCTTTCCATCTGTTCAATAATATTAGCTGCTCTATTATACCCAATATTTAATCTTCTTTGAAGATATGAAATGCTTGTTCTTTTTTCTTTTAATATTATTTCTTTTGCCTCTTCAAATAGTTCATCCAAATCATCAATTTCTTCAAGCATTTCACTCTCAGAAATAGTATTAACTATTATTGTATCATAATCGGCAATTCTTTGAGATTTTAAATACTCTACAACTCTTTCAATTTCTTCCTCGCTAGTAAAAGGTGCGTGAAGTCTGATAAGTCCTGTAATTCCTGGAGGTGTAAATAACATATCCCCTCTTCCTAAAAGACTCTCAGCCCCGAATTGGTCCAATATAACTTTCGAATCGATTTTCTGTCCCACTTTGAAACTTATACGGCTTGGTAAATTTGCTTTAATTAATCCTGTCACAACATCTACGCTTGGTCTTTGAGTAGCTACGATTAAATGTATGCCGCTCGCCCTTGCCATCTGTGCAAGTCTGGCAATTGAATATTCAACATCTTTTCCACTTGTCATCATTAAATCCGCAAGTTCGTCAATTATAATAACAATATAAGGCATTTTTTCGTTATCACTTACTTTTGCGTTGTATCCTTCAATATTTTTAACTCTTGCTTTTGACATAAGTTTGTAGCGTCTTTCCATTTCTTTAACCATGGAATTCAGTGCCATTATAGCTTTTTTAGGCTCGGTAATTACAGGCGTTAAAAGATGTGGTATGTCATTAAATATTGAAAATTCAAGCATTTTAGGGTCTATCATTAAAAACTTAAGCTCGTCTGGGGAATTTCTATATAAAAGTGAAAGAATCATTGCATTAATTCCTACACTTTTACCGCTTCCAGTAGTTCCGGCTATAAGCAAATGAGGAAGTTTTTTAAGATCCGTTACAAACGGAGCGCCAACGATATCTTTTCCAAGTGCTATTGTAAGAGGTGATTTTGCTTTTTTAAATATATCGCTTTCTAATATTTCTCTAAGATAGATCGTTTCAACTTTTTCATTCGGAATTTCTATTCCCACAACATCTTTACCTGGAATAGGTGCCTGAATACGAATAGATTGAGCCTTAAGTGCCATTGCTAAATCGTCTTGAAGTGCTAAAATTTTTGAAACTTTTATATGAGGAAGAGGTTTAAATTCAAATGTAGTTACGACAGGTCCCACATAATATCTAACAACATCACCTTCTATCTTAAACTGCTTAAGCTTTTCAATTAATATTTTTATCTTTTTATCAATTTCCGCTTCGTTTATTTCTTTTTTACCTATTTTTGGTTTACTTAGAAAATCTAATGGTGGAAATTTCCAGTTTTTAGGTTTTTCCCTCTCACCGGTTTCTATTTGTGAAAGAAGCTTTTTCGTGTCTTCAAGTTCCTGAACATGAGTAACGTGATGAGTTTCATCTGATTTTGACTTTTGCATATTTGTAAAATGTTGAATTTCTTTTGAATTTGACAATTTATTATTTTTATTTTCTAAAGAATCCTCATTCTCTTTTTTATATTCGACATTTTCATTTATAGGTTCTTCATTGTTTTCATAATTTTCCTCTGAAATATTTTCTTGTTGAATTTGAATATCAGAACTTAAAGCTTCCTCTTTTATATCATCGCTGTCGAGTTCTATATTACTTACATCATTATCAAATTCAACAGATTCAATTCTTGTTTGTTCTTTGTTATCGTTTTCATTTTTTTCTTTGTTTAAAAAATAAAGAATTTTATCCTCGAACATTAAAAATAATCCCCATAAAAAAATCACAAATATAAGCAATCCAACCCCTGCTATTCCGATATAATTTTTCAGGGTATTAACAAACAGATTACCTATAACGCCATTATTAAAAATCACAGATTGTAAAAACAGCAAATCAAAAAATAAAAATACTCCCCCCAAAACTTTTATCGATACATTTGAATCATATTTTCTTTTAAACCCTAAATATGCCAGTAAAAATAACAACAAAGGAAATATATAAGACAGAAAACCGAATAATTTAAAATTGGCATTTCCTAAAAATTCACCAATTTTACCTACTACTGATGGTTTAGGAATAATAGTGGCAATTAATAAATATGTTATTAAAGCAAAAATCAATATATATATACTCTTACGCAATCTCATACCTTTTTTATGTAGAATTGTATCACAAATCAAAAATAGTTGCAGATGAAATCAGTAGCCAAAAGTAGCTAATCATCCGCATTATAAATAATTTAGAAGAGTTAAGTTATTTACTTTCGCTATTGAAGCAAGAAGAGCTTGATATGATGTCTGAAGGGAATTAAGTTTCATTGTAGCTTCCCCTAAATCAGTATCAATATTTTCCGATTGAAGCTGCTGAACATTTAAAGTAAGCATTTCTACTCTTTGTATTGTTAAATCAAACTCATTACTAACAGCACCTATTTTGGCATGTGATCGTCTAACATGATCGGTAATATGATCAATTGCTTCAATTGCTCCTTGAATTCCAAAATTTCTTGGATTTGATTCTCCATCAGGATAAAAATTCCCGTTTTTCACAGCTTCTATGGCTTTTTGTAATGTATCAAAAAAATCTACTTGTGGTTCATCTATTGTCACTGCATTATTCGCTTGAAAATATAATGAATTATTGTCTGTATATATACTCAAATCAATTTTTGTCGGATTGTTTGAATTATCTTTTAAATAAAATTTTCCTTTATCATCCATTCCCGTTACAATTTCTTTCTTTGCCGCAATCAACGCTGTATTATAATCTTTAGCGCTATTATTAGCAGGTAAATTGCCGCTTGTTAGCATTGATATTACATCGCCCAGCTGTCTGTAAGTCATACCTTTTTGAAGTTTTTCTTTTTCACACACTTCACAAGTATCCGGATTTAATTCGGTTGTGGTAGTAATAACATCGTGAGCAGGTGTTAAAGACCCATCAGGTTCAAAAATATCAAAAACTTCATTGGAATCCCTATTTCCGTCATTATTAATATCTATCCAAAAATTACTTAAATGCCCATCGGCATCCGGAGTGTCTCGAAGAGTAATTACTGCCGTTTTTAATTCTCCATTTTTGTCTCTGAATTTAATTTTAATTTCTTGTGGCAAATCGTCAGTTCCCATAGTATCAATAATTGATGTGTCTTCCGTCGCATAAGTTTGTGCCAAAGGATTTTTTTCTATTAATTTTTCCCCATTTTTTATCGTAATTTTATAATCTTTAACAATCTGTGATATATTAGAGTTTATTTGATTTCCGTTTTTTTGCATATATATTTTTTCAAAACTTGCAACATCCTTACTTGAAAAAACTTCTAAGGCATTATTATTTGAATCGAATGCATTAATAGAAACTGATAAATTGGATGTTTCATCTTTTTCAATACTATTATCAACAATTATTAATTGACCATTTTCCAAACTTACATTTACATCACCAAAATTGTTTTTGATTTCATCAATTAAATCCTGCATCGTAGTAGTAGAAGTTATATTAAATGTAACATTGACAATGTTTCCGTTTGTATCTGTTCCACTAAGTGTTAAATGATCTAGATTTTGTATAGTTCCATCACTTTCCCTTACCGCATTTTCACCTAATACATTATATATCAAATCACTAGGAAGAGCTTCTCGCTTTGTATCAATAGTTTTAAATTCACTACCAAACTTAAATATTCTATTATCAAAGTTTGCGTTATTTGCTTTAATGGATGATAAGTTTCTTATAGTATCAAAATTGCTTTTTTGAAATTCAACTATATAATCACCATTTTTAACTAAATCTTCAATATTAGATTCATCTTTATCACTAGCAACCATAAAAAAATCCGTTAACATTTTACCCGTTTGAATATCTTGTATCTGAATCTGTCCCATATCATTTAAACTAACATCTACAATTTTTGATGTTGGCGTATTCCCGTATAATTCTCCTATTTTTCTGAGCAAATCATTAACACTATCAGAATTCTTCATAGATATTTTTTGATTTATCAATTCTCCGTTTGGTTTTTTTCCTTTTATATAAAAATAACTTGTTCCATCACTATATGTATCAGTATTTGGATCATAAACATCTTCAACACCCGTTAACATTCTGATCTGACTATTACCGGTAATAGGTTCATTAATCGGAACATCTTCTGTATCAGGAATTTTGCCGTGTTCTTTTATATGTTTGTCAATATATAATTTACCATCAGAACCTCTTACTATAAATTGAGGATTGGCTTTCATTTTGTCATATTGAATAATATTTGTAGAAATATGTTTGGAATAATCGTTATCACGACCTAAAAAAAGAGTCACCCCATCAATATTATATTCTCTCTCAACCCCTGCACCTAAAAATGCTTTAACTTTTTCCGAGTTTCCTTGATAATTAAAATTATCATCAATAGGTTTTGTTCCAAATTTGCTTCCGCTAAAAAGATATTTACCATCAACTGAAGTATTTGCTAGATCTTTTAAATGTTCAAGCTCACCCTCAAGTTCACTTACAATTGCATTTCTACTTGTTTCATCATTCGTATCGTTTGCAGCTTTAAGCAAATTTGTTTTAAAACTTCCAAGAGTAGAAACAAAGTCATTTAAAACCGTATCGGTTTCATTTGCAAATGTCTGGGCAAAAGAAGCGGAAGTTTTTATCTGAGTAAAAGAATTCATCTCTTCATTTAATTTTAAATATTTAGTATATACTACCGGATCTTCATACATATTTTGTATTTTAACGCCTGTTGATATTTGAGTTTGAACTTTATTTAACTCGGAAAGCGTTCTTTGCTGGTTTAAAATAAAATTATTATATTGCGTAAACTGGGTAACTCTCATAATCCTTCCTTGGACTTTTTTGTAATAAAGCAATTTCTATTCCTAAATCGGCAAAAAACAAAAAAATTAAAAACGGCACATAAATACTTGCCTCAATTTGATTACAGATGGTGTCTGTCATCATATCTCAATTCTCAATTCTCTCTCTATACCCCAAAAAATCTTTCGATTTTTCGGGGAGCCCTTTTTTAATTTTCAATTCTCTCCAAAGCTTTAGATTTTATCAACACATCCGCATTGCTTACATCGAAAACATCCCCTATTTTTAACTCTTTTAAATCTATGCGTTTGCCGTTTTTTGTTATTTCCGCAAAACCTTTTTTTTCCCTTTTTTTGGGATTGAGTGTTTCATATGCATTCTTAAGGTTGATAAGCTCTTTTTCTTTAGAAGAGATAATTTGAGCCGTTTTGTTTTTGAAAGTGCTTTTTAAAAGTTCTATTTCTTTTTCAAAAGAGTTTATTTTAATTACCGGTGAAAGTGAAAAAAGTATGTTTTTAAGCTCATTCAGTTCTTTTTCTTTTTTTTGTATCTGATTTAAATACGAATGGTTAAATCTT
Organism: Nautilia lithotrophica; assembly: GCF_054656815.1. Taxonomy (NCBI): domain Bacteria; kingdom Pseudomonadati; phylum Campylobacterota; class Epsilonproteobacteria; order Nautiliales; family Nautiliaceae; genus Nautilia; species Nautilia lithotrophica. Next base: position 640,457 of record NZ_BAAHXN010000001.1, read on the forward strand.
TTTAAAAGCAGCTCACATTCCTGCAGTTTCATATCAAGCTTTTTTATGGGTGAAGATGCATTTAAAAGTTCTCTTATATGAATAAGTTCTTTTTCTTTTTTTTGGATCAGATGGGATATTTTATAAACAAAAGCGTTTTTCATTTCATCAAGCATTAAAAGTATTTCGTTTTTATCCGGAAGCGCGATTTCCATTGCGTTACTCGGAGTTGCAGCTCTCACATCCGCAACAAAATCACTTATTAAATAATCAATTTCATGCCCAACCGCTGAAATAATAGGAGTGGATGCGTTATAAACCGCATCGGCCACGACTCTTTCGTTAAAAGGCCATAAATCTTCCTTGCTTCCCCCTCCTCTGCCTATGATTATCAAATCAAATCCGCTTCCGTCTTCAAAAACAAATTCATCCGCAAGTTTTATCTTCATAGCTATATCATCCGCAGCTCCGTCACCCTGCACAAGTGCGTTGAAAAGATATATTTCCGTCAATTGCCATCTTTTACCGGCAATCCTTAACATATCCTGAAGAGCCGCTCCCGTAGCGGACGTAACTATCGCAATACGTCTTGGGAATCTCGGTATCGGCTTTTTTCTCGCCTCATCAAAATACCCGAGCTTGCTAAGTTCTTCTTTTAATTGCTCGAACGCTTTTTGAAGAGCACCGACTCCGCTCGGTTCAATACTTTGAGCTATAATTTTATATTCACCTCTTGGCACATATACACTTAACGCCCCGTAAACATAAACCTTTTCACCCTCTTTTAGTCTAAATTTCATACGTGCAAGATTACTTTTCCACATAGCGCAATTTATGGAAGAGTTTTCATCTTTAAGCGTAAAATAAAGATGCCCTGACGAGTGATACACCACCTTACTGACTTCGCCTTCAACAAGCACTATCTCAAAATGTGATTCAACTATACTTTTTATCTGATTATTAAGCTGTGTTACACTGATTGGTGTCAAACTATTTTCCTTTTTATGCGTGGGGAAATTTTTACAAGAATATCGTATGTGATAGTATCGAAATTTTTTACAAATTCTTTGACATCATCAAAAATTACAACCTCTTTTTCAAAACGACCTTTTATAATCATAGAATCCATTGATATTTTACCAATAGCTTCTGCATCTTTTAACTTACATCCGGTTTTGAAATAAGGAAGCCCGTCTCCGTAACCTATATCTATTGTAGTAACTTCAATATCCTCATCACTCATATACATTTTATTGTAACCGCAGCCCCATCCTTTTTTCAAAATCCTGCTTGATAATACATCAGCTCTTAGCTCCATTACTGGTTTATACCCTTCAATCCCGCCGTATAAAGCAATTCCGGGCCTTACATAATCAAACGTATCGGGCAGTTTATCAAGAGCGTATGAGTTTGCAATATGAAAATACGGGATTTTTATTTCATTTTCCTTACAAAAAGCTTCTACCCTGTTTTTAATATTTTTAAATCTTTCATATTGTATAAACATATCATTCGCCGTCTCATCCGCACAGCAAAAATGCGTAAAAACACCTCTTAATTCAAATTCTTTATTTTTAATAATATCCAAAGCTTCTTCAAGCTCATCTATTAAAATGCCGTTTCTGTGCATTCCGGTGTCAATTTTTAGATGTATATAAGGATGTCTGTTTTTTTTGAGCTGTTTTAAGGAGTTTATACAATATGAAAAATTTTTTGCGTTTCTTCCCGTGTGTGGGAAAAAAATAATTATTTCTTCAAACAGATTTTTAATTACTTCCGCTTCGTCGTTGTTTTTAACACAAACTTTATTTATACCCCATTCCTTAAGCATTTTAGAAAAACTTATAATTCCATGCCCGTATGCGTTATCTTTAATTACCGCTAAAATATTAGGATTTATTTTTGAAATTTTATTAAGATTATCAAAAAGATTTTGTTTGTGTAGGTATATGATAGCCATATTAAGCCTTTGATTATGGGGCAAAACCCCAAAGAGGGTTATTATTTGCTTTTTAGAGGTTTAATAGCGTCAAACGGATTTTCGATTACTCTGTGTCTATCTACTACGTAAGGGATAAGTGCAACTTGTCTTGCTCTTTTAATAGCTTTAGTAACCATATCTTGGTGTTTTTTACAAGTTCCAGTAAGTCTTCTTGGCATAATTTTATATCTCTCAGATAGAGAATATTTAATTAAATCAAGATCTTTATATCCGATGAAATCTACTTTCATTTCGCAGTATTTACATCTTTTTTTTCCGTATTTTTTCTTTGGATCTGCTGCCATTATTTATCCTTTAAAATGGTATTTCTTCGTCATCGATATCGATTGACGGAATGTTGTTTTGATTTTGTGTTTGTTGCATCTGCTGCTGCGCTGCCGGCTGCTGCGGTTGATTGTATGAAGGTGTGGATTGTTGATATCCGCCTTCATCTCCGCTGTTTTTATTTTCCATAAACTGCACTTTTTCTGCAACTATAGAATGTTTGCTGCGTTTTTGTCCACTTTGGTCTACCCATTGGTCAAGAACCAAACGACCTTCAATTAATACGCGTCTGCCTTTTCTTAAGTATTGATTTGCTATTTCGGCACTTCTTCCGAAAACCGTGATATCAATAAACATAACCTCTTGTTTGTTTTCTCCGGTTACATTATCTTTAAATGTTCTATTAGTAGCTAGTCCAAATTTGGCAATAGCTGTTCCCGTAGGCGTATATTTTAATTCAACGTCACGTGTTAAGTTTCCTACGAGAATAACCTTATTATACATTTTTTACCATCTCTTCCCAGCGTTTAATTTCTCTTTTGTTTTCATATTTAACAGTCATAAATCTTAATAGATCTTCGTTATATCTCATTTGTCTTTCAAGCTCAAGAACTGCGCTTGCAGGTGCTTTAAAATAAACTATGTAATAATCACCTCTTTCAAATTTTTCAATCGGATATGCAAGTTCTCTTACACCGATTTTATCCAATGCTGCAACTTCTCCACCGTTTTGCTGAATAACATTTTGGATGTTTTCTACATTCTTAGCTCTCTCTTCATCTGTTAGAGTAGGCTTAAGAATAAACATCGTTTCGTAATGTCTTAAACTCATAAATTCTCCTTCTGGCTTTTTAGCCCCTGCTTTTTGGAGCAAGGAGGCGTTTTTAAATTTTGAGGCGTTATTATACTATATTTTTATATAAATGTAAAATCAGTTAATGAGTTGTTATGCTTTTTGAGGTTATTAAAGTTTTTATGGTTATTTAGTTCAGCTTTAAAACTTTTTTAAACCTCAAAAACACTAAAAAGCTATTACAACCTCAACAACTATTTTAACTTTTCTTTATATATTCGTCTATTTTATCTCTTAATACTCTTTTTAAAACTTTACCCGTTGCGTTTTTCGGAAGTTCTTCTACAAAATAGATGTGTTTCGGCACTTTATAATTCGCGAGGTGCTGTTTTAAAAATCTTTTAAGTTCACTTTCTTTTATCTCAGCCCCGTCTTCAAGTTCTACAAACGCCACAGGTATTTCACCGCTTTGCTCATCTTTCATTCCTACAACCGCACACTCTTTCACACCATCGTATTTTAAACATATCTCTTCGATTTCACGCGGATAAATATTTACACCTTTAGAAATTATTAAATCTTTCTTTCTGTCAAGTATATAAATATATCCGTCTTCATCCACTTTTCCTATATCACCTGTTAAAAGCCAGCCGTTTATAATTGTCTCAGCCGTGGCGTCTTCACGTTTATAATATCCTTGCATTACGTTATCACCCTTGACGATAATTTCACCCGGCTCTCCTACTGGCACTTCCATCAAATCATCATCCACTATTTTAACTTCCACACCTGGAATTGCCGGTCCTACCGAATACGGCTTTTGAAGTTCTGGTCTGTTTACAGCCACAACAGGGGATGTTTCACTAAGTCCGTAACCCTCAAGAAGTTTTCCTTTTTTAAATTTTGCCGAAAATCTCTCAAGCACTTCACCCGGCAATGCAGCGGCACCTGAGATATAAAACCTCACTTTATTAAACCAATGGAAATAAAAAGGAAGTTTTGCACGGCTGAGTGCCGAATAAACATCAGGCACACCGGTAAAAATAGTCACTCTTTTCAGTAAAGTCTGTTTAATAATATTGCTAAAAGGCATAATCGAGCGTATTATTACAACAGGAGCGGCATAAAACATAGGAAGAAGAATGTTCACAGTCAGCGTAAATGAATGGAACATAGGAAGATATGCGATAAATCTGTCTTTGTGATTGAGTTTTATAAGTTCGTTTACCCCGTAAATATTTGAAAAGAAGTTTTTGTAACTAAGCATTGCCCCTTTAGGCTTGCCTGTAGTCCCTGAAGTATATATAATAACAGCTAAGTCGTCAATTTTTGGAAGTTCGCTAACTTCATGAGATTCAAAGTTTGAAAGTATTTCACTAAAAGATATGTTGTCCGCATCTACTTTTTCCCAGTCCCCTTCCCATATTATTTTTTTAATATCCGTTTTATCCCTGATATTTTTGATAGATCCGGCAAGTTTGGCACTTGCCACCATCAATGTCGCTTCAACGTCATTAACGATATACGCAACTTCTTCTTCTTTCAAAAACGTATTAATCGGCACGGCAACGGCGCCTAATTTTTGAATACCCAAAAGAGCTACGATATACTCAATAGAGTTTCCTACAAAAATAGGAACCTTATCACCTTTTTTAACTCCTAAAAATTCAAGGGTTCTTGCAAACGTATCGACTTTTTTCTTTACTCTGCCCCAAGTTATTTTTCTGTCGTCAATAAAATAAGCGGTTTTTTTGGGATATTGTTTAGCATTCTTTTCCAAAATCTCATAAAAGTTATTATAATCGTATTTAATCATATTCTTCCTTTGATAAAATTATGAAAAATTATACCAAAAAGGCACTTCATGGAAATTCCATCTTCTCAAAAAGAACTTCTAAAAAACCTTGAAACATTAATTCAAAGAACATACGAAGTTGAAGAAGAGTTTATAGAGCTTAAAAACATTTTAAACGGAGTAATAGAGTTTTTACCTCAGGCTTTATGGGTTATAGATCAAAATGGTGAAATAATTGTCCAAAACTCTAAAACAAAAGAATTTAACTCAATTCCAAATTCAGGTGAAATTGAAATAGGAAACAAAGTCTTTTTGGTTCAAAAGTCAACTATTAAAGATAAAAACATAATAAGTGCAACCGATATTACAGAACAGAAAAGAAACGAACGCCTTATTGCAATGGGTCAGATGGCAGCACATCTTGCACATGAAATAAGAAACCCTATAGGATCCATTTCGATTTTAATATCTCTTTTAAAAAAGCAGTGTGGAAACAATGAATTATTAGACGAGATGAAAAGCTCTGTTTTCAGAATAGAAAGAATTATAAAATCCACCCTTCTTTTTTCAAAAGGTTTGCAGCCTAAAATAAAACCATTCTTATTAAGCGAAATGAAAGAAGAAATAGAAAATTCTATAAAATATTATTCATATTCCAAAGATATAAAATTTTTATTTTTTTTACCGGATATTGAAATCAAAGCAGATTTTGATTTACTGCTATTAGTTCTTCAAAATATGATATTCAATGCGATAGATGCAATTGAAGAAGACGACACGGAAGAGGGATTAATTGAAATTTTATATGAAAACGACGAAAATCATCATATTATCAATATTTACGATAATGGAAAAGAATTTGAAAATAAAGATATTTTATTCGAGCCTTTTAAATCCACTAAAACAAAAGGTAATGGTTTGGGCCTTGCTTTAAGCCTGGAAATTATAAATGCCCATAATGGTAAAATAGAAGTTGCCACAAAGAAAAAAGGATTTAAGATATACCTTCCTAAATAAGTTATGTTGATAGTGAATGGTTGATGGTTAATAGTTGAGATGAATTTTTAGTAAATGGTTTGTTCACATTCCTGTTTTGTAACGCCTACTCCGTCAATACATTCAAGGGTTCCAGAAGTAGCGTTATAATCAATTTTTAAGATTTTATTAGGTGTATAAATATACTCATATCTGTTATCATCATACTCTTTCCAGCAGCTTTGCGTTCTGTTTCCGCAGCTTGGAACCGGTATTTTTAATACATATTTGAATAAGGAAGTTTCATTTTTACCACTATCAAGTGATATAGGATATCCTTCATTATTCAAATTAGTATTGCCATCTCCATCAGGATCCCAAACATAATTATCGTTAATTATCCATTTTCCATGAATATTATCTATTGAAGATTGAACGGAAGTTACTACGGATTTAATTCCGGAAGATTTGGCATGAGTAGTTAAATTTTTAAATTTGGGGATGGCAAAAGATGCCAATACCCCAATAATAACAATTACAAAAATAAGTTCTATTAATGTAAAAGCTTTTTTTACCATGTAAGTGTTACTGATGTATTATCATCACCACCAATTAATGCTTTACATTTAGTTTGTGTTGTTGTATCTTTAAAATTATCACAATTAATTGTATAATTTACTTCATTACTGCTCATTGTAATCTCTGCAACTACAGCATTGTTATTAGCAGCATCTTGATATTGAAAATCATTATTATTAATTTTTTTCCACCCTTTTCCTTTTAATTGAACAATATCACTCAAATTAAAATCATCCCCAAATGTTTCATTTTCTAAATCTCTATGATTTATTGCAGCTTCTACAGCTTGCTGAGCAGCATCTACTGTAGTTTTTACAACACTATTTGCTTCTGCGTTTTGTTTAAGATTTACAAACTTAGGAACTGCAACAGCTGCTAATAAACCAATAATTACAATAACAAAAATTAATTCAATCAACGTAAACGCTTTTCTCATTTTTACTCCTTGTCAGATTTTTGTATTATTATAACACAAAATCGGCATTTAAAATTCAAACATTAGAGATTTTATGCACAATCCAAAGCACAAATCCTAAAATCATCATACTAATGATTGCCGTAACTATACTTCCGGTTTCTATTCCCACATTTACTCCTATTTTATCGCTTCTGTAAGGTTCCACATCGGTAAAAATATGCCAAGAGCAAGCGTCATTACAAACCCTGCAATTGCTGCTATTAAAATTGGTTCAATTAGAACAGCAATATTATCTACAATGTATCGGTATTTATCAAGATAATAATTACTTACTTTTTGAAGCATCAATACAAGCGATCCGCTTTCTTCCCCCGCTGCAATCATTTGAACAGTCATATTTTCAAACATTTTACTTTCTTCAAAGCCTTGTTTTATAGTTCCGCCTGTTACTATGGAATTTTTTATATGCTCAAATTGCTTTTTCATATACGTATTATCAATAATATTAAGTGCAATATCAACAGCATCCAAGATTGGAATTCCTGAATCAATAAGTCTTTGAAGAACATATACAAATCTTCCCGTCATTGCAAGTCTAATAACTGGTCCAACAATATAAATTTTTAATAGTAATTTGTCCATTTTAAGCCTAATGTTTTCGTTTGAATTATACATATATGTAATAACACCAAAAACAACAATCGCTCCAACCAAAATATAAAGTCCATAATGCTGAATAGATGCTTCAATCCATAGCAAAAAACGGGTAGGTAAAGGAAGTTCGGTATTTAATTGAGCAAATATATTTTTAAAAGGTGGAATTACAAATAAAATCACGATCACAAAAGCAATACTCATTGCAAAAACTATAAACATAGGATATCTTGTGGCTTTTTTCAATCTTTTTCTATTATCTAAAATTTCATGTAAAATTACTGATAGATCTTTTATGGCTCTTGCCAAATCTCCCGTTTCTTCACCTAGTTTAATCATTGAAACGGTAAGCTTTCCGAGTTCCTTTTCGAATTTTTCAAATGCTGCAGTTAAAGAAAGTCCAGCTTTTATATCGTTTTCCAAAGAAACAAATATATTTTTTAATTTTTTATTTTTTATAGTATCTTTTATATTTCCTACTACTAAATCAATTGACAAACCCGCATCAAGCATTACATGCATCTGTTCCAATACAGCAATATATTCTTCCAAATCAATTTTTGATAGTTCTAATTTTTTAGAAATTTCCTCTAATAATGAAGGTTTTTTAAACTCTTCTATATTAACTAAAACTCCTAATCTTTTTTCTCTGAATTTATTTATTGCATCTTTAATCGATTTTGCAGAAATTACAATTTCTTGCATTTTTCCTTTTTTAATATATTCGATCTTAAAATACATCTACTTTAACCACCCTTAAAATTTCTTCAAGAGTTGTGATCCCTGCTTTTATTTTATTAATCCCATCTTCAATCATACTTACAAAACCACTCTCTTTAGCAGCTTGCAATATTTCAATTTTGTCTTTGTTTATTGCAATCATATGAGCAAGTCTTTCATTAATTACAAGAACTTCACTAATCATTTCTCTACCTATATATCCTGTAAAACCACATTCTTTACATCCATAACCTTTATAAAATTTAATCTCTTCATGTAAGAAAGGTTTTATCATTGCAAGTTCTTCTTTTGATGGATAATATTCTCCTTTACAATAAGGACATATTTTTCTAACAAGTCTTTGAGCAACTACACCTATTAATGAATCGGCAACCATATAATTTTGCGCTCCCATCTGAATCATTCTAGTTACTGCACTTGGTGCATCGTTTGTATGTAATGTTGCAAGAACTAAATGTCCTGTCAGTGATGCTTGAATCGCCGCTTCAAGTGTTTCTTTATCCCTAACCTCACCAATCATAATAATATCAGGATCTTGTCTTAAAATACTTCTAAGAGCTGTAGCAAACGTTACTCCTATTTTAACATTGACAGGTATTTGTTGTATTAAAGGAATTTCATATTCTACTGGATCTTCAACGGTTATGATTTTTTTATCAACCCCTTTTATTTCATTTAGCGCAGCATATAATGTAGTAGTTTTACCGCTTCCGGTAGGACCAGTTACAAATACAATTCCATATGGTGAGTGAATCAGTTTTTCAAATCTTTTTAAATTATATTCGCTCATTCCAAGTTCTGTCATTCTCAATAATATTTTTTCTTGGTCTAAAATTCTAAGAACAACACTTTCACCATGTAAAGTAGGTGATGTTGATACCCTAAAATCATATATATTTGAATGATAATTTTTTGTGAAACGCCCATCTTGAGGTTTTCTTTTTTCACTAATATCCATATTGGATAATAATTTTATTTTAGAAACCAACGGAAAATATATATCTTTTTCAAATGAAAAGAGTTCTTTTAAAACCCCATCCGTTCTTGCACGGACAATAAAGTTATATCTTAAAGGCTCAATATGAACATCTGTAGCTCTGTCTTTAATAGCTTTTTCCAAAATCAGATCCAACAACTCATCAATAGCACTAATATTTTCTGTTCCACCGCTTTGAAGTTCTTTTTTTACTTTATTTATAAGTTCATGAGTTGATATTGTAATTTTTAAACGATCAATTATAATTTGAATATCTTTGCTTAACGCAATAAACACTTTTAAAGGTTTTGGTGAAAATTTTTCGATTAGTTCTAATGAGTCATAATCCAATGGATCAGCGGTAGCCACATAAATATACTCTTCATCTTTTTTAAAAGGAACTATATGATGTTTTTCAATTAAACTTAAAGGAAAAGAGGAAAGTAATTCATAATCAATTTTTTCACCGAATAAATCTACAAAAGGGAATCCAAGTTGTTTTGAAAGTGCTTCTAAAATCTGCTTTTCGGTTGCAAATCCAAGTTCTATTAATATTTCACCAAGTTTTTTATATATACCTTTTTCTTTATATTCTTTTTGTTTATCTAAAGCTTTTAATAACTCTTCTTCTGTGATAATATTTTCTTTTATTAACAAATCCCCAAGTCTTACTTTTTGCTTAATCATCTATACCATCGCCTTTTTATTAATTTTCCGTTTTTAAATTCATCTATATACATTTTATCGTTTTTTTTATATACATTATAAGTTTTATTATTTTTCGTATCCTCAACAATTATTAAATCACCCGTTTTTTTAAAATTATCATTTTTAATTGCATTAAAAATTATTGACAAAACATAATCTGTCATTGGAAAAGAAAAAGCTTTTAATGAAATTCCATCATAAAGATAAGAATATAATAATTTTTTCTCCATAAGTATCGTCAAAAAATATATTGCATTTTTTCTTCCATAATCAGTATATTTTAATTGATTTATAATATATGGAAGTAAATAAATACTATCAACTTTTATACATGAAACACCAATTATACTTAATGCTTTTTCATTATTTTTATATTTTTTAATATTTTTAAATGAACAAATTTTATGATAATTTTTACTTAAATATTCTTTTACTAACGAGGCATTTAACAAATTAAACATCAAAAATAAAATAAAAAATTTAATGATTTTCATTTAATTCCCCCATTAATTTTTTTACTTTTTCATCCTTTCGATAATTATAATATATTTTTAAAACTTTTAACGCTTCTTCTTTTTTACCTAATTTATATAATGATTTAGCACTTAATATCCAAGATTCTGGGTTTTTATTATTTTGTATATTAGCATTTTTGGCCCATTTTAAAGCTTCTTTATAATTACCTTCTTGATAATATTTTTCAGCTAAGGTAATACAGGTTGCATAAGAAGGAAGAGTTTTTGCCATCATTGTAAATGAAGATTCTTTTTTTATATTTACTGGTATGGTATCTTTAAAATTTTTTTCTTTTTTTGGTAGATTATTCTTTTGCTCTTTTTGAGGTTCGGAAATATTTAGATCAATTATTAAATTTAATTTTTCATTGTTTTCGTTAATTTTTTTTACTTTAGTTAGATTTTTTTCTTGTTTTTTCTGTTCAGTTTTATTTTCCTGTTTAATGAAAATATTTTTTCCTATTTCTGTTTTTTTTAAAGAAGTATTATTTCTATTGTAATACATTTTATAAAAATAAAAACCAACTAAAAAAATTAATAATAATAAAAACACAATTTTTATTATTTTTAAAAATCGTCTCTTTTTACATTGTTGTTCCAATTCCAAAAACGTCATTTTATTAATCCTAATTCAATAGCTGTCATATCTATAATACAATTATCAATACTATTATATTTAAGCGAATTTCTTAAAGAATAATCTAAAAGTGTTAAAGCAGTAAATACAAATTTTTTAGAGAGTCTGAAATTTCCTCGTGTAAGTTTATAGATTTTCTTAAGTCTTTTTTTGTTTATCAAATCGTATCGATTATTTTTAATAAATTTTGACATTACATATTTTTCAAATTCGTCAAAAGTAAGAGGTTTCATAAAAATCTTTTGAGTATATCTTGAAGCAAATTGTGGAAGATTGGCAATTTTTTCTCCTTCATTTTGATGCATACTTAAAACCACTTGATTGCCATTATCGCTTAAAAGTCTTAAAAACTCAATCATTTCTATAGGTAAAAGTTGTGCTTCATCTATTAAAATAACTTTATTATCCATTTCATTATGTTGATTTAAAAATTCTTCTTTTGTTAAAAAAGGCTCTTTTTGTAAGATATATTTTTCAGGGTATTTGTATTTTAATAATGAAAGCATATAACTTTTTCCACTTCCTGGTGGTCCCAGTAAAAAAACAATATTTGATTTTGTAGATATTAAATCTTCTTTTACAATTTCAAAATTAATATAACTAAAAAAATCGTTTATATCAATTTTATCTCTAAATTCTTCAATTAACTCACTTAACATTTAATTCCTCTAAACTAGGAAGTCTTTTATAACCATAATCTTTTAAAGTTTTTTTCTCTCTTAAATCAATAATATGTGGTGTAATTACAAATACAAGTTCTTTTTTTGTTGTAATTTCCTCTCTTGAAGAGAATAAATATTTAATAATTGGAATTTCTTTCAATACAGGAACTCCATTTACCCTTAATTGCTTGTCATCTGTTATTAAGCCACCCAAAACCAAAGTATCATTATCTTTTAATTTAACGACACTAATCATAGTATTATCCTGTGTATCTGGTGGCATATCCCTATTTGTATTTGTTAATTGAGTTGCATCTTTAAATGCACTTATCCTTGGATTTATGCTTAATATGATTTCATTATTATCGCTTATTTGAGGGGTTATATCCAATAATACACCAACAAATTTACTATCAATAGTATATTCTGTAGTTGGATTGCCATTATTGTCTGTAGTAATTTCAGATGCGTATTTGTAATATATTGTATCGCCTACTTTTATTAATGCTTTTTGATTATTAAGCGTTACGATTTTAGGATTTGATATAGAATTAACATTTCCATTTTCAGCTAAAAAATTTAGCAAGCCCCCAACATTAAAGGTAGCCTGTTTAAATACTGCATTATTACCTATAATATTTGATGCCGTAATAGGAACGCTTTTATCTGCAAGCGATAAAGAAAGTTGTGACCAATCAATACCGGTTTTATGAGAATTGGAAAGTGTAACACTGTATATTTTTACATCAATTAATACTTCTTTATGTAATCTGTTGTTTAAATCTTTTATATATTTTTCTATTTCTTCAATCTGATTTTTATTGCCGGTTACGGTTACTAACCCGGAATTTTTATCTATTATTGGATCTTTGTAATTAGAATCAGTATTTTTAAGTATCTGAACAATATTGTTTTTTAAATTATCCCAAAAGTCAAATTTATAATCGGTTTTTATTGTATTGTCAGTAGAATCAATATTTGCTATACCACTTATAGAATTTGGAATAAAATCTATTTTGAATGTTTTAGTTTTATTGTAAGAAATAATAATTGTATTGTTTTTCAACTCATAAAACAGACCTACTTGTTCAAAAATAGTATTTAATAAATCTTTAAATGTAACATTTTCAACATTTATAAATTCCAAATTTTGATTAACCATTTTTTTTGCATTACTATCCTTTAACACTATATTTAATTTACACTCATTTACTAAATCAGATAATATTAATTTCATTTTCACTGGATTAGCAATATGTAGTGAAAAAAGTTTTTTACTACAATCAGTCGCAAACACTGAAGTAATGATAAATATTATTATTAAAATTTTTCTCATTTTACAACCTTTAAAATATTAGATTTGATTATCAGTGTTTTAATTTTTCTATTTTTTTTCATAATTACTTTATTATTATTGATCTTAATAATTTGATATCCGCTTACTATATCCCCTATTTTATACCATGAGCCATTAATATTCACTCTATTTTGGAAAATAGCATTTATTTGAATGTTTTCATTAAAAGTAGCAGGAGTTTCTGAATTAATTTCTTTATTTGTTACATAATCATTAAATATATCATAGTTTACTAATTTTTTAAATTTAGGATTGAATAGTTGCATTTTTTTAATATCATTAATAATGGTAAACACATCGGCCTTTACAAAAATAAATAATATTAAAAAAATTAGCATTTTTTTCATAAAAGACTCCAAAATATAATTCTTAAATTAAAATGTATTTGTTCTTTTTTTTCAAATTTTAAATTTTCAATTTTTTTCACTGCTTTAATATTTTCCAAATTATTTATAAATTTATAAAAAGCTTTAAAATTTTTAGATTCAAATAAACCATCTATATTAATAATATATTTTTTATATTCATCCGTTTTTTCAGCAATAGCATATGAAGCTGGAATTTTGTTTTCTACTGCTTTTTGCAATACATTTTTTAAAATATTCAAAAATTCTTTTTCATTTATGTGTAAAATGGATGATGTTTTAATTAATACATTTAAATATTTTAGATCTTCATTCAAAGATAAATTTTTACTTTTTAATACTTTAATTTCCTTTTTTAATTTAACTAATGTCGCTTTTAATTTATTTGTTTTGTGAAGTTTTTCTTGTAAGGTATTTATTTCTTGATCATAATTTTTTATTTTTTCATACAATACATTATAATTAAAATTATAAAAAACTATAAAAGCGGCTATAATTATAGAAGCATATAATAATATAATGTTTTTTTTATCCAATGTATTTAAATATTCATCAATCTTATTCATCATAACTCACTTTTGCAATGTAAATTCCATTTTTATTTTCTATTTCAGTAGAAGTTACATTTTTATAACCTAGATTATACATATCTTTCATCAATTTAGCTACATTTGCAGAATTCCCAAATTCACTTAAAATAATTAAGTCAATATGATCTTTGTTTTTATTAAAAGTAAGAAGTTTAAGATTATATTTTTTTAACTCATATACTAAATCTGCCAACTCATTGGAAGTAAGTTTACTTCTTTGAATATTTTCTAAAAACAATACTTTATCTGATATATCAGAAATTTGTTTTTGTAAAGCATTATTTTCAGATTTTAGTTCATTAATTTGAGTTTTATATTTTTTTATAGCGGAAAGTAGTAATTTTTCTTCTTTTTTTATTCTTAATATTTTCTTTTTCAAAGACAAAATTTGAGTTTCTTTTTGTTCAATTGTCTGATATTTAAAAAATGCATCTATACCTACAAAAGAAAAAGAAAAAATAATCAACAACAATAAAATTCCACTTTTTTTCTTATAAAAAGGAACTGGCTTTGGAAAAACAGAAAAATTTTCATTTTCATTTTCGAAATGTTTTGTATTATATATAACTGCTGTATAATCGAAAGGATCGTAATCTGTTTCAATTATGTATTTTTTAAACTCAACACCACTTAAATTCCAAAAGTTTGTATAACTATCAAATAATTTATTTATATCAAAAGGTGAGTAAAAGAATATATTGTTTATTTTAGTTAATCCATAATATGAAACTGAATAATTTATCAAATTACTAACTTTCATAAACAACTGAGAGAAAAATGAATCTACAATACTAAAAACAGACAAATCTTCATATTTCGTTTCATCCAATCCTTTTTCTAATAATAATTTCTTTGTTTCTTCTACACTTAAATTAAGCTGTTTTGACAATGTTGATAATTTACTTATACTTTTTACAAAAACAAACTCCCCATTTTCAAAACAACTTAAAAAAGCTTCATTTTCATCAAAATAAACAAAAGCATCATTTTGAGGTGTTACGTTTGTAATATCATAATAACTTTTAAATATAAATGGTTTTGCTGAAATAAAATCAATATATTTAAAAACTTTTAAATATTTTTCAAATTCCTTTTTTAAAACTTCTGTTTCAACTACAAATGCCTCGACATTTATGTAATCTTCATATTCTTTGAATATATAATTTATTTTATATTCTTTAGCATAATCTAATGAACCTTCTGTAAAAATATACTTTTCAGCTTCTACTTCAAGCATCTCTTTATCTAAATCTTTTGGAAGTTTAAATGTTATATTTAAAATATGATTGTAACCTATAGAAGAAGTAACTATACCCTTTTCATATGATAATTCTTTTTTAACAATCCTGTCGTTTTCATTTATGTATAATTTATCTTTTGTTAAATAGATTACTTTCAATATATCACCTTATTGCACCGGTTATAGGATAAATGGAAAAGTTCTGCTCATCATTTTTGTATTTCAATGAAATAATTATATTAGTATGTATTATTTTTGTCAAATTTATATCAATTTCCCCATCAAACGGCCTTCCTAAACTATCAAAGCAAATTGTATTCCCATTTTTCAAACCATTAACACTTATCTGGGACTTAAATTTATAATGAACTTTCTCATTTGAATTTTTATCTTCACTATTTAAAACTGAAGTATCTAATGTAAGACAAACATATGAATCATTGCCATAAATTGTATATCCCAAAGCATTGGATTTTTTTTGTAATAATTTTTCTTTTAACATTTGAGTATCTGAAGTTAAAGTTTCATCAGGTATAAATTGCAAACCTATAAAACTTAATATTCCCATTATAACTATTACAAAAATTAATTCGATTAAACTAAACGCTCGCATTTATGGCCTTTGAAGAGTAACTTTTTCAAGTCTTATTTTTTTATTGTCGTTTTTTGGATTTGTAATATTTGATTCAACCACCACCTTCAATAAAACATAACCATGAGATTGAGGTGTGGAAATTTTAACAGCATTTTGACATGGACAATCATTTAAATCATAACAATAATATTCCAATACATCAACATTTGCTATAAAACGCTTTTGTTCATCTTTGAATGTAATGTGTTCCAAACAATTATTATTAGACTTTCTATCATATCCTTCAATCGCTAACAATGAGTTTTCAATAACGCTTTGCATAAAAAGCTGAGCCCTTTGCTGCAGATAAGAATCACTCGTGTGTTTTACTGATATAAATGCAAATTTTACTACTATAACCATTAAAGTAGATATTAAAAGCATAATAATTAACGCACTTATTACTCCAAAACTTTTTCTCAAAATGTTACCTTTTGTTTGGATACTGATATATTTATATCTGCTTTTGACTTAAACATTTCAATTTTAAGCATCAGATGATAATTTATTTTTCTTACTTTAAAAGCTTTTACATTTGTGGCAATCAATGTTACATTTCCTTCTCCCAAATCACCACAAAAACTTTCATCCTTCCATGGTCTATAATTGTAAAATAAAAGTAAATCGTTATCTTTTAAGTCATTCCATTTCAAATCATTACATTTCCATTTACTTTTTTCCAAATCTTTTTTTAAAGCAATAGCATAAGCAGTATCAATTAAATAAAATTTTTCGTAGATTGTGGCATGTTTAATATCAGTATTATCATAATATTTCAATGTTAAAGAGCAATTATTAGAATTTTGTGCATAATCAGATATTTTATAAACTATATTAGCTTTATTACCATGCCAACCAAAAGAATTATTATAATCATCCAAAACGCTTTCGCTTCCCCTATCAAAACTACCTGCAAAAGTTATAGCCGTTAAATCTTTTAAATTCAAAGTTGTATTATATTTGTTTTTCAAGATATTATTAATAAAATCACTATTAAAATCAATAGCTTTAATCACTGGTTTTTGACTTTCATAAAGATCAACAAAACCGCTAAGGTTTTTTTCAACTATGGCATCATTTAAATATCCAATCCATTCTAAAATTGGAAAATTTTCCGAATCGGTAATTTCACCAATATATTTAAATTCACCTGTTTGTTGGTTATAACCTATAACACTCAAAGGAACACGATAATACAACATCTGAGAAATTTGATCAAGCACTTGTTGAGACTGAAATTCAAATTTTGTAGTTTGTTTTGCAATATAATTTCTAATATATAACTTGCTTAAAATCTGAAATCCACCAATTAATATAAAAGAAAGTATTACTATAACAAATAATGCTTCTATTAAAGTAAAGGAAGGTTTAAAGTTAGTAAAGTTGTTAAAGTTTTTAAAGTTGTTAAGGTTGTTGACATGAGGGTTTTTATAATCTTCCATTTTCCATTGTCCATTTTCCATTCTCAATTTATTCACCACTGTATTCCATTAATTTTAATATGTCCTATATTAGCACTATAATAATTAATTGAAGAAATTTCATTATCTCCGGAAAAAACAGAAACATTAACTCTTTTTATATTTGTTTTTGTATTATTACTTGTATTTGTAAAAATAAAAATTAAGCTTTCATTATCATAGTTATCTTTTTTCCATTCATCTGTATATCCTACATTTATTTTCAATGAATAAACAACTCTTCCATTTTTAGTTGTGTTTTCTTCCACACCATTGTAACCTTCAATATAATCATATTCACCGCTATTATTATTTTGTATATCACTTTCGAAAATATTGTTTTTACAATTTCTACTGCCGATAAATCCGCCGATCCTATAACCAGTGCTAGAATTACAATCTAAAATATATTTTGGTGGATCATTTACAAGTAAGATATCATCATATTGAGTATTTTTTTGATCATATTCTTTTAATGAAATATCCATCATTTTTGACATCATATTAAAAATAGCATCTTCTTTTTTTGAAAACTCAAGTGTTTTATTACTTACATAAATTATTTTAGGAATTACCGTAAAAACTGCAGCTATAATCACAATAGTAAAAATAAGCTCTATTAATGTTATAGCTTTTTTCAATTCTCATGTTCCTTTTCAGCGATTAATACATCCTCAATTACCTCATCCAAATCTCCATCAAGTATATCGTCAACCCTTGAATATGCTTTATTGCTTCTGTTGTCCTTTACCTGTTGGTAAGGGAAAAGCACGTAACTTCTAATCTGATGTCCCCATCCCATTTCATCTTTTGGCTTACCTTCCTCTTCAGCTTTTCTCTTTTCAAGCTCTAATTCATAAAGTTTGGATTTTAGCATTTTCATAGCCATTTCTTTATTTTTGTGCTGACTTCTGTCTGTCTGGCATCCCACAACAATACCTGTCGGAAGATGTGTGATTCTTACCGCACTTTCGGTTTTGTTTACGTGCTGACCACCCGCACCGCTCGCGCGGAATACGTCTATTCTTATGTCTTTAGGATCTATTTCAATTTCGATATCATCGTCAATCTCAGGCGAAACCTGCACTGATGCAAAAGACGTATGCCTTCTTCCGCCGCTGTCAAAAGGTGAAACCCTTACAAGCCTGTGAATTCCGTTTTCAGCTTTAAGGTATCCGTATGCGTTTTCACCTTTTACAAGAAAACTAACATCCTTTATCCCAGCTTCATCACCCGCCTGATAATCAAGCACCTCAACTTTCCAGCCCCTTCTTTCCGCATATCTAAGATACATTCTATAAAGAATCGATGCCCAGTCGTGAGATTCAGTTCCTCCCGCACCCGGATGAATCGAAACTATTGCGTTTTTAGAATCGTTTTCATCACTTAGCATTACTTCAATTTCAAGATCTCTGATTATTTTTTTGAGTTCTTGAACATCGTTAAAAACTTCGTTTAAAGTCTCTTCATCTTCTTCCATACTCGCAAGTTCAAACATATCTTTATTATCCTGAAGAGCAGTTTTTGCCTTTTGGTATTTTTCAAGTTTTCTTAAAATGGCGTTTTTTTCCTTTTGAACTTTAGCACTTATTTTGGGATCGTTCCAGAAATCAGGAGAATTTTCAAGCTCTTCAATCTCTTTTAGTCTTGATTGAAGTTTTTCGGGTTTTAAGATAGATTCGATGTTTTCAATTTTATTTTCAAGTTCTTTTATCAATTCACTATATTCATATGCGTCCATTTTCGTCCTTTTATAACATATTAAAATTTATATATAATTCTACCAAAAAAGGCGACTTATGAAAATTTTAAATTCACCTAAAGAAGCCATAAATTACACAAAATCCCTAAACGGAAGCATTGGTTTCGTTCCTACAATGGGAGCATTGCACGAAGGGCATTTGAGTCTTATAGAAAAGGCAAGAAAAGAAAATGATTATGTTATTGTTTCCATATTTGTAAACCCAACCCAGTTTCTGCCGGGGGAAGATTTGGATAAATATCCAAGACGCCTTGAAGCGGACTTTGAAATATGCAAACGTGCGGGAGTTGACGCCGTATTTACCCCTACACCTGAAAATATGTATTCAAACGACGAAGTTTTAATAAAAGCCCCTAAAATCAAAGGATATATTTTAGAAGGTTTTAACAGACCTGGTCATTTTGACGGCGTATTGCAGGTAGTAAACAAACTTTTCAATATTATCAGACCAACTCGTGCATATTTCGGAAAAAAAGATGCCCAGCAATTATATCTTATAAAACAAATGGTAGAAAATTTCTTTTTTGATATCGAAATAGTAGAATGCGAAACCAAAAGAGAAAAAGACGGATTAGCACTTTCAAGCAGAAACATTTATTTAAGTGAAGAAGAAAGAAAAAGAGCACTCAGTATCAGTAAAGCCTTAAAAAGAGCCGCCAAACTCTCTTCAAAGACAAAAAACATTGAAGAAATTAAAAAAGAAATGCTTGAAATTTTAGATGTTGACGAGCTTCAATATATTGCTTTTGTGGATAGAGATTTTAATTATATTAAGCAGATTCAGCCAAATAACACAATTATCCTAATCGCCGCAAAAGTTGGAAGCACAAGGCTTATCGACAATATTTGGATATAGTTTATTAGTTGTTAAGGTTGTTAAGTATTTAAAATTAGCTATTATAAGCTAAAAACCCAAATAACCTTACAACCTCAACTACTTCAATAACATTAAAAACCCCCAAATAACTATAAAACTTTACTAACCTTAACATCCTCAATTAACCATAAAAACCTTAACTAACTTCAATTACCCGAATAACTTTATCTAAATATTTTAACCCCTCTTTTAGTCGAATTAGTATCAGTCATATTTGCTTCTGTTCCTTTAAATTCACCGCTTCCGACTTCTCCCGCACTATTTAAATTTTGCCATGTTATAGAAAAACAGAAATGATTTAAACACGTAGAATTATTTGAAATATCATATTTTTGATTGAATTTAGAATACCAAAGCCATTTTAAATTAGGACTTAAAAGATGAACAACCGCAAATTTAACACTTGAATCGTTTCTTGAAACTTTAAAAGTAATTATTCCGTTATTGATTGATTCGACCGATACATCAACGCCATTTATTGTATTTGAAGCATTATAATCACTGCTTACAATAATTTCATTATTAGTTACATTGCCGTCTATTACATTATGTCCTGTATTTTCATACCAATTATAAACAACCTCTTTACCATCAGGTTTTAAATTACCTATACTATCGAATATTATAAAAGAGTAGCTTTTATTAAAATCATTTTCTGTCGCTAATATGTCACTTAATAATAAATTTCCATAATAATATTTGGCTTTTTTATTTAGATCTAAACTTCCGTTTGCATCACTATCATTTACATCAATAGATGTAATTTCAAACTCAAAAGGATTTACAGGATTTGATAAATTTCTATCAAAATTTAAATATATATTGACCGAAGTTGATCCATTATTATCGGTTGTAAAATTGTTTTTATCATAAATAAATGTAATATTTTCATCTTTTGAAATATTATTTTCAAATACATTTCCGTTTTTATCAATATATTTATAAATAATTTTGCTTACATTTACATCTACATTATTATGCGCAATATTAATAGTTATATCTTTCGCATAGCAGTCTTTATTATAATTCTCTAAAATGTTATTATCTTTATCGACTGCACTTATATTTAATTCTAAGTGGGAAGAAATATTTAAATCTTCATCATAATATGTGAAATTACTATCAGTATCATAATTTTCATATTCGGCATTTAAATCAAAATGATCTATTCCTACACTTATAGTATTATTTGCCTGAGATATAAATCTGTTGGTTTCATTAGTATCGTCATTATCAACCACTGCAAATTCACTGCCATTTATTTCTTTAACGGTTAAATTCAAATCCCCCACTTCATTATATTTAAGTGTAATATTAGCTTCACCATCTTTAAACATTCCACCGCTTATTTTGTCCAACGTTCCGGTTTTACAATTAGATTTCGTTTCGTTATATTCCAAATCAACACTTTGCCCATTTATATAAACGCTCTCATTATAATCTTTTACCGGATTTCCGTTTATATCTACAGCTTGAATAGTAATATTAAATTCATTTCCTGCTTTAATATCACTTGGTATATTTGTAATCACAAATTTCTCAGGTCTTACTGAAAAGTTGTCTGTTGAATTGGATTCATTTACATCAGTTGATGTATTACTAAAGGCATATCCTTTAATATTTACTTTCACACATTTAACAGCTCTATTTATATTAAGATTATCATTATCAAGATTCAAACAACCATTAACATTTGTTTGACCACAATTATTACATATAACTTTAGTAGCTATTATGTTACCACTACACTCTCCATTATCTATTTCATCAAAATAATATAAAGTTATTTTAGTTACATTAGCTTCTAATGGTGTATTAGTGTCAGGATTTTTAGCAAGAATTGTTAAATTAAACTCTTTATTTACAAGTTTCGTTGTAATATTATTATCCCAATCATTAATAGAATTACATTGAGATATATCTGAAATATAGTCTATTGCATTAAAAGTTGAATTTGTTTGTTGAGGATTGGCTATACAATGAGGAATAACTATAAACTCATCCCATGAAAAATCATCATAATCACCCCAACTACTACCAGAAATAATTTTAATTTTACCCTGAAAAGGTCCATTTATATGATTACTATATATAAAGTGTAAATCATAAACACCATCATCATTTGTATTTATATACGAATATCCTGCTAAATTATTATTTATATAAAATTGAATTTGATTTTTATTTTTAAAATCTACATCTCTTATTCGAAAAAAATAGAAATCAATATAATCAACACTACAATTTATATTAAAATCATATGAAATTTCTTCTCCTTCATCATCATCTGGATACCAAAATGGCTTATTGCTATTATCACTTAAGTCGTCATACCAGTCATCATTTTCACCAAACCAACTTACTCCATCATCACCAATATGATGCCTTTGTATAAAATTTTGAACATCACTATCTTCACTCTCAGTATATAATTTATAACCTTCAAAATAAAAATCATCAATATCTTTCACTCTACTACTGGAACATGAAATTTTTTTCCCTCTTCTGTTATAACAAACCCCTTCAATTGAAATAGTATGAAAACCAGCTTTCAAATTCACATTAACATCTATTACATTACTACCTTCAACACCAGTGCCAACTAAATTATTATCAATATATACTTTTATGTCATCATTACTTTCTATCCCTTGTGCGTTTATTAGTTCTACTTTTGTAATAGTAATATCTTTTGAAATATAAAAATTTGTAGGATAATTTAAATAATAATTATAAGTATGTTCTCCATCAAAAGTTATCGGCTCTTTTGGTATATATCCATTAAAATCGTCATTATCACCAACATGTATATAACCATCAAGCACAATATCTGCTTTTACAAAGCTAAATAATAAAAAAAATAAAAAAATAAACAATTTACGCAAATTTAACTCCTATGAGAAGTATTATAACCCCCCATCCTATAGGCATCAATATTTTCATTAATCCCTCGAACTTTTTATAAAAAAACCATTCAATCCAAAAAACAAATATATTAATTGCAGCAAAAAAAACATATTTTCCAAAATAATCAAGAGTCGGAATTAAAAACATATCAATTTTATACATTCCTATAATCGTCAAAATCAATCCAACTATTAAACCTAAATTTTGCATCTACACTCCTATCTAAAATCTTGTCATATTATACCACTTTTGATAAAATCTTATAAAAAAGGATTTATTTGAAAAAGCTTTATTTAGCATCTCTTGGATGTGTTAAGAACTTAATAGACAGCGAAGTTATGCTAGGACGTCTTAAAAATGAATATGAATTGACGAACAATCCCAATGAAGCGGACCTTCTTATAGTAAACACATGCGGATTTATAAACCCTGCAAAAGAAGAATCGATCGAAACAATTTTAGAACTTGCAAACGAAAAAAAACAAAACGCTATTTTAGCAGTAACAGGTTGTCTTAGTGAAAGGTATAAAAACATCCTTCCAGAAGAAATACCGGAAGTGGATATTTGGACAGGGGTGGGTGATTTTGACAAAATAGACGAACTCGTAAAAACAAAAAGCTCAAAGTTTTCACCAAATGTATATCTCATACATAATGAAGAAAGAGTTATTACTGGAAGCAGTTATCATGCTTACGTTAAACTCAGCGAAGGATGTAACCAAAAATGCGCGTTTTGCGCAATTCCAAACTTTAAAGGCAGACTAAATTCAAGAGAAATTCCCGAAATTATTGAAGAAATTAAAACATTAAAAGAAAAAGGCTTTAAAGATTTTTCACTTGCTAGCCAGGATAGCAGTTCGTATCTAAGGGACAAAGGTATTAAAGATGGACTTGAAAGACTGATTGACGAAATTGACAAAATTGAAGGCATAAGTGTTAGGATATTGTATCTTTACCCCGCAACTACTACAAAAAGACTTATCAGAAGAATATTTGATTCATCAGTAGTGGAAAACTATTTCGACATGCCAATCCAGCACATCAGCGAAAAAATGCTGAAAATCATGAAAAGACCCGGAAGCGTTGATAAACTGAAATCTCTGCTATATGAAATGAAAAAAGAATTCAGTTTCATAAGAACATCCGTAATCGTAGGACACCCGGGCGAGAGTGAAGAAGATTTTGAAGAACTTAAAATTTTTATAAAAGAATTTGAATTTGACAGGGTAAACGTATTTGCATATTCGGATGAAGAAGACACGGCGGCATTCAAAAGAAAAGACAAAATCCCTCAAAATATAATCGGCCAGCGCGCAAAAGAAATGGGCAAAATCGTAAAACAGACAACTAAAAAAGCACTTAAAAAATATCTTGACAAAACATGCAAATGCTATCTTGACGGACTTACAGAGGATGAGTTGTTTTACAGCACTCGTCCTAAACTCTGGGCTCCTGAAATCGACGGAGATGTTTTAATTAATGATACTGAAATAGAAAATCTTGAAATAGGAAATCTTTATAATGTAAAAATAGAAAATTTAGCAGGAGAGCAGTTAATTGGAAAAATCATCAAATAATTTACTTGCATTTTCTGCTGGTGTCGATTCAACGGCGCTTTTTTTCTGGCTTCTTGAAAAAAAAATTCCTTTTGACATCGCAATTGTAAATTACCATACTCGTCCAACTAGCAATGAAGAAGTAGAATACGCAAAAGAACTGGCTTACAAATACAATAAAAAAATATTCATTAAAGACTGCTTTTTAGAAAAATTTAGTGAAAAAGAAGCAAGATTATGCAGATATAGATTTTTTGAAGAAATAATTAAAACTTACGGATACAACACACTTATAACAGCCCATCAGTTAAATGACAGATTCGAATGGTTTTTAATGCAATTTTCCAAAGGAGCGGGGCTTAAAGAATTAATAGCAATGGGTGAATGGGAGGAGAGAGATTTTTATAAAATATATAGACCTTTTTATAATATATCTCGTAAGGAAATTGTATCTTTTTTAAATGAAAGAGGAATTAAATATTATATTGATGAATCCAATTTTGACAAAAAATATAAAAGAAACCTTATTCGACATGAGTTTGCTAATAAATTTATAGAGCTTTTTGAAAATGGTGTTAAAAGAAGTTTTGAATATCTTGAAAAAGATTTAAACCTGCTTTT
The DNA here is from genome assembly GCF_054656815.1 of Nautilia lithotrophica. Lineage (NCBI taxonomy): Bacteria > Pseudomonadati > Campylobacterota > Epsilonproteobacteria > Nautiliales > Nautiliaceae > Nautilia > Nautilia lithotrophica. Next base: position 665,524 of record NZ_BAAHXN010000001.1, read on the forward strand.
TCAAAAAGACTGGGAAAAAAATCAAAAACTATATAAATTCACAAAAGCTTCCCCACAAATCGATATAAAAAAAGTAGATTTAATTACTAAAGAACTTGGCATTATAATGACCAAACCTCAACGAGATGAGGTAATAAAAACTGATTTCTCATGTGTTATTCAAGGAAAAATTGCAATAGATTGTAATGAAAATCAAATATTTATAGCCCCATATATAAAAACAACTCTGCCAAAAGAATTTAAAGAAAAAATGAGAAAAAATAAAATACCTCCTAAAGTAAGGGGATATTTATATTCGATTGAAAATAAACAATGAAAAGAAAATTAAAACCCTACATCATACATATGCTTTTAGAAATTTAAAACTTTACTTTTATTATTAACTTTAAAATTCTTTTTATTTCTAAAAACAATCATCACATATATAATTGTCGATTTCATAAGTCCCGCACAACCTGCCGAACGCCTATTATTTAAAAATTAAAAAATATTGCAACAAAAGATTATTGTCTTAATGTTGCAATAATTCTTTTTGGTTTAATAATCAACTCAAACGCGTCTTCAATGGTTTTACATACTATATCGGAATTTACAATACTTTTAACGCTAGCTCCTTCATCTTCAATAACACATATTCCTAAAGTAGCTGCTTTTAACATTAGTGAATCGTTACTTCCGTTACCTATAGCAAACACATTTCCAAGATTTTTAACAAACTCTTCTTTTTCTTGAGTATGATTTGAAGTAGTAAGTATTTTAAGCTGAATATTGGTTCCTTCGAGATTTTTAGCGGCACTTCCGTGTGTATCTGCAGTAATCACATATATATTAAATTCCGTTGATAATTCATTGATGTATTTTTTAACATTTTCTTTTACCCTGCCGTCTTTTGCTATTGTGCCGTTATAATCTAAAACAATATTTTTTATTTCAATCGTCCCAACATTTTGGATATCTATTTTCATTAAAATCCTTTTTTGAAATTATATACTTAAATTAAATTTTTTTATATACTTGACACAACCTATATAAATGTTATAAAATAGTTAATAATATATTAAAAGGAGGTTAATATGAAATTAAGGAGGTTGCTAGCGCTTATAGTTGGAATATTTTTCTTAAGCGGATGTGTAGGAACTACTACGAATGTGACAACATCAAATCAGAATGTTAATGAAATAGTAAAATACAAGGGACCAAAAGCAAGAATAGCTGTGGCATCTTTTAAATGTAAAGCTGCAAAATGTAATGGAGAAATAGGTAGTGGAATAGCCGATATGTTAACTACAGCATTATTTAATAGTGGAAAATTTATTGTTATAGAAAGAAGCAATGAAGGTTTTTCAGCAGTTGAAAGAGAGTTACAATTATCTCAGGGATTAATTAAACAAAATAGACAAATTAACAATCTTGAAGGTGCAGATATATTAGTAGTGGGTGCTATTACAGCATTTGAACCAAAAGCAGGTGGGATAGGTGCAGGCGGTGTTGTTATACCTAGAGGCGTTCCTTTTATAGGAGGTATAAAATTTGGAAAAGATGAAGCATATATTGCTGCAGATATAAGACTTATTGACGTAAAAACCGGAAGAATTATAAACGCAACAACAGTTGAAGGTCAAGCAAGTAAATGGAATATCGGAGGACTTGGCGGTGGATTTACAGGAAACGTGGCTTTAGGTGCGGGACTTAGAACATATAAAAACACACCTATGGAAAAAGCTGTAAGAGTAATGATTAATAAAGCCGTTGAAAAAATAGCTCAGTTAATTCCGGAAAATTATTACAGATACAATGCAAACGGAACACCAAACAATCAAGTAAACACTACAATTAATACACAGCAAAATGTAGTAAAACCAGTAACTCACACACTTTTATTCAAAGAAGACTTTGAAAAATACGGAATAGGACAAACAACTCCGTTTGGAAATTGGAAAGGTAATAAATTTGAAATTCAAATGGGTGTTCAAAGCAATGGAATAGTTGGTAAAATGATAAAAGCCCATGAATGGAGAAGAGTTTGTTTAGAAAACTTTAAAGCAAAAGATATTATTTTTACAGCTGATATGAACGGGAACGGAACTTTTTATTTTAGAGTAGTTAACAAAAAACCCTTTATAGGTTATGTTGCACATATTTCAAGAAGTGGTGAAATAAAACTTGATAAATTGGCAGGACAAACCGTTATGACCATTGCTAAAAACAAAATAAATGTAGCTAAATCTAAATGGCATAAAGTAAAAATAGTTACTAAAAACTCTCATATTTCAATTTATGTAGATGGGCAACTGGGAATTGATATAAACGACAATGACAAAACTTTAAATCAAGCTGGAACAATATGTATTGGTGCTGATTGTTGTGATGCTTTAATTGATAATATTTATATTTACAAAAATTAAAGGATAATAAATGAAAAAACTTCTATTAATTTTATTTTTAATTTCATTTGCTTTGGCACAAAACAATTTGTGCAACTTATTACCAGACAAAATCGACGGATTTAATGAATCTATGAAATGTAAATATGTTAATATGCAGTCAAACTATGGAACCAGTTCTCAAGCATACAAAGAATATAAAAAAAACGACAATAAGATTGCTTTACAATTAATGAAAGGAAGCATGGCTTATCAGCTAATGTCTCCGTTTATGATGCCTGTTCAGGTAGAAACTAACGAAATGCTTATGAAAGTAACATCATGCAATGGATTTAAATGTGCCATTACATACGATAAAAAAGAAAATAATGGAATCATAATTGTATTATTAGACCAAAACGCACCATCAGTATTAACACTTAATTATGAAAATATGAATGCAGATGAGGCGATGGAATTATTAAACGAGATAGATATTAAAAAAATAAAAAACAATTTATAATGGTGGTCGCAGCTGGACTCGAACCAGCGACCCCTACCGTGTCGGGGTAGTGCTCTACCAACTGAGCTATGCGACCTTTTGTCGAATTTTACCAAAAAAGTAATAATAAGCAAACATTAAAATAGAAAAATCAATACAAACATCCGCAAAATTAAATATAGCAAAATCAAACCCGCAATGCCAATATACATAATCCACTACACCGCTTCTAATAAATCTATCAAGAAGATTGGAAAAAGCAGCGGCAAATAAAATACCGCTAATAAATGGATGGTTGTTTAAAAGTTTTTCTTTCATAAAAACATATAACAAAAACAAGATCAAAATTAATTGTATATATTTAAGATATTCTCCCAAAAAAGCAAACATAGAAAATGCCACACCTTTATTTATTGCAAGTGTTAAAGAAATACATCTGCTATTCCACTCAAATCCATGTAAAAAAATGTATTTGATAGTTTGATCTATGATAAATATAAAAAAAAATATGCCTAAAAACTTAATTAAAAAAATTTTTTTATTTTCAATTCTCAATTCTTAATTCTCCATTATCATGAAAGCTTACTTTTAAAAAACTCTTTCAATTTATTAAGAATTTCTTTTGCTTTTTTTTCGTTTTCACCTTCTACCAATAATCTTAATTTGTTTTCAGTCCCTGAATATCTCACAAGATGTCTGTATCCTTCTTTTTCCACTTCTTTTAAAATATTCTGCACCCCATCAATCTCATTTAACGGCGGTTTGGAAGAAACTTGGATATTTGCCTGCATTTGAGGATATAAATCAAATAAATCAAATGCTTCACTTGCCTTTTTACCACTTTCAATTAAATATGCCACAGCCTGCAATGCACTAACTAATCCGTCACCCGTTTTTGCATAGTCACTGAATATTATATGGCCTGACTGCTCTCCACCAAAATTAAGATCTTTTTCTTTCATAACTTCAAGGACATATTTATCCCCTACATTGCTTCTAAAGACTTCTATACCAATTTCATTAAGAAATTTCTCCAATGCGCCGTTACTCATAACGGTTACAGCCACGCCGTTATTTTTTAGTTTATTTCTTTTATGCAAATAAAAAGCAAGTGCACCTAAAAGTTTATCTCCATTAACGATTTCACCTTTTTCATCGACCACTACTAGCCTGTCTGCATCACCATCAAGAGCAAATCCAATATCTGCTCTGTATTCCAAAACTTTTTTTGCCAAAAACTCAGGATGCATTGCACCCGCATTTTGATTTATATTAAACCCATCCGGTTCATCATTTATAGTAATAACATCAGCACCTAATTCGCTAAAAATTGTAGGAGCTACTTTATAAGCGGCACCATTAGCAGTATCAAGAACTATTCTCATACCGCTTAAATTTACATGTTTGGGAAATGAAGATTTAATATGAACAATATATCTTCCGATTACGTCATCAATTCTCTTACTTTTTCCAATCTCTTTTTGGGTTTTTAATTCAAATTCGTTTTGAAAATACCTTTTTTCTATTTTTTCTTCCATTTCTTCTGAAAGTTTATTACCAAAACTATCAAAAAATTTAATTCCGTTGTCATAATAAGGATTATGAGAAGCACTAATCATTATTCCCCCGTCACATCTCATATCTTCTGTTAAAAAAGCAATGGCCGGTGTAGGCATAGGACCTATTTGAATTACATTGTAACCTATAGCCGTTAAGCCGCTAACAAGAGCGTTTTCAATCATATAGCCACTTCTTCTCGTATCTTTACCTACTAAAATTTTACCTGTTTTTTTAGGTAAACACTCTCCAAAAGCCATGGCAAGTTTCATAGCTAAAAAAGGCGTTAAAAACTCTCCAGCCTTCCCCCTTACGCCATCCGTTCCAAAAAGTTTCATCCGTTTCCTTTAAAAAATGAAATATTTATTTGCAAATTTTACCAAATTTTTATAAAATACGCTTCAAAAAAGGACATAAATGGCAAATAACAAATCTGCGCTAAAAAGAATTAGACAAACAAAAAAAAGAACTGAAAGAAACAGATATTACAGAACAAGAATCAAAACAATCACCAAAAAAGTAGAAAGTGCAGTAGCAGAAGGTAATTATGAAGCAGCTTTAGAAGCTTGGAAAGAAGCAAACAAAAAATTCCAAAGTTACATTAATAAAGGTATTTTAAAGAAAAATACAGCAAGAAGAAAAATTTCTAGACTTCATCATTTAGTAAAATCAATCGAACCGTCAGCATAATTTAAAAGCCCCTTTCCCCCATCCCCACAATATTAAAAAATAAGTTGTGAAGTAGGTAAGTAGTAAATTAGTTTATGAAAGTTTACCGCTTATCTACTTCACAACTTCATAAGTTCACCACTAAAGGATTATAAATGTTACTTGACAAATTAAAACCATTTGTTGAAAAATACAACGAAATAAATCAAATGCTAAGTTCTCCAGAAATTACTCAAGATATAAAAAAAATGACAAAATTGTCTAGAGAAGCTAGAAATTTAGAGCCAATTGTAGAAAAAGCAAAAGAATATGAAAATTTAATAAACACAATTGAAGAAGCCAAAATGATGCTGGATGATCCTGAAATGGCAGAACTTGCAAAAGAAGAATTAAAAGAAGCCGAAGAAAAATTACCTGCCCTTGAAGAAGAAATAAAAATATTACTTTTACCAAAAGATCCTAATGACGATAAAAATATTTTCCTTGAAATCAGAGCTGGAACAGGTGGTGATGAAGCGGCACTTTTTGTAGGTGATTTACTTAAAGCTTATTTAAGATATGCTGACAACAAAGGTTGGAAAGTTGAAATAGTAAGTGAAAGTAAAAGCGACGTAGGCGGATATAAAGAGATAATTTTACTCATAAAAGGTGAAAATGTTTATTCAAGACTAAAATATGAAGGTGGCACTCACAGAGTTCAAAGAATTCCGGCAACTGAATCACAAGGAAGAATTCATACATCAGCTGTTACTGTTGCCGTTATGCCAGAAGTTGACGATGTAGATATTGAATTAGATCCAAAAGATATTAAAATTGAAGTAATGAGAGCTGGCGGTGCAGGTGGACAGCATGTAAATAAAACTGAAAGTGCCGTAAGAATGACACATATCCCAACAGGAATTACCGTATCCATGCAAGATGAAAGATCTCAACAAAGAAATAAGGAAAAAGCACTCCAAATTCTTAAAGCCAGAGTTTTTGAAAAACTGGAAAATGAAAGACTTGCAGCAATTGGTGAGGCAAGAAAAAGTCAAGTAGGAAGTGGTGATAGAAGCGAAAGAATTAGAACATACAATTACCCTCAAAATAGAATTACGGACCACAGAATCGGTCTAACACTTTACAGACTAGAACAAATTATGAGTGAAGGACTTTTTGATGAAATCATAGACCCTCTAATTGCACATTATCAAGCAGAAGCTCTAAAAGAAGCTGGATTATAAAACTTTTTCCCAGCTTAATTATTTAAAATCTTTTTAGTTTAGTGTTGGGCAATATGTTACACTATTAACTTTTCACCCATATTGCTTCACTACTTACCTACTTATCAACTTTCTAAAAAATTTCTGAGTATTTCAGCATGATCAAAAACCAACTTATCCCAAGGAATCTCTTCAAGCTTTACAACAAACGCCTCTTTTGCATCATCGCCAGCTTTTGGCATATCATAAGCACAGCAAACAAATACACAACTAGCGGTATGAAGTCTTGGATCTCTATTGGGATCTGAATATACACCAAATAATCTATCAATTTTTACATCTAAACCAATTTCTTCTTTCATTTCCCTAATAAGGGCGTCTTCTACTTTTTCTCCAACATCTACAAAACCACCTGGTAATGCATATCCTAAAGGAGGATTTTTTCTTTTAATTAAAACAATTCCTTTAAATTCAGGATTAAATATTTTAACTATCCCATCAATAGTCAAATAAGGGGTTTTTGGTGGCCACATTTTATACCTTTAAAAAGAGATTAGATCTTAAACTGACTAATCTCTTTTAATAATTTTTCAGCTAATTGGGCAATTTTTTCAACGTTTTTATTATTTTGCAACACTTGATCTTTGTTTTCGCTTGACATTTTTTGAATTAATTCCATTTTTTCGACAAATTCTTGCATTATTTTAATTATTGATTCTATTTTATCTACATTATGTTGAACTTTTTCAACGACAACTTCCATTTCATTGGATACATCACCTATTTTTGCCTGAACCTCTTGTGTCTGATTTGTAACTAAATTAACATTTTCAATATTTTGATGCATTTCATCATTAGCAGTATTTATAGATTGAACTATTACATTTATCGTTGCGTCGATTTCACCTAAACTTTTTTGTGTTCTCTCAGCCAATTTTCTTACCTCATCTGCAACAACAGCAAATCCTCTTCCGTGTTCTCCTGCTCTTGCCGCTTCAATTGCTGCATTTAAAGCAAGCAAATTAGTCTGATCCGCTATTTCACTTATAACTGTTAGAACATTTTTAACCTGTTCGGCGTCTTGTGCCAATTGTTGCAATTTAAGTGCCAAATCATTTTCATTTGCAGCATTTTGTTGAATGTTTTCCATTGTTCTATCTATTAAATTCATAGCTTGTTTTAAACTTTCGTTTGCAACCAATATACTACTTTTTACTTCATTTGAAGTTTGAGACTCTTCAAGTAAATTATCTTTAAGTTCATCTGCAATATTTGAAGCTGAAGTAACGATTTCAGCCTCTTTTTGAATATTTTCATTTATTGACTGAAAAGCATTTTTTAAACTAATAGCAACACTTCTATTTTCATTAGAACTTCTATAAGCACTAGTCATTACTTCATGTAATATTCCTAAAAATTCTTTTAATGCCATTCTAATAGTTCCAAATTCATCTTTTTCATAAATTCTTACTTCAAGTGAAAGATCTTTATCCTGAGCTATTTTTAGAATTAACCCTTTAAGACTTCTTAATTGCATTTCAAGTTTTCTAACACTCATAAACCCAATTATTATCATAATAATGTTTATGATAACCCCTATAATTGTTTCTGCAATATAATGATTGGAAATTTTATTTAAATCACTTAAAATAATATTTGCGATATTATCATCAATCTTTTTTAATATATTAATTTTTTTAGTTATAGTATTAAACCAATATTCTGGGTCTATATTAAAGTTACCCTCATTTGCTTTTTGAAGAGCAATTTGTCTCATTCTTTCCACTTCTTTAAAAGAAGGGTCTTGAATTAATCTATAATACATTTTTTTCATTTGAGGTGAAGCAAAAGTTAAGAAATCATCTAAAAATGCATTTTGTTCTGAGATAAGTCTAATAAATTTAACAAACATACCTGGTTTAAATTTATCTGCACCAAAAGTAGCACTTAAAACAGCCCTTTCTATCCCTGCTCTTTCTTTAGCCTTAAGAAAACTAACATAAGCAGCTAAATCCATAGCAATAGTTTCGTTTGGAGCAAGCCTAGAGGTTAAACCTATTATTTTAAGAATGGTAGCATTCATTTTTGTATACCATGCTACTTCATCTTTTACACTAATAGATAAATTACTTACTTTTTGTCTCATTGTAGGCAGTTCACTTAAAAATTGATTTAATTTATTAATCTCTTTTTCCAGTTCCCCATCATATTTTACAATGTCAATTTGTTTCAAAGCTTCTTTATATTCTTTTATTTTTTGATCAGTAGATTTTCTTTGTTTAGGTAAAATGGTCTTAAATTTTTTTCCATGACTACCTAAATATCCTGCACTTGCACCTCTTTCTTTTTGTGTTTCATGTATTAAAGCACTTAATGATTTGCTCAATATTACCAATTCTTGTAAGTTAGTTTTTTCTTTTTCAATTTTCATAGAAGTTAAAAAATCACGAATATTATAATAAGAAATTACCATAGTTGCCAATGCAACTATAATAATCATTGTATTACGAAGTGAAAGTGCATTAAACATTTTTTTCATGACACTACCTTTTTTATTTAAATTATAACAATTTTTAGCATTAAATCGGATATTTTTGACAATATTAAAAAATATTATTAAAATAGAGTAAAATTTTTGTAAAAGGAGTCATATGAATAATATAGATTTTTGTTTACCAAATCAAGATGGCGTTGAAATATGTTTAAGAGATTTAAAAGGAAAATGGATTGTTTTATATTTTTATCCTAAAGACAATACACCGGGATGCACTACGGAAGCTAAAGAGTTTAGCGAACTTTTAGATGAATTTGAAAATTTAGGGGCTGTTGTTATCGGTATAAGTCCTGATAGCCCTAAAAAACATTGTAATTTCATTGAAAAACATGATTTAACTATAACGCTACTGAGTGATGAAAATAAAGAAGTATTAAAAGCTTTCGGTGCGTGGGGCAAAAAGAAAATGTATGGAAAAGAATACGAAGGTGTAATTCGTTCAACTTTTATAATAAACCCAGAAGGTGAAATCGTAAAAGAATACAAAAAAGTTAAAGCCAAAGGTCACGCTGCAAAAGTTCTGGAAGATTTAAAAGAGCTTATTAAGGCTTAAACTACCTCTTCCTGATTTGCCGACTTAATTTGTTATAACTAATTCCAAACTTTAATAACTTAACCGCCCCTAATAACAAATATACTAATAACTAATTAACCTCAAAATTCTTCACAACTTAACTACTTAACTACTTACCAACTCACTTACTAAAACCCATATCTTTTCATTGCAGCAGAAGCTTCTTTTTTAAGTTCTTTTTCTTTCATAACACGTCTTTTATCGTGAAGCTTTCTACCTTTTGCTACCGCTATTTCGAGTTTTGCCCTGTTTCTGTTGTTAAAATATATTCTTAATGGAACAAGTGTGTAACCCTTCTCGCTCGTATATCCTGCGAGTTTTGCAATTTCCTGTTTGTGAAGAAGAAGTTTTCTGGGTCTTTTTTCTTCATGTCTGTATGCTTTATAAGTTGTATCAAGATTACTAATATGTCCCTGGAGCCACCAAACTTCCCCGTCTTTTATTCTGACATATGAATCTTTTAAATTCACTCTTCCGGCTCTGAGTGCTTTAACTTCACTACCTTTAAGTTCTATTCCGGCTTCATATTTATCAAATATATCATAATCATGATACGCTTTTCTGTTTGTTGCAACAACCTTCATAAAATACCTCCTCCCTGCTTTTCACTTTTCATTTTTCACTTGTAAACAGCGTTCCGCCTTTATGTTCCCCGTTTAAAAACGCCTTAACGTCACTTAAATCAAATCCGCTTGTTAAAAACATTGACTTGCCTCTTTGCATTAAAAATTTTGCGGCTTTAAGCTTTGTAACAATTCCCCCTGTCGCAAATTGATCATTTGGATTACATTCTTGTGTTAATAATTCGTCTTTTATTTCAGTTACAATTTTTAAAGGTTTGGCGTTCTTATTCGTTTTCGGATTATCCGTATAAAAAGCGTCAATATCGCTTAAAATAAAAAGCATATCCGCATCAAAATAGTAAGTAACATATGCACTGAGCTGGTCGTTATCGCCAAATAATATCTCTTCTACTGATACCGAATCGTTTTCATTGATTATCGGAATCACTTTGTTTTCAAGCAACACATTTATCATTTTTCTTGCATTTTCAGTTCTTTTTCTGCTGTCAAAGTCAGCTGCGGTTACCAGAACCTGTGCAACTGTAACGTTATACTTATGAAACCTCTCTTTATATTCTTTCATCAATAAAGGCTGTCCGATAGCGGCAAGAGCCTGTTTATTTTCGAGCCTGCTTTTATCAAGAGGGCATCTGGTATATCCGGCACCTACGGCACCGCTGCTTACCAATAAAACTTCATATTTTTTATTTAATTCGCTAAGAAGTTCTACAATGTCATCTATTCTATTACTTAGTTTTCCGTTTTCATATAAAGTGGCTGTTCCGACTTTAAATACTATTCTTTTCATTTTCTTTTCTTTTGTTTTTTTCAACCAAGTCAAAAAGTGCAAATTTTAATGCTTCAATATTAATATTTGCAACAGAACTTATAGGCAATACAAACGTTTTATCATCAAAATGACACGGCAAATTAGGATCCGCTTTAAATTTAGGTTCTGTTTTTGAAATATTCATTTTCTCAAAAAACTCATCTATTTTTTCAACATTCACACTATCACATTTAGTTAAAGCGATTGCATAGTCCCTGCTCGCAAGTTTTTCACTATATTGTTTTAACTCTTTTTGTAATGTTTTAAACTGATACACCGGATCTCTGTATGAGCTTAAATCAATCATATAAAGAATCGTTGATGTTCTTTCAATATGTTTTAAAAATTCAATTCCAAGCCCCCTGCCTTCATGTGCGCCTTCAATAATTCCCGGAATATCAGCCATAACAAAACTTCTGTATTCATCTACTCTTACTACGCCAAGTTTTGGTGTCAATGTAGTAAACTCATAATTTGCTATTTCCGGCTTTGCATTGCTAAGCGTGCTTATAAGCGTTGATTTACCGGCATTAGGAAATCCCACAAGTCCTACATCGGCTATAAGCTTGAGTTCCATGATTATTTCAAGTTCTTTTCCTTCTTCACCAGGCTGAGCATATCTTGGCGTCTGGTTTCTCGGACCTCTGAAATGCCAGTTTCCAAGACCTCCTCTTCCGCCTTCAAGCAGAACTTTTCTTTCGCCATCCTCTTTCATATCAAGAAGCACTTCACCGCTTTCGGCATCTTTTATAATAGTCCCTGGTGGAACTTTAATAATTAAATCTTCTCCATTTGCGCCGTGTTTTTTTCTGCCTTCACCGGGTCTTCCGTTTTTGGCTTTTAAAAGTTTTCTACCTTTAAAATGCGAAAGGGTGTGTGTATTTTTATCACATTCAACGATAACATCACCGCCCTTACCGCCGTCACCGCCGTCAGGACCGCCTTTTACGACAAACTTTTCTCTTCTAAAACTAACACAGCCCTGTCCGCCTTTTCCGGATTTTACTTTTAGTTTTATATTATCTACAAACATTTGTTTCCTTTTACAATGGATAATAGGTAATGATTAGTTTAATATGAATATTTAATATGTTAATAACTATTAACTATTAGCCATAAACTAATTATGAATTTTATCAAATTATGAAATTAAAATGAGGGGAAAAGAGAGAATTAGTTGTTTTCTACTGGATATACTGAAACTTTTTTTCTTTGTTTATCTTTAATTTCGAATTTTACATATCCGTCGATTAAAGCATAAATTGTATGATCTTTTCCAAGTCCAACGTTATTACCAGGATGAACTTTTGTTCCTCTTTGTCTGATAATAATATTTCCTGCTCTTACGAACTCTCCTCCGAATTTTTTAACGCCAAGTCTTCTACCAGCAGAATCTCTGTTATTCTGAGTTGACCCTTGTCCTTTTTTATGTGCCATGGAATCTCCTTAAATTAAGCTACGATTTCTTTAATTACAACTCTAGTGAAGTCTCTTCTGAAACCTCTTTTTTTTCTAGAATCTTTTCTTCTTCTTTTTTTGAAAATGATTACTTTTTTTCCTCTTCCGTTATTAATAACTTCTGCTACTACTTTAGCACCTTCAACAAGTGGTGTTCCTATTTTAGTATCATCACCTTTTACTAATAAAACTTCATTTATTTCTATACTTGATTTAGGCTCAGCACCTTCAATTCTATCAAGCTCTAATACGTCTCCAACGCTTACTTTATATTGTTTTCCGCCATGTTTAATAACTGCATACATTTCGTTAACCCTTTATTGGTTTTTTAGGATGAAATATTAACTATATTTCCTTAAACTAAACTTAAATTAAGAAAACTTTAAGTTTCATTCAGCAAATGCCACGCATTCTATTTCTACTTTTGCACCTTTTGGCAACTCTTTTACAGCAACAGTGCTTCTTGCAGGTTTATGTTTAAAATACTCTCCGTAAATCTCATTTACAGCAGCAAAATTGTTAATATCATCTAAAAATATGGTAGTTTTAACTACATTTTCCAATTTTACACCGGCAGCTTCCAATACTGCTTTTAAATTTTCACAAACCTGTTTAGTTTGTGTTCTGACATCCACATCTAAAAATTCACCTTCAGGAGTTAAAGCTATCTGACCTGAAGTGTATATAAAATTTCCTACTTTAATAGCCTGAGAATAAGGCCCGATAGCTTCAGGAGCATTTTTAGTATAAATTTTTTGCATTACTTCTCCTTTTTGCAAAATTATATCAAATTACATCTAGGATAATAGTTAATTAGTATATTTGTTATTAGTGTATTGGTTATTAAAGTTGTTAAGTTAGTTAGTTGTTATAGTTGGTTATTAGTTATTGGGGTTGGTTATTGACATATAAGTTTTAAAGCTAAAACATTGCAGTATCTGTTACTTTTTATTGTCAATCGTAAAAATTTTCATTGCAACATTTTTCATTACCAATTCCTCATCTTTTCCTCTCTCTTTATACTTGAAACTTTAAACCTAGAACTTGAAACCCAAAACTTGAGAGCTTTTCCATCTCTTTCGCCAAAAAAAATCTCCTATTTATTTTTTTGTTCTGTATTGCTTCTCACTTTTAACTTTTCGCTTTTTAAAACTTCCTTCGTATATTGACGCCCTATTTCTATAAGTTCCAACGCCCTGTGAAATTCATACCATTTTGCTATTGTAGATGGAAACTTTATTTCCAGATCTGGAATATATTCAGCTCTTCTGTATCTAAAAATAACCTGCATCATTAATTCAATTGACATATTCGTCGGATCATCTTTTTCTTCAAAAATTTTATCCCACATTTCGTGTAAAATATTAATTTTTTTCTTTGTTTCTTTTTTATATTTGATATTTATATCCTGGTTTTCTTCACCATATAAATTAACGGCAATAATTAAATCAGTCATATCACTCATAACAGGTGCAACAGGCATAAGATTTAAAACACCTCCGTCTACTAAAAGTAAATTGCGGTATTTTACCGGTTCAAAAACACCTGGAATAGCCGCAGACGCTTTTACAGCCTTCCACAAAGGACCTTTTTGAAACCATACCTCTTTGCCTTTATTTAAATCCGTAGCAACTGCAGTGAATTTTATAGGTAAATCTTCAATATTATAATCACCCACCAACTCTTTTATTTTGTTGAAAATTTTATCCCCGTTTAATTTAAACGGCGGTTTTATAAATTTCAATATATCTAACAATTCTAACGATTCAACCCAATTTTTATATATATCAAGTTTACCACATGCTTCCAATGCCCCTATTAAAGCGCCCATTGAAGTGCCGCTTATGGACGCTATTTCAAAACCTTCTTCTTTTAATGCTTCTATTACACCAATATGTATATAACCTCTTGCACCGCCCCCGCTTAATACTAATGAGATTTTCATTAAATACCCTTTACATCAAATTGATTATAAAATTACTTATTTGTATAATTATATTAACAAAAACAAACATATATTTAATACTAACAAAAAAAATTATAATGAGCGTTAAACATTAATAGTGACAGACACTATATGGTAAAAATATAAAAAGAAAAAGAAGAAATTATCTTTTTGAAAATTGAGGAGATTTTCTTGCTTTCTTTTTCCCGTATTTTTTTCTTTCTACTCTTCTTGCATCTCTTGTAAGAAGACCAGCAGGTTTTAAAATACTTCTGAATTCCGGTGCATATTCAACTAATGCTTTAGAAATTCCGTGTTTTACAGCATCTGCCTGCGCTGCAAATCCACCACCAAACACTTTAACATCAATATCAACGGCATTTTCTTGTTTAGTAAGCATTAAAGGCCATCTAACTCTTAATTTAAGAGCTTCTCTTCCACCAAGAAAATCATCTAATGTTTTTCCGTTTACCGTAATATTTCCGCTTCCGGCTTTTAACCATACTTTAGCTATTGCTTCTTTTCTTTTTCCTGTTGCGTAAATTCTTCCGTGCATTTTCATTAGTTACCCTTTACTTGAGCTGTGTGAGGATGATTTTCACCTGCGTATACTTTTAATTTTTTAAGCATTTTTCTTCCAAGTTTAGTTTTTGGAAGCATCCCTCTTGTAGCTAGTTTAAATAATTTCTCAGGATTGTTTTTAAGAAGTTTTTCAACTGTTTCTTCTTTTAGGTTTCCAAAATAACCTGTATGTTTATAGTATTTGTCTTCTAATTTTTTAGATGTTGAAAATTTTACTTTATCAGCATTGATTACAACAACATAATCACCGCAATCTACATGAGGTGTATAATATGGTTTATGTTTACCTCTTAATTTTGTAGCAATTTCAGTAATAACCCTACCGAAAATTTTATCTTTAGCATCTATTAAAATCCAATCTCTTTTAACATCTTCTTCTCTAATTGATTTTGTAAATTTCATTATCACACCTTTTGTGAATTTTTTAGGTATGGAATTTTAGGAAAGAATTCTTAAAGAAACCTTAATTTAAGGAAAGTTTAAGGAAAAAGAAACAAAAACACACTTTTTATTTTTTAAAAACTTTGAAATTTAATAACCAATTCGACTTCACCAGCAGGAATTCTGAGCTCTTTACTTATTTCCTCTATTGTGTAACCATTTTTATATAAACTGATTATTCTCTGTTCATCAGTTTTATTAATATTCGAAAAATCAACCATTTTACTTTTAACAGAATGTTCCACATTAAAAAGTTTGTTTTCAATTTCTTTAATATATTTCATGTTTTTTTCTTCCATTTTTTTAATATTTTCTACTAATTTATCAATTACGTTTTCCATTTCTTCAAGCATTTTTTGTGTTTCTTTATTACTCGATTCTTTTTTTAACTTATAAACTTCTTGATTTAAATCCTCAAGCGCCAATTCCATTGCCGCAAGTTTTGATTCAACAATTCTATCTCTTTTTAACATATAAAAAAATAAAAATAGAATAAACCCACTTAAACCTAAAAACATAATAATTTCTATTTTACCCATTTTTTGCCTTCATTTCCCTTATAATTGCCCTTTCTCTTGCCATAATAAATGCATTGTAATCTTTTATATCCCTCTCATGCATCAGTAAGATTTTAGCCAATTTTTCATTTTCAGCTTCAAATATAACCGGAACCACTCTTGGCGGAAAAACCGGCAATGCCATTCTTCCGTAATATTTTTTACCTTTTTGAAACATAGGATCTTTTATTTCAAAATAATCAAATCCTATTTTTTCTATTTCGGTTTTATTATTAAGTTTTAACAATTCTTTTTTTTCATTTTTTACTATTGCCGTAAGTTCGTCAATTTTTCTGTGAAGAGCAATTAATAATTCCAAAAGCACGGGGTCGGTCTCTTTAGTTTCACCCCGTGCTTTTGCAAGTTTTATATATTGTCCTATCGGATCTTCACTTTCACTTCCGAGTTTGTCAAACTCTTCTTTAAATTTATCATCATACTCATCAAATTCAAACTCTATAAATGCGGGTATAAGTCTTGGCATCAGTTTACCTTATCTAAAATAATAAGAATTAAAAAAGCAATCCCCAAATATCCGTTTACATCAAAAAACGCTTTTGGAATGTTTTTAAAGTCGCGTCTGACAAGCTTTTGTTCATAATAGAGCATTACGCCACCCAAAATGACAGCCAACCAGCCAAAAAAACCTAGTTTTGCGTATGCGGCAAAAAGCGCCCAAAAAAGAACACTGAAAACATGAAACATCGCTGATACAAATATAGCACCCTTTTCACCCATTAATGCAGGTATTGAATGTAGTCCTTCTTCTTTGTCAAATTCCATATCCTGCAGAGAATACAAAATATCAAATCCTGCAACCCAAAACATTACACCAAGAGCTAAAAAAACCGACCAGCATGGAATCGAAGCTGTAATCGCTATAGCACCTGCTATTGGTGCGAGTCCAAGAGAAATCCCAAGAACCAAATGCGCAAATTCGCTAAACCTTTTAAAATAACTATAACCACCTAAAACTATAAGAATAGGAATGGATAATTTAAACGCTAATGAATTAATTAAATATGCCACACCTATAAATATTAATGCGTTTGCCAAAATAAATAGTTTGATCTGACCTTCCGTAATTTCACCTGTTACCGACGGCCTATCCTGTGTGCGAGGATTTTTGGCATCAATATCTTTATCCACAAGTCTGTTTACAGCCATTGCAAAATTTCTTGCACTCACTGCGGCCAATATACCTAAAAACAAAAGTTTCCATCCAAACCACCCGTCTGCAGCCACTATCATAGCTATTAAAATAAAAGGAATACTGAAAATCGTATGAGAAAATTTAACCAAATCCATATATTTTTTTATCATTATGTATCTCCTTACAACTTCACGACTTATCAACTTCACAACTTATTTTGTATAATTGTAGCAAAAAAGGTAAAGATGTTTGCTATTATAGGTCCTACGGCCAGTGGAAAAAGTGATTTGGCTATAAAACTCGCATTAAAACTCAATTATGAGATTTTATCACTTGATTCACTGAGTATTTATAAAGAAATAGACATTGCTTCCGCAAAGCCTTCAAAAGAAGAGCTCTCTAAAGTCAAACACTATGGAATTAATGAAATATATCCCGACGAAAAATTTGATGTTGTTAAATTTATCGATATTTACAGAAAAATTCCCCATAAAAACATAATAATAGTGGGTGGAACGGGTTTTTATCTTAAATCAATGCTTGAAGGCATTTCAAAAATGCCGGAGATAAACGAAGAAATAAAAAAAGAAGCTTCAAAAAAAGATTATAATTTTTTAAAACAGATTGACCCTGAATTTGCATCCAAAATCTCACCAAACGACACATACAGAATTCAAAAAGGACTTGAGATATATTTTGCTACAAAAACTCCCCCAAGCATCTATTTTAAAAACAATCCCCCAAAACCCGTGCTGCCCGAAATTCCTATTTTTGAAATTGCTGTCGATAGAAGCGTTTTAAGAGAGAGAATAAAAAAAAGAACCGATAAAATGTTTAATTCGGGTCTTATCGACGAAGTGGCGTATCTTGAAAAAAAATATCGAGACAGAAGACTGCCGGCTCTTAAAGCCATAGGAATTAAAGAAGTTTTGGATTATTTTAACGGCAAATACGATATAAAAACATTAAAAGAAAAAATAATAACCAATACCGCAAGACTTGCAAAAAGACAGCAAACATTTAATAAAACCCAGTTTAAGAATAAAATATCCGCACCTCTTGAAAAATTAGAAGAGATTGTATTTTCAAATATAAAATAGAGGAAAACCTCTATTAAATTTGCGGATTTTTGTTAATAGATTGTTTTAGAAGATCTGCAATTAAGAAAGAGAGTTCTAATGCCTGTTTTGCGTTTAATCTCGGATCGCAATGAGTTTCGTAACTTTTTTCAAGATCTTTTTCACTGATAGAATACGATCCGCCGATACATTCGGTAACATCTCTTCCCGTCATTTCAAGATGAACCCCGCCAGGAAACGTTCCGAAACTTTCATGAACGGCAAAATACCCTTTAACTTCCTCCAAAATCTTATCAAATTCTCTTGTTTTTATATTGCTTGAAGTTTTTATAGTGTTTCCGTGCATCGGATCAATACTCCAGATAACTTTTTTACCGGTATCCACCACGGCTTTTAAAAGTTTAGGAAACTCTTTTTCTATCTTATCGGCACCCATTCTAACAATAACATTCAATCTTCCGGCTTCATTTTCAGGGTTTAGTTTTTCTATAAGTTCAATAAGTCCTTCCGGCGTCATACTTGGTCCTGCCTTAATTCCTATAGGATTTTTAACCCCTTTTAAAAATTCAACATGTGCTTCATTCGGATCTCTTGTTCTATCACCAATCCAAAGCATATGTGCAGAACAATCATACCACTCACCAGTTAAGCTGTCTTGTCTGGTTAACGCCTCTTCATAATTTAAAAGCAATGCCTCATGTGATGTATAAAGTGTAGTCTCTCTTAAATGAGGCGTATTATCAGGCGTAATACCAACTGCTTCCATAAATTTTAAACTTTCTGTAATTCTATCAGCCAGTTCTTCAAATCTGTGACCTTCAGGTGATTCTTTTACAAAATCAAGCGTCCATTTGTGAATTTTTCTAAGATCCGCCATTCCACCTTTTGCGAATGCCCTTAAAAGGTTCATAGTTGCAGCAGACTGGTTATAAGCTTTTAACATTCTTTCCGGATCTGCTTTTCTGGCTTCTGGAGTAAATTCAATAGAATTTATTATATCACCTCTGTAACTCGGAAGCTTAATACCATCTCTTTCTTCAAAATCGCTACTTCTAGGTTTTGCAAACTGCCCTGCAATTCTTCCTATTTTAACAACTGGAAGGCCTCCTGCAAATGTCAGCACTACCGCCATTTGCATCATTACTTTAAACATATCTCTTATGTTGTTTCCATCAAACTCAGCGAAACTTTCCGCACAATCCCCACCTTGAAGCAAAAATGCTTTACCTTCACATACGTTTGCTAATTTGTTTTTTAAATTTCTAACTTCACCAGCAAAAACCAATGGAGGATATTTACTAAGTTCTTTTTCAACCTGTTTTAATTTTTCTAAATCTTCATATGTTGGTTGCTGTTTTATGGGTTTACTTCTCCAACTTTCTTTCGTCCAAGTCATTATTTTCCTTTTTTATATTAAAATAGTGTTTTCGCATCTTTGCATAAATTCTTCCATAGCACGGAATCATTAACTTCTAAACATTTTTCAATGTATTCTTTTTTACCTGTTAAATTAGCAAGCATATAATATGCTCTTGCCTTATCTTCACCTTTGATTCGTTTTAATACTTGCTTCAAAACTTTAATTGCGGCAGTTTTATTTTTAGTATATTTGGCATATGTAAACTCCACAAAAGGTGAATATGGATATGCTTTAAATTTATCCTGCAAATCTATTATTTTTTTTGCATATATTGCGGCTGTTAAATAGTCTTTATTTTGCAAAGACCAATTAACAATTTTAATAAACACATCACAATTTCTAATATCATTTTTTTTCTCTAGAATTTTAGCAGTTTTTATTGCTTCTTTAAAGTTTTTAAGCTTCCATAATGAGAAAAATTTCTTTAATTGATACTCATAACATCCTTTTTTCATTACTTGACACAAATCATCAACAGCTGTAACCAAACCTTTATAATCATTCAATCCTTCTAACGCTTTTATTTTTCTTTTCATCCATTCAACAAAAACTACGTCGTTAGGCGAATTAAGATATTTATTGCATACAACAGATGCAAGGTTAAAATCTCTTGCTTTTATTGCACATTCATAGACTTGCAAATCATATTTTTTATTCAATGTTATATTATATTTTTTAATAATTTTTACGGCTTTTATACATTCGTTTTTCTTCAAAAGCTCCAAACTATATTTTTGGGCAACATCTTTTAAAAATTCCTCTTTATTTTTTATATATTTTTCATCAAGATTTTTAATTTCATCGGCCATATTTAATATTTCCGAATATTTTTTTATTTTATATAAAAGCATTATTTTTTTATATAGTGCTTTTTTGGCAATTTCTTGACCTTTGTATTTTTCAATTATCTCGTCTATCTTTTTAAGCTGTTCAGTTGTATTTGAATCATCAACCTCAAATAAAACTTTATCTCTGAGTGCTTGAAGCTGATCGCTGTAATCCCCATACGGAAACTCGTTAAGATATCTGTTTATCCAATAATCAGCCTTTTTAAAATCACCAATATCATAAGACCATAGTGCAAGATAATACTCAAGTGGCTCGTATAGATCATCCAATTTTTTAAGTTTTTTAATTAAATCTTCACCTATATCTATAGCTAAAGAATACAATTGATGTGAAGCCAGCATCTTAGCCAGTTCAAAAGCTTTTTTCTTATCTTTTAAAATAAATTCTTTATTTGCCTGATAAACCCTTTTATAATATTCAAACGCTGTTTTTATATCACCTTTATCCATATATCTTTGAGCAAGTCTCATTGCAGCAAGAGACGCAATATCAATATCTTTTGTGGAATAAAGTGCCTTTTTATATAGCTCAAAAGCTTTTTTGCTATCACCTGTAATATACATTTGATCCGCCCAGTAAATCATAGCCAAATATGCTTCTTTGGTATTAGGATATTCTGTAATAATTCTTTGATAAAAATAGCTTGCATCTGTCATAAATCCAAGTTTTGTGTAATTCTTGGCAATTATTAAAAGCACTTTAGGCAGGTTTTCGTTGAATGCATAACTCTTAATCCACTTTTTGGCAAGTGATATCACTTCCTCAGGTTTGTTTTCTGAATCGAGTATTTTTAGTTTTAAAAATTCTATATCGGGCACAAATACAGAATCCGGAAAATCTTTTAAAAACTGATCTATTTCATCCAATACATCCCTTCCTTTTTCATATGCTTTTTTGATTTCAAAATATTTAATTACGTCTTTTGCTTGATTGTTAATATTAATTGGATTTCCGTTTTCGTCTATAGTTCCAATATAAGGTTTTGGAGAATTTTTAAAATAAAAATTAAGTCCTTCTATCTTTTCAGAATTTATAAAAGGTATATTTTTACCAGCAATAATAACCCATTTTTTTGCATATTTTGGATTTATTCCTATAGTGGGACTATTATATAAATTGTCTTCAAAAGATTTTAAAATGAAGTCAGTTTTAACATTAAAAATTAAAACAAAGAAATTTTTACAAAATTCAGGTTTTATGTCAAAATAAATCGTATTGGTTTTAAATACAGGAGTGCTTGGAGTTTTTTTGAAAATACATTCGATTTTTAAATCATTTTTTTTACAATAAAAAGGTTGGTCATTCGTAATAGTTAATATTTCATAGGGATTATTTTTTTTATAATAATCTACATTAATTTCTAAACTATATAAACTAATGGAAAAAAATAAAAAAAGAAGAAATTTCAACTTTTGCCTTTTTGCTAATTATAGCAAAAGACTACATTGAAATTGTAGTATTAAATACCTGTGTCGCTACAATACCAAAATAAATCGTTCCTATTAATAATATAAGTTGTCCTATTAAACTTCCGCTTGATATGTTGATTTTTTTAATTGTTCCATCAACCGGTTTATCAAAATAGATATGTTTAACAATCCAAGCGTAATAAGCTACTGCTAATGCTGAATTTAACAAAGCAACTAAAACAATTGGCCAAAGACCTGCGTCAATTCCTGCATAAAATGCAACAGCTTTAGATAAGAAACCTGCTAAAAGAGGAATTCCCGCCAAAGAAAATAATTGAATTGTAAAGAATAATGCATGAACTGGTGCTTTACTTCCTAAACCTTTAATATCTTCAAGGTATTTAACACCAGCTTCCCTTCTTAAATCATTTAAAATCAAGAATACACTTGTTTGCATAAATATATACGCAATAGCATAATAAAGAACACCTGTATACGAATAAACACTTGCCGCAGCTGCAAAAGGTATTAATGCATAACCGCTATGTGCGATTGATGAATAAGCAAGAATTTTTGAAATTCTTTTTTGCCATAAAGCCATAAAGTTTGCAAGTGTCATTGTAAGTATTGCAAAGAAACTGAATATCAACACAGTTGATGTAGGGTATGCTATTAAAAATTTATAAAATGCTTTAAATACAGCCACTAGCATTACACTTTTAATAACCCCACTTAAAATTGCTGCTGCCGCATGGTTTACTTGAGAATAAGCATCTGCAGCCCATGCATGCATTGGAACAACAGTTAATTTGTAAAAAATACCAGCAAGCATAATTGCTACTGCAATCAATGTAAATTTGCCGTGAACATTCATTTCGGCATAATTGAAACTATCAGTAACAAAACTGAAAAATGCAAAACCAAGTAAGATGATACCACTTGCCACTGCACCGGCAATAAATGCTTTAATAGCACCTTCTGCATTATAAAAGTTTCTGATATTTGCAACTAATACATATGAGATTATCGCTATAACTTCAAATAAAACAATAAATAAGAAAAAGTTGTTCGTTTCAAGAATCGCGATACTTGCACCAGCTACAAAAAGCATTTGCGCAATTAATGGTCTTTCAAAACCTGTTAACGATAACGTAACAGCCGCTAAAGTCGCCAAAAGAACATATTCCATCAATTGCGTAGAACTATCTAGAACAAAAAACGGAAACACATTATTTAAACTCATTCCATTATAAACCATCAATGCACTTGCTATAAATGCAGCAATGGCAATTAATTTAGCAATAAAAATATTACTTTTGTAAAATACCGGTACCAGTAATCCCGCCGCTATTAATATTATGAAACTCATTACATACCTCCAAGAAAGCTAAATGCTTTATTTGCTAAATCAAATATCGGCTGTGGTTGAATACCGAAATAAACAATCATTAAAGCAAACACTGCTAATGCAGCTTTTTCAGGATAACTCATAGTAAATTCAACTTTTTGAACAAGAGGTGACATTTCACCATGAATTGATCTTCTAACCGCCCAAATAATATATCCGGCGCTAATAAGTGACGCTACTGCGATGATTGCAATCCACCATCCGAATGATTTAATTGCTGAAACTATAATAGTAAGCTCACCTACAAATCCCATTGTTCCAGGTAGACCTAACGCTGCCATACCAGCAAGTATGAAAATCGCACTAACATAAGGCGCTTTTTTCATAATTCCACCCATTTCATCCATATACCATGTATGAGTTTTATGATGTAACCATCCTGCAATTAAAAATAGTGGTGAAATTACAAGTGCATGCCCAATCATTTCATAAAGAGCAGCACTTAATCCATCATACGTCATAGTCGCAATTGCAACTACCACAAGCCCCATATGTGAAATTGAGCTGTATGCAACCATTTTTTTAATATGTCTTTCATAAATAGCAAGCATACCAGCAAATAGTGTCGTATTAAGACCTATAATTAACATCCAAATCGAAAATTCTTGCGTAGTTATAGGCATTAATTCAACTGTAAATCTTATTAAACCATACGCACCCATTTTTAATAGAACACCTGCAAGCAATACAGAAATGCTACTCGGTGCTTCTACGTGTGCATCTGGAAGCCATGTATGAAACGGAAATGCTGGAAGTTTTGCAGCAAATCCTATAAACATAAACCACCAAATTAGTGCTGGCGTTGCAAGAGCTGTTTCTCTAATTAATGTTAAATCCCAGTAGCCAGTTTGTTTATATAATAAATAAAATCCAACAAACATAAACATACTAGCAACATGCGTATATAAGAAGAATTTAACAGCTGCATAAATTCTTCTTTCACCACCCCAAAAACCTACTAAAAAGAACATTGGAACTAATGTTAATTCCCAGAACATAAAGAACCATAAAACATTTGTAGTCATAAATACACCAAAAATCGGTCCACTAAATAAAACAAGCAAACTAAAATATGCAGCTTGGTTTTTTTCTTCCCAAGATGTAAAAACAACTAAAATCAATAACGCCGCAGTTAATAACAACATTGCAACACTTAATGCATCAACTCTAAGTGTTAACTCAAATCCAAACTGCGGAACACTTAAAAAACTTCCAAGTTCTAAAAACCCTTCTTGAGGAAGTGCATTATACCAACTAAATGCAATAAAAAATTGAACTACGAACCACCCTAGTGCAATATATTTAGCCAAGTCCTGATTATTTCTTGTCAAAAAATATAAAAGAATCGACAAGAAAATCGGAGCGAAAATTATATCAACAGCAACCATTTACAGCCCCTTTACAATTATTAAGATAGCAATAACGATGATTGCAACACCTATAACGAATTGACCCATATATGTCCCAATCTTACCACTATGACCTGCTCTGAAAATTTTGTAAATTCCAAAAGTAGCAGGAACTGTAGCATTTACCAAATAATCAATCACATTTGTATCGAACCATCTTGCCGCTTTAGCAACAGAATTAACTACAATTGTTTTCGAAATCCAAGTAATCATTCTTTCAACATAATAACCATTGAACAATACTTGATGTATTGTTTGAACAAAATGATGTGAAGCTATTTTATAAAGTAAATTTAATCCCTTAACATATAAACCTACAACTATTAAAAATAAGAGCATCATTCCTGTTAGCATAAATGCAGTTAAACCTGCAACGTGTGGTTCAACTTCTTCTTTGCCATTTAAAATAAAATGAACAATGTCGCTTTGCCATATAGATATAAATAATGTTACAACGGCTAATATTCCTAATGGTAATCTTATCCATAAATTACTAGGTGCATGAACGCTTCCAGCTATATCTTCATTTCTAGGTTCACCTAAGAAAATTAAAACCCAAAGTCTTGTAATATATGCAATTGATAACAATGCTGCAATAGTTACAAACACTTTAGTAAATTCATTACCATGTGCCCAAGCACTTGCTACTACCATTTCTTTTGAGAAAAATCCACTAAATGGTGGAACCCCAGCAAGTGAAAGTGAACCCATAGCCATAAATAACGCTACAAAAGGTGCAGTTTTAATAAGACCTCCTAGTTTCCATGCATCTTTTGTATGATGAGCTATATAAATAAC
The DNA here is from genome assembly GCF_054656815.1 of Nautilia lithotrophica. Lineage (NCBI taxonomy): Bacteria > Pseudomonadati > Campylobacterota > Epsilonproteobacteria > Nautiliales > Nautiliaceae > Nautilia > Nautilia lithotrophica. Next base: position 690,845 of record NZ_BAAHXN010000001.1, read on the forward strand.
CGCACCTGCACTCAAGAATAGCAACGCTTTAAAGATTGCGTGGTTTACAAGGTGTAGCATACCAGCCGCAAGGCTTCCCACTCCAAGCCCTACAAACGCAATTGATAAGTGTGACATTGTTGAATAAGCAAGGATCTTTTTAATCTCTTTTTGAACAAGCGCACTACTCGCACCGATAAATGCTGAAAGTGCTGCAACGTTTGCAACTATAAATAATGCATCCGTATATGCAAAGAAATCAAATAATCTTGCTACGATATAAATACCTGAGTTAACCATTGTTGCACCATGGATTAAGGCTGACACGGTTGTCGGACCTTCCATCGCATTCATAAGCCAAGGATATAATGGAAACTGACCAGATTTACCTATTGCACCCATAAAAATAAATAAAGCAACTACAAGTGCCACTGTTTTTGGAAGTTCACCTGCATTTGCCATTTCGTTTAATTCAACCAAATTTAGTGTTCCAGCATAATATACTAATAAACCGATTGCTGCCAATATAAATATATCACCGAATCTTGTATATAAAAATGCCTGCATACCTGCATCTGCCGCAGAATTTTTATAATACCAGAAACTAATTAATGCATAAGATGCAAGTCCCATAAATTCCCATCCAACAAATGCTCCGATTAAATCTTTGGTAATAACCAATAAAATCATACCACCAATAAAAAATAAAACTTTTGCATAATATCTAGGTTGATCTGGATCATCACCCATATAATCATGTGCAAAATGTATATCTGCAAAACCAAGTCCCGTTGCAATTAAAAGCATTACGATACTTAAATGGTCAATATAAATACCAAAAGGTAATCTTAAATCACCATAAGCTATCCATGTATAATCAATGTTTATTGGTGTATCGCTATAATTGAAATATATAACAATACTTGCCAAAAACAGCATTGCTCCTACTATTTCTGCTACCCAAAAAGCTAAATTTATTTTAATTTTCCCTAAAATATACGCTAGCACCGCGCCTAAAAACGGTGCGCATAGTAATACTAATACTGCATTATTCATCGCTCACCGCCTTATCTAATTTGTCTGGAATAATTTCGCCTGTTATTCTGTAGCTTAACAGGAATATTAAAACACCTGCTGCAGCTTCTAAAGTTGCAATTACAATAATTACGTATGCAACTGCCAAGCCTCTCGTAAGACCGAAATGATATGCTGCACTTGCTAAAAATAAAATTACAGCGTTTAATAAAATTTCTAGTGAAAAGAAAATTTTTAAAAAATCACTTTTACTCGTTACTCCATATAATCCGACCCCGAAAAGTATAATTGCGAAAATCGCATCAATGTAAAAACTAACCATTTTTATTCCTTTTCATGTTTTAGTGTATGTAGCATTCTAATACTTCCATATAATACACTTGCTGCTACAACACCCATAAATATTGCAATTTCTGCATAAAAATCAGTAAATACTTTAACTTGATCTTTTAAAGGAATAACTTTACCCTCATATGGTATAGGTGGTAATATAAATGGTATAATTAATAATCCTATTACAACAATTGTAACAATTGCTACAGCCCAAGGTCTTATTTCAAACTTTGGAAATTTTGAACCTATTACTGTAACACCAAAAAGGGTTAAAACTACAATACCACCAGTATATACAAAAATTTGGAATAATCCTAATAATTTTTCATCCATCAAAATATAATAAATACCTAATAAAAACATCATCATTACAAATGCTAATACTGCAGGAACCGTATTTTTTTGGGTTAATGCCATGACAGCTAATATAACTGCCAATGCCAAGATTAATACACTCATTATGCATCTCCTTTAGAAGCTTCATTGTTTTCTGAGGCAGCTTCTTTAGTTTCTGCTTCGGCTTTTGCTTTAGCTGCTTCTTCAGCTTTTTTCTTAGCCTCTGCTTCAGCTTTTTTCTTAGCTAGCATTTCAGCTTTTTTTCTAGCTTTTTCTTCTTCTTCTTTTTTCTTTTGTTCAATCCATTCTTGTGGAACTTCTGGTTTTACCCAATATTCTTTAATTGCTTCATCTGTTCCATCTGTAATCATTTCAAATGTTCCACCACTTAATTTAATCGCTTTTTCCGGCTTTGTAGGGCAAACATCTTCACAAAGTCCACAAAAAATACATATACCTAAATTCACTTCCGGTAAAGCTTTTGGTCTTTTTATTGGAAGAGGTTCCATTATAATAGCATCAACCGGACAAATTTTTGCACAAGCTTCGCATCCTGTGCATATATCATACCTAATTTCATGTTTACCTCTAAAAATTGGTGAATGATGCATTGTGTCATGAGTTACATCTTTAGTTGCTATTCTGGGTTCAGTTAATGCTTTTGTAACCCTTACAACTTTTTCTACTATATTAAAAAACATCTCAAGCTCCTAAAATATATATTTTTGCAAAAATAATCCAGACAAGATTCAATATTGCAAGTGGAGTTAGCCAGCTCCAGCAAAATTTAAGCATCTGGTCTAATCTAAGTCTTGGGTTAGACGCCCTAATAGCTACCATTACCACTGCAAGAAGTGCTATTTTTAAAAATAGCCACCAAAAGCTATCAAAGAAAAGCCCTCTGTAACCACCAAAGAATAAAACAACCGCAGCTGCAGACACAACAAGCATTTCTGTAAATTCAGCAAATTTTAAAAGAACATAGTTAGTTCCTGCATATTCAGTATAGAAACCATATACAATTTCTTGTTCTGCATCCGGAATATGGAAAGGCGGTTGTTCAAGAATACCAAGCATTGCTATAATGAAAATAACTGCACCAGGTAATAAAATTAAAGTTGTTAACCATGTATTTTGAGATTGAATTTCATATAAATTCATTGTTCCGAATAATAATGCAGGTGCTAATGCCGCTAAGAAAAATGGCGCTTCCATTGAAAGCATCTGTGCAAGAATTCTCATACCACCTAAAAAGGAATATTTATTATTAGAACCAAATCCTGTAAGGAATAATAAGAAAGGCTCAACCCCAATTAATACAACCAAACCTAAAACCCCATATTGAGTATCTAAAATCCCGTGACCATTATTAATAAGTGGTGTCCAAGGAATTAAAATAACCGGAAGAGCTGCAACAAGAGGCGTAATAATAGGAATAATATTAAATAGATATGGGTCAGCACTTTTAGGTGTAATTGATTCTTTCGTCAAAAGTTTAAATACATCATATACTGTTTGCAAAGTTCCTGCCGGCCCGTTAAAATGTGGACCTACCCTTTTATGAATATATGCCAGTGTTTTCCTTGCAAAATAAAACACAAAAAACGTCCATGCAAGTAAAAATAATAGACCCGGAAACACTAAAATATAAAATAACATTGCTCCAACACTCATCATCGCTCCTTATCTATCCAGGTCACCCTGACAGATATGCATACTTCCGTAAAGAAGCGGAATATCTGAAAGGGTTTTACCTTTTAGTAATTTATCAAGCATCATAGTATGGTTTACACTAGGTGCTTTAATTTTTAATCTATATGGACTTGTAGCTTTTTCCTGAGTTACAAGGTGCATTAAAATTTCACCCCTCGCCCATTCAATTCTTGAAACTGCTTCACCTGCCGGCATTCTTTTTGGCATTTTTACTAAATGGTCTTTTTTAGGATCCATCTCACCAGCTTCTATACCTTCTTCTATTTTTGCCATAGCTTGTTTAATTAAATCCATAGCCTGTTCAAGCTCTTTAAATATAATATAAAGTCTATCTCTTGCATCTCCATTTTCACATGTCACATAATCCATTTCAAGTTTGTCATAAGCAGCATACGGCTCATCGATTCTAACATCAATTTTTGCACCGCTTGCTCTTGCAATTGGACCTGCAAGATAATATTCTGCTACATCTTCTAATGTAAATACACCATTTCCTTTTGCCCTAGTATTCATTAATGGGTTTTTTAAGAAAATATCTTGTATGTCAGATTTTGTTTTTTCAAATTTTTCTATAGCTTTATTAATGGTTTCGAACCAAGATTTATAATCATTCAGTGGATATCTAACTCCTCCTGGTTCTACACATGCCGTAGCAATTCTAGCACCGCTGTAGTCTTCAAGAACATCTAGGAAATACTCCCTAATGTCAAGACACCACATCATAAATGTGTGAAGCCCCATTGTTCCGAAAAATCCACCAAGTGAAATTAAGTGAGAAGCAATTCTTCCCGTTTCTCCTAAGATTACTCTCATATATTTTGCAAATTCCGTAATTTCTTTTCCAGCTATCTCTTCAACTGCTTGAGAATAACAGATCATTGGATTCGGATTATCCATAAAACAAATTCTCTCAACCGCTACAATAGTTCCGATAAAATCTTTTCTTTCGGCAAGATGCTCAAGTGCTCTCCACACATAACCGATATCTGGTTCAATTCTTTCAACATTTTCACCATTAGTATAAACTTTTAATCTAATAGGACCACTCGCAGGATGTGTAGGTCCCCAGTTTAGAACTGTTCTACTTCCTTCATGTCCTACATTTTCTTCATATTCCTCATACTCATCAAAATATTCTTCAGTAATATCATTTATATTTTGTATTAAATTTTGCTCATGAGCTTTCCAGTCAAAATCTTTTCTGAATGGAAATTTACCATAATAATCTTTACTTATTAAGAAATATCTTAAATTCGGATGTCCTTTAAACTTAACTCCAAATGTTGAATATGCTTCAAGTTCATGCCAGTTAGCACTAGGCATTAAAGGCGTAATTGAATCAATATCACATTTTTCAAGATCTCTTTCGATATCTACTTTAAGCCATACGTTTTTTTTGCCAAATAAATCTTCTAAAAAGTAGTTTACTTCGATTTTATTCTCATCAATAAAATCCGTAGGACTCACTGTTGAACAAGTTTTTACACCCGCTTCTTTTAAATCTTTTATAACGTTTAATAAATCATTTTTATTTTTAAGTTTGGCTTTCACCCATGTAGATTTGTAATCTTCTACATATTCCATATCATATTTGTTTAAAATATTCTTAATGTTTTCCATGAGAGCCCTTTAAAATTTCATTTGTTTCCAGAGGCCGCCTTGACTTGACGCACTTGGCTCACCTCTTTTGATTTTTTCTTTAAGTTCTTCAAGCCCGGCAATAATCGCTTCCGGTCTTGGAGGACAACCTGCTACGAAAACATCTGCAGGAAGAATTTCAGTCATATTTTTAATAACAGATACAGAATCATTATAAGGTCCTCCATCATATGCACAAGCACCTATTGCCACTACATATCTAGGTTCTGGCATTTGTTCATATGTTCTAAGTAAAGCCGGAAGAATTTTTTTACTTACAAGCCCCGTAATAAACATAATATCTGCTTGTCTTGGAGTTGGTGTCATGATATATCCATATCTTTCCCAGTCATATCTCGGCCCCATAGCAGCCAGCATTTCGAGTGAACAACATCCACTACAAAAATGGACGATCCAAGGAGACTTACTCCTTGCATAATTAAAAAAATCAAGCACTTTTAGCATTTCTATACTCCTTCATACTAATCGTAATAGCTGCAAATAACAATATTCCAAATACCATTGCCCAATTTAATGCATCTGTTGAATCAGCAAATACAAATAGGCTAAAAAATAATCCCGCCATATCGAATACAATAAATGCAATTGCAAAAATAAAGTATCCGAAATTAGCTTTCATTGGAACTTCTGAGCTTGGTGGTAAACCACACTCAAAGTGATCATTTTTAATCTCACTTGGATTTAATGGCGCAACTGCTATACCTAACAGATAAAGCAAAATTACACCTAGCAGCGTTCCAGCCGCAAAGAATAAAATCGTTCCCATTTAAACTCCTTTTTGGAAATATTATCAAAATGAATTTGCTATTAATTCAATTTATCAAATTATAAGTGAAAATTATTAATTACACAAATTTTATCTTAATACAAATTTAATATCAGTTACTTTAAGTAATAAATGAACATTCAGTTATCTTACCATATTTCACACTTTTAGAAAACCTAATTCTTTTTCATTATCAAAAGCACTTCCTTTTTCTTTTTTAATTTCTTCTATAAAATCTTCTGTTTTAAAAATAGGTATTTTTCTCATAGCAACTTTTAGAGCTGTATTTTTTATAATTACTTCTATTTGTGCACCCGTCAATTCGAATTTACTTAATTCATTGATATTAAAATTTTCATCATATTCGGCTGTTTTTGGTAGTTTTAATTTCCATAATTTTTTTCTCTCCTTAAGTCCAGGTTTTTCAAAAAGAATCTTATATTCAAACCTTCTAGAAAACGCACTATCAATCGTTTCAAGCAAGTTGGTAGTCGCTATTAATAATCCATCAAATTTTTCAAGTTGCTCCAAAAAAATATTTTGCATCTGATTATGCATTTTATCGGCACTACTAAATGCCGCTGTCGTTCTACTGCTTAAAAATTGATCAGCTTCATTTAATAATAAAATAGGTTTAGTTTTTAGTTTTTCACATATTGAGTAGTATTCATCAAACATACGTCTGACATTCTTTTCACTTTCACCAACATACATCGAAAGAATTTTACTAGAATCAAGACTCAAAAGTGGTTTGTTTAACTCTTTGGCAATTGAATGTGCAGTTAGCGTTTTACCCGTCCCCGGAGGTCCGTAAAAAATTATTTTAGCTTCTATGTCATTACTCTCTTTGATTCCCCAGCTTTTTAAAAGTTTCAATACTCTCTTATCAATCTGTTTTAAAAGCATATTTATCATTTCTTTGGTTTTTGCCGGAAGAATCACCTCATCAAGACTTTTTTTAGGTTCAATAAAATCAAAAATTGATTCCCTTACAATATGCTCGATTTTATGTTTTTTCTTAGGATGTATTAGTTCGTTTAATATATCCTCATTTAAAAAATATATTTTGCTGTATCCTCCAAAAGCACCAATCAATTCATCATATTCAAAAATTTCTTCGCTTATAAGTTTTGAATTGTCATCCAAAAGAGCCCTGTTTTTAATTCTTTCTATTTCATCGTCACTTATTAAGTTCAGTAGATAATTCTGCTCTCTTGCATTTTCATTGCTTGAAGTATATTCTTCTTTTAAAAGTGCCAAAAACAATATTTCCTCTTTTTCATTCAATCCATTCTCTTCAATAAAATTTTGAACCGGCAGTTCTATTGTGGTTTTTTTCACTCTTTCTTTGATGGTGTTTTCAATTAATTTTAGCTTGCTCTGTAATCTTTTTATACTTGCTGATTCTTTTGAATAATTGGTTTTTATATTACTTAGCTGTTCATAAAGTTCTATTCTTAAAAACTGATCATGTAAATATTCGAGATGATCGTTATAAGGTGTTTTTTCAGGTATTACCAAATCCAAACTACCCTGTTCTATTAATTTTAAAAAAGCCACGGAAAGAGAAACAGAAGAATTAAAGATTTCCAGAACAGACAAATCATTATTTTTAATTTGAGAAAAACTACTAATAACTATCCAACCTTCCTCTAATAAATTTTTAATTAACCCAACATATTCAAGTGCTTTTAGCTTATTTTCGGAAAATAAATCACTCAATAGTGTTCTAACTTTTACATCTTCATTCCCCTCTATATATTCTTCTAAAAGTTTTTTCAATATTTTAAGTTCTTTATCGTTAACATTCAATATGTTGTATATTTTACTTTTTTTGGGGTTTTCTAAAAAAAGTTTAATATTTTCTATCATTTAATCCCTTTATGTGAGTTAAGAAGCAGTTAAGTTGTAAAGCAGTCATTAATTAAAAACTTTCTTCACAACTTAAATTAAGTATAATTTTACCAAAAAAAGGCTTTTAATGCAGTTTATTTATTTTCCGGATCCTTCAACCCAAATTACAATCACAGGGGATGAGCATAAATACCTTTTTAAAGTCAGAAGAATAAAAAAAAATGAATTTGTAAAAATAAGAAATTTAAAAGACGACTATTTATATATTTATAAAATTGAATCAATAAATAAAAAAGAGGCTATACTTTCATTAATCGAAAAAAAACTAAGTCCCAATAAGCCTAAAAAGCATTTTCACCTTGCATGGTGTATTATTGAACCTAAAAACATCGAAAAAACCCTTCCATCACTTAATGAAATAGGAATAAGTAAAATAACGTTTATTTATTGTGAATATTCACAAAAAAACTTTAAAATAAAATTAGATAGAATAGAAAAAATTTTAATAAACTCAGCACAGCAGTGTGGTAGAAGCAATATTCCGGAAATAGAAATCGTAAGTTCAAGTCAAGAATTTTTTGAAAAATATAAAGAATTTTATGCGCTTGATTTTGACGGAAGTGAAATTGAATGCAATTTCTATAGCAACAAACCTTTCCTGATAGGTCCAGAGGGTGGTTTTAGTGATAAAGAAAGAAAATATTTTAAAAACAAATTTAAATTAAAAGGTTTCATATTAAGAAGCGAAACTGCTGCTATTAGTATTTGCAGTAAAATTTTATTATAAATTTTACATTAATCTTACAAAAACTACATTTTTTTTCCTTTTTATCATTAAATTCAATATTTTTAAATTCTTATTAACATAAATCAATGCTTTTATTTTCTATATTTTAATATAATTAATGCATCAAAAAAAAAGGCGTAATATGAAGATAATTGTCATAGAAGACGAAGAAACTTTAAATGATGCACTTACAATGTTTCTAGAAAGTGAAGGTTATGATGTTAATTCCTATTACGACTTAAAAAGTTTTTTCTCTTCAATTTATGATTATTTAGATGCGGATCTTATTATTGCCGATATTTCACTCCCAGATGGCAATTTTTTACAAGAAATGAAAAAATTTCCAAAAATTTCACAAAAAACAAAAGTTATGATTATATCTGGACAAACCGAAATAGAAAATATAAGAAAAGCGTTCAATCTTGGTGCTGAAGATTTTATTAAAAAACCATTTGATTATGAAGAAATACTGCTCAGAATAAATAAAATGTTTACCAAAAAAAATCAAAAAATCATAAATGGTGTTTATTATGACTTTGATTCAAAAGCCTTAATTAAAAACAATGAAAAAATACTTTTATCCAAAAAAGAATCATTAACTTTGGAACTCTTTTTAAAAAATAGAGGAAAAATTTTATCACCAGAATATATTATGCAAGAAGTTTGGGGTGAAATTGTAGAAAACAATACTTTAACTGTTATGATAAAACGAGTTAGAGAAAAAATCGGTGATAAAAAAGCAATAGTTTCTAAAAGAGATTTGGGATACATTATGTTTTAATGTTTTAGAGAATAAAGTGGTCATTTTAATATCATAATTAAATTTTAAAATTACATACATCAAAAAAGAGGAGATTAATGTTTAAATTCAACAAAACACCATTTGCACAAGTTTTTTTTCATGATATAAAAAATAAACTCGGAAGCATAAAATTTAGTATTTCCATGTTAAAAAACCCAAAAATAGCACAAACACAAAAAGAAAAATTAATCGACTCTCTTATATCTACAATAGAAAAAACCATCGATATGCTACAAGATTTTATTGAAATGGAAAGATTCAAAAAAGCTAAATTTTTAAAAAACGAAAAAATCGATTTAAAATATTTAATCAAAGAAATAATTCAAGAGCTTCAAACGGATATTGAAAGAAAAAATATAAATCTATATTTAAATATTGATCAAGCTGAAAATATAAAAACAAATAGAGAATGGTTAAAAAAAGCATTATTGAATATATTACATAATAGTATCAAATATAATAAAGATAATGGCGAATTATTTATAAGTATAAATGAAGAAAACAATGGATATCTTTTAATAATAAGAGATACCGGTATAGGAATGAGCGAAGAAGAAAAAAAAAATATTTTTAAAAAATATTATACATCAGGCAAAGACCACGGAACAGGTTTGGGTCTTACAATGTCAAAAGCTGTTATAGAATCAATTGGTGGTGCCATAGCTATAGAAAGTGAAAAAAACAAAGGAAGTAAATTTTTTATTTTTTTACCTAAAACAGCTAAACAAATTAAAATCAGACAACTTGCAACAGCCCTTTCCGCAATTGCACTATTTTTATTCATAAGTGTTGATTATTTTTATTGTTTAATACCTCAAACTATAACGACAAAAATATCAAACAATTCAATAATTTACCAACTTCAAAACAATGTAATTGCCAGGGCAAACAAAGATGATAAAATAAAAATAATTGCTTATCGAAACATTTTTAATACCAACTCAAGAACTAAATTCATATTACAAAAGGCTGATATAAACATTAATACCGCTTCCAAGCCAATTGAAGTAGTTGCAAATGGAGAAACAATACGAAATCATGGAACTGAATTTGAAACAGTAGTAAATAAAAATTTACTTGCAACAAGTGTATATAAAGGCGAAATTCAAGCAGGAAAAACTAATATACGACAAAATGAGGGCTTGATTCATAAAAGAAACAGATTAATAAAAGAAAAATTACCTAATAAAGTTACACATATTACAATAAACAACGATAGAAACAATAATATTAATATATATTGGGATAGTAATTATAAAAAATTCATAATTACATTAAGTAGAAATAAAAATTTTGCAGATATTCCACTATTAAAATTCAAAACCTCAAAAAAACATATTACATTTGACATGCTTGATGATGGGAAATGGTATGTTGCGTTACAAACTGAAAAAAATTCATTATTTTCTATACCAGTAATTAAAAATTTTCTTTCATTAAGAAATTATCAAAAAGCTTTACAAGCTTTTAATCAAAAAGATCTAACACTTGCAGAAACTCTTGTAAATTTAAGTCTATCTACAATTAAAAATGACTCATATAAACCTTACTTATTAAAATCCAAAATATTATTAATGCAAAAAAACATGCAAGATTCTTTAACATTTGCACAAAAAGCATTTGATATCGACAAAAATGATAAAACAAAATATCAATTAGGATTATTACTTTATAAAACACATAAATATAAAAAAAGTATTCAAATACTTAAAAGTATGCAAAATAAAGAAAACACTGAATTGCTTGCTTATAATTATTTTAAATTAGGTGATTTTAAAAAAGCAAAAAAATTTTTATATAAAACATTAGAACAAAACCCTAAAAATAAAGAGGCTTTAAAATATATGATAATAATACAAAAAAAAGAAAAAAATAAATTTTTACTTCAATATTTTGAACAACAGTTAAAGGAAACTGAATGAATTTTACAGATATAATAAATAAATCTGAAATTATATTAATTGAAGGCGGTAAGAAACAAGGAAAATTAACTTTTGCCCTATATGAATCAGCTAATGAAAAAACTTTAATTTTTTCTGCTTATCAAAAACCCATTTTTTTTAAAAGACTAAGTGCTATAACAAATTTAAAAGACGAAAACATACAAAGTGCTCTTAGTAAAGTAAAATTTTTAACTTTAAAAGAAGACTGGCTGGAATACAAAATTAAATATGGATATGATTTTTTACTTGAAGACATCAAAAGAGCAATAAAAGAATATGAGCCTAAAAATGTAATATTTCACAGATTAGATTTAGTATTTGGAACACATATTAGCGATAATACTTCTATTTTTATGGAAAAACTAATTGGTATAAAAGAAATGTTCGAGTGTAAATTTTTCATCACCGTAACCCCAACAGAAGAAAATGAAACAATAATTGAAACAATAGAGGATTTCAGCGATTTAAACATTGAAATTAGAAAAGAAAAAGAAAGAATAATAGTTATAAAAAATTCAATATTTCCTGTCCAACCAGATAAATATTACTTTTTATACAAAAATGATAGAATTGAAATAAAACCTGTTGATACAAGCATTAAAACATCAAAAAGTATCCATATTTTATTAATTACTGACAAAAAAGAATTAATTGAACTACATAAATATATTTTTAGCAAAAAAGGTTTTTTTATAGATGTTGCAACAAGTATGTCTGATACAATAAATAAAATATTAAGTAGCCCTGACATTATAATTTATAACCCAAAAGATGAAAAACTTGATTTAAGCGTTTGTAATACCATTAAACAACAAAAAATTCCTTCAAAACTTATTTATATTACTCAATCAGATTATGTTAGGGCTGAAGATAAAATGAAAGCATTAGAATCAGGATGTTATGAAATGTTCCCTCTTAATTTTATGTTAGGTGAATATATTTTAGAAATTGAAAAAATGCTTAACAACAATTTTTATACTTCGATTCTTAATAAATTATCAAAAAATAAAATTATTACAAATTTAAAAAATTTTTGTGAAATTATAAATAGTTTATATAATGAAAGCGTATTTTTTACAATATTAAAATTTAATTTAAATGCCAAACCTGACAAAATTAGAGAAAAATTAAGAAACACTGACATTATATATTTTAATGAAACAAATCAAACATTTATTTTAACACTAATAAATATTAGAAAAATAAATATTGCTCCTGTAATAACTAAACTTTTTGAACAAAATAAACCTGATATTAAAATTTTTGAAGCAACGGAATGGAAAGAAAAAGAAGAGGAGATCTGCAAATGAAAAAAATAATTTTGTTTACTATTACAATATTATGTTTTGCTTTGGATATAGATATAAAGTCTTTAGAAAAAAATGTTAAATCACACCCCAATGATTTACAAAACAGACTTATAATAGCAAGTTATTACATAAAACACAACAACCTACCACTGGCACAAAAATATATAAATTATGTATTGAAAAAAGACCCTAAAAACAAAAATGCGTTAGCGTTAAAAAACAAAATAAACGCTATTTTTTTTAATGAAGAAATTAAAAAAAAATATAAAACTTTAAACAATGCAATAAGCACCATTTATGAAAAAGAAAACTACAAAAAATTGTTAAAAATTTACAAACAGATTAGTAAATTTAAGCAAGATAACAAAATATCGGAAGAGAACAAAATTAAAATAGCAAGAGTAGCTATGTGGGAAGGAGATTATACTCTTTCATTAAATATTCTTAAAACTTTGAAAAACAAAAAAACTTTAGATTATTACGAAATTAAAGCATATAATTTATATTACATGGGAAAATATAAAGAAGCAAAAAAATATTTTCAAATTCTATTCCATACAACAGGTAAAACAGAATATGCAGAAAAATTATTAAATATATACTTTTATTTGGGAGATATAGATTCTGCAGAAAAACTTCTTTTATCTCTTAAAAGAACGCACCCTAAATTAGCAAAAAAGTATGAACAAAAAATATTAGAATTGAAACATCGTCAATTAAAACAATTAGAAGAAAAATACAAACAAAACCCTACATTTCAAAATTTACAATCATTGACATATCTTCTTTTTCAAACATCGCCTCGAGAAGCCATTGATTTAGTTAAAAATTATATCAAACTTAACCCTTCTGATAAAAAAGCAAAAATTTTTTTGGCAAAACTTCTTAGCTGGAGTGGTAACAACGAAGAAGCAATAAAATATTTAAGTGAATTTCAAAACACAAACGATATGGAAGCCAAACTTTTATTTGGAAAAATTTTGGCTTGGCAAGGAGATTATAATAAAGCTTTATTGTTTTTAAGCGACGTGTATGATCATGGAAATGAAAAACAAAAATATGAAGCAAAAAAAATGCTTGGCTTCATAGCAATGTGGCAAGGTAAAAATATTAAAGCTAAACAGATATTTACCTCTCTTTTAAAACAAAATCCTAAAGATGAGGAAGTAATTGAAGCATTGATGGTATTAAATAAAAATGTTAAACCTTTAATAACAAAATATCAAAAATTATTGAAAAAAAACCCAAACAATGAAGAATATATTTTAAAGCTTGCAGACTATTATTATATGATTAAAAATTATGATAAATCTGCTTATTATTATGAAAAATACTTAAAACTTCATCCTGAAAAAATTGAAATATACAAAACATTGGGTGATATTTATTTGCAATTAAAAAATTATTATAAAGGATTTGGAAATTTAGAGTATTATGCAAGTTATAAAAATACAAAAGAAGCATATTTAGATTTAGCATATAGATATTATTGGAACGGATTTAATAAAGAAGCATTAAAAGTTCTTGATGATCTGTTAAAAAAATATCCTAATTTCCAAGACGCTTTAATTTTAAAAGCAAAAATATTAAAAATAAATCCAAGATTTGTAAATTCAAGCACCGCTGCAACCATAGATGAATATTACGCTAAAAGAAGTGAAAAAATACTTGCATTAGCAGACAGAGCTTATTTTGCAAATCTTTATAAAAGCGCAGCAGATTATTATAAAGAATATCTATTTTTAAAACCAAACGATTACGACGTAAGAGAAAAATATGCATACGCATTAGAAGCTTCCAAAGAATACGCAAAGGCAGCAGGGGAATTTTATTTACTAATGTGGTATAAAAAAACACCCCTTATAGAGTATCATTATGCATTTAATCTTCAAAAATCGGGACAGAGTGAAAAAGCCAAAAAAATCTATCAAAAATTATTACAAAACGTTCCAAAACCATTACCTGGTTTTTTAAAAAAATTTTTAAATAATTGGAAACAGGCATGGGAAAGTATGAATTTTGCAAAATATGCCTCTTATTACGATAAATCAATTTCTGAAAAATTATATTGGAGATTAAAAAAACAATCTATATTTAAAAAAGCTTCATTTATTAGTGTTGGTATTTATGATCCTGTTTTAATAGAAAAAAAAGATAATATCTATAAAATAAAATTCTTTCAGGTTTATGCTTCTAAAATAAAAAAAGACAAAGGTTACAAAACACTTGAAATCAAATGTAATCAAAGTAATTGCAAAATTATAAAAGAAACTTGGACACCTGGAGCATATACGCCATACAACCCTAATAATTCACTTGAAAAATACATCAAAGATAATTTAAATGAATTAAACAATACAAAAAAAACGGAAGTGAAATTGATATCAAAAAAAAAACACACACCTATCAATAACATTAACAAAAAAACAAATAACGCTATAAACCAAGACATCAAAAAAAAAGATATTATATTATCAGCCGATTTAAAACTTGAACCCCAAAACGAAAAAAAAGCACTTGATTATTTATATTTAAAAAAAGAAAAAGCAACAAAAAGCAATGTCATACAACAGGATTTAAAAGAATCTGCTGTGCCTTTATTTGATTGGCAACTTTTTGGCTATATAAATTATTTTAAAGATAATCAAAACACTAAAATGTGGACTCGATACATCAGTATAAGTAAACGGATTAATACATTTGTTCCTTTTTTATTTTTTAAAAACTATGATTTGTCACAAACATCAAATAAAAATGGTTTTTTATATGGATTAGGAATTAAAAAGAAACCTTTTTTATTTGATGTTTTTTTAGATAAAAGCGGATTGAATACTTTAGGATGGGATATTGAATATTATCCGTATTTTTTAAAAGGTATCACTTTAAGATTAAATAAACACAATATGGTATATTCAAGAAAAACTATATGCAGTTCAAATCATACAAAAATAAAACTTGAAGCCACAGGATATAAAGTTATAAAAAAACCAAAAGAATTATGGTGGTCAATAGCTTATGAAAAAGTTGATGACGGAAATAACGTTTTAACCCCCCAACTTGAATATGATATTAAAAACTTCTCTTACAAAAGTATTCCCATCATTTTTTATTTTTCAGGATGGTATCAATTTAACTCAAAACAAACAGATTGTTACTATTCACCGGACAAAACTGATACTAACATTTTAGGGCTTAAAGTTATATACCCCTATAAAAAAGTTAAAATCAAATTTAAAGGCGGCATAGGCTATAGCTTTTTTGATAAAACTTATGTTTATAAATTAGGTCTATGGGGAAGCACGATAAATGTAGATAAAATCGAAGCTAAACTTGGATGTGAATATAGTAATACTTCCGCATTAAATCAATCTTCAAATTACAAAAGCTTTGAATGTGAAATTTCCGCAAGGAAGTGGTGGTGAGAAGTGTTCTTGTCATATTAGTAAGTTTTACTTTAATTATTTTGTTGGGAATTGTATTATATAACTTTTATATGGATTTTTTTGATATTGAAAACGCGTTTGTAAAAATAGGTTCCGGATTAATCCTTTTCTTTACAACTATCATAATCATTAGATATATGTTTTTACTTTTTTTTTCTATCTTAAAATTAATCTTTAAATCATCAAGAAATATTGATTTAAAAACAATTTCAACAAATAAAAAAATCACAATTATCGTCCCTGCATATAATGAAGAGGTAGTAATTGAAACGTCAATAAAATCCCTATTGGAACAGACATACCCAAACTTGGAAATATTGATAGTAGATGACGGATCAAATGATCAGACTTATATCAAAGCAAAAAAATATGAGTTTGATACCGGCAACAGAAGTTTAAAGGTTTTAACAAAACCAAATGGAGGAAAAGCAAAAGCTATAAATCATGGTATATTAAATTCAAGTGGTTCTTTAATAATGGTTGTTGATGCCGATTCAAAATTAGATAAAAACGCGGCTCTTTTAATGAGTAGATATTTTGAAGACGAAGAAACAGCTGCGGTAGCAGGATCGGTATATGTGAGCAATCAAAACAATATATGGACTAAATTACAGGCTCTAGAATATATAGAAGGTCTTAATATGGTCCGTAACGGACAAGCTTTTTTAAAACTTGTTAATATTATTCCTGGACCTATAGGAATGTTCAGAAAAAAATCATTATATGATGTAGGACTTTATGACAGCGATACTTTTGCAGAAGATTGTGATGTAACATTAAAACTAATAGCAAAAGGCTATAAAATAGATTTTGAACCAGAAGCCGTTGCATACACTGAAGCTCCGGAAAATTTACTGGATCTCATAAAACAAAGATACAGATGGACAAGGGGAATACTGCAGGCAATTAAAAAACACAAATCCCTACTTTGGCATTTTAAAATAAACCCTGCTGCTTCTTTTACAATGTGGTATATGCTTTTTGAAGCAGTTTTCTGGCCTTTTATGGATATTTGGACAAATATGTTTATTATTTATGTTGCGCTTTCTTCCGGATTTAGCATATTAATTTTTTACTGGTGGAGTATGTTTACTATTTTAGATATAACGGGTGCATTATATTGCGTGCTTGTAACAGGTGAGAGAATTTCGTTAATATTTTATGCAATATATTACAGATTGTTTTTTATTCAGATAATAAACATAGCCAAAATTCTTTCTACATTTGAAGAATGGTTTGGTGTTGAAATGAGCTGGGGAAAACTAGAAAGGAAAGGAAACTTATGAATATTTTGTCTTTTTTGGCAATGATGATACTTATTATTACTATAATAACTCTTGTATTCGGACTAATTGCTTACTTTTTATATAAAAGCAGAGAATCACACAAAAAAAAATATGATAAAAAATTACATTATGAAGAGGTGTTAAATGAAACAGGCGATAAATACATATTCTTTGAAGAAGAATAAAATTAATCTGCTGCAGGTAATTATTGCTTTTTTAATAATAATCCTGATTTCCGGATATATCTTTTACCAACTGATCCCTAAAAATGAAAACAATTTTTTATTTTTTACAAAAAAACCTTCTAAAGTATATATATTATTATCTGAAGAAAATGAAATTTATTTAAATAAAATTAATTTATCAATCGATGCTTATGAAGACAAATTAAAACAACTCCAAAAAAAATTTTCCTCAATCGGAATAAATACAAAAACGATTACCGAAAATGATATTGATTCATTAAATAAAAACGATATTTTAATTGCTTTTGATATCTATTCAGTCTCTAAAAATACAATGCAAAAAATCAAAGATTTTCTAAACAGAGGCGGAAATTTCATTTTTAATTATCATTTCGGTTATTTTTTAGATAGCAAATTTGTAAAAGCCGAAAATATTGAAAACATTACTGGATTAAAATATTTTACCGAATCAAAATCAAAATCATCTTCAAATTTTTACACACCTAAAATACTATCACCTCTTTTACTTGGTTCAAACGGACAAAGACATGATCTTGTTTTATACTCAAACGACACTCTTCCATTATTTAAATCTAAATATATTCCTGATGCAATATTAACTAATTGGGAAATCACTTCTACTCCCATATTAGAAAATAAAATGCTTGATATTAAAGAATCGGGGATAATTTGGCATGGTTTTTATTCTAAAGGTAAATGGTTTTATTTTTCGTTTCCAAGTTATGTAATACTTGATATGCCAAAAGAACTATTTAAAAAATATTTCAACAATATAATAAACTTCATGACAGGTATAACCATCGCCAAATATCCTTTTTTAGACAGCAAAAACGCAGTTTTCATTTCAGAAGATACTGAATATAAATATACTAATATGATCAATTTTTCAATTTTGGCAAACAAATACAATATACCGGCAACCCTTTTTTGTGTAGCAAACTTGGCGCTTAAACATCCGGATATTACAAAAAAAGCTTCCGATTTACCAAATATTGAAATAGGATCACACAGCTATACCCATACAAAAATTCAAGGAGAACCTGAAAAAAAAGTATTAAAAGAAATAAAAGGTTCTAAAGAAGTTTTAGAAAAAATAACCGGTAAAAAAGTTTTCGGCTTTAGACCGCCAAGAGAAGAAATTGACCAAACGATGGAAAACATCTTAAGAGAATCCGGATACAAATATGTAATGGAAAAAACCAAACCTTATTTGCTTCCGACTTTCGAACATAAAAAATTAATCACAATCCCCCGTCATGGAACTGATGATTATATTTATTTAATGAACCTAAATTGGAATAAAAACAAGATTTTACAAAAAATAATTCAGGAAACTGAAATGCTTACGGCCCTAAATGCAATCTATACATTAAGCGTGCATACCCATTTATTAAGTTACAAATCAAACCTTGACGTTTCAAAAAGGTATTTTGAATTTTTAACAAAAAATAAAAAAATACGCCCATTCAAAGGAATAGAAATAGCAAACAGAATAGAATGGAAAAAAAATATATCCGTCTCTTTACAAACTCTTAATGGAAAAATATTTATATACATTAACAATAAAAATAAAATAAACATAAAAAACTTTTCATTCAGAATATATTGGCCTAATGCCAATAAAATCAGCATTTCACCTGAAATGTCAAATGTAAAAATTAAAATTATTGAAAATAACCTCAACAGAAAATACACAGATATAAGTATAAATTTAAAACCAAAATCAACCATTTCTCTTATAGTGAATGAAAATGAATAAATTTTTTTTAATAATACTTTTAGTAACGGATATATTCGCATTTTATTTAGGTGTAGGGGAATTTAGCGCGTGTCCTTCAAAAAACGGAAGCAGTTATTACAAACAATGTAAATATGAAAACCAAAAACCGCTATATTATTTTTTAAAAAAAGAAACTCCGAATGTAAACGCCATTTCAATATGGATTACGAGAAATTGGCAGGAAAACTGGTATCCTGCAAATATTATCAATAACTTTATAAAACAAGGTTATACGCCAATTTTTATTTTTTACTGGTTTGCGGATGACATCTCGCCTGAATTTGTTAAAAAAAACGAAAAACAATATTTCAACACGCTATTAAAATTCAAAAACTATCTTAAAAAAATAAAAGGAAAAAAATTAATTATCTTAAACCCGGAATATAATGAAAACGGAATGCATAATTCTAAAAAATTTGATTTGCTGCAGGCAAAATCCATATTGGAATTAAAAGAACTAAACAATATTTTAGTAGGAATCTGTCCTGGGGATTTTGGAAATTATAATGTTATATGGGATAATGTAAACTGGGATCAATATTCAAAATCTATGAATTTGAGTGCAAAAATTTCCGATTTTATAGCCTTTCAGGAAATGAGAGCACTTACCAAAAATTCAATGCAACAAATAACAGACACCCCTCTAAGGGCTCTTGCTTTTGCAACATATCTGCATAAAAAATATAACAAACCTACTTTTCTTGCATATCTTGCCGTTTCCAGCTATAAAAATGAAAAGTTACAACAAGAAGTATTTAAAAATTTTTCAAAACTATTACCTTTATTTAAACACTCTGCAAATTTAATTGGAATAAATATTTTTCATTATATCGATGTGCCTAATCATAAAGGTTTTTTTACGACTGCAGAAAAGTTTTTTGGTATAAAAAAAGCAAATGGAGAAAAAAAACCTGCCTTTTATGAATTTTTAAAATTTAAATAGTATTAATAATAATTTTAGCAAGTTCCAAAGCTTTACTTCTGTGTGAAATTGACTTTTTTATTTCATCATCCAATTCTCCTAAAGTTTTATCAAATCCGGAAGGAATAAACATTGGGTCATAACCAAATCCTTTATTACCTCTGGCCTCATTAATAACATTTCCCCTCATAAATCCATGTGTCGTATATATCCCATAAGGTGTTGCCAATGCTATGGCTGCTGTGTAAAAAGCCGGTGTAATTTTTATATTTCTTTTTTTAAGTTCATCAATCAATTTATAAAGGTTGTCTTTATCACTCGCATTTATTCCTGCAAATCTTGCGGAATAAATTCCGGGAATCCCGCCCAAAACAGGGACGCTTATACCACTATCATCTGCTAAAACTATGTTTCCGGGTAATTTTTCATATATTGCTTTTGCTTTAATAATTGCATTTTCTTTAAATGTTTTTCCGTTTTCCTCTATTTCAAAAGGTTCTATCATTTCTGAATAAGGTATTACTTCATAAGTATCAAAAAATCTTTTTATTTCTTTAATTTTACCTTTATTTGAACTAGCTACTATTATTTTCATATTAACCTCCAAAATCTATTAAAAACATACCGCAGAAACTTTTATTATCATATATTTCAACTCTAAATATATTACCTTTTTTATCCACCGCATATTTTTTTAATAAATCTTTTTTTGTTATTTTAATATATGATTCACTCTTTTTTGAGCTAAAACCTATTACGTTTACCCTTTTATCCGACAACACTTTAAAATATTTTTTTACTTTAACGATACTTGGTATTAATATTTCTTTTTTGATACCGTCTATTTCCAGATTTACTTTTTTTATTTTACAAAAATTTTTAAAATACTGAGGATACAATACCGCTCTTCTATGATATCCTTCATACAATACATAATAATTTTTTTCTTTAACTACCGCAACCAAAGGATTTATACTTTTATAGATTATATTTTTATCTGTTAATGGAAAATATCTTATAACTTTATCAATATTTTTAACAGGCAAAATAGTGTTGTTATTAATGTAAACATATTCTTCCTCTTTAAGAAGTTTTTTTATTGTGGAAATATTTAATGTAAAACTTCTTTTATATTCTATTCCCATCAGTTTCATAAACTCTTCTATAGCTCTTAACTGATAGTAAATTTTAGTAGGTAAATCTTTAATATTTTTACTTGTTTCTATTGCAAATGCTGGTTTTAAATGTGTAATAGCAAAATAGGTAAGCGAAAGACGCATCTGTTCGTCTTTGAATTTAGTTTGAGTGTTTTTAACATTAAAAAAGTGATAATTTTTTTGAAGATCAGTATTTAAATTACTGGAAACTTTTCTTGCAATTTCCCCTAAATTCCCAAATTTTTTAGATTTAATATTTTCTTGGTCTATAATACAGGTTTGTCCCCACGCCGCAGGGTTGAAAATAGAATTTTGCCATGAATCTCTATAAAATCCGTGTCCGTCATGCAAATTTAATATTAAATCTATTTTGGGATTTAATATTATTTTTTTAATGTCTTTAACTATATTATAATCTTTGTCATATTTGGCAATATACGCAAATTTTCTATTCATATCTCCGTATATTCCGCGTCTAAATTTTATAATTGAATCGAAATTAAGATTGGGAACTATCCAAAGAGAACCTTTAACGATTTTATAATATTTCACTAAAAAAGAAGGAGCGTAATATCCACCCGGTTCGTTACCATGTATTCCACCTATTACTAATAATGTATTTCCGGAAATTCCATCTTTTTTATAAAGAGAAAAATGAAGGTTTGCGGCATTTAAATAAATAAAAAAAATAAAAAAAAATACCTTTTTCATTATTTCTCCGCTATAATTTTTAAACCATTGCTAGTAAATTTTACATAAAGTTCTTTAGGACCTGTATATTTATAGGTTTTTGATATATATTTTTCAAACATATTTATTCTAAAAATTTTTTGATTGTTAATATTTTGATAAGGAACTATATCGATATCACTAAAATAAATTTCCACTTTTTGATGCTTTTTATTAGCAAACACTCTTTTTTTATAATTCAAAAATTGCTCTAAATTTGTTCCATCTGATTTTTTAAAAGTATCATCATAAAAATTTTTATATTCATTAAAATTATTTTCCCTCCAAGCTTTTCTCCATTTATAAATAAATGCCAAAATTTCTGCAATTTCATCTTTTGTTGCCGTTAAAGGGGTGTTTTCGCTTATAAGAAGATATGTGTTTTTATAATCAATCTCTTTTTTAAGTTTTTCAAGCATATGGTTATCCATTACAATACAGCCTTTGGTGCTGTTTTCATCTCGTTTTCCGTTTATTGGAACACCATGAATCCAAATTCCGTGCCCGTCTTTATTATTTATTCGGTCAAACAGATTCGGATATCCGGTTACAAAGGCAAAAGGTCCGTAAAAATCATCTACATTTTTTAGTATTGTTTTTAATTTATAAACACCTATAGGTGTCCTTAAATCACCTTCTTTAACTTTATCACCATCAAGCCCCGTTAAAACATTTACACTATCGATCAATTTAAAAGAATTTTTTTCTTTTTCAAAAATTTTTAATATTTTTTTAGATTTTATGCATACTAATATATCTTTATTTGATTCAAAATATCCCCATTTTACATCTTTATTTTCCAATTGTATAAGCCAGAACTTTTTACTTGTTAATTGTTTTTCAAAATATTGCGATATTACTTCTGGTCCTTTAAACCTATATAAATCAATTAAATTTTCTGCATATAACAAAGAGCTTAATAACAAAATAAAATTTACAATAAATGTTCTCAATCTCCACCTTTTTTTGGTGGAAATTATATCAAATAATTTCTTTGGGTTTACCGAAATAAAATCCTTGTGAACAATCTACTCCAAGCTTAGAAATTCGTTTATAAATTTCTTCATTTTCTACATATTCTGCTACTATTTTCATACCTCCTTTTTTAGCAAATGCAACCATTGTTTCAACTATCATTTGAGATTTTTTATCTGTCAAAATATTTTTTATTAAACTGCCATCAATTTTAAATCCGTTAACTTCAAAATTAAAAAGATAACTAAAATTAGAATATCCGCTCCCGAAATCATCAATAAATATTTTTACGCCCTTTTCTTTTAAAAACTTCATAAACTCTATTGCGGATTTAGATTCAGTAATATTTTCACTTTCGAGAAGTTCAAGAGTAATTCTTTCTGGATTAGAAAAATCCAATATAATATCACTTATAAATTTTCTTATTTTTTCATTCTCGAAATCCTCTAAATCAAGATTTAATGAAATTATTTCATTTCTATTTTGAAATTTTTCAAGAGCAATTTTAAATACTTTTTTTGTTATTTCCGGATATAAATTCGCACTTTTAGCAACGTCTAAAAAACTTCCCGGAAGATATAAATTTCCATTCTCATCCTCAATTCTTACGAGTGCTTCATACTTCACGATTTTTTTTGTTTTATTTTCAACTATAGGTTGATAATACACTTTAACTCTGTTGTTTTTAATGGCTTTCACCAAAATATTTAAAATTTTAAGGTTTTTTTCAAACTCTTTAATGGTGTCTTTTATATCACAGAAGCATAAACATTTTTCTTTTTTTCTTTTTGCATATTCTAATGCAATATCTGCTGTTGTCAAAAGATTCTCTTTTGCCTTGCTCATACCACATCTGAAAGTTAAAACAATTTCATTTTCATTAATATGATAAGGTTTTTCCAGCTCTTCTAAAATTTTTTTTACAAAAGTGAAATTTTCCTCTTTTTTTTCAAAAGGTAGCGGAAGAGCGAATTCATCAATATTGATATGATAAGCTTTTGAAAGTTTTTTTATCCTAAGTCCTATAAAATAAATTAATTTATCCCCTATTTCCTGTCCGAAATAATCATTTATTTCTCTAAAATTATTGATATTTAAAATTGCTAAATTAAATTTCTTTTTTTTTAAATCTTCAATAAGTTTTATTCTATTAGGAAGTTTAGTCAAGTCATTTATCAAATAACTTTTAATCATTTCATTTCTAAAATATATAATAGAGTTAACCGCGTTGTTAATCTCTTTTTTAAGTTTTTCAAACTCAACATATCTCATTTTGGTTTTTAAAGGCTCATAAATTCCTTTTTCTATTTTATTTTTAAAATAAACAAGTATAGAGTTTATATCTTCCCTGATAGTTTTCATATAATCATAAAAATAATATAAAGTAAATACAAGCGCAATACCTAATACGAAAAATATCCACATAAATGTTTGATTATATTTGTCTATTTGTTTTTTTATAGGTATTTTTGCTTCTAGAATTCCCATAAAGTCACCCAGTTTAAAACCACTAAAATGATTTCTTTTTATTCCGCCATGACATCGAACACATTCATTTTCTACAATCAATGGTCTATAATATACAAGAATATCTTCTTTTATTTGATAAAGTTCTTTTTTATTTTTTAATTCATTAATAAAACTTTTTTTAAAAGGTATAAATCCATTATTCAATAATGTATAGATTTTAAAATTAATTTTTGTTTTTTTACTATAAATTTTTATTATATCGGAGAAGCTGTTTTTATATAACATTTGTGAGTATTTCATAACAATTAATGAATCCGTAGCTGTTTTTGCTTTATCAATTTGATCGTTTATAAGTTGTTTGTAAATAATAAAATACAATATCACCAAAGCTGCAGTTGCGACAAATAAAGACAATACAATTATTTTAGCCATTTTAAAAAAAAGGTTGGTCATAATACACCTTTGGTGAACAATTATTCAGAAAAAAATTATAACATAATAGTGTAAAAAGAGAAGATTATAAGTATAACTTATACTTCTCCTAATCCGTATTTAATATGTTGTTCTTTTTTGTGTTTTGAAATCAGATATCTCCAATATAAAACCGGAACCACTACAACAGACAGAAGTGTAGAAGCAAGAACCCCGAAAATCAGCGCAACTGCAAGTCCCTGCCATACTGGGTCAAGTACGATAACAAACGATGCAAGAATAATTGCAAGTGCCGTTAAGATAATAGGTCTGAATCTTGTAGCCGCAGCTTCTATTACGGCTTCATTGATGCTTCTTCCCTGTTTTAATAGATCGTTCGTAAAGTCGATAAGCAACAGCGAGTTTCTAACAACAATACCGGCAAGAGCAATAAATCCGATCATACTTGTAGCGGTGAAATATGTTTTGCTTCCGAAAAACGCCAAAGTAATCCAGTTCATAATCGCGTGCCCTGGAAGCACCCCGATAAATGTTAAAGGAACAGCCGCAAGAACGATTCGTGGAACTCTGAAGTTTTTATAATACGCTACCATCAACAGATAAATAAGCACAACGGCAACACCAAATGCGCTTCCGAGGTCTCTGAATACGTCAAACGTCAGCTCCCATTCACCACCCCAGATAAGATCATACGTTTTACCTGTTTTTTCATCCACGGCTTTAAGGTTTAGTCTCGGATTTCCGTCGTATGTGATTTTATATCCCGGGATTCCTTTATCTTTAAGCTCACTGAATATATCAAGAAGTGCATATAGGCTTCCCCTTTTATCCATCTCACCCGTTACCATAACCATCGGACGTAAATCTTTAGAGGTAATCATGCCGTCATATGCAACAGGAACTACTTTAACCACCTCTTTTAGAGGAACAAGTCTGTGAGTAACCATTGACATTAGTTTGATTTTATCAAGAGCGTCGATAGAATCTCTTGCATTTTTTTCAAATCTGACAAAAATTCCCACCTGCTCTTTTTCACTCGGAATATGAGCCACACTAACAACCGCACCTTTTAATCCCATACCGAGTATTTTTGCTATCTGATCTGTAGAGATTCCAAGAAGTGCCGCTTTTTCTCTGTCAGGAATAATTTTATATTTTACAATTTCTCTATCTCTCATAATATCTATATCAACAACCCTGTCGGTATGTTTATATAGTTTTTCAATCTCTTCGGCCAGTTTAACTCTTCCGTTTTCATCACCGCCGAATACTTGCATAAGAAGTGTAGCAATAACCGGCGGTCCCGGAGGATCTTCTACAAGTTTGATGTTTGCATTGTGGAAACTACACTCTTTTTGAATAACTGGTCTTAAGCGTGAAACCATATCAATTGAGCTTTCTTTTCTGCCTTCTTCTTTAGGGAAAAGATTTACTCTGATTTCACCTATGTTTTCACCTCTTTTCATTGAACTACCTCTAAGAAGCCCATTGAAGTCCACTACCCCTGTGATTCCGATAAATTGCTCGAAATCTTTGATTTCTTTTTCTTTTGCAAGGATTGAAGCAACACAATCGCTCACTTCTTTTGTCGAATCGATCGAACTTCCTTTTGGCAGGTCTATTGTAATGTTAAATGTGTTTTTATTCGCACTAGGCAACATTTTAAACAGAACTATTTTAAATGCTGGAAGTGCCATAGAACCTAATAATAAAATAATAAGTCCCGTAAAGAATATCACTCTTTTTGGAGTTGATGTAAGTAAAGGATCTAATATTTTATGGAAAATTTTGTATGTTTTCGTTTTTCTGATGTCAAACGGCTCGTGATTTACTGAATGTTTGTGTTCTGGCAGAAATTTTACAGCCGCCCAAGGCGTAAACATATACGCAATCACAAGCGAAGCTATCATAGCAACAGGCACGTTAAACGGAATCGGCTGCATATAAGGCCCCATCATACCTGTTACGAAAAACATAGGAACGAAAGCTAAAATAATCGCAAGTGTCGCAATATTAGTAGGATTTCCGATTTCATTAGTCGCATATATTGCGGCATATTCACGAGGTTTGTCCCCGATTTCAAAGTGTCTATGGATATTTTCGATAACGATAATCGCACTGTCGACCAAAAGCCCTAATGAAAGTATCAGCGCAAAGAGTGTAATTCTGTTGATTGTCTGCCCTGCGAGCATCCCGATAAATAGTGTAACCGAAAGAATTAAAGGCACTGTAAACGCAACGATAAGTGCTTCTCTCCATCCAAGCATAATTATTAAAAGTATTACGATAATACCAAGAGATATCAACAGGTGATAAATAAGTTCGTTAACCGCATGGTTTGCTTTATTTCCGTCATTTCTTGTTACGAATATATCAACGTCTTTAGGAAGTGTTTTTTTAAGCTCTTCGGCTTTCTTGATTACGTCGTTTGCCACGAATACCGCATTTGTTCCTCTTTTTTTACCTATGAAAATCGTTACCTGATTTAGTTTTTCTCCTATAATTTTTTTATCTTCAAACGCTTTTCCGGCTTCGAAATATGTTTGATGTTTGTTTTGAAAATCAACACCGTCTTCAACTTTTGCTATATCTTTTATATAAATAGGTCTTCCCATATAGTTTGCGACAACAAGGTTTTCAACATCTTTTGTTGATTTTATAAATCCATCAAATTCTACAGGGATTGAATATTTTTTATTATCAACCCCTCCTAAAGGATAATCGACATTACTTCCTTGAAGAGCCATTGCAATTTGACCAAGAGACAAATGATAAGCAGCTAATTTTTCCGGGTTTATAATAATATTAAACTGCCTTTTATGCCCGCCTTTTATACCTATAATACTTACGTTTTTAACGGCGGCAAGAGGTGATAAAAGTCTTTGGGCGATTCTGTAAAGCTGTGCGTCGTTATATTTTTTACTTGATAACGCCAATGTAACGATAGGCACTTCATCTATATCGATCGGTTTAACCAACGGCTGCCAAACACCTTTTGGCAGTTTATCCATATTTTGCATAACCCTGTCGTATAGTTTGGAAATACTTCTTACTTTGTCCTGTCCTATTTTAAATCTAACAGTTACGATTCCGACACTATTCATTGCCATTCCGTATACATGTTTTACACCGGTCATGGCTTTAAGCGTTCTTTCAAGCGGATCAACTATTACGTTTTGAACTTCTTTAGAACTCGCACCAGGATATACAACCATTACGTTTGCAGCCGGCACGTCGATTTGCGGGTTTTCCTCACGAGGTGTGAAAAATACCGCAATTAGACCCATTAAAATAAGAGTTAGCGCAATTACGGGAGTTAAAGGATTTTTTAAAAACGTTCTTGCAAGTCTACCAGCAATATTTAGACTAAGTTCTTCTTCAATAGCTTCAAGCTCTTTTTCTTTAGCCCTGACTTCATCTTCCAATGCTTGAAGCTCGGCTTCTGTAGCTTTTAATTCATCAATAGAACAGCTACCACCCGCTTTTTTATTTTCAAGCTCTTTTTTCTTAGCTTCAATAGCTTCTTTTAATTTTTCAAGATGCTCCATACGCACTCCTATAATCTTTGTCCGTCAGATAAATTTGCAGGTGGATAAAGAATAACTCTCTCACCTCCGTTTAAGCCTTTAACCGCTATATTTTCCCCATCCTGAGCAATTTGTGTTACAGGAACGAATCTTGCAACGTTTCCGTCAACTACAAATACTCCAACAATACCACTTCTACTTGTAAGTGCACTAAAAGGCACTAAAACCGCTTCTTTTTTTGCAATATTTACAACAGCTTTTGCATACATTCCAGGAAGTAGTCCTTTAGTATTTGTAAATGTGTATTTAACAATATATGAATGTGTCGCAGGATCCGCACTTGGTATTATTGTGCTCACTTTTGCGCTAAATTCTTTTTTTATTGCCGGAACTTTAATAGTTACAGGCATTCCGATTTTAAATTTATCGATATCTTCTTCTTTTACAAAACTTTTAGCTTTTAAATTATGAATATCACTCAATACAAGCACCGGATATCCAGGAAGAGCCATTTCTGCAACTTTTTTCATTTTCATAGTAACCACTCCGTCAATCGGAGATTTTACTTTTGCGTATTTTAGCTGATTCTTAGCCATGCTAAGTCCTGCTTTTGCCTGTTTTAACATTCCTTTTGCCATATCAACCTGTTTTTTTCTAATATCCATCATAAGTTTCATTTTTTCAAAATCTCTTTTGCTAACCGCACCGTTTTCATATAAGTTTTTAAATCTCTCATAATCTTTTTTAGCATCCGCATATGCCATTTCAGCCATTAATACTCCGCTTTGCGCCTGCAAAAGCGCCCCTCTTGCCTGGTTAAGCATTGAATATATATCATTTGGATCTACTACAAAAAGTTCTTGACCTTTTTTTACAACATCTCCCTCTTCTACGTTTATTTTTTTAATATACCCCATCACTCTTGTTGCTACCATAACCTGAGATGGCGAATACACATCCGCTACATACTCTTTTTTGATATCAATCTCTTTTTTTTGAGCCGTAGCGGTTTCAAATGCAAACAATCCCGCAACCAAAGCCGTTAACAATGCTATTTTCTTAATCATTTACTCTCCTTTACTAAATCTCCAATAGCTGCTTTAAGTTCGGCAGCCGCAAGTGCTTCGTCATATTTTGCTTTTATAAGTTCCGCCCTCGCTTTTCTTGCATCCGCTTCCTTCATTAAAAGAATTGTCATATTTATCATTCCCTGCTTATACATGTATGTATATTTGTTAAGTATTTCCTCTGCTAAATCTTTATTTACGATTTTGTTTCTTAAAACCGCCGCCTTAGCCTGCAAATCAAGATATTTCTGTTCTACCTGAAGAGCTATTCCTTTTTTCATATATTTATAATAATAAGCAGTTTGCATTGCTTCAATTTTACTTTTTTCTATTTTTGCTTTTTCACTCTTATCAAAAATAGTATAATTCAACCCTACAGCAGCTACAAAATAATCTTTATCTGCTCTTATATTGATTATGTCATTATCATTCCATCCATATTCTAAATGCGCCCCTATCATTGGATATTTCACGGATGAATCCATTTTTACTTTTTTTTGCATCGTTTCAACATTTTTTTGCATCCATTTTAAATCTTTTCTATTTTGTAAAGCGGCTTTTTTCAAGTCTTTCAAATCGGAATTAGGAGATACGATTACTTTAAAATCTCCTACATCGCTTATTTCATCATCTCCACTTAAAAATCTTAAATACGAAAGAGCCAAAGCATATTTATTCTTTGCCTCTGTCATCATAGCATCCACTTCGCTGTCTCTTTTTTTCGCTTGTAAAAGATCCGTATCAGTTGCCATCCCAACACGTTTAAAATTTTCAATCATTTTCACAAAACTACTAGTGGTCTCTTTTGCTTTTTTAAGTGCAGAAATAAAATATTTAGCGGCAACGGCCCCGTTATATGCTTTTAATACTTCAATAGCAAGTTTGTTTTTATCATTTTCATATTTAAACTTATTAGCAATTACCTGAAGTTTAGCCATCTCTTTTGCATATTTGAGTTTAAACCCTGTAAAAATAGGCACTTCATAAATAAACTTTGTTTTAAAATTATTTCTTGCACCAGGATAATTCAAATCTTTTGGTTTCATTGCTAAAACATCACCCTGCATTCCATTCATTTGCCATGCTAAAAAGTCACTAAAACCAAAATCTTTAAACGTTGCTTCACGACTTTCGAGTTTCATACCAAAAACATACAAAGCATTATTGCTTCTACTTATTTCTTCAGTAAAAATCAGTTTTCCTAAATCGTATCCTTTTGCAGTTTTTAAATCAGCCTTAGCTTTATCGATATTTAATTTTTTTGCTTTAAGTTCCAAGTTGTTATTTAAACTTTCTTTTAAAACGGTATCAAAATTTACCGTTTTAGCCATTAATAAACCCGATAAAGCGGCTGAAATTAATAAAAACTTCTTCATACCGCTCCTTTTTAACTTTTGAAAAATTTTATCACAACGAGTGTTACAATATTAACAATATAAGAAAAAATTATCGATGATAAAAAGAGAAAAGATATCCTATTTTTGGTATAATTCTCTAAAAAAAAGGATAGTAATGAAAAAATATACACCTATTTTGTTTCTTTCTTCACTAGGTGCAGGCGGTTTAACTGTTTCGTTTTATGTTTACCTGCTGTTTTTAATTCCCCATAAAGGAATCCCTTTAGCAACGTTTGATCACATTTTTCATACTTTTAACAACACTTCCGTTATTAATAAAGTCGGAATTGTTTTAGCATTAATTGGAATTTTGTATTTTGCATACAAACACATTTCCCTACTTATATGGAATATAAAACAATGGAATAATTTTAAAAAAACCGAAGAATATAACCAAATGAAAGGAACTCTAAAAGAAATTTCTTTTATGGCTATTCCTTTAACATACGCAATGACTATTAACGTAATGTTCGTGCTTGGTGCGGCACTGGTTCCTGGACTTTGGAATATTATTGAATATATGTTCCCGATAGCTATTTTAGCTTTCTTGGGTGTAGGAATTTACGCATTTAAAATATTTGGTGAATATTTTATTCCTTTAATTTTAAACGGCAATAAAGAATGGGAAGAAAATAATAGCCTTGTGCAATTATTATCAGTTTTCGCTTTTGCTATGATTGGTGTAGGTTTTGCAGCTCCTGGTGCAATGAGTCACATAAAAGCTGTGAATGCTATAGGTATTTTTTGTTCATTTATATTTTTAGGAGCTGCAATTATTTTAGGAATTTTAAAATCTATTTTAGGATTTCACACTATTATTAAAAACGGACTCGACGAAAAATCTGCTCCTTCACTTTGGATAGGAATACCTATATTTACATTGGTAGGAATTGCTCTTGTAAGAGATGCTTTTGGACTTGGACATCACTTTAGTGCCGATGCTGATTTAAAAGCGATGCTTTTCACATTAACAGGCTTTACATTTGCTGCTGAAATTTTAATGGGAGCATTTGGTTATATAGTTTTGAAAAAAGTTAACTATTTTGATAAATATATACATTCAGATGAAAAAGATCCCGCAACATATGCGTTAATTTGTCCTGGTGTTGCGTTTTTCGTTTTCGGCATGTTTTTTATTCACTGGGGATTGGTATTTAATGGCGTATTTGATAATTACTCAATTGCTCACTATATATTAATAGCATTACTTGCGATAGTTCAATATAAAACTGTAAAAACAGTTTTAAAACTAAATAAAAAATTCGGCCTTTAAAAGGCTTTTTTCACTTTTTATACTTAATAAAAATACAAAATAACATTTTTATTCTAATATAAGTATTTAAATAAATTAAGTTCCTATCAATTTTTTCCATTTAATGTCTGAAATCAATATCATCAAAAACACAACTAAGCCATATCTTTATATAAATAGTTATAATCTTAACAGATACATATCCATTTTTTCATATTAATGAGATGAAATATTTTTATAATTAGATTTATAAATCCGTTTTTTCAATAATTTCATAGAATTAATCTTAAATCTTTCTTGTTTTAATCTCAAAACTTATAGTGACAGACACTTAAAATCAAATGATTAGTTCCAGATATTAATACTAAATATAAAAGCGATAAAAATGAAAAAAAGAAAAAGAATTATTTTTTGTTTTTAGCCATTCTTTTTCTAACTGATGGATCAAGATATTTTTTTCTAACCCTGATAGACTGCGGTGTAACCTCTACCAGTTCGTCATCTTCAATCCACTCAAGTGCTCTCTCAAGTGTCATTTCAACAGGAGGAACGAGTTTAATTGCTTCATCACTTCCACTTGCCCTTACGTTTGTAAGGTTTTTACCTTTAATAGGGTTAACTTCAAGGTCATTACTTCTGCTGTGTTCCCCTACGATCATACCATTATATACTTTATCGCCCGGTTTTATAAACATTCTACCTCTTTCTTGAAGGTTGAATATAGCATATCCGACAGCCACGCCATTTTCCATAGAAATAAGCGCGCCATTTTTTCTTGTATATGGCTTAGTTGTAGCCGGTCTAAAATCTAAAAATGAGCTGTTAAGGACACCCTCACCTTTCGTATCAGTCATAAACTCTCCTCTGTATCCTATAAGTCCGCGAGCCGGCATTTCGAATTCTATTCTTGTAGAACCATCTGATAACGGCATCATGTTTTTCATAATTCCGCCACGAGTTCCTAATTTTTCAATTACCGCACCGCTATATTCTTCAGGAACATCGACCACTACGTATTCGTAAGGCTCTAACTTAACGCCATTTTCTTCTTTGATAATTACTTCAGGACGTGAAAGTGAAAACTCGAAATCTTCTCTTCTTAGATTTTCCGCAAGAATGGCAATTTGAAGCTCACCTCTACCTGAAACTTTAAATTTACCTTCACCAAGTTCCTCAATTTTCATAGCGATGTTTGTTTCCATCTCTTTAAATAATCTGTCCCTAAGTTTAGGAGCCGTTACGTTTTTACCTTCGGTCCCAGCAAGAGGAGAATCATTAACACTCATAATTACACTGATTGTAGGCTCTTCGATATGAAGAGGATCAAGTCCAACAGGATTATCTTTATCAGCAATAGTATCACCCACGTCAAGAGCACTGAAACCTGCAACCGCTACAATATCCCCAGCACTTGCTTCTTCAATCTCTACTCTTTCAAGCCCTAAAAATCCTAAAAGTTTAGTAATTCTACCATTTATTTTTTCTCCGTCGGCTTTTACAAGAGTAACGTTTTCACCTTTTTTCACTTTTCCGTTAAAAATTCTTGCAATTCCGATTCTACCTACGAAATTGTCGTAATCAAGAGTAAACACCTGCATTTGAAGAGGTTTATCCTCTTCTCCTGTAGGAGCCGGAATATGCTCAACAATCGCTTCAAAGATTGGAGTCATATCTTCATTATTGTCTTCTAATTCCCATTTAGCAATCCCATTCTTTGCAGCTGCGTAAATAATAGGAAACTCAAGCTGGTCTTCACTTGCACCCATACTTACGAATAAATCGAATACTTCATCAACAACCCTGTCAGGCTCTGCCGCAGGTTTATCGATTTTATTTACTACCAAGATAGGTTTAAGTCCGAGTGAAAGTGCTTTTTTCACAACGAATTTTGTCTGAGGCATTACACCTTCTTGAGCATCAACAAGAAGTAAAACTCCATCAACCATTTTAAGAACCCTCTCAACTTCCCCACCAAAGTCGCTGTGTCCTGGAGTATCTATAATGTTAATTTTATAATCACCCCATTTAATAGCCGTGTTTTTAGAAAGAATCGTAATTCCTCTTTCTTTTTCAAGATCATTAGAATCCATTACTCTTTCACCTAACTCTTTTCTTTCGTCAAGAGTTCCTGATTGTTTTAAAAGTTCGTCAACCAAAGTAGTTTTTCCGTGGTCAACGTGTGCGATAACCGCAATATTTCTGATATTTTTCATTAATTGCCTTTAGTAATTGAAATTTTTCGAAATTATATCTAATAATTGAAAAAGATGTTTCATTTATAATATATATAACATAAATATTACATTCATTAAATAATTTATATTTATATTTCACAATTTATTTCATTTTTATTTAATAAATGTTTATAATTGTCAAAAAAAAAGGAGGAAAATGAGTTCTAAACTTAAAATAGTTCTTCTTATCATTGTAACTTTTATGGCTATTTTAATTCCAGGTTATTTTGTAATTCAAAATCAAATTTATAAATTAGCCGAACAAGAAAACATTGATAAAGCTAGAAAAGCAGCTGAACAATTGATTGCAATGAGAGGATATATGGCAAAAGTAGCACCTCATGTAATGCCAAAAGACGCAAGTGTATCCAGATGGGCATGCACACCCGCATATTCTGGTAGAAATGTAGCAAAAACAGTAACAGAAAAAAGTGGTTTTTATATTAAACAAACTTCATTAAAATACAGAAATCCTTTAAATAAGCCAAACGAAAATGAAAAAAGAATATTAAAATTGATTGAAGAAAAAAAACTTCCTGAATATTACGAAATTGGAAAAAATGATAAAGGTGAAGAAGTAATAAGATACGCAAAACCTCTTTATATTAAAAAAGCTTGTCTAAAATGCCATGGTATTCCTCATAAAGATGTTCCTGATACACTTTATAACGCTCTTGTAAAAGATTACGGACCGGTTGCATTCAATTATAAAGTGGGTGACATTAGAGGAATAGTATCAGTTGAAGTTCCAATGACTCAAGTTAAAAAATCTATATCAAAAACTCAAAAAATAATGCTTTTTGGTGGTATTGGTGCTCTTATTTTATTTATTTTAATTATAGTAATCGCAATTAATATTTATTTTGAAAAAAACATTATTAAACCTGTAACTGAATATTCCACAATTTTAAGTAAAAATGATGATGACCTTACAATTAAATTAGATGAAAAAGGTTCAAACGAAATTAAAGGAATTGCCAAAGCCATAAATAAATTTATTACAGAGTTAAGAAGTATCATCGACAAAATTAAATTATCTACCAACAAACTTTTAAAAATCACTTCAAACATTACAATAAATGCAGAAAATATTGAAAAAAATGTTGAATCTCAAAACAAACTGATTGACGAATTAAATTCGTATATTTCAAAAGTTCAAGAAAGTATTAATTCTGCTGAAGATAAAGTAATAAAAACAACAGATGATATTCTAAACACTCAAAAAACTTTAAGCCAAACAACACAAAAACTTTCTGATGTAGTTAAAAAAATTCAAGAAGAAGTAAACAATGAAATTGAAATTTCTAACCAAATAACAACTCTTGCAGGACAATCAAATCAAATAAAAGACATCATCTCAATAATCAAAGAAATTGCAGATCAAACTAACCTTCTTGCGTTAAATGCTGCGATTGAAGCGGCAAGAGCCGGAGAACATGGTAGAGGATTTGCTGTCGTTGCTGATGAAGTTAGAAAACTTGCAGAAAGAACACAAAAATCATTAGGAGAAATCGACGCTGGCGTCAACATAATAGTTCAAGGAATTCTTCAAGCTCAACATACAATTGAGCAAAATGTAGAAGAGTTTCAAAATACTACTAAACAAACAGATGAATTAATTTTAGAAACAAATAAAACAATGGAAAAATTAAACAATACAATAGAAAATGCAAAAATTGCAAAAGAAGAAACATTAAAAATAAACTCCAATATTGAAGCATTGATAAAAACAGCTAAAGGATTATTAAAAGAAAGTAAATTAACTGAAGACATATCCAAAAAATTAAGAATAATTGTAAATGAACTTGAAAATGTAGCCACTGAATTAAAAAACGAAACAGAAAAATTTAAAGCTTAGGAACATTATTTGCTTGAACCTTAAAAAAGGTTCTTGCATGTCTATTATAGAAAGCTTGATTTTAAATATAAGTGATACCAAAAACATAAAAAACACACCAAAAAAAGATAATTTTTTATTAAACTTACTTCAAACATACAAAGAAGAGCCTGAAAAAATTATAGATTTATTTAAAAGCTTAAATATTACTGACAAAGAAATAAAATCCATTAAAACTTATTTAGAAAAAAATCATAAAAATCAAATTTTTGAATCCCAGAAACTAATAAATTTTTTGGAAAAAATCAAAAATAGCCTTAAAGAAACTTCATTAAAATCCACTGAAAAGAAAAACATAAAAATACCATTAGAAAATAAAGAAATTATTGAACCAGAAAATATTTTACAAAAATTAATCGTTTCAGAAATACCAAATAAAGAATTTTCAAAAATACTACAAACAAATATCAAACAAAATTTAAAAAAACCCCAAGAAAATATTACAGATGATAAAATTAATTTTTTAAACAACCTTTATATAAACTCTACACATTTAGAACAGAAAATAGTAACTTTTACTAAAAAAATAATAGAATCTAAAATTTCTTTTGAAAAAATTAAACTTACAGAAATAGATATTCAAACTTTTAAAGAAATAAAATCTTTTAAAGATTTAGTAAATTTTGCCAATAAAAAAAATTTAAATATCAGTAAAATTATCATTGCTCACTTTAAAGATAAAAAAAACGAAGCAAATTCAAATGGTTTCAAATTTCAATTGCCAAAAAATAAAATAAACCCTCGACAAATCAATACGATATCAAAAAACATTAACCATATACCACAAGAAACTATTAAAAACAACACTGATAAAAATAATATTCTTCAAGATTTAATTAAAAAAGTTGAATCAGACAATTCACAACAAACTGAATTAATGCACCAAAAACATAATATTAAAAACCATGAAACTACAACTCATAATAATACTATTAATATTAACAATTTTGATCTTAATACTTTAAAACAAAACATTCATAAAGCAAAAGAAACAATTAAAAATTTTACTTCTAATTTAAAAGAAGCAATTGATAATTATAAACCTCCAATTTCAAAATTATCTCTTGAATTACATCCAAAAGAGCTTGGAAAAGTTGATATAACCATTGTTCACAGAGGTGACAACCTGCAAATTCAAATAAATTCTAATAATACGGCGATAAGTTTTATGCATTCGGCACAACAGGAATTGCGCCAAAATTTAATTAATATGGGATTTACGGATGTAAATATGAGTTTTAATCAAAATCAACAGCAAGGTAATAAAGAATACAGACAAAACCAAAAATTTGCAAATAATTCCAATGAAGAAAATGATGAACTTATTATCGAAATTCCTTATCAATATGCTTAAATTATTAATGTTAATTGAAGTTAGTTAAAAGGTAGTAAAGTTAATTAGTATATTGCTTAATAGGGTTATATTATGATTATTTTGTATAGTTATTAGTTTATTTTAGTTTTTAAGGTTTTAAAGTTACTAAAGTTAAAAATTTTTTTAATTTAGAAATAGGTATGAGATAAATTTATATAGTCTGGCAATATTTTAATTCTAAATTCTCTCTGCGCGCTATAAATTTTACGATTTAGTTGAACCTCTTCTTTTAATTCTCAATCGATTTTTTTTACGCTTTTATTTTTCAACTTTTTCATACTTTCACAATAAAACGGAACAATAATTGCTTTATTTGAAAAAAAAGGCTTACCATGGCTGTAACAAGCGTAACAAACACCACAACAACTTCAAGTAGTGACTATGTATATAACCCTGATTCTCAACTTGACAAAGACGCATTTATGAAACTTTTTTTAGCAGAACTTCAAATGCAAGATCCTACAGACCCAATGGATACAGACAAAATGCTCGAACAAACGGCGTATCTTTCAACTATGGAAATGAATGACAATATGCAAAAATCGCTTGATAATCTTTCAAATGTATTATCAACCACAAGCCAGTTTAGCACTCTTTCGGCTATTGGTAAAATGGCTGATACGGGATACAGATATGTAAATGTAACAGATGAAGATCAAAATGTAAATTTTGATCTTTATTTCGGTGATGACATAACAAGCGGTAATGTAATTATTAAAGACAAAAATGGAAACATAGTAAAAACATTTCCTTTAGAAGCACATACCAAAGGTGTATTAAATTTTGACTGGGATTTGATTGGTGATAATGGAGAAAGAGTTCCAAGTGATAGTTATGAAGTAACCGCAGAATATACGACACCTGATGGAAAAACTTTATCAACAGCTTTAGGCGCATATCCTATAGAATCTGTCAGATTTGAAAATGGCCTTCCATATGCAAAACTCGGAAGCAACTATTTACCATTTAGTGAAATACAAGAAATTTACGAATGGCAGGATTAATTAAAGGAAGATAATGACCACTTCATTTTATAATGGTATTACCGGGCTTAAAAGTTTTCAATACGGAATTGATATATGGGGTAATAATATTGCAAATATAAACACTACCGGATACAAAGAACAAATTCCGGAATTTTCAACACTCTTTTCCGATACTTTAAATTCAAACCCTATATATTCAGATATCGGAATGGGTAGCAAATTATCTTCAACTGCAATAAATTTAAAGCAAGGTAGTTTAATAAATACTGACAATCCTTTTGATATTTCCATTGGCGGTGAAGGATGGTTTGCTGTTAAAAGACATAATGATACTTATTACTCAAGAACTGGCTCATTCAAAAGAGATGCCGAAGGGTTTTTAGTAGATGACAATGGAAATTACCTTTTGGTTGCAAATGCAAATAATTTAATACAAAATTCTGATGGCTCTTATTTTGTAAACAGAAGTATAAACACTGACAATTTAATTTCACAAAACACGCAAATGACTCCTATTTCACTTCCAAATAATGTAATTTTACCGGCAGTGGCAACGTCGGAAGCAACTTTAACATCAAATTTGAATGATGCGGATGTTATTACAACAACTAAACCTGCTAAAACGCAAAGTGATTTTAGCGCTTTATACTCCAAAGATGGACAGGATTTAAAAATAAGAGAAGGTGATTCATTAGTTTTTGGATTTGGTAATCCAGCCGTTTATGACAACAATCTTTTATCTACTGAATTATGTATTACAGATGATGAATTAGATGGTAATAATGTTGTATATAACTTTACTCTTAATGGAATTGATTTTAATATTGACCTGCCTGATGGCTCTACAAAAGAAGAAATTCAGCAAGCTTTCAAAAATGCATTCGATAATGCCGGTATAATGAATGAAATTACCGATAATGGAATTAAAATTTCAGATCCCAATCAAATTATATTAATTTCACAAAACGAACTTTTGCCAAATATTGCTGCAGCAAAATTAACATACCGATCAGAACCTCAAAACCAATACGATTTTTCTACTATTCAAGACTTTGACAACATTATTCAAAATTTAGCCAATAGTGCTTATCCTAATGATACAAATGTATATTTGGATGATGAAGGTAGAATTTGTATTGATAATAACTCATTTAAAACTATAAACGCCTATGCATTAAATACTGAAACTTCAAATGATTTGTTTATGAGTAATTTAGGAAGACTCGGAAATGAAATTTATGCAGGAACAAGTGCAAAAAGTTATGATTTTTTAACAAACACTCAAAGTTTCGGCGGTAATATAATTGAAGCTAACGGACAAAAAGACACCTTGTCAATAAGTTTTACAAAACAAAAAGTTTTAAATAATCAAATAATATGGAACGGCGTAGTTTCGGTGCTTGATCCTGATTCTAATGTAATTGGCACACAAAATTTCGAAATGATCTTTGATTCAAACGGACAATTATTATCTCCAAATTCAGTCACCATTACATCACCACAAAACATAACATTAAATTTTAATATGACATCTTATAACAAAACAGACTTAGCAACATCATATTCCTTTACACAAAACGGAGTAGAAAAAGGATTTTTACAAAATTATCAGATTGATAAAAACGGACAAATTCAAGCACTTTTTTCCAATGGACAAATGGCTATCTTAGGACAAATTCCTATTTTCCATTTTCAAAACGATCAAGGACTTGAAAGTTTGGGTGGAAATTTATTCAAACAAACAGATAATTCAAACAAAGCATTGTTATATACGGACCAAAATGGCAATTATATACCTGAGAGTCAAATAATCTCAAACACTTTAGAATCTTCAAATGTAGATTTTTCACAGGCTATGACGGAATTGATTATAACTCAAAAAGCATTTTCAAGTGCTGCAAAAACGGTAACTACAAGTGATCAGATGATACAAAGAGCAATTGATATGAAAAAAGGATAATCGGAACGATAATTGCTTGAAAAACAAAAACTCTAAAGGACAACGTCATGATGAGAAGTTTATGGAGCGGAGTCAGCGGACTTAACGCTCATCAGATTGCAATGGATGTCGAAGCAAATAATATTGCAAACGTTAATACGGTCGGATTTAAATACAGCAGAACAAACTTTCAAAACCTGTTAAGTCAAACAGTTAAAAGCGCTACTGCTCCACAAGGAGATCTAGGTGGTAAAAACTCCCTACAAATTGGGCTTGGAACAAGTGTAAGTGCTGTTGAAACAATGTTTAAACAAGGAAGTATTCAAAATACTGATAAAAATACTGATATGGCCATAAATGGCGATGGATTTTTTGTAGTTAGTGGTGATGGTGGAAAAACATATAGATATACAAGAGCTGGTGATTTTACTTTTGACGCAAACGGCAACTTTGTAGATCCTAACGGATATATAGTTCAAGGATGGTTGGCAGATCCAGAAACTCATACAATTGATACAGCAAGCGGTGTAAAACCAATCTCAATTCCACCAGGACTAACTACTCCTGCAAATCCTACGAGTAAAATTTCTATAAAAGCAAATTTAAATAGTGGTGACCACATTACAGAAATGAGTGGCACAAAGCCTACAGTAGACCAAACGGCAGATTTTAATGGGCTATATAATGCAAATGGTGAAAAAATACAACTAACTCCTGATGTAGATAAAATTACTTTAGCAATTGATGCTAATAATGATGGCACAATCGATACCGCTACAGAAGTATTCACTTTTACTTATGGAACAAGTCAAACTGATACGGATAGAAAATTTACTACAATAAAAGATCTTTTAGATGAAATTAATGAAATTATAAAAGACACTACAGGAACTGCATCTGCATCAGAATATCAAGTATATTTAAATGGGAATGGACAAATTGTTGATCCTCAAAACAGAATAAAAACTGAAGATGCTCTTTCATCTACAAATGCAACTCTTGAAAATATTTTTAAAGCACTTGACGGCCCTGCAACAACAACTGAATCAATAAAAGCCACACAAAACAGCTTTATCGGTGCCGATGATGTCGGAGAACTTTTTAACGCAAATGGTGATGCGTTTAACCTTGAAGACGGACAAGGAATTAAAGTAAATATAAATGGTCTTGGAGAAACAAGAAAATTTATATATTCTCAAACTCCTATAAATGAAACAGAAGGATGTGGAACCGCTACAGGAAAATATCAACCAACTGATCCTATTACAAGTGATTCTATGGAAGGATTGCATTGGACATATGATTCAAATAAAGAAAGAGCATTTTTTAATACAAATCAATATATTACATTCACTTTTTCCGATGGTAGCACTGTTTCATACACTTATGGTAAAGATTTTCAAACAATAGATGATTTGTGTTGTTTATTACAAAATGATATAACAAATAGAAATTTAGATGACACTATAAAATTTGAAAATGGAAAAATTACTGAAACCAACGATGTAATTACTGGTGTTCAAGTTTATGATTCAGCTGGTAATGCTGCAACAACAACAGCACTTCAAAATTTGCAAAATATATTTGAACCATTAGCAAATGGAACTTCTACTAATGAATTCTTAAAAAATGATGTTTATTATTTTCATGATATACAAGATTTAGCTTATATATGGCAATTAGCGGTCGATGCAAGTGGAGATCCTTTAAACTCTACAACCGGTAATAGCGGAATTGTTTCAATAAATGATGATGGGCAGTTAACAATTAAAAATACTTCTTCAAACTCATTTAATATAGATGTTAGTGGATATCCTGATGATGAAAAAGACAATCAGCTTTTCACTGATGCTTTTTCACCAATAAATGGAAGTGTTGCGGCAGGTGGTATAACACTTACACAAGCTATGAATGCCGCTGTGCATACAACAAGCATAGATGTATTTGATTCACTTGGAAGTAAACACACATTAACTTTACATTTCAGAAAAACACACACATCTGAAAATCCAAACGATCCAACGGTTTGGAAATGGTATGCCGAAGTTCCGGCACCAAGCACATTAGACCAACCTGCATACGGATATGTTAAATTCAACCCGGATGGAAGTATAAATTCATACAATCCTCCAAGTTTAATATTTAATCCAAACAACGGATCATCAACAGGTCAGGCAATTCAGCTTGATTTTGGAACAATGGGTAAATTCGACGGAATTACGTCATTTGAAGCTCCAAGTGCTACAAGTGGGCAAACGCAGGATGGATATCCTGGAGGTGATTTACAGCAACTTGTTGTTGATCAGACAGGAACAGTTATAGGAGTCTTTACAAATGGTAGAAGCTACTCTTTAGCTCAAGTAGCGATTGCAAAATTTGTAAATAACGAAGGGTTAATGAGTGAAGGAGGCACACTATTTAGTGCTTCACCTAATTCCGGTGAACCTATCATAGGAACAGCAGGAACAGGCGGTAGAGGTTCGATACAACCAAGCTCTCTTGAAATGAGTAACGTTGATTTAAGTAGAAGTTTAACTCAGTTAATCGTAATTCAAAGAGGTTTTCAGGCTAACTCAAAAACCATTACTACATCTGATCAAATGTTAAATACTCTCTTACAATTAAAACAATAATGATATAATTCGCTAAAAATCTTTTGATTTTTAGCGGAGTTATAATGCATAAACTTTTCGAAAAAAATATAAAATTTTTCTATAACAACCTTCCGGAATATTACAATTTAATTAAAAACATAAAATCAAAAAATTACAAAATAATTAATGATAATATCGTAAATATTTACACACAAGAAAAAATCTATCCAAACTCAATTATAGAAGATTCAAAAAAAATAGCAAATACACCTACCCACAATAATTTATGGGAACGAAAATTTGCCGTAATTAATCCAATACACTGGAATGAAAACGAATTCCCACATACAGGCAAAGCGATAAATGAACTAATTAAAAAAGCTAAAAACTTTCCTTCTTACAATAATAAAGGATTTTATTTTGACAAAGATTTTTTACCTTCTACGGCAATTTTTGGCTTATTATCAGGAAAACATTTAGATCTGCTGGTAAAAAACTACTCATTTCATTCCTTGTTTGTATATGAACCTAATCCGGAATTTTTTGCAATTAGTTTGTATTTTGTAGATTATAAGTATATTTATAAAAAACTTGGCCAAAGATTTTTTTTATGGGTTAACGGCACACTGGATTATTATGCCATTGAAAAATTTTTTTACGAAAGAATTGTCACTTCAAGTTTTTTAAATCTTATTTACACATCTTACAGCCATCCTTTAATTTCAGATGCGAAAGAAAAGTTTGAACAAATAAGAATATCCAAATTCAGAGGCTGGGGAACCTTTGAAGATGAAAAAAAAGGTGTAGAAAACCATTTTAAGAATATTAACAAATTTCCAATATTTACATCACCAAAAAAACTAAATATTCCATTTTGCATAGTTGCTAACGGAAAAAGTTTGGAAAAAAACTTACCATTTATTAAAAAA
The DNA here is from genome assembly GCF_054656815.1 of Nautilia lithotrophica. Lineage (NCBI taxonomy): Bacteria > Pseudomonadati > Campylobacterota > Epsilonproteobacteria > Nautiliales > Nautiliaceae > Nautilia > Nautilia lithotrophica. The sequence continues at coordinate 734,959 of NZ_BAAHXN010000001.1, forward strand.
AATCAAAACTCAATGATTATTATAAGTGTTGGAACCGCAATTAATCCTTTGTTAACTGAAGGAATTCAAAGCGATTTTCACATCGAACAGGAAAGAATAGATCTACTAAAAGAAATTTTAAAAGAACCTCTAAAAAAATATCAAGGCTATTTCTTAGGTGCAAGTGTCGTAAACCCGGAAGTATTTAAATATGCCAAAAAGCCGTTAATATATGTAAGAGAAGGATTTACGCTGGCTGATAAAAATATTTTAATAGGTTCATCACCAATAGTCGGAAATAGCGGCTTTGCATTTGCAAGTATGTTCACTGATGAAATATATTTATGTGGAATGGATTTGGGATTTAGATTGAATGAAAGAAAACATACAAAAAACAGCTATTACGACAATAAAGACGATATAGCCAAATCAGGAATTAAAATTAAAGGAAATTTCAGTAACGACATTTATACTGATTCACTGCTTCTCTCATCCAAAAGAAAAATAGAAAATATGATCAAAGCTTTAAATTTAAAAGTTTATAATTTAAGCGATGGAGCTTATATTGAGTATAGCACACCTCTTAAAGACAAAACTCTTCCAAAAATAAACAAAAATAACTATATCAAAGATATTGTATCAACTTTCTCTTTTTCCAAAGAACAAAACATTCCTTTAAATTTTATATCTGTTTTAAAACAAGTGGAATCTTCTTTAAAACATAAAACAAACAATTTAAAAGAAATAACCGGAGTAATAGATTTTTTAGAAGACGTATTAAAATCCAATAACAACCCGGAAATTAAAATATTAAAAGGTAGTATGTTTCATTATCTGTTTAATATTTATATCTTATCCCATAAACTATCAAAAAAAGATTTTACAATATTATTGGATTCAATAAAAATTTCTTCTTTTTTTCCAAAAAACTTAACACCTAAATAATTGATTATTTTTTTTACATTTTCGCAATTCATTTTCCAATTTATATAATATGTCTTCAGCATTTAAAGTTGAAGGAAATATTGTTTTTACAACAAATGTGCATTTTATATTTTTTACTATACTAAATTCAAAATTTTCTAAAGCTTTCATAATATATTTTGCTTTTTCACACGCTTTTTTTTCAGTTTCTTTTAAGATAATTACAAATGTTCCACCCTTAATTCTTGCAAAAATTTCATCTTGACTTAAAATAGACTTAATACAAGAAACAAGTTCCAATAGAGTTATATCACCAAACTGATGTCCGTAAAATCTATTGATGTTTTTAAAACTATTTATATCAAACATAATAATAGAAAAGTGTTCATTATTTTTTAATTTCTTTTCTATATTTTCTATTGCACTTTCCTTGTTAAATATTCCGGTTAATCTATCGCAAAACAGATAATAATCGTTATGTTTTCTGTTTTTCAACTCCCTTAATTCATAAATAAGAGTATAAATCCAAAGCATGATAATTATTATGAAACTTATAAAAATTAGAAAATAAAAAAGTATTTCATTTGATGTCAAAAATAACTTAGTATTTGTAGTAATATATTTTTCATAAATTTTTTGTTTTTCTTTATAATTAATTTTATCTATTGCATCGTTTATTTTGGGTAGTAAATATTCATACTTCTTGGAAAGCATAAAACGAACTTGAAAATCGATAGGAATTTGACCAGAAATTTTTAAATTATTAAATTCATATTTATTTATTTTATAAGCTATTACCGGCAAAATATCAATTGCTCCAAAAACATCTCCTTCTTTTACCATTTTCAAAGCTTCATCTGTATCTTTTACATAAACATATTGCATATATGGATATTCTTTTAGCATTAATTTTGCTGCCGTAAAATTTTTACCAACAGCTATTTTTTTATTTTTTAAATATTCTATATCAAAAATAAATCCGATATTATTTTTTGTAGCAATTACTAAAGGATATTTCACATATGGCTTTGAAAAAACCGAATAAATCATTCTGTCATCAGTTTTATCAGTGCTGACGGTTAAAGCGGCTTTTGAATTTTTTATTTCATCTAAAACTTCATTCCAGTTTTCCATAATTTTAAATGTATAATTAATATCGGCTTTTTTAGCAACCAGTCTCCAAAAATCTATTCCTATCCCTTCTAACCTGTTATTTTTTATCATATTAAAAGGTTCCCATTTATAGGTTGTTACAACTACAATTTTTTCATTTGCATAAACAACACAAAAAAATAATATCATGATTGTAATGTTTATAATCCGAAAAATTTTTTAATCCTTTTGTAATCATAAGTATTTATAAGATTATCTCTCTCACACCATCCTCTTCTAGCCTGATATAACCCGTATTTGTAATCATTTTTAAAATTACTTAATAAAAACATACAATTTTTCTCAACGGCTTTTTTTATCAATACGTCACTCAAATCCAAATATATAGGATTTGAATTAATCTCTAAAACTTTTTTATTTTCTCTGGCCTCTTCAAAAACCAAATCCCAATCAATATCAACTTCATCTTTTTTTAATACCTCTCTTAAACTGGGTCTTAATAAAATTTTAAGTATAGGATTTTGTAATGCTTTAATATATCTTTTAGTTTGGGTTTCTTTATCAAGACTATATTCACTCATAATTCCTGTTACCAAATCAATCGAATCAAAAATTTTGTCATTCGGAATATTGCCACTCTTATCAATAACAACGTTAACAGCCGTAATTATTTTGATTTCGCTTTTTAGCGCTTTTGTATGGTTTAAAAGTTCAACTGAATTTGATATATCTAAATTTAAGATAATATACTCAAAATTATGTTTAGCGGCAGTCAATACTGCGTTATTTATATCATTTATGCTTTTTACATATTCAAAAACACCTTTTAAATCATTGTATTCAATAAGTTTAGGAAGTTTTTTCATTTTTGCCGCTTCTATTTCCCCTCTGTTTTCTCTGAGTTCCGGTTGCACATATTCGAGCCCCACGCTTTTATATACATCCTCTTCTTTTAATGAAGCGATTCTTTCATTACCCCTGTATACGCCGTATTCATTTATTTTAAGACCTTTTTGAATAGCCAATTTTCTTATTTCGATATTGTGAGCTTTAGAACCGGTAAAATAATGAAGCGCCGCACCATAACTCTCTTTAGCAACTGCCCTTAAATCAACCTGTAAGTCATTTTCCAAAAAAACGGTTGATCGTGTAAGCCCTTTGGAATATATTTCCTTAACTTTATGAAATTTAACAAAATAATCACTCACTTTAGGATAATCTTTAGCAATTACCAAAATATCCAAATCACCGACACTCTCTTTTTTTCTTCTAAAACTTCCGGCAATATCCACTATTTCGACATCATCAAAATCTTCAAGATAGTTTTTCAATTCATAAGCAATATCTTCGACATCCGCCCATAAAAATCTAATCCCCGCTTTTTTAAGTTGTTTAACGCCTTTTAAAATTTTTTCAATTAATTTAGGTCCAAATCCCGGGAGTTTTTCAAGCTCACCGCTAAATGCATACTTTTTAAGATCTTCCATATTTTTAATACCGAAATTTTCATAAAGCATTTTTACTCTTTTAGGACCCAAACCTTCTATGCTTAAAAGTTCTACAACCCCCTCTGGAATCTCTTTTTGAAGTTCTTCTAATTTATGAAATTTTCCGGTATTAACTATCTCTTTTATATATTCGCTTAAATCATGTCCAATTCCCGGCAGTTTAGTTAAATCAAAACCTTCTTTTACCAATTTATAAAAATCTTTTGCGGAATTTTCCAAAATCCTTGCCGCATTTCTGTAAGCTCTGACTTTAAAAGGATTTTCACCCTTTATTTCCAACAAATCAGCCGTTTTTGCCAACATGTCAGCTATTTGTTTATTGGTTATCATTATTAAATTCCTCTAATTTTTTAATTATATCGTCTCTAAAAGGGAGTATTAAAATTTTCTGTTTGCTTGTTTCACCTTTTATTTGGATATCGCTTTTTGCTGTTTTAAACTCTTTACTAATAAATTTAATCAATTCTTTATTTGCCGCTCCCTCAACGGCCGGTGCTTTTATATTTATCTTCAGACTATCCGCATATTTTCCGGCAATTTTATTTTTCGAAGAATTAGGCTGGGCTTTGACTTTTAAATATATTTTTCCATTTTTTACCTCAAACATTTCACTCCTTTTTTTTATTTTATCATATTAGGTGTTATAATTTAAAAAACTTAAAAGGAAACCGAATGAAAAAGCTACTTGTATTATTGTCCTTAAGTATAATTTTAAACGCAGGTATATTTACCCAAAAATTATCTGAATGCTTTGTAAATAATACATCATCAAGTGACAGGATATTACTTGCAAAATGGATGTTTGTAGTTTTATCACAATATCCCGAATTAAAAAATCTCTCAAAAGTTACCCCGCAAGTAGTAGATGATTACAATAAACAAGTAGCGGGGCTTTTTAAAAGGCTCTTGACAAAAGATTGCAAAAAAGAAGCTTCCGAAGTTTTAAAATACGAACCTGGCGGAATGACGAAAAGTTTTAATGTATTAGGAAAAATTGCCGCTGCCGAAATTATGCTAAATAAAAATGTCCTAAAAGCGGTAAAAGGATACAGCAAATATATTGATATGGATAAAATTATTCAACAATTAAAGAAATAATATTATTTATATCCACTCTGTTTTTTATCGACGTTGGTCGTGCACTTTTTAAATTTTCTTTTATTTCATTAATTTCACAAATCACAATTCCTTCAACCTCATTATATAAAGCTTTTTGATTAAAAACATACTTTCCGCTTATTATAGGTTTATTAAAGTATGCAGCTTCAATAGGATTATGTCCTCCCACATTATCAACAAAACTTCCGCCTAAAATTACAATATCGCATACTGCATATAAATTAACAAGTTCTCCCATTTTATCCATTAAAATCAAATTTCCATTTAATTTACATTGTTTATTTTCATTACATATATCACTTATTCTTTCCACTTTTCCGTAATTTTCCATAATTTTATGCACTTCGTCAAATCTTTCCGGGTGTCTTGGAACCACAACAACCTGAAACTCATCAAGAGGCAATTGATCCAATATAGCCTTTTCCTCATTTGCATGTGTAGAAGCAACTACAATTAAAGGTTTGTTTTTAATATACTTAGTCGTTATTTTAGGATTAAAATATGTTTTGATATTACCTACAACTTTTACATTTTTTGCACCCAGAGTTATGAGTCTCTTTTTATCTGTATCACTTTGAGCCAAAACCAGATCTATATTTTCAAATATTTTTTTATAGAACCACCTGAATTTTAAATATTTGGGATAACTTTTCTCACTGATTCTTGCATTTAATAAAATTGTTTTTTCACATCTTTTTTTTGCTATAAAAAAAAGCATATACCATAGTTCCGCTTCCATAACTATTAACGCGTTGCATGGTTTTATCCAAAATGGCAAAAATATTTCATATGGTAAAAATCTAACATCAGCATTTTTATATTTTAAAGCTTCTTCATACCCGGTGTTGGTTATGACGCTTAAATTTATCTTTTCAAATTGTTCCATTACTGGTTTTAATGCTTTCGTTTCACCGAGCGAACATGAATGAAACCAATATCTCTTTTCCTTAAAAGGAGGATTTTTGTATAAAAAAAATCTTGCAGGTATGGATTTTTTATATTTTGATTTAAAAGTTAGAATAAGTAAAAAAGGAAGAGAAATTAAATATAAAAATAACGATAGAATATAATAAAAGGCAAAAAACACTTTTATTCTTCGTTTACTTTATCTTCATCTTCTATATATAAAACTCTACCGCAGTGTGGACAAGTTACGATTTCTTCACCCTTAATAACTTCTGAGAATATTTTGTCATTTATTTTCATATTACAACCTGTGCATGCCTGTTTTTTAACAGGTGTTACAGCTGTGATTCCAGCCCATCTTTTAATTTTTTCGTAAAAGGCATAAATTTTAGGGCTCATTTTTTTAATTAATTCTTCTTTTGCTTTATAAATTTCTTCTTTCTGTTTTTCGACTGTTTCAAGTTTCTTTGCCACATCCATACTCAGTATCGTAATTTCAGCCTCTATTTTCTCTATTTCTTCTTGGATTGATTTTTTTTCTTCTTCTTTTAATTCAAGCTGTTTTTCAAATTTTGCAATTTCTTCATTTGCAACCTCAATCTGTTCGCGTGCAAGTTCCTCTTCTATTTGAAGTGCTTTAAACTCTTTTTCGCTTTTTACTTTAGACTGCTTTTCTTCTATATTTTGAAGTTTTTCTTTAAGTTCAGCTATTAATAATTCGTTTTTACCTCTTTTAAGTTTAATGTTTTTAATTTCCTCTTCTAATTTTTCAAGTCTCTCTTCTAACAAATTCTTTTGATTTTCAAGTTTAAGTAAAGGAGCTTTTATCCCAGCTTCTACAGGTTCAAGTTCTTTAAGTTTTCTTTCAAGCCTATTTAACTCTATCAACTGCTCAAGAAATTTATTCATTTCATGCCTTTTTTAAGTGGAATTATAACATAAATAAGTATGTAAGTTGTGAAGTAGATAAGTAGTGAAAATTTAAGTAAATATAACTTAACTACTAATCCACTTACTAAATTTTCTGCTTAATTGCTTAATACAGAAAAAGGATTTTTTGAATTTGTTTTAATAATTTCAACTTCTAAATCTTTAATATCCTTAAATAAAACTTCTACAAAAAACTTTTCACTTTCAAAATGCCCTATATCCATAAGAGATATTCCTCTGATTTTGGCATCCATGGCTTCGTGATATTTTATATCACCGGTTAAAAACAGATCAGCTTTAACAAAAGGCAAAAGTGACATTCCGGCACCTGTTGTTAATGCTACATTTTTAATAAAATCTTTACATTTCACGACTTTTAGACACTCTATTTGAAATTTTTCTTTTACAAGTTTTGCAAATTCATCAAAAGGCTTATTAACCTCAGCCGTATAAATAAAATCAAAACTTTCACCTCTAAGTCCCAAAATTTCTTCTGCCACATATTTGTTTAAATGGGTTTTGTCAAAATTTGTATGCATTGCTATAAAAGAGATATTTTTTTGTATAAGCTTTATCAAAAGTTTCGTCGAAAAAGAAGTTGGCACAACGTTTTTAAGAGGTTTAAATATCAGAGGATGGTGTGCTATTATTAACGAATTTTCATCCGCATTCTCAATTATATCCTCATCCAAATCAAGCGTTAAATAAACCTTCTTAATATCATTATCAAAACTCCCTACTAAAAGACCGCTGTTATCCCATTCTTCCTGTAACTCAAAAGGGCTTATTTCATTTAAAAAATCATAAATTTTTTTTAACTTCATACTATTCCTTTTCCACTTTTACGTATATTGTTTTATTAAAAGTTTTCGAATCGGTCTGCATAAAAACTTCTATTTTATGAATGCCTGGTTTTTCAAAAACATAATTAAATTCTTTGATTTTTTTATCAACAATATCATATGTATTATTGTCAAATGTTATTTTTAAACTTTTTATTTTATCACTCTCAAAGTTATAATCAAATGTTAGCACTACTTCCAGTGGTGCGTTTCCAAATCTTGGCAATACATCTATTTTTAAATATTCGTTAACGGATTTTGTTATGTTTACATCGGTATCTGTTTTTTCCGTTGTAAAGCTTGAATCTTCCATCTGATATACGAATACATTATATTTGCCGCCAACAACAATATATTCATTATCCGATACAATATCAATAATATCAACCGGTTTTATGTTATATGTTTGTGTAATTTTATATTTTGAAAAATATTCATAAACATAAATTTTAGAACCATTTGTTATATAAATCTTTTCATCATTGACAAAAACTGATTTAATCTTTTCATATCCTAAATCAATTGTCTGAACTTTCTTTCCATTTAAATTATAAATATATACTTTACCATTCGCAAAAATCAAAAATTTCGAATCATTGACAAATAATATTTTTTTTATTTTCATACCGGATTGTATTTGAATTTTAAAAGAACGATCAAAATTATTAAAATCTTTAATGTAAATACCATCACGAGTAGCTATTAATATATAATCACCATATTCTGTGCTTTTAAAATCAACTGATTCTATGTTAGGAATTTTTTCTTTTTTTATGAAATTAAAATCAAAAACATCATAAATCTCTATATATTCATTTTTAATTAAATATAAATATTTATTAAAGAAAAAATTTTTATAATTACCCACAATTTTTTTTAACAAATTAAAATTTCTGTCATAAATTTTAACACCATCAAATTTATTTAAAACAATAATCTTTTCCGCATCATCACATAACTTCGCTTTAATGATATTATCAATATGTTTTTTAATTGTTTTTTCAGTCAATAAGCTGTAAAAATAAATATTCTTTATCGTTGCATATAAAAGTGTCTTTTTCTGAAAATCAATTGTTTTAAGAGAGTTTGTAGAAGTTGAATAAATTAATTTTAAAGAGTTGGCAAAAAGAAAAGAAGCAAATATTAAAAAAAACACCCCCTTTTTCATCTTAATCTCCTTTATTTTTCATCTATTCCTACATATGTTTCCGCGACACCTTTTGCAAGTTCTCTTATTTTTAAGATATAGTTTTGTCTCTCAGTCTGGGAAATCGCTTTTCTTGCATCAAGCACGTTGAATATGTGAGAAGCTAAAATCGTATAATCGTAAGCCGGAAGAGGAAGTTTTGCTTCAAGGCATCTTTTCGCTTCTGCCCTTGCGTCTTCAAACCACCTAAAAAGCATTTCAACATTTGCCACTTCAAAATTGTATTTGGAAAATTCAAACTCGCTTCTTTTATGCATATCCCCGTAAGTTGTATTTTCATTCCATTTTATGTCATATACATTATCAACGCCCTGCAGATACATTGCAAGTCTTTCCGTTCCGTATGTAATCTCTACAGGCACCGGGAAAGTTTTTAATCCCCCAACCTGCTGGAAATATGTAAACTGGGTGATTTCCATCCCGTCAAGCCATACTTCCCATCCGAGTCCCCACGCACCGAGAGTCGGGCTCTCCCAGTTATCTTCTACGAATCTTACATCATGCTCTTTTAAATTTAGACCTAAAAATTCAAGGCTTTCTAAATACATTTCCTGTATGTTATCCGGACTTGGCTTCATTATCACCTGAAACTGATAATAACTTCCAAGCCTGTTAGGATTCTCCCCGTATCTTCCGTCAGTAGGTCTGCGGCTTGGGGCAACATACGCAACATTCCAAGGCCCTTTGTCAAGACTTCTTAAAAGCGTTGCCGGATGAAACGTCCCTGCCCCACTTGGAAAATCGTAAGGCATTACGATATTACATCCTTTGTTTTTCCAAAATTCCTGAAGTTTTAATAATAAATCACTAAAATACATATTCATCCTTTATTTATCATTTTTTAAGAACACATAATCACCAACATCAGAACTGCAAGCTCTCGCCACTACTTCACATTTTACTTTAAAAAGATAAAACACTTCCCTTGAGCATTCACCAAACAGACATTCAAAATTCCCCATTCCTTTGCTTATTACAAGATCAGCATTATAAAAAAGCTCTTTTGCTTTATCATTTGCGTATTTTAAGTGAAATCCGGGTGTGGGAACACCGCTGTTTACAATATATGCAAAATTTTCAATTTCAAGTCCGGATATATCATTTATAGTAATATCATTTATGACCGGTTTTCCTCTTGTAAAATAGTATATTTCAGATACATAGTTTTTTAATTCTTTTATCAAAATTTCGTCAAAAACATTTTCACCGGCATTATCGGCCAGATACACTATATTTTTTGCTTTTTTTAATTTTTCAATAAAAATGTTGTAATCGTTATGTTTAAAATTAATCTCAAAAATGTTTTTTATTTCCTCTTCAAGATTATATTCCTGATGAACACCTAAATCTATTACATTGCCTGCTACTGCAATTTTACATGCATCAAAAAGCTTTTCTTCCGACTTTTCTAACTTTTGAACAAGCAGTTCTTTAAATTTCAAAGCTTCTTTAATTGCTTCTCTTTTTTCTTTGAAAAAAGGATCGTTAATTTTAGTCGTTTCCGATATAAAATTATATACTTCCGCCGCAATTTCCGGCGGTGTAATGTTTAAATCATATTTACTTAAAATTTTAGCAACTTCCCTTAGTATAAAAGAGGCTGTTTTTTCATCCAAATCCAAACGTTTTGTTAAATTAAGCGTCTGTTTGTAAATACAAACATAACATTCCCTGCTTATATTCATTTAATTCCAAGCTCCCTTTTAATTACAGGTTCATTAAAACCGCATATCCACCTGTTTCCGATTAATATTACAGGCACACCCCTGCAGCCGTGTCTTTCACAATCTTTAGCCGCTTTTGTATCTTTAGAAATATCAATTTTTCTGTATTTGATTTTGTTTTTTCTGAAAAACTGCTCCGCTTTTGTGCACCATACACATCCAGGAGCAGTAAACAAAACAACTCTTTTAGCGCTCATCAACCCTCCTTTAAAAATTATAAACTTTTATATCTATTATCTTCTTCTTACTTCTTTTACTTCCTCTTACTTCTCTTACTTCTCTTGCTTTTACTGCTCTTTTTCATTTTCTTTTTTCAGCACTTTTCCCCACATAAGTTTATATTTTTTCCTGCAAAATTCTAATTCCTGCTGACAAATTTCAAGCTGTTTTTGAAGTCGTTTAATGGTTTCTTGCGAATCTTCATAAACTTCTTGAATTGAATAAATAGAATTTTTCAAAAAATCATTTTCCTCTTTTAATGCATTAATGGTTTCATCTTTACTCATTAAAACTTTTTCATGAAGAGTTAAAAGCATTCCGATTGTTCTTTCGGCAATATCATTATTTTTTTCAATTACTTTTAACTCTTCAACAGGAACAATCGCATTTGCTAAAGATTCTATTTCAATAAAAATAACCCCGTCGTTTTTTTTACATTTTAATTCTTTGTCTTTACATGCCTTAATGACTTCGGATTTACTTTTCCCGCTTAATTTACAAAACTCTTCTAATGTAAGCCAGGTTTGCATCAGTCTATTCTTACTTCTACTTCTTTTGAATCCATCTCAACTTTTTTAGCCCCGGCAACTCTGTCTTCTTCAAGTTTTGCTTTAAGTTCGTCATCATTGTTTGCAAGTATTTGAAGAGCCAAATATGCAGCATTTTTAGCACCTGCTTTACCTACAGCAAGAGTAGCAACAGGCATACCCCCAGGCATTTGAACTGTTGATAGAAGCGCATCAAGCCCATCCATCATTCCTGTAGGCATTGGCACACCAATTACAGGTCTTGTAGTAAGAGAAGCAACCACACCTGCTAAATGAGCCGCCATCCCGGCACCGCATATAAATACCTTACATCCTCTCTCTTCTGCCTCTTTTACATAACTATGTGTTCTATCAGGCGTTCTGTGCGCAGATGTTATGATAAGTTCATAAGGAATTTGAAATTTTTCCAATACTTTTACAGCTTCCCTCATAATTTCATAATCACTCTTACTTCCCATAAGTATTGATATAAACCTCATAATATCTCCTTCATTTATTCTATATAATTATCATCAAGCTGCTTCTTTTTTCCTTCTCTTCACTCTTAAGCCGTTACACGCCGTTTGGACTATATTCAACTTTCTTTCTTAAAAATGAAAGATAAGGCAATTTACAAGGCAATTTTATAGGATTTAAATTCCCGCTATGAACCGCTTCTAAAACTTTTCCGCTTTTTGTTTCAATTTTATTAAATTTCAACATCCACTTTCCGTTTTGCTGCCAAACTTCACCTATATCATTTTTTACAGGTGAAATTTTAGCATTTTTTGGTGCGAGTATTTCAACAACGTCACCCGGGAATGTTTTGTATTTGCACATAAAAGTTTCTTCATCTTCATTAACTATACCACTAACCTGCCATTCCCCGTGAGTGAGGGAAGTTTCCAGGTTTTGCGTATCGTGTCTTTCATAAGGCCTTTTGACAAGATAAGCGTCCGTAAGTCCTCTGTTTTTGGTTGTGAGAATTTCATTTATAAAATATTCTCTATCAAACTCCCTACCTTCATAAAAAGCATCAATCGCTTCCCTGTAAGCTTTTGTAACAACCCCGACATAATAAGGGGCTTTCGTTCTTCCTTCTATTTTTATTGAATCTATTACACCACTTTTAAGAATTTCCGGAATATGTTCTATCAGGCATAAATCTTTCGCATTCATAATATAAGTGCCGTCTTCCGGATATTCTTCAAGTTTAAACATCATACCCGTTTCAGGATTTTCGGCATAAAGCACATAAGGATATCTGCAGTCGTTTGCACAGCTGCCCTTGTTTGGGTTTCTTCCGAACTGAACCGCACTTAAAAGACATCTGCCGCTGTATGCAAAGCACATAGCTCCGTGCACGAACGTTTCTATTTCAATATCAGGAACTTTTTCTTTTATTCTTACAAGGTCTTTTAATGTTGATTCCCTTGCTGCAATTATTCTTTTTACACCTAAATCCCTGTAGGCTTTATAATCCCATGAATTTAAAGCATTTGCCTGGGTTGAGAGGTGAATTTCAACTTCAGGCGCAAGCTCCCTCGCTTTCATCAATACACCCAAAGATGAAATAATCATCGCATCAACGCCTATTTCTTTAAGCTTTAATATATGCTCTTCCACCAAAGGCAGCTGATTTTCAAAAGGAAACGAGTTTACGGTAGCGTATACTTTTACACCCCTGTCATGTGCATACTTTACCGCTTCGGCAAAATTTTCGTAATTAAATTCTTTACCGCTGTGACATCTGAGTGAAAAATGGCTAACCCCGGCATAAACCGCATCCGCCCCGTAAGCAATTGCGATTTTTAATTTTTCAAAATCACCCGCAGGTGAGAGTAACTCAACTTTTTTCATCTACTTTGCTCCTCCAAACTGCGCAATCAACGCTTCTATATCCTCTTCATCCACTAGTTCATCGTTTTCATCCCCAGAAATATGTGTAGCACTTTTAACTCTTTCTTTATCGTCTATTTTACCTTCAAAAAGTCTATTCATATATTTAATTAATGCCCTCATTATATTAATAACTCTTTCTATTTTTTGTCTGTGGATATCCTGATACTGCATAATATCCATCGCCATCATAATTTCATCCTGGGTGGCCTCACCCGATTCAATGGCTTTTTGAACTTTTTCTATCATTTCATTTACTCTGTTTAATTCTTCTTTAAACGTTTTAATATGAGGAAAAGCATTCGATAGTTTTGTAAAAAGTTCTTTTTCGTGTTCTAAAAATTGCAATACATCATTAAGCTCTTCCACAGCATCCATCATAGAAGCTGAAATATTATCCATAATATCGAGTATTTGAGTGGCTTTTTCTTCACTCTCTTTTGTAACCTCATCAAGCTGAGCGACAACTTTATGCTTCTCATCGGCAGGAGGCGGCATTATCTCTTCTTTTTCATTATTATCATCATTAACTTCTTTAAGAGATTCCTCTTTCTTATCCTCTTCAAAATCAATATCATCCAATGAATCTACACCACCGGCCATTAAAGCATCTAATTCTTCCTGCGTCATAGCTCACCTCTTTTTTTGATTTATTATATATAATTTCATTTAAAAAGGCAAAAAATGCTTATAGACCTTCACAATCACACACCTTTATGTAAACATGCCGAAGGTGAACCGGAAGAATTTATACAAAAAGCAATAGAAAAAGGAATAGAGGTTTACGGATTTGCGGATCATGCCCCTATGAATTTTGACCCTAAATACAGAATGTCTTTTAATGAAATGGACAAATATGAAAAAACAATTTCCGACTTATCAAAAAAATATAAAAACATAAAAATACTTTTGGGTTACGAAGTTGATTTTACCCCTACAATTGATGAAAGGGTTTTAAAAAGAGATGTTGATTACCTAATCGGAAGCGTCCATTTTTTAGACAACTGGGGATTTGACAATCCTGAATTTATAAAAGGCTGGGAAAACAGGGACGTAGATGATATTTACAGAGAATATTTCCATTTAATAGAAAAAATGGCCGAGTCTAAACTATTCAATATCGTAGGACACCTTGATTTAATTAAAGTATTTGGATATAAACCCAAAACGCCGATAAAAGATATCGTAAATAATGCCATAAAAGCCATAAAAAATTCATCAATGGCGGTTGAACTGAATACGGCAGGACTCAGAAAACCGGTAAAAGAGTTATATCCGAGTGATGAAATTCTGGAAATGATACTTGAAGAAGGCATAGACATTACCTTCTCAAGCGACGCACATTCACCAGAGCAAGTAGGCTTCATGCTTAAAGAAGCTGTTCAAAAAGCTAAAAAAATGGGATTTAGTGAAGCGGTATATTTTGAAAAAAAACAGAAAATAAAAGTCAAAATTTAAAGGAGTGTTATGATTTATCTTAGTTTGCTGATGGCAATAAGGTTTTTCGGTTTATTTATCGTAATGCCTTTACTTGCCTTGTATGCAATGAAACTTGATAATGCTAATGCGTTTAATGTCGGAATAGCACTTGGAGCATATGCCCTCTCACAGGTGTTTTTACAGATTCCTTTTGGAAAGGCCGCAGACAAATATGATAAGAAAAAAATTTTAATATTGGGGCTTTCGTTATTGGCTCTTGGAAGTTTGGTCTGTGCATTTTCTTCTAATATTTATACATTGATTTTCGGGCGTTTATTGCAGGGAGCTGGTGCCATAGGTGGAGTAATTTTGGCATATATTGCCGATTTAACAGATGAAAACACAAGAGCCAAAGCATTTGCGAGAATGGGTCAGTTCATTGCCTTAAGTTTTGCGCTTTCAATGATATTAGGACCGACAATAGGTGCAAAATGGGGGGTTGATAAACTTTTTATTTTAACTGCTATTTTAGCTCTTTTTTCAATTTGGCTAGTAATTGCTAAAATTCCAAATCCTCCTAAAATCGTCCACCATCATCCCCATTCTTCATTAAAAGATATTCTAACCCATAAAGAGCTTTTAAAGCTTTTTTTAAGCGGATTTTTACAAAAAGGTTTAATGACTGTATTTTTTATGCTCACACCAATTATTTTTACAACTAAACTGGGATGGGATAAAACAGACCTTTGGAAGGTATATATTCCGGCACTTGTTCTGGGTATTTTTGCACTGCCTCTTGGTGCGATTTTAGCCGAAAAAAAACAAAAAGCAAAAGCAGTATTTGTAATGAGTGCAATAGCTATTACAATATCACTAATTTTATTTTTAATAGGGAACAAATACACATATTTTACGGCAGTAATCGTATTTTTCTTCGGCTTTAACCTATTAGAACCCGTGCTTCAAAGTTTTGTAAGCAAAGTGGCAAGGGCATATGAAAAAGCTACGGCATTATCTACTTCTAATACGATTCAATATATTGGAATATTCTTGGGTGGTGCAAGTGCGGGATATTTTGTGCATCACAATATGTTAAACCTGTTTTTAGGCATTTCGGTTTTAGTTGGAATAATCTGGACGTATCTGTTAATTAAAATGAAACCTGTAAGCAAATTTAAAATTGTAGAATATAGAAATTATGATCATGACTTTATCGAAGAGCTAAAAACCGAAAAAAAAGTATACGATTTTTATGAAAAAGACGGAGTTTTAATAGTAAGATACATAGATTAAAACACCTCTTTCCCCTTATCCGCTTCACAACTTCACTACTTATTCGCTTAATAACTTATTTTCGGAACGCCTTTTGCTTCCTTTAGTAAAATTCAAAAGGATTTGAATGTCTTTTATAATAGACAGATACGAAAAGCTTCTAGGATTTATGTTTTTAATCGTGTTTTATATGTTTATAACTACCAATCTTTTTGCGGCTAAAATTAAAGACGTTTCCAACATTGTAGGCGTTAGAGATAACCAACTTATCGGATACGGACTGGTCGTCGGACTTAACGGAAGCGGTGATTCATCTTCAAAATTTACGAATCAGACATTATCAAACCTTCTTAAAAACGTAAACGTAAAACTTGACCCAAAAGATATAAAATCTAAAAATGTCGCGGCTGTAATGGTAACGGCAACCCTGCCGCCATTCGCAAGAGAAGGTGACAAAATCGATATTACCGTTTCATCAATCGGTGATGCTAAATCTCTTCAGGGAGGTGTTTTATTAATAACACCTCTAAAAGGTGTAAACGGAAAAATTTATGCATTGGCACAGGGTCCTATAACTATGGGAGGATTTAACCTAAAAGGCGGAAAAAAACAGAAACATTTCACAACGACCGTAAAAGTTATAAAAGGTGCTACCGTTGAAAGAGCCGTTGCATGGGATCTGTTTCATCAGCAATATGCAACATTGTCACTTAAAAGAAGTGATTTTGACCTAGCCGTAGCCATTCAGAACAGAATAAATAACTTTTTTAAAACAAAAGCTGCTGTGGCAATCGATCCAAGAACCATAAAACTAAAAAAACCTGCAAATTTAAGTATGCCGGAATTTCTTGCAAAAGTAGAAAATTTAAATGTTAAAACGCAAATGCCAGATGTAATAGTAATTGACGAAAGAACTGGAACAATTGTAGCCGGAAGCGACATTATGGTTCAACCAACTGTTATAACATATGGGAACTTTGTCATAAAAATTAAAAAAGAGACATCCATTCTTGATCTAACACAGATGTTTCAAAAATTTAAAGCAACACCTCAGGATATGATAGCAATACTGGAAAATCTAAAAGCCAGCAATGCAATAAACGCCAAATTAATAGTAAATTAAGGAGATAAAATGAGCAGTTACGAAATAAATATAGCCATGCATCACAAAATAGATATTTCAAAAACCCAAAATTTAAAAAAATTAAAACAGGCATGCGATGATTTTGAAAGTGAAATATTAAATTTTTATTTAAAGGAAGCCATGAATTCAAAAAATGAACTTTTTCCTGAAAGTCCCGGCGAAAAAATTTATAAATCAATGTATCAGGAAGAACTTTCAAAAGATTTAAGCGGGAATTTCGGCTATAGTAAACTGCTTTTTGATTATTTGAAAAAAAAGATTTAAAAAATTTTTTATTTGCCGATATAGTTGGGTAGAATAACAATAAAAAAAGGCAAATAAATGATTAACAGAGTAGGAGCGAATACTCAAATGATCTCTACCCAACAAAAAAGAACACAAAATGTTCAAAAACAGGAAAAATTAGGAAGGGTAGAAGAGATAAAAGAGCAAATCAAAAACGGCGAGTATAAAATCGATATTGACAAAACCGCTGAAGCATTAGCTAAATCTCTTCTTTAATCTCTCACCCTTCCTGAAATATAATTTATAAAAGGAAGGGCTATGCTTATTAACACACTAAATAAAACCATTCAAACTTTAAATGACTTAATCTCGATTACAAAAGAAGACATTGATAATATTAAACAAGCCAATCATGAAAAAGTTTTTGCGAATACTGAAAAAAAAGAAAAATTGGCATATGAATTTTCTTCGTTAAAAAATGAAATCGACAAAATTTTAGTATCCAGAAACAAACCTTTAGAGGAAATTTTTTCATCGGAAGAAGAAAAACTTTTTAATGAATTCAGGGAAAAACTTTTTGAATTCAACAACCTTCACAAAAGATTTTCAAAACTTGCCTTAAGCGTAGCAAACTTTTATAACACTCTTGTAAATCAGATACATAACAACGAACCTATAAATTATAACAACGAATCATTCAAAAATTCTAATTTACATTTAAAGGCTTAAAATGGCTATTTCAACTTCTTTTTCGACAGCCCTTACAGGGCTTAAATCGCATCAGACTGCCATAGACGTTACATCCAATAACATATCTAACGCCTCAAATCCGGATTATGTAAGGGAAAGAGCGGTTTTTTCAACATTAAACCCTATTAATTCCATTCCGGGTGATATAGGCACAGGCGTTCAAATAAGTTCTATTTACAGAATAACAGATACCTTTTTATTTAATAGATATATTTCAACATCAGCAACTTTTGCTAATTTAGATACGCAAGAACAATATTTAAAAGAAATTGCAACCTATTTTCCGGATGTTACGGACAATGGATTGTATAAAGACATTGAAGAGTTTTTTAACGCATGGCAGACATTTGCAAGTAATCCAAACGATGGTGCCGTAAAAGTTGATCTTGCAGCAAAAACACAGGCCCTGGCTGACAATATTAAAACATTAAAAGGAAAACTTGAAGATATTCAAAAAAGCATTAATGACTCTTTAAATTCAAAACTTACAGAAGCAAACAATATTATAAAACAAATTGCTGAATTAAACAAAGAAATAACAGCTCATGAAGCAAACAACGAATCAAATGCAAACGAATTAAGAGACAAAAGAGACGCTCTTGAAAAAAGACTTAAAGAACTTTTGGATGTAAAAATATATAAAACCGGCGTTTCCTCTAAAGATGCACAGGGTGCCGTTACCACAGATTATGAAGAAGACTATCAAATAGCGCTTGGCGGATATCCTTTGGTTGATAATTCAACTTACCACGAACTCACTATTGATTCTTTAGCAGGCAACCCTATGATTGGAATTGAAAAACAAGATTACTCCGTTGTAGATATTACAAAAGCCATAAAAGGTGGTGAAATAGGTGCATTATTAAATATCAGAGGTAATGAATTTGATAAAAGCGGAAATCCAACTAATGGAATTCTTGGAGAATTAATGTCATCTTTGGATTCTTTAGCAAACGGAATAATAAGAAGCGTAAACTCTATATACTCATATTCCGCACAGGAATCCGTAGAAACAGATGTAATAAGCTCACCTAACACAATTTCACCTGATTTGACGGATACTTCTTTAGATTCATTATACAGGACATATCATATTTTAAAATCCCCTGTGAGAGAAGGTAATTTAACATTAAACATATATAACGACCAAGGCTTATTAAATAATGAAATAAAAGTTTCGATATCCCCGGATGATTCAATAAACGATGTAATTCAAAATATTAATAACGAACTTACAAATAACGGAATAACGGATATTGAAGCAAAACTGGTAAACGGCCAACTTAAATTCGTAAATACATCCGATTTAAGTGAAACTTCAAAAATTTTAGTAAAAGACGACGGAGCACAATTATTCACAGCATTAAATCAGATTGAATATCTTCCTTTAAACCAAATTAACAACACTCAAATGCCACTGCCTTTAAAAAACGGAAGTTTTGATATTGTTGTATATAATAATGATGGCGAAGCAATTGCCAGTAGAACCATATCAGTAGATATGAATTCAAACGATCCAAGATATTCAACTATTGAAGGTATTCTGGCTCAAATCAATACACCAGCAATAGATGATAATAACGACAACAATCTTAATAATGATGTAGATGATTATTACCAGGCACAATTTATTAACGGAAAACTCATTTTATCCAAAAAAAGCGATGAAAACACGTATATTGGTTTGGATAATGACAATGCAGATTTTGGTGGTTCTTTCGGAATAAACAAATTTTTTGACGGAACTAATGCCTCAAACATTCAGTTAAGAGAAGAATTTCAAAACGATCCTAGTTTAATTAAAGCTAGTAAAACACCAAATTCCGGTGATAATACAATTGCAAATACAATATTACAATTACAATATGAAAATATAAATTTTTATGTAAATGGGAAAACTCAAAATAACACAATTTATGGATTTTATCGAGGATTGACTGCGGATTTGGCTAATGAAACCCAAATCGTATCTAGCAAAAAAGAGAGCACTCAAACACTGCTTACAAGTATTTCTAATGAATATTATTCATTAAGCGGTGTCAATATCGATGAAGAACTCATAAATTTAGAAAAATTTCAAAGAGGTTACCAAGCAAACGCGAAAGTAATTACCACTATTAATCAAATGCTTGACGCCTTGTTTAATATAAAACAATAAAACTATTCATTTAATTTTTCTTTTAAATTATTTAATGTTGCATAAGCAGCTGAAACAATTTTTCTATTAAAAATAAAAGCCGGTGCCCCCTTAGGGTCTACTTTTGCAGCATAAACTATTTTTATTCCTTTATCCGTTTTTTCCGCTTCAAACATGATATCGTCTTTCATTTCAACACATGAAGGTTTTTTAAATTCTTTTTTTATTTTTTCAGGAAGTTTGTCATATGGAATACTTTTAAAAAAAATATATAATTTTTTTGGTGTTTGTTTAATGTTAATTTTATAAAATGCAAACCTGTTGCTTAACGGAAACGGAAAATCAAGTTCTTTTAACATATATCCGTTTTTTACCTCGATATTTTCTATTTTTTTTTGCCATTTTGGATAGTCTTTAAAATCTAATAATATTTTTTTAACCTTTTCAAAAGGTTTATTTACAATCATTTGCGCTTTAAATTCATCATATTTCGAATCTTTAACATCTTGAGTAAATACTTTTATTCCGTTTTCATCTTTTTTAAGTTCCCAAGAAA
Source organism: Nautilia lithotrophica (assembly GCF_054656815.1). NCBI lineage: Bacteria > Pseudomonadati > Campylobacterota > Epsilonproteobacteria > Nautiliales > Nautiliaceae > Nautilia > Nautilia lithotrophica. The sequence continues at coordinate 755,359 of NZ_BAAHXN010000001.1, forward strand.
ACAATATCACTATGCTAAATAAAAAAACAAGCAATTTTTTCATTATAATCCTTTTTTAGAAAATTGTATCAAAAAGGAATGATGTTGAATATCAAAAATAAATTAGATGAATTGATAAATAATAACATTTATGAAATAAATGAGCAAAAACTAGACCCTGTTTTAATAGCTCACAAATATAAAGACGAATACTCTGCATTGATAGCAGCTCTTTTTGCATACGGAAATGTAAAAGCAATACTAAAATTTTTAAATCAAATAAATTACGATTTAAAAAATATTACTATAGATAATAAACTTTATTACAGATTTCAAACATCAAAAGATGTTTATTATTTTTTAAAAACTTTATCGATTATGAAAAAAGAATATTCATTAAATGAACTATTCTTAAAAGGATATAAAAAAGAAAACAATCCAATCGACGGAATTAGAGAAATTATTAAAACGATATATACTATTAATAAATACAATTCAAAAGGATATGAATTTCTAATAGGAAAAATTCCCCCGACAAAAACCAAAGGCATAAGTCCTTATAAAAGATGGAATATGTTTTTAAGATGGATGGTAAGAGATGAATATCCGGATTTAGGGCTATGGAATGGTGTCAATAAAAAAGATCTGATTATTCCTCTTGATACACATACTCACAAAGTTTCATTAAAACTAGGTCTTTTAAAAAGAAAAACTTACGATTTACAAGCAGCATTAGAGTTAACGCAAAAACTAAAGGAATTCGATCCGGACGATCCCCTAAAATACGATTTTGCTCTTTACAGAATCGGTCAGTTGAATATTGATATATGAAAATTATTTGATGTTTTTTAAGGTAATAATTGAAATTAAAAGTTATTTAAGTTATTAAGTTGTTGGGGTTGTTAAGTTGTTAGAGTGTTAAAGTCAGTTAAGTGTTATGATCGGTGAGCTTTTTTGGTGTCTGTCATATTGTTTTTAATTCTAAACATATATATTAACCATTTTTCACACCGTTTGATTTTTTTTCACATTTTTAACTTTTTTACTATTAATTAATAATTAATTTTGATACAATTACAACAAAAAAGGAACTTTATGGAAGGTAGAATTTGGTTATTTTTCCAATTTTTAGGCCATGACCCAATGGTTCAGTTAGTAGTTCACACAATTATTTCTGCAATTTTGGCTATCGGTGTTGCTAAACTTGCTACAAGAAATCTTCAAATCGTTCCAAACGGATGTCAAAACGTTATGGAAGCAACAGTTGCAGGCATTTTATACATCGGTAAAGATGTAGCAAACGAAGAAGTTGCAAGAAAATATTTAGCACTTGCTGGTAGTTTGGCTATTTTTATTTTCATGGGTAACTTAATTGGTATTATTCCTGGTTTTGAATCACCAACAGGAAACGTTAACTTAACCCTTACATTAGCTTTAATCGTATTTTTGTATTATCATTATGAAGGTATCAAAGCTCAAGGTTTAGGACATTACATTGCGCATTTCGCTGGGCCAGTTAAATGGTTAGCACCTTTAATGTTCCCGGTAGAAATTCTTTCACATTTTTCAAGAATTATTTCACTTGCATTCAGGTTATTCGGTAACATCAAAGGTGATGATTTGTTCTTATTAGTATTATTAATGTTAGCACCTTATGTATTTCCATTAGCAGGATTTGCATTGCTTACTTTCTCAGCGTTCCTACAGGCATTTGTATTTATGGTTCTGACATACGTATATTTATATGGTGCCGTAACAGGTCAGGAAGAAGCTCTTTAATTTAGGAATACAATTTGCTTAGACTCCTAAAAAGGAGTCTAATGCAAATACATTTTTTAAATTCTCACAACGTTAATTCGAATACATTTAATCTAACCGATATCAATCAAAACCTTCAACTTAACGAAAGACAAATATTAAGAAAAGCGTTAATGCAAATTCCATCAAAAGATTTGCCAAAAGTTCTTCAAAAAATAAAACAAATACCTGTAGATGAATATTACTTAAAAAATATAATTAATCTTATTGAACAAGAAAAAACTTTACATAAAGAAGGGTTTGAAATTTATGCGTAATTTCATTAAATATATGATAACCGATCCTTCTTATTCTTTGAATGATATTAAAAACTCCATTATCAAACATAAACCTGATTTTATCTGCTACAGAAACAAAAAATATTTTAACAAACGAGAAATTATTGATTTTGCGGATTTTGCAAAAAATCATTCAAAAATTTTCATTAATTACGATACATTAAAAAATGATTTCACTTTATTATCTTTTTTTGATGGTATACATTTACCATCATCACAAATAAAAAAAATTAACGACTTCAAAAATAAAATCATTATTGTCTCAACGCATACAGCACAAGAAGCAAAAGAAGCTGTAAATGCTGATTTTATAACTTTTTCACCAATATATGAATCTAAAAACAGACCCGGCCTTGGAATAGAAACATTAAACAAAATATGTAATATTCATCCAAACGTAATTGCACTTGGTGGTATTGTTTCCGAAAAAGAAGTAAAAGAGATAAAAAGATCAAAGGCTGTAGGATTTGCAAGTATAAGATATTTCTTTACATAATTTTATGAAGTTCGTTTCCGGTTTCCATCCACGTTTTTAATTTATCCCACTCTTCTTTTTCAATCATCTCTTTTGCTTTCTTTAATTCACTTTTGAATGCTTCAATAGAATCTAAAAGATTTGCTTTGTTTTCTTTAAAAATATCACCCCACATATGTGCATTACTTTTGGCCAAACGGCTCATATCCCTAAAACCACCTGCAGCAAGAGTAACTATGTGTTCTTTATCTTCCTGTTTTAAAACGGCATTAGCAATAGAAAAGCTTACAATGTGGGGCATATGAGAAATAAAAGCTGCATGTCTGTCATGCTCTTTTGAGTCCATATATTTTACTTTCATTTTAAGTTTTTCAAAAATTTCTATTGCTCTTTTTGTTTGTATATCACCACTATCTTCTATATTACAAACCACCATTATTTTATTTTCGTATAAATCAGCTATTGCAGCCATTGGCCCTGAATATTCCGTTCCTGCCATTGGATGAGAAGCTACAAGGTTTTTTCTTATATTTTCAGGGCACTCATTTATAATACTCTCTTTTGTAGAACCAAAATCAATTATTGTTACTTCTTTTTTTAAATTCATTTTAGAAAGTGTCTGCAATGAAGCTATTATACCTCTAATAGGAATAGCTAAAATTATTACATCAACACTTTCCAAATCTTTGAATTCGCCTACTTTGTCAACAAGTCCTAAATTTAAAGCGTCTTTTTTATGGTCTTCATTATGGTCTATTCCAATAATTTCTTTAAAATACCCCCTCATCGCTAGACCAAAACTACCCCCCATCAAACCAAGACCTACGATACCACAAGTCATAACACCTCTTTTTTTCCGAAATTATACCATTACTATCAAATTAATTTACACATTTTTACAATATGAACAAGGCTGTTTTTTAAATTCAAAATATTCAAAAAGTTTATATATAAAGTATTAACAAATATCTGAATTTAAATAACATATCACTATTATAAACGCTTCTTTTTAATAACAAAGGCGTGCACAAAAATATCAATTTTTTATCCATTCACTTCAGGCATAAATCAAACATTACGACAAAAATCCCCTTATATTTTTTATAATTTTATTTTGGTATAATTGCCGTTATTATTCAAACAAGGGGTATTATGAAAAAAACACTGCTGTTACTTCCGCTTATATTATTTGCACAAATTGATAAAATAGAATATAAAGGACTTTTACACATTTCACCTATTACAGCAAATAGTTTAATTAATATAAATAAAGGCGACAATTTCGATATAGAAAAAATTGATGAAAGTATTAAAAAATTATATGAAACAGGTTATTTTCAAACAATAAAAGCTATTAAAAAAAATAATACGTTAATATTTGAATGTTTGGAAAAACCTACAATTTTAAAAATTGATTTTGAAAATTTTTCCGAAGATTTAAAAAAACTTCTAAAAGAAAGAGGTTATCTGCCTAAAAAAGGTGAGATTTTATCCGAAGAAAAATTGGATAATCTTAAAGAATTTATAAAAGCTTATTATCTTTCAAAAGGTTATTTTAATACGATTGTAAATATAGATAAAAAATTCATATCCCCTACTTCTGTTAAATTAACTATTTCTGTTAAAAAAGGCGAACAGATTATAATAAAAGATGTTAAATTTTTTGGTGCTAATAAACTTTCAAAAGATGAATTGTTAGATGAAACAGAGAACAGACCAAGAACATTTTGGAGTATATTACCTTTTACAAATAGTGGAAAATTAAATATATATAAGTTAATTTCTGATAAAGAAGCAATTCAAAATTATTATTTGAACTTAGGTTTTATGGATGCATATGTAAGTGATCCTTTAGCAAAATCAAATTTTGACAATTACACTGCTACAATCGACTATTCGATATACGAAGGCATAAGATTTATTGTTAAAAAAATTGATATTGATTACCCAAAAAACATTAAAGTAACCCTTCCTGAACTAAACCTTAAAACTGATAAATATTTCAACGTTTCAGCGCTCAGGGAAGATTTAAAAAATATTCAACACGCTTTTGCCAATGAAGGTTATGCATATGCCAAAGTGTATCCGGAAATAAAAAAAGAAGGTTCAAACGCTTATATTACATATAAAGTAATTCCCGGTGAAATCGTTTATATCAGAAACGTAATTATAAAAGGAAACACTAAAACGCTTGATAGAGTTATCAGAAGAAACATTTATCTTGCACCGGGTGACAAATTTTCATACAGGGATCTTACAGATTCAAAAAACGCCCTTCAAAGAAGCGGTTATCTGGAAGATATAAAAATAGAACAGAAAAAAGTTTCTTCTAACCAAATCGATTTATTAGTAAATGTAAAAGAAGGGCTTAGCGGATCATTAAAAGCCGGAATCAGTTATGGTAGTTATACGAAACTCGGATTTAATTTCTCAATTACTGAAAAAAACGTATTTGGGAGTGGACAAAGCGTAAGTGCTTCGGCAGATTTTTCGAGCGTTAGCAGAACTTACAGAGTCTCTTTAATCAATCCAAGAGTTTTTGATACGAAATACTCTTTTAACACTTCAATTTTCGATACAAAATTTGAAGGTATATCATATACTTCAAAAGAAAAAGGATTTACGGCAGGTGTTGGTAAAAAACTATCAAGATATGTAGGTGCAAATGTTACATATGGATTTACAAAAACAAAACTTAGTGACTATAATACAACTGAATACACAATGCCTGAGAGCACCAAAAGCTATATTGTTGCATCGCTAAATTATAATAATACAGATAATTACTTCTTTCCTACAACCGGGCAAAAAGCTTCCATTAGCGCAGAATTTGCGGGAATTGGAGGCGATGAAAAATACATAAAAACTATAGCACAATATAAATATTTCTATCCTTTAAAAGACAAAACATACAAAACATATGCCGTTTTAAAATACAGAATTATTGCCGGGATGATTAAAGATAATGGATATTTACCACTTAACGAAAAATTTTATTTGGGTGGTATTAGAAGCATAAGAGGATTTGGTTCTTATTCAATTTCACCTATTGATAGTGAAGGAAATAAAATAGGCGGTAAATACAAAATTGTAACGGGACCTGAAATTTCGACACCCCTTAGTATTAAAAATAAATTATGGCTAAGCGGTTTTATCGATTATGGCGCAATAGGTGAAAACGGATTTGATATTAAAAGAAGTTCATTTGGTTTTTCAGTTGATTGGATAACCCCTATGGGGCCATTATGCTTTGTATGGGCATGGCCAATAAAAAGTGAACCGGGTGACGATTTACAAAGATTTGAGTTTAGTATAGGTGCAAGTTTTTAATTTTACCTTTTATATGTCATTCATATATTTTTTATTTAGTTTTTATTTCTATTTTTCATTTCTCCTCTACCACATACGATTTAAACCCGTTTATGCTGTGATAAACTATTTTTCCGTATTTTTTAGCATAAATTTTTATAAGCATTTGTTGAAGTGAAGGCATAATTGACGGCATAAACCAAGCATCGTTGCTTAATGCAACCATATATGTAGGTGTTAATTTATATATCTTTTCCAAAGTTGCTTCATAACAGATTGCATTGATAAATTTATATCCTTCAATTTCAAATATTCCGAATTTATTACTTGTCATATAATCACTTGCCCCGTCAAAAAATATATCATTTATTTCTTTTTGAAAAAAAGGTAAAGGAATATATTCCCCAAAAGGCACCAATACATGCTTGTCAAGGATTTTTACTTTCCCTTTTTCAAATACATAGGTTGAATTATAATATTTTGAATCTTTCAAATGCAATGCACCGGTAATAATGGTTATTTTATAAGAAAAATTTTTTAATTTATTCAATAAATTTTTATGCCTGTTCAAAAATAAAGGAAAAGCACTTTCTGGCAGAATAACAACGTCTTTTTTTAATTTAATTGCTTTATCAATAATTAAAAAATTGTTTTTAATTTCATAAGGAATAAAGCTTTTTTCCCATTTTTTATCCTGCGAAATCTTAGTGTATGAAACATAAACATCAAGTTTAGGCGGCGTAGGATGTGTAGACTTAAAAAGTATGGCAATACATAAAAAAATAATAGCAAACCATTTCAGCTCTTTATAAAAAGCAACGGCAAAAATTACTAAAAATAAAACTATTTTTGAAACATCAAATAAAGTATTTACAAATAAAACTTCAGGCTTAAACCAGTCAAAAGTAAAAGGCGCTATATAATCAAACCCAAATGTAAACATTATCACCAGAGACAATTTTCCAATATATAAATTTTTCTTTTTTAAAAACTGATAAATTTTAAAAACAATCCAAAAAACAAAGCCGTAAAACAGAGCGACAAATATATCCACAACAGGTATCATCCAACTTAAACCATAATACCTAAAACTAAGTCCAATCCACCAAAACCAAAAAGTCCCTATAAAAAATCCGGTTCCAAACCATTTATGTTCTGAATGAAAAAGATAATAAAAAGCTAAAAACATATCAATAGTAAATAAAATTTTAATAAATAAATTAATCTCAATTTCATATATAAGCAATAAATGATTAACATATATCGGTAATGAGAAAAAAATTGCTAACTTCAGAGAATTTGTGTTAAAATTCTCTTTAAAAAAGGACTCACATGAATTTCTTATACGCACAAGCACCTCAGGCAGGACAACCATCACTTTTGGCATCTTTACTTCCTCTGATTATTTTATTTGCTATTTTTTATTTTCTTGTAATTCTACCACAACAAAGACAGGCTAAAAAACACAAACAGATGGTGGAAGAGCTTAAAAAAGGTGACAAAATCATAACAACAGGCGGTATAATAGCTGAAGTTGTAAAAAACGAACCGGATTTTCTAAAAGTAAAAATAAACGACAACGTTGAAGTAAAACTTGATAAAAGTGCGGTAGCAAGAAAGCTAAATGATGAAAAAGCTTAATTATAGATTAGTTATATTTATATTAGCGGCACTTTTCGGGATTGCTTTTACAATCCCCTCTTTTATAGGAAAAGAGCCCAAAATAAATCTCGGATTAGACTTACAAGGCGGTATGTATTTAGTTTTAGGTGTAAAGGGTGATGAAGCGGTAAAAAGCAAAATCAAAACAATAGCATCTACAATTAAATACATAACTGACAAAAAAGAACTTTTTATCGACAATTTAAAAACAAAAGACAACTCAATTACTTTTGAACTGATCGATAAAGATGATGCTGCTAAACTTGATAAAGAACTTAAAGTTTTAAAAGGCGTAAATATTCAAAAAATGCCTAAAAAAGGCTCTATTGAATATAAAATTACTTTAACGCCTGAAGAAATTATCAAAACAAAAGACGACGCACTTAATCAAGCAATTCAAACAATAAGAAGCAGACTTGACGCATTCGGATTGGCAGAGCCAACCGTAACAAAACAGGGAAAAGATAAAATTTTAGTAGAACTTCCCGGTATTAAAACACCTAAAGAACAGCACAGCGTTCAGCAGTTAATATCGACATCTGCACATCTTGAATTGTATGCCGTTGATGAAGAACACAGAGCACTAACTCAAAAAGACGCTGAAAAATACGGAGATATTTTACTTCCAAGCAAAGACAATCCTGATAGAAAATATTTATTAAAAACTCCACCTGTATTAGATGGTAGCATGATTACCGATGCAACGGTCGGATTTACTCAAAAAACGAACCAGCCGGCTATTTTCTTTACGCTGAACTCTCAGGGTGCACAGATATTTGGTGACTTTACAGGCAAAAACGTAGGAAAAAGACTTGCAATCGTTGTGGATAACAAAGTTTATTCGGCACCTGTAATTCAGGAAAGAATTGGTGGTGGAAGCGGACAGATTACGGTAGGAAGCCCTGAAGAAGCACATGTTTTAGCTATTGCACTTAGAAGCGGTTCTCTCCCTGCTCCGGTAATTTTACTTGAAAAAAGAAGCGTTGGCGCAAGTCTTGGGGCCGACTCAATCAGACAATCATTAATAGCACTTGTAACGGGATTTGTAGTAGTTGTAATCTTTATGGCATGGTATTACGGCACAGCTGGTATCGTTGCGGATATCGCACTTATTGTTAACCTGTTCTTAATCATAGCTATCATGGCGTTATTTGGTGCAACTCTTACACTTCCGGGAATGGCGGGTATAGTTCTTACCGTCGGTATGGCGGTTGACGCAAACGTTATTATTAACGAACGTATAAGAGAGCTTTTGCGGGAAGGTAAATCCATAAAAGTAGCAATCGAAGGCGGATACAAAAACGCAATGAGCGCAATTTTAGACGCAAATATTACTACGTTAATCGCGGCAATTGCCCTTTTCGCTTACGGAACGGGAACAATCAAAGGTTTTGCCATCACTATGGCAATCGGTATTATGGCAAGTATGTTAACGGCAATACTCGGAACACACGGAATTTGGGAATATCTGCTTGCAAGCGGTAAAAAAATTACACCAAAATCTTTTGGTATGAAGGTTTAGTATGGAACTTTTTAGAGACGAAAAAATATATGATTTTATGAGCAAAAGAAACTTATTTGTTTCTATTTCTTTAATACTTATAATTTTAAGCCTTTTTTCAATATTCACAAAAGGTTTCAACTGGGGAATCGATTTCCAGGGCGGTGTTGAAGTGCAGGTAAAATTTGACAAAAAAGCCGATATCGGTGAAATCAGAAAACTTATTTCTCAAAAATACAAAGGTGCAAACATTACTACTTTTGGTAGTGAAAATGAAGTATTAATAAGACTTAACGTTAAAAACGCTTCTACTAACGTTCAAAACGACATAGGACACCAAATTGCCCAAATTCTAAAACCTCTTGGTAAAATAGATATAAGAAGGGTTGATATTGTAGGTGCAAAAGTCGGAAACGAACTAAAAGAAAAAGGTCTTCAGGCATTTATATTCTCAATCATAGGTATTTTAATTTATGTGGCATTCAGATTTGAATGGCGTTTTGCGGTGGCTTCCGTTTTGGCGCTTTTTCACGATACGATTATATCACTGGGTGCTGTAAGCTTTTTCCATATTGAAGTAAATCTTGACGTTTTAGCAGCAATTCTTACGCTTATGGGATACTCCCTAAATGATACGATAGTCGTATTCGACAGAATCAGAGAACAGGTAAGAGATTCTAAAATCAGGGATTTGGCACTATTAATTAACGATGCGGTTTCTAAAACACTCAGTAGAACGGTTTTAACTTCACTAACTACATTTTTTGTTGTGCTTACATTGTATTTATTTGGTGGAGAAATTATCAAACCTTTCAGTTTCACACTGCTTGTAGGTATTATCGTAGGAACTTATAGTTCAATCTTTATAGCCTCACCTCTTCTTATTTGGATGGGATTCAAAATAGACGATTACAGAAAAAGACTTGCCGAAAAAGAGAAAAAAAGAAAAGAAAAAGAAAAACTAAGGGAAATGTATCAGGGAGGAGTCGTATAGAAGTGAAAAATGAAAAATTAAAAGTGAATTTAAACCTTTCACTTTACACTTTTAACTTTTAATTAAAGGAACTAATATGGATTGGGGAAAAGTTATTTATGTCTTCTTTCAGCTTATGAGTTTAACGAGTGTTGCCGGATTTTTATATGACCATAATAAAGTTGCATTATTTATTGCATTAAGCCTTAACCTTATTTCAACCGTGCTTAAAATCGGTGTAAAAAATATATTTGCTGCAGAACTTTTTGCGGCAAGTCTGGTAGCGGATTTACATTTGATACCGGCATTTATTTACCTTGAAATTAAAAACGACCTTTTAGCAGCTTACGCTATGGCAATCGGTGCCATGATTGCAAACATAGTTACGTTAATCTTAAGTTTTATAGAACTTGCAAAAACAAAATCAGATTGGGAGTAGTATATGAGAGAATACAAGCCAAGTATCATTGAAAAAAAATGGCAAGAAATTTGGGATAAAGAAAAAGCATTCGAGCCAAAAGAAGATTATGCTCTGCCGAAAAAATATATTTTATCAATGTTTCCTTACCCGAGTGGTAGAATTCACATGGGGCATGTTAGAAACTATTCTATTGGGGATGCAATTGCCAGATATTACAGAAAAAAAGGGTTTAACGTTCTGCATCCTATCGGCTGGGACAGCTTTGGTATGCCGGCTGAAAATGCAGCTATTAAACATAAAACGCATCCTAAAAAATGGACATACGAAAATATTGATTATATGAGAAAAGAGCTTAAAAACCTCGGACTCTCATTCAGCAAAGAAAGGGAATTTGCTACAAGTGATCCTGAATATACAAGATGGGAACAGGAATTTATTATTAAAATGTTTGAAAAGGGACTGCTTGAGAGAAGAACACAAAAAGTAAACTGGTGCGAAACGTGCCACACCGTCCTTGCAAACGAGCAGGTAATTGAAGGATGCTGCTGGAGATGCGATAATCCTATTGAAATTAAAGAGCTTCCGGGATGGTATATAAAAATTACAAAATATGCAGACGAACTTCTTGAAGATATAGATACTAAACTTAAAGGAAACTGGCCTGATAGAGTTCTTACAATGCAGAAAAACTGGATTGGTAAATCAACGGGGCTTAAATTTAAATTCAGCCTTTCAGACGAAAGCAAAGAAAAATTAAATAACAAATTCGAGGGATACGAAGTATTTACCACACGTCCCGATACGATTTACGGAGTAACTTATTCCGCACTTGCACCTGAACATCCGATTGTTGATTATATGCTTGAAAACAATCTTTTTGACAAAGAAACGGAAGAAAAAGTCAGACACATAAGAAGTATCCTGCCTAAAGACAGACAGGCAATGGAAAAAGACGGGGTTTATCTTGGAATTGATGTAGTTCATCCTCTTACAGGTGAAAAAGTTCCCGTCTGGCTTGCCAATTTTGTATTGGTTGAATACGGAAGCGGTGCGGTTATGGCCGTTCCGGCTCATGATGAGAGGGATTTTGAGTTTGCCAAAAAATTCAACCTGCCTATCAAATGGGTAATAAAACCTGTTGATGGTGAAATTAACGAAAACGAAGCCTATACGGGTGAAGGTATTTTAATAAACAGCGGTGAATTTACAGGCATGAAAAACAGCGTTGCAAAAGAAGCAATTATAAAAAAAATGGAAGAACTTGGAATCGGTAAAAAAGAAGTAAATTACAGACTAAGAGACTGGGGAATAAGCCGCCAGAGATACTGGGGAGCGCCTCTTCCGTTTATCAAATGTCCAAACTGCGGCATAGTTCCGGAAAAAATCGAAAATCTTCCTGTAACACTTCCTGAAGACGTGGAAATTACAGGAAGCGGAAATCCGCTTGAAATGCATCCGACTTGGAAACATACAAAATGTCCTAAATGTGGTGCGGATGCCGAGCGTGAAACGGATACAATGGATACTTTCGTTCAAAGCAGCTGGTATCAGTTCAGGTTTACAACTGATTTTCAAAAATACAAAGATGTGCCTTTCAGAAAAGAAGACGAACAATACTGGATGCCTGTAGATCAGTATATAGGCGGTATCGAACACGCGATTTTACACCTGCTGTATGCAAGATTCTTTACAAAAGCATTAAGAGATTTAGGGTATGTAAGCGTTGATGAACCTTTTGCCAAACTTCTTACACAAGGTATGGTGCTAAAAGACGGAAGCAAAATGAGTAAAAGCAAAGGAAATGTCGTAGATCCTGATGAAATAGTTGCAAAATACGGAGCAGATACGGCAAGACTCTTTATACTTTTCGCAGCACCGCCTGAACAAGAACTTGAATGGAGCGATTCTGCCGTTGAAGGCGCGTTTAGATTTATCAATAGACTATATCTAAATGCCCAAAAAGCATATAAAACAGATACGATACCCGTAATTGACGCATCTAAACTTTCAAAAGAAGAAAAAGAAGCAAGAAGAAAAGTTTATGAAACGCTAAAAAGAAGTATAGAAACATACGAAAAAACATTTGCTTTCAATACACTAATAGCAAGTGCCATGGAAGCTCTAAACGCTCTTAATAAACTTAACAACAAAGACGTGTTTACGGAATGCTATTGGATTATTCTAAACGTGCTTGAACCTATAATTCCTCATGTTACGAGTGAGTTAAGCGAAGAATTGTTTAACAGAAACAATTTCAAACCTGTTAAAATAGACGAAAACGCCCTTAAAAAAGACGAAATTAATTACCCTGTAAGTGTAAACGGGAAAAAAAGAGCCGAAATCAGCGTAAGTGCGGATGCTTCAAAAGATGAAGTGTTATCTCAAGCAAAAGAAGCAGTTGCAAAATATATAAACGGCAAAGAAATAATAAAAGAGATTTTCGTTCCGGGAAGAATAGTCAACATCGTCGTTAAAGGATAAATTTGAAAAAAATTTTTTTTAGCAAATCAAATCTTTTCTTTCTCTTCATTTTTTACTTTTCACTTTTCACTTTTTTTGGTTGCGGTTATAAACCAAGCTCAGTATATCAAAACAAAATAATCGGAAAAGACATTCAGGCTGTTGTTGAAATTTCATCCCAAACGCCTAAAGAGAGTGCATTTTTAAAAGACGCCCTTAATGATGCAGTTTATTCGGTTTTTGGAGCCAATTTAGTAGATAATAACGCAACAACTAAAATAATTCTAACCATAAACTCTTCCTCTTTAACTCCTCTTGATTATGATGAAAATGGATTTCCTATTCTTTACAGAAGTGCAGTTACTTTAAAAGCAAAAATTATAGATAAATTTTCAAATATTCACAATTACACGGTAAGCGGTAATTACGATTTTGCAGTTTCTGCTAATAGTATCATAAACGACCAGCTCAAATTCAATTCCTTTAAACAGGCTTCAATTAACGCTTTAAATAAATTGCTAGCTGAAATTACAAAAGACGGAGTCAAACATGACAATTAAAGATATAGCTAAAAAAACACTTGCACATTTTAAACAAAGCGGTTATGTATTCACGCCTGACGAATACAAAAAAGTATTTTGTAAAGAGGCAAAAAAAGCCAAAGTAATTATTAAAGATTGCAATAAAGTTGCCGAATACATTACAAAACTTGATAAAAAATATCAATTAATAGCAAAAAATTACAATATTAAAAACCTGGACGAACTTATTTTATTTTTAATAAATTATTTAAATAGAGAAGACGCAAGTAAAGAAAAAGAAAACCTTGAAAATCTTTTTATCTACACAAAAAGAGCACTTGACGTAATTGCCGTATTGCCAATCATAAAATCAAAAACAATAGCAATTAAACACCTTGACTTTTTAAAACCGCATATGGAAAAAGAAGAGTTTGATAAATTAAGAACTGAATGGTTTGAATTTTTGAGCGAATTTGATTCCTCCATCGTAAAAAAAGGTGCAATGGTAGCCGGAATTAAAAGTGAAGACGCTTTGGAAGTAATAGATGCGTTAATTAAAAAATTTGAAGAAAATCCGGATTTAGAATTTTTAGTTGATTCACTGATATACACCTTAACACCAAGCTATGCCCCGTTTATGAGCAATGAAATAGCAATACTTAAAAAACAGATAAAAGAAAATACTTCTTTTATACTTAGCAAAGCCTTTGCAGAAGATTTAAAAATTTTAACTCAAAAAAGAATAAGACTTGATAAAGAAGAATTAAAAAGAAAATTAAAAGACCTTGATCAGATAGCTGAAAGATTATCAATTAAAATTTTAAGAATACTTGAAAAAACGGACGGATCATCTCAGGAAATTAAAAACATTACCATAGAACTTCAAAATTGGCGCAAAGACGATGGTGATTTTGAAGCCATCAAAGAAAAACTTTTGACAATCGCAACTTCTATCGATAAAGAATTAAACCATTTTTCGGAAGAAATGAAAAAAGAAGACGAAGAAATCGCCAAACTCAGACAAAAAGTGCATTTTTTGGAAGGAAAGCTAAAACAATTAAGCAAAGAGGTAAAAACAGACTTTTTAACCGACATCGCAAACAAAAAAGCCGTAATGGACGAACTAAAAAAACAAGAATCCATATACAACAGATACGGCACAAATTACTCAGTTGTATTTTTTGATATTGACCATTTCAAAAACATTAACGACACATACGGACATGATGCAGGGGATGTAATACTCAAATCTTTGGGATTACTTTTTAAAAGATACGCTAGAGACATCGATATGATAGGAAGATTTGGCGGTGAAGAGTTTGTTGCAATCTTACCGAATACAGACAAAGAAGGTGCGTATAAATTTGCGGAAAAACTAAGACAAATTATAGAAAAAACAAAATTTATGTATAAAAACACCAGAATAGACGTAACAGTATCAGGCGGCGTAGCAAGTAGAAATGAAACAAATTCAAGTAACGAGACACTTAAACTTGCCGACAAAAGATTATATCTAGCAAAACGCGCCGGAAGAAACAGAGTTTGTGCCGATGACAAATGCAATTGATGATGGAGAACTGAGAATTGAGAATTGAAAATGAAAAGAAAAAGAGCACTATATTAAACGATTTCCTAAACCGAAAACCTCTCTTTTATAAAAAAATTGATTTAAAAAGAATGCAAAACGCATACAACCTCATCAAAGATAAAATCAACATATCACCGGTCATTCATATAGTCGGAACAAACGGAAAAGGCTCTACGGGCAGATTTTTGGCACATACGCTGTTAAAAAAGGGGTTTAGTGTAGGACATTATACATCACCTCATATATTGAAATTCAACGAACGCATCTGGATAAACGGCAAATATATAAGTGATGAAAAACTTGAAGAGATTCATCAGAAACTACAAACTTTACTGCCTCAAAATGTATCTCTATCTTTGAGTTATTTCGAATACACTACCCTGCTTGCAGCCCTTGCTTTTGAAGGGCTTGATTATGTAATAATGGAAGCGGGACTTGGCGGAGAGTTTGACGCTACAAATGTATTTGACAAAAAAATTTCCCTTATTACCACTATTGATTACGACCATCAGGCGTTTTTGGGAAACACGATAGAAGAAATTGCAACTACCAAACTTAATTCAATAGATAAAGAAGCGATACTTGGAAAGCAAATACATAAAGAAATTGAAAATGTAAAATGTAAAATGAAAAATGAGGGTAAAAAAATCTATGATTATTCGGAGTTTTTCGAAAAAGAGGAAATTGAAAAATTAAAAAAAGAATTTAAGTTCGCGCCTTTTTTATTTGATAATTATCTATTGGCGATGAGTTTTTTAAAAAAAGAAAAAATATCATTCAGTATAAAAGATATAGATGATTTGATACTTCCCGGAAGAATGCAGGAAATTGAAAAAGATTTGTGGCTTGACGTGGGACACAATCCCCTTGCGGCAAAGGCTATTGTAAAAACACTTCCTAAAAAAGTAAATCTGGTGTATAACACCTACTCCGATAAAGACTATAAAGAAATACTAACTATTTTAAAACCCAAAATCAACAAACTTTATCTTATAAAAGTAGATAACGAAAGAATAGAAAATCCCAAAAACATTAAAAAAACGGCACTTGAGCTTGGAATTGAAGTAGAAGAATTTAAAGAAATTAAAAAACCAATGCTAATTTTCGGAAGCTTCAGCGTGGCGGAAGAATTTTTAAGGAGATATAGTGCAGGCAAAAGTATATGAATATCTGCAAAAACAAAAAACAAACATAATCACCCAATCCAAAAAAGAAGCGGATTTAGCGGGTGAGGTTTTTAAATACCTAAACATCCCTTATGTCGTATTTCCTGATTTCAGGGCTACTCTCGGGGATGATTTAAGAAGTTTCAGAAACGAGATTTTTGAATTAAACAACGCTCTTTTTAAATACTACAACAATAATTCGTTCTTTATTTCACCATATACGACAATCCTCAAAAAACTGCCTCATAAAAGATATTACCGCTCAATCGAAATAGAATTCGGAGACGACATTAACCTGAACGAGCTTAAAGAAAAGCTGATTTTATGGGGATACGAACATGTGGATATCGTAAGCGAAAAGGGAGAAGTCAGCTTCAGAGGCGACATATTCGACATATGGCCTATAAACTATGAAAAACCTGTAAGGGTTTCGCTTTTTGATACGGAAGTTGAAAGTATAAGAATATTTGAAGAAACAAATCAAAAAAGTATTGAAGAGATAGAAACGTTTACGATAATTCCGGCAATTGCGGCACTTGAAAAGGACGAATACGACAAAATTTTAGAGAAAATAAATTCAAGCGAATTTTCGGCGTTTTATAAAGACTTTTATTCTTTGGGATTTTGGTATCTTGAGAGGGAATATTTAAGTGGCTTTGCACTTTTAAACGACTTAACCCAGGAAATAGCGGAATATAAAGAGTTTCACAAAGAATTCAATCCTGAAATTGAAAAATCGCCTGTTATTCCAAACGGCAAATGCAAAGACATAAATGTCAAAAACATTAAAGAATTTTTAAACTTCCACAAAAACTCACACATTGAAATAATCGCCAAAAACGAAGTTTTGTTAAAAGAAGCGGATATTTTCGAAGAAGTCAGATTAAGAGCCCCGCTTATTAAATGGATACAGAGTGACGCGCATATAAATATCCAGTGTCCTGAGAAATACATCATTTCGCTAAACCCGCCTGAATTTGAAAAAAGAAAAAAAACAAACCTTGTATTGGATGAATTAAAAAAAGGTGACTTCGTAGTTCATGAAGCACACGGAATAGGTAAATTCAACGGACTTAAAAAAGTTGAAATCCTTGGGAAAATCGGTGAATATGCAGAAGTTCTATACGCAAACGACGACAAACTTTTACTGCCGGTTGAAAATTTAAACCTGATAGAAAAATACATTGCCCCGGGAGGTGTAATACCTACCCTTGATAAACTCGGAAAAGGATCTTTCGCCAAAAAACGTGAAAAAATAAAAGAAAAAATCCTTTCAATGGCAGCTGATATAATCAAACTTCAAGCCGAACGCCAGCTAATCGAGCCTATTCCTCTTAATTTTGAAGGCGTTAAAGAGTTTATTCAAAAAGCCCCTTTTGTGCATACGCCAGACCAGAAAAAAGCGATTAACGAAATACTTGAAGATTTCAAAACCAAAATAATGGATAGACTCTTAAGCGGAGATGTCGGATTCGGTAAAACGGAAGTGGCGATGGTTGCAAGTTTTGTAGTGGCAAATTCAGGCTACCAGGTGGCCGTAATAGCACCTACCACAATACTCGTAAACCAGCATTTTGAGAGTTTTAAAGAAAGGTTTAAAGATACGAACATAAAAATAGCCAAACTTGACAGATTCACTTCAGCCAAAGAGAAAAAGGAAATTGTAGAAAAAGTCAAAACCGGCGAAATAGACATAATCATATCAACACACGCGGGACTCAATATCGAATATAAAAATTTAGGGCTTGTCATTATAGACGAAGAACACAAATTCGGTGTAAAACAGAAAGAAAAACTAAAAGAAATATCCAAAAACGTGCACACTCTTTATATGTCCGCAACCCCTATTCCAAGAACGCTCAATATGGCACTCTCGCAGGTTAAGTCCATCTCAACCCTTGAAACCGCCCCTAAAGGCAAACAATCCACCAAAACATTTGTAAAAGAATGGAACGAAAACCTTATTAAAGAAGTGATTTTAAGGGAAATTAGAAGAGGCGGACAGATTTTTTATATATACAACAACATAGCCTACATCGAACAAAAGAAAAAAGAGATTCAAAACATCCTTCCGAATTTAAGAATCCTCGTATTACATGCAAAATTAACCCCAGCGCAAATTGAAAAAGGCCTTGTCGATTTTATAGCCGGAAAATACGATATGGCTCTTACAACCACAATAGTAGAAAGTGGGATTCACATTCCAAATGTTAATACCGTAATAGTTGAAAACGCCGACAAATTCGGAATAGCCGACCTTCACCAGATAAGAGGAAGGGTGGGACGCGGCAAACACGAAGGATACGCTTACTTTTTAGTTAAAAACAAAGACGAATTAAGTGAAGACGCAAAAAAAAGACTGCTCGCCCTTGAAGAAAACTCATTTCTTGGAAGCGGTCAGGTGCTTGCCATGAGGGATCTTGAAATCAGAGGCGGCGGAAATATACTCGGGGCCGAGCAGTCAGGGCAGATAAAAGGTGTGGGATATTCGATGTATGTAAAAATGCTTGAAGACACACTTAAAGAGCTCAGCGGCAAAAAAATAAAAGAGGAAGAAGTCGAAGTCAAACTAAACATCAATGCTTACATTTCTGATGAAGTTGTAAAAGAAGACAGATTAAGACTTGATCTTTATAAAAGACTCTCAATGTGTAAAACACTTCAAGACGTTTACGAAATAGAAAAAGAACTGATCGACAGATTTGGAAAACTCGATAAACCGACCCAAAATTTTATTGAAAAAATCAAAATAAAAGTTTTAGCCTCCCAAAAAGGCTTAAAATCTATTTCAAACTATGGCGAAAACATTACTTTTATCTACAACGACGACAAAAAAGAGTTTTTCAAAGCGGAAGCCAAAGACGATGAAATCATACTCGAAACAATACTTAAAAAGTTAAAAGTTAAAAATTAAAAGTGAAAAGTTGTGGTATAATTCAAATCAAATTTTTCACTTTAAACTTTCGCTTAAATGGAGAGTTGGCCGAGTGGTTGAAGGCGCACGCCTGGAACGCGTGTGTGGGTTAACGCCCACCGAGGGTTCGAATCCCTCACTCTCCGCCATTGAAAACAACACATATTAATTAGTGTCTGTCACTAAATAATTTGTAATCTCGTATTTTTTTATTTATGAACTATTTTTTCAATTCTTACATCACTTCCGAATATTTCTCTTACTTTGTTTATAACTTCTTCCGATTTGTCTTTTAATACCGATTCGGTCGGTTTGTTTTGAACTTGTGGCGTGAGTGTTATTTCATTTTTTTTTTCACATCTTATCGGTTCTATTTTTGTGCCTATTCCGAATATTTCATTTATAAGAGGCCTTATAACCGGTGAAAAAAATCTTTTAAACTGCTCTTTGCACATATCATCTGGGCAACTTTCCCAAACAAGAATGCCGTTTTCATATGAAATAAATTTCACGCTCGTTTCAAAACATACCCCAAGGTCAATGTCTTTTTCTTTTATTTTAACAATAAGCTTTTTAAACAGCTCTTCCGGTGATTTTTTAATTATTTCAGGTTCTTCTTTTGGTTTATATGTATCTAAGTTTATTTTTTGTTCAAAACTTTTTATCAAATCATCAATCTTATGAGGTTTAACAGCTTCACTCATTCTTAAAAACATCAACGTCAATACAAATTCGTTGTCGGTATTGTATTTGATAAGTTCCTTTACATCCGCCACTATATTAAAAAACCTCTGAACCGTAACTAACGGCAGACTTCCTTCAAACAATGCATCTTTTAGATAAATTATAACCTCATCCACGATTGATTCGATATCATAATCTTTAATTTCTGCCACTATTTCTTTAATTCTTTTTTTATCGCTGTTTTTTACAGCTTCAAAAATTTCATTTATTATTTCCGGATTGATAACCCCAAGCATTTCAACAACGCTGTCCAAATCAATTCTGCCTTTTGAAAAAGCGATAGCCTGATCTAAAAGGGTCAGCGAATCCCTTACACTTCCTTTTGCGGCTTTTATTATAAGTCTAAGGGCTTCTTCATCAAATTCGACATTTTCAATTGCCAAAATTTTAATTAAATAATTTTCAATTATGCTGTTTTTGATTTTATTAAACCTGAAATGCTGAACTCTGCTTAAAATTGTTGCAGGCAGTTTTAAAGGATCTGTTGTCGCCATTATAAATTTTACATACTCAGGCGGTTCTTCAAGAGTTTTCAAAAGTGCGTTAAACGCTTCGTTTGTAAGCATATGAACTTCATCAATTATAAATATTTTATATTTTCCCACACTCGGTTTGTATTTCGTATGCTCTATGAGCTCTCTTATATCTTCGATTTTACGATTGCTGGCTGCATCCATTTCAATAATATCTATATGGCGGTTTTCATTTGCCAAAAGACAATTTTCACACTCTTCGCAAGGATTGGAAGTAGGACCTTTTTCACATTGAAGGGCTTTGGCAAAAATTCTGGCGGTCGTAGTCTTTCCGGCACCTCTGAGTCCGGAAAAAAGATAAGCATGGGCAATTCTGTTTTTATCGAGAGAATTTACGAGTGTCTTTACAATAGCATCCTGTCCTATTATTTCTTCAAATCTTTTGGGTCTGTATTTTAAAGCTAAAACCAACAACAATCCCTTAATTATTTTTGAGATAAGATAGCTTCTATGATAGCATAAGCAACGCTGTCTTTATTTTCTAAAAAATCATTAGATAGCATATCATCAGTAAATTCATATTCAAAAAACGACTGGCTTTTTACAAATTCCTGTAAGTCAAAATTATTATTAATCAAAAAAAATTTATTAACTAAATTTCTTATATTTTCATCAACTTCTTCTCTTTCTATAAGATTTTTTAAATATTGAACTTCTTTATTGGCATTCGTTTTTAACAACTTACTTATAAAATTATACTTATCTTTATTACACCAGATCATATCGTTTTTGCAGTCCTTTAAACTTTAAGAATACTTTTAATAATTATATCCCGATATTAGAATAAAGTCAATTAAATAAAAATTACTTATTCAAAGTAAAAAAGCTATCAAGTAGATTTAGTGACAGACACCTATTAAAGCAAATGGTAGTGAGGGGGAGACTTGAACTCCCGACCTCCGGCTTATGAGACCGGCGCTCTAGCCAGCTGAGCTACCCCACCTCGTTTTGTGGATTGAAATTATAACCACTTTTAATTCAAATTTCAAGCAAAAATCACAAAAAACAGACAAAAAACTATTTAATTTTTTCACCTTTGTTCTAACCCAAACTTTTAAAGTTACTAAAAGTAACATATGAGTATTTATTTTTAATATAAAAATACTTAATTTTGGCAAGATGATATAATTGATAAAAAAAAGGAGAAAAAATGAAAATATTTAAAGGATTACTAAGCATAGCCGTTGCTGCAAGTATCTCTTTTGCGGCGGATTATGTAATTAAATTTTCACACGTAGTATCACCAAACACGCCAAAAGGTAAAGCTGCTGATTATTTTGCAAAAAGGGTTGCGGAACTTAGCCATGGAAAAATCAAGGTTGAAGTATATCCTAATGCACAGCTGTGTGGGGATAAAGTTGTTTTAAGAAAAATGAAATTTAATGCAGTTCAAATGGCGGCTCCGAGTTTCTCAAAATTCACGGGACTTGTTCCACAACTGGCTCTCTTTGACCTGCCGTTTTTATTCAATGATGCGGATCATTTGCATAAAGTGCTCGACGGGGAAGTAGGACAAAAACTTCTTGATTTGGTAAACAAAAAAGGTTATGTGGCACTTGCATATTGGGATAACGGATTTAAGCAGTTAACTGACTCTAAAAGACCTTTAATTAAACCTGAAGACGCAAAAGGCCTTAAGTTCAGAGTTATGAGTTCAAAAGTTTTAATAGAACAATTTAAAGCACTTGGCGCAATCCCTGTGGTATTACCTTTCTCTGAAGTTTATTCAGCTCTTCAACAAGGTGTTGTTGATGGACAGGAAAATACAATTTCAAACATTTACACTAAAAAATTTTATGAAGTTCAAAAATACATGACTATTTCTAATCATGGATATTTGGGATATATGGTTGTAGTAAGTAAAAAATTCTGGAACAAATTACCAGCAGATCTTAAAAAAGTTGTAAAACAAGCAATGAAAGAAGCTACTGAAAAAGAAAGAATTTGGGCAAAAGAGCTTAACGATTCACAATTTGCAAAAATCAAAGAATACGCGGATAAAACAGGAAAACTTCAAATTATAAAACTAACTAAAGAACAAAGACAGGCTTGGGTTAAAAAATTAAGAAGCATTTATCCGAAATTTTACGGAATGATTGGAAAAGACTTAATTGAAAAAGCTATTAAAGCCGGTGAATGAAAGCCTTGGATTTATTAGATAAAATCATAGGTTTAATTAATGAATTTATAGCCTCCTTCGGCATAGCCGCGGGAGTGCTTTTAGCTTTTATAAACGTTGTGGCAAGGTTTGTGTTTCATGAAGGAATAGACTGGGCGTTTGAGCTTACAAATTATTTATTTATTTGGTCTGCATTTTTCGGGGCAAGTTACTGCTTTAGGAAAGAGTGTCATATAAGGGTTACGATTCTTTTAGATATATTACCAGCAAAATTAGCTAAACTTTCTTCTCTTTTGGCACATTTAATTACACTTGCATATCTTCTCGCAGTAGCATATTATGGATATCTATTTATATTTGACCCAGATTTCGGTTTAAAAGCCAGTGGTGAAATCAGTGTTGATTTAAATATACCTATGTGGATTCCTTATATTGTTATCCCAATAGCTTTTATAACCGCAGCTTACAGAATTACCCAAAAAACAATCGAACTAATTAAAACACCAGCTGAAGAAGTTGTAACTAAAACGGAACACGAAATGATTATAGAAGAGATGGAACTTCAAATGAAAGAGGTGAAATAATGGTAGCAGGTGTGTTATTTGGGATATTTTTTCTTCTTTTATTTTTAAGTGTTCCGGTTGCGGTAGCCCTTGGCGCTTCTACTTTCATAACTTCATTTTTTTTTGAAGGTCCGGAAAGTTTAATTGATCTAGCAAGTGCGGTATTTAGTAAACTTGACAAATATGCACTAATGGCGATTCCTATGTTTATACTTGCCGGAAATTTATTAAGTAAAGGAAGCAGTGCTAAAAGAATTGTAGATTTTGCAAGAACTTTCGTAGGACATCTACCTGGAGGACTTCCTATTGCCGCAATTTTTGCAAGTATCATATTTGCCGCAGTATCTGGAAGTTCACCGGCAACTGTTGCGGCAATAGGTTCTATAATGTTTGGGGCTATTACAGCTGCTGGTTACCCAAAAAGCTATGCGGTAGGAACTATCACTGCGTCAGGTAGTCTTGGTATTCTTATTCCACCAAGTATTGTAATGATCATTTATGGTGTTACTGCGGAAGTCAGTATCGGAAAACTTTTCATCGCAGGTATAATCCCAGGACTGCTTATAGGCTTTATGCTTATGGCCGTTACGTATATAGGCGCTAAAAGACTTGGATTTAAAAAAACTACCCCCGCACCTTGGAGCGAAAAATGGAAAAAATTTAAAGAATCGTTCTGGGCACTTATGACCATCGTAATCATTATTGGTGGTATTTACGGAGGAATTTTCACTCCTACGGAAGCAGCCGCAGTGAGTGCAGTTTGGGCACTTTTTATTGCAATATTTATTTATAAAGATATAAAAATAAGTGAGCTTAAAATTGTATTTTTAGAAAGCGCAAAAACGAGTGCCATGATAATGTTTATTATTGCAAATGCATCTATTTTTGCATATTTTCTTACTCTTGAAAACATTCCACAGATGCTCAGTGATTTTGTGGTTCAAATGCATTTAAACAAAGTAATGTTTTTAGTTGCGGTAAATATTTTACTATTAATAGCCGGAAATTTTATGGAACCAAGCTCAATAATTATGATTATGGTTCCATTGCTTTTACCTGTAGCTACAATGCTTGGTATCGACCCTATTCATTTTGGCGTAATTATTACAATCAATATGGAACTCGGGATGCTAACGCCCCCTGTAGGATTAAACCTCTTTGTAGCAAGCGGTATAACCGGGCTGTCAATTAAAGAAGTGGTAAAAGCCGTAATGCCATGGTTTTTTGTAATTTTTGTCGGTCTGCTTCTAATTACTTATATTCCTCAGATATCCTTATGGCTTCCAGAAGTTATGATGGGTAATTAACCCTTTTTTTTCCCTTTTTTATATAAAAATTCTTTTTAATTATTTAATAAACTTTAATAATATTTTTTATATTAGTTTAGTATATGTGACTAAAAATATTTAAATTTTTCTATAAAAAATATTGACTTTTTAACTTTTTTCTATTATAATTTCGTCAGTTAAAATAAATAACTGCTAAAGGAGGCGGAAATGTTTAAACCTATAGGACTAAGAGTATTAGTAGAAAGAGTTGAAGAAGAAGCTAAAACTGCTAGTGGAATCATTATCCCTGATAATGCGAAAGAAAAACCACTTGAAGGAAAAATCGTAGCAATTTCTAAAGAAGTTGAAGAAGACGAAAACCTTCCTCTAAAAGAAGGTGATAAAGTAGTATTTGCAAAATATGCAGGAACTGATATAACAATTGACGGAAAAGAATATTTGGTATTAAATACTGACGATATTCTTGGAATTATAGAATAAGAAAGGAGGGGAATATGGCGGCAAAAGAAGTTGTATACAGCGATGTAGCAAGAAACGAATTATTAGCGGGTGTTGAAAAACTCGCAGACGCTGTTAGAGTAACTATGGGTCCAAAAGGTAGAAACGTTCTACTTCAAAGAAGTTTTGGAGCACCTCACATTACAAAAGACGGGGTGTCAGTAGCAAAAGAAATCGAACTTAAACATCCTGTAGAAAACATGGGTGCTCAATTAGTAAAAGAAGTTGCAAGTAAAACTGCTGATGAGGCGGGAGACGGAACAACAACAGCAACTGTTTTAGCACATGCTATTTTCAAAGAAGGTTTAAAATACATTACTGCCGGTGCGAACCCTGTAGCAGTTAAAAGAGGAATGGATAAGGCTGTTGAAGCAATAATTGCTGAACTTAAAAACATGAGCAAAACAGTTGAAAACAAAGAGCAAATTGCTCAGGTAGCAACAATTTCAGCAAACAACGACAAAAAAATCGGTGAGCTTATAGCTGAAGCTATGGATAAAGTTGGAAAAGATGGTGTAATTACTGTAGAAGAAGGAAAATCACTTCAAGACGAACTTGAAGTAGTTGAAGGTATGCAGTTTGACAGAGGTTACTTATCACCATATTTCGTAACTGATACTGAAAAAATGGTTGCTGAACTTAATGATGCATACATTTTACTATACGATAAAAAAATCAGCAATATGAAAGATTTATTACCATTACTTGAGCAAATGGTTCAAGCTGGAAACAAACCATTATTAATCATTGCTGAAGATGTTGAAGGTGAAGCACTTGCAACACTTGTAGTTAATAAATTAAGAGGTGTTCTAAACGTATGTGCTGTTAAAGCACCTGGATTTGGTGATAGAAGAAAAGCAATGCTTCAAGATATCGCAATTCTAACAGGCGGACAAGTAATTTCAGAAGAGCTTGGTAGAACACTTGAAAGCGCAACATTAGCAGACCTTGGACAGGCTGGAAGAGTTGTAGTAGATAAAGAAAACACTACAATTGTTGATGGTAGAGGTGACAAAGCGGCTATTGAAGCAAGAATTGCTCAAATCAAAAAAGAAATTGAAGAGACAACAAGCGATTATGACAGAGAAAAATTACAAGAAAGACTTGCAAAATTAAGCGGTGGTGTTGCTGTAATCAAAGTTGGTGCGGCAACTGAAACTGAAATGAAAGAGAAAAAAGACAGAGTTGACGACGCACTTAGCGCAACTAAAGCTGCTGTTGAAGAAGGAATCGTAATCGGTGGTGGTGCGGCAATTCTTAAAGCTGCAGCAAAAATCAGTGTAAATGTAGAAGACGCTGATGAAAAAATCGGTGTAGATATTGTAAAACAAGCTGTAAAAGCACCTATCAAACAAATTGCTAAAAACGCAGGATATGAGCCTGGAATCGTTGCTATGAAAGTTGAAGAAGCTGATGAAAACACAGGATTCAATGCGGCTACAGGTGAGTATGTAGATATGTTTGAAGCTGGAATTATCGACCCTACAAAAGTTGAAAGAATTGCACTTCAAAATGCTGTATCAGTAGGAAGCCTGCTTCTTACAACTGAAGCGGCGGTAACAGAAGTTCCTGAAGAAAAACCGGCTGCAGCAGCACCTGACATGGGTGGAATGGGTGGAATGGGAATGATGTAATTCCCATTCTTGTTTCTTTTTTATTTTTCACAAGATAGTGTCTGTCACCAGATGTTTAAATTTGTTTTTTATTATTTAATTTATTCTTTTAATAAACATTGGTTAATATAAATATTTTGTTCATTTTTAAGTTAAAAAATTACACATTTATTTTTACAAATCCAAACTTTACAATCATTACAAAACTTTAATTATCTTTTTATAAATTTTTTCATACATATCAATAAGCAAGACTTTACACCTCTAAATATAGTGCCAGACACTAATAGTTATAAAAATAAAAAAAGAAAGAAAATTAATCTCTTCTTTCTTTAATTCTTGCTTTTTTACCAGTTTTTCCTCTTAGATAGTAAAGTTTAGCTCTTCTTACTTTACCTTTTCTAACAACTTCGATTCCTGCAATACTTTCGCTGTATAGAGGGAAAATTCTTTCAATACCAATATTGTTTGCACCGATTTTTCTTACTGTGAAAGTTTTTCCAGCACCTCTACCTTTTATTGCAATTACAACACCTTCAAAGTTCTGAATTCTTTTTTTGTCACCTTCTTTAATTTCAACTGCCACTCTTACAGTATCTCCTGGTCTGAATTCAGGAATTTCTTTACCTTCGATTTGCTTAGCTTCAAACGCTTCAATGTATTTGTTAATCATACTATCTCCTTTGTGCCATTGGCCGTCCCCGGCATTCACACTTAATTTTGAAGTGAAATTATACCAAAAAATTTAAAAAGAGATAAATTGAAAACCAAACACCCTATCAAAAAACCATAAAACCGATAAAATTATTGCAACAAAATTCAATAAATTATAAATTTTATTTTCTTTTTTAATTAAATAATATAAAATAGGACCTATACTTAATATAATAATTATCTGACCTATTTCAACACCCAAATTAAAACCCAACACTATTTTTATAAAATTATTAAAATCAATATGAATATCTCTTACGGCTTCCGAAAAAGCAAAACCATGCACAAAACCAAACAAAAATGCTATAAGCCACTCTTTTTTGTAATTAACAGCATGATAAATATTATTTAATGCTGTTAAAAATATTGTTAACGCTATAAGTATTTCAATGAAATTTGGATTTATTTCAACAATATTAAAAGCACTGGCCATTAAAGATACAGAATGTGAAATACTAAAAGCTGTTGCAATAATCAAAATAGATTTTAAAGAATCTTTAAAAGACAATGAAAACATAATAGCCGGAAGCAGCAACGTCAAAAGAAAAGTTATATGGTCAAATCCGTGAATAATATGTAGAATTCCCAATAAAACAAAATCATTAAATGAAGTTTTTTCATCCATCTCAAGTATCTTTATTCTATTTTGAGGATTGAAGTTCATTATATATTCTTTATTGCCATCTAAAACTTTTAAAACACCTGTTTGCGTGTTGTCTTCTTTAAAAAACATGTCAAATCTTATTTTTAAAAAATCATAGTTTTTACATTTCAGGTAAAAATATTCATCAATTACTATTTCGTTATTCACTTTAAAATCGATTAACTTTAATTTACATCCCTTTATAATTAAATGTTTTTTGGTGTAATTTGCTATTTCTTTTTTGAAATCCGATATTTCTTTTTCATTTTCAAATTCTTTTGAAAATACCTTTTCAATGTTATAAGAAACAAATCTTAAATGAAATATTTTACTTGATAAATTAAAATCCATTTTAGTTAAATTTAACGGATGAGCAAAAACATATACACCAATCAAAATAAATAATATTTTCCTCAACAAGTTACACCCTTTTTAATTTTCAAAATTATACTTTATATTTTTTTATTAATTTTAGTTGGACTATCAATTAATTTGATATAATTTCCCATATAAAGGGGAGAGATGTATGATATAGAAATGATAAATGAACTTAAAAAACTTAATTTATTGTTTGTTGATGATAATGAAACAATTATTGAACTTGGAAAAGCCTTATTTTCTAAATTATTTAAATCTATTAAAATAGCTTCTAATGGAAAAGAAGCTTCAGAAATTTTAAAAAACAATAACATCGATATAGTAATAACAGATATTAATATGCCTAAAATAAATGGATTTGAACTGGCCAAACAAATTAAAAAAAATCATCCTGATATAATAGTAGTTTTTCTTTCCGCCTTTTTTGATACTGATACTTTATTAAAAGCAATTGATTTAGATATTGATGGCTTTTTACTAAAACCTTTTGATCTAAGTAAATTTTTTTCAACAATGAAAAATATCCTATCTTATAAAATAGAATTACAAAAACAGATAAATTTATTACAACAATATAAAAACATTGTGGATGAAAGTTTAATAGTTTCAAAAACAGATTTAAATGGTATTATAACTTATGTAAATGATGCATTTGTAGAAATATCTGGATTTAAAAGAGAGGAATTAATAGGTCAACCCCATAACATTGTAAGACATCCAGACATGAAAAAGGAAGTATTTAAAGATCTATGGAATACGATTTTAAATAAAAAAACATGGAAAGGTTTAATTAAAAATCGCAAAAAAAATGGAGAAGCTTATTATGTAGAAACTATTGTAAAGCCCATTTTTGATAATAATGGCAATATTAAAGAATTTATTGCATTAAGAAAAGATGTAACAAATTATATCAACGCTGAAAAACTCATAAATGATAAGTTACAACTATTAAAAGAAGCTTTATTGGTTCTTATAAAAATTGATAATTTTCATAACATAAAACTCATATACGATGAAGATACCATTGTAAAGCTCAAAATAAGACTTTTAAAAAGAGTTAAAAATTTACTTAAAAAGTATTTTAAAAATATTGAAGAATACGATATTCAAGAAGGTATTTTCGGATTTTTAATAGAAAAATTCTCAAAAGAATCACTAAATGATATTTTTAATAAAATAGTAAAAAATGTATTAAATTACCCTATTATTATTAATGGCTTTGAATATTATCCACTAATTAAAATAAGTTATGCATATGGAAAAACACACTTATATGAAAATGCTATTAGTGGTTTTGATGAAATAGAAAACTCTGAAAAACGAGTGATTTTAGCAAATGGTTTATGTGCTAAGAAAAAAGTAGAAATTTTAAAAAATATGGAAATTTTAAAAACAATAAAATATGCTTTAAAACATAATAAAGTTATTTCACTTTTTCAGCCAATTATTGATAATTCTACAAAAAAAATCATAAAGTATGAATCTTTAGTAAGAATTATAAACGAATCTGGTGATATTTTAACTCCTTATCATTTTTTAGAAATTGCTAAACAAGCTGGACTCTATAGTAATATAACAATAAAAGTTCTTGAAAATACATTTAAAATTTTTCAAGATAAACAAATACCAATTTCTATAAACCTCTCACCTAGTGACATTCTAATTGAATCTATTAGAAATCAAATTTATTCTCTTTTAGAAAGATTCGAACCCGAAAAGGGCATGATAACTTTTGAATTACTCGAAGATGAAATAATACAATTCGAACATACAATGACTGAATTTATAAAAAAAGTTACAGCTTTGAATGCAGAAATAGCTATTGATGATTTTGGAAGTGGATATTCAAATTTTACAAGAATCATTGAAGCAAAAGCTGATATTATAAAAATTGATGGAATATTAATAAAAGATATAGATAAAGATAAAACAAAACAAGATATAGTTGAAGCAATCGTAAACTTTGCAAAAAAAGAAAATAAAAAAACGGTTGCTGAATTTGTTGAAAATGAAGAAATTTTCAATACAATCAAAAAGTTAAAAGTAGATTATTCTCAAGGATATTATTTCAGTAAACCATTATTATCAATGGAAATTAAATCTGGCCTATGAAATTTCGTTTTAAAAGCAGAAAGTTTAGTTTGCCATTCTTTAATTTTTGAGTGATTACCACTTTTTAAAATTTCCGGCACATCACCTGTTTTTGAAAACTGAGGAGGTTCAAGAAGTGAATTTTCAAAGCTTTCACCTTTTAATGACTCTTCATTACCCAATACGCCTTTTACATTTCTCAAAACCGCATCAGCTATAACCAAAGCACCAAGTTCACCACCAGTTAATATATAATCTCCTATGCTCAAGACTTCATCAGCAAAATCCTCTATAAGCCTTTCATCAAAGCCTTCATACCTTCCACACACTAATATTAAAACATCTTCATTTGCAAGTCTTATTGCATCCTTTTGATTAAACATCTTCCCTACCGGAGTTAAAAATATTACTTTTGAATTATTATGTTTTGATTTTAAATCATTTAAGCAATCCCTAAGAGCAATATTATCTATAATCATACCTGCTCCGCCACCTGTCAATGGTGTATCTACTCTTTTATATTTATTATTTGAATATTCTCTGAAATTTACAAATTCTATTTCAAAAATATTTTTATCAATCGCTTTTTTCAAAATCGAATCTTTAAAATAACAACTGATTATATCGGGAAAAAGTGTAACGAAAATAAGTTTCATAGCAGCGAATCGAGTATCTCTTTTGCACCGTTAGCTTCAATTTTTTTATTTTCTACATCCACATCTTTTACGTGTCTTTTAAAATCAATCAAAAATCTCTTAGGATATTTTTTTTCAATTAATTCTGGGTTAGTGTTTATTACAAGATAATCGGCTTCGTTTGCTCTTTCTATCTCTTTAACACGCCCAAGTAGCTCACCTTCTTCATATACTTCACAGCCTATAATATCAAACCAGAAATATTCATTTTCTTTAAGTTTAATATCTTCTTTTGTCTGTTCTTTAGTAGTATAAAGCATTCTATTAGTAAGCTTTTTCGCATCTTCCGGCGTATCGATGCCTTTAAATTTAACAAGTCCTCTTTTTAAATCAATTTTTTCGATAGTAAGGTCTATTTTATCGGAAGGAAAAGTTTTCCCACTTTTAAATTGTTCAGGAAAGTCAGTTAAAAGGTGGATTTTTTGCCACCCTTTAATTCCGTAGCTTTTACCTATTTTTGCAATAGGAATTTTATTCATCTTCTGTTTTTACCGTTATTTTATAATTTTTATTTTCTTTTGCTCTACATCCACTAATCACGGTTTTTATGGCTTTTACCATTGAGCCCTCTTTGCCTATAATTCTACCTACATCGGCTTTTTTTGCATATATAATTATTTCGTCAAAATCCTCATGAGGAATTACCTCAACTCTGACATGCTCAGGCTCAAATGCTAATAGTTTAGCAAACTCGGTTACAAAATCAACAACCATTAAGCGTTGTTTTCCTCTGCTATTTTTTTAAGTTTAGTAACTCTTTCGCTCATTTTTGCACCAACACCTAACCAATAGTTAAGTCTGTCAAGATCTAATTTTACAGTTGCAGGTTCAGTCATAGGATTGTAATATCCAATTGATTCAATCCATCCAGAATCTCTTCTTTTTCTGCTATCGGTTACAACTATTCTGTAAAAAGGTCTCTTTTTTCTACCAAATCTTGCTAATCTTACTTTTACCACGTTTACTCCTTAATTTATTTTGTTTAATCCCGCCCAAACCTACCCATATACAAATTAATTCGGAATTTTAATATATTATTTAGGAAAATTCAAGCCCTGAGTCATTTTCATAAGCTCATTCATATTAGGCATTTTTTTACCTGCAAATTTTTTAGCCATTTTTGCCGCATTTTGAAATTGTTTATTAATTCTATTTATTTCCTGAACGCTAAGTCCGGCACCTTGAGCTATTCTTCTTCTTCTGCTCGCACTCTCCTTAATAAGTTCAGGATTTTGTCTCTCTTTTGGAGTCATCGAACTAATCATTGCTTTTATTTTTTTAATTTCGGCAGAATTTTCCAAATCAATATCTCCAAGCTGTTTAAGCATATTACCCATACCAGGTATCATACTAAGCAAATTTTTCATACTTCCGAGTTTTTTCATCTGCTCAAGCTGATTTAAAAAATCTTCATAATTAAACTTACCTTTTTTAAGTTTTTTAGTCAGTTTTTTAGCCTCTTTTTCATCAATTATTGCGGAAGTTTTTTCAACTAACCCTTCAATATCCCCTGCCCCCATTATACGGCTTACTATTCTGTCCGGAACGAAAACTTCGATATCTTGAACTTTTTCTCCGGTTCCTAAAAATCTTAAAGGTTTTCCTACCTGGTGTGCAATACTTAAAGCCACACCACCTTTTGCATCACCATCATATTTTGTAAGAATAACGCCTGTTATATCAAGTTTTTCATCAAATTGTTTGGCAGTATTTAATGCATCCTTACCTGTAAGAGAATCAGCTACATAAAATATTTCATGCGGATTTACCTCTTCTTTAATTTTTACAAGCTCATTCATAAGTTCGTCATCAATTGCAAGACGTCCTGCGGTATCTATTAAAACAACGTCATAAAACTTCTCTTTTGCTTCTTCAACGCCTTTTTTTGCTATTTCCACTGGATCTTTTGAATTTTCATCGTAAAATATATCAAGCCCGTTTTGCTCTGCTAATTGTTTAAGCTGTTCTACGGCTGCAAGTCTTTGAAGGTCTGCGGCAACCATTAAAACTTTTTTCTTTTTGAATTGTTTTAAATAATTAGCAAGTTTGGCGGTGGTAGTTGTTTTACCGCTTCCCTGAAGACCTGTCATAAGAACGATGGTAGGTGGTTTTGATGCATATACAAATCCGTAATTACCAGGAGCCGTTAAAATTTTAGTTAAGGCCTTATCAAGGGCTTTTAAAAAGTTAGCCTTCCCTATCCCTGCTCTTTTTGTTTCAATTTCAACTTCTCTTAGCAGATCCTTAACCACTTTAAAATGAACATCTGCTTTTAAAAGATTCTTTTTAAGTTCGTCAAGAGCCTTCTTAAGTGCCTTTTCGTCATCTTTCATTCTTATTTTATTAATGGCGCTTTTAAAGCCGTCGCTTATCTTGTCAAACATACTTCTCCTTTAACTATTTCTTCTTTTTCTTCTTATAATTATTTACTTCTTCCTGCATTTTAAAATCACTCGGTTCCGGTGAGACAAAATTATAATCAAATATCTTAAATTTATGGTGATGAAGCATTACCCTTTTAAAAGGTTCACCTCCGTATTTTTCATCACCCAAAATCGGATGTTCTACAGCTCTTAAATGTGCTCTTATCTGATGGGTTCTACCGGTGTGGATTATTGCTTTTACTTTCGATTTGGTTCTAAACGCCAAAATCGGCTCAACTTCCGTTACGGCGTCTTCTCCGTCTTTTGATATCTTTGCAAGTGCTCCGCTTTTTGTTTTTATTACTTTAATTGGAAGGTCTATTTTCATGGGTTCAGCCACAATACCACTCACCCATGCAATATACTCTTTATAAACATTGTATTTTTTAAATTCTTCTATTGCCATTTTTTTAAATTTTTCGTTTTTAACTAAAATCAAAACACCGCTTGTTTCTTTATCCAATCTGTGAAGAAGTTCATGTTTAAACATTTTAGATATTTCTTCACTAGTTATATAAGGGGGTTTGTCTATTGCTATTAAATTCTCATCTTCAAAAATTTTTTTGGGTTTTGGAAATTTTAATACTTTAAATTTAGTATTTACGGGAAGTAGCCCTCTTGCAATTTTTACCTTTTTATCTTTTGCATAAACAAGTCCTCTGTCTATTAGCTCTTTTGCGGCCCTGTTTGAAATACCTTCTTGTTTTGCCAAAAGAATATAAGCTTTTTCGTTCATTTTAACCTTTTTTGTTGAAATTATAACAAATAAAAAATTTTTCTTATATTTTTGTAAAAACATTATTTAATATATAAACGCAATCAAAAAATTGTTATAATATTGTTATAAATTTTATTTATATTAAGCTTTCTTTAAGGAAAAAAGAGTTAATATACTGATTGAGAATGAATTAATATTCATTCGAATATAAAAGGGGAAGATATGAAACTCAAAACATCTGTATTTATCGCACTTGCTCTATCGACGCAACTTTACGCAATAAGCCCCTATATCGACGGATACAGGGCATATATAAGATACGTAAAGCATATCCCAAAATATGGCATAAAAGCTCCTGAACTTTTGAAAAAATTAAATGTTCACAACGAAGAAGATTTACTAAATTTATTTAAAGACGATGCAAAGCCGCTAATTGAAAAAACCAGACAATTTAACCCAAAAGCTGCTGAAGGTTTGGAAAAAATAATCAAAAGAGGCAAACTCAAACAACTAAAAGTATTCCTTTTCAATGTTTTAAATGGTCAGATACCGGCCGGATGTATGTAATTAAATTAACTTATAATTAACATTTTTGTTGTGTAGTTTAAAGTTTTTTTATTATAATTTTCGCTGTTTAATTTTCGGGTTTCATTCTTCCCCGGAAAAAATAAAAAACAATTAAGGAGATAAAATGAAAAAATTACTACTTTCAGCTACAGTAGTTGCAGGACTATTTGCAGCACCTACTATCGATAGTTTACAAAAACAAATCAATGACTTACAACAACAATTAAAAGAATTAAAAGCAAAACAGACTGAACAAAACGACAGATATTATAAAAAAGTTGCTCCTATCGTAGCAAATAACCATCTATTCTGGAGTTACGATTTAAGAACAACTTATGACCATATCTCTCAAAGAGTTTCTGAATGGATGGATTCTTTACATAATTTACATCCTGAAAAAACTTATACTAACAATATTTTAACTAACAGAGTAATTTTAACTGGTGTAGCTAAACCAAGTGACAATTTAAAAGGAACAATCAAAATTGAAGCTAATAATATCTATGGTATGAACGATGAAAATGGTCCATGGCAAAATACACCATGGTTCGCAAACGAAACACCTGATGATGTTACTGTAAGGGTTAAAGAAGCTTTCTTTAATTACTATTTCGGTGATGATTTCATGTTTAGTGCTGGAAGAAGACCAGCTACAAACGGGTATCCTGCAAACTTAAGAGAAGGTGACAATCCAAATTCACCGCTTGCACATTTAATTAATATGGAATTTGACGGATTCAGTTTCAAAATCGGAAATGGTGAATTTTCAAAAATTTCTGATAGTTTTGGTGATTGGGGAACTTGGTTTAAAGTTTGTGCCGGAAGAGGATACTCAAGTTCAACAGGTAAATTCAATGACAATTTAGGAAGAAATTATGCAAAAGCTGCTCTTGATAATATGGATTTTGCTGGATTTATTTTCGTTCCTTATGACAACGGACAATATTCTTTATGGACTGAAACAGTTTGGGCTTGGCATGTTCAAGGTTATGAGTTAAATATGACTAAGAATGAAAAAACAATGAGAGATTTTGGTAACTATTTTGGTGAAAACGTTATATTCAAAGCTGATGGAATTGGTGATGGAATTAGCGATTTCTTGGATGATACAAAAGCATTTATTTCTTATGGATACAGCAAAACTTCTACAAATGGGCAAAACGCTTATATCAATACACCTTCAGGCAATATTGCAGCTAAATCACATACTGGTCATAGTATTTGGATTGGTGCTGATATGCCTGGATTTAATGACGGAGACAGATTTGGAATTAGTTATGTAAAAGGTAGCAAATATTGGAGAAACTTTACATATGGTGAAGATACATTAGTAGGAAGCATCGCATCTGTAAGAGGTAAGGCTGTAGATGTTTACTATAACACTGAAATCATTCCACATCTAACAGCAGGACTTAGATATACATACATTAAATATGATTATCCTGGAAGTGACGGGTTCTTTGGTATGATGATGGATCCAGACACATATACAGCATATAAAATGCCTTATGTTAAAAAAGCATCAGATATTAGAGCGTTTATTAGATATAACTTCTAATATTTTTAATAATTAACATAAATTTAACTTATAAGTGCCTTTTGGCACTTCTTTTTAATTTTTTTTTGATACTATTATTTGGTAAATTCCTAAAAGGAGAATAAATGTCTGAAATTATAAATCTCAAAAGAAGAAACTTTCTAAAAGGCTCAGCGGCTGCGGCTGCAGGTGTTACGCTTGCAAGTTCTTCAGCGTATGCTTTAAGTGCGTATAAAGATGCCGAAAGTGCTAAAGAGAAAAAAGAAAAGGACATCAAAAACGCAAAATACATTCCTACATTTTGTGGTATGTGTGTTAATATGTGTGGTGCTATAGCTAGAAATGTTGATGGAAAAGTTGTAAAATTAGATCCAAACCCTCTTTTTACAAAATCAAGAAACTTTTTATGTGCAAGAGGTAATGCCGGACTTGCGGCTCCATATGATCCTGACAGATTAAAATGGCCTCTTATTAGGGTAGGAAAAAGAGGTGAAGGTAAATTTAGAAAAGCTACTTGGGAAGAAGCGTATGAATATATTAGACAAAAGATGGTCAAAATTTACAATGAAGAGAAAGACAATAGAAGTGCTATAGCATTCGGTGCTGGTGCTGGTGCTGAAGAACCACTTTTTGCAACATTTGCAAATGGTGTAGGTAGTGCAATATTTGTTGACCATTTTACTACATGTTTTGCCCCTGCATTTATGGCTAATAAATTAACATATGGAAGTTGGGGTAGTGCTGACTTTAGAAGAAGCAAATATGTTTTAATGCTAGGTGCTAACAGAGCAGAAGCTATCGTAACTCCTGATACACTTGACCTTTTCAGAAGAGGACATAAAAGAGGAACAAAGATAGTGTATGTTGATGTAAGATATACAAATACTGCAGCACAAGCTGATGAATTTGTTCCAATTAAACCTGGAACAGACCTTGCACTAATGCTTGCTATGATCCATGAAACTATTAACAAAGGTTATTATAAAACTCCTTATAAAGCTGACTATTTAGCTAAAAACGCTGATGGTTTAGATGAATTAGTTGAATACTTTACAAATGGAGAAGGTAGTAAATATACACCTGAATGGGCTGAAAAAATTACTGATATTCCTGCTGATACTATCAGAAGACTTACAAAAGAATTTTCTGATGCGGCTGAAGAGAGTAAAGGTGCGGCAAACTGCTACAGAAGTAGAAAATCAACTTGGTATTATCAAGATTTTGATTTCAGACGTGCTCAAGCAATCTTTAATGTTTTACACGGATGTGTTAACAGACCTGGTGGTATATTACTTGGGCGCGGCCTTAAAGCTGAAAAATACGAATACGAAGATTTTCCAATTTATGACAATGCTCAAACAAGAATAGATATCGCCACAAACCCTAAAGGTGAATTCCCGCTATTAAACCCTACAAAAGGTAGCTGGCAGATTTTCAGAAACAAAGTGCATGAAATTAACACAAAATGGAAAAAAGGCGAAAAACTTGCTGATGGTGAATATCCTGTTAGAGGTATGTTTATCTACAGAGAAAACCCAATGCAGTCAGTTCCTGGATACGAAAAAACGGCAGAAATGTTTGATACAATGGATTTAGTGGTAGTGATAGACATCATTCCAAACGATACAGCAATGTATGCGGATGTTATTTTACCTGATACACCGTATCTTGAAAGAACTTCACCTATTAAATCATTTGGAACACTTTGTCAACCTGTAATTGGTTGGAGAAGTGCAACGATGGAACCAATGTATTCAACTAAACCGCTTTATAATATTATGAAAGAACTTAGTGAAAAAGTTGAAAAAGATTTAGCAGCTATTACATTCAAATATACTTGGGATGCTGATGAGATGGAAGTAGAACTTCCTGCTGATTTCAATGTTGCTAAATATCTGACTGATGAATTTGAAATTGATGAAGAAAAATTAAAAGCTGATATTAAAGACGAAAAACTTGTAGAAAAAATTCTTGAACATGCAGGTGAAGACGGATTAGACATTGCCACATTCAAACTTAGTGCGGCATATGAAAAAACTCCTGAAGAATTCAATGAAGAAGTAATGAGTGAAATTTATGGCAAAAAAGCTGCTGAAATTGCAAAAGAATATGGAGCTTACTGGCCTGGAATTGAAGATGCAATTGAAGAAGCTATTGATGAACACTTAAAAGTTCTTAAAAAAGATTATGAAGATAAAGCTGGTGCAGTATATGACCTATACGATAAATACTCAAAACTTCCAAAAGATTACTGCATTAAACCTAAAAAAGGTAAATGGATTAAACTTGCACTAAGAAACTTAGAAGGTAAAAAGTTCAAAAACCCTATTAACGGACAAGAAGAAACACTTTATAAATTCCCTAAATGGAGAGATTCATTATTTGAAGAACCTAAAGGAAATCAAGTAAGACTTGTAGTAGGAAGACATGGATACTTTACACAAA
Organism: Nautilia lithotrophica; assembly: GCF_054656815.1. NCBI lineage: Bacteria > Pseudomonadati > Campylobacterota > Epsilonproteobacteria > Nautiliales > Nautiliaceae > Nautilia > Nautilia lithotrophica. The sequence continues at coordinate 793,994 of NZ_BAAHXN010000001.1, forward strand.
GTTCACATCCTAATAACTATCTGCTACTTGACCTTATGAACTATAACTACATCTGGATTAACGACGAACTTGCTAAAGAACTTGGCGTTAAATTTAAAGATGAAGTAGAACTTACTAACAGAACTGGTCAAAAAGTTATTGGAAAAGTATATCCAACTAAAAGAATAAGAAAAGATACTATTTTTGTTGCAACAGGTATGGGAAGTAAATCACCAATGCTTACACTTGGTGGAAATAACGGAATTTCTCAAGCTACAATTGCAGAAGATCATACTGATCCGATTATCGGAGCTGCAAGTATGAACGAAACTTTTGTAACAATTAGAAAGGTGTAAAAAATGGCTAATTACGCAATGGCATTAGAATATCAAAACTGTATAGATTGTAGAGCATGTGAAGTAGCATGTAAAGACGAAAACGGGGTAATGCTCGGTGCTGATAAGCAAAGGATTTGGGTTGGTATCGTTGAAGGTGGAACAACATTAGCCGATGCCTTTTTAAACTTTTATCCATCTCAATGTAACCACTGTGAAGACGCTCCATGTGTTACAGTATGTCCGACAGGTGCATCGCATTTTGCAGAAGGTGGAATTATAAAAGTTGATTATGATATGTGTATTATCTGTAAAGGTTGTATGGAAGCATGTCCATATGAAGCAAGATTTGTAGATGAAACTAAACATGCTGTTGATAAGTGCACATTCTGTGATGGAAGAATTCAAGAATACGGAACTACAGCATGTAGTGCGACATGTCCTACAAAAGTTAGAACATTTGGTGACCTTGAAGATCCAAACTCAGACATAGTTAAAGTTCTTGAACAAAGAGAATTTTTCGTTCTTAAAGAAGATGAAGGCACACTTCCTAAATTATTCTATCTAGTGCCAGAAGATGAAGAATACGCAAAAAGAACTCTTGGAAATGTAAAAAGACACAAATGGGCTGACTTTAAAGCCAAATATGAAGCTGAGGCTAACGCGAAAAAGCCTGAGTGGAAAAAAGCGTAAGGAGCTATTATGAATGAATACATTAATTGTTGCGGGCTTAATATAAGAAAAGTTAGTATTACACAACTTTTATTTAATAAAACTATGTTAATAGCTTACGTATTATTAGCTATTGGTATAATTGGGTGGTACGAAATCTATTCTCTTAGATTTTTTCATGATTTTGTAAATAATGCACAAGTTTTTGCAGCAGCTGGTAATTTAGAAGACACTAAACAAATTGCTATGGCTTTAAAAGAGCAAATCTTTCATTTAGAGCACATTGAAGAAGTAAATAAAGCAGAACCATGGGGTATTTTTGTATCTCAATATACTTACCTGTTATATGGTGGTAGTGCACTTATTTTCCTTACTGCTTTAGCAGAACTGTTCCATGTAAAAATAGCTCCTAAAGTTGCAGCAGCATTTATGACTTTTGGTATTGCTATGGCACTTGGTGGTATGACATCAATCGCTAGTGACTGGGGTAATCCAATTAACATTTATTGGATGGTGTTAAATCCTCAACCACAGAGTGGTATGTGGTTAATGCTACCGCTATATGCTGTTTATATACCATTTACTTTTATTGAAATTTATTTCTTGATTACAAATAAAAGAGAACTAGCAAGAAAACTTGCAGGTTTATTAGTAATTATGGGTATTATTATTGATTTTATTGAGTTTTATATCCAGGGTCTATTATTTAATTTAAATGATCCAAGACATTTATGGACAGATATTCCATTATTATGGTTATATTTCTTAATTTCAGGTGCGTTAACAGGTGTTGCAGGTGCAATGGTATTTTCATTTTTAGGATTAAAAAACAAACCATATTATGAAGAAACTATGAATTTATTGATCAAAGCAGGATTAATTTTAGCTATAGTTGCTGGTTTATATGAAGTAGTTAACTATATGAGTGTTGATCCAAAATGGACTTCACTAATTATAAGTGGAACTCCAGTTAGTCCAATGTATTGGACATGGATTATTTTAGGTATTGCTATTCCTGTTGTTTTATGGGCAACAAAAAATAAAACATTAGCTGTAATTGGTGCTATTTCAGCAATTATCGGAACATTTTTCATGAGACAAGCATTTATTTACGGGGGTAACATTGTTCCTATGAGTGATAGAGTTGACGGATTAGGTGATCAAGCAAATGGTGTATATCAATTAGCTGAACTAACTAATTATGCATATCTTCCACCTCATACAATGGAAGTATTAATTATTATTGGTTGTTTAGGTTTAGGTCTTGCAATTTATTCAATTCTTGACTCTTTATTTGCAGTAAGAGACGTAAACGACAACGTAGATCATTAATTTCCTGCCCTTTTGGGCTTTTTTTATAACACTTTTTGTGTCTGTCACTAAACCATCAACCATCAACCATCAACCATCAACCAATAACCAATAACTAATATACTATTAAATTTTTCTTATAAATGAGAGTTTTTATCTTTTTTTGTGTATAATAACTAAAAATTTTAAGGAGATTTTATGGCATTAGAACTAAATGCACAAAATTTTGCAGATACAGTAAAAAACAATGATGTTGTAGTAGTAGATTTCTGGGCACCTTGGTGTGGTCCTTGTAGAATGATTGCTCCAATTATTGAAGAGCTTGCAGAAGAATACAAAGAAAAAGGTGTAGTAGTAGGTAAAGTTAATACTGATGAAGCGCCTGAAATAGCTGGACAATTCGGAATTAGAAGTATTCCTACGGTAATTTTCTTCAAAAATGGTGAAGCGGTTGACGCAATGATTGGTGCTGCACCAAAACAAATGTATGTTGAAAAAATCGAAGCACTTCTTTCATAATTGAAAAGCAGATTTTTTTATACATTCAGCTCCTTTTTTGGAGCGTTAATGGTAGCTGCATTTTTCTTCTATTATAACTACAAATTTAAAGAGTATAAATTTCTTGATTTTAATAAAATTGTCCTTTACGAAAAACATAAAATTTTTGAACCGAAAGAAAAAGAATATACACTTATAATATTTTCGTCAAGAATGAATGACATAAATGAATTAGTAAAAAAAATAAATCCCAAATATCCCGTATTGGCAATCGATATTTACCAACAAAGAAAAGATTATAAAAATATAATCTATACAACTGCCGGAATAAATACTATAATTAAAATTATTCAATTTTTAAATATTTATCAAGTTCCTGTGGCATTAAATATAAAACAATACAACAAAAAATTATACAAACAAGACAGCCCTCTTGAAGTTATTGAAAATTGATAATGAAAAATGGAAATACATCCACTTTTCAATGTCAATTTAAGGAGACAAAATGTATGATGTTATTATCATAGGTGCAGGTCCTGGCGGGCTTAGTGCAGGACTTTATGCAGGAAGAATGGGACTTAATACGCTAATAATAGAAAAGCTTACACCCGGTGGACAAATTACACAAAGCAGTGAAATAGAAAATTATCCTGGTGTTTGCGAAGTAAAAAGCGGACTTGAACTAATGCAGTGCTGGCCGGAACAAACTATGAAATTCGGAGCTAAAATTATTAGTGAAGAAGTCCAACATATCGAAAAAAAAGATAATATTTTCCAGGTAAAAACATCTCAAAACGAATATCAAAGCAAAGCCGTAATACTTGCAACAGGTGCTACGCCTAAAAGAGCCGGATTTAAAGGCGAAGAAGAATACATCGGAAAAGGCGTAAGTTATTGTGCAGTATGTGACGGGTATTTTTATAAAAATATGGATGTAGCAGTTGTAGGCGGCGGAGACAGCGCACTTGAAGAAGCGTTATATCTCAGTAATATAGCTAAAAAAGTATACTTAATACACAGAAGAGATGAATTTAGGGCATCGCCTCTTACAATTGAAAAAGTTAAGAATAAAGAAAATATTGAAATTTTATACAATACTACGATTGAAGAAGTAAAAGGCACACCTTTTTTAAATACTGCTGTTATTAATCAAAAGGGAGAAACTAAAGAGCTGAAAGTTGACGGCGTTTTTGTATTTGTAGGAATGAATGTAAATTCTGCACTTGTAAAAGATATATGCGAATTAAACGAATATGGGGAAGTAAAAGTCGACCTTAATATGAAAACTTCACTAGATGGTCTTTATGCAATAGGAGATGTTAGGCAAAACAGTGTAAAACAGGTTGTAGCTTCTGCGGGCGATGGTTCGGTTGCGGCATTAAATGTGGTAAAATACGTAAAAAATTTAAAGGTCTAAAATGAAATACGGAATTGTAGGTGCGACAGGAAGAGTAGGTCAGCTACTTGTAAATATTATTAAAAACTCTGATGATTCACTTGGTGCAGTTATGTTTGAAGGGGAACAGACAATTGAATTTGAAAAAGACACAATAATTACGAATGATGCAAAAACACTTCTTGAAAACTGCGATATTGTAATTGATTTTTCAGCACCTGTAGCTACACAGGCACTTTTAGAAGCGGCTCTTGAAAATCCAAAGCCTCTTGTAATTGCAACAACTGGGTTAAATGACCACCAAAAAAATCTAATGCTTGAAGTATCGCAAAAAACAGCTGTTTTGTATGCGACAAATATGAGTTTAGGTGTTGCTATTTTAAATAAACTGGTATCAATGGTAAGTGAAAAATTAAAAGATTTTGATATAGAAATAGTAGAACAGCATCATAGATACAAAGTGGACGCTCCAAGTGGAACAGCTTTAACTCTTGCAGAAAGTTGTGCTAAAGCAAGAGGTCTTGATTTAAAAGAAGTTATGGTTACAGGAAGAAGCGGACATGTTGGTGCCAGAACAAAAGATGAAATCGGTGTATTTGCTGTAAGAGGCGGTGACGTTGTAGGACGCCATACTGTCGGATTTTACAATGAAGGCGAATTTTTAGAATTAAACCATACAGCAACAAGCAGAGAAACATTTGCAAGAGGTGCCATAAAAGTTTCAAAATGGCTAATTGATCAAGAGCCGGGGCTTTACTCAATAAATGATGCATTAGGAATATAAAGGATAATATATGTGTTCGGTAGTAGGTATTTACGGAAACGAAAATGCAAGCAAATTAGCATATTACGCTCTTTTTGCGATGCAGCACAGAGGTCAAGAAGCAGCTGGAATAAGCAGTAGTGACGGCAAACATATTAAAACTGTAAAAGACAGAGGACTTGTTACTCAAATTTTTAAAGAAGAACATTTTAAAATATTAAAAGGTAATATGGCTATAGGTCACACCAGATATTCAACGGCCGGTGATGATTCCATCCTTGATGCACAGCCTGTATTTGCAAGATACGGACTTGGAGAAATTTCAATTGTTCATAATGGAAATCTTGTCAATGCAAAAGAAATTAGAGACGAGCTTATAAAAATCGGAGCTATTTTTCAAACAAATATGGATACGGAAAACCTTATTCATTTGATTGCAAAAAATTATGAGAAAAAAAGATTAAAAGACAGAATCATAGATGCTGTAAAAAGAATAAAAGGTGCATTTTCATTAGTAATTTTAAGCAGAACCAAAATGTTTGTAATAAGAGATCCGTTTGGATTTAGACCTCTCTCACTTGGTAAACTAAAAAGCGGCGGATATATAGTTGCCAGTGAAACCTGCGCTTTTGAACTTGTGGGTGCCGAATATGTAAGAGACGTAAAACCCGGTGAAATGATTATATTTGAAAATGATGAAATTAAAAGCGAAATGATTTTTGACCCAATTCCTAAGCAGTGTATTTTTGAATACATTTACTTTGCCAGACCAGATTCTAATGTATTCGGCAAAAACGTATACAGCACAAGAAAACAGATGGGGCGAGAACTTGCAAGAGAACTACCTGTTGATGCCGATATGGTTGTGCCGGTGCCTGACAGCGGCGTTGCAGCCGCACTTGGATATGCGCAAGAAAGTGGTATTCCTTTTGAAATGGCAATTATGAGAAACCATTACGTGGGAAGAACTTTTATAGAACCTACACAGGAAATAAGGGATTTAAAAGTAAAAATGAAATTAAGCCCTATCAGACACAAAATTGAAGGTAAAAGACTGGTTGTTATTGATGATTCCATTGTTAGGGGAACTACAAGCAGAAGAATAGTAAGAATGCTAAAAGAAGCGGGCGCGAAAGAAGTGCATATGAGAATCGCAAGTCCTGCTACGACAGGTCCTTGTTATTACGGCGTTGACACTCCTACAAAAGAAGAACTTATAGCTTCAAGATTATCTACTGAAGAAATCGCAAAATATATTGAAGCGGATTCCCTTGCTTATTTGTCAATCGATTCTATCATCAAAGCTATAAAAGATAAAAAAGAAAATTATTGCTTTGCATGTTTTGACGGCGATTATCCTATTCTTTAAGAGAAATTTTCTCTTTTTTCTTGATTAAACCCAAACTTTTTGATATAAAGTGGCAAAAAAGAGGATAGATGAAGAGATTATATACTTTTGGAAAATATTTAAAGAAAAAATTTCACACCAATGTTAAAAAGGTTCCTATTTCGATTCCCGGATTTACATGCCCTAATATTGACGGGACCGTTGCAAGGGGCGGGTGTATATTTTGTGAAAATGAAAGCTTTTCACCGAATTTTGCAAAAGAAAGGATCACACTTAACCTTAAGTCAAAAGAAAATCCTCTTTTACAAAAGCAGCTAAATGCTCTTGAAGAGCAGTTTTTTAATACAATTCCAATATTGCAGAAATATTACAATACAAAAAAATATATAGTGTATTTTCAAAGTTTTACCAATACTTACGCACCCTTTGAAACACTCAAAACATTATATGAAAAAGCCCTCTCTTTTCCTGATGTTGTGGGAATCAGCATAGGAACGAGAACTGACAGCATTACCGATGAAACACTCGAATATCTGTATAGTCTCAGCAAAAAATACGAAGTATGGGTCGAATACGGAATTCAGAGTTCAAACGACGAAACACTTGAAAAAATAAACAGGGGGCATGATTTCACAAATGTAAAAGAAGTCGTAAAAAAAACAAAAGATTTAGGTTTAAATGTATGCGGACATCTTATTTTCGGCCTTCCCGGCGAAACCGTGGAAGATATGTTAAAAAGCGTAAAAGACACCATTGAATTAAACATTGATTCGATTAAATTTCATCCGTTATATGTTACGGAAAACACCCTTTTAGCCCTTGAATACAAAAAAGGAAATTTTACACCTATTGACGAACAGACATATATTGATACTCTTATAAAAGCTATAAAAATGCTGCCTGAAAATATTTCCATCCAAAGAATGACGGCAGGAAGTGAAAACCTGCTTGCACCTGAATGGTGCAGAAACAAAGCGCAGCAAATGAGCCATATTCACAGGGCATTAAGGGATGAGGGAATAAAATTATAAGTGAAAATTTCAATGGAAAATTTTACAATGCAAAAAGAAAAAATCCCCAACAGGTTCGACAAAGACGCAATTACATGGGATGATTTACCTCGTCGCGTTGAACTTGCAAAAGCAGTAGTTAGCAACATAATCCCACATTTAAAAGGAAATGAAAAAGTGCTCGAATTTGGATGTGGCACCGGGCTTGTGGGAATAAATATCACCCCTTATGTAAAAAATCTAACAGGAATAGATACTTCAGTCAAAATGATTGAAAAATTTAACGAAAAAGCAAAAAAACTTAATTTATCCGCAAAAGCTTATCAAAAGGATATTTTTGAAATAAATGAAAACTTTGATCTTGTCATTTCATCAATGACCCTTCATCACATCAAAGATATAAAGAAACTATCTAATAAACTATCCAAAATTACAAATTTTGCCATTTTAGCGGATTTAGTAAAAGAAGACGGAAGCTTTCATACAAGAGGAAATGATGATGTGATGCATTTCGGTTTTTCTTTAGAAGAACTGCAAACTTACTTCAGTGAATGGCAAATGGAATACAAAATTATTCATACAATTAAAAAACACAGGGATTTTCCTGTATTTTTGATAAAACTTTATAAATAATCAAGCCACATAGGTAAAAATTTTTGAGCCTTTTTAATTGTGGTAGTAGGTCCGTGTCCGGGAAGAATTCTTTTGTCATATGAAATTTCTAAAAATTTCTCAATGGATTTTTTCATATCTTTAGGATTTGAATAAGGGAAATCAACCCTTCCGATACTGCCGTCAAATATGAAATCACCGCTAAACATATCATCACCTATTTCAATGGTTATGCTTCCGGGTGTATGACCCGGAAAATGCCTTATTTTTACATTATACCCTTCAATATTGTATTCACCTTCATCAAGTAAAAAGTCAGGTTTTACTCTTGGCGGATTATAACCGAAGGGGTCGTTTTCAAGCATAAAAGCATCATTTTTATGAATATAAACGGGTATATTAAAATATTCTTTTATGGCTTTATCATCCCACATATGATCAAAATGCCCGTGAGTGTTTATAATGGCAACCGGGTCTTTGGCGTGAGTTTTTACAAACTCAAAAGCCCCTACCCCCGGGTCAATTATTATTTTTTTATCAACTATATAGCAGTTGGTATAAAATTCACCACAAGGCTTAACCAATATTTCCATTTCGCACCTTCTTATCTCTTACTTATCTCTTTTGGCTCTTACATGTCTCATTCGATTTACGCGGCCGCATAAGTTATTGCTCTTTTTTCCCTAATAACGTTTACTTTAATTTCACCCGGGAAACTAACTTCTTCTTCTATTCTTTTTGCAATATCCCTAGCCATTAATACGGCTTCATCATCATTTACAAGATCAGCTTCAACGATTACCCTGATTTCCCTTCCGGCGTTAAGGGCATATGCGTTTATTACGCCTATATAGCTTTTGGCAATGTTTTCAAGCGATTCTACCCTTTTTAAGAAAGCCTCAAGCACTTCCCTTCTAGCACCAGGTCTGGCGGCAGATAATGCATCTGCGGCACAAACGGCGGCTGATTCTATACTTGTAGGCTCTACATGGCCGTGGTGGGCTTTTATTGCATTTAAAACAACTTCGGGTTCTTTGTATCTTTTACATAAATCATACCCTAAAGTAACGTGATCCCCTCCAAAATCGTGAGTGAGGGCTTTTCCTATATCGTGTAACAGCCCGGCTCTTTTTGCAAGCATCTCATCACCACCCATTTCAGCAGCCATAATACCTGCCAAATGCGCAACTTCAAGTGAATGAGCAAGTGCATTTTGCCCGTAACTTGCTCTATATTTTAATCTTCCTATAAGTTTAACAATTTCCGGATGAATTCCCGCATTGGAAAGCCCAAGATCTATTAAAATTTCTTCACCTTCTTTTGTTACTTTTTCTTCAAATTCCTGAGTTACTTTTTCATATATTTCTTCAATACGTGCCGGCTGAATTCTTCCGTCTTCCACCAGCCTTTTAATAGTTTCAACAGCAATCTGGCGTCTGTAAATATTAAAACTGCTAACTGTCACAGCTCCAGGCGTATCGTCAATAATAATATCACAGCCTGTTACCATTTCGAGGGTTTTTACGTTTTTACCTTCTTTTCCGATTATTCTTCCCTTCATTTCATCATCGCCGATAGGAACAACATTTATAAGTCTCTCACCCGCAAAATCACCTGCATATCTTGTTGTTGCCTGGGCAATAATAAATTCAGCCTTTCTTTTTGCGTCATTTTCAGCTTCTTTTAAAATCTTTCTTGTTAAATGTGCGACCTCATCACGAAGTTCTTCTTCAGTTTTTTTAAGCAACATTTCTTTTGCTTCTTCTTTGGTAAGCCCTGCGCCATTTTCAAGAATTTTTTGTGCTTCTTGAAGTTTTTGTCTGTATTGTTCTTTTAATTTTTCAATTACTTCCCTCTCTTTACTAATCGCATCTATTTTCTTCTGAAGCTCTTCATCCTTTTTCATATGTTTTTCAATTAAATCCTCAATCTCTTCTTCTTTTTTAAGAATCTCATTTAATTTATTTTCATACTCTTGTTTAAGCTTCATTTCTTGAAGCTCATATGCGTTTTTAGCTTCAAGCTCCATTTCTTTTGCTTTTGTTTTTGTGTTTTCAAGAAGAATTTCAGCTTCATGCTCAATTGCTTTTGCTTTCGCTTTTGCCTGTTCTACATATATTTCATATTTTGCCGTATCCATTTTTTTGGCTATGACAAATCCCGCGAGAGCGGATAAAATCATAACGGCTAAAATTATTAAAACGCTCATTTCTACTCCTTTTATAAATATTAAAGCTTATATATTCATTTGCACGAACATCATGTTTTTCAGTTAATACGTTTTTTGAAAAACAGGGTTTAAGTTGCACAAACACCACTTTAGGCATATACCCCAAACTTTCAAAAAACCTGTCATACATACCTTTTCCAAAACCGATACGTCTAAATGTGGAATCTATCCCAACTACCGGAACTATTGCTAAATCGATTTTGATACGAGTTTTTTGCTTATTGACAGGTTCAAGTATTGAAAATTTTTTCTTTATAAGTGGTAATTGATATTTTACCATCTTAAAGCTTAAATCCTCCATAAATGGAACAAAAATATTCTTTTTTTCTCTTCTTAATTTTTTTAAAACCCAGTGAATATCCACTTCATTTTCCATAGGAATAAAAAAAAGTATATTTTTATACTCTTTACACAATTCGTAAAGTTGCCAACCTATCTTTTTTGAATAATAGTATTTATTAAATCTATTTATATTTAAACATATTTTTCTAAATTCATTTTTCATTACTTTCCCTTAAAAACGAATAACCTTTTAATAGGATATGTATTTAAGCTAATTTTGATAAAATTACGAAAAAGGAGTTTGTTTGAAATATATTTTAACATTTATTTTGATACTTTTTTTCACTGCATGTTCCAAAAATACAAAAACAGGTGAAAATCACATTAAAACTGAAACTAATCAAACCATTATTACACCGAAAACTAATAAAAATACAAAAAACAATAGTGATATTACAATAATTAAATTTGATAATTTTGAACTAAAATTCAAAAAAAACACTCTAATTTATCCAAAACAAAAAACAATAATCCTTTTTGATAACAACAATACTTATTCAAAAGCACAAGAACTTGTCCTAAAAAAATTAAACACAACATATTATAAAACAAACTCAACATACCTGGAAAACTATTTTAATATACAAACATATCCCACAATAGTGGTTTTAGATAAAAACAAAACGATAAAATATGAAAATTTCACACCTTATGAAATATTAAAAGCGGAAGGATTTTAGATGTTCTCAATTTTAAAAAAGGGACTTAACAAAACAAAAGAAGCGCTCCAAAGCGTTGTAGGATCACAAAAAAAAGAAAAAATATCAAAAGACTTAATTGAAGAAGCGCTTCTTGAAGCGGATATGGATTACGACCTTGTTGAAAAAATAATACAAAGACTTCCGGAAGAAGTAACAAAAGAAAAATTAAAAAAAGAGCTTTTATGGGTTTTTGATACACCAAAAAACGACATTGAAATCAACGACAAACCTTTTACGTTCTTAATTATCGGTGTTAACGGAGCCGGAAAAACCACAACAATTGCAAAACTTGCAAATAAATTTAAAAAAGAAGGCAAAAGTGTTATTTTAGGTGCCGCGGATACATTCAGAGCCGCAGCAATAGAACAGCTTACAAAATGGGCTGAAATACTTGATATTCCGATAGTCAAAACAAAACAGGGGCACGATCCAGCAGCTGTAACCTATGACACCATAGCAAGTGCAAAGGCCAAAGGCATTGATATCGCAATCATTGATACGGCCGGCCGTCTTCACAACAAAGTAAACCTTCAAAATGAACTTAAAAAAATCGTAAACGTTGCAAAAAAAGCCTATGAAAACGCACCTCATAAAATTATATTAATAATAGACGGAACACAGGGAAGCAGTGCCATTAATCAGGCAAAGGTATTTAAAGAAATAATAGGTGTGGACGGCGTAATTATTACAAAACTTGACGGAACTGCAAAAGGTGGAAGTGTATTTACAATCGCAAATGAATTAAGACTTCCTATTTATTTCGTAGGTGTTGGCGAAAAGCCGGAAGATTTAATCAAATTTGATAAAAACGAATTTATAGAAGGAATCCTTGAGGGATTGTATGACTGATATTATTTTTTATTTTGGATCAGTAGTTATCATCGCAGCTTTTATAGGGTTACTGATTATAAAATTTAAAGATGAAGATAATATAGATTTAAACAGGCATAAATGGATAATCATTTTATATATTATATTGCTCGTCGGGGCTATAGTAACATGGAGAGTTGCATATCTGCTAATAATTTCAAACACTCAGGAAATGATTAATTACAATGAAAATATACAAAGAGTAATAAATGGCTAAGAAAAAAACAATTTACGAATGTATTGAATGCGGATATAAAAGCGCAAAGTGGATGGGTAAATGTCCGGCATGCGGAGCATGGGACAGCTTTGTAGAAATAAAAGAAGAAAAAACATCTTCAAAATCTTCCGTTAAAAAAGCAAATGTTTTAAAATTTGAAGAAATAGAAAAAGAAGAAATTGAAAGATTCAGCTCTGGTGATAGTGAACTCGACCTTGTTTTAGGCGGAGGAATAGTGCCTGGAAGCCTTGTTCTAATAGGCGGAAGTCCCGGGGTCGGAAAATCAACGCTTATGATGAAACTGGCCGGAAATATTGATAAAAAAGTTTTATATGTAGCGGGAGAAGAAAGCCCGGGACAGATTAAAATACGCGCAGACAGACTCGGAATCAAAAATAAAGATCTTTTTTTAATGCCTGAAATAGTTGTGGAAAACATTCTTGATGAAATCAATAAAGGTTATGATTTAGTAATAATCGATTCAATTCAGACAATCTATTCCGAAAACCTTCAATCAGCCCCAGGAAGTGTTTCACAGGTCAGAGAAGCCACGTTTGAGCTTATGAGGGCTGCAAAAGAGACAAAAACCCCTATTTTTATCATAGGACACATCACAAAAGAAGGCTCAATTGCAGGACCGAGAGTCCTTGAACACATGGTTGATACGGTTTTGTATTTTGAAGGAGACGCCAGCAGGGAACTTAGAATATTAAGGGCTTTTAAAAACAGATTCGGCTCGACCAGTGAAATTGGAATATTTGAAATGACAAAACATGGTCTTACCAGCGCCAAAAACAAATCGTTTTTTTCCAAAAAAGCCCTTCCGGGAAGCGCAATAACCGTCGTTCTGGAGGGAACGCGCCCTATCGTTTTGGAAGTTCAGGCGCTTGTTAGCGAGAGTTACTCAATCCCGAAAAGAAGCGCCACAGGGTTTGATTTGGCAAGACTGAATATGATTTTGGCACTTCTTGAAAAAAAACTGAACCTGCCTTTTAACCAATACGATGTATTTATTAACGTAACCGGCGGTATCAAGATAAACGAACCCGCCGCGGATCTGGCTGTAATAGCTGCAATCGTTAGCAGTTTTAGGGACAGAAAAATCAGCAAAGAAAGCGTGTTTATCGGAGAAGTCAGCCTTGTAGGCGATATAAGAGACGTCCCGGGACTTGATCAGAGAATAAAAGAGGCGGCAAATCTTGGATTTACAAAAGCCATAGTCCCAAGTAAGCCTATGGAAGAGTCTATTAAATGTTACGAGGTAAAAGAAGTTGAAAAACTTCTTGAATGGATGTGATTATTTATAAAAATATTCTATACCACATCCTATTGATTTAGATGTATAATCATTGGTGTTGTCGTTTGAATTATTATTTAAATAGGAGAGAGACAAATAATAAGACATTTTTGCCGAATATTTTTTATTTAAAATCAAATCCATTGAGTTTTGAATATCTTTTCTGTTTGTATTTATATCCTCATCAATATTATCAAACTTAATTCTGTTGTATGAATAAATCGCACTTACAAAATAATTTTTAGGAAGCATTTGATGAACTGACAATACCAAGCCTACAGATTTTGAATCATAATTCTCACCATTTGTAAGATCTCTTGTATATTTTATTTTAGCACTTAAATAAGTTGTGTAATCATCAATAATTAAAGATTTTCTTTTTAATTTCTGTGCCAAACTGAAATAATGGGTATATCCATTTTTATTCTCTGCAGAGTCCACATCATTGTAATATACGTTTCTTGAATAATTATAAGTAACCTCCGTCCATTTATTAAAATCCCAGTAATAATCCACTCCAACGCCAAAACCTACAATGGAAGAAAACTCTTTACCATCTAAAAAATTATGTGTAAGAGTAATTTGATCTTTTAATGTAAATTTATCTTTATAAAAGTTTTGAGAAAATGATAAATGAATTGAGTTACTATCATACATTTTCACATCTGTATATTTATTGCCGAATACACCGAAACTGAAATAATTGTTTGTATTTTCTTTCAATATATTTTTACTAATCTGTATTCCATAATTAAAGCTTAAATCATTCTTTTTGCTAATTTCTTCGCTGTTTTCACCAACCAATGAAGCATTCGTAGTATATTTTGCGCCGAATGTAAGATATATATTATATTTATTATCTGTTTGATATATGCTTAATGCACTTAAGTTGTTTAATATTTTATTTATATTGGTAATATTATGTATTTTTCTTAACATTTCTACATTTGTATATACTAATTTTAAATAATTGTTCTCTTGTGCCTTATAAATATTGTCAGTAGTAAATTTAACGTTTTTAATAATAACTTGCCCCTCTTTTTCTTCAAAAGAAACATGAATATCAAAAGTTATACTCTCATCATATAAGGAAACGGCTTTAATCGTAAAAATCCCATAATTTCCGGTAAGTTTTTTAATAATAATCTGCCTTATTGCGGCAAAGTTCCATAAAAACTTGGTCTCTTTTTTGTAATTCGCAATCTCTTTTTTAACTTTATTTTCAATAACAATTCCAGACAATGTTTTATCAGCTTTTAACATAAAAAATATCCCGTTAACAATTTCTTTTGTTAGTTGATTATTTGTATAGGCAAACACTGATAAAGCAAATAAAAAGATAAAAACAACCTTTCTCATTTCTCATCCTTTATTTGGTTTTTTGTATTATTGGAGAATTTAACATTTTTTCTGTTTCTCTGATTTTAGCAAGTTCATCTTTCGGAATATTTTCTTCACTTCCGTATTTTTTTATAAGTAACTCTTTAGCGTGTTGTAAGCTCTGCATATAAGCATTGTTGACAATATTTTCAAGCTGCCCGCTTTCCAATACGTCTTGAGAATTTATTAATGCTTTAGTAAGCTGAAGTTTTTGATACTCATCAGCTGGAATATTTTCTTCCCCACCATATTTATTAATCAAATATTTCTCTCTTTGTTTTATTGCATCTTTTAATGCATCGTTTATTGCTCTTTGCATATTTTCCGTTTCTTCTATACTATTTAAATTCGCCATGGCTTGTTCTAATCTTAATTTCTGATATTCATCCGGAGGAATTTTGTCATATGAGCCATACTGGGTAATTAAATATTTTTCTCTTTGTTTTAATGAATCATTCAAAGCATTGTCGATTGCTTCATTCATTTCTTCAGGCGTAAAACTTTCACCCAAATTTAAAATTCCTTCTTTAATTAAATACTTTTGATATTCATCCGGAAACATATCTTTTAAAATTTCAGAAGCCCTGTCGTTTTTTAAATATTCTCTTTCGGAAGTTTTGGACTGACACATATAATCCCATTCCGGCCATCTGCAGCATGACTTATACCCATCATATACTGAACAATTATATGCAAGCCCACCTCTGCATTCCACAAACGCATTGGCATTAAGATAATTTACACATAAACACATCGTTAAAATCATTTTTTTTAAATGTTTCATTTATTCCCCTTTTTTATGGAATTTTTTAAAATTATTTACAATTTTTTTACGAATTTCATTAACCTATGTTAACATTTTATTAATATATATTTAATAAAAGGCTGAAAATGTATGATAAATTACAAAGCTTTTTATCCAAATATGTGAAATTAAATAAATTAGAATGGCTGATTATTAAAAATAGATCAAAAGTCGTCAAATTTAAAAAAAAGGAAATTATTCACTTTGCAGGAGATGTATGTAAAAAGGCATATTTTGTAAATTCGGGCTTATTAAGAGGTTATATTATAGATAAAAAAGGAAACGAATATACTTGGCATATTTTTTTTAATGATGAGTATGCAAGATTAAGTAATGTTTTTGCTTTTGATTATGAAAGTTTTTTAAATAACACACCCTCTAAAATATTTATTGAAGTTTTAAAAGATTGTGAGCTTATTGAATTTGACAAAAAAGATGTAGATTTTATATTTAACCATACTAAAGCTGGACAAAAACTTGGACGTCTTTTTGCCGAAGAAGCTTATTCTACATTACATAATTACATAATTTCTTATACAATTGACACAGCAGAAGATAAACTTTTATATTTTCTATCACATTCTGCACACTGGTTTGATTTAGTCCCACAACATATGATTGCCACACACCTTGGCATAAGACCTCAGTCATTAAGCAGGCTAAAAAAGAAATTAAACGGAAAACTGCAAAAAAAACTTTAAATTATTTAACTTTTTGATAATAGTATTCTTCTAATAGTTCATACGATTCTTTTACTCTCGTAAATTTTTTGGCATAAATTTTTTGGATTAGTTCGGGTTTTTGGCGGTGAAGGTCTGGATGGTATTTTTTTGCAAGTCTTCTATATTCTTTTTTTATTTTGTCAAATTCATAAATAGTCGATACACCAAAAAGCTCAAGTGCGTTTCTTACTTTATTTAAATACTCTTTTAAAGAGCCTTCCACACTGAAGTTTTTAGTATATGAAAACTCATCTTCATTAATATTAAATATTGTTTTATATCCCATAATAGAATGCTTGGCAGCAAGAGCGCTTACGATTCTCTGTGATTCTTCATTAAAAGTTATTACCAATCTTTCATTATTCATATCTATAAGATCAAATAAAAAAAGCCCTTTAATGTAATTATAAACAGGTTTTTTAGGATTGGCAAAAAGTATTTCAAACTCTTTGCTTGAAAGTTTTCTTATTGTAATGTATATAGCTTTTTCATCAAAAGTAACAGAATATTTTTTTATTTTTATAATTAAATCTTTTTTATAGTTTAAAAGAAGTTTATGAAGTAGGTTTTCATCTTCGCCTTTTTGCTTTTTATACATATTGGCAATAGCCTGCAGAAGCAGTTTGTGTTTTCTGACATTTTTTTTATCATAAAAAATTTTATACTGATTATCGTTTATCTCAAGTTTGTTAAAAGAAAGTCTTATAAATTCTATAAAACCTTTTATCTTAAATCTCGAATCTATAACAACTTCAATATTCTCACCTATGTTTATTTCAAATACCTTATCCGTCATCTCTCTTCGCTATTATTAAAGTGGCAATTGGAAATATGAGTTTTTGTTTTTTAACAATCCTAAATCCTTCAAGGTTATTTATAATTTCCTCTTCTTTTAATGAATCTATACTTTTTCCCAGCAATTTATATTCCTCTTTCATTCCAAGAAGTATTCCGGCTATTAAAGGAACTATTTTATTCATATACCAAAGTATCGGTTTTGCAATAATGCTGTCACTTTTCACCATTTCAACTATTGCAAAATATCCGCCAGGTTTTATATGTTTTTTAAGATTTTCCATCCCTTTTTTCAAATTATCAAAATTTCTAAGCGCCATAAACGCCGTCACTAGATCAGCTTTTTCTTCTATTTGCATATTTTCTGCGGTATCTTGAATTATAATGATTTCATGATTGTTTTTTTTCATTCTTATATGAGGGCTTGCTTGAAAAACAACTTCAAAATCTTCTTTTTTAAACCCTTTTTTTTGGAATTTTTCTACCATTATTTTGACCATTTCGGCGCTTGGCTCAATAAAATACATTTTTTCAAAATTAAGTTTTGACATCTCACCCGTTGCACTCGCCACATCTATCAAAACGCCGTTTTTAATATGTTTTTTTATCTCTCTTATAAACATCCACCGCCAAAGTTCTTCAATTCCGAAACTAACTATTTTAGTGGCAAAATCATACTTTTTAGCAAGTTTATCGTATATTTTTACATCCATACTATCTCCCAAACACAATCAAATCATCACCGATATTTGTGTGTAACATTTCAAATTCGTCTTCACTTCTGAAATTAAACCTATTTGCAAATTTAGGACTTATTATAAACACTTTCCAGTCAACCATATCTTTTATTTCATTATAAAGCCTCTCGCCGCCTTCTATCATTATAAACTTATAATCATTCATTCTCTCAAGCGTATCTTCCACAAACACTTTCCTATCAGGAATCTTGAAAAGCGGAATATCCCTCTCAATCCCGTCGTTTTTTGTATAAATCAAAACATCAGGCGCCCTGCCGCCCACTCTTCTGGCATCGAGTGTGGGTCTATCAATCCTTACTGTGTTACCTCCGATAACAAGCAGATCGATTTTATCCCTTACTTTATGCACCCATTTAAGAGAACTCTCAGAACTTATGTATCCGCCTGTAATCGCCCCATTCATTGTAAGAGCAAGTTTATAAAACACAAACCTTTTTTGCCATTTTATAAACGGCTCTATTAAATCATAACATCTTTTGTCATTCATAATATTTACTTTAATTCCGGCGTTTTTTAAAATCTCGGCACCCCCACCATGCCCTTCAATAGGATCAGGCCAGCCGATTGTGACACTTTTTGGCTTTAAGTGTTTTAAAAGATTTGCGCAAGCCGGGGTTTTTCCTTTATGGGCGCACGGCTCAAGCGTTACGTAAACGTTTGCTCTGTTAAAAAACCCGTTGTGGTTTTGAAGCAAAAACTCATGTATTTCATGTGATTTTTCAAGTTCCGGCACTTTATTAAAAGCCCTGAAGGCATTCCAAAGCGCATTAACCTCTGCATGGGGACTTCCGGCTTTTTTGTGAACGCCTGTAAAAAGCTGATTGTTTACAATTACGGCCGCCCCCACCGCAGGGTTCGGATATGTCAGAAACTGGTATTTCCATGCTTCCTTTATAATCAGATCAAATATGTAATTTTTCATTTTTCACTTTACACTTTTCACTTATCATCGTATTTATAAGTATTCCACTCGATATATGTCTTGGCTTTTTTAATATTTTCAAAAGGCACCTTTTCTTTTCCTATTTCCGCCACGTTGTCATTAAAACTTTTAAGCACGCCTTTTATTTTCTGCCCTTCTGTGGTTGTCACTTTTACGTTTTCGCCTATACTTTTTGCAAAATGTTCGGGTTTTGTAAGTTTTCTCTCAAGTCCCGGTGAGCTTACTTCAAGAAAATATTTGCCTTCTACAGGGTCTTCTATATCAAATATAGGGGAAATAAGATTGTTTATTTTTGCGCAGTCGTTAAGTGAAACGCCGCCCGGTTTAGTTATATAAACCCTGAAATATTTATGCCCGCCTTCCTCGCTCAATTCTATATCATATAAATCACACCCGTTGTCTTCAACGATGTTTTTTATTACGTCATTTAATTCACTTCTGTTCATTAAATTCCTTTTTTATTTAATTATATCATTTTTGATTGATTATTTTGAAATTACAGGTATCTTGAAAGATATTTCGCAACCGCGTCTTCATCGTTTGTATGCGGAAGAATTAAATCGGCTCTTTTTTTTACCTCTTCAAGTGCGTTTTTTACCGCAATTGATTTTCCGGCATATTCGAACATTCCTATGTCATTTAAACTATCGCCAAATACCGTGACATCTTTTGTTTCTACTTCCATAATATCTTCAAGTTCTTTAAGTGCATGAGCTTTGTCACCAAGAGGATGAAGAAGTGTTAAAAACCAGCACTCCATATAAGGGTCTTTACTAAGCTTCGTTTCAAGTTCAAATGTGTTTTTGATTTTGTTTTCAATTTTTTTAAGAAGATGCTCTTCACCTAAATAAACCATTTTAAGATTGTGTTTTAGTGCCCTTAAATTTTCAATATTCAAAACCCTGCTGTCGTTTTTATAATTTTGCAGAAGTTCTTCTTGGTATCTGTTAATTTTTTTTGGATAAAGAAACTTTTCATTTCCGATTTCTTCAAAACCGACAATAAGAGGTCTTTCATCAAACTCTTTTTCTATTAAATCAATAACTTCATCACCGGTTTTTTTATCTATATCGTTTATTTTAATAACCCGGCCTTTGGAATCTGCAATCATAGCCCCGTCAAGTAAAACCATAGGATATTTTAGATTAAGTCCTTTTAATAAAGATGTAGAACCTTTATAACTCCTTGCAGTGGCAATGGTCAAAGGAAAGGGAAAATTGTTCCAAATGTTTTTACTGAATTCGCTAATGGTAAGATCGCTTCTTAAAAACGTCTTATCAAGATCGGTTACAAAAATCATTTATCTTTTTTAGAAATTTTTTCAAACAATTCTTCCATTTTATTTTCACGCTCAAGCAGTTCGTCAAACGTAAAAGTAAGATTTGGCACTTTAAACCAGCCAGTGGCTTTTAGGCAGTAGTTTTGAATATAACCTCTTGCTTGTTTTAGCTGTTTGAGGCTTGCACGCTGTTCTTTGTCGTTTAAATAGCTTTTTTCAAGATAAACCTTAGCGTCGCTTCCATCTCTTGAGCATACAACGTCCACAACGCTTAAGCCTCTTATTCTGCTATCATTCATCTGAGAAAGAGCCTCAGGAATTATTTCTCTGAGAATTGACTCTTTTCTTTGGACTTTAATACTTTTGCCCATTATTATCCTTCAAAAGAAGCTTTTTCTTCTATTTTTCTGTATGTTTCAAGAATATCACCAACTTTTACGTCATTGTATCCTTCTACCATAATACCGCATTCAAAGCCTTTTCCGACTTCTTTAACATCGTCTTTAAATCTTTTAAGGCTTGCAAGTTTAGAATCATAAATAACTACACCATCCCTGATTACTCTTACAAAATCGCCTCTGTGAACTACGCCGTCTTGAACATAACATCCGGCAACGGCACCGACTTTTGGCACCATAAACACATCTCTTACTTCAACCGTTGCAGTTACTTCTTCTGTAATTTTAGGTGTCATAAGACCTGAAAGAAGTTCTTTAACATCATCAATCAGATCATAAATAATTGAATATGTTCTAATTTCAATACCTTCCTGTTTCGCTTTGTTTTTAGCCCCTGAAGTAGGTCGGACGTTAAATCCTAAAATAATCGCATGCGGTTCACTTGCTTTTGCCAAAATAACGTCATTTTCAGTAATTGCACCTACATCGCTGTGAATTACGTCAACTTTAACTTCTTCGTTTTTAAGTTTTGCAAGACTTCCTTTAATTGCTTCAACACTTCCCTGGGTATCGGCTTTTACGATTACAGGCAGTTTTTTAAGTTCGCCCTCTAAAATCATTTTTTGTAAATCTTCAAGGGTTGCTTTTGTTGATTTTGATTTTTCTCTCTCTTCTAAGAACTCTTTCCATTTTTCCGCTGTTTCTTTAGCTATCTTATCACTATCAACCGCTACTAAAACGTCACCTGCCATCGGCACTTCGTCAAATCCTGTAATTTCCGCCGGCTCACCCGGAAGCACTTCTTTTTTAGGTTTGCCAAGATCGTCAATCATAAGTCTTACACGTCCGTATGTTTTACCGCATACAAAGCTGTCTGCTTTTTTAAGGGTTCCGTTTTTAACGATAATAGTCGCAACAGGACCTTTTCCTTTTTCTACCCTGCTCTCAATTACAACGGCTTTGGCTTTTCTTTTTGGATTTGCTTTTAGTTCCATCATTTCAGCCTGAAGCAGAATCGTTTCAAGCAGGTCGTCTATTCCTTCTCCTGTTTTTGCGGATACGTTTACAAACTCATACTCACCGCCCCATTCAACAGGCGTAATTCCCATTTCAGCCAGCTGTGATTTAACCAAATCAGGGTTTGCCTGAGGTTTGTCAATTTTATTTACAGCTACGATAAAAGGAACATCAGCCGCCTGAGCATGTGCAATGGCTTCTTTTGTCTGAGGCATCACACCATCATCGGCAGCCACCACTATAATAGCAATATCTGTAACCTGAGCACCTCTTGCCCTCATTTCCGTAAACGCTTCATGCCCGGGTGTATCGATAAAGGTAATCTTTTTGCCGTCTTTTTCTACCATATATGCACCGATGTGCTGTGTAATTCCACCCGCTTCTTTGGCTGCCACACGGCTGTTTCTTATTCTGTCTAAGAGTGATGTTTTACCATGGTCAACGTGACCCATAATTGTAACTATCGGCGGTCTTTCTACAAGATCTTTTTCATCATCTACAATTGAATCGTATTTTTTAACATAATCAAATTCTGCAAGTGGGTCGTAAACTTCTACCGGAACGTCAAATTCTTCAGCAAGTGTTTCAATGTATTCTTCACCTAAAAAGTCGTTTTTATCTCTTTCTTCCCCTAATTCTCTTAACGCCTCTATAACTTCTTCAAGAGGTTTATTAATTGCTTCCGCAAATTCATAAACCCTTACTTCTTTTGGTATTACTATTGTTTTAATTTCTGCCTCTTTTTTCTTTTTCTTTTTCTTTTTCTTAATTGTTTCTTTTGTTATGCCGCCTTCACTAGGTTTTTTTCTTTTAACCGGCTGTGTTTTTTTCTTTTGCTGCTGTTGTGTTTTAGTTTTGGCTTTTTCTTCAAGCTCTTCATCATTTTTAAGGTTTATATCGTTAAAATAAAGATCCAAAAGTTCTACCTGATTTTCTTCAATTACATCCATATCCGCCAAATCAACATTTATTTGAAGTTCTTTTTCTTCTCTTTTTTTAGCCGGTTGTGGTTTTGGCTTAGGTTTAGGTTTTGATTTTGGCGTTTCTGTTTTAGTTTCATGTTTTTCTTCTTTTTTCTCAGGTTCAGGTTTTGGCTCCGCTTTTTTAATTACTTCTATACCTTTTTGTGTTTTTTTAACTAAATCGTTAAAGTTACCACGTGATCGTCTTCTTCTTTGAGGCTTTTCTTCTTTTACTTCTTTTTTCTCTTCTTTTTTAACTTCCTGTTTTGGTTCTTCTTTCTTTTTACCGCCATTTAGAAAAAATTCCTGTATTTTAGCGGCATCCATTGGTGATATTTCACCTCTTACTTTTGCCTCAATTCCGATTTCCTTTGCTATATCTACAACTTCTTTTGCTTTAAGACCCAATTCTCTTGCAACCTCTGATACTTTTATCTTCAAGTAAACTCCTTTGTTAAATGTAAAATGGAAAATGTAAAATGTAAGATTTTGCTTTTTCTTTATCAACTTTGCAAATTTTAGATAAATAATTAACAAATTTTTTGTTGTTTATACAATCTTTACATACATAAAAACTTCTACCTATGCCCGTAAATTTTACAAGCATTTTATCTCTGCACTGCAGACGAAAAAGTTCACTTTGCAAAAATCTGTTTCTGCAAACGACACACATTCTTACAGGTTTTTTTACACTTTTCACTTTACACTTTACATTTTCCATTTAATTGTATACTTTTACTCCTACATTGTCAAATTGAAGTATTTTCACGTTAAAATCTTTAAAATTATCCCTTAAAACATTATAAATACTATATGCATCATCTTTATAAGCCAAATTAAAAAACGTGGATCCGCTGCCACTTAATGTTGACATTAAAGCACCTTCTCTTAATGCTATCTCACGGACTTTAAATAGTTCCGGCACTGCTTTCATCCTGTTTTCCTGATGAATCTTGTCTTCAACCACACTTCTTAAAATATCAAATTTTTCGCTGAAAAAAGCAGCAGTAATCATAGATGAACTTGAAATATTTGTCACGATATCCTTTAACGTATAATGAGCCTTTAAGGCATTTCTGCTTTTTTGTGTCGAAATTGTTCTATTTGGTATAACCACAACAGCCCTCAAATAAGTCGGTATAAACTTTTTAAGAAAATAAACCCTGTTTTTTTTAATTTTTGCAACACAAAACCCACCAAGTGCGGCAGGTGTAATATTATCCGGATGAGGTTCATACGCGAGGGCTAAATTTATAATTCTGTCTTTTTTATATGGAACCTGTGCCATTTCATAAGCAGCCGTAATAGCGGCTATAATAACTGCGGAAGAACTACCCAAACCACGCGAAAGCGGTATTTTATTGTTAAATTTAAATTTAAAACTATCTTCTTTCCCTGTAAGGTTTTTATAATGATCCATAAATATTTCAACAAAATAGTTTCTTTTTAAAGATCTGAGGTATTCTGCATTTTCTCCGTAAATCTCAATATTTGTATATTCGCTTTTTGTTATTTCTATTTCATTTCTTAAATTAAGCGCAAGTCCTAAAGTATCAAACCCGGGACCTAAATTGGCACTGGTTGCTGGAACTGTAATTACCATCAAAACCCTTCTTTTAAACTGCTTTTAATATATAAAGCGGCTCGGTATCCTCATCAAAATCATTAAAATTTAACTTTTCCGGAAGATAAAACCTACCTGCCTCTTCATCTTTTTTAAGTGTAATTATACCCTCTTTTTTTACAAAATAACTATTTCCGACGGCTTTAATAGGCTTGTTTTGATTAAAATAAAATCCATCAACCGCAAATAATTTTATATTCTTTGCTATTTCTAAAGTTTTAAAAAAAACATATGCTAACTTTATAGCCATATAACTGCCTGGACCTTTTGAATAAATTATGGAATTGATTTGATATTTTTGAAGAAGATCATCAAAAACTGAAGGTAGGATATCGCTTGTCATACCTTCTTTTTCAATTTTTTCTATAAGTTTGCCGTTTTCATAAATACCGATTAATAAAGGTTTTGAAATAACAATTGCAACTATATCAACTAAACGCTTTTGCAACCGCTTTTTCTCCTTCTTTTTCGAACGTAACTATTTCAAAAGCCGCTTCTTCGATAAGTTTTTTTGTAAGTAAGTGATTTAAATGATGTCCGCTTGCTTTTGCTTCGTAACTACCTACAAAATTAGCACCAATTAAACTCATATCGCCAATCGCATCAAGAATTTTATGTCTTACAAATTCATCTTCAAATCTTAATGAATCGTTAAGAATTTTTTTATCGTCAAGCACTATCGCATTTTCCAGGCTTCCGCCAAGAGCAAGTCCAATACTTCTTAAATACTGAACTTCTTTTAAAAATCCAAACGTTCTTGCCCTTGCTATTTCTTCAATATAATTTTTCGTTGAAAAATTAAACTTATATTTCTGATTACCTATTACCGGATGATCAAAATTAATCTCAAAATCAAAACTTATTTTTTCATTAGGTTTTAATTTTGCAAATTTTTCCCCGTCTTTTATTTCAATCTCTTTTGTAATTTTTATAAATTTTTTAGGTGCTTCTAACTCTTTTATACCGGCTTCTTCCAACATCATTACAAAACTGACGGCACTTCCGTCCATAATAGGAACTTCGTCATTATCTACTATAATTCTTAAATTATCTATACCAAAAGCATATACGGCACTCATTAAATGTTCTATTGTAGACACCATCACACCTTCATTTCCTATTACAGTAGCCATCTTTGTATCTACGACATATTCAGGCTTTAAAGGTATACTCACACCTTTATCACTTCTGTAAAACACTATTCCGCTGTTTTCCGCCATCGGTTCTAATCTAAGTTTTACGGGGACCCCTTTGTGAAGTCCTATTCCTATGGCTTCTACGCTTCTTTTTATTGTTCTTTGTTTCATTCCAAAACCTTCTTCATATTTTCGGTAATCAGAGTTAGCTTTTCTATCTGTCCTATATCGGCACCTTTAAATATTATTGAACCTTTTATATTTTTTTTCACTATAATATAATCACCATCACATTCAACTCTGCCTTCGCATTCGTCAAATATTTCGATGTTGCCGCTGCTTATAATTTTTGCCCCGGCATTTATTCTGTTTAAAAAAATAAGATTATCTTCCGATTTTATCTCTTCTCCGCTTCGTATAATTTTATCATAAATGAGAGTTTTAGATTTTATTTTTTTTACAATTTCCTTTTCTATAACTTTAATTTCTTCCGTTATTTCCTTTTTAGGAGTAAAACCATCTGAATTAATTATAAAATACGGCAATTTTTTGGATTTTAAAAATTCTTCTATTTTTTTATTTGGCTCTCTTAACAAAAAATAATGATTTTTAATAAGCTCATATTTACTCTCAACAACTTTGATTAAATTATCATAATCATCAACCTCAAAAACCCTTATAGTCTTTTGTCTCATTTATTGATAATCCTTTTTGCTCCATTAATTACATTCGTAATATTAAGTTTTATCCATTTAGGATCCATCCACTCAATCGGATTAACCGCATACCCTTGCACATATACACCAAAATGTAAATGATCGCCAAACACCGCACCAGTTGCCCCAGTTCTAGCTATTACCTGCCCTCTTCTTACATTATCACCTACTTTTACTTTAAATACCGATGTATGTCCATACAACGTATATAGCCCAAGTTTATGATAAATAATAAGCGTATTGCCATATATTCCGATATATTTCTCAGCTACGACTTTTCCGAAATTACTCGCATAAATCTTCGCTCTTTTTATCTTAGCAAGATCTATTCCTTTATGGATTGCTGATGAAATTTTTTCACCTTTGTAATAATAAGTCCTCTGCTCTCCAAAATAAGCCCTAACCGCACTTCCAGGCAATGGATTAAATCTTGCAATTGAAAAAGAGTTTATTTTATCCTCATAAATTTTTGATGTAATATCATAAATCTGTTTTTCATTTATAGCTCTTACGTTTTCGTTTATTTTTTTAAATATAGATACGGGGTCATTTGGGATAGGTATATCCATTTTTTCAAGAACTCTTTTTGCAACGCTGTTTATAAATTTATCGCTTATATTAATTTTTGCTTTTGGATATCTGTATTTTCTCCAATAATACGGAATATGCTCTTTTACAACATTACCTGCCATATCTTCAGCTACAAGTTCGGCATCAAATGTTTTTTCCTTAACAGGCCATGCTATAAGTGCTACATAATAATCTTTTTTTACAAAAGGCGTTAAATTAAATCTATATTTTCCGTTTACCAAAATATATTTATCTTTTAAATTTTCATCGCTTACTTTTACAACGGCTGCGGCACTTCCTCCGTTTCCTATTGCATATGAATTGTTTATTATTTCTGTTAAAGGTGCTATGGTATCTACTTTTAAAATTATACTTTTTTTAGATTCATTACCCGCAAAAAAATGCCATTTTGAATTATCAACTGCCGCAATATTGATTCTGATTTCTTTTGCAGTGGTTTTAGGGAGCTTGATATTTAAAATAACCTCTTTACCCATTGAAGGATCTGTAAGTGTTGCAAGTTCTGTCACATTTCCGCCCGCTATCATGGTAACGCGGTAATATTTAATACCGGATTCATCTTTTAAAATAACTTTTAAAGGTTTTTTAAGATTAGTAAATCCGTTACTTTCAACGTCAATTACAGGAGGTTTTTTTTCAAACATAGGTGAAAAGTAAACAAACCCTGCACCACCTATTATCAATAGCAATATTAATACCCATAATTTCTTCATTTATATCCTTTTTTTCAAAATTTTACAAAATAGCGGTTAATTTGAAGTTAACCTAAACAATCTCTTTTAAATCTTTTTTTAACATATTTTTTATTTTTTCAAAGTCAAATTCTTCTTTTATAGTTGCCCCTGCAGCCCTTATATGTCCGCCTCCTCCGTATTTTACGGCAATTTTACTTACATCGGCGTAATTTTTGCTTCTGAGTGAAATTTTTATTCCTTCGTCATCTTCTCTTAACATACATGCAACCTCAACCGGTGCTATCGCCCTTACGCTATTTACAATCGTATCGGTATCTTCTTTTATCGCTCCCGTTATTTCCATCATCTCTTTTGTCACTTCAACAAAAGCAACCTTCCCATCACAACACAATTCAATGGTTTCATACGCTTTTGCAAGAAGTCTGAGTCTTGAAAGTCTGTCTCTTTGGAAAAGCATTTTAGCAACAAAGTCAGGTTTTACACCGCATCTTACCAATTCGGCCGCACACTCAAAAACTTTATCGTTTACGCTTTCATACTGAAAACTTCCCGTATCTGTTACAAGAGCCGTATAAATGCAAACGGCTGTATCGGTCGGAATTTCTATATTGTTGGTTTTTAAAATATCATATATTACCTGAGAAGTTGAAGCATGGTTTGGTTCTATCAGGTTTATATCCCCGTAATTAGTATTAGACACATGATGATCTATATTTATTAAAAATGAAGGTTTTTCACCCAGTCCAAGTCTGTCAAAACTGCCGCAGTCAAATGAAATTGTTAAATCTGTTTTTTTAGGTAATTTGTCCGTTACTTTTTCAAAATTAGGAAGAAAATCAAGATAATCCGGAAGAGGTTTTGTGGCATTAAAAACCGTTACTTTTTTCCCCATTTTTTTAAGTATCGGATAAAGACTAAGAGAACTTCCGAGTGCATCGCCATCAGGATTAATATGAGCTATAAGTAAAATATTGTCGGCTTTTTCAATCTTATCCCAAATCTGTTTATAAATTTCCATTATAAAGCCTTTTTGTTGAAATTATAACATTAATGGCGGTAAAGTGGTTATTGGTATATTGGTTATTGGGGTTAGTTAAGTTGATAAAGTTAGTCAGGTTGTTGAGGTTGTTAAAGTTTTGAAGTTATTGGAGTTGATTGGTATATTGGTGTATTCGTAATTAGTAAACAATTATTACAAATTAGAATCTGTCACAGCTTCGATTCTCAATTGTAACATTTTCAATTTACATTTTGATTTCACTTTACACTTTTTATTTTCCATTGAAACATTTTCAATTTTTCATTTTCCATTGATTAAACCCTACCTTTTGCCCGGTAAACAAATGCCAATACCTCTGCAACCGCTTTATAAAGTTTTTGAGGAATAAGTTCGTCAATGTCCACAAGTTTGTAAAGCTCTCTTGCAAGAGGAGGATTTTCAACTATCATTATGTCGTGTTCCCTTGCTATTTCTTTAATTTTTATAGCCAGGTTATCCACACCTTTAGCAATAACCCTCGGTGCTTCGTCTTTTGTTTTGTCATATCTTATAGCAACGGCATAATGAGTCGGGTTTGTAATAACTACATCCGCTTTTGGAACTTCGCTCATCATCCTTCTTTTGGCCATTTCACGTTGAAGCTGTCTTATTTTGGCTTTTATTTCCGGGTTACCTTCGGTTTGTTTATATTCGTCTTTTATCTCCTGCTTACTCATACGAAGAGATTTTTTATAGCTGTATCTCTGATAAACAAAATCTATCACCGCAAAAACCAAAAAAACCGCAAGCATTGCAAAAATAATTATTAACGCTTTTTCCTCAAACCATTTTAACTGCTCAAAAAAACTCATGAGCTCAAGTTTTGGAATTTCTTCCAAAAAGCCCATAAAAAGCCAGGCGCCCACACCAAAAGCCACTGCGACTTTCAGTGTCATTTTAACGCCTTCAACAAGCGTTTTTACAGAAAACAGTCTTTTTAATCCCTTTATTGGATTTATTTTTTCAAATTTAGGCAATATCGGCTTAACGGTAAATAAAAACCCAAACTGCATTACATTCCCCAAAATTCCTGCAATTACAACCGCCCCAAGCAATGGTGCGAGTAATATAAAAAAATTAAGAGCCGTTTTTATAACTATTTCAAATACCAGATTTTTGGTAATTTCAACACCTATAAAAGAAGTATAATACATATAAAACTTCTCAAGATAATACGTTACGTATTTCAAATAAAAAATAATCACTATTATTGCAATAAATAATACAACAAATCCGCTTGTTTCCATTGATTTGGGAACATTACCCTCTTTTCTGGCGTCTTCAATCTTTTTGGGGGTGGGTTCTTCCGTTTTTTCCAAATCGTCTGCCATTAAATCCCTTTTCTTAAATCTTCATCAAGAATAACCTGCATTTTTTTACCGAGTTTATAATATACAAAACTGAATAAAATAACAATAAAAATAACTAAAAGACTACTTTTTAAACTTTCCGGTGAATTTTTTGCATTATACCCTACTAAAATAGCAGCAGCACCAAAACAAAGAATAAACCCTATTATTGGAATTAAAGGATTTGAACCTGTTTTTTCTCTTAATTTAAAATTTGCCAAATTAACAAGTCCAAATATTAACAAAAAACCTAAACTTCCAGCCACAGAAATATTCTGAATATCAAAACTTGTAGCAAAAATAATAGCCATTAATCCTAAAATTAGCATTCCTTCGTATCCCTCTTTGACCTTTTTGGCAAATTCACTGGGTAGTTCGCCAAGTTTAGCTACAAGGTATCCTACTCTCCCACCACCATACAAAGTAGCATTAATTGCACTTGCAGTTGAAAGTAATGCAGCCACAGATATAATAACAAACCCCGCTTTTCCGAAAAACGGCTCAGTAGCAATTGCTAAAACATAATCCTGAGCTTTTTTAGCTTCTTCAAAATTTACATTTCCAATTGTTACAATTGCAATACTTACATACAGCACAATCACAAATATTACCGCACTATAAAATGCTTTTGGCAAGGTTTTTTCCGGGTTAATTACATCTTTTGCAGTATTTGCAATCAGTTCAAACCCTTCATACGCTAAAAATATTATAAGTCCACCGGTAATAATTTTAACCATACTTTCCCAATACTCAGGTGAAAGTCTATGAAAATCTGCGCTAAATACACCAACTACTACAAAAACAATTAAAATAGCTACTTTTATAAATACCATCACATCTTCTGCTTTTCCGGTTAAAAAAGCACCCATTAAATTAATCATTACAAATAATACAATAACACCGCTTGCACATAATTTATGAAACCACATAACTTCATCACCAAAAAAAAGAGCACTTGCATAACTTCCAAATGCATATGCATAAAGACTTAACATTATTACATAACTTATAAGTAGTAAATTATTTACAACCGAAGAAAAAAGAGTGTTTCCAAAAGCCTGGACTATATACTCTATACTTCCACCTTCACTCGGATATGTAATTGAAAGCTTTACATATGAATAAGAAGTAATTAAAGCTATTAGCCCCGCTATTAAAAATGCAACTGGAGCCGCCCCTTTTGCCAAATCAATAGTCAAGCCCAAAACCGCAAATATTCCACCTCCTACCATTCCACCTACACCAATGCTAAACGCTTCGATAAACCCGATTTTTTTATGCATAAACAACCCTTTTTATTTAAAACTCTTATATAATTATTATATCACTTTTTAAAGGATGATTATGAATATTTTCATATCCGCAAACAATACCGACCAGGGAAAAACACATTCAACACTGCTGTTAATGGAACATATCGCAAAAAAAGGTTATAAAATAGGCGTAATGAAGCCCATTGAAACCGGTGTGGAAAATATTCCTTTAGACGGATACAGACTTTTTGAAAAAGCAAAAGATTTAAATCCAAACTTGAATGAACTAACTTTAAACGATATTGTCCCAATCCAGCATACACTTCCGGCAGCCCCTTATGTTTCGGGTGCAGTTGATTTTGAACTAATTAAAAAATCTTACGATAAAATAAAACCTTTATGCGATATTCTGCTTATTGAAGGCGCCGGTGGGTTATTAGTTCCTGTAAAAGAAAATTTCAAAATGATTGATTTTTTAAAATTTTTTAATGCCAAACTTTTTTTGATAATCGGAAGCAGACTTGGTATGATTAACGATTTTCTACTTAATAAATATTATCTGGAATCAAAAGGCATCAATTACACATGGGCAATTAACCTGTTTGATGAAAAACACTATTTCGAAGTATCACATCCTTTTATGAAAAAATTCACTCCTTTATTTATTCAAAAAGATTTAGATAAAATATCACAAAAACTCTTAGGAGAATAAATGGAAAAACAAGAATTAAACACACATTTAAAATTTAACAAAAAATTCGGACAATTAATCGAAATAGGCGAAGGAACCGCAAAAGTCAGACTTGAAGCAATAGATGAAATGGCCGTTGATGATGAGGGATTAATCCACGGCGGATTTACATTCGGAGCCGCCGATTTTTGCGCAATGGCAACGGTAAATGATCCGTATGTGGTATTGGTTAGAAGTCAGTGTGAATTTATGGCACCTGTAAAAGTAGGTGATATAGTAGAATTTGTCAGCGAAACACTTCTTAAAGAAAAAAGAAAACACGAAATAAAAGTAACGGGTTATTTAAACGAGATAAAAGTTTTTGAGGGAATATTCGGCTGTGTGGTATTGGACAAACACGTTTTAAAAAGAAAATAATTTTTCTTTTTTTGTCATCTTTAACGCTATACATTTTCCTTAATAACATTTCAAATTAAAGGCTATTAAATTTTAAATACAAAGAAAAACAATACCTCAAAAATCTGATCTATAGTGCCAGACACTTATATTAATTAAAAACAAAAGAAGAATTTATCTTCTTCTGCCTCTTGAGGAGTTTCTTGAACCCCTGAAATTACCTCTTCTACCTCTTCTTCTGTCTCTATCATTGCCTTTTGAATTAGCGCTTCTTTCAAGCAATCTTTTTGCTTCTTTAATGCTTTTTCCGATTCTTTCTTTGCCGTCCGCTTCTTTTTCAAAAAGCATACTTGCAAATTTTGTAGCTATTGTAAACAGATCAAAATCGTTTTGTAATACTTCTACAATTTCGATTGATTTCGTATTAGGCTCAATTGAGCTTATTTTTTCCATAATTTTTTGAATTTCAGTGTTTTTCACATCTTGAAGAGTCGGAACTTCTTTTAGTTCAATTTTAGAAATTTTCTGAATTTTGCTAAGAGCTCTGAATTCATGAGGAGTTACAAGCGAAATCGCCATTCCTTCTTTTCCGGCTCTTCCCGTTCTTCCGATTCTGTGAACATAGCTTTCCGGATCAAGCGGTAAATGGTAGTTAAATACATGTGTAACATCGTTTACGTCAAGTCCCCTTGCCGCTACGTCGGTTGCTACAAGTATTTCAATTCTGTTACCTTTAAACCCTTTGATAACCTCTTCTCTTTTTCTCTGATCCATATCCCCGTGAAGACCTTTAGCATCAAACCCCACACCGCTTAAGAAATCAGCCACCGTATCTACGTCTTTTTTAGTTCTACAAAATACTATCGCTTTATTAGGCTGTTTGTAATCAATAAGTCTGATTAAAGCGTCGTTTCTTTCGTGCTCATCAATAACATAGAAATATTCTTTAATATTTTCGTTGGTCACTTCTTTTTTTGTAATCTGAATGAATTCAGGGTCTTTAAGAATTGTTTTTGCTAAAGTTAAAATCGGTTTTGGCATAGTAGCACTGAATAATAGTGTCTGTCTGCTGCTTGGCACGTATTTAAAAATCTCTTTAATGTCGTCCAAAAATCCCATATCAAGCATTTCGTCCGCTTCATCAAGCACAACGTATTCAGGTGCTATATCAATCTTACCGCTGCTTAAAAGATCTATTAGTCTTCCCGGAGTCGCTACGATTACTTCAGAGTTTTTGATGTGGTTAATCTGTCTTGAATAACTGCTCCCACCATATACCGTAGCGGTATGAATTCCGAGATATTTTCCGAATCTGAAAATCTCTTCACTTACCTGTATCGCAAGTTCACGCGTAGGTGTAATGATTAAAGCTTTTTGCCCTTTTTCAAGCATATTCAAAATAGGAAGCCCAAATGCCGCCGTTTTACCTGTTCCAGTTTGAGCCTGGGCTACAATATCTTTGCCTTCAAGAACTACTGGAATAGCTTTTTCCTGAATCGGTGATGGTTTTTCAAACCCTATTTCCTCAAGTCTTCTTAATAGTTCTTTTTTTAAATTAAAATCGTTAAATGTCATTTTTTTCCTTGTGTAATGTAATATATTTGCAACTAAACTTTTTTACTTTGAAACGAACACGTTTCACAACTTCACAACTTATCTACTTCGCAACTTATTTAATGGCAGTAGAGTTTATAATTTAAGTAGGTATTCTTAAAATACGGAGGATAAGGCACTATAGCTGAAAAATCTTTAATTTCACCCGGAAGTAATCCGTCTTTTATAATAATTCTCGTAGCCTTGACGGTATTTGGTTTGGCTTCTTGTTTATCTTTACTTCCGAAAATATTTAAACCGCCCGGTTTAAAAAAACTTCCCTTTGTAAATTTACCACCCCATCCGTTATTTACCAGTTTTATTTCCAGTTTGCAGTAATTTATTTTAAATTTACCTATATTTTTGACTCTACCTTTTAAAACTAACGTTTCGTTGATCAAAACTCTTCTTTGCTTTACATCTATCAGTTTTGCTTTTTTGGTATATTTTTCTAAAATAATCAGACCAAGTCCAGCACCAAACGCGGTAACGATAAATGAAGCAAATATCATACTCAATAACAGCTTTGTGCTGTTACCGGCAGCTTTTATGGATATAATTACCAAAAATATAAATAAAACTAAAAAGAATACTATATCAAGCCAGTGAAGGATGGTGAAATAAGGAATCATTTTTTTCTGTTCCTTTTTTCTTCTATTCCACTTACGCCTTCTCTTCTTTTAAGTTCTTCCAAAACGGCTTCCGGATGAATATTTTTCAATGCCAATGCAATTAAAGTATGAAAGGCAAGATCAGCCGCTTCATAAATAATTTCTTTTTTATTATTGTCTTTAACCGCAAAACAAAACTCCGCCGCTTCTTCCGCTACTTTTTTAAGAAGTGAATTTTCACCTTTGTGGTATAATGAAGAAACATATGAAGTTTTTGGATCAGCATTTTTTCTATCAAGTAAAGTATGATAGAGTTTGTCGATGAAATTATACTCTATTTCTTTTGTTTTGTCCAATATTATCTCATTTGTGTCAAGTTTCGTAAAAAAACATGATTTTCTTCCCGTATGGCAAGCTACCCCGTTTTGTTTTACTTTGAGTAAAATAGTGTCGTTATCGCAGTCAATTAAAATATCTTTTACTTCCTGCGTATGTCCGCTGCTTTCACCCTTTTTCCAGAGTTTATTCCTGCTTCTTGAAAAATAGTGGGCATATCCGGTTTCTTGAGTCAGTTTAAGAGCTTCTTCGTTCATATAAGCAAGCATAAGAACTTCGTTTGTATCTGCATCCTGAACGATAACGGGAACAAGTCCCCCGTTTTTTTCAAAATCTACCATTTCATTCCTTACTTAGTTGTGGATATTACTTTTTTATTATCGTCAATATTCATCCAAATATTAGGCACCGCACCGCCTGGCGTTAAAAATATTTTGGCATCTTTATTTACTTTAAGCGCTTCGTTAAACTGCCCCTGAACTTCAAGTGCTTTTAATTTTAAAAGATTTTGTGTTAACGATTCGCTTATAATTTTGTTGGCTTGAGCTTGAGCTTTTGATTCAATAAGCATAGCTTCTGCTTTACCCTGTGCTTCTATTTTTTTGGCATCCGCTATACCTTTTGCAATCGCCGCTTTTTTCTCGGCTTCCTGTTTTGCTCTTAATACTTCGTATTTCGCTCTTTCAGATTCCTGTTTTGCAATCTGAACTCTTTCAATCTGTCTTTTGATATTTTCAGGCAGCACTATATCTCTTAACTGAAAACTCTCAAATATAACCGGTTTGTGTTCGATTTTCATTAACTGATCTCTGATTTGATTTTCTATTTTAGTAGCAATTTCATTTCTTTTAGTCGGAATTTCTTCAGCCGGATATTTACCAATTACGTTTCTAACCACGTCTCTTACTATCGGATTTATTATCTTATCTTCCCAGTTAAGTCCGTATGTTTTCACCACATACGCAGCTTCTTTAGGATTTAGTCTGTAACTTACAGACAACTCCACAGTAATAGGAAGACCTCTTGCATCAAGAACGTTAATTGCCGGATAAACTTTAATAGTTCCGTATCTGTCAGGCATCGTTCCGACTTCCTGATTTCTTTTATAACTTATCATATGAACTTTCGTATCAACTATTATAACTTTTTGAATCACCGGCACGTAAAAATGAAGTCCCGGATTAAGAGGATTTGGACTGAATTTACCAGTTGTCGCCAAAATGCCCACTTCACCTTCGTTTACTATAACCCAAGGTTTAAACATTATTCCAAAAATTATCAAAGCTGCTACAATTATTACACCAAGTCCGCTGTTACCCTGAATAAATTTAGGCGGTTCGAATTTCGGCGGTTCGAATTTGTTTTCGTTTTTGTCGTTATTGTTTTTATTGTTCATCCATCCGTTTAAATCTGCTGGCATATATTTCCTTTTTGTAAATTAAGAGAAAAAATCTCTTTTTTGAGATTTTATAGTTTTTTTATTATATGTATGTTAAATAGTGTTTGTAGCTTTTATCTCTTCCGTAAACAACGTCAAAATAGGCTTCCTGAAGCTCTTTTGTAATCTCACCTCTTTTTCCGTTTCCGATGATTCTTCCGTCAACTTCCCTGATTGGTGTAACTTCAGCCGCGGTTCCGGTAAAAAACGCTTCATCAGCAATATAAACCTCATCTCTTGTAATTCTTCTTCTCTCAACCGGAATATCTCTTTCTCTTGCCAGTTCAAGCACCGTTGCTTGTGTGATTGACTCAAGGGAATTATCGTTTGGTGGGGTAATTAATACACCATCTCTTACGATAAAGAAGCATTCCCCACTTCCTTCTGCAATAAACCCTTCATCATCAAGCATAAGAGCTTCTTCGTATCCAGCTTCTATAGCTTCGTATTTGGCCATTTGTGAGTTTAAATAATTCGCAACTGCTTTTGCTTTACCAAACGTCGATTTTACAGGATTTCTTGTAATTGAAGATACTTTAACCCTTATTCCGTTTTCAAGTCCTTCTTCACCAAGATACGCTCCCCATTCCCACGCGGCTATAGCTACATGCACAGGCGCACCGATATGATAAAGACCCATTTTTCCGTAACCTAAGAAAATAAGAGGTCTTATATATACATTTTCTTTAAAATCGTTTTTTCTTAATAATTCAAGCTGTGCTTCTTCAAGCTCTTCTTGTGAGAAAGGCACGTCTATTTTAACGATTTTCGCAGAATTAAGAAGTCTTTTAGTATGATCTTGCAGTCTGAAAATAGCTAAACCATCTTCCGTCTGATATGCCCTTGTCCCTTCAAAAACACCATTTCCATAATGAAGTGTATGAGTTAATACGTGAACTTTAGCTTCTTCCCAAGGAATAAACTCACCGTCCATCCAAATCAGTTTTGCCTCATTCATTATTATATATCCTTTTTTGGGCTAATTTTATCAAAAATTTGATATTATTACTATAAATATAATTTTTACATCCATATAAGGAGCAAAAATGGAACTAATAGCAAAAAAACTTTTAGGCTCAAACGAGTATGACGGGGAGCTAGGAGAGATTATCAACCCTTATTCAAAAGAAGTCACTACAAAATACGTAAAATGCACTGCCGAAGATGCAAAAAAAGCGCTTGAAATCGCAAAAGAGGCATTTAAAAACACCAAAAATTCACCGCTTCATCAAAGAATCAACTGGATAAAGGACGTTGCAAACAAACTTAAAAAGAGAAAAGAAGAATTTGCAAAATATATTACGCTTGAAGTGGCAAAGCCTATTTCCCAAGCAAGGGTTGAAGTGCAAAGATGTATCGAAAACCTTGAAATTTGTGCGGCAGAAGGATACAGAATCGTAGGGGAAACAATCCCCACAGATGCGACTGAAAGCGGATTTAAAACAACATCGTTTTACAAAAGAGTTCCTGTGGGAGTAGTGGTTGCAATTACACCTTTTAACTTTCCTCTAAACCTTGTGGCACACAAATTAGCCCCGGCTCTCATTGCGGGAAACAGCGTGGTGCTTAAACCTACACCCGAAGCTCCTTATACGGCTTATGCATTTGCAAAACTTTTCATTGAAAGCGAGTATGCGATTAAAGACGCCTTAAGCGTGGTTTACGGGGATGCCGAGGTAGGAAGCGCTCTTGTTACAAGCCCGATTCCTAGAAAAATATCATTCACCGGAAGCGTGCCTGTGGGTAAAATAATACTTCAAAATGCAGGGATTAAAAAAGTAACACTTGAGCTTGGAGGAAACGCTGCTACGTTTGTAGAAAGCACGGCGGACCTCGACTGGGCGGCACAGCGTTGTGCTATCGGAGCGTTCGCAAACAGCGGACAGGTTTGTATTTCGCTTCAGAGAATTTACGTGGATGAAAAGATCTATGAAGAGTTCGCCATAAAACTCGGAAAAGAAGCAAGTAAACTAAAAGTCGGAAGCCCGTTTGAAGAAGATACGTTTATGGGGCCTTTAATTAATGAAGAAGCGGCAATTAGAGCTGAGAGATGGATTCAAAGTGCGGTAGAAGAAGGGGCGAGAATCATAGCAGGTGGTAAAAGAGAGGGAAATATCCTTGAGCCGACTATTTTAGCGGATGTTACGGATGACATGAACGTGGTGTGTGAAGAGGTTTTCGCACCGATTGTAAGCCTTGTAAAAGTTCCTTCATATGAAGTAGCCGTTATGAAAATGAACGATTCACCTTACGGACTTCAGTTCTCAATGTTCAGTAACCGAGTGGATCTTATGAACAGGGCGATTGATGATTTTGAAGCGGGTGGGGTTATTATAAACGACATTCCGACACTCAGATTCGACATCCAGCCTTACGGAGGGGTTAAACTATCAGGTATCGGAAGGGAAGGTCCAAAATTTGCGATTGAGGATATGACTGAAATTAAAGCGGTGATTATCCGCTAAATCAGTCCCGCTTCATTTAATACGGGTAGAATTTTTTCCCATATTTCTTCCAGTTTTTCTTCTATAAAAGATATAGATTTTTTTTCGTTATACCATTCTTTAAGATGGTTTATAGCATTTTCTTTTTCAAAATCGTTTAGTGTCTCATCGTTTTTTATTTTTTCTATAGCTTTATTAAGTTTTTCCATTTAAAATCCTTTTTTACCGCATTTCCAGCCGCGTTTGTTTCTAAACTCATCCGGAAGTTTCACATCTATATCCAAATCTTCAAGATCTTTAAGTGAGTTTAGTTTTACGAAAATTATACCATTATCTCTGAGTTTTTTTATAAGTATACTCGGCATTGATTTGCCTATTACCATTTGCGCTCCCGTTTTTTCGCATTCGAATTCTAGGTTGTAGCTTTTTCTAACCTCTCCATCAACTAAAATATCCGCAGGGTAATCCGCAAGCTCTCCGTTTTTTACCAAAAGTATCGTTTTCATGTTGTCCTTTCAAAATTTGTTATTAGTATATTTGTTATTGGTGTAATGGTTATTTGTCCGGTTTTTAAATGTTATCGGTATTCTAACATACACTCTCTGTGCCCAAAATTTGCAATATTTCGGGGACTATATTTTCCCATTCTCAATTTTCCATTCTACATTCTCAATTCTCAATTTTTCCAAGCACATATTTAGCAAACGCAAAGCTTGCCGTAAAAGCAGGACTTACGGCGTTTAAGATATGAATCTGGTTTTCTTTTCTCTCAACTAAAAAGTCCATTACAAGCTCGTTTGTGTTTTTGTTTAGCAGCTGTGCCCTAATTCCCGGCGTCATCGGCTTAAATTCACCTCTTAAATTTTTAACTAGTTTTTTTGCTTCTTTTATAAGATTACTCGGTATATAGTATCTCATTTCATAAAGTGCCAGATCCCTGAAGCCGAAGGAATTTTTAATAAAAAGTTTTGCCTCAAGAGATAAAATTTCAACCATTTCGCTAAAACTAAACCTGCTTGTCATCGTATAGTTTTCCCTCCAAAACGCAGGAATTGCGGTTGGGCCTATTTTTATCGTATTATCAGCCATTATCGTAAAATGAACTCCCAAAAACGGGTTTTTGATATTCGGCACAGGGTAAATCTGCGTTTTTATTCTGTCACTTCCGAGATATTTTCTGTAAAGTCCTTTAAAAGGCAGCATCGTATATTCAAGCCCTATCCCATTTTGATGCGCTATTTTATCGGCATATAGTCCAGCAGCATTTATTAAAAAATCATAACTCTCATTATATTTTTCATACGGCATATTAAAAATAAATTTCACACCTTTTTTTTCCAGCTCTTCTCTTAATACTGAGCATACTTCCCTCGGATTTACACTCGCAGTATTCGGTGAATAAAGGGCATATTTATATGTTTTTGCATTTGGGTCTATTTTTTCGGCTTCTTTTTCACTAACAAGATACGCCCCTGCGTTATTGGCAATACTTCTTTTTGCAAGTTCGTGCAGGGTTTTGACCTCATCTTCGTTTTTGGCAACCACAAGTTTACCGGTTTCATTTACCTTTATTCCGTTTTCGTAGCAAAATTTCTTCATAAGGGCATTACCCTCGGCTGTGAGTTTTGCTTTTAATGAATCACTGCTGTAATAAAACCCGGCATGCAAAATTCCGCTGTTTTTACCGCTTGCGTGAAATCCTTCGTGTGATTCTTTATCAATTATAACTATCTCATCATCAGGCTTTTTATTAATCCATTCATAAGCAAGTGTCATACCTATGATACCGGCACCTACTATAAGTATTTTCATTATGCTCCTTTAAGTTAAGTTGTGGAGTTGATAAGTAGGTAAGTTGTTAAGGTTTTTTCCAATTTCTTCCTTTTATACCCTTCACTACTTAACTACTTACTCACTTACCTACTATCATTCCATCATATTCCAAGCTCTAAAATCTTCCAGAGCTTGTCAATTTCTTCATCGCTGAAGAGCAATGTTTTTTTTTCGTTAAACAAAAGTTTTAGCTTTTCTTTTTCAAATCCACTACTCATGATACATTTTTCATGAGCCGGAAGAAAACTTCTAGCAAGAGCTACCTTTTGTTCCACTACTTTTTCGCATAAAAAACATATGAAATCGTTATGAAGCCTACCCTCTTTTTCCAAAAGTGACACATAATGTTCTATTACGGCTCTCTTTACATCTCTTTCATGAAGAGTTTCACATAATTTATAAAGTGAATTATAATAAAACTTATCCACCCTGCTTACATCAATAAAATGTTTGTTAAGTAATCTTATATATTCTTTAAAATAAAGCGTTTTTTGCATATCAAAAAGAAACTTAAAAGGTATTTGTGTTACGTGTCTGAGTCTTTTTATTGTTGTTTTTGCAGTTTCTTCAATATAAAAATCTATTAAATACC
This sequence comes from Nautilia lithotrophica, assembly GCF_054656815.1. Lineage (NCBI taxonomy): Bacteria > Pseudomonadati > Campylobacterota > Epsilonproteobacteria > Nautiliales > Nautiliaceae > Nautilia > Nautilia lithotrophica. Next base: position 834,971 of record NZ_BAAHXN010000001.1, read on the forward strand.
CTACATTAATGTATGAATGCCTTGCCCCATAAAATCTATATAAACTTATTACTTCACTTTCTGTAAGTATCCTAACTATTAAATCTTCATCCCTTACTCTAATTGTGTTTAAAATAAAACCCTTCAAATTCTATACCCTGTTTTTTGGAGAATTATATAATAAATTAATTTTCAATATTTTTTAAAACTTTACTCCAATCACTATTATGTTTATAACCTTTTAAAATTTTGTATTTGATATTATTTTTATTTTTAAATTTATTGTAATATGAAAAAAACACTTCTTTATTTACAATTCTATCTTCCGAACCAATAAAATGTATTTGTTTTTGATTTGTTAGTTTATCAGTAAAATCAGCTGGATTCATAGAATGTTTTAAAGGAGAAAGATAATGAATCTGACACCATTTTGCAGTATCTAGATTACCTGCAATTGTTACAAGTAAATCAACATCATTTCTAAAAGCGCTAACAAGAGCCGCAACGGCACCGCCTCCTGAATAACCGATAATAATAAACGAATTAATGTTATATTTTCTTTTTAAACTATTTAAAATTTCCTGATATGATTGTATTACTTCTTTTGAAAACCTATAATCAGTCCAATATCTATAATTGCATTTTTTATCTTCTACATATTGGCAAGGTCTTGCCAAATAGATTTTGCATCTGTGTGTATCTTTCAAAGTAAGTTTAAGAGCTTCAGGATTTAAAGGTGTTGGATTATCCGATATTAATTCGGAAGTAATCCAAGAAAGCCCGTCACCTTCAATAAAAACATACACTTTTTGACATCCATTTAAGTTACTGATATAAGAAAAAATCTTAAACTTTGAAGTTAAAAAAATATATTTTTTTAACTTATTCCCTACTATATTTTCAGCGGAAATTTTTCTTTGCTGAGGTGTAGGAATATTATACCCACACCCCATCAATAAAAACAAAATTACAACAAATATAAATTTTTGCATATTTAAAATTTAATATTGTATTTTGCAAACACACTTTTACTTGTAAAGCCAGTTGTTTTTTTATTTATATTAATTCCAAAACTAAATGAAGTGTGATTATGCATTTTTTTATTCAACATCATTCCTCCATTAAATGTTAAAGGGCTATTTTTAATACCACCTGTTTCAAACACTACATCATTTGCACCTTGAAAACTTGCTGAAACAGTTTCTCTATCATTAATAGTATTATATTCAATATTTCCATATGCAGAAATATCTGTAGATAAGCTTAAAGCATATTTAAATAATCCTCCGGTTCCAATAACAAGTTCTTGTGTGTTAAAACCTTGAACATTTAATCCCATTCCACCTGCACCTGTTTCACTATAACTTGGGCTATGATAATATTTATAAGATAATTTCAATCTTGGAACAAAAACAAATTTTTCTTTTAATTCAACATTTTTATTTATTATTGCTTGAGCATAAAAAAGTTTCGGATTATATGAAGCTGTAGCAGTTTGATTAGTTGTAGAGATAAATCTTTTACTATTTATTTTTTGCATTCCAATTCCAAATTGATAAGAAATTACAGCTTCATTAACATTCATAGGATTTGTTCCATAAGCTATAAATGTATAATTATCTATTTTACTTGATTGAGAAAGTCCATTTGTATTTACTTCACTATGTCCATATGAAAAAGCTATCCCTGCTCTTTTCGCATCACCATAATCACCATCTGCACCTAATACAAATCCACTTGTATGTGAAGTAAATCCTCTGTAACCATCTCTGTCATTTTGTGTAGTATAAGTATAATATGGTTTAATCCATAAATTTCTATCTTTAAAAAGCGCATTACCAGAGTTTAATCCTCGTTGTCTTGCTTCAATGGTTGAACTAATTGCATTATTCGTATACAAGACTGATTTTGAAGTTGATAAAACATTTACAGGAATAGACTCAGCTATAGCATCAGTTTTTTCGTTGTCAGTGCTTTTAGAGTCTAACAATGTTAAATATCTACCAATATCATCATTTACAATAAATTGACCAAATATTTTATCTAATGCTTTGGCTGCACCAATTTCAAATGCTTCCCCATGCTCATTTACTAAAGTTTCTAAACCATCGGTTGTTTTTTTAACCAATAAATTCATTGATGTGCCATTATTTTCAGCTGAAAACACTAAAAGTGCACTATTGTCGATAAAATTCATATGATCTATATCTGCTGTAATTTTTCCATTCTCGGTTACAGCTATTACTCCTTCATCATTGCTAAACATTTTATAAGTATATTTTGAAGAGTTTTTCAATGTGTTTAACCAGTCATTTATAGTTTTATTTGTAGTATTAACAAACATAATATTTATTGTTGAACCTCTCTTGAAAACAATATTATTTTGGACACCTATTTCTGAAACTTGTGCAGATAGATTAGTATCGCTTACAAAAAGTCCAATTTGTAGTTTTCCATTTGAATTTTGTGTAAATGTTTTAGCTTTTATTACCTGATTCGGATTTAAAATCAATGTGCCATTATTTACAACATCCATTCCTTTTGCATTTATACCACCAATTGCTGTTGCGTTATTTGTAAACATTCCAGACTTAGAATATGAATTTAATGTATATTTTGCATTGATATTCCCGTTATTTATTACTGAGTTGGAATCATCTCCCGCAATATAAATTGCAGTGTTATCAGCTGTAATATTACCTTCTTTACCATTTATTATACTTCCATTATTTGTAGTTACATATATACCAATCTCAGAATTTATACGAGCATTGTTTATGATGTCTTTATTGTTATTTATTACATTTATACCTTTAGAGCTTTTGGCTATATCTGCATTATTAATAATAGTCCCGTTATTGTCAGTTACATTTATAGAACTATTAACACCTGATAAATATCCAGAATTTATGATTGTGTTTTTATTATTCACAATTAATATTGCTGAATCATTAGAAGTAATATTACCATCGGTGTCGTTTAAAATTGTTCCATTATTTGTAACAATAGACATACCTTCAGTAGAAGCAATAATTTTATTATTAGTAATATTTGCATTATTATTTTGTGTATAAATTCCTATATTAGAATAAATAAACCCATTATTTAAAAGAGTATTATTGTTTTCCTGTGTATAAATCCCGATATCACCATCTCTTAAAGTATTTGTATTTGTAATAATTCCTGTGTTATAAATTACGCTTATTAAATGATTGTTATTTGAACTTGATAATGTTCCGTTATTAGTTATATTTGCTTCGTTATTAGTAACTTGTATACCAATATCTTGTGAAGCAATATTTCCTTCATTTAAAATTGACCCTCTATTCGTATTTATAAGCATACCTGTTTTAGAATACATATTACTTCTTAATATATTTATAATAGAGCCGTTATTATTATCTACTTTTATACCTACTTTATTTGTGCTTTCTAAAACTGCATAGTAACTATTTTCTATTGTGTTGTAGTTATTTTGAACATAAATTGCATAATTACTATTTGAAATAGATTTGCTATTTTTTATATTACCATGGTTATCCGTAACATTTATAGCACTATTAGTTCCTGATAAATATCCTTTATTAATAATAGTATTATTATTATCCGATACAAAGATTGAAGTATCATTTGAAATTATATAACCATAATTTGAAATTTCACCATTACTAATATTCACTGATATACCTACATCTGAATAGATATAACTGCTACTGCGTTTGTTTGAAATATAACCATTATTATTATCAACTTTAATACCTGTATTATTTGTATTTTTTATAACTCCATCACGCTCATTTTCTATCATAGAATAGTTATTTTTTACATATATTGCATAGTTGCTGTTTGCTATAGTATTAAAGTTTTTAACATAACCGTGATTGTCTGTAACATTTATGGCACTGTTTGCTCCTGATAAATATCCAGAGTTTAAAATTTTGTTTGCATTATTTGATACAAATATTGATATATTTTTTGAAGTAATATTTCCATCACCTTCATTCCTGATATAATTATTATTGGTATTTACCATTATACCGCTTCCGGTTTCGCTATAAATATAACCATTATTATATATATTTGAATTATTGATATTTGCTTCTATACCATTTCCGGCTGAAATAATTTTCCCTTTTTGAAAAATACTACTATTATTGGATCCATTTACAGTTATACCTTTGCTTTCAGATTTTATTGTATTGTTATTTGTAACTGTTCCACTATTGTCCTGATCAATGTAAATACCACTGTTACGAGCAGTAATAGTGCCGTTATTTGTAACCCAGTTGTGATTGCTTCTTATTTCAATACCATTACCTTTACCACTGTAAATTATTCCGTTATTTTGAACATTGTTTTGGTTATCATTAACATATATAGAAGCATAATCCGAAGTAATATTTCCATCCGTATCATTTAAAATCAGGTTATTGTTTGTTCCGTTTACAAATATACCTTTACTAACTAAATTTATAGTATTATGATTAGCAATTGTTCCATTGTTGTTTTTATCAATATAAATTGCATTATTGTTGGCACGAATAGTTCCATAATTTGTAATATCTTTATTATTATTTCCGTGTATTTCTATACTATTACCTCCAATTCCATTGGTAATTAAAATACCATTGTTTGTAATATAACCATTATTATCGCTATCAATATAAATTGCTGATTTTGTTGAATATATCTCCCCATTTGTATCATTCAAAATAGTCCCTTCATTTGATGATACAGATATACCTCTTAAGTTTAAATTTATTTTTCCATAATTTGTGATGGATGTTCGAGAATTAGTAATAGCAACATATATAGCATTTCCATCTGAAGCAGTCAATAAACCATGATTATATATATTATTTTTATTGTTATAAACATATATAGCATTATTTTTGGCACGAATACTTCCTTGATCACCAATTACAACTGTTCCAATATTTTCTCCACTGATATTTATACCTGTATCAGCCATAATACTACCATTATTTTGAATTACAGCTTGGGAATTATTGTTTATTACATTTATACCTGTTTGAACATCATTTATAAAATCGTTGTTTAATATAATAGCTTTAAAACCATTATTCTCCACTTTTATAGCATCAACACCATATTGAATTCCATCATTATTTTCTATTCTATTATTATTGTTTTTAACAAAAATACCACCTAATTCTCCTCCGTTTATAAGACCATTATTAATAACTACACCTTGTTCATATACATTTGTAGAAGTTATTTCTATACCATATCTGTCAGAACTTGTAAGAGTTCCATTATTTGTAATATTACTATCATTCTCTATTGTATATATAGAACTCAATTTTGACTTTATAATACCATTACGTTCATTTACAATAGTTCCTTTATTATAATTAACAGAATATATACCTCTACCATATACACTTTCTATTGAACCGTTATTTTCTATATATCCATTTCTATTATTATAATCCACATAAATAGAGTTACTATTTGTTTTAATAGATCCTTGTGAATTGTTCAGTATAACATTATTATTATTGGTCATTACTATTGCATTAGCGGTAGTTGTATTCACATCATTGTTATAAATATCACCCCCGTTTATGATATAACCATTATTAACAGGAGTATATATATCATACATTCCATTGGCATAAATAGTTCCATAATTCAATATTTTTCCGTCATTACCATCATGTATTGCAATAGGCATTCCTCGATAACCAACTCCACTTGAACTTTTGTTTTTAATATATCCTTTATTGGTAATATTATAGTCTGATCCTAAAGTTTCAGTTATATTTATATTATTATCACTATCAGTTACAATACTCCCATCTTTTGTTACTAAAATATTTTCATTACCATTACTGCTTACTTGGGATGTTGTATCAGTATCAATTATTTGATCTGATAATGCCATACATGCAACTATACTTAATAAAAAGATTTTTTTTCCAACGTTCATAATAAGCCTTTTTTCTATAAAGTTTTAATTCTATTTTAATAAAAATAAAGATTTTAGCACTATGACATTTCAGACCAAATTAAAAAAATTTTTACTTTTTAAAAAAATCAAGTATAATAGTAAAAATGTTTAATATATTTAATAAAAGATTGAAGATGAATTTTGGTTATTTTGAAAAAAAAGATGCAAACTTTTTATTTAAAAACTTTACAATTTCTGCATTATTTTATAACTTCCTCATAGAACTTTTACCTACAATTAATATTAATATTAAAGAATTAGAAAAATACACAAAATTTAAAATACAATATATTGCAGATAATGAACGAGTTTCAATTATAAAAGCATATAAATTATGGTGCGGAATAGAAAAACTTTCTCAACGTAGCGATATTGGTATTGTAATAGCAGATTATTTTACATTAGAAAAAGCTGGTTTAATTGGTAAGCTTTTTATACATACTTCAAATTTAAGAGAATCAGTAGCAATTATGGATAGATATCTATCATTAATAATAAATAATATAAACAAAAAATATGTAGAAGTTGATGATAATGTGATTTTTTATTTTGACATAATTCCAAGATTTATTATTCCTCTTAGTGTGTTTGAATGTTATGCAAAAATATGTTACAACTGGTTAAAAGAATATACTTCATTAAATGAACTTCCTATAAAAGAAATAAATTTCTACAAACACACCCCAAAACATATAGATTATTATCATAAAAATTTTCCAAACACCCAAGTTTCTTTTGATCAGTTTACTAACTACATTATAATAAGTAAAAATATTTTTTATATTCCAAATTTTAGACCAAAATATCCTCCTTATAAATTTATATTAAAACATGTTCAACAAATGAAAAAAGATCTTTACACAAAATCTACATATACTCAAAAAATAATCAATGAAATACTTATAACTATGCCTGACGGCAATAATCATTTACAAACAATAGCAGAAAAATTAAATATTAGTGCTAGCACATTAAAAAGACACTTAAAAAATGAAAACACATCTTTTAAAAAACTCACTGAACTTATTAGAAAAAAACTTTCCTATTATATGCTAAAAGACAACAATCTTTCATATGAAGAAGTTTCTTATCTTTTAGGTTATTCAGAATACAGCCCATTTTTTAGGGCATTTAAAAAATGGTATGGAATGACCCCATCTGAATTTAGAAATTTTAAAAAGCCTTTGTAAGTTTTAACCCCCTAAATTATGTTATAATTAGCAAATTATAAAATCGGATTAATAACCTCTTAAAGGAAAATATATGTCAAAAATGTTAGAATTTAAAGATAACTGCGGTTTTGGTGTTATTGCTCATATAAAAGGTAAAGAAACTCACGAAATGGTCAATCAAGCGCTCGAAGCACTTGAAAGGATGATGCACAGAGGTGCAATTGCGGCTGATGGTAAATCTGGTGATGGAAGCGGTCTATTATTTTCACTTCCTAAAGACTTTTTCAGAAAAATAGCTCATAATCACGGCGTTGATCTTCCTGATACATTCGGTGTGGGTGTAATATTTTTAAAAAACGAAAACCAAAAAACGATTGTTGAAGAATACTGCGAAAAAAATGATTTGAAAGTAGCATTATGGAGAGAAGTTCCGGTAAATACGGATGCTTTAGGTGAACTTGCGCTTAAAACCCTGCCTAAAATTTATCATGCTTTTATCGTTCCTCATTCAATTATCGCCATTAAAAGATTTGAAGAGCTTTTATATTTAACAAGAAAAGAGATAGAAAACTTCATTGAAGACAGAGATTTTTACATTCCTACATTTTCAAGCAAAAAGATAGCCTACAAAGGGCTATTAATGCCAAATCACATTAAAGAATTTTATCCTGATCTGGCTGATAAAGACTTCAAAATTTCATTCGCACTTTTCCACCAGAGGTTTTCTACAAACACGCTTCCTGAGTGGAGACTTGCACAGCCATTTAGATTTATAGCTCACAACGGAGAAATTAATTCAATACAGGCAAATAGAATAAACGCACTTATAAAAAGCGAATCAATCAAATCTGAAGTTTATTCAAAAGAAGAGCTTGAAAGACTGCTTCCTATTGTAAGATTTGATGAAAGTGATTCAAGCTCGCTTGACAGGATGATTGAATTTTTAATTATGAACGGAATGGACTTTTTCAAAACAATAAGATCGTTAATCCCTATGCCATGGCAAAACGCTCCTTATTTAGATAGTGAGCTTAAAGCGTTTTATGAGTATTTCTCTACAAGATTCGAAGCATGGGACGGACCTGCCGCCGTTAGCGTAACTGATGGAAGATATATTGCGGTTGTTCTTGATAGAAACGGACTAAGACCTGCAAAATATGTTATTACAAAAGACGATACCATACTTATCGCCAGTGAATACGGCGTAATCGATTTTCCTGAAGAAGATATTGTTGAGAGAGGAAAACTTCAATCCGGTCAGATGATAGGTGTCGATACGAAATTCGGCGTGGTTCTTAAAAATAAAGACATAGACGAATACTTAAAATCAAGCAACCCTTATACAAAATGGCTTAATGAAAATATGATTTACCTTCAAGAGTATATTGAAAACCCTTATGCAATCGACGAACAGATCGAACTTACAGAACTTATCTACAAACAAAGATATGCCGGAATTACTAAAGAAATTATTAATATGGTAATCACGCCAATGATGGAAGACGGAAAAGAACCGACAGGAAGTATGGGTGATGATACCCCGCTTGCATGTTTTAGTGACTATCCGTTTAGAAGTTTTAACGATTTCTTCAGACAAAAATTCGCTCAGGTTACAAACCCTCCTATCGATTCACTCAGAGAAAAAATCGTAATGAGTTTAAATACCGGATTTGGTGAAATCCACAATATCTTAGACGAAGCGCCAGAACACGCAAAAAGAATTAAAACAACCTCACCAATACTTACACAGACAAAACTGAGCGTTCTTAAAAGTTTTGGTGATGAAAATTCACCAAGATATGAAAGCGATTACAAAAACGCAACATACTCAACAGCATTTAAAAGCAACCTTAAAAAATCTCTTGAAGAATTGACTGATAAAATCGTAGAAGATGTAAAAAACGGGGTTAGAATTATATTCCTTGATGACAGCGGTATTGATAAAGAACATAAAACAATACCTATGGCAATGGTAATCGGAAGACTTCACAAAAAACTTCTTGATGCGAAACTCAGACACCTTACAAGCATCGTAGCTCTTACAAGTGAAGTAACAAACCCTCACGATGCGGCTGTAATGATTGCATACGGCGCAACTGCAATTTATCCTTATCTGTTATTCAAAACAGTATGCAAAATATGTGACGAAAAAGGCTTAAACAGAGACGATGCGCTCTTTAACGTTCATAGCGCACTTAACAAAGGTATTTTGAAAATTATGTCAAAAATGGGAATTTCTACAATTGCAAGTTACAGAAACTCGGCTCTTTTTGACATTATAGGTCTTTCAAATGAAGTTCAGGAAGAGTGTTTTATAGGAAGTAAAACCCTGCTTCCGGGTCTTACGTATGAAGACATTGAAGAGAGATTAAACATTAGACATCAAAAAGCCTTTGAAGAAGAAAAACTGCTTCCTGGAGGGGTTATCAAACAAAGAAAAGGTGAAGAATATCATGAGATCACGCCTCAGGTTACAAGAGCATTCCTTAAAGCTATCAAAACAGGTGAAAAAGCCGATTATGACGAATTTAAAAACCTTGTAGAAAACAGACGACCTACTTACATCAGGGATTTCCTTGATATCAAAAGTGATAGAGAGCCTATCTCAATTGATAAAGTAGAACCTCGCGAAAACATTATCAAAAGATTCATCGGTGCGGCTATGAGTATCGGTGCGCTAAGCCCTGAAGCGCATGAAATCTTAGCCGAAGCCATGAACAGCCTGGGTGCGAGAACAAACTCGGGTGAAGGTGGGGAAGACAAAAGAAGAAACGGCACAATCAAGCAGAGCAAAATCAGACAGGTTGCATCTGGTAGATTTGGTGTAACTCCTGAATATCTTGTAAACGCGGAAGAGATCCAGATTAAAGTGGCTCAGGGTGCAAAACCTGGTGAAGGTGGACAGCTTCCTGGATTTAAAGTAACTACTTATATCGCAAAACTCAGACATACAACACCTGGAAAAACGCTTATTTCACCACCACCTCATCATGATATTTATTCAATTGAAGATTTGGCACAGCTTATATTCGACCTTAAACAAATCAACCCTGAGGCAACTATTAGCGTTAAGCTCGTTTCAACCGCTGGAGTTGGAACAATTGCAGCGGGTGTTGCAAAAGCGTATGCGGATCAGATCGTAATCAGCGGTAGCGAAGGGGGAACGGGTGCTGCACCTATTACTTCAATAAGACATGCGGGTAATCCATGGGAGATAGGACTTATCGAAGCACACAACGCACTAAAAGAAAATCACTTAAGAAAATACGTAGCGCTTGAAACAGACGGTGCGCTTAAAATCGGAAGAGACGTTATATTTGCGGCACTTTTAGGTGCCGAATACTATGCATTCGGAACAAGTTTACTAATGGCTGTTGATTGTATTTTCTGTAGAAGCTGCCAGACAAACAAATGTCCTGTGGGTATTACTACTCAGGATGAAGATTATAGAGCCAAATTCAAAGGTAATGTTGAAAAAGTTAAAAATTACATTATAGCACTCGCGGAAGACGTTAGAGAGTGGCTCGCAAGAATGGGTTACACTTCTCTTGATGAGGTAATCGGAAGAAATGATTTAATTACCATTAAAGATATCGATTTAGCTAAAAAATTTGACTTTTCTATGATATTCAGACAAACAGAAGGCGTAAACACCAAACAGGTTGAAAACGAACCTTTCGACAAAAACGAATTCGAAAAAGAGATGCTTGAACTTGTAATGGATACAATCAAAAATCCAAACCACAAATCAGTCGTAAAAGCCGAAATCTGCAACTTAAACAGAAGTTTCGGTGCAAGAATCAGCGGTGTTGTGGCAAAATACTACGGAGATGAAGGCTTGGCTGACGACAGCATCGTATTTAACCTTACAGGAACTGCCGGACAAAGTTTCGGAGTATTTTTAAGCAAAGGTATAACTCTTAGATTAAACGGCGTAGCAAACGACTATGTCGGAAAAGGAATGGCCGGAGGTAAAATCATAATTACCCCTGCAAAAGGTGCAGGTGCAGGAAATACGTGTCTATACGGTGCAACTGCGGGTAAACTTTTTATTGCCGGACCTGTTGGTGAAAGATTTGCCGTTAGAAACTCTGGCGCTGTTGCGATAGTGGAAGGAACTGGGGATCATCCTTGTGAATATATGACAGGCGGTGAAGTGATTATCCTTGGTAAAACAGGTATCAACTTCGGTGCTGGTATGACAGGAGGAGTTGCATTTGTTTATGACAAAGAACATGAATTCGTAGATAAAATCAACGCGGAACTTATCGAAATAAGAAGAATCGATATCGACGAAAACGAAAAACCAAAACTATACCTTAAAAAAAGACTTATTGAATACTATAACGCAACTGGAAGCGAAAAAGCAAAATTTATCCTTGATAATTTCAGAAGCGAAGTAAGACACTTTTGGCTTGTAACTCCAAAAGACAACCGCCCACCTCTTGATCCAAACGATATGGATTAAAGGAAGGCTATGAAAATAGCCCTCCACGTTCCATGTTACATAAACGAACTTTTTCCGAATGTGGCTAAAGCGACTACGCTTTTGTTAAGAAATCTTGGTTATAATGTAACCATTCCCAAAAATCAAACGTGCTGCGGACAGCCTTTTATAAACAGCGGGTATGATACGACCCTTCCGAATATGTATGATGAAATTTTCGGAGAGTTTGATTACATTGTATCACCTTCAAGCAGCTGTGTAAGCACGATAAAATCGCAAAACTTAAATATTTCATATAAATCATATGAACTTATTGACTTTTTACATTCACAAAACCATCTAAACCTCGCAAAAAACCATAAGCCATTAATCCTTCACAACTCATGCCATTCTATGAGACACATAGATATAGCAACCCCTAGCGAATTGAATATCCCATACATAAACAAAGTAAAAGAAGTGTTAGGATGTGAGATTATAGAAGCTAAAAGGGATGAATGCTGCGGATTCGGAGGCGTTTTCAGCGTAAAAGAGGGAGAGATGAGCTATATTATCGGAAAAGAAAAACTCAATGACCTCCTAAGCGGCTGGCAGTATGATTTTACGCCTGTAATTACGGGCGTTGATATGAGCTGTCTTATGCATCTAAAAGGAATAGCTGAAAAAGAGGGAATTAACGCCGAATTTAAACATGTAAGCGAAATTCTGCTGGAGAGTTTGGATGAAACATTATGAACTTGCCGTAAAGTTTTACAAACAAAAAGGCCCGCGCCATGACAAAAGCCTCTGGACTATAAGACAAAAAAGAGATAAGGCAATTAAAGAAGTAAAAGAGTGGGAAGAATTAAGAAACAGGGCTTCAGATATTAAAGATTATGTAATTGAACACCTGCACTCTCTTGTGGACGAATTTATAAAAAACGCTAAAAACAACGGAATTGAAGTCATTTTTGTCAAAAATGCGAAAGAGCACAATGAAATAGTGTTAAAACACCTAAAAGAAATTAACGCAAAAAAAGTAGTCAAATCAAAATCAATGCTCACAGAAGAGTGCGGACTTAACGAATACCTCAATGAAAACGGAATTGAGGTAATTGATACGGATTTAGGTGAGAGAATAGTTCAGTTAAGAGGTGAAAAGCCTTCTCATATTGTCCTTCCGGCAATTCATACCACAAAAGAAGACGTTGCGGAAATTTTAAACGAAACAAACACCGACCCTACATACCTTACACATAAAATGAGAAAACTATTAAGAGAAGAGTTTCTCTCAGCCGATGCGGGTCTTAGCGGTGCGAATTTTCTTGTTGCAGACAAAGGTTGGGCGGTTGTATGCACCAACGAAGGAAATGCCGACCTTGGTGCTGTTTTACCATCTCTTCACATAATAAGCGTCGGAATTGAAAAAATCGTTCCGAATTTAAATGATTTAAGCGTATTTTTAAGAATGCTCGCACGTAACGCCACGGGACAGAAAATTACAACTTATACATCAATATTCGGCAAAAAAGAAAACGGCAAAAGAGTTATTATTTTAGTAGATAACGGAAGATTTGAAAGACTTAAAAGTAAATTTAAAGAAACACTCAAATGCATAAGATGTTCAGCCTGTCTTACAACATGCCCGGTATTCAGACGTTCAGGCGGACATTCTTATAGATATGTAATCCCTGGACCTATTGGAAGCCTGCTTGCACCTTTAAGTGATAAAGAAGAGTATTCAGACCTGCCTTTTGCATGCACACTTTGCGGAAGCTGTGAGGCGGTGTGTCCCGTTAAAATTCCGTTTACAAAACAGCTTGTAAATATGAGACACTATGTCAAATCAATGGACAATGGAAAATGGACAATGGAAAATGCAGGTATGAAATTGACTGAAAAAGCCATGCATTCACCTAAAATGTTTAAACTCTTCAGCACTATATTACGCCTTACACCAAAACCGCTGCTTGAGAGCGTGGCTAAGGAATGGAGCAGATACAAAGCCCTTCCGGCTATTCCGAAAGAAAGATTCATAAAATAATGGAGAATTGAGAATGGAAAATGAAGAATTAATTAATGAATTTATAAAAAACCTGAAACTCGCTGGAGGGGAAATTCTGAACGACATTCCTGAAGGATGGTATGTAACTAAGGCAAAGTTCGGCGTTGCGGAAAACGGAGCCGTATGGGTGGAAGAATATAACAAAGAATTGTTTTTAAGTGAATTTGTAGCTGTAAAAATGCCGAAAAAAGTAGTGCCTACAATGCACGAAGCTGTTGAAATGATTGAAAGTCCGGGAGTTTTCATATCAGGTCCTTCCAAAACTGCGGATGTTGAGAGCTTTTTGGTGTTTGGGGCTCACGGACCTATGAAGTTTGGAATATTTTTTGAATAATACTTGCAAATCATTATTTTTATGATATTATAAATCAAAAAGGATTTACATGAGTTTTGAAGAAATGAGTTTAAAAGAAAAAATAGAAGCAATTGAAAAAGTTATACAAAAAGATATTTTACCTATGCTGGCATTTGACGGAGGAATGGCGGAAGTGCTGGATGTCAGGGAAAGCAATGGTGAAACTCACGTGTTTATCAGATATGGGGGCGCGTGTGCGGCATGCAGCAGTGCCGGAGGTGCAACGCTATTTGCAATAGAAGAAACACTCAGAAGAAATTTAAATACGGACAAAATCAGGGTATTCCCTATTTAAGGACTGAAATGCAACAGATGATATTTTATATCGTATCAATTATTGGTTTTTTCTTTCCTTATGTTTTAAAGTTTTTAATTTCATCCCCTAATGAAAGTATAAAAATATTTGCTATTTACTGCCTTGGTAAATTTAATTTGGTTTATTTTGCTGTCATTATTGTTTTCTTTTTTGCTGGACTTATGAAAAAATATAAATTTTTAAGAGTCGCTCAAATTATTTTCGTAACTGTTTATATCGGATATGTGCTGGTAAGTTATTTTATTTTGACAAAAATACACGTTAAAAACTATATCAGCGAGCACAAATTAAATGCAAAACTTATAAAAATTTCGGAACTGAAAAATTATCCGAATTTCAAAATTTATTACAAAGAAGGACCTTGGGCGGCGGTAAAAATTATGCCAAAAGCTAAAAAGAAACTCCCTTTTAATTATAAAAAGGACAGGGCTCAGTGAAAATCCTGATAATAGGAGGCGGCCCTGCAGGATCAACGGCTGCCAGAATTTTAGCTCCTTATTATAAAGTAACGTTAATTCAAAATGATTCTGAATTTGACAAACCATGCGGGGGAGGCGTTAAAAGTAAAATATTCGATGAATTTGACATTCCAAAAACTCTCATTAAACATTCTTTAAATCACGTAATTATGAAATACAAAAACACAAACATTTCAATCGACCTTAAAGGTGAAAATCTATCGATTGTAAAAAGATGGGAATTTGACGAAACATTAAGAAAACTCGCTGAAAACGCGGGTGCCAAAATATATTACGGAAGATTTAAACACATTAAAAACAATAAAGCTTACGTAAAATTCGGACCGGTTGAAATTCCTTTCGAATACGATATTTTAATCGCCGCGGACGGGGTTAATTCAACTGTCAGAAAATCTCTGAACCTTCCAAAAATCCCTTCAACAATAACGCATTACGCAAGGACGGACAAATATAAAGTTGATACATGTGAGTTTTTTTTCGATTTTGATATAGGCGGGGAATATTATGGATGGGCGTTCCCTCACGAAAATTTAACTCATATAGGAACCGTCAGCAGGGAGAATTTTAAAAATTTATGTGAATTTTTAAATATATCTATTAAACCAAAAGGTTATAAAATACCAACCTGGCAAAAAGACATTATTATTCAAAAAGAAAATGTTTATTTTGTGGGGGATGCCGCAGGACAGGTAATGCCTTTAAGTTTTGAAGGCATATATTATGCAATGCATTCGGCTAAAATATTGGCGGAATGTATTATAAACCAAAAAGATTATAAGAGCGAATGGAATAAAAGATTTTTAAAAGAATTTAAATTTATGAAAATATTGGAAAATATAAACAAAACCAAAATAAGACCTTTAATAATACAAGCTCATAAACTGAAATTCGTTCAAAATTTTAGTGTTAAAATGTGGTTGGGAGAAAAAAATGTTTAATACACCGATATATCAGCTAAAAAACATATCAGTAAAACTCGAATATAAAAACCCTGCAGGAAGTATAAAAGACAGACCTGCTCTTTTTATGATTCAGGATGCAATAAATAGAGGTTATAATGAAGTAGTGGAAGCAACAAGCGGAAATACCGGAATCGCTCTTGCATTTTACGCTAAAAAATTCGGAATTAAAGCCACCATTTTTATGCCTGAGAGTTATTCAATCGAAAGACAAAAGCTCTTAAAACTTTACGGTGCAAATCTGATACTTACAAAAGGCTCGATATCCGATTCCATAAAAGAAGCAAAAGAGTATGCACAAACACATAACGCTCTTTATACTAATCAATTTTCAAACCCGATTAACGCAAAATCTCAGGAAATTACTGCATTTGAAATCCTTAATCAAATTCAAAAGATCGACTATTTTGTAGCCGGTGTCGGAAGTGGCGGAACAATTACCGGAATAGGAATGGTGTTAAAGCCTCTCGGTATTAAAATAATTGCGGTAGAGAGTATAAATTCACCGGTAATTTACAATAAATTTTATAATAAAAATCTTCCCGTAAAACCCCATAAAATCCAAGGTATAGGTGCAGGATTTATTACCGATATTACAAATCTTGAACTGATTGACGACGTGATACTGATAGATGATGATGAAGCAATTGAATTTACAAAACAATTACCAAGTCTTGGAATTACAGGCGGAATTTCAACCGCCGCAAACATTCTTGCATCTCAAAAGCTTAACGGAAATATTGTAACAATAGCGCCGGACGGGATAGAAAAATATATCAGTATCCTATAAACATCTTTTTATGTTTTATAACCTTAGGAAGATATCTCCTTCCTTCATCGGTAGGGAGTCTCATAGTTAAACGCTCATAAATCTCTTTGGGTGAGAGTGAATTGATAATATAATAAGCCCTGTCCCTTCTTGTGCTAAACACCCTTAATACATTTCCTATTCCGCTGTTATATGCCGCAATTGCACAATACTCTTTTGATACGGGATTTTTAATATTTTTCAAATAATTATAAAAAAGAATATTTAAATAAGCCGTTCCGATTTTAATGTTGTTTTTTGGAACGAACAAAAACTCTTTACTTGGAATTTTCTTATATCCGTAAGCCCTTTCATATCCTTCCACACCCGCAGTCGTAGGGACAATTTGCATAAGTCCGAATGCCGGGACATAACTCACAGCATAAGGGTTAAAATCGCTTTCCGTCTTGATAATTGCCAAAATAAGTGTGTTTGATATATTAAATTTTTTGGAATTTTCTTTTACATAAGGCAGATATTTTTTAGCCCTTATATGTTCAGAATTTTTTGCCAGGTTAAATGTTACGTAATAAATTTTTTGATTTTTTATTACATAACTTTTAAGTCTATTTTTAATAAGCCAGTTTGAGTATCTGTTTGCCCGCCATCTGTATAAAACGAGCTTGTTTTCAAAATCATAAATCTGTCCGGCTAAAAAAGGTTTGCCGTTTAGTTTTATTTTATCGCTGAAAAGATCCACGCTTCTCGGATCGTCAGGCATAAGCATAGTATTTACAAGAGCCGTTTGCAAAACCTTTTTATAATCCTTGGCTATGGTTTCAACTTTTACATACCCTCTGTCAAAATCTATTATTGCTCTGGCTTTGTAAGAATTGGAATATTTTACAAATGTTTTTGTCTGAGGTTTTTTAGGATTTTGCCATATACTTATAGCTTTTGTAAATTTTTTAACTTCCAGATCAAAATGTTTTATAAAACTCTTTATATCTCTTGCAAGTGCATATGGATGAGTTAAATAGTAGTTTTTTTTACGATTTGCGTAAGATTTTAATACCGAAGAAGGGTTTTTGGATACAACGGCTTGAGCAATTGTCTGATAATCACTTACAGAACAACCAAAAAACATCAAAATAATAATTACATTTATAAAAAATTTCATTTTAAAAGTATAACAAAACATCTAATATATACATTTAAACAAAAAAGCCTTAAAAACATCTTATTAGAATATATTATTATGAAAATTATATGAAGTAATATAATACTTTATTATATTTTATAGTGCCAGACACTATATAAGAACATTTTAAATGGCTCCGGCGAGAGGACTCGAACCTCTGACCCGACGGTTAACAGCCGTCTGCTCTACCGACTGAGCTACGCCGGAACGTGAATAAAATTATAGCAAAAAATTATATAAATGCAAGTTCTGAAATAAAATTTGATTAGCAGTTAAAGTTATTTAAATTGTTAAAACATTATGTTTTTTAAAATTAAATGTATCTTTGTTTTAGTATATTTGTATACTAGTTACCAAGTTTTAAAATTAAAAAAATTTTTAAAATTCTATAACTTCAGAAAAAATGGCGAAAATGAATTTAATATTTATTGTTTTTTCTTTTTTCCAATTTTTTTAAATTTCTATTTTTACGTTCTATATTCCGCGTTTATTTTTACATATTCATAGCTTAAGTCACATCCGTATGCAGTAAACTCACCATTACCAATACCTAAATCAACACTAATTGTAAAAGAATCTTTTTTCATAACTTTATGAGCTTTTTCTTCTATTTCGGATGTAAATAAAATATTTCCTCTGTCATATACTAAAACGTTTCCTATTTTAATAGTTAATGTATTTTCATCACATTCCACACCGCTTGCACCGATTGTAGACGCGATTCTTCCCCAGTTAGGATCTTCACCGAAAATTGCCGTTTTCATAAGAAGTGAATTTGTAAGAGCTTTAGCAGCCTTTTTGGCTTCATTTGTATCTTTCGCACCTCTTACATTAAACGCCACAAGCTTTGTAGCACCTTCGCCATCTCTTACTATATCTGTGGCGAGTTTTAGCATTACCTGTTTAAGAGCTTCTTTAAACGCTTCTTTATCGTAAGATGCTTTACCTGTTGTCATTAAAAATACGCTGTCGTTTGTAGAAGTATCGCCATCTACACTTATTGCATTAAAACTTTTTTCATTTATTTCGTTAAGTATTGTTTTCATCTCATCTTCCGGAATGTCCGCATCCGTTGTAATAAAACAGAGCATAGTGGCCATTTGCGGGTTTATCATCCCGGCACCTTTGGCAACCCCTCCTATTCTGAATTTACCAAACTCACCTTCCACTTCAAATGCAATCTCTTTTTCAAAGCTGTCTGTTGTCATAATGGCTTTTGCAAATTTATTGGAATCTTTTTCATTAAAATCAAATCTATCAATTGCATTTTTTATTTTTTCTTTATCAATTCTTACACCTATAACACCAGTCGAGCTCATAATAGGATTTTTAACTTCAATTTTTTGTGAAACATAAGACAAAATTTCTTCAATATCCTTAATACCTTCCTCTCCTGTCATTGCATTTGCATTTTTTGAATTCGCAAGCAAAAAGTTTGTGGTTTTAATACCTTTTCTTAATACATATTTTAAAGGTGCCGCCTGAAATCTGTTCGTTGTAAAAAGATACGCTACCCTCATCTCTTCATCGCTTCTTATAAACCCGACATCAAAGCCTTCTTTTTTAAATCCAGCGTTTACTCCGCTTGCATAAATGCCATCAACAGCACAAACTCCACCGCCAATTGGTGTAATTCTGAATTTCTTATCCATTTCTTCTCCCTTCACAGCTACCTACTTCATAACTTCTTTCTCAACTTATCTACTTCACAACTTTACAATTTACCCACTTCATAACTTAAATAAAATCTATCTCTTTAGGTTTAACCGAACTTCTTATTACTTTTCTGGCTTTTCTCATATCTTTACCAGTGCCTATAACCAGCAAAACATCATTTGGTTTTAATACTACATCGCCTTTAGGTATTGGAATAAATTTTCCGTTTTCTTCTTTAATTCCTACAACCGTTACATTAAAAAGCTCTCTTAAATGAACTTCTTTCAGTTTTTTATATGCCACCCATGATTTCTTACTTACGGTAATCTCTTCTAAGTCTAACGGCGTATCAACTGAATATACAAACTCTTCAAGTATATTTTTAACATCCGGATCTACCGTTACAGCCGTCATCCTTTTAGCAATCAGTTTCGTAGGTGAAAGAACTTCGTTTGCACCGAGTCTTATAAGTTTTTCAATCTCTTCATCAGAATTTGCAACCGATAAAATATAATAAGGTGTTCTTTTTAAATCTTTTTCATAAAGTCTTACAGAACTAACAACTGCAATATTATCCGTAACATTTTTCGAAAGAGTTATAACGCCTCTTGCACTGCTTAAAAAGGCTTTTTTAATTGCAAGGGTTGTATGAGGATCCGCATTAATAAAATAAGGATATTTATATTTTTTCGCAATTTCTTCCAAATTCTCTTTATTATCAATAACAACAAAAGGTATATGTGCGCGTCTAAGTTCTCTTGTTAATTCTATAGTATAATCATTGTGATAACATATAACCATATGATTTTTTAACCTTGCAATTTTGTAAAGCATTCTATTCTCCTTAAGCAGTGCTATAAAGCGTCCTTTATTAATTACATCTACAAGTATCCCCACAGCATATGAAAATACCGCAAATCCCGCAACAATCAAAAATATCGTAAATAATCTGCCAAGAGGTGATATCGGAGCGATTTCTCCAAATCCAACAGTGGTAAAAGTAATACCCGTTTGATAAATCGCATCAAGCAAAGAAAAATTATCAATCCAAATATACCCGAGTGTTCCAAAAAGCATTATTAAAATTGTAAGAATTACAGGAGTTCTAAAAGGCTTTAATTCACCCCATATTTCAGAAGATAAATCTACTTCAGGTTTTGGACTTCTTTGCCAGTGTAGAAAGTTTGCTAGTTTTTTTAAGAATTCTTCTATATAAGAGTCTTTATTCATAATGACCCCAAGAGGGGAACTTTATACAGATTTTTTCAAGCTTCTAAGACAGCTTGTACAAATTTTAACTTTTCTGCTAACTCCATTGATTTCGATTCTAACGCTTTGAATGTTAGGATTGAATTTATGTCTTGTTTTTCTGTTTGAGTGGCTTACTCTATTCCCAAATTGAGGACCTTTACCACAAATTTCACATTTTCTTGCCATTGTGTTTCCTTTATTAATTTTTAAGCGCTTTGATTTTTAAGTTTGAAATTATACCAAAAAAAATAATTTTTTGCTTTTAAATTTTTCCTTAAAAAAAGGAATTAGTGAAGCTCTTCGTTTAATTTTACTTCACGTCTGCTTCTAAATGCTACCATTTTTCCTTTTGTAGTGTCAAATCTGTAATGCACCCCATTTAATCCTGCAAGTTCCAAACCTTTAAAATACTCTTTATATTCAGCATTCCATTCAGGATTTACTTCTTTTATTTTATTAAACTCATCCTCGCTAATCCAAATTTTAGTTCCTTCAAGCACTGCTATACCAGCATCAACTATACATCCATCACCTAAAGGAATACCTGTTACGCTGTTTGCTCCAAGTAAAGTATTTCTTCCAATTGTAATAGGATTTCCGTTTGTTCCGCTTAATACTCCAAGAATTGAAGCACCACCACCAACATCTGCACCTTCTTTAACAACTGCAGATGAAGAAATTCTTCCTTCTACCATTACAGGACCTTCGGTTCCTGCATTAAAGTTAATATAACTAGCACCCGGCATTACAGTCGTTCCGGCTGCAAGCTGAGCCCCCATTCTAACTTTTGCGGTATCAAGAATTCTTGTATTGTCATCTGGAATGACATGAGATAGAAATCTTGGAAATTTATCTACATATTCCACTTCCGGATATGCGTCTTTTAATTTAAGCTCAATTTCGTTCTCTCTTAAGTAATCAAGCTCAATAGGAACGTTTCCAACCCATGCGCAGTTAGTAAGAACTCCGAATGCTCCGTTTAAATTAATACTTCTTAGAGGAACTTTTCTCTGTGAAAGTGCGTATAATTTTAAATATACTGCTTCTACACTTTTAGGTGCTTCATCTTCAAATAAAAAACAGATTCTGTAATTATCCATTACTTCATCGTCAAAAATTTCTTTTAAAACTTTTAAAACTTGAATATTTTTATGTTTATCACCTGCTGCTTCAGCTACCAATTCTTCACCAAAATAGTTTAATGCTGTTTCAACAAACTCCTTTGTAACATCAGAAACAAATTCGCTTGAACTAAAATCAACTTCCACACCGTTTTCAAAAAGACTTCTTATAAATACAGCCGCACTTCCAAAATTTTCATTCCAGTTTATTACAGGATAAGTCGCCTGAAGCACTTTGTCACGATTTACTTGACCAAAATCTACCCTCGCAATCCCAAATGCCAAAGGCTTTTTATATCCTTGTATGTTTTCTACAAGATTTTCAAACATAAATTATCCTTTTTTATTTGAATTATATCAAATTATATATCTTCTTTTGGTGGGGAAAAATAATATCCTTGAAAACAATCAACTTCTAATGTTTTTAAATAATCATAAGTTTCTTTATTTTCAACAAATTCTGCAATTACCTGCATATTTACTTCTTTTGCAAAGTTTACAATTGTTTTTACAATAATTTGAGAATTTTTATCTATCAATATATTTTTAATTAAGCTGCCATCAATTTTTAGTCCATCTGCACCCAATGAAAGCAAATAATCGAAATTCGCATAACCGCTTCCAAAATCATCTATTAATATTTTACAACCAAATTTTTTAAGTTCTTTTACAAACTTGTATGCATTTTTAGAATTTTTAATATCTTCACTTTCCACAATTTCAAAACTAACTCTTTTTGGATCTTTAAAAGATGACAATTTATCAATAATAAACTCTTTGATATAGTCATTTTCCATATCTAGAGTGCTTAAATTAATCGAAAATTCATACTCTAAGTTATTAAATTTATCAAAAGTTTTTTCAATTACCTGTTTTGTAATTTCAAAATAAAGCCTTGATTTTTTAGCTACTTCCAAAAAGAAATAAGGTGATATAACTTCATTGTTTTCATCTATTAACCTCACCAATGCCTCAAATTTACAAATTTTCCCTTCTTTATCCATTATAGGCTGATAATAAGGAACTATTTTTTGATGTTCAATTGCCACTTTTAATTTTTTTAGCCAAATTAAATGTTCTTGATATGACTCTCTTATTTTTTCTGCTTCGCTGCAAAATGCAATATCTTTATTCAAAAATCTTGTAGCATCAAGTGCTGAAAGAGCTCTTGTAAATGTTCTTTTGGTAAATGCTATTCCAGCTCTAAATTTTATTACTATTGAATAATCATCAACTATATAGGGTTCTTCGAGTTTTTTTATAAGATGTTTAGTAAAATTATAAATTTCTTCTTGAGTTATATTTTTTTCTTTCAATATTGCAAATTCGTCAATTTTTATGTGAAAGACTCTATAATTTTTTAATCTTTCTGCAACTTTTTTGATTATTTCATCAGCTACTTTTTCACCATAATAATAGTTAATTTCTTTAAAAGAATCTATGTCTAACAAAATAATAGGATATTCAGTTTTTCTAATTAACGATAAAAGTTTTTTTCTATTAGGAAGTCCGGTTAATTCATTATAATATAAACTTTTATAAATTTTTTTCTGATAAGTTTTCAGTGATATTACTGCATTATTTATTTCTTTTTTAATTATTTCAAATTCATAAAAATGCAATTTTTTCTTAAAAGGTCTATATATATTTTTTGAAAGATTATTTTGTAAATATGTATTTATATTTTTTATATCCTTAAAAATTAATTTATTTATTTTCATAAACAACACTATTCCCAGTAAATATAAAAATAACAAAAGAAAAGAGAGTCTCATAAAGAGTAAATCAACTTTATGTTTAATTTCATTAAACGGGATTTTTATTGAAATAATTCCTCTAATCTCACCTAATTTATATCCAAAAGCTCTATTGCCATAAATTTTTTCAAGTTTTTCCAAAAGAGGTTTTGAAATTTCATTTTTAGGGCCGTGACATTTTAAACAACTTTTTTCAATTTTCAAAGGGTATGCATAAAAAAGATGTTCGTAACTTATAAATTTATGTCCATTATGTATTTGAAAAAATTCTTTTGCATCTGGATGGTTTTTAAAAAAATTAATTGCATAAATTTCATACTCATTAGGTTTATTATTAGGGTTTCTATATCTGTCTGAAGTTTGTTTAACATAAATTTTTTCATTTTTTTGAATCATAAGAGCGATCCTACTCACCGCATATGCAGGCGTCAAAGAAAAAGGATGAAATTTTTGGTCTTTAATCTCAACATAAGGTGCAACATTCGCCAAATATTCTCTTGTATAAACTAATGTATGTGCTAGAAGTCTTGCTTTTTGTATTTCTTGATCTACGATAAAAGAAGTAATTGATTTATATAATATAAATAACAATAAAATTAAACCAAGTCCTGAAAAGATAAAAGACTTGATCATTTCATTTTTTATTTTTTTCAAATAAATCCCTTTATTCCACTGTTACAGACTTAGCCAAATTCCTTGGCATATCCACATCATTTCCCATCCTTATAGCTACTTCAAGTGCTAAAATCTGTGTAATTACCATCATTTCAAAAAACTCTATCATTGGATGATTACTCTCTTTAATTTTAACAAAATCATCTGTCATTTCAATATATTCGCTTGATATTGTTAGAACAGTTGCATCTCTTGCCACAAGCTCTTCAATATTTGATTTTGTTTTTTCATAAAGGACATTTTTACTTAAAAGTGCAACAACAAAAAGTTCCGGGTCAGCCAATGCAATAGGTCCGTGTTTCATTTCCCCTGCAGGATATCCTTCTGCATGAATATAGCTTATTTCTTTAAGTTTAAGGGCACCTTCGAGTGCCAATGGAAAAAAAATATCTCTTCCTATAAAGAAAAACCCATGTCCATGTAGATATCTTTTTGAAAGACGCTTAATTTTTTCATGTAAAGAGGTATCTACTTTTGTAGCCTCAATAGCGGAATTTATAGCTTCGTATTCATTTATATCACCCAAATAATTACTAAGCATCCATAACGTCATAACCTGTGTAGCAAATGCCTTGGTTGAAGCAACTCCTTTTTCTATTCCGGCTCTAAGTAATATTGTTTTATCAGCTACTCTTACAATAGAAGAATTATCTACATTACAAAGAGCCAACGTCTTAAGCCCGGATTTTTTTGCCATTTTAAGAGTTTCAAGAGTGTCAGCCGTTTCACCTGATTGAGATATTACAATAAAAAGTGTATCTTTTGTTAATAGTGGATTCCTGTATCTCAGTTCACTCGCAACCTCTACATCAACTCTTATTTTTGCATTTCTTTCTATAAGATACTTTCCGACAAGTCCTGCATGATAACTTGTCCCACATGCACTGATTATAATATTGTTAATTCCATCAAAAAAACTTTTATCAACTTCGTCAAATTTTATTCCATTTTCAGTATTTCTTCCAAGCGTAGTCTCTTTTAAAACATTAAACTGCTCATATATTTCTTTTTCCATGTAAAATCTAAATCCACCTTTTTTTGCGGACTCTTTATCGGTAGGTAAGTCTTTAAATTCTGGTGATATAATTAAATTTTTTTTATAAATATGTATTTCATTTTCAGTAACATATCCATATTCTCCATCTTCTAAATAATGAGCCTGCTTGGCATAACCTATTAAAGGAGCGTCAGAAGAGGCGAAATATATACCTTTAGAATTTTTGGCAACTATTAGAGGAGAGCCTTTTTTTGCAAAAAATATTTTTTTAGGTTCTTTTTTAGTAATAAGCAGTATTGCATAGGCCCCTTCTATTTTTTCAATTGTCTTTTTAAATGCTTCAAAAGGATCCCCATTACAATAATATTCGAAAAGTTTTACAATTACTTCAGTATCTGTTTGAGATACGAAATTTATGTTTTTTTCTTCTAAAAATTTTTTAATTTCCTGATAATTTTCAATAATTCCATTATGAACCACTGCACTAAACTGCCCTATATGTGGGTGTGCATTAATTTCAGTAGGTTTTCCATGCGTTGCCCATCTAGTATGGCCTATTCCGAGTTTAGGATTTTCAAATTTAACTTGGTCTAGTTTTCTTTCAAGGTTTTTCAATTTTCCGACTGCTTTTATAATTTTTAGCTCTTTATTATCAATAATTGCAATACCGGCACTATCATATCCTCTGTATTCGAGCTCTTTAAGCCCTTCAATCAAATATTTTTGAGGTTTTTCTACACCTATACATCCAACAATACCACACATTATTTAAATTCCTTCTCATAAAAATAATTAGTAGCTTCAATAAATCCTTTTACGCTTCCGCAGTCAAACCTTTTACCTTTAAATTTATACGCTATGACCATCCCTTCTTTTGCCTGTTTTAAAAGAGCGTCTGTAAGCTGTATCTCCCCACCTCTTCCGGGCTTTGTTATTCTTAATAAATCAAATATATCAGGTGTAAGTATATATCTTCCGATTATCGCTAAATTACTGGGTGCTTTATCCACATCAGGTTTTTCAACCATATCATCAACCATATATACCCCATCTTCTATCTCTTTACCGGATATTACCCCATATTTATTAACCTCATCTTTGGGAACCTCTTCTATAGCTACGATTGTGCATTTAAATTTATTATATAGCTTTACCATCTGACTCAATACATCGCCTTCACACAAATCGTCAGCCAAAACTACCGCAAAAGGATTATTTCCTATTAATGGTTCTCCTGTTAATACCGCATGTCCAAGTCCTAACATCTCTTTTTGTCTAACATATGTAAACGTGCATTTATTTATCATTTCATTCGTTTCGTGTAAAAGTTTCGCTTTGCTTGAATCTTTTATTTTCTCTTCAAGCTCTGGACTAAAATCCAAATAATCTTCAATAGCTCTTTTGTTTCTCCCTGTTACAAATCCTATTTCATTAATTCCTGCATTCATACATTCCATTATCCCATAATGAATTAATGGTTTATTTACAACTGGTAACATCTCTTTTGGCACCGACTTAGTCGCAGGTAAAAATCTCGTCCCGTATCCCGCAGCCGGAAATAAAGCTTTTTTTATCATCTATTCTCCTTTAAATCACATTTTAATGCTAATTCTATAAGTTTTTGTGCTAATTCTTTGCTTTTATCTATTACATATACATTATGATTTGAATAAAACTCTTTTTCCACATCTGAATCAGTTAAAACAATTATATTTAAATTTGGATTAATATCTAAAATATTTTCAACAATCATATGCGTATGGTCCTCATTTTGCGTAGTAATAATAACCGCGCTTGCATCTTCTATATTTAAACTCTCTAGAACTTTTTTGTTTGCTGCATTTCCGAATATTACATTATCTCCGTTTTTAAGACCCTTTTTTACTTCTTCTATCTGTTTTTCAATTGCAACGTATGGAATTCCTGCTGTCGTTAACTTTTTAGCAACTCTTTGACCTATTTTATCATATCCTATCAGAATAATATGTCCAGCTGTTTTTGCTGGTTTTAGCATGAACTCTTCAAAATCTTGAATATCTTTATCAAAAATATCGGCAATCTTATAAATATATCTTACTATAAAAGGTGTTAAAACCATCGAAATCACGGTAGCAACTACAAGTTTTTGCAACAAATCCGATTCAACAAGATTATGTTTACTCATTAAAGCAAATATTACAAAAGCAAATTCACCAATTTGTGAAAGAGTAAATGCAGTTTTAATCGCAATACGGTTATGTTTTACAAAATATTTAAGCATCATATATATAACACCTGCTTTAGCAAACATAAAAGCAATTGTCATTAAAAGAATTGTAAAAATATTATTAATTACAAAATTTAAATTTACCATCAATCCCACAGAAATAAAAAACACCCCAAGAAGTATATCTCTAAAAGGAACCAAATCCGCCTCAATCTGATATTTATATTTTGTTTCACTAAGAATCATACCGGCAAGAAACGCACCTAGTGAATAACTAAGCCCAAAAAAATGAGCTATTTCAGCCGCAGTCAGAACTACAAGCAAAACTGTAGCTATAAATATTTCATCAGATCTTGTTTTTGTTGCATGTGATATTACAAAAGGTGCAATATATTTACCATAAATCCATATAAATATTCCAAGAGCAGCAAATCCGCCAAGCGTTTTTAATATAAGTTGGGTTAAATTTGCATCTTTATTTACAATTATAGAAATTGCAATCAAAATAGGGATTACAGCAATATCCTGAAAAAGCAAAATACCAAGAGATATTCGACCATAAGGTTTTGAAATTTCTCTATTTTCATTTAAAAGTTTTAAAACTATTGCAGTTGAACTGAGAGCTATAGCCGCACCTATAATAAACGCTATTCTTACATCAAGTCCCAAAGCCAACCAGAAAAACAACCCAAAAAAGCCGCTAACAAGCGTCATTTCGGCTATACCAAAACCAAAAACCTCTTTTTTCATAGATTTAAGTTTTTCAGGTGAAAACTCAAGTCCTATCATAAACATCAAAAATACTATTCCCATTTCTGCAATAAGTTCAATAGTGTGCTTATCTATATCAAATATATTACTGACAATAACGCCTGTGAATATATACCCAATTATTGGCGGTATTTTATATCTTGCAAAAGGAATGTTAAAACTAAGAGCTATAAAAAGTAAAGCAATTACAATTAAAACGGGACTAACCATTAATTGCCTTAATAATTACATTTCTCTCTCTTGGTCCGTCAAATTCAACTAAAAATATCCCCTGCCAATCTCCAAGAACTACATTTGCATTTTCAACTATCAGTGTGAGATTACTTCTTAAAAAAGCGGCTTTTAAATGCGCTCTTGCATTTGAATGAGAATAATCCCTGTATGGAACTATATCTTTTAACATTCCTAATAAATCTCTTCTAAGAGTAGCATCACTTTTTTCAAAAATAATTACACTTGCCGTGGAGTGAGGACAAAAAACCGTTATAATCCCATCTTTAACCCCACTTTTTATTACCGCTTCTTTTATTTCATCGGTAATATCTATTACTTCCGATTTATAATTAGTTTTGAATTTAAGCTTTTGCATTCTTTCTCCTTTTTGATTTATTGTTATTTTATAAATGTTGTTAATTTTTTAAATTTTTTCTTTTCTTTCGGCTTCTTTATGTAAAAATTCTTTAAGAAGTTTATATTCTTTTTTATCAAAATATCTTGTTTTACCGGTAGGAAGGGCATTAAGGCTAACCCATCCGTAAGAAAGTCTTTTTAAGTCCATTACTTCACTTCCAAAGTTTGCAAAAAACCTTC
This sequence comes from Nautilia lithotrophica, assembly GCF_054656815.1. Classification (NCBI taxonomy): domain Bacteria; kingdom Pseudomonadati; phylum Campylobacterota; class Epsilonproteobacteria; order Nautiliales; family Nautiliaceae; genus Nautilia; species Nautilia lithotrophica. Next base: position 863,889 of record NZ_BAAHXN010000001.1, read on the forward strand.
TGAGTTCCCTGTTTTTACCTTCCCCTATTGCTACTTTAAGGGTTGAGTACTTTGGTGAATTTTTAATAATTTGAGCACTTAAAAACGGTTTTAAAACCATTTTTTTAATTTCACTCTCTTCATGTGCCCCAGCATCTCCTACTTCAACGCCATTTTGCATAGCTTCTATCATTTTATCTGTTATTTCACCTTTTATTTTGAGTTTATATACTCTTGGAAGATCAGAATTCATCAAAGCATGGGCAACTTTTGGCGAATCAGTTAATATCAAAAGCCCTTCACTATTAAAATCAAGCCTTCCTACCGGTATGAAATGTCTGTATTTTTTCGGAAGAGAGTCGTATATTGTTTTTCTTCCCCTGTCATCTTTTTTAGTTACTAGTTCGCCTCTTGGTTTATTGTATACTATACATGTATATTTTGTGCTTTTTTTAACGGGCCTTCCGTTAACGGCAACTTTATCACCTTCTTCAACCTCAAAACCTGGCTCTTTTATAATTCTGCCGTTAACTTTAACCCTTCCGTCAAATATAAGTTTGTCGGCTTCTCTTCTTGAATAAGTCGTATGATGACTTATAAATTTATTTAATCTCACTTTTTTCCTTTTAATTTTTTACTTATCAGCTTCACAACTTACCCACTTCACAACTTACTTAATTCCTGCTTCTACAAGATTGTGAATGTGTATTACACCTACAATATTTCCGTTTTTATCCGTTACAGGTAAAAATTGAATTTTATTATCTTCCATAAACTTTAGGGCATCCGCAGCTAAAACTTCTTTAGAAATTGTTTTAGGACTTAACGTGGCAAAATCAATTGCTTTTGCTTTTAAATCAAACTTTTCACTCATCATTGCTCTTCTTAAATCCCCGTCACTGAGAATTGCTTTTACTTTTTGGTTATCTAAAAACAAAACATGTCCCAACTTTCCTTCCGTCATTTTGATAATTGCCTCTTGCAAAGTATCCTTTTCATCCGCAGTAGGAAATTCTTTTTTCATTAAATCTTTTACTTTCACAAAAAGTTTTTTACCTAGACTTCCCCCAGGATGAAACGAAGCAAAATCTTCTTTTGTAAAATTTCTTTTTTTCATAAGGCATACTGCCAAAGCATCCCCCATTGCAAGAGTAAGCGTCGTAGAACTTGTTGGAGCAATATTTAACGGGCATGCTTCTTTATTTACATGAATGTTTAAAACCACATCCGCATATCTTGCAAGAGTTGAATTCATTCTACCCGTCATGGCTATTAAAGGAACTTCAAATCTTTTAATGTGAGGGAGAATTTTAATAAGCTCTTCACTCTCCCCAGAATAACTAATAGCCAAAACGCTATCGTTTTTCGTAATCATCCCTAAATCACCATGCAAAGCCTCGGTGGGATGTAAAAAGAAACTGGGAGTACCGGTGCTTGCTAAAGTTGCCGCAATTTTAGATCCAATAAGCCCGGATTTTCCAACGCCAGTAACAATCAACTTCCCTTTGGTATTGTAAGCAATCTCAACAGCTTTTTCAATACCTTCAACATTTGCGTTTAAAAGCTCATTTGCCTCAATTTCGAGCACTTCTCTTGCTATTTTTTTAAAATCCACAAATTCCCTTTTTGATGTAATTATAACATAGGTTAAGTGGTTAGTTAAGGTTAGGTATATTGGTAATTAAAGTTTAAAAGTCGTAAAGGTAATTTAGGCGTTATGTTTGATGTCTGGCTCTATTGTTCTCAATTCTTCCCAACACAAACTTTTGCCCAATTCACTCCATTTCACATTTTACACTATTCATTCTCTCTATTAAAACATCAATAATGCACAATGTTACTTTTTCACACAAATACTTAAATAAATATTTTTAAAATGTAACAATTTGTAAAAATAAGAGTTATAATTCAAACAAAAAAGGATTCTCATGAGTTTCATTGAAGAATACAAAAAACATACTGAAGAAAGAGCCAAACTTGGAATTCCTCCACTTCCATTAACTGCTGAACAGACAGCTGAACTTGTAGAACTTTTAAAACAGGTTCCGATTATCGAAGAAGAATATTTAATGGATCTTTTCCTAAACCACATCAACCCTGGTGTTGACGACGCGGCATATGTAAAAGCGGCGTTTTTAAACGACATCGTTCAAGGAAAAACTTCATCTCCTGCAATTTCTAAAAAAAGAGCTGTTGAGATTTTAGGAACAATGCTTGGAGGTTACAACGTAAAACCTCTAATCGACGCACTGAGCCACGAAGATGAAGAAGTTGCACAAGAAGCTGCAAATCAGCTTAAAAATACTCTGCTTGTTTATGATGCGTTTCATGATGTAGAAGATTTGGCAAAATCAGGAAACAAATACGCTAAAGAAGTACTTGAAAGCTGGGCAAATGCTGAGTGGTTTACAACTAAACCTAAACTTCCTGAAAGCATTAAAGCGGTAGTTTTCAAAGTTCCGGGCGAAACAAATACAGACGACCTAAGTCCAGCAAGTGAAGCGTTTACAAGAAGCGATATTCCATTGCATGCGCTTTCTATGCTAAAAGCAAAAATGCCGGATGCACTTGAAAAAATTGAAGAACTTAAAAAAACGGGTCACCCTGTAGCGTTTGTTGGTGATGTTGTGGGAACCGGTAGTTCAAGAAAATCTGCGGCAAACTCCGTAATCTGGCATATCGGTGAAGAAATTCCTTACGTTCCGAACAAAAAAAGAGGCGGTATTGTAATCGGCGGTGTAATCGCACCTATTTTCTTCAATACTTGTGAAGACGCAGGAGCTCTTCCAATCGAAGCACCTGTTGACAAACTTGAAACAGGTGATGTTATTGAAATCAGACCATATGAAGGTAAAATCCTTAAAAACGGGGAAGTTGTAAGTGAATTCGAACTTAAACCAAACACTCTTCCTGATGAAGTTCAAGCAGGCGGTAGGGTTCCTCTGATCATCGGTAAAAACTTAACTAAAAAAGCAAGAGAAGCTTTGGGAATGGAACCTGAAACAGACATCTTCACAAGACCTGCACAGCCGGAAGATAAAAAAGGCGTAGGATATACACTTGCTCAAAAAATTATAGGTAAAGCATGTGGTATGGAAGGTGTAAGACCTGGAATGTATGTAGAACCTACTGCAACAACTGTAGGTAGCCAGGATACAACAGGTGCTATGACAAGAGACGAAATCAAAGAATTAGCTGCACTTGGATTTAACGCTGACCTTGTAATGCAAAGTTTCTGTCACACAGCAGCTTATCCAAAGCCTGCGGATATCAAACTACACCACACTCTTCCTGCGTTTATTACAAGCAGGGGCGGTGTAGCGCTTAGACCGGGTGATGGTGTTATCCACTCTTGGCTAAATAGAATGATTCTTCCTGATACATTAGGAACTGGTGGAGATTCACATACAAGATTCCCAATGGGTATTTCATTCCCTGCAGGTTCAGGGCTTGTTGCATTCGCAGCGGTTACAGGAAGTATGCCTCTAAACGTTCCTGAAAGTGTTTTAGTTAGATTTAAAGGTGAGCTTCAACCTGGAATCACTCTAAGGGACCTTGTTAACGCAATTCCATATTTTGCAATTAAACAAGGACTTTTAACTGTTGAGAAGAAAAACAAAAAGAACGTATTTAACGGAAGAATCCTTGAAATTGAAGGTGATATCATCAGAAACCTTACAATCGAGCAGGCATTCGAACTTGCGGACGCTTCAGCTGAGAGAAGTGCGGCTGCATGTACTGTCGATGTAAGCGAAGATCAGGTTGCGGAATACCTAAAATCAAACATCAAACTTCTTGAAGCTATGATTGAAGCGGGATATGAAGATAAAAGAACAATCCAAAGAAGAATCGATAAAATGAAAGAATGGCTAGATAATCCTACTCTTCTTAGAGCAGACAAAGACGCTGAATATGCAGCTGTAATTGAAATTGATTTAAATGAAATAACTGAGCCTATTGTTGCATGTCCAAACGACCCGGATGACGTTGCAACAATCAGCGAAGTATTGGCTGATTCAAACAGACCTCATAAAATCGACGAAGTATTTATCGGAAGCTGTATGACAAACATCGGTCACTACAGAGCTGCAGGTGAAATCCTTCAAGGTGAAGGTCAGGTGCCTACAAGACTTTGGATAGCACCTCCTACAAAAATGGATAAAGAACAGCTTACTGAAGAAGGATATTACGCAATCTTCGGTCAGGCTGGAGCGAGAATCGAAATCCCTGGATGTTCATTATGTATGGGTAACCAGGCAAGAGTGGCAGATAACGCAAACGTATTTTCAACTTCTACAAGAAACTTTGACAACAGACTTGGAAAAGGTGCAAAAGTTTACCTTGGAAGTGCTGAGCTTGCAGCGGTAACTGCAATGCTTGGAAGAATCCCTACTAAAGAAGAGTATCTTGAAATTGTAGAGAAAAAACTTGCTGGTAAAGAAGATAAAGTTTACAAATACCTCTACTTCCATCAAATGCCGGAAGACTACGTAAGAAAAATGCTAAGCTTAACGCTTCAGTAATTTTTCTTCCTTTGCTTTTTTATTATAATTTTCAAACGACTTTTACAAATAACATTAAAAACCAGTTTAAACAAAACAATACATCTAAAAGCAATAACGGATTAGTGTCTGCCACCAATTCGTTAGATCTTTTAATATCAAACATTTATTTTAAAAACTTTACTCCTATATCCTTAACCCTATAGCTACACCTAATCATAGTGCCTGACATCAATTGCTTGATACTGAATGGTTGATAGTATATATTTTAACTGATAACAAAACTAAAATTATAAACAACATATATTCCTTAACTTTCCATTGCATATTTTTCTTTTTAAATTGTCAAATTTTCTCTAATTTTACATTATTCACTTTCCACTGCACACTAATATAGTGTCTTCCACTTATAAATAATTATAAATTATTCATCAGAATTGCAGTATGTAATGTTCAATGCCAGATATCTAAAAAAGAAAAATTGCAATCAAACTGATATATACCATTATTGTTTTTAAGGGCTTGTGAGTAGTAGTTGCTATCAAAAGCTCTCTTATGAAAAAAATAATTGAAGCATCAACCATAAATCTTATTTTAATCCTCTGCTTTTAAAAAAACACAAAAAGCATCTGCATAACTTCTATGATAACCATAAGTTCCAAAATTAAAGCAAGAACAAAATAGAAATCATATTTAAATATCAAAATCCAAGCAAAAACAATAAACGCAAGTATTATTTCCAAATAATTCTTAATAATCTGCATAACTCCCTTTTTTAAAGGAATTATGCCTTTTAATGATTACATATTGTAACAACGAAATACTGAACAAATCCAATTATCGCACCAAGTGCGGCACCCGCGAAGTTGATGAAGCTAAAATGTTTTTTCATAAGTGAAAAAAGCATATCCTCAAGTGTTTTTTCATCGAAATTTGAAACTCTCTCTTCTACTATTTTATCAATATTTGCTTTTATAAAAATTTTAGGCACCTCATCTTCGAGAAATGAAACTATTTCGTTTTTGATAATCTCTTTTGTTTTGTCTGAGTTTAATATTTCACTTACCTTCACATCAAAATCAACACTATCAAAAATCGACTTTATCATATTTCCGCTTACAAAACTTGCAAACATTGGAAACTTTTCTGCCACAAACTTTTCTATAAAAGATGAGATTTTTTCAACAATTTCCTCTTTTTCCATAAAATCAGTTACTTTTTTATCCAAAATCTTTTCAATTTTCGCATTGATAAAATTAACGATTTCTTCTTTTACTTCTTTTTGAGAAATTATTTTTTTAATCTCATCTTCACTGAGTATGTAATCCCTTACAACTTCTCCAACTTTTCTTGCCAGAGCTTCTTTTTCTCTTGGAATCACACCCTGAGGAAATATAGTAAAACTTCCTATTTTTAAGGGCTTATAAGGTCTAAAAAGAAGTTTTATGGCAACATAGTTGGTTACATATCCTATAAGAGCCCCCACCCCTATGCTGCTAGCTAAAACGGCTGCATTCATGCAAAAATTTCCTTATATCTATCTTCATTAAATCCTACAATAACATCTCCATTGTCAAGCTCGATGACAGGTCTTTTTATAAGCAGGTTTTCCTTACAAAGCCACTCTCTTTTTCCGTTTTCATCAAGGTTGAGCTCTTTTAGTTTTAAAGTTCTGTATTTTGTTCCTTTGTTGTTAAACAGAACGTCTATTCCAGCTTTTTTTATCCACTCATCTATTTTATCACACCCTACAGGTTCTTTTTTAAAATCGTGAAATTCATATTCAATTCCATTTTCATTAAAAAACTTAAGTGCCTTTTTTACGCTTCCACATGTTTTTATTCCATATACTTTCATTTTTCCTCCTTAACAGGTTTTAAATTCATAACTTCAGTCAAATAAAAAAACCCACCTCTAAGTTCTACAACATCAAGTCCTACTTCTTTAGCAATTTCAAGAGCTTCATTAATATAAACACCCCTTAAATCCATAATTCCGTATTTTTTATTTTTATCTAGCTTCATAATAGCTTCGGTAAATCCAGGATGAAAAGGTATGTTTATTGAGTTAGGCATTTTTCCGTATTCTTCCACTTCTTCTTTGTCTCTAATATCAAGAATAATTACTTCTTTTAATAATTCATAAGTAGGAAAAGCATCTGCTCTTGGAGCTCTTTTTTCTTCTCCTAGTTTCAATTTTCTACCTTTTGTAAAAAAATCAAACAAATTTTATCCTTTTTTATTTTTTGAAGTTATTTTATCATATATATATCATTTTTCAACTATCAATCAGTTACATCTTCCCATCTTAATCGATCACCTTTTCGTAAATCTCTACATGCTTTCTTTCCAAGTATTTCAGGTAAAAATTTCGGATGTAAACCAAAACCTGGACGAATAGATTTTACATTTTCTTTAGTAAACGTTTCACCTTTTTTTATATCTTTTACAACATATAAACTTCTTGCAAACTGCCTACCGCTTTTAGGTTTGAAATTCACTTGCCCTATCATCTCTTCTGTTTCCCTTACAGCTTTTACCATTTCTTTAAACTCTTTTGGTGTTAAACTAAAATCTTTATCCGGTGAATCTAAAGATTTATCCAATATAAAATGTTTTTCAATTATTCTGGCACCCATCGCCACTGCCGCCACAGGTGCAGAAATACCTAAAGTATGATCCGAAAATCCAACTTCAGTTTTAAAAACATCTTTTAAAGCGGGAATTGTTTTTAAATTAACTTCACTTCTTGGTGCAGGATATGCCGACGTGCATTTTAAAAGAGCTAATTCTACATTTCTTTTTTTACAAATTTCTACAACATCCTGAATTTCCTGCAATGTAGCAATTCCTGTTGAAATTATCATAGGTTTACCTTTACTTGCGGCATAATCTACAAGTTCATAATCAGTAATTTCAAACGACGCTATTTTATAAACCGGTGTATTAAAATTTTCTAAAAAATCAACTGCTTCTTTACTAAAAGGTGAACTAAATATTTCCAATCCTAAACTTCTGGCATAATTAAATAATTCTTCGTGCCATTCCAGTGGAATAGCAGCTTGTTTATAGAGTTGAAAAAGATTAATCCCATCCCAAATAGTTCCGCCTTTAATTATAAAGTCTTCTTTTTTGCAATCCAATGTCATCCATTCAGCAGTATATGTTTGTAGTTTTACAGCATCTGCTCCGCTTTCTTTTGCAGAATATATCGTATCTTTAGCAATCTGTATATTACCGCTGTGATTTGCTGAAAGTTCAGCTATAATAAAAACTTTTTCTTTAGTTTCATGTTTACCAATTTTCATTTAAAAGCTCCATTTTTATTAAATTATCCTTTTTTTCTAGTTCAATAAAACCTATATTTTTGTAAAGAGTCTTCGCTCTAATATTATCTTCAAATACATACAAAATTAATTTTTTTAATTTTAAATTATTAAATGCATAATTAACGGCAAATCGTAAAAGTTCCCTTCCGACTTTTTTCTTTTTTGGATTTTTATGAATCCCCAACTCAGCAAAATGATCAAATATTTTAAAATTCACAACACCTAAATCATCTACTTTTATATATATTTTAGCAGAGTCTTTTTTTAAATTTTCTATAAATTTTAAATGCTCTTCCAAACTAATTTTTTCTTTATTATACATCCATTTTCTTATATCAGGATTATTTCGCCATTCAAGGACTTCTTTTATTTCATCAAAAGATAATTCTTGAAATTTTTTGTATTTCACGTTCACTGATTACCTTTACTCTTTTTTCTTTTAAATATTTTGCAATAAATTTTTGATTATCTGCTACTTTTACTGCCAAAAATGGCATATTCATATAAACAGCTTCCCACGTAATGGTAGAAGGGGTTATTATTCCAAACTTAGCTTTTGCCATACCTTCTGCCACATTTTTATCAATATGCAATTTACACCATTTATTGATTCTACAAAATCTCTTGAGTTTATTTAAATTTTGATTAGCACTTGTAGTATATACATTTACATTTAACTTTTTATTTTTTAATATTTTTAAAACTTTTAAAGTCAGTCCCTTTGCATCCGTCCCACCAAAGCTTATAAATAAGCCCTCTTTTTTATATCTTTTTTTCTTAGCTTTTTTGAATTCATCTCTTATTAGAGGTTTTAATATAGTTATTTTTGTAAATGTAGGAACTTTATTTTGATATTTTTCTTTTTTTGCATATAAATTTGTATTTATAATTTCATCGCAATAATGTTTCTCAAAATTGTCATCTACACAAATTAGACTAATATTCGGAAAAAGGGTTTTAAATTTTTTCTCATATTCATAGGTAAAATTATAATTATCTACTATTACTTTTTCTGGTTGTAATTTTTTAATCTGTGTAAAAAACTCATCTTCGCTTTTTATCTTAATAACTGGAATATCAGTATATTTTTCATTACACTCTTTACAAAGAATAAGACATTTTTCATATTTGTTTTTCAGTTTATTGCAAAAAAGTGTAGCTCTTTTAAGATGCCCAAAACCAATATCGGGACTAAAATCAACTCTTAATATAATCATTCAAAGCCCTATACATTAGTTCTGCTTTAACAAAATCTTCTAAAGTATCAATATCCTGAGTTAAATATCTAGGGATAATAATTGGAACACTTCCGTCAAAATGAAATCTATCATTACACTTCAAATTTTTCCAGTAAAATTGCCCTGCATCATGATAAGCCTCTTTTAAATCCTGGCTTCTTTTATTCATAAATTCCGGAAAAAACATTTTTGCCTTTCCATTGACTATTTCAAAACTTCTCCATATAGGAAAATCATATGTAGTTGCACTAAAAGAATAACATGCATTTGATGTTTTCAGTTGTTCAATACCTTCTTTAAGATATTTAACATCCAACAGGGGCGCTGTAGGATACAACATACATGCATAATTGTATTTATTTTCTTTATTTAGAATTTCAATCGCATGATCAAATACATCTATACTTCCGGAATAATCATCCGCCAGCTCTTTAGGTCGCCATAATATCTCCGCACCATATTTTTCAGCAACTTCGGCAATTTCATTACTATCCGTAGAAACTACAATTCTTTCAAAAAGTTCTGCTTTTTTAGCATTTTCTATACTATATGCAATAAGAGGTTTACCGCAAAAATTTTTAATATTTTTCTTTGGAATTCTTTTACTCCCCCCACGCGCCGGTATAATACATATATTCAAAGCAATTCCTCCATACATTTAATCACGTAATTTTGATCTTTTTCATTTAAACTATAATAAATAGGTAAAGAAAAAGCCTCAAGATAATATCTTTCCATTTCCGTAAATTTTTTAAAATACCCTTTTTTTACATAATAAGGCTGCTGATTAATCGGAATATAATGATACTGAAGACCAATACCCTTTTCTCTCATTTTCATAAAAAATTCCGCTTTTTCTTCCAATGACTTAAAAGGATATCTTACTACAAAAAGATGATAAGAGCTTTTTTCATTATACGGATAAAGAGGCTTTATTTTTTCAGGTAGATTATCATGATAATATTTTGCTATTTGTCGTCTTTTTTCCAAAAACATATCTATTTTTTCAAGCTGGCTTAGCCCCATTGCACACGCCACATCACTCAGGCGGTAATTATATCCCAAATCAACCATTTTATATTCCCATGGATACATTGATACATCTTTTACCATTCCATGGTTTCTGAGTATCAGTAATTTTTTGTAAATCTTTTCATCATTTGTTGCTACTGCTCCACCTTCAAAGGTAGTAATATGTTTAACCGGATGAAACGAATAAGTTGCAACATCGCAAATTCCACTATCTTTTCCAAAATAATGAGCATTATCAAGTAAAATTTTAACCCTATATTTTTCTTTTAAATACTTAAGTTTTTCATCATTAAAAGGATGTCCGGAAAATGTAACCAAATATAAAGCTTTTATTTTTCTTTTTTTAAGTTGCTCTTCTACTAAATCAAAGTTAATAAGCCCATTATTTTCAATATCCACAAAAACAGGCTTAGCCCCAACATAAAGGATTGAGTTAGAAGTAGCCAAAAATGAATTGGGTGTAGTTATTACTCTATCACCAACATTTAGTAGAACCCTACTTGCCAAATGAAGCGCTGCGGTGCCGTTGCTTACTGCAACTACATATTTAAATCCAAGTTTCTTGGCTAAAACATCTTCAAATTCTTTTACTTTAGGTCCTGTTGTTAAAAAATCACTCTTTAATGTTTCAACTACAGCATTTACATCATTTTCGTCAATATACTGCTTCCCATATGGAATAAACTTATTTAATTTCCCATTTTCCATTTTTCACTTTCCAATCTATAAAAATTCTTTGGCTTTTTGTAAAAATTCATCTTTTGATAACCACCAGTCATTTGTCCCTGAACTATATTCAAATCCATATCCTTGCTCTTCCCCCTTCTCACCTATCATGTTTTGTGTATAATCCGCTTCAAAACTAAAATTAATTGTAGGTTTTATTACATAATGATCTTCAAACTCTACACACCTGTCGTCTTTTGTTATCATTACTTCATGCATCTTTTCGCCCGGTCTTATCCCTATCTCTTTTAATTTACATTCTGGACACAATGCTTTTGCTAAATCTACAACTTTCATTGAAGGTATTTTAGGAACAAATATTTCACCACCTTGCATCCTTTCAAAATTCTTCAAAACAAATTTAACCCCCTCTTCAAGAGTAATTAAAAACCTTGTCATATCTTTATGGGTAATTGGAAGCTCTTTTGCACCATTTCTTATCAAATTAACAAAAAACGGAACCACACTTCCTCTACTTCCTATTACATTTCCATATCTTACAACTGAAAATCTTGTTTTTCTCTTTCCGACTAAATTATTAGCCGCAATAAAAAGTTTATCACTCGCTAATTTAGTAGCCCCATATAAATTTATCGGTGCCGCGGCTTTATCTGTTGAAAGTGCTATTACCTTTTCAACCTCTAATTCAATTGCATTATCTATTACATTCTGAGCACCATTAATGTTTGTCTTAATACATTCCATTGGATTGTATTCTGCCACAGGCACATGTTTTAATGCTGCAGCATGTATTACTATATCTACATCTTCCATGGCTTTTTTTAATCTCTCTTTATCCCTGACGTCACCTATAAAATATCTCATACATTTTTCATTATATTTTTGTGCCATTTCAAATTGTTTTAATTCATCACGACTATATATGATTATTTTATTTGGTTTGTAATTTTTTAATAATATCTCCGTATATTTCTTACCAAAACTCCCGGTCCCACCCGTTATTAATATATTCTTCCCGTTAAACATCTCTTCTCCTAATTGTAAGTTGTTATAATTTTAACAAAATAACCGATATAAAAACAAAAGGTCTAAAATGTCTCAAATTTATGAAAAGAATTTAAAAGCACTATTTGAAAAAAATCCTGAATTGGCAACTAAATTATTTAGCCTGCAAACTTACAAAAATTTTGAAGTTATTCAACAGGGTGAAGATCCTATTAATTTAAATATTATAGACATAAAGCGCAATTATCCGATTTATAAAACACAACCATTAGAAGAAATCCAAGAAAAGCAAAAAAAATTTAAACTATATGAAAGATATCCCGTTCTGTTTTTTTACGGATTAGGAAACGGAATATTTATTAAATTACTTTTTGCAAATCCCTCACACAAAAAAATATTTGTAATCGAACCAAATATTGAAGTTATATATATAGCATTACATATAGTAGATTTGTCAGAAGAAATTTTAAATGAGAAAATTGAAATACTAACACCTCAACAAATTACTTACTCTAAAGCATTAGATATTTTTATACATAAAGATGTTCAACTTTTCGCAAAAACTTTTGAATTACATATTTATTCAGAATATTATGAAAAATATTATGCAGAATCTATTATAGAAACCAATAAAACTTTAATTAGAGCCATCAAACAAACCGTAGCAAACTTTGGAAATGACACTATCGACACTCTTATAGGAATAGAACATCACATAAATAATTTACCTATAATGCTTACAAATCCTCATTTTTCTCAACTAAAAAATAAAAAAATTTCCGATGTAGCTGTTATTGTTTCAACAGGACCATCATTAGCAAAACAATTACCTTTATTAAAAAAGATAAAGGATCATGTTACAATTATAAGTGTAGATGCTTCTTTACCAATCTTAGCCAAACATAATATTAAACCCGACTTTGTAACATCATTAGAAAGAGTGCAACTTACAAGTGAATTTTTCAAAAAAACACCTAAATCTTTTCAAAAAGACATCATAATGTTGCATGCATCACTTCAGCATAAAGATGTATTGAAACATTCTCATGGTCAAAAGATTCTTCCTATGAGACCTTTTAGATATACTAAATATTTTAACATGCCTAAATTTGGCTATTTAGGTATTGGAATGAGTGCCGCAAATATGGCATATGAACTAGCTTATTTTTTAGGTTATAAAACAATTGTATTAATTGGTCAGGATTTAGCCTATTCTAAAGATGGACAATCTCATGCAAATGGCCACGTATTAGGTGAAAAAGAAGTAGAGTTTAAAGAAAGTGACGAATATGTAACAAAATATGGTGGTGATGGAACTATTAGAACTACAAAAGTATGGAATATGTTTAGAAACTTTTTTGAAAAAGATATTGAACACGCTAATAAAGAAAATATTCTTACAATTAATGCTACAGAAGGTGGTGCAAGAATACATGGTGCAGTAGAAATGCCTTTTAAAGAGGTAATAGAAAAATATATTAATACTTCTGAAAACAAAAAAACTCTTAAATTAAGAAAATTATCAGAAAATAGTGTGAATAAATTACTATTAAAAGCACATGATAAAATAAGAAAAATGATTGAATATGGTGAAAAAACCCAATCCAAAATAGAAAAAGTTTTTTTACAAGTTGCCGAAGAATGTGAAAATTTAGAAAAATTAAAAGATGAAAACAGACTTGAAGAAATCAATTTTGATAAATTAATAAAATTATCAAATAAAATAGATAAAATAAAAGACATTATTGAAACTAGAAAACTTTCTATAATGTTTGGAGAAACTATTCAAAGTTATTTAGTTAATAAAGAGCTAGATCTTGCAAAAATTATGGTGCGTCCATCTAATACAGAAATTGAAAAAAAAGCAAAACTTATAGATTGGATTATGAATCATAAAGAATGGCTATTTATGTTGGCAGGTAGTATAAATGCTCAAATTATAGTTGTTAAAAGAGCAGTAAAAAACTTAGAAAAAGAACTTAAAAAAAGAAATTTGACTTTTCAATCTATAAAATAATTCTCCTTTTCTTTGCTTTTTCCATTAAATTAGAGTGACAGACACTTTATCTTAAAAGAAAAAAGAGCAAAAAAGCTCTTTATTGAAGTAATTTTAGCACATTTTGTTGAACTGCGTTTGCTTGTGATAAAGCATAACTTCCTGATTGTGCAAGAAGATTGTGTTTTTGGAAGTTTGCAGTTTCCTGTGCAAAATCTACATCTCTAATTTGTGATTCCGCAGCTTTTACATTTACTTGTGTTACTGAAATGTTATTAATTGTGCTTACTAATTGATTCTGAACTGAACCGATATCAGCTCTTATTTTATCCAAATAATGAGCCGCAGCATCTGCTATATCCATTACAGCCATTGCACCTT
>NZ_BAAHXN010000002.1:0-547643 GCF_054656815.1 Nautilia lithotrophica
TGATATTATTTTTATTTTTCGATTTAATAAATTTTGCTATCATAATAAATAAAATTTTAGGGGTGGGGGATGATGTTAGATGAATTTATAGAACTGTATTTCTCAGAAATAGAAAAAATTAATAATTATCATTTCAATTATTTAATTTCTAACAAATTTAGTTTTCCAAAAAACAATTATATTGAATTAAAAAAATTTATTGATACGGCTACACATTTTCTTTCTGAAATAGATGATTCTTTATTAAAAGGACTTACTGCTAAATTATATAATGATATAAATTCATTATATAAATATTATCAAAATTTCAGAAAAAAAACTGAATATGATGAATTTGTCTTTTCTAATGAATATTTACCAGAACATGATAAATATAAACAATTAAAAAATAAATTTGAAATTTTAAAGAGTGAAATCGAAAATTATAATAAAACAATATTAGAAGTTGAAAACAAATTAAAAAAATATAAACAACAACCAAAAGAACAAGAGGATTTAATTCGATATAAGAAATTAAAAAAACAACAAGTTGATTCAATCTATTATATATCTAAAATTAAAGAAGAATATACTGAAATTAAAAAAATTATGAATGAATTAGAAAATAGTGAAAGAAAAACATTTATCCCAAAGTTTAATAAATTTAAGGATTTGCATTTAAAAAAATTAGAAAAAATTATAAATGTAAAATTATTTTATTATGAAAAGCTTTTATGGGTAAATGCGTCAGAATCGTCAGAAATAAAAAAATTTTTTGAACAATCTAACATAGAAGGTGAGTTTAGCACAAAAACATTTATTAATTATTATTTAAAAAACATTGATGAAACGAAAAGTTCAAATGGTGAATGGTTGAAATATCTAAAAAAAATATTAAAGGTTATAGAATGAATTTATTTACTGAATATACAAATGAAGAAACAGAATTTTTATTATCTTTAACAAACAATAAATATACTGATGTTAAAAAAGAAGTTAAATTTTTAAATGGTATAGATGATTTTGTAATTGATAAAGAGATTAAAAAGATTGAAATAAAACTAATTAATAAAAAATCAGTTATAGATACATATGATATTATCTATTTAATAGAAGGTGAAATTGTTGCATTAAAAGAAAATAAAGTTTTAAAAAAAATAAAAAAAGATGAAATTTTTGGAATAAATAAATTCATAAAAAAAGAAAATATATATTTAGTGACGACTCAAGATTCAAAAATTTGTTTTATTGAGTTTAAAAGTAAGAAAAGTGTGTTTATAAAATTATTAAATGAAATTGTAGATAAATGTTGTTTAGAAAAAATTTTATAATTTTTATAAAAATAAAAAAAAACTCTTGACATATAAGATCAATTTGCATATAATTTCAGTCCACAAAGACAAGTTGGAGTTGCCGGCGTAGCTCAGCTGGCTAGAGCAGCTGATTTGTAATCAGCAGGTCGGGGGTTCGAGTCCCTTCGCCGGCTCCATCTATATCAGCGTTTGACCAGTTAAACTGGTGGGGTTCCCGAGTGGCCAAAGGGGACGGGCTGTAAACCCGTTGGCGTTTGCCTTCGAAGGTTCGAATCCTTCCCCCACCACCATTGAGCGGGCGTAGCTCAGTTGGCTAGAGCGTCAGCCTTCCAAGCTGAGGGTCGCGGGTTCGAGTCCCGTCGCCCGCTCCAGTCATGACAAACTGGGAGCTGAGCAAACTGCTAAAATTGTTGTCTGCTCGTATACTCCCAAAATTACTAATGTTTTTATAAAACATTGCTAGCAGTGTTTTTGCCCATATAGCTCAGTGGCAGAGCACTTCCTTGGTAAGGAAGAGGTCGCCGGTTCAATCCCGGCTATGGGCTCCAGCAAGGCCTTGTTGGAGTTCATAAATAATAGAGCTAATTTTAAAAATTTTAAATGGAGGAATAAAATGGCAAAAGAAAAATTCCAAAGAACCAAACCACACGTTAACATTGGAACAATTGGACACGTTGACCACGGTAAAACTACTTTAACAGCAGCAATTACAGGTGTGTTAGCGCAAAAAGGTTATGCTGAGATGAAAGATTATGATAACATCGATAACGCACCTGAAGAAAAAGAAAGAGGTATTACAATTAATACATCTCACGTTGAATATGAAACTGAAAACAGACACTATGCACACGTTGACTGTCCAGGACACGCAGACTACGTTAAAAACATGATTACTGGTGCTGCTCAGATGGACGGAGCTATCTTAGTTGTTGCAGCTACAGATGGTCCTATGCCACAAACTAGAGAGCACATCCTTCTATCAAGACAGGTTGGTGTTCCAGCAATCGTTGTATTCCTAAACAAAATGGATATGGTTGATGATGAAGAACTACTTGAATTAGTTGAAATGGAAGTTAGAGAACTTCTAAGCGAATATGAATTTGATGGTGACAATGCTCCAGTAATCGCTGGTTCAGCTCTTAAAGCTCTTGAAGAAGTAAAAGCTGGACAACTTGGTGAGTGGAGTGAAAAAATCCTTGAACTAATGAAAGCAGTGGATGAATACATTCCAACACCTGAAAGAGATACTGAAAAAGATTTCTTAATGCCAATCGAAGACGTATTCTCAATTTCTGGTAGGGGAACAGTTGTAACTGGTAGAATTGAAAGAGGAACTCTTCACCTAAACGACGATGTTGATATCGTTGGATTCAAACCGACTGTAACTACAAAAGTTACTGGTATCGAAATGTTTAGAAAAGAAATGGACGAAGCTCAAGCTGGTGACAACGTTGGGGTACTTCTAAGAGGTATCAAAAAAGACGAAGTTGAAAGAGGACAAGTTCTTGCAAAACCTGGAAGTATTACACCTCATACAAAATTTGAAGCTGAAGTTTACGCTTTAACAAAAGAAGAAGGTGGTAGACATAAACCATTCTTCAACGGATACAGACCACAATTCTACATCAGAACAACTGACGTAACTGGAAGCGTAATCCTTCCAGAAGGTGTAGAAATGGTTATGCCTGGTGATAACGTAAAATTAACTGTAGAATTAATCGCTCCAATCGCACTTGAAGAAGGAACAAGATTCGCTATCAGAGAAGGTGGTAGAACTGTAGGTGCTGGAGTTGTAACTAAAATTATCGAATAAGGGTTTTCCCTTATTTTTAAAGGAAAAAGATGAGAGAAATTATTCATCTAAAATGCCAAGAGTGTGGAAGATTTAATTACCACACGACTAAAGAAAAAAGAAAACATCCAGAAAAATTTGAAGTTAGAAAATATTGTAAATGGTGTAATAAACACACTGTTCACAAAGAATCTAAACTTTAATTTTGGGCTTTTGCCCTTTCATTTAGCTTTGTAATGCAAGGCTAAATGAGCGGGCGTAGCTCAGTTGGCTAGAGCGTCAGCCTTCCAAGCTGAGGGTCGCGAGTTCGAGTCTCGTCGCCCGCTCCACGTGCAGGGCAGTAGCTCCAATGGTAGAGCGGCGGTCTCCAAAACCGCTTGTTGGGGGTTCGAGTCCCTCCTGCCCTGCCATCAACCAATTTTTGGAAGAGGTAACATGGGAAAAATTAAGACTTTAATTGATTATGTTAAAGCAGCTAAAAATGAATTAGATAAAGTAATTTTTCCTACAGCTACTGAAATAAAACAATCGTTTATATCAGTAGTGGTAGTTGTGACTGTAGTTACTTTATTTTTAAGTTTAGTTGATTTAATAATGAGTGGAATTTTAAAAGCTGTATTATAAGGAAATATATGAATTGGTATGCGTTACAAGTTTATTCAGGTAGTGAACTTAGTGTAAAAAAAGCAATAGAAAACTTAAAAAAAGAACTTAATCTTCAAGATGTGATTGGAGAAATAATTGTTCCTACAGAAGAAGTTATTGAAGTTAAAAACGGAAAAAAGAAAATTTTTGAAAGAAGTATTTATCCAGGATATGTTTTCTTAGAAGCTGATTTAGATACTGAACTTTGGCATAAAATCCAATCTCTTCCAAAAGTTGGTAGATTCATTGGTGAATCTAAAAAACCAACTCCTCTTAAAAAAGAAGATATCGAGCTAATTCTCGAAAAAGCAAAAACTAAAACGGCACCTAAACCAAAAGTTTCTTTTGAAGAAGGTGAAATTGTTAGAATAAACGAAGGTCCATTTGCAAACTTCACAGGAGAAGTTGAAGATTTCGATTATGAAAAAGGAATGCTTAAACTAAATGTAACAATTTTTGGTAGAAGCACTCCTGTAGAGATTCATTACACAAAAGTAGAAAAAATAGTATAAAGGATAAGGGATGGCAAAAAAAGTAGTAGAAGTATTAAAACTTCAAATCCCAGCAGGTAAAGCAAATCCATCACCTCCAGTTGGTCCGGCATTAGGACAAAGAGGTATTAACATTATGGAATTTTGTAAAGCATTCAATGAAAAAACAAAAGATATGATGGGCTTTACAATTCCTGTTGAAATTACAGTTTTCAGTGATAGAAGTTTTACTTTCATCACTAAACAACCACCAGCAACTGACTTATTAAAAAAAGCTGCTGGAATTCAAAAAGGTAGTTCAAATCCACTTAAAGATAAAGTTGGAAAAATTACAAAAGCTCAATTAAAAGAAGTGGCAGAGAAAAAATTACCAGACTTAAACACTGACGACATCGAACAAGCAATGAAAATTCTTGCTGGTAGTGCAAGAAGTATGGGAATTGAAATAGTAGATTAATACCACTGGCGTGGAAGCAAAAAATTTGCGTAGGAGAGAAAATGGCAAAAAAACATTCAAAAAGATATCAAGAGCTTCTAAAGAAGATTGATAAAGACGTATATAGTTTAAAAGAAGCTGCTGAAAAAGTAAAAGAACTTAAATCAGCAAAATTTGACGAAACAGTTGAATTGGCACTTAAACTTGGTGTTGATCCAAGACATGCTGATCAAATGATTAGAGGTAGTGTAGTTCTTCCTCACGGAACAGGTAAAAATGTAAAAGTTGCAGTATTAGCAAAAGGTGCTAAAGCTGATGAAGCTAAAGAAGCTGGTGCTGATATAGTAGGTGAAGAAGAAGTTTTAGAAATGATTCAAAACGGAAACCTTGATTTTGACATTTTAATTGCAACACCTGATATGATGGGTAAACTTGGTAGATTTGGTAAAATTCTTGGACCAAAAGGACTTATGCCTAACCCTAAAACTGGAACAGTTACAATGGACGTTGCACAGGCAGTTAAAAACGCAAAAGCTGGTCAGGTAAACTTCAGAGTTGACAAAAAAGGTAATATGCACGTAGGTATCGGAAAAGCAAGCTTTGATGCTGAAAAAATTTATGAAAATGCTGTTGCATTTATCGAAAAAATAAATAAAATGAAACCTGCAAGTGCTAAAGGTAGATATATTCAAAACGCGGCTCTAAGTTTAACAATGAGCCCAAGTGTTAAACTTGACGTTAACGAATTAACAGAATACAAATAAAAAAGGCTTTGGCCTAAGTCTAAATGACTTAGAAAGCAGGTGGGATTGGCCCTTAATTTCCTGCCGAGTCTAAGTGAAAGGAGCTTTATGAAAAAAGAATTAAAAAAACAAATCGTTGAAGAGCTCTCAAAAGAATTTACCAATGAAGTGAGCGTATTTTACGCAGACTTCAAAGGTCAGACAGTAAAAGATTTAGAGGCTCTAAGAAAAGCTGTTAGAGAAGCTGAAGGTAAAGCAAGAATTATTAAAAATACTCTTGCAAGAATCGCTTTTGCTAACAATGGTATTGAAGCTGAGTTTGAAGAAAATAATATTTTTATCTGGGGTGAAGACCAAATCACTCTTGCAAAAATAATTACAAAACATGCAAGTGCTCATAAAGACACTTTTAAAATTAAAGGTGCAGTAATTGAAGGTGAAGTAAAAGATGCTGCTTATGTTGAAGAAGTAAGCAAACTTCCAACTAAAGATGAATTACTTGGTATGGTTGCATTTATGATGAAAGCTCCTGTTGCAAAATTTGCATGGGCTTTAAATAAATTAATCGAAAAAAAAGAATCTGAATAAAATAAATAAAATATAGGAGGAGTTACTATGGCTTGTACATTTGAACAAATTTTAGAAACTATTGAAAACTTAACAGTTAAAGAACTAAACGAATTAGTTAAATTATTCGAAGAAAAATTTGATGTTAGCGCACAACCTACTGTTGTTGCTGGTGCTGCTGGTGGTGCTGCTGGTGGTGCTGCTGAAGAAAAAAGTGAATTTGATGTAATTCTTAAAGATGCTGGTGCTAAAAAAATTAACGTAATTAAAGTTGTAAGACAAATTACTGGTGCTGGATTAAAAGAAGCTAAAGAAATCGTTGATGGAGCACCTTCTACAATTAAAGAAGCTGTAAGTAAAGAAGAAGCTGAAGAAATTAAAAAACAACTTGAAGAAGCGGGAGCAACTGTAGAAGTTAAATAATTTCTCCCCTTGCTTTTTTTTGTATATTTTGATATATATACAAATCTCTACTAAATATTCTGCGCAGGAGAGCCTATGTTAAACCAATTAAAATCAGCCAATAGATTAAGATTAGATTTTTCAAAAATCCCACAAATATTGGATATTCCGAATTTACTACATTTACAACAAAACTCTTTCCAAGATTTTATAAATCTAAAAGAGCCTGAAAAAAGTGGTATTCATAAAGTTTTTAAATCTATGTTTCCAATTACAGATGCCCAAAATAGAATTACACTTGAATATGCAGGTATTGAATTTAAAAAGCCTAAATATACAGTTAGAGAGTGTATGGAAAAAGGTCTTACATATTCTATTCCGATTAGAATTAAAATTAGACTTATAGTTCATGAAAGAGATGAAAAAACAGGTGAAAAAATAGGTATTAAAGACATTAAAGAACAAACTCTTTATATCAGAGATATTCCTTTAATGACGGAAAGAACAAGTTTTATTATAAATGGAGTAGAAAGAGTTATTGTTAATCAGCTTCACAGAAGTCCGGGTGTTATTTTCAAACAGGAAGAAGCACAAAATTCCAATAAATTATTATATTCTGCTCAAATTATTCCTGATAGAGGAAGCTGGGTATATTTTGAATATGATGTAAAAGATGTATTATACGTAAGAGTGAATAAAAGAAGAAAAGTTCCGGTAACAATACTTCTTAGAGCTATGGATTATTCTAAAGAAGACATTCTTAGAATGTTTTATCCTATTATTGATATTAAAATTCAAGATAATAAATTTTTAATGCCAACTTCTGCACTTGAAAGCGGCAAATTAGATTATGACCTTAAAGATCCTGATGGTAATATTATATTAGCTGCTGGTAAAAGACTTAGTGATAGAAAACTTAAAAAAATTCAAGAAGAGTTTGAATATGTTGAATATCCAGTTGAAGTTTTATTAGACAGACATTTAGCTGAACCGATTTATGATCCTTTAACAGGTGAAGTTTTATTTGATACATTAACTATTCTTAATGAAGTTAAACTTAAAAAAATACTTGAATCTCAAATAGAAGAGTTTAAAATAGTAAATGATTTGGCTGAAGGTGTTGATGATTCAATTCTTAGAGCTTTCCATCAAGATATAGAAACGCTAAAAATATTAAGACAAGTTGAAGGTATTGAAAACGAAAACGATTTGGCAAGAATCAGAATTTATAAAGTTATGAGACCGGGTGAGCCTGCTACACCTCAAACTGCAAAAGAATTATTTGATAAACTTTTCTTTGATCCTGAAAGATATGACCTAACAAAAGTTGGTCGTATGAAAATGAACCACAAACTTGGTTTAAATGTTCCTGATGACGTAACAGTTTTAACATATCAGGATATTATTAAAACTATTCAATATTTAATCGGTGTTAAAAACGGTGTAGGTCAAATTGATGATAGAGATCACCTTGGTAACAGAAGAATCAGAAGTATTGGAGAGTTATTAGCAAACAGACTTCAAGATGGTCTTGCTAAAATGCAAAAAACAATTAGAGATAAAATGACAACAGTTACAAATGTAAATGACCTACTTCCAATGGATTTAGTAAATACAAAACTTGTAACAACAACAATTCTTGATTTCTTTGCAACAGGTCAGTTATCACAATTTATGGACCAGACTAACCCATTAAGCGAAGTTGCTCATAAAAGAAGACTTAGTGCACTTGGTGAAGGTGGGGTTACTCGTGAGAGAGCTGGATTTGAAATCAGGGACGTTCACCCAAGTCACTACGGAAGAATTTGTCCTATTGAAACGCCTGAAGGTCAAAACATCGGTCTTGTAAATACACTCTCAACTTATGCTAAAGTTAATGAGTTCGGGTTTATTGAAGCTCCTTACAGAGTAGTTAAAGATGGACGCGTTACTGATGAAGTAGTATATTTAACAGCTACCCAGGAAGAAGAAAAAACAATTGCACCAGCTTCTGTGCAAATTGATGAAGAAACGGGTGAAATAATTGATGATTTAATTGAAGCAAGAAAAGATGGTGAAATTATTCTTGTTGATAAAAAAGAAGTTGATCTTTACGATCTTAACCCTAAAATGATTGTAGGGGTTGGTGCATCACTTATTCCTTTCCTTGAGCATGACGATGCTAACAGGGCGTTAATGGGATCAAACATGCAAAGACAAGGTGTTCCATTACTTAGAAGTGAAGCTCCTATTGTCGGGACTGGAATGGAGAAATATGTTGCACGTGATGCATGGCAGATCGTTAAAGCAAAACGTGGCGGAAAAGTTATTAAAGTTGATGCTAAAAATATTTACATCTTAGGTGAAGATGAAAATGGTGCGTATATTGATCATTATGGGCTTGAAAAATACCTTAGAACTAACCAAAACACATGCTTTGATCAAAGACCAATTGTAAAAGAAGGTGATATTGTTAAAGCCGGTGACGTAATTGCCGATGGACCGAATATGGATAACGGGGAAATAGCACTTGGTAAAAACGTAATGGTGGCGTTTATGCCATGGAACGGATATAACTTTGAGGATGCTATTGTTCTTAGTGAAAGAATTATAAAAGATGATGTTTATACGTCTGTTCATATTTATGAAGAAGTTTGTGAAGTAAGGGAACTTAAACACGGACTTGAGGAAATTACCGCGGATATCCCGGGTGTTAAACCTGAATATTTAACCCATCTTGATGAGAGCGGCATTGTAAAAATAGGAACTTACGTAAAACCTGGAATGATTTTGGTTGGTAAAATTTCACCAAAAGGTGATGTAAAACCAACACCTGAAGAAAGACTACTTAAATCAATCTTCGGTGATAAATCGGGGCATGTCGTAAATTCTTCACTTTACGCACCTGCAAGTATGGAAGGTGTGGTAATCGACGTTAAGGTTTACACTAAAAAAGGTTATGAGCTTGACGAAAGGGCAAAAGCAGCTTACGATGAAGAAAAGGCAAAAATTGAAGAAATTTATAAAAATCAATTAAGCATTATTGATAAAGAAGAAGTTTTAGCCTTAGCAAACCTTCTTTCAAGTAAACCTTTAATTAAGGACGTAGAACTTAATGGCAAAACATATAAAGCCGGGGAAAAACTTCCAAAAGACGAGCTTGTGAATATTAATAAATTCTTGCTTTTAAGTTTAGTGGAATATTTTGATGAAGCAACAGTTCAGGAATTTGAAAAAATTAAAGCAAAATATCAAAATGAAAAAGACAATATCAGAAAAGAATACGACGAAAAATTAGAAGTTCTTGAAAGAGATGATATCCTGCCAAACGGCGTTGCGAAAATGGTTAAAGTTTATATCGCTAACAAAAGAAAAATCAAAGTCGGTGATAAAATGGCAGGGCGACACGGAAACAAAGGTATAGTGAGTATTATTGTTCCTGAAGAAGATATGCCTTATATGGAAGACGGAAGAACTGTTGATATTGTTCTAAATCCATTAGGGGTTCCTTCAAGGATGAATATCGGACAGATTCTTGAGGTTCATTTAGGACTTGTAGGTAAAAATCTCGGAAGACAAATAGAAGAAATTTTAAAAGAAAAACAAAACGATATGATGGATAAACTTAGATCTAAAATGAAAGAAATCGTTGAAGTAGCACATTTTGGTGATCATTATAAAGATTTCTTGGATTCACTTACAAATGAAGAGCTTCTCAAGTATGCTCAGGATTGGGCAAAAGGTGTTAAATTTGCAACACCGGTATTTGAGGGGGTTACTGAAGAAGAGTTTAAAAAGCTGTTTGAACTTGCCGGAATTCCGGAAGACGGAAAAACTCAGCTTTATGACGGAAGAACAGGTGAGCCGATTAAAGAGAGAGTAAATGTAGGATATATGTATATGCTAAAACTTCATCACCTTGTTGATGATAAAGTTCACGCAAGAAGTATCGGACCATACAGCTTAATTACTCAGCAGCCTGTAGGTGGTAAAGCCCTGTTCGGTGGTCAGAGATTTGGGGAAATGGAAGTTTGGGCACTTGAAGCATATGGTGCGGCATACAACCTTAAAGAGATGCTTACAACCAAATCTGACGACGTAGAAGGAAGAAACAAGGCATATAGAGCACTTACAAGAGGTGAAAACGTTCCGATTGAAGGTCTTAGTGAAACATTCTTTGTATTATCTAAAGAGCTTAGAGCACTTGGACTTGATTTAGAGTTTTATAAAAAGGAAGAAGACAATGAAGAAATTTAAATACGTAAAACTTGACTGGGATGAAGAGAACAGACCAAAAGATATAGATGCTGTTCAAGTTAAAATAGCATCTCCTGAAGAGATTCTTTCTTGGTCTTTTGGTGAGGTTAAAAAGCCTGAAACAATCAACTATAGAACTCTAAAACCAGAAAGAGACGGGCTTTTCTGTGCGAAAATTTTCGGGCCTATCAATGATTATGAGTGTCTTTGCGGTAAATACAAAAAAATGCGCTACAAAGGTATTGTGTGTGAAAAATGTGGTGTTAAAGTGACTACGTCTAAAGTTAGACGTGAGAGATTCGGTCATATCGAACTTGTAACTCCCGTAGCGCATATATGGTATGTTTCGAACCTTCCAAGTAGAATCGGAACGCTTCTTGATATTAAAATGAAAGATCTTGAAAGAGTTCTTTATTATGAAGCGTATGTAGTTTATGAGCCGGGTGATGCACCAGTTAAAAAAGGTGATGTCCTAGTAGAAGACGAATACAGAAAATTAGTAGAGCTATACGGGGATACAGGTTTCCATGCTGAAATGGGAGCAGAAATTATTAAAAGAATGCTTGAAGAGCTTGATTTAGCTGAGATGTATCATACTCTAAAAGAAGAGCTTAAAAATACTAGAAGCGAAGCTAGAAAAAAAGATATCGTTAAAAAACTTAAAATTGTTGAAGGTTTCTTAAACTCTGATAACAGACCTGAGTGGATGATTATGTCTGTAATTCCTGTTCTTCCGCCAGATCTTAGACCTCTTGTGGCACTTGATGGGGGTAAATTTGCCGTAGCGGATGTAAATGATCTTTACAGAAGAGTTATTCACAGAAATCAAAGACTTAAAAGACTAATCGAACTTGATGCGCCTGAGATTATTATCAGGAATGAGAAAAGAATGCTTCAAGAAGCAGTTGACGCGCTGTTTGACAACGGAAGAAGAGGGAACACTATTAAAGGTGCTAACAAAAGACCTCTTAAATCACTAAGTGATGTAATTAAAGGCAAAACGGGAAGATTTAGACAAAACCTTCTTGGTAAAAGGGTTGACTACTCAGGAAGAAGTGTTATCGTAGTCGGACCAAATCTTAGAATGGATCAGTGCGGTCTTCCTAAAAAAATGGCGCTTGAACTATTCAAACCGCATCTAATCGGAAAGTTAGAAGAAAAAGGTTATGCTACTACAATTAAACAGGCAAAAAGACATATTGAAGAAAAAACACCTGAAGTTTGGGAATGTCTGCAAGAAGTAGTTGACCAATACCCAGTGCTTTTAAACAGGGCGCCAACTTTACATAAATTATCAATTCAAGCGTTCCATCCAGTCCTAATCGACGGAAATGCAATTCAACTGCATCCACTTGTTTGTGCTGCGTTCAACGCTGACTTTGACGGTGACCAGATGGCTGTTCACGTTCCTTTATCTCAGGAAGCTATTGCTGAAGCAAAAGTCCTGATGCTCAGTTCTATGAACATTCTATTACCGGCTTCTGGTAAAGCTATTGCGGTTCCTTCACAGGATATGGTTCTTGGAATTTATTATATATCACTTATGAAAGATGGTGTAAAAGGTGAACATAAACTATTTGCTTCACCTGAAGAAGTGCTTGCAGCATTTGACGAAGGCGCTGTGGATTTACACGCAAAAGTAAAAGTAAAAGTTAAAGGTGAAGTGGTTGATACAACTCCTGGTAGAATGATTTTACACTCAATCGCACCTGATTTCGTTCCTGTTGAGATGTATAATAAAATTATGAAGAAAAAAGATATCTCAAACCTTGTAGATTACGTATATAAATACGGCGGACTTAAAGTTACGGCTGAATTTTTGGATAATCTTAAAAACTTAGGCTTCAAATATGCGGCAAAAGTAGGGGTATCTATTTCTGCGGCGGATATCGTAGTTCCGGAAGAAAAACAGCAAATCGTAGAAGAAGCACTTAAAAAAGTTAAAGAAGTTCAAGATCAATACAAAAAAGGTCTTTTAACTGATCAGGAAAGATACAATAAAATTATTGATATCTGGACAAAAGCTAACAACGATATCGCAGATAAACTGATGGAGCTTATGAAAAAAGACAAAGACGGATTCAACTCTATTTATATGATGGCAGACTCAGGTGCGAGGGGTAGTGCGTCTCAGATTAAACAGCTTGCAGGTATGAGGGGTCTTATGGCAAAACCAAACGGTGAAATTATCGAAACACCGATTATCTCAAACTTTAAAGAGGGTCTAAACGTTCTTGAGTTCTTTATTTCAACTCACGGGGCGAGAAAAGGTCTTGCGGATACGGCTCTTAAAACGGCGAGTGCTGGATACTTAACAAGAAAACTTGTTGACGTTTCACAAAACTTCAGAGTTATTATGCAGGATTGTGGAACACATGAAGGTATCGAAGTTACTGATATTGCAGACGGTTCTACTCTTGTTGAGAGCTTAGAAGAGAGAATTTACGGAAGAGTTTTAGCGGATGACGTTTACGATCCGATTACTAACGAAGTGCTTTATACTGAAGGAACTTTAATTACTGAGGAAGAAGCAAAAGAAATTGTTAGAAAAGGTGTAAAATCCGTAAAAATTAGAAGTGCCCTTACATGTAAAGCGCCTAAAGGTATCTGTGCTAAATGTTATGGAATGAGTCTGGCAGAAAGAAGACTTGTAAAAGTTGGTGAAGCTGTAGGTATCTTAGCGGCTCAATCAATTGGTGAGCCTGGAACACAGCTTACACTTAGAACATTCCATACAGGTGGTATTGCAGGTTCAACTCAAGAAGAGAGACAAATCGTAGCGGAAAAATACGGATACATCAGATACTATAATATTGAGACATATGATAGAGAAGGTAAAAAAATCGTTGCAAATAGAAGAAATGCAGCAGTATTATTAGTTGAACCTAAACTTAAAGCTCCGTGTGACGGAATTGTAAGAATTGAAACTCAGCACGAAGAAGTGCTTGTTGAAATCGAATGTGACGACGGAAGCGTAAAAAGATATTCTTTAAGAAAAAATGATATCGTTAAGGGAACTGAACTTGCCGGAATTGCTGGTAAAACAGAAGGTAAACTTTATATTCCGTATAAAAACGCAAGAGTTAGCAAAGACGATGCTATAGTTGAGGTAATTAAAGAAGCATGGTATATTCCTCAAAGAATCCCTTATGGTGCTGAGCTTAAAGTTGCGGATAACGAGCCGGTTCCATTAAAAGTTGAAGCAAAAGCCAGTGGAATGGTTAAATACTATAAACTTACTGGGGATCATTTAGAGAGAATTTATGATATTAAAGCAGGAACTGAAATTGGATTTGACAATGAATATAAAGGTCTATTTGCCGTAATCGTTGATGAAAACGACAGAGAAGCTGACAGATACTATATAGTAAGAGGAAGTAAAATCCTTGTAGACGATAACGCTAAGATTAAAGCGGGTGATTTAATTGCCGAGCCTATTAAAGGTGAAAGCAAGGTAATTGCTGAATGGGATCCGTTTGCTAATCCAATCTTAGCTGAAGCTGACGGGGTAGTTAAATTTGAAGACGTAATTGATGGATTTACTGTTACGACTCAGGTGGATGAATTAACAGGTGAATCAAGAATTATCGTAAAAGAATATTTACCAAAAGGTTATCAGCCAAGAATCTTGCTTGCAAATAAAGAAAGAGTATTTGAATATGTGCTTGAGCCTAAAACGGTTATTCACGTGCAAGAAGGTGCTGAGGTTAAACAAGGGGATATCTTAGCCAAAACTCCAAAAGCGGTTGCAAGAAGTGCCGATATTACAGGGGGTCTTCCAAGGGTTAATGAGTTATTTGAAGCAAGAAGACCTAAATCGCCGGCAATTATCAGTGAAATTGATGGTTATGTAAAATTCGGAAAAACCGTTCGAGGAAAACAAAGACTAATCGTAGAAGGTGAAACAAGCGTAAAAGAATATCTTGTGCCGGCTGAAAGACAAATATTAGTGCATGAAGGTGACTTTGTTCACGCAGGTGAGAGACTAACTGATGGTATTATTTCAAGCTATGATATTTTAAATATCCTTGGGGAAAAAGCACTTCAGCAGTATATCGTTGCTGAAGTTCAAAAAGTTTATAGACTTCAAGGGGTTAACATTAACGATAAACACATCGAACTTATCGTTAACCAGATGTTAAGACAAGTAAAAATTCTTGATAGTGGTGATACAAAATTCATTGAAGGTGATATAGTAAGTAAAAAAATCTTTAATGAAGAAAATGAAAGAATTAAAAAATTCGGTGGCGAACCTGCAATTGCAGAGCCAATGCTTGTAGGTATAACAAGAGCGGCAATTCAAAGCGACAGCTTTATTAGTGCGGCTTCATTCCAGGAAACAACAAGAGTTCTTACAGAAGCAAGTATTCAAGGTAAATTTGATTATCTTGAAGACTTTAAAGAAAACATTGTTCTTGGTAGGGTGGTTCCTGTTGGAACAGGTATGTTCTATCATCACGACAGAGATCTTAAACTCGACCATCAATAATTTTCTTCCTCTTTTCCTTTATAAAAGTCAATAATCTACAAAATTTCTTTGAAAATTGCTTAAAATTTGATATTATTTCACACTAAAAAAGTTAGTAAAATCACAGAAAAGGAAAGCTATGCCTACTATAAACCAATTAGTTAGAAAAGGTAGAAAAAAGGTAATTAAAAAATCAAAATCACCTGCACTTGTAAGCTGTCCTCAAAGAAGAGGGGTTTGCACAAGAGTATATACTACTACTCCTAAAAAACCTAACTCAGCTTTGAGAAAAGTTGCAAAAGTTAGACTTACTTCAGGATACGAAGTAATTAGTTACATTCCTGGTGAAGGTCACAACCTACAAGAGCACAGCATCGTGCTAGTAAGAGGTGGTAGGGTAAAAGACTTACCAGGGGTTAAATATCACATCGTAAGAGGTGCTCTTGACACTGCTGGTGTTAAAGGAAGAGTGCATTCAAGAAGTAAATACGGAACTAAAAAAGCTGACGCAGGTAAGAAATAAGTAGATAAGCGTATAAGCGCTTAAGTTGTGAAGTAAGAGGTAAAGATATATAAGTTATAGTTGGTTTTGGTTATAGTAGGAGCAACATTATAAGTGAAAAGTGTAAAATGTAAAGTGAAAAGTTATTGATTTTTAATTTTTCACTTTTAACTTTTAACTTGAAATTGCTCCTCACTGCCAAAAGGTAGAGTAAGTCCTGTGAAATGCAGGGTAAAAAACTGAAGAGAAGGAGATATTATGAGAAGAAGAAGAGCCCCAAAAAGACCGGTAATGCCGGATCCGGTATATAACAGCGAAGTAGTTACAAAATTTATTAATAAAGTTATGTGGGATGGTAAAAAAACTTTAGCAGAAAGAATTGTTTACGGAGCTATTGAAAAATTAGATACTAAAGAAGAAGGAACTAAAGGGATCGATATATTTTTTAAAGCGATTGAAAACGTAAAACCACTTCTTGAAGTTAGAAGTAGAAGAGTAGGTGGTGCTACTTACCAAGTTCCTATGGAAGTTAGACCTGAAAGACAACAGACTTTATCAATCAGATGGATTGTTGATGCAGCAAGAAACAGAAATGAAAGAACTATGGTAGAAAGACTTGCAAACGAGCTTTGGGATGCTGCAAATGAGAGAGGAGCGGCATTTAAGAAAAGAGAAGATACTCATAGAATGGCTGAAGCTAACAAAGCGTTCGCTCATTACAGATGGTAAAAACAAATTAAAAATGAAAAGTGAAAAGTTAAAAATGATTTTTCTTTTCTTCTTTTCCCCTTTCAAAATTTACACACAATCACAAATAAGGAGATAATATGCCAAGAAAAACCCCTTTACATATGGTTAGAAACATTGGTATCGCCGCGCATATCGACGCAGGTAAAACGACTACGACTGAGAGAATCCTTTACTATACGGGTGTTTCTCATAAAATAGGTGAGGTGCATGAGGGTGCAGCTACAATGGACTGGATGGAACAGGAAAAAGAAAGAGGTATTACAATTACTTCAGCTGCTACTACATGTTTCTGGAAAAATCACCAAATTAACATTATCGATACACCGGGGCACGTTGACTTTACTATCGAAGTTGAAAGAAGTATGAGAGTTCTTGACGGTGCCGTTGCAGTATTCTGTGCGGTTGGTGGTGTTCAGCCTCAGTCTGAAACTGTTTGGAGACAGGCTAACAAATACAGAGTTCCAAGAATCGCGTTTGTTAACAAAATGGACAGAATCGGTGCAGATTTTTATAATGTTGAAAAACAAATCAGAGAAAGATTAAAAGCTAATCCGGTTCCAATTCAAATACCAATCGGTGCTGAAGATAACTTTAAAGGTGTAGTTGATTTAGTTAAAATGAAAGCGCTTGTATGGGATGACGAAGCTGCACTTGGAAGTAAATACAGAGAAGAAGACATTCCTGCAGAACTTCAAGAAAAAGCTGAAGAATATAGAGAAAAAATGATCGAATCAGTTGTTGAAACTGATGAAGCATTAATGGAAAAATATTTTGCAGGTGAAGAATTAACTGAAGAAGAAATCAAATCTGCAATTAAAAAAGCTACAATTAATATCGAAATCGTTCCAATGTTATGCGGAACAGCATTCAAAAATAAAGGTGTTCAGCCGTTACTTGACGCGGTAATCGATTATCTTCCGGCTCCTGATGAAGTTGACTGGATTAAAGGAATTGATCCTAAAACTGGTGAAGAAATCAGCGTAAATCCTGGTGATGATGAGCCGTTTGCAGGTCTTGCATTCAAAATTATGACTGACCCGTTTGTCGGTAAATTAACATTTACAAGATTCTATTCAGGAACTATTACTGCTGGTAGTTATGTTCTAAATGCAACTAAAAACAAAAAAGAAAGAGTTGGTAGACTTCTTAGAATGCATTCAAACAAAAGAGAAGAAGTTAACGAATTCTACAGCGGGGAAATCGGAGCAATCGTTGGTCTTAAAAACACACTTACAGGGGATACTCTTTGTGATGAAAAAAGACCTATTATTCTTGAAAGAATGGAATTCCCAGATCCGGTTATCAGCGTAGCTGTTGAGCCTAAAACTAAAGCTGACCAGGAAAAAATGGCAATCGCTCTTCAAAAACTTGCAGAAGAGGATCCAAGCTTCAGAGTTACAACTGATGAAGAAAGTGGACAAACAATCATTTCTGGTATGGGTGAATTACACCTTGAAATTATCGTAGACAGACTTAAAAGAGAATTTAAAGTTGAATGTAACACTGGTAAACCTCAGGTTGCATACAGAGAAACATTTAAAAACCAAGTTGAACAAGAATACAAATACGCAAAACAATCAGGTGGTAGAGGTCAGTATGGTCACGTATTCATCAGACTAATCCCACAAGAGCCTGGAAAAGGTTATGAATTTGTTGATTTAATCAAAGGTGGTGTAATTCCTAGAGAATATATTCCAGCAGTTGACAAAGGTATCCAAGAAGCTGCTCAGGGAGGAGTTCTTGCAGGGTTCCCGGTAGTGGACTTTAAAGTAGAACTATACGACGGAAGTTACCATGAAGTTGACTCAAGTGAAATGGCGTTTAAACTTGCAGGTTCTATGGCGTTTAAAGAAGGTGTTAAAAAAGCTAACCCTGTTATCTTAGAGCCTATTATGAAAGTTGAAATCGAAGTTCCTGAAGAATATATGGGTGACGTTATCGGTGATATCAACAGAAGAAGAGGTCAGGTTAACTCTATGGAAGATGTTCACGGAATCAAAAAAATTAACGCATTCGTTCCGTTAAGCGAAATGTTTGGTTACTCAACTGACCTTAGAAGTATGACTCAAGGTAGGGGAACATACTCAATGGTATTTGATCACTATGAAGAAGTGCCTCACAATATTGCTGAAGAAATCATTAAAGAAAGACAAGGTTAATCCCTTGTTTTTTCTTTTTGTTTGCCATATAGGTGTCTGGCACTATAGTGTAAAAGTAAAGAACATTTTTAATATAACATAAAGAATAACTATATTAAGAAAATATTTTTGTAAAATAGAAAACGATAAAGAAAAGTTTCCGAAAAATCATATTTAATAACCTTTATAACTTAATAATTTTATCAACTTAATAATCGGTAACTAATACATAATATACTGATATACGAAAATTGTTAAAGCACAAATATAATGTGTAAATTATTTTGAAATAATATTAATAATTATTCTCTTTTATTGATTTTGATTTAAATAAAAAAGTGTTATAATGCGTTATATGTTTTTATATATAACGAAAGGATTTTAAATGTATTATACATATGAAGATATTGACAGGCTTATAAATGAAGATATGCCAATGTTTGATTTGACTCAGGAACTGCTTGAAATAAAAGACGGCGGTAAGATTATGTTTTTTACAAGAAAAGAGTGTGTGGTAACTGCAAACAAGTTAATAGAACAAATCGCAAAGAAATTAAATTTAAAAATAGTATTTAAAGAAAAAGACGGAAATTATATTAAAGCCGGAAGTAAATTGTTTGAAGCTCACGGGGAAAATGTGTTGATTTTGTGGAAAGTGGCTCAAAACATATATGAATATGCATTAAGTGTTTCTACTTATGTATATGAGATGACGAAAAAAGCCAGAAAATATAATCCTGATATTGAAATATTGACAACAAGAAAGGTAATTCCTTTTACTAAAAAAATTGCTCTTCAGGCTGTAATAGACGGGGGAGGGCTTCCTCACAGGATTACTACGACGGAGACTATTTTGGTATTTGAAAATTATATAAATCTTTACGGGGGATGGGAGAAATTTTACAGGGATTTTGAGAAACTCAAACATAAATCCATTGAAAAAAAATGGGTGGTTGAGGCTAAAAATTTAGAGCATGCGAAAAAACTTATAGAAATAGGCATTGATGTGCTCCAGCTTGATAAAATTGACGTTGAAACGACCGAAAAAATTGTAAAAGAAGCTCATTCTCAAAATATTAAAGTAATTAGTGCAGGCGGTATTAATATTGATAATGTTGAAGACTATGCAAAAGCAGGGGTTGATAGTATAGTGACAACCGCCCCTTATTTTGCAAAGGGGGCGGATGTAAAAGTTGTTATAGAACCTTTTTAAGTTCTTTAACCCAACCTTCCATTACTTCGTTTGCTATAAGGGCAGGTGCTTCAAGAAAAGCAATTTCAAATTTGTCTTTATATTCCGTCACGCTTATACTTCTAGGTCTTGCAGCAGGAATTTTTCCGTTAGGAAGTTTGTTTCCAAAGCAGAAAAGCACAAGTTTGCAGTCATTGATTTCCGGATTGATTTCACCTTCGGGAAGTGATTTTGTATGTGCGTAATGATCAAATTCACCTATATAAGTGCAAACAGGGTGAGCGTTAATTTTTTCTTTAAAAAATTCTATTATTTCACCTGCTGTTTTGTAATGAGTTTCATTTTTGTCTACATCTAGAACGAATACCGGATATTTTTCCTGTAATATCATTTGTTGCATGTAAGCTCCTTTTTTTGAAGCGAAGTTTAGCAAAAATAAGGATATTTTATGTCTGTTATAAGAAAAAATTATAAAATAGTAAGAGAAAGTTAGTAATGATAGCTAAAATCACGTTTTGCTTCTTACTATTAGTCATACTATGAGGTTTACTTTAAATATTTAAGTAAGAGGCATTAAGAAATGATATAATTACAATAAAAAGGTTAAATATGGGATATATGCTTATAATAGACAATGAAAATAAGAATATTGAAATACATTCGGATTTGTGTGATGTGGTTTTTGAAAAGAAAGAAGATTTAAATTTAAACACTAAACTGGAATTTATCCCTTACAATTTTTATTCGGAAATAGAAGAGTATCTTGAAACTGTGAATGATTTTGAAATAATAAAGTGTGAAATCTGTAAACCTGAAGAGAACAGAGAAGAGTTAGATGAAGATTATGACGATTTTTATGAAGAATTTGACGATGATGAAGAAGTTGACAACACAAGATGTGATATATTTTAGGTATAATTTCAAAAAAAAGGAGAATAAATGTTTAAAGAATGTTGCCCAGAATTAATCCCTGTAATGGAAAAAGTTGCGGCTGAAAATCCACATATTGCAAAACTTATCGAAAGACATGCAGAACTCAATAAAATCATTGATGAGGTAGAAGCCGGAAGAGAACACATGGAAGAGCTTGAACTTGAAAAGCTTAAAAAGGAAAAACTTCATATTAAAGACGAAGTTTACGCTGCAGTGATTCAATATAAAAAAGAAAAGGGTCTATAACCTTTTCTTAGCAATTTTTTTCTATTATTTTTACCTGCTTTTTCATATACTTCCAATAAAAAGGTGTTGTTATGTTTACCTTAAAAGAGATATTATTACCTCAAATAAAACCGGCTCTCGGATGCACTGAACCGGCCGCAATCGCTTTAAATGCATCATATTTAAGATATTATGTAAATAGTGATAAAATAAGCCCAATTAAACTTACAATAAATACCAATCTTTTAAAAAACGCAATGTATGTGCCGATCCCAAATACCGGAAGAAAATTCGGCGTTAAACTTGCTTTTTTACTCGGGTTTTTGTGTGGAGATAAAGAAAAAGGTTTGAATATATTTGAAAATGTAAATGAAAAGTGTTTAAAAGAAGCTGAAAAATTATTTGATTATATTGATGTAAATATAGTTGAGGGAAATGAAATATATATAAAAAGCGAAACTTGCGGATATGAAGTAATTACTCAAAAATATCATGATTATATCTCTTATATTAAAACACCAAAAAAGGAATTTAAATTTACATACAATACTGAAAAAATTGATCTTAACGATATTGAAAACTGGCTAATGCAACAAAACTTTGACACTCTTTATGATTTGATTGAGGGTGAAAGAGATTTTGTGTTTGTAAAAGAAGCGGTGGATATGAATTTGAAACTGGCTGAAATCGGCCTTAATAACGACTGCGCTTTAAACATAGGAAAAACATTTGATGGTGATGATACGTTATCAAAGATATTGTCAATTACGGCAAGTGCATCGGATGCCAGAATGGAAGGGGTAAATTTTCCCGCTATGAGCCTGGTTGGAAGCGGTAATCACGGAATAAGTGCAATACTGCCTGTGTGGATTTACGGAATAGAAAAAAACTTTAATGAAAAAGAAGTTTTAAAAGCAGTTGCTTTAAGTATGTTAATTACTTTATATATTAAAATATTTATCGGCAGATTAAGTCCTATATGTGGTGCGGCTTTTGCCAGTGGATGTGGTGTTGCGGGAGCAATTGCATATCTTAAGAGCGGTAAAAGGGGCATTTCAAAAAATGCGGTTTCTTTTGTTATACAAAATATTAACGGCGTAATATGTGACGGGGCTAAAATGGCTTGTTCGTTAAAAGTGTTTATAGGGGCTAAAACAGGGTATGAATCTGCAGTATTTGCATTGCAAGGCAAGCAAGTTTACGCTGATGGTATTTTGGAAAATGATATAACAGAAAGTATCAGAAATTTAAAAATCATTGCCAAATCAATGAAGGGTGTTGACGGAAGCATTGTTGAGATAATGAAAAATAAGGTTATTTGATTCTCCATTGACTATAAAGGTAAAAAATATTATAATAGCGTTATATTTAAAAATATATAACGATAAGGAAATAAAATGAGATTTATTATTGTTTTAATTTGCAGTTTTATTTCGGTTTTGGCTTCACAGATATATGTGGCCGCAGCGGCAAATACAACATATGCAATGCCGGAAATTATTAAAAAATTCAATAAAAAATATCCGAATATAAAGGTTAACGTAATTTTAGCAAGCAGCGGAAAACTGACGGCACAAATAATGCACGGTGCGGAATATGACATATTTATGTCGGCTAATATGAAATATCCGGAATTTCTGTATAAAAAAGGAATTGCAAAAAGTAAACCCAAAATTTATGCAAAAGGCGCAATAGCACTTTTCAGTGTAAAAAACATCCGGCTTGATGATTTCAAAAAAGCTATGTTAAATGCAAAATCAATTGCCATAGCAAATCCGAAAACCGCACCTTACGGAAAGGCAGCAATAGATGCCATGAAAAATGCCGGAATATATAATAAAGTGGCAAACAGACTTGTATATGCCGAAACGGTCAGTGCGGTAATACCATATACCATTAATTCGGCAGACGTGGGGATTGTTGCTAAAAGTTCCCTTTTTTCTCCTAAAATGAAAAAATACAGAAATTTTGCGGATGTTCCGAAATCCCTTTATAAACCTATAAATCAAGGTATAATTATGCTGAATAATAAAAATGAAACTTTAAAATTTTATAATTTTATTTTTTCTAATGAAGCCAAAGAAATATTTAAAAAATACGGATATATTTATTGAAGGAAATAAGTGAATAAATTAATCGGGGAAATTGCGGAAATAAAATCTTTGGAAAGATTGAATTTAATAAAGTTTAACGTAAGCTCTCAAATTGTAAATGTGTTAATGCTTGAAATGAATATTGATTTGAAAGTAGGAAAAAAAGCCGAGCTTTTAATAAAACCGACGGCAATAAGCTTATCACAAAAACCATGTGTGTTTGAAAATTCTTTATCCGGCAGAATTGTTGAAATTAATAAAGGCGAAATATTATCAAGTATTATTGTCGAGGTGTCAGGATTTGAAATTGAGTGTATAATGCTTAGCGAATATGTTGATTTTAAGGATGAGGTTTATGTTTTGTTTAAAGCAAGTGATGTTGCGATAGGAAAGGTGTTTTGATGAATATAGACTTTACACCTTTTTTGCTTTCTTTTAAACTGGCGTTTTTTACCACGCTTATTCTGTTAATTATAGGCATACCTTTTGCCTGGTTTTTAAGTTCAACAAAATCCAAATTCAAACCTGTTTTGGAAGCTGTAAGCGCACTTCCTATTGTGCTTCCGCCTTCAGTGCTCGGGTTTTATCTGCTTGTTTTTCTCTCTCAAAATTCGCCGGTAGGCAAATTTTTTGAAGAAATTTTTAATATTAAGCTTGTTTTTACTTTTGAAGGGCTTGTAGTTGCAAGCAGTATATATTCATTTCCTTTTATGATACAGCCTTTGCAAAACGGATTTGAAAATGTTCCTAAAAATATAATAGAAGCTTCATATTTAAGCGGTAAAAGCAAAATCCAGACGCTGTTTAATGTAATTTTGCCAAATATGAAAACTTCATTAATGACGGCTGTTATTATAACATTTGCCCATACTGTGGGTGAGTTTGGCGTTGTATTGATGGTAGGCGGTTCAATCCCCGGAAAAACGGAAGTCGCGAGTGTTGCAATATATGATTATGTGGAGACCCTTGATTACGAAAGTGCACATATTTACAGCCTTATAATGCTGGCTATCAGTTTTATGGTTTTACTTTTTGTTTATATGTTTAATGAAAAACAGAAAAAGAGGTTTTTATGATAAAGGTTGACATTCAAAAAAAACTTCACGGCAGCAACGGAGAGATGAAACTTCTGTGCAAATTTGAAATAAAACGGAATGATTTTTTGGCAATTTCAGGTCCGAGTGGAAGCGGAAAGACGACACTCTTGAGAATAATTGCCGGTTTGGAAGAGTGCAGCGGAGACATATCGGTTGAGGGTCAGGTGTGGAAGAGTTCAAAAATAAAACTTCCCCCTCAAAAAAGGGAAGTCGGATTTGTTTTTCAAGATTTTGCGCTGTTTCCAAATATGAGTGTGATAGAAAATCTTTTATATGTAAAAAAAGATAAAGATTTGGCAAATGAGCTTTTAGAAATGGCAGAACTTAAAGAGCTTTCAAACAGATATCCCAATACATTAAGCGGTGGGCAGAAACAAAGAGTCGCCCTTTGCAGAGCTTTGATGAGAAAACCTAAAATTTTGCTTATGGATGAGCCTTTTTCGGCACTTGACCCTGTGATGCGAGAGAAACTTCAAAACGATATTGCCGAATTTCATAAAAAGTTTAATTTAACCACGATTATGGTTTCTCACTCACCCAGTGAAATTTACAGACTTGCAAATAAAATGATTGTTTTAAACAATGGTAAAATAGAAAAATTTGCATCACCAAAAGAACTTCTTTTAAAAACAAGCGGGTCGGCAAAGTTTGCATTTGAAGGTAAAGTAATAGATATTGTGGGAGTTGATGTTATTAATATCGCTATTGTTTCCATTGCCAATCAGATAGTCGAAGTGGTAATATCCAAAAAAGAAGCGGAAGAGCTTAAAATAGGTGATAAAGTCGTGGTTTCAAGCAAAGCGTATAATCCGTTGATTAAGAAAGTGGATATGTAGGTAAGTTGTGAAGTGGTGAAGGTGGAAAAAATGAAAATGGATAATGATTATAGTGTCTGGCGCTAAATTTTGTTGAATTTTCAAAGTGTTTTAAAAAGCATTGATGAATTGTGTTTTTAATATAAAATAGAAAAAATTATTCTAAAAGTTTAATGGCTATTTCTGTCAATTTGTTTCTGTATATTTTTTGTAAATCAACCCACGCAAGCGCTTCGTGAGGAAGGACTTGTTGAAGTCTATAAAGGCCGCTATCTTGTTTGTCGATTGTGGAATATGTCTGATGCAAATCACCGAGTAAAAACAGCTTACTGCCTTCACTCATACGTGAAAGTATCATACTCATATATTCCCTTGTAATGAGTTGCACTTCATCTACTATTAAAATTTCACCCTCAAGTATTGATACACCCTGAATCATATTAAGCGGTATTATTTCAAATTTTTCAAAAAAGAGCTGGCTTTTTATGCTGTCGTAACTTTGGCCTTTTAAATCTCTGTAAAGATAATTAAGCGCGCTTAAAAAACCTCCGGCCCATTCGAGCATTTTTTCGTCTTTGCTTCCGGGTAAAAACCCTATGTCGTAATCGCTGCTGATTCCGATAGGCGGACGTGTTATAAAAATTTTCTTTTTGGTTAAACTCAAAGCCGTGGCTGTTGCAAGAAGCGTTTTACCGCTTCCAAATCTACCAGTAATTAAACTTGCCGGTGCTTCAACCATTGCATAAACCGCGCATTTTTGATAAATATCGAGCGGTTCGAATATTTTGGCGTTTTTTATTCTTATTTTGGAAGTTTCCGGGATATTGTCTATTCTTTCGATCCCTTTGTAAGGATTGTAGCAGTATGCAAGGTCTCTTTCGCTGTTTTCATCATGAGTTATAATAAAATCCCAGTGTTTTAGTTCGTAATTGTGTTTTTGTTTTATGTATTCTATTATGTCTTTTGCCGGTTTAACTCCTAAAAAGTGTCCGTATTCGAAATTTTTATCCTCTATTAAAATAATACACTCCTTATTTCATTTTCATTGAGAAATCTTTAAAAGTCGCCTGATGAATTATTGCACCGCTGCTGACGGCGTCAATTCCGGTCTGGATATAATTTTTGATATTTTCAAGCGTTACGTTTCCGCTGGCTTCAAGAAATACGCCTTTAAAATTTTCATTTCTGTATTTTACGACTTTTTTAATATCTTCAAAACTCATATTATCACACATTACAATATCGGCACCCGCCTGCATGGCTTCTACCGCCATTTCCACACTTTCGGCCTCGATTTCTATTTTTGTTGTAAAAGGAATGTTTTTTCTTGCAATCTGAACGGCTTCTTTAATTGAATTAAACAAAGCCAAGTGAGTGTCTTTTAACATCAGACAATCATCAAGCCCCAGTCTGTGGTTCGTAACACCTCCGCAAAATGCGGCGTATTTTTCAAAAACCCTAAGAGCCGGTCTTGTTTTTCTCGTATCAAGTATTTTAATTTTTTCTTCACTCAGTTTTACAAATTCATAGGCATTGCTTGCAATTCCGCTTGCATGCTGCAGGATATTTAGCATTGTTCTCTCAATTGAAAGCAGATCTCTTGCATCTCCGTAAATTTCAAAAATAATATCGCCGTTTTTATAAAAATCGCCGTCTTCAAAATGAAGATCAAATTTAACGTCAACTATATCACTAAAATGTTTTATATATTCTATTCCGGCTATTACCCCTTCACTTTTGGCTTTTATTACGGCATTTGCCCTTTTGTTAATAAGTCTTCTTGCCAAATCGCCTCTTCCGATATCTTCATTTAATGCGTTTTTTAAAAAATCTATTATCTGATGTTTCATAAGCATTTTTTCCCTTTTTATTTTAAAATATTATTTTATTCAAACGGCTTCGCTATGGTAACCCGAAATTTCATAGAAATTTCGACCATTACGCTGCAAATGTTTTCTCAAAATAATATTTTAAAATTTTTATTATTTTTCATTCTCCATTTAAGAGAGTTTCATCATTCTCTCGAGTGCAATTTTTGCGTTTTTTGCAATCTCAGGATCAACTTCAATCTTATTGTAATCTTTGCCTTCATCAATAGCTTTTAATAATTTATAAAGTTCTTTTAAAGTTGTTTCATTCATTGAAGGGCATTCTGGTTTTGTAGAGCTTAATATATAAATGTTCGGATTTATTTCATTTTTCATTCTGTTTACGAAATTAAATTCCGTTCCTATAGCCATCTTTTCAGTAGGGTGTTCTTTTACATAATTTAAAATCTGAGATGTGCTTCCGGCAAAATCGGCCAGTTTTACCACTTCCGGTGAACATTCCGGATGAACTACGATTTTGATGTCCGGAAATCTTTCTTTATAAAATTCAACGTGTTCCGGCATAAATAGCTGATGAACACTGCAGTGCCCGTCAAAACATATCATAGTAGCGTCCTGCCAGTTTTCTTCTCCTATAATTTTTGCACTTATTCCGAGTTTGCTTGCTATATTTCTGCCAAGGTTTTTATCCGGAAGGAAGAAAATTTTTTTATTTTGACTTAGAGCCCATTCTATAATTTTCTGTGCGTTTGAGCTTGTGCATGTAAGTCCTCCGTTTTGGGCTACGATTGCTTTTGTTTTAGCGGTAGAATTTATGTATGTAATCGGAATAAAATCTATATCATTTTCTTTTAAAAGTTTTATATTGTTTTCAACTTTCACCTCTTCAGCCATTCTGGCCATGGAACAATCAGCAAGACGCGGCATATAAACGTCGATATTAGGGTTTAATATTTTAGCGCTTTCACCCATAAATTTTACACCGCAAAATATTAGCGGGTTTTTAAGTGTGCTCGTTTTTTTGGCAAGTTCCAGACTATCACCCGTTAAATCCGCCAAATCAAATATTTCATCTTTTTCATAATAATGTGCGGCAATGGTGATATTGTGCTTTTTTATAAGTGCTTTTATTTCATTTAACATTTAACTCCTTTATTGGAAGGCATAAAAATACTTTATAAAAATTATATTATAATTTCACAAAAAAGGAAAAATATGTCACCTTTAATATGGTATTTGATAGCTTATCTTATAGGGGGTATTCCGTTTGGATACTTAATAGCCAAATATTTTGCCGGAATTAACATAAAAGAGCACGGAAGCGGAAACATAGGAGCTACAAACGTTCTTAGAGTTTTAAAACAAACTGATCCTGCCAAAGCCAAAAAACTTGCGGCAATCACACTTCTTTTAGATGCTTTTAAAGGTGCTGCAGTTATAATACTTGCGAAAATAATGGGTGTTTGTGAAGCTACTCAATGGGCAATCGCCGTTATAGCGGTGATAGGACATTGCTTTTCGCCGTATCTTAAACTTGAAGGTGGTAAAGGTGTTGCGACCACAGCCGGCGTGCTTTTGGTTCTTGTGCCAAAAGCGGTATTGGTTGCGATTGTGGTATGGTTTATTATGGCAAAAACTATTAGGATATCATCGCTTAGCTCACTTACGGCAATTATCGTAGGTATTGCAAGCACATATGTTTTGTATCCTGATTTGCCTATACACTCTCACGCACCTTTGTGGATAATAGGATTTGTTGTTTTATATAAACACAAAGAAAACATTTACCGACTTATTACAGGTCAGGAGAAGAGAGTAATATAAATGGAAAATTTTCAATGGAAAATGGAAAATGTATAAGATTATAATTGAAAATTTAGAATTTAAGGCTATAATCGGAATACTTCCCGAAGAGAGGGAAAAGACTCAAAAAGTTATTGTAAATGCAGAAATAGAATATGAAAACAAAAACGAATTTATTGATTATGCGGAGGTTTGCAGTATTGTAGAAAAGCTGATGAGAGAAAAAAAATTTATGTTAATCGAAGACGCATTGGAAGCGATTGAATATACATTGATAAAAAAATATCCGCAAATGAAAAGCCTAAAACTTAAAATTCAAAAACCTGAAATTTTAAGAAATGCTTTAGTAGGCGTTGAGATTTTAAGAAAATATTAATTTTTGATATAATTTTTTCAAGTATTAGGTTCGGGGTCGCGTTCGGCCGCCTGCCGAATGCGAAAATAAAGGAGAGAGAGTGAGACTTCTTGTAATTGAAAAAGACGAAACTTTAAATCATCTTATCACAAAATCTCTTGAAGAAGTGGGATATAAGAGTGACTCAGCATATACGGTTAGAGACGGAAAATATTTTTTGGATGTAAGACACTATAATTTGGCAATAATAGATGCTGATTTTGGTCTTAGCGAAGTATTTAAATTTATTGATTATGCAAAGGACATATATCCTTTAATTAAAATAATCGTTATTTCCAATGATAGCTCCGTT
The DNA here is from genome assembly GCF_054656815.1 of Nautilia lithotrophica. Classification (NCBI taxonomy): domain Bacteria; kingdom Pseudomonadati; phylum Campylobacterota; class Epsilonproteobacteria; order Nautiliales; family Nautiliaceae; genus Nautilia; species Nautilia lithotrophica. The sequence continues at coordinate 29,157 of NZ_BAAHXN010000002.1, forward strand.
GAAACGGAAATAAAAGTTTTAAAAATGGGAGCCGATGATTTTATAAGAAAACCGCTTAATTTTGATTTGTTAATTACAAGAATCAATGTAGCTTTAAGAAGCGGAAAAGAGTCTCAGATTAAAATAAAAGATTTGATAATTATTAAAGATGAAGAAAAAATTATTTACAATGGAAAAGAAACTTATTTAAAAGGAAAGGCGTTTGAAGTATTTACTCATTTAGCTAGATATCCTAATCAGGTAATATCAAAAGAACAGCTTCTTGACGCTATTTGGGAAGAACCGGAACTGGTAACGCCAAATGTTATTGAAGTTGCTGTAAATCAGATACGTCAAAAGGTTGACAAAGTTTTTAAAATTGATACAATAAAGACCATTCGCCGTAGAGGCTATAAATTTTGTTATCCAAAGGAGTAGCATGTCACTGATGATAAACGAAGAATGTATTGCATGTGATGCATGTGTGGATGAATGTCCAAACGGGGCTATTGAACCTGCAGATCCAATATATGAAATAGATCCTGATCTTTGCACCGAATGTATAGAACATGGAGGGGAGCCTCAATGTGTTCAGGTATGTCCTGTAGACGCAATAGTTCCGGATCCGGATAATCAGGAGAGTGCAAAAGAATTAAAATTAAAAGCAGAGTTAATACATAAAGACGAAGAAGAATAATGGCTAAAATAACGGCTGTAATAGATATAGGTTCCAACTCAGCCAGAATGGCTGTGTTCAAAAAAACCAGCCGTTTTGGATTTTATCTTTTAAGAGAAGAAAAAAGTAAAGTTAGAATAAGTGAAGGTGCTTATGAAAATAAAGGAAATCTTCAGGATTTTGCAATTGAAAGGGCGATAAAAGCTCTTAGAGAATTTCTTTTAATTGCAAAGTCCTTGAAGGTAAGAAAAATACTTGCGGTCGCCACTTCGGCTGTGAGAGACGCACCAAACAGAAGCGAGTTTTTAAGCAGGGTGAGAAGAGAACTTGGAATAAACATAAAAGTCATTGATGGTGATAAAGAGGCTTTTTTCGGAGGGGTTGCGGCTGCAAATCTTTTATATGAAAAAAACGGCGTTACTATAGATATCGGCGGAGGTTCTACAGAACTTGCTTTAATAAGAAAGAAAAAAATTATCAACACCATTTCCCTCAAACTCGGAACGGTAAGACTAAAAGAGCTTTATTTTGACAAAGGTGATATTGAAGGCGCCAAAAAACATATAAGGGCCGAAATTGACAGATTAAATGAAGAGTTCAAACAGAATAAAGTATTCGGAATAGGCGGAACTATAAGGGCACTTTCACAGGTTATCATGAAAAAAATAGAATATCCTCTTGATATTCTACACGGGTTTACTTATGATGTAAAAGATCATATGAAATTTTTAAAATCCATTGTTAAAATGAAAGACGAAGAACTTCTAAAAATAGGTGTAAAACCCGAAAGACTTGATGTAATAAGACCTGGGGTGCTCATATTTACCGAACTTTTGGAGTTTTTAGGATCCAAACAGGTTATAACCAGTGGTGTTGGTGTAAGGGAAGGTGTTTTTTTAACGGATCTTTTAAGGCACGACAATCATAAATTTCCTGAAAATTTTAATCCATCAGTCAGGACCATTATTGATGTTTATCAAATAGATACTAAACTTTCTTCATACGAAACGAAAATCGCTCTTGAGTTGTTTGATTTATTAAAAGACGATTTTAATCTTGATGATAAATATAAACTTCATTTAACTTATGCCATTAAACTCTCCCGTGCGGGTGAATTAGTTGATTTTTACGAAGCTCATAAACATACGGATTATATTCTTTTAAATTCTCTGCATTACGGGTTTAGACATTGTGATAGGCTGTTGATGTCAAAAATAATCCGTTTTTATAAAAGAAAAAAAATAAAGAAAAAAGAGATAGAAAAATATAAATGCCTTCTTCCACAAAAGGATATTATTGAAAAACTTTGCAATATTTTCTGGGTTGCAAAGTTAATAAATATCAATCTTTCTATGCCAAAAGTATCTATTATCAAAAAAAATAAAAAAATTGTTATTGAAGGTGAAAATCTTTATTTGGCAAAAGAAAGAAGTAAAACAAGGGAATTGTTTTTTGAATTAGATATTATCGATAAAGGGAAAAAATGAAAAAGTCGTTTTATTTGATTCCGCTTATTTTTTTGGGATGTAGTGTATCAAATACTACTACAAAAGTGAGTGAATTTACAAAATGTTACGTTCATCAAATTCCAGCGCCTTTTTGGGTGTGTTATCAATCTTCGTTTTTAAGTGTTGGAAAAGTTCATGCCGATAAACTCACTCGTTTAAAACAAGAAGAAGCTTATTCTCTGGGTGTAAGTGAATTAATTGCAAAACTTCAAAGTAAAACGAAACTTTTTTTAAGAAAACTTGGTTTAAGTGATAAAAATATTAATTCCGAAATAAAAGATTTTGTGATTTTAAATGCACTTCAAGGTGATAGCTGGTATAGTAAAAAAGATAAAATGATTTATGTTCAGGTAAAAATCGATAAAGAAGAGTTTAAAAAATTTTTATTTGAAAAATGCAAAAAAATAGATCAAAAGGTGCTTGAAAGTTCTTTTGATGAAACTTTTTGATTTTATAGTAATTGGCGGTGGAATAGCCGGTTTATTAACAGCATACGAATTGAGGGAATACAAGACGCTTTTATTGGATGAAGACGGGATACTTACTTCCGGTGCAAGTGCCGCGGCCGGTGCCTTTTTATTCCCTAAAGTCGGATTTGATACCGCATATACAAGGTTTATAAACAAAGCCATTGTGGAATCCCTTTCTTTTTATGAAAAAATCGGAATAGATACACATAAAATAGGTGTAACCCTTCTTCCAAGGGATGAAAGGGATATTGAAAAGTTCAAAAGATACGAAAAAGAAATAAGACTTCCTTTTGAAAAAAAATATGGAGGTTTTTTCTTTAAAGACGGGGGTGTTGTATTCCCTGAAGAAGTAAAAGAAAAAATAAAAGTCGATTTTGAGATTCAGAAAGTGGATTCTTTGCATAGGGAAGGGGAATACTGGAAAGTAAATGAGCATAAAACCAAAAATGTAATACTTGCAACCGGACATAAGTCTTTAATTGATATTCCTTATATTAATATCCGTCCGATATGGGGTGAAAGAATTGAGGGGAATGGAGAATTAAAAGAAGTTTTGCCTTGCCATTTTCATAAAAATTGTTCTTTAACCGAGATTAATGGAATAATAAAAATAGGGGCAACTCATAAAAGAAATTGTTTGGACTGCCATGAAAATGAAGATGAAGCAAATGAACTTATTGAAAAAGCAAAAGAGATAGTTGATATACAAAATTTTAAAATATCAAAAATTATTGGCGGGTTTAGGGCTGCGAGTGTTGATTATTTTCCTGTGGTTGGTAAAATTATAGATGTAGATGAAAGCTTAAAAATTAATCCAAAAGTTGTAAAAGGTGAAATACCGAAATTTTTAAGTTTTATAGACGGGCTTTATATTGTTAACGGAATGGGTGGCAGAGGTTTTTCAAATGCTTATGCTTGTGCTAAAAGTTTGAAAGAGTATATCTTAAATGATAAAGATCTGGGGATTTTAGACACTAAAAGATTATTTATAAAATGGGCGAGAAAGCATGGTGAAGAGTATTTAAAGGAGAAAAATGTTAAAAGTTAAAAATGTAACAAAGCAGTTTGGCGGTGTCGTTGCGATTAAGGATGTTAACTTTGAAGTAAAACAAGGTGAAATATTTGCACTTGTTGGTCCCAATGGTGCGGGAAAAACAACGCTTTTTAATATTATAACGGGTGCGTTTGAACCGACAAGCGGGCATGTGTATTTTAAAGATGAGGAAATTACGGGGCTTAACCCTGTTAAAATCGTTGAGAAAGGTATCGCAAGAACGTTTCAAAATATCAGACTTTTCAATTCAATGAGTGTATTGGAAAATGTGCTTATCGGATTTCATAATCATATTGAATATACTTTTTTTGAGGCTGTTTTCAGATTTCCAAGATTTTTCTCACAGGAAAAGATTCATAAAGAGTTGGCGATGGAAATTTTAAAATTCCTAAAAATTGATCAGTATGCCAATCATAATGCAAAGGCTCTTAGTTACGGAAATCAAAGAAAAGTTGAAATTGCAAGGGCTCTTGCGACTGAACCTGATTTACTTCTTTTGGACGAACCGGCTGCAGGTATGAACCCGAAAGAGACTGACGAACTGGCCGATACGGTATTTAGACTCAGAAGCGAAAAAGAAAAAACAATTCTTTTTATAGAACACGATATGAAATTCGTTCAAAAAATTGCAGACAGGGTAATGGTTCTTGATTACGGAAAAACGATTTTTGAAGGAAAACCTGCTGATATGATGAAAGATGAAACGGTAATAAAAGCATATTTAGGAGATATCGATGTTGAAGGTTAAGAATTTAAAAGTAAAATACGGGGTTATTGAAGCTGTCCGAGGTATTGATTTTGAAGTAAAAGCAGGTGAAATAGTTACCATTATCGGGGCGAACGGAGCAGGTAAAACTTCGACACTTAGCGCAATTTTCAATCTAGTAAAAAAAGAGGGTGAGGTAAGATTTGTAGAAGGTGATATATCAAAGCTTTCAACTGACAAAATAGTAAAACACGGAATGGCTTTGGTGCCTGAAGGAAGAAGAATATTTATTAATTTAACGGTTGAGGAAAATCTTAAAATCGGTGCATATACAAACGAAGAAAATTACGAAAACTTAAAAGAAGAGATGTTTAGGCTATTTCCAAGACTTAAACAAAAAAGAAACAATTACGGAGGAAGCCTGAGTGGCGGTGAACAACAAATGCTTGCAATTGCAAGAGCTTTGATGAGTGAACCTAAAATGCTTGTGCTTGATGAGCCGTCACTCGGACTTGCACCTATTATCGTAAAAGATCTTTTCGGAATTTTGGTTGATCTAAACAAAAGCGATGATGTTACCATTCTTTTGGTAGAGCAAAATGCGGCGGCTGCGCTTAAAATTGCCCACAGGGCGTATGTAATGGAAAACGGATCGCTTGTTATGGAAGATGAAGCCAAAGCGCTTCTTGCAAGTGATGAGATTAAGAAAAAATATCTCGGGGGTTAATTTTTATTTAAAATCTCTCCGATTTTTGCCCTCATCCATTTACCCATTTTCATATTATGATACGCCCAGCTAAGGTATTGGATGTCTATTTCAGCGACGTCTTCGATTGTCATGCCTTTATATTTTCCTACTCCAAATCTAAACTCCATAGGCTCATCTAAATTTTCAAGATGGTGTTCTATGGAATATTTTACATCGGGGTCAAGATCTGTTAGGCTTAACATATATTCGATATAGTCAGGATCTTTTATAAGGACGTCTTTTATCTTTTCGAATTTGTATTTACCCTGGTAGAATTTATCGTGAAGAACAGGTTGTGTTGTGAGATCTACCAATTCTTCGAAATTTTTGTCAAAATTTTTAACCAGATATTCGAACAAAAGTCCAAGAACTATTACATCACCCAAAGCATCATGTGCATTAATCTGTATGTTGTATTTGTCGCAAATATCTTTTTCTTTTTTATAAAGCCCTAATGCGTATCTGTTATATTGAAGTGAAAACTTTCCTTCCGGGAGAAGATGCTTAAGCACTCTGAAAGTATCTATTAGTTTGAAAAAAGAATTAAATCCTTCTTTTTTTAGCATATCAAGATCGAATTTTGCATTATGGATTACGAGCAGGTTTTCGGGTGAGTTTAATTCTTTTAATCTTTTATATGCGTTTGTGTGTTTAATTTGAGGTTTGTCTTCTACCATTTCATTCGTAATATGATGAACCGCCATAGCTTCAAAACTAATAGGAAGAGGCGGTTTTACCAGTTCGTCGTGAATCTCTTCTATTTCCAGACTTTCATTCATAACAATATAACTAAGCTGGATTATTCTGTCTTCTTCTTTGTTTCCTGTCGTTTCCGTATCAAGTATTATTATTTTCATCTATTTCCTTAATAAGTGGTATTTTTATTGTGTATCCGTCTTCTTTGTTTAAAATTTCAAAGTAAGGGGATTTTATGGGCTTTTGGGGTTTTACTTTTATACCTATTTCTATGATCTGGTATTTTTTATCTTTAATTTTTATATATTCCCCTACGTTTATTTTAGTTGAAATTATAGCTTCTTTTTGATTTTCCAGCATTTCAAATATTAAATCCAAAAGGGCTTTTTTGTGAACCAATATAGTCGGAATTGAGGGATCAAACATCGTTGTAATTGTTATGTCGTTTTTTAGCGTGGCATATTCTATAGCAAAATTTAAAAGCATTGAAAGGTCTATTTCTTCAAGTTCGGTAAGTTCAATTGAGTGTGTATTGGTATTGATAAAAAACCTTATACCGATTTGTGTATCGTCTTTATATCCTATTGAAAAGCCGTTGAATTCAAAATCTTTAAATTTGATCTGTTTAAATTCCGTTTTTATTCCGGGGTTTGCAGGTGCGTTTGTTATTACGAAATCGTAAACTTCTTTTCTGTTAACGTAAGATAAGAATATTTCAGCTTCTTGGTTGCAATATTTTATATGGCCCTTTTCATTAAAAATAATTAGCGGATTTATGTCGTATTCACACCAAAATTCAAACATTCAAAGCCTTCATTTTTTTTGTTAGGGTTACCCTGTTGATTTTTAAGTGGTTTGCAATTTGGAGTTTGCTTTTGTATTTCGTTCTCATAGCACTAAAAAGTGTTTTTTCAAAATTGTTTAACTCTTCTTCGTAGGTTAATTGTTCGTCTGTGTTCTCATAATGGTGTTTTAAAATTTCAAATATTTCTTTTTTGTTTTGAGGAAGTAAAAACATAGAATAAACCTGTCTTTTTAAAGAGTTTAAATTTTCACTGATGTCGGGATGGTCAATATTAATGTGCTTGGTGATTTTTAACTCTTCCTTTGCCTGTTGTTTAAAAAGGTCTATAAAATCTTCAATGTCTTCCGGGTGATCTCTTAAGGGTTTGATTTCTATGTCCATAGTAAAATATTTTTTTAAGATATCTTTATTAAGAGGCTGGCTTCCGGTAGCTATAAGGAAATTGTTTTTGAATTCCAGCACGGGGTTTTTGTCAAAATCTTCCAAAATTACGGGGTTTATAGTTGTAGTTTTGGGATTAATGACTGCATTTGGTGCGATATATTTGGCTAAAAATGTTTTACCTACACCTTTTTCTCCCCAAATATATACGTTTATTTTGAGCTGCTTACACATATCCGCTATGTTTTTGATTTTTTTTAGATATTCGGAAGTTGCTAAAAACATATACACCTTTTTGTATGAATTATAACAAATAAATGGTAAAAAAGTTAAAAAAGTTTCAATGGAAAGTAAAAAATCAAAAAACCAGGGTCCCCAAAAAGCCGTTAGACTTTATGGGGTATAAAGACTGGGTCCCCAAAAAGTCGCTAGATTTTGTGGGACTTAATTATAAATTAAAACCTTTTTCCCCGTGTTCTGCTGAATCAAGTCCTTCGATTTCAGCTTCTTCATCGACTCTTGCCCCGCCTGTAAGAAGGCTTGCCACTTTAAGAACTATAGCAGTCATAATTGCTACGAATACTATAGTTACAAGCACTGATTCGATTTGAACCCAGATCTGTCCTAATCTGTCTCCATTTTTAAGAGGGCCATCCCATGCTAAATCCTGCAGTGCAAAGAAACCTGTAGCAATCGCACCCCAAAGCCCCGCAATGAAATGAATACCAAATGCATCTAATGAATCATCATATTTGAACATTTTTTTAAGAATTGTTACACCGAAAAATCCTGTTAAACTACCGCCTATACCGATTACTAGAGCACCAACAATACCTACAAATCCAGCAGCTGGGGTAATAGCTACAAGCCCTGCTACAGCACCCGAAGCCGCACCTAAAAGTGTAGGTTTACCGAATTTAATGTAATCTAATATAATCCAAGTTACCGCCGCTGCAGCTGCTGCAAAGTTTGTCATAATAAAAGCACTTCCTGCTACATTATCAGCTGCAAACTCACTACCTGCATTGAATCCGAACCATCCGAACCATAAAATAGCCGCACCGAGTGCCGTTAAAATTACACTGCTTGGCATCATCTGAGTTTTAGGATAACCTCTTCTTTTACCAATCATTAAAGCCGCAACCAAACCTGCAAGACCTCCGTTCATATGAACAACAGTTCCACCTGCAAAATCAAGAGCACCATCACCCATTAAAAATCCACCGCCCCATACCATGTGAGCTACCGGAGCGTAAACAAATGTAACCCATAATACTACAAATATAAGCCAAGTTGAGAATTTAACCCTCTCAATTATACTACCGCTTGCAATTGCAACCGTAATTGCTGCAAATGTTCCCTGGAATGCTATAAATACGTAAGTTGGATAACCGCTTCCTTCTAAATCATTATAACTTATACCATTTAAAAATGCAGCTTTTAAATCGCCGATAATTCCCGCAATATTTCCACTAAAAGTTAAAGAATATCCCCAGAAAACCCATACAACCGTAGCCAATGCAAATGCTGAAAATACCATCATATAAGTGTTAAGAGTGTTTTTAGCCCTTGTCATTCCAGCATAAAACAGAGCCAATCCTGCAGGTGTCATAAGCATAACAAATGCAGTTGCCACCATCATCCAAGCGGTATTTCCGCTATCAAGTTTTACTTCGCCCGCAAATGCCAAGCTTGCAAGTCCCAATAGTGATAATATTCTAAACAGCATCTCTTCCCCTTTCACCTGTCCTAATTCTTATTGCTTCTTCAACAGGCATTATAAATATTTTTCCATCACCAATTTTCCCAGTTTTAGCATGATTTATGATAATGTCAATTGTCTTTTCTACAAAATCATCATTAACAAAAATTTCAAGTTTTACTTTAGGAAGAAAATCCACCACATATTCCGCACCTCTGTATAGTTCGGTGTGTCCGTGCTGTCTTCCGTGACCTTTCACTTCACTTACGGTAATTCCCGTAATATCTGCTTCAATTAAAGCCTCTTTTACTTCATCAAGTTTGAAAGGTTTTATAATAGCTTCAATTTTTTTCATAAGCTCTCCTTTTTGATTTGTTAGTGTAATTATAAATCTAAATAAGATAAAAATGTCTTATAAAATTGTTTAAAAACTAATCATTTATTGTAAATTAATTAATCAATAGATTGTTCTTATCTTATTTTGACTTTTTTTAGAAATATGATAAAATCAAGCAAAAAAGGAGATATTATGCTACAACCAAAAAGAACTGATGTTGATATGAATTCTGAAGAATTTAAACAAGAAGAAGCTAAAACAAAAAAATTTGTTCAAAAAGTAGTTGACCAATTTGGATGGTGTTTTAACCCGGATAAAGAAGTATATGACGCTATTGTTATGGGACTTACGAGAAATAAATTAATGTATGGAAAAAGATATTGTCCATGTTTTATTCCTATGGGGGATAAGGAAGATAGAATTTGCCCATGTAAACCGGCTATAGATCATGAAGTAGCAGAAGGATGTTGTCATTGTGGAATTTTCTGTAATCCTGAAAAATGTAAAGAGCTGGAGGGTTAATGAAAGCTGTTGATATTAATTCACCAGAATTTCAGCAAGAATTCGTAAAAACTGAAAAATTTGCCCATAAAGTGCTTGAACAATTCGGATGGTCTTTCCATCCGGACGAAGAAATTGTAGAAAGGGTTTTAAAGGGGCTTACAAATAATAAATTGTTACACGGAAAAAGATATTGTCCGTGTTTTGTTCCTCAATTTGACGGCAATGATAGGATATGCCCTTGTAAACCGGCAATTGAAAAAGAGATACCAGAAGATGGAGTATGTCATTGCGGTATTTTTTGTTCACCTGAATATGCTGAAAATTATAATAAAGAACACCCTAGAAAAGAGGCTAGAGAAATTGAAGGATTAAGTGTAGGAGAGCTTGAGGGCATACTTGAAAAAGAACAAATTTTGGGCGAAGAACTTGAGATATTGCTTAAAGCAAGAGGTGCTGGGCTTGTTAATTTTTCCCTTATAGATATAAGAGAACCTTTTGAATATCAGATGATGAGAATTAAAGGAACCGATGAGCTTCTTCCAATTAGCAGAGTGCAATATGATCTTGATAAATGGATGAAATACAAGAATGAAAGAATTATAATTTATTGTCATGTAGGTAGTAGGAGCGGTTATTTGCAAAGAGCTCTTCAACAGCAGCTTGGATTTACGAAAGTGGGAAATCTTACATATGGTATTGCAGATTATTTCGGTGAGGTTGAGAGAGGGTGATTTCAATGGATGTAAAATGTAAAATGGAAAATGAAAAGAGGGAGTTAGAATAATGTTTGTTTTAGGAATACCCGTTAAAGATAATGTCTGTGTAGGAAGCAAAGAAGCTGAAAAATTCGCGAAAGTTTTTGTAAACAACGGAGCGATTGAAAAGATAGACTATGTAAATAACAGGGACGATCTTGTAGGAATGGTTCATTTTTTTATAACACCTAAAGAAGAGTATGTTTTTGATTTTTTGGAAGCAGGGGCTGAACCTTTGATGACACCAACCCCCGAGATGAGTATAAACGACGTAGTTGAGGCGTTTTTATTTAGAGAACTTTTTTCTTACGGAAGCATATAAGAAATGAAAAGTGAAAAATTCGGGTGGAGAATTGAAAATGGCAAACGGAAAACTAATTAATGAGATTATAGGATATGAGCCTAATATCAACGTAGGCGTAACAAGTGAAGAGTTAAAAGATCTAATTGCTTCCGAAGAGAGAAACATAGATCTTTTGGATGAAGACTTGAATTCCAAAAGGTTTTATCACTTTATCGTCTGTGATAAAAAAAGAGACCCAAAACCGCTTTTCAGGGCACTCAGAAACGGCGGGTATTTAATTTCTCTTGTTGATATGGATGATAATGAACTATATGATATAGGATTTAGCGCACTTAACAGAATGGACGGGCTTTTGATAGCGAAAAAAGTTCATTCATGGAACGACTGGTAAAGGATTGATATGTTTTTGGAAGCGGCTTATGAGGTAGTAAGAAAAAGAGACGAAAAGATAAACGGATATTTTAAAAAATGCCCGGATGATATAAGGCAGCTTTTTGAAGCTATTTTAAGAGAACTCGGACTTGAAATAAATGAAGAAAATCTGCTGAGTCTTAAAAAAAGATTTTTTCATTTGCGCGAAGATAGTATTTTAAACCTTTTAAAAAAAGGAAATTTCAGCGAAGATGAAATAAAAGAAATTCAGCTTGATTTGTATGAACTTACCAAAAATTTCTGGCTCAAAGAACACGAAGAGCTTATTCAAAACATTGCACCTTTTGTGGGACCTTTTTATGCGGAGATCCTCAGAGGCGTTCATAAAATAGGAATTGCCTTTAGCAAATGGCAGCCGAATTGGACCAGACATATAATTCATACGATAAATGAGGATTTAAGTAGGGAATTTGGCGGTGATGAAGCAAAAGTAATAGCATATCTTTTAGAAAAAGATCTGATAGACAAAGGTCATAATGAAGAGATGGGGGATAGATGTTATTCGGTTTTGGTAAAAGGTGAAAGTGGCAGTTATATTGCCAAAAGTTATTGTGAAATTTTTGAAGAAGAGGTAAATGAGGCGGTAAAGGCGATTGACGAGCTGATACTTGCGCTTGAAAACCTTGATGATGAATATAAGCTTCAGTGGATTTTGTATTTTCACGCTTTAAAAATGGCGCTTCTTGAAAAAAACAGACATAATCTGATTAAAAAATGGGCAGAAGTAGACAAACTCTGGATGGATATAAAGTCCCCTATTCAAGTCGGACATCCTCTTGAATATTACGAAGACAAATACAGAAAAGCCGTGGCACTTGAACTTGATGTCAGAATCCAAAACCCTGAACTTAAAAGTGAGGTGAAAGATAATATCGTTAAAATGTATACAAAATACTGCAAAGACGAGAAACTTTTAAAAACAGCTTTAAGTAATATCGACAAAACGCAGCTTTACATATCATCACCGGCAACATTTTACGGAGCGGAATTTAACGGACTTTTTTCCGCACAGGTAGTGCCGAACGATGAAAAAGTAAGTAGTGAAAAAGGTAAAAAGATATTTGCTTTTGTTGATAAAGTGTATGAAGATATCAAAGCCAGACCTAAAATGGCTTTAAGTTATGAAATTTTAGGAAAAGAGTTTATGGACAGGTTTTATAAAGACCTTGAGGATAAAGAGAAGTTTGTAAAAGTTTATGACATAACGACCATAGGACATGAATTCGGACATATTCTGTGGGTTGACGAAAATACCGAAAGCGCGATGAACAAATCCGGAATGTTTAAAAACGTAGAAGAATTTAAAGCCACAACCGGCGGACTTATGGCTTTTTTTGAAAATGAGGAAGAAAAGTTAAAAGAAGCCATTTTAGATGATACTATAAAAAGGGCTGTGGGATTGATTGCTTGGATGGAAGTGGATGAGGTTTTACCTTATTATATTGAAGGTCTTATTCATTTAACAGGACTTTTTGAAAGCGGGGTTGTAAGGTTTAACGGAAAATATTTGGAATATGATTACAAAAATTATGGCAAATTAAAAGAATGGTATAAACAAACATATTTACAACTTGCAGAATGTTATATAAACAAAACCGATGCGAAAGAATTTTTGGATAAATTCATATATAAAGATAAAAATTATTATCCTAAAAATCCGGATGTTGACAAATTTGTAAAATATTATTATCAAAGATACAGGGAAATCGGAGATAAAATCTATAATAACGGATAACGGGGAATTAAAAATGATTAGTGAAAAAAACAAACAAGAGCAGTTGGATTTAAGTGTGGAAAACATAAAAAACCTGCACAATAAATGCAAAAAACAGGAAAAAGACCTTTATATGTTTTTAAAAGATGAAATGCCTAATATTTCTATTGATGACAGATTAAAATATTTAGCAACCATATTGAATGATTTTATTGAAGAGTATGAATGGGACGAAAAAGCACCTCGTCATAAAGACGAGGGATATTCAATAGTTAAATTTTGGCCAAAAAATCAGTCGTGAAGCCCTTTTTTTGATAACCATCCTAAATAAATTAGAACAAGTCCATCCATTAAGAAACTAACACCTACTATTATTCCAACGGTAAAAGCTGCATTAAACGGCCAACCTATAAGCATTATAATTCCAAGTAGTAGGCTAAGCATTCCATTAAACGCTGCAAGACCCCAACCTTTTAATGGTCTTAAATCAAGAGCCATTCCAAAGCTTGCAAATGCATCCATAAAGAAATAAGCGGCGAATAATATAGCCACTGCCGCAATACCACTACCAGGCCATATTAATAAAAGCACACCTGTGACAAAAAGCAAAAATACTTTAAACCAAGCACCTAAACTTTTTTGATGAGCTTTAAAAGTAATATATCCTTGGATAATGGCACCACTTATAAATAAAGCACCTAAAAATACTACAAAAGCTACACTTCCAGCTAATGGGTTAGCAATTGCCAAAATACCGGCCAATGCCATTAATACACCTGTAATAATCGACATAGTGCTAAATTCTTTCAGCTTTTCTTTGTCGATGTTGTTTAATACAAACATTTTATCCTCCTTAAAAGTTTTACAAAAGTAATTATAAACTAATTTATCTTATAAAGTCAAGTAAGTTGAGTGAAATAGGCTTAATAAAATTGAAAATAAAAGTAGTAAAAAAGAAGAGAGAAAAGTTTAATTATCTATTGGTAATCCTTCTGTTGTCAATTCTTCTATAAACCAAGGGAGTCCTTGTTTGTTAAGCTGATATAAAAACGGACGGGCAGGAAATTCTTCCATATTTTTAACACCTGTTTCAAACCATTGTTTTGTTGCTATCATCAAACATCCAATCATCGCCGGAACTCCTGTAGTATAGCTTACACATTGCGCACCGACTTCTCTAAATGCACACTGGTGGTCACAGATATTATAAATATAATATCTTTTTTTCACTCCGTTTTTATAACCAGTTGCAACTACGCCAATATGTGTTTGACCTTTTGTTCTAGGTCCTAAACTTGCAGGATCTGGAAGCACTTTTTTAAGAAATTCCATAGGGCTTATTTCGCATCCTTCAGCAATTTTAATAGGTTCAATACTTGTCATTCCGACATTTTGGAGTGCATTTAAATGCCATAGATAATTATCGCTAAACGTCATAAAAAATCTTGCCCTTTTGATTGATGGAAAGTTTTTGGTTAAGCTTTCAAGCTCTTCGTGGTATAAAAGATAACTTGGGTATTCTCCTACGTTAGGATAGTTCCATTTAAATTTAACACTCATAGGTTCAATTTCTTTCCACTCTCCGTTTTCGTAATATTTCCCTTTTTGGGTAATTTCACGTATGTTTATTTCGGGGTTGAAGTTTGTTGCAAAAGGATATCCGTGATCTCCCGCATTGCAGTCTAATATATCTAAATATTCAATTTCATCCAAAAGTTCCTGTGCTGCAAAAGCCGTAAATACATTCGTAACCCCCGGATCAAACCCGCTTCCAAGAAGTGCCATAAGACCGGCTTTTTTAAAGGCTTCGTTTCTGGCCCACTGCTCTTTATATTCAAATTTTGCCTCATCAGGATGTTCGTAATTTGCAGTGTCAACATAATGTGCACCAGCTTTAAGACATGCATCCATTATTGCCAAATCCTGATACGGAAGAGCTACATTTAGCACTATATCGCTGTTTGTGTCTTTAATTAATTGTGCTGTGGCATCGATATCCATTGCGTCTATTTCGTATGTTTTTATTTCAACTCCGAGACGCTCTTTAATATCTTTTGCTATTGCATCGCATTTGCTTTTTGTTCTGCTGGCAAGCACAATGTTTTTAAAAATATGGTCATTCATTGCGGCCTTAAATGTTGCGACCCTGCTAACTCCACCAGCACCTATAATTAATAAATTACTCATTTTTACTCCTTGATTTCTATTACTTTAATCGGAAGTCCGTCTTTTTCCATCTCTTCAAAGAATGGTTTTGCATCAAATTCTTCAACGTTTTTAACACCTTCTTCCCACCAGACCTTTTTAGCCATTAGTTTACATCCTATAATTGCGGGAACGCCTGTCGTGTAACTTACGCAGTGTGCTCCAGTTTCCTTAATTGCTTTTTTATGGTTGCATATATTGTATATGTAAAATTTCTTTTCAATGCCGTCTTTTTTACCTTTTGCAATTACACCTATGTTTGTTTGTCCTTTATAGTTTTTAACAAGCTCTTGAGGATCAGGAAGAATTTTTGCTAAAAATTGAAGGGGTGATATTTTTACGCCATCACACACTTCAATAGGTTCAATGCTGAACATTCCGACATTTTTAAGTGCATTGAAGTGGTAAAGATACTGATCACTAAAACACATATAAAATTTTGCCGATTTAAGGTTTGGAAAATGTTTTACTATACTTTCAAGCTCTTCATGCCATATAAGAATACTTGTCGCATCACCGCATTCCGGATAATCGTGTTTAATTTGAACTTCAAAAGGTTCAGTAGTTTTCCATTCCCCGTTTTCCCAGTATTTTCCAGGAAGGTTTAATTCTCTTAAGTTGATTTCAGGGTCAAAGTTTGTGGCAAACGCCCTTCCGTGACTTCCGAAATTACAATCATATATTTCAATCTCTTCAAGTTCGTCTAATAAATAATCTGCGGCATATTTAACCATAATCGAAGTAACGCCAGGGTCAAATCCGCATCCTAAAAGAGCCATGGTATGGGCTTTTTTGAAATCTTCATCCAAAGCCCACTGAAGGTCGTAATATGTATCGGGATTATCTTCTGTTTCTGCCAACGCGGTATCAAGATATGCGCATCCAGTTTCAATGCAAGCGTGCATTATTGGAAGGTTTTGATAAGGAAGGGCTACATGGCATATAATATCAATATTTTCTTTTTTTATGAGTTCAATAACATTTTCTTTTTTATTTGCATCAAGTTCGTATGTTTTAATTTCTATTCCAAGTCTATTTTTGATGTCATTAGCAATGTCGTCACATTTGGATTTTGTTTTACTTGCCAAAACTATTTTTTTAAAAACATTGTTATTTTGAGCGGCTTTAAAAGCCGACACTCTTCCTACACCGCCGGCACCAATTATTAATAAATTCGCCATTACTCTCCTTTTTTCTCAAATTATATCAATTTTTGGGTTAAGTTTTATGTTATTCATTTGTGTTATAATTAACGAATAGGAATTTATTAAAAAGGATGAAAATGTTTTTCGGTAAAAAAGAGAGTGTTAATAAATCATCCATTGAACAAAAAGTAGATGAATGTTTAGATAAAATAAAAGAAAAAATTATTGATGAGAATTTTTTAAAAGGGTTAGAAAATACTAATAAAACTGAAGAAAAATTGGATTTTATAATTAATTATTTAGAAAATGTAACTTATGAATTTAATTATTTTATACAAAATTTCCCGGTTGCACTTTTTGCAGTAGATCCTAAAAGAAAAATGATTACATGGAATAAAGAATTTGAGCAGTTGACTGGATTTAGCGAATATGAAATAAAAAATTTGGATATTCCTCAAGCACCAAAAATTTTATGGCCTAAAAACCCTCAGGAATGTAAAGTTTGTAAACTTGTAGCTAAATATGATAATGAAAAACGTAGTGGTATCGGTGTAGCTGAAATAATGACTAAAAAAGGTGATATATTACCTGTATATGTATATGTTGAGCCAATAATTAAAAATCAAGAAGTTGTTAAGACTTATGTTAGTTTAAGAAATTTAATAGAAGAGAGAAAAAAAGAAGTAGAAATCAGAAAAGAGTTTTTTGCTAAAGAAGCAAAAGAATTAGTAAAAGTTTTAGAGAATATCTCAAATCATAAACTCAATACTGAATTTACCATTTCTGAAGATAATGATTTTAAAATTTTAGAAGAACCGATAAAAGAGATACAAAGAACACTAACAAATCTTGTTGTATCTCTTAGAAAATCATCCGAATTGGTAAAAGAAGTATATGACGATGTATCAAGTAGATTAAATAGACTATTGGAATGGAATGAAACTAAATTTCTGCCTTCTCAAATGGAAGTTAGTAATCGTGCAAATGAACTTAGTGAATCAATGAATGAAATAGAAAAAATGGTCGATATTATAAAAGATATAGCAGATCAAACGAATCTTTTAGCACTTAATGCGGCAATAGAGGCTGCAAGAGCGGGAGAACACGGAAGAGGATTTGCAGTGGTAGCGGATGAAGTTAGAAAACTTGCAGAAAAATCACAAAAAAGTGCAAGTGAAATCACTGCCGTTATAAATTTAATACAATCAAATGTTCATAATATGAACAACGATATAGAAAATACCCAAAATGAAGTAAAAGAATTAATGAGTTCACTTCAAGCAATCATTGATAAATTTGATTCAATGGCAAGAAATATATTTGAACTTAATGAAATGATAAAAGATTTTGAAGTTTAAAAATAGATAAAATTTAGTAGAGGTGAAATATGAGAGTAACTCTTATTCAGCAAGAATATAAAGGGAACAAAGAAGCAACAATTCAGCATACGATTGAAATGATAAAGCAAGCGGAAGGTGAACTTGTTATTTTGCAAGAGCTTCATCAAAACGAGTATTTTTGTAAATCTGAAGATACTAAATATTTTGACTATGCCGAAAATTTTAATGAAGATGTAGAATTTTGGAAAAAAGTAAGTGAAAAGGAAAATATTGTTTTAGTTACTTCTCTTTTTGAAAAAGTAATTGACGGAATATATTATAATACGGCAGTGGTTTTTGATAAAGGAAAAATAGCCGGAAAATATAGAAAAAACCATATTCCGGATGATCCAGGATTTTATGAGAAGTTTTATTTTACCCCTGGGGATGAAATAGAACCTATTGATACAAGCATAGGCAGACTTGGAGTTTTGGTGTGTTGGGATCAATGGTATCCGGAAGCGGCAAGAATTATGGCTTTAAAAGGTGCCGAAATACTTATTTATCCTACGGCGATCGGCTGGCTTATGTGTCCTGAGGATAGAGTTGATGAACTTTGTGAAAAAGAAAATACAAAAGAAGAAAAAGAAAAAATGCTAAACGCATGGCTTAGCGTTCAAAGAGGACACGCAGTAGCTAATGGAGTATATGTAATTGCGGTAAACAGGGTAGGAAAAGAAAAAGATGAAAGTGGAATATTGGGTGGAATTGAGTTTTGGGGGAATAGTTTTGTTTATGGACCTCAGGGTGAGGTAATTTATAAAGCGGGAATGGAAGAGGAAATAATAAACGTGGATATTGATTTAAAAAGCGCTGCTGAAGTAAGAAAAATATGGCCATTTTTTAGAGATAGAAGAATAGAAAATTATAAATGTTTACTTAAAAGATATTGTTAAGGGGTTTTATGCGTTTTATTATACTTTTTTTAAGCGTTTTTTTATTTGCAGATATGAATGTTAATGTATATGTTGATAAAAATTTTAAAATGGATTTACCTAAACCATTTGTAAAAAAAGATTTTAAGCAGTTACAAAAAAATGGATTTTATATATTGAGTTACGATAAATTACCATTAATAGTAGAAAATAATTTAAGCGTGATATCGGGAATAGGGCATTTAAAAACATATATATATTCTCATAAGAATCTTAATGACATAAAAGTAGTTGGAAATGCTAATCTTCCTGCTAAAATATTATTTAATGTAATAGATGAAGTTTCGTATATTCATGCCTCAGTAGAGGATTTTAAAAAAAATAAAGTTGATGCTATTGTTCTGAATGATAAAATATATATAAAAAATTCTTATTTATATGATTTAGATAATTTGGGAATTGTATTTAATAAATTTTATTTAGTTGCTTATAAAGATTTTTTAGAAAAGAATAAGGATGCTGCCTCTTTTTTAAGTGCCTATTTTCCTAAAATGAAAACAAATTCTTCACTTATATTAACTGGTTATTATTTGAAAAGCAAAATCAATATTTCTTCAATTTATGATGATATGTTTAAAGAAGTGGTTGCTAAAAAATTAAAAGTTGCGGTAACACCATACTGGCCACCATTTGATTTAGAAGTAAATGGTGAATTAAAAGGTATTGGTATAGATTTTTGGAAACTTATTGCACAAAAAGCTAAGCTTGATTATGAAATCATTACTCAACCTATTTGGATTAAAATTTTGAATGGTATTAAGTCTAAAAAATATGACATTACACCAAATACATCAGCAACACCTGATAGGGAAGAATATGCAATTTTTTCAAAACCATATGTAGAATTTCCTCTGGCAATTGCTTGTAGGAATGATTTGAAAATTAAAAATATTGACAATATTTCAACTATTGCCGTAGGTTATAATTATACAGCACATAAAATGATGAAAGAACATTACCCGTATCTTAATTATGTTCCAGCTAAAAGCGTTATTGATGCATTTGAGCTAGTAAAGGCAAAAAAAGCGCAATGTGTTGTGGATATTTTACCTACTATTGTTTGGCTTATGAATGAAAAAAACATTGGAAGTATGAGAATATTTTTCAAAACGCCTTTTACATTTAAATTGCAAGTTATGTTAAGAAAAGATTTATTGGATGTAAAAAGAAAAATAGATAAAGCAATTGATAATATATCAATATTTGAAAAAAATAAAATTATTTCGCGTTATATTGGTGAGAAAATTTTAATAGAAGAAAAAAAATATAGTATATGGGTATATTTAGTTATTTTTGTCCTTATATTAATTTTAATATTTATATTTTTAAAAGCTAGAACGTATAAAGAACAATCAGAGTTCGATGCTTTGACGCAAATATATAACAGAGGAACAATTGAAAAGATTTTACATAAAAAAATAAAAGAAACTAATGGAAGCGTAATATTTTTCGATATAGATCATTTTAAACAAATTAATGATACATTTGGGCATGAGAAAGGCGATCTTGTTTTATCAAAGCTTGCTGCAATTATCCAAAAAAATATAAGAAATAGCGATTATTTTGGAAGGTGGGGTGGTGAAGAATTTGTTATTATTCTGCCTAATGCATCTTTTGATGCAGCATATAAAATTGCTGAAAAATTAAGAAAAATTATTGAAAATAGTGATTTTGAAGGGTTGAAAATAACAATTAGTTTAGGTGTAAGCGAATTTAAAAAAGGTGATAACCCTGAGGATGTATTGAAAAAAGTTGATAGAGCTTTATATGAAGCAAAAAATAGCGGAAGAAATCAGGTTAAAGGAATAAAATGATAATAGCTCCAAGTATTTTAAGCGCCGATTTCGGTAATTTGGCAGAAGATGTAAAAGCAGTGTGTGAAGCGGGTGCGGATTTGATACATGTTGATATAATGGACGGGCACTTCGTGCCTAACATGACAATGGGTCCTATGATAGTCGAAGCGGTTGCCAAGGTTTCAACTAAACCTCTTGATATTCACTTTATGGTGGAAAACATTCCGTTTTTTATAGACCTTTATAAACATTTAAAACCGGAATTTATATCTTTTCATATAGAAGAAGAAAAACATATTAACAGGGTTATTCAAAAAATAAGAAACGAGGGTATAAGGCCTGCGGTTGTTTTAAACCCTGCAACACCGGTGAGTTTGCTTGAATATATAGTGGCTGATGTTGATATGGTGCTTTTAATGAGTGTAAACCCGGGATTTGGGGGACAAAAATTTATTCCGAGTGTTTTGGATAAAATAAAAGAGTTAAGAGAACTTGCTAAGAGGAAAAACCCTTCTCTTTTAATAGAAATAGACGGGGGAGTGAATAATAAAAACGCACCTCTTTTAAAAGAAGCGGGTGCGGATATTTTAGTGGCTGGAAGCTATGTGTTTGGAAGCAGTGATTATAAAAAAGCCATTGAAAGTCTCAAAGTGTGAGTAATTGGAAAGTAAGAAAAAGTAAGAGGAAGTAAGAAAAAGTGAGAAAATGAGTAACATGGCAATGAAAAGTATCGTTAAAAAGGGGTTTAATTGAAAGTAAAGATATGCGGAATTACAAACTATGAAGACGCTAAGGTTGCCTGTGATGCCGGGGCGGACGCCCTGGGGTTTGTAACCTACCCTAAATCACCCAGATTTATAAAACCGGAAGACATAAAATCAATTATTGAAAAACTGCCTCCTTTTGTTACCAAAGCCGTATTGTTTGTAAATGTGGATGTCGAATATGTAAATGAAATAATGTCTTTTACAAAAGCCGATATTGCACAGATACATTTTGAAGCCGATGAAGAATTTTATAAAAATCTGAAATGTAAACACATAAAAGTAATCCGTGCGAAGGAAAAAAACGATATTGAAAAATTTGAGGGCGAATATAAAATAGTGGACGCTTTTGTTCCACAATATGGAGGAAGCGGTAAAAGGGTTGCGCTTGAATGGTTTGAAGGAAGGGATAATTCGGATATTATATTAGCCGGGGGGCTAAGTGCTGAAAATGTTTTTGAAGTCGGAAGATACGGGTTTTACGGGGTTGATGTAAGCAGCGGGGTTGAAAAAAGTCCAGGAAAGAAAGACAAAAGAAAAGTCAGAAAATTTATAGAGCTTGCAAAATACGGCTTCAGGTGCGGATAAGAATGGTAAATGGTTAATGGCGATAGTAAATAGTTGATAGTAGATTGAGGGTAATTAAAAATAAAAAGGTAAAGTTTGAAAGCGTTTGTTTTAAAAAGGATTGCCGAATATATAAAAAAGCACAAATATATTAAAAGGGCACTTAGAGTTGATGAAAACCTTATTTTAATGCAGTTTGACAAAGATAGGTTTTATTTTGATCTTACAAAAGGAAGCGGGGATATTTATATAAACATCGACTATCCTCTTTCACGCAAATTTCAAGCGCCTTTTGATATTGTTTTGGAAAAGAAATTTACAAAAGCGGAAATTGTAAACGTTGAAACAAAAGAGAGAATTTTAACAATAACCGCAAAGAACCAAAACCGCTTCAAAGAAGAGATGGTAAAAATCAGGTTTGAGTTTACAGGGCGTTATACGAATGCCATCATTCTTGATGAAAACGATATAGTAATAGAATCACTAAGACATATTACAGAAAACCAGTCTTCAAGGGTTGTGAAACCGGGTGTTAAACTTGAAGAACTGCCGCCTTTTGAAATTAAGGAAAAAGAGTTTGAAATAGAAGATTTAGAGAGCTTTACAAAAGAGCTGTTTAACAAAAAATACCAAAACCGCCTCAAACAGAAGAAAGAAGCCATAATAAACAGAATAAACAAAAAAATAAAAGAGATTCAAAAAAAACTCTCAAAACTTGAGGATGAAGAAAAACTTCTAAAAAAATCCGAACTTTATAAAAAATACGCAGATATCGCAATGGTAAACCTCTATCAGATTAAACCTTATATGAAAGAGCTTAAAACTTATGATTTTGAAGGAAAAGAAATAGTAATACCACTGCCTGAACTAAAAAATATAAATGAGGTGGGGAATTATTTTTACAACCTTGCAAAAAAAGCAAAAAGAAAAGCTCAGAATCTACATATTGAAAAAAATCATTTAAACTCACAGCTGGAATTTTTGGAAAATTATAAAAAATTGATTGAAAAAACGGAAGATTTAGGGAGTCTTAATTACTATAAACCGCCTAAAAAAGAAAAAAGTGTAGATGAGAATGTAGCGGAATTTTTTATAGATGATTATAAAATTCTTGTAGGTAAGAACGAAAAAGGAAATATTAAATTATTAAAAAGCGCAAATGCAAATGATTTATGGCTTCATATTAAAAATGTGCCGGGTGCTCATGTAATAATTAAAAACAACAAACTTTCAATCCCCCAAAGCGTAATAGAAGAAGCTGCAAAACTTGCCGTGGCGTTTTCTAAAAAAAATGAGGGAGAAGTCGATTATACTAAAAGGAAATTTGTAAAGGTAAAAGAGGGGGCAAATGTAGAGTATGGCAAATACAATACTATAAAGGTTAAATTATGAGTTTAATTGGGCAGGTAACACTTATAAATCAAAATATGCATGTAGCTTCTGCAATGGCGGCAGATAACATTGCAAGAGAGCAGTTAAGTAAAGAAACGCAAAAAATCATAAACGAAGAAAAAGAGCTTAAAGTAAAAGAAGTTCGTCCGGTAGAAGAGAGTGAGAAAATTTTAGCCGAAGACGATTCAAAAGAGGAAATAGAAAGAGAAAGCAAACATCTGGATTTAAGAGCATAAGGCAGGTGGATAAGTTGTGAAGTTGTAAAAAAAAGTATTTAATTCTTATCCACTTCACGACTTCACAACTTAACTACTTATCCGCTCATATATTGTATAATTATAAAAAAGGAATTAAATGAAAGAACGTCTTATAACTTCAGTTGTATTAATAGCTATATTACTGCTTGTAGGTATAATTGATAACAGATTTTTAACAGGGCTTTTAATAGGTGCTATTGCAATTGCAGGATATATAGAAGCCCAGAAACTTTTTAAAACGGAAGATAAAGAGATATTTTATATTGCAGTCGCAAGTGTCCTGCTTTCATTAATCGTAAACCCTTTTATAGCGTTAATTTTTGGCGTAATTGTAAGTGCTTCGTATATAGCTTACTGGCAAAAGGATTTGAAAATTATTTCACCTGTTATTTATCCTTTGATTCCTGTAATGATTTTATATGCGTTATATGTAAAACACGGGATGGGGGTAATAGGATGGCTTATAGTAATAGTTGCTCTTACCGATTCTTTGGCATATTTCGTAGGTAAAAATTTTGCAAGGAAGTTTATACCAAGCGGATTTTGTAAAACCTCACCTAACAAATCATGGGAGGGTGTTATAGGCGGTGTGGCCGGTGCTACGATAATCGGGGCTTTTGTAGGTCTATATTTTATGGGGTTTTTACAGGCGTTTTTTATAGCACTGCTTGTAAGTGTTTCAAGTGTGTTTGGGGATTTGTTTGAGAGTTATTTAAAAAGAAGAGCTGGCGTGAAAGACAGCGGCAATATCCTTCCGGGACACGGCGGAGTGCTTGATAGAATAGACGGATATCTGTTTGCGGCACCTGTGATGTTTGTATTGTTGGGGGTATAGTTGGTAGTTTTAGGCTCAACGGGAAGTATAGGTGTTAATACATTGGAAATTGCAAGGCGTTATAATATTGAAATAGAAGCTTTGGTTGCCGGTAATAATTTTGAAATTTTAAATAAGCAGATAAAAGTGTTTAAGCCTAAATATGTCGCCGTAAAAGATAAAAAGACGGCCAAAAAGATAAATTTTAATAATGTAAAATATGGGGAAGAAGCAATACTTGAAATCATAGAAAATTCTAAAAGTCCTCTTGTAGTAAACGCCCTTGTGGGGGATGCGGGGCTTAAACCTACACTTAAAGCTCAGGAATGTGGTAAAAAAATAGCCCTTGCAAACAAAGAGTCTTTGGTAAATGCCGGAAAATTCATAGATACTTCCAAAATAACCCCAATTGACAGCGAACATTTCGGGCTTTGGTATTTACTAAGTGAAAAGTGTAAAGTGAAAAATGGAAAGTGTGGTTTTAAAAAACTTTATATAACGGCGAGTGGAGGGGCGCTTAGAGACTGGAATTTGGAAGATATTAAAAAAGCAACCATTAAAGACGTGCTTAATCACCCGAATTGGTCGATGGGCGTTAAAATCACGATTGATTCGGCTACTATGGTAAACAAGCTGTTTGAACTGCTTGAAGCAAAATGGCTTTTTAATACGACTGATATTGATGCTTTTATAGAAACCAAATCCATTATTCACGCTCTTGTGGAATGGATAGACGGAAGCACCACAGCACACATTTCCAAAACTGATATGAAACTGCCGATTGCGTTTGCTATTTTGGATGAAGTAAGGGATGAAATATTAAAACCTGTAAATCTTTTGGAAATTGGGGGGCTTGAATTTAGAAAAATAGATCCTGAAAAATATCCGGTGTGGGAAATAAAAGATCTGCTTTTAAAAAAACCGGATTTGGGCGTGGTTGTAAATACTGCGAATGAATTTGCCATTGAAATGTTTTTAAATGAGAAAATTTCTTTTATGGACATAAGCAAAATAATATTAAAAGCGGTCCAAGAATTTGAAATTGTAAATATAAATAATCTTGAAGATATTTTCGAAATCAAACAAGAAATAAAGGGCTGGTGTGAGGGTAATTTTATTTGATTTGGACGGAACGCTTATTGATTCCACGGAAGCTATTCTTGAAGGGTTTAATGTAGCTTTCAAAACATACGGAAATAATCCTCCAAAAGATGAAGATGTTAAAAAACTGATAGGACTTCCACTTGATGTTATGTTTGCCAAACTTGGCGTTGATAAAGAAAACGTATGGGATTATGTTAATACTTATAAACAGCATTACAGAAAAATTTCAAAACAGAAAACCATTCTTTTACCTTTTGCGAAAGAAGCGGTAATTGAAGCGGGTAAATTTGCAAAACTTGGAATCGTAACAACCAAAACCGGGGAATATTCAAAAGAGCTGCTTGAACATTTTGGGATAATGCATTATTTTGAGGTTCTAATTGGAAGAGAACATGTCCAAAACCCTAAACCTCATCCGGAACCGATATTAAAGGCTGTTCATTTAATGAATGCCATTAAAGAAGCTACGTGGATGATAGGCGATACCTGCCTTGATATGGTAAGTGCAAAAGAAGCCGGAATTAATTATATTGGAGTGAAATGGGAATATGAAAATCTCCATAATATGAAAAAATGCGCGGAAATAATAAAAGAAAATGTTTTGGAAGCGGTTGAATATATAATAAAAAATTGTTAAGAAAGAGTAATTCCTGAAATATCACAGAAATTTCGAACGTTACACTTTAGATGTTTTCTCAAAACAATATTTTTCAGAGGACTCAATTAACCTCAACAACCATAAAAACCCTAACTAACCTCAACAATTTTTATTAAACATAATAACCAATACACAAATATATCAATATACTAGTTAAGCTTGGTTTTTTAAAATTTTTTCCAAAAATCTCTGCTTAAAAGAATAAGAACCGTAAAAAACTCAAGTCTTCCTATTATCATTCCTATTGCAAGAATTAACTTTTGAGTTTGGGTAAAAAATGCAAAATTATCTACAGGTCCTACATGCCCAAACCCAGGACCTATATTTCCCACACAGGCTATTGAGGCGCTAAGCGAAGTTAAAGTATCGTATCCGTTGGCAAAAAGATATAAAGCTATAGTAGTAACCGTTAAGATATATAAAAATATAAAAGCACTTACATTATTTATAATTGACTGGGGGATTGTTTTTTTATCCACTTTTACAGAAATTATCGCATTTGGGAAAAGGATTTTTTTTATCTGATAGTTTAGGTTTTTAAACATTACCACAAATCTTATGACTTTAATACCTCCAGCGGTGCTTCCGGCGTTTCCACCTATTAACATAGCGATAAATATTAATGCTATTGCTGTTTGTCCCCATTGAGAGTAATCAACTGTAGCAAATCCAGTAGTGGTTAAAATAGAACTTATCGTAAAAAATCCGTGAGTTAATGTATAAAATAAGGAATCATTAGAATTAAAATAATGAACTAAACTTACACCAACGGCCAATACGAAAAAAATAATTGAATACCATATTACTTCTTCACTTTTATATCCACTATAATCTTTTTTTAAAAATTTTATATGAGCTATAAAGTTTATTCCGGAAATAAACATAAAAAATGTAGTTGTCCATAAAATCCAAGGGTTGTTGGCCCAATAGCCCAAAGATTCACTTCTAGTTGAAAATCCACCTGTGGATATGGTTGCAAAAGCATGATTTATTGCATCAAAAAGGCTCATTCCTTCTAATTTTAAAAGCAGGGCGTCTATAATAGTTATTGTAAAGTAAATTCCCCATAATTTAAGGGCGGTATGTTTGATTTTAGGAGTAACTTTATCTGGTGTTATACCTGTCGATTCACCTTTAAATAAAGCTAGCGACCCAGTAGGATTAATTAACGAAAGAAGTCCAACGCCAAGCACTATTATACCCATACCGCCTATCCAGTGCATTGTGCTTCTAAGCATTAATATATTTTTTGGAAGATCTGTAATATCGGAATAAATTGTAGCACCTGTAGTTGTAAATCCACTAGCAGCTTCAAAAAAACCATCTATAAAAGTGATATTCGTTTCCAGCATTAAAGGTATAGCACCGAGAATTCCAAGCATAATCCATACAAGGTTGACACTTAAAATAGCATCTTTTATTTTCATTTTCATTTCGTGATTTTTAAGCCAAATTAGAATCAAAAAAAATGTTGTAGAAGTTACAGCTGAATAAATAATAAATGAATTAACATTTTCATTGTATATAACACCTGTTATGATTGGTATTAAAAAGAAAAACTCTGTCATTAAGCCAACTATAGATAAAAATTTAAATAGATTTTTTATAGTGTTTCTATCCATTTTCTGTTTCCTGAAAAGTTAAATTCTAATACTATATCATTTGGTAAAAGTTCCATTTTTTCTTTTAACTCTATGATTTGATCGTTTCTAACAATAATAGTTTTTGAGTTTTCTTTTGGTGGTGTGACTTTTTTGGATTGAAAAACCTGTTTTATAAATATTTTACCTTTGGCACCCAAGAAAAATCTCTCATATATTAAAAGTCTTGAATCTATTTCTTCCAATATTTCATAATATGCAGCAATTTTTGGACCTCTTATAGTAGAAAGTTTGAGTGAATGCATTAAAGAGTAATAATTTAGGTTATTATTTATTGTAATTATCTTTTTTATTCCTAATTTTTTGGCTTGTAAGGATTTAATAATATTGCTTTCGTCTTTCAGAGAAGCTGCTATAGCGATATCAGAATAATGAAGGCCTTCGTTTATAATCATTTCTTCATCTTCATATGATGAGTTTATTACCATTGCGTCTTCACCTAAAAGTTCCGCTGCTTTGGTGGCTTGCTCTTCATCTTTTTCGAGAATTTTTACATTTAAATTGAAAGATACGAGTATTTTAGCTATTTCAATACCTAGTGGATTTGCTCCGTAAATTAATACATTTTGAATATATTCGGGTGAAATGGTGTCTAGTTTGTTAATTATATCCTTTAGTTTTTCTTTTTCTCCAAAAATATATAACAAATCTTCTTCTTCAACATAATCGTCTTCACTAAGAAAAATAAATTCTTCACCTCTTTGTGCACCTATGACAATTATGTTGTCGCTGTTAATAGCTGAAACTTTGTCAATTACAGGAGTTTTTACGTTTAGTGATACAAGTATGAAATCGTTAAATGGAAACTCTTTTATATTATTTGCTTTTGGAAATTCTATTAATTTTGCTACTGCTGTAGCTGATAATTTATAAGGAAAAATAAGCCTATTTATATTTAGTTTTTGAAAATTCGTAGAAATATAAGATGTGTTTGTTAATCTTACAATAGTGTTTTCTATATCAAGGATATTTTCTGTGACTATAGTTGAAATTAAATTTATTTCGTCGTTATTTGTAACTGCAATAAAAAAATCAAATTTTTCTTCAAGCCCCATATATGCCCTTGAATCTCTAAGATCCGCACATATTGTTAAAACATCCAGTGTTTCTTTTAACATTTCAAGGGCTTTTTCGTTTTTATCTATTATTACGACATTGTGTTTATTTGATAAAGCTTTTGCGACATTGTAGCCGACTTTTCCGGCTCCACCGATTAATATATTCATATGCAACCTTTAATGTTTTTGCATCCAAATCATTATTATACATCTTTTTATTACTAAAAGTAACATTTATAAGAAAAAGTTACGAATAAAATAATTTGAAATAATTTCGGACGAAATTTATGCTATATTAATATTACTTTAAGTAAAATTTCGATAAAATATGACAAAAAAAGGATAAATATGTTACAAATTAGATGGCACTCTCGCGCAGGACAAGGGGCAGTAACAGGTGCTAAAGCACTTGCAGACGTTATGGCAAGAACTGGTAAATTTGTTCAAGCTTATTCGGTTTATGGTGCAGAGAAAAGAGGTGCGCCTATGACAGCTTATGATAAAATTGATGATCAACCTATTTTAGATCATTCAAAATGGATGGCACCAGATTATGTTTTAGTAATCGACCCTTCTTTAGTTTATCAGGAAGAAATTGTTGATAATACTACTGATAATACTATATTCATAGTTACATCTCATTTACCAAAAGATGAACTTGTAAAAATTGCAAAACATCTTGATGGTAAAAAGTTATATGTTATTGATGCAATTAAAATTTCTCAAGAAGAAATCGGAAGAGCTATTCCAAACACGCCAATGCTTGGTGCTTTTATTAAAGTTTCACAAATTTTACCATTTGAGGATTTCTTGGTTTCTATTGAAGATATTCTTTCAAAATTCCCTCAAAAAATTATTGACGGAAACCTAAGAGCAATTAAAAGAGCATACGAAGAAGTAAATTAAGGAGATATTATGGCAACACCTAAAGAAATGTTAACAACATGGGATCAGATTCAATTTGGTGCGGTTTTACCTTCATTTGAAGATCCAGAAAAAAAAATAAGAAGTAAATTCCATTCATATAACTATAAAGTGGCTGATTGGAGAGTTGAAAAGCCTGTATTTAATAGAGATTTATGTATAGATTGTGATTTTTGTTGGGTATTTTGTCCGGATAGCTGTTTCGAAGTTGAAGAAGTAGTAAATAAAAGAGGTAAAAAACAGGCGAAAATAAAAGGTATTAATTATAATTTATGTAAAGGATGCGGTGTTTGTGTTGAAGTTTGTCCTACACCGATTAAATCACTTTTAATGTTCCCTGAACATGTAGATAATGAAGAGGCTTTAAAACAATGGCCGAAAAAAGACAAATAAAGGATTAATAATGGCACAAAAATATGAACTAAAATCAAAGGAAGTTTGGGACGGAAATATGGCGGCAGCTCATGCCTTAAGACAGGCAGAAGTTGATGTCGTTGCTGCTTATCCTATTACACCATCTACACCTATTGTTCAAAATTATTCTCAGTTTTTGGCTGATGGATATGTTGATGGTGAATTTGTAATGGTTGAATCTGAACATTCAGCTATGTCAGCATGTGTTGGTGCAGCTGCAGCTGGTGGTAGAGTTGCAACTGCGACTTCTTCTCAGGGTTATGCTTTAATGGTTGAGGTTTTATATCAAGCAAGTGGTATGAGGCTTCCTATTGTTATGACCGTGGTTAACAGAGCTTTGGCGTCACCACTTAATATTCACGGAGATCATAGTGATTTATATTTAGGCAGAGATGCGGGATGGATTCATTTAATAGCTAATAATCCTCAAGAAGCATATGATTTAACATTATGTGCATTTAAAATAGGTGAGGATAGTAGAGTAAGGTTACCTGTTACAACTAACCAAGATGGATTTTTAGTATCACATACTGCACAAGTAGTAGAACCTCTCCAAGATGAAGTAGCTCAAAAATTTGTAGGAAGTTATAAAGCACTAAATCCAATGCTTGATACTAAAAACCCTGTAACATATGGTGCACAAACTGAAGAGGAGTGGCATTTTGAGCATAAAGCGGCTCAACATAAGGCATTGATGGAAAGTTTCCCTGTTATTGAAGAAGTGTTCGGTGAATTTGAAAAAGTAAGCGGAAGAAAATATAATCTTGTAGAAAGTTATAAAATCGAAGATGCTGATATTGCGTTGGTTATAATGGGAAGTGCATTTGAAACTGCAATGCTTGCTGTTGATAAAGCAAGAGAAAATGGAATCAAAGTAGGACTTGTTATGCCAAGAGTTTTCAGACCTTTCCCTTATAATGAAGTAGCTAAAAAACTTGCAAATGTTAAAGCTATTGCAGCACTTGATAGAAGTGCACCTATGGGAACAACAGGTGCTCTTTATAATGAAGTAGCTGGTGCACTTGCTGCAAATGGACAGAGTGCAATTATGACGAATTATATTTATGGACTTGGTGGAAGAGATACAACTGTTGAACATATATTAGAAGTTATTAATGAAACAAATGAAAATGCAAAAGCTGGAAAAAGAGTAACTGACTTACAAGGTTTCATAAACCTTAGAGGTCCTAAGTTATCATTTAATTAAGGAGTTTTTATGAAAAATATTGGAACATTAAAAGAATTTGCATGTACTCCTGATAGATTTCAAGGTGGTCATAGATTATGTCCGGGATGTGCTCATAGTATGATTGTTAGAGAAGTAGTTAATGCTACTGATGATGATTTGGTGATTTCAACGGCAACAGGATGTCTTGAAGTTTGTACTTCTATTTATCCATATACATCATGGGATGTTTCGTGGATTCATATTGGATTTGAAAACGCAGCTGCTGCAATTGCAGGTGCAGAAGCAATGTATAGCGCACTTAGTAGAAAAGAAAAACTTTATAATGATGACAGAAAAGTAAAATTTGTTGCATTTGGTGGTGATGGTGGAACTTATGATATCGGTTTCCAATCACTTTCAGGTGCAGTTGAAAGAGGGCATGATTTTCTTTATGTTTGTCTTGACAATGAAAACTATGCAAATACAGGGGGACAGAGAAGTTCTGCTACACCAATAGGTGCACATACTTCAACTACACCAAGAGGTAGAGTAAGTTATGGTGAAAAACAGAAGAAAAAAGATTTAACTATGATTATGGCTGCTCATGGATGTCCTTATGTAGCTACCGCAATTCCTGGAACAAAACATTGGAAAGATTTAGCTCAAAAAGCTGCTAAAGCTTTATCAACTGTAGGTCCAACATTTATAAATGCTTTAAGTCCTTGCACAACTGAGTGGAAATTTAAACCTGAAGAAACAGTTGAAATTGCAGATTTAGCAGTTGAAACTTGTGCATTCCCTCTATATGAAATTGAAGATGGACATAAATTAACAATTACATACAGACCTAAAAACAAAATTCCTATTGAAGAATATTTAGGAAGACAAGGAAGATTTAGTCACCTATTTAAACCTGAAAATAAATGGATTATTGAAGAATGGCAAAAAAACGTGGATGCTTATTGGGAATATCTACAAAGAAGAGAAGAAGCTGGGGTTTAATCCCTTCTTTTTTTATTTATAAAAAATAAAAGTGTCTGTCACTAATTTAAATTTAATTTAAAAAACTAATAAATAAGTTAATATTTATTTACTTTTTTTATATTTAATTTTATAATATAAAAAATCTACACAAAGGTTAAACAATAAAAAAAGATTATGCACTAATAATTGATACATTTATTATTGGAATAATAGGGTCTGTATGTGCTCAGATTTTTATTGTATTACTTCATTTTATAAGTAAATTTTCACTTGATTATTTGGTAGGTTACCTTCCTCAGGATACATTAAAACTTCTATCGAGTTATCAACATAGTGGTGAATTTAATACGATAATGCTTTTAGCTGTGATAGTAACAGGCGGGCTTATTAGTGGCTTTTTGGTATATACATTTGCCCCGGAAGCCGAAGGACATGGGACCGATACTGTTATTAGAGCGTTTCACAGGCAGGGTGGATATATAAGATGGATAGTCGTTCCAATTAAAATTTTAGCTTCAGCAATAACAATAGGAACTGGGGGAAGTGCAGGAAGAGAGGGGCCAACGGCACTTTTTAGCGCAGGTGTCGGGTCATGGTATGCTGATTTTAGAAAAGTTGGATGGAAAAGAAGACAAATATATGTTTTAATAGGAATGGCAAGCGGGCTTAGCGCGGTGTTTAAAGCACCGCTTGGGACATCTATATTTGCAATTGAAGTGCTGTATGCCGATAACGAATTTGAGACAAGAGAACTTATATATCTGCTTTTCGGGCCTTTAATAGCATATATGATTACGGGATTTTTGTTTGGGTGGGAACCTATTTTTCACGTGCCAGATATAAATATTACGGATGTAAAAACATATCTTGAGATTGTTTTT
The DNA here is from genome assembly GCF_054656815.1 of Nautilia lithotrophica. Classification (NCBI taxonomy): domain Bacteria; kingdom Pseudomonadati; phylum Campylobacterota; class Epsilonproteobacteria; order Nautiliales; family Nautiliaceae; genus Nautilia; species Nautilia lithotrophica. The sequence continues at coordinate 62,034 of NZ_BAAHXN010000002.1, forward strand.
TTGGGCATAATGAGTGGGATGATAGCTCTTCTTTTACCGAATATTTTTTATGGGATAAGGGATATTTTTAGGAATTTACAAGTTAAGCCTCATTTTAAACCCGCAATTGGTGCGTTGTTTGTGGGAATAATCGCCATCTATTTTCCGGAAGTTTTAGGTGGTGGTTATGGATTTATACAAGAGAGTATAAATGGTAATATGATTGGTTTGTTTGTCATAGTATTAATGATAGCTAAAATTTTTGCTTTTTCTTTTACCGTGGGAAGCGGTGGAAGCGGCGGTGTTTTTGCGCCTTCACTTTTTATAGGTGCAATGCTTGGAGCGTTTTTAGGCTCGTCTTTACATGCACCTATAGGTGCGTTTGTTGTGATTGCGATGGCGGCAGTTTTCGGGGCCGCGGCAAGAACGCCTCTTGCGACTATCGTAATGGTTGTGGAAATGACAGGGGGATATTCTTTATTGGCACCTACTACTCTTGGTGTATTGAGTGCTTATATAGTTCATAATATTTTGGTGAAAATAATAAAACCAAAATATATTTCGCTATATGAAGCACAGCTTTTAAACAAAGAGTATTCCATTTCTTATCAGATGGAGAGGGTAAGGGATATACTTATATGTCATTCAAAAATACTGAATTTAAAAAAAGCGGTGATTCAAAGAGATGACATTATAGCATTGCTTGAAGAGGGTGAGGCGGTAGAAATAGGTGAAAACAAATATGTATTTTTTGGAACATTTACAAAAGAAGTGAAACTAAACGAAGGTGAAATGTTTAAAAAATACAAAGGTGCCGAAATTTTATATATTTTCCGAAATGGAAACTGGCTTCACAATTCAGTAATCAATTCTATTAAAAAAGGTGATGAGGTATTACTTATAGCTAAAAAAGAAGTGATTGATATAATTAAAAACGAATTTGTCCCCGTATCAAAAACGTTTGCAAAATTAAGAATACAAGAAGAAAAAATTGGCTAAAAATAAATTTTGTTTATTTTAGTAATAAATTTTATTAAAAAATATTATTTTTTAGTGTAAAAAAACATTTATATGTTAATATTTTTTTAAGAAGTTGTTTTTGTAAGTAGTTTTTATTAAGGTATTTTCGAATTTTTTAATTAAAATTACAAATTCAGCTTCTTAAATATTTAAAAGGAGCTGTTATGGGGTTTGTATCAATAAATGAAGATCATGTTGTAAATAATGAAACAGAAGTTACTTCTAATAACGAAAGTTATCAAAATATAGAGATTATAGAAAATGACCTAACCACGCTTTCTGAAAAATTACATGCAAAAACCGCTGAAGGCCTTGCCGCAATTGAAGAACTCAAAGGCACAATGGAGCAGATTGCCGCAGCCGCGGAAGAGAGTGCAGGTGCAAGTGAAGAAACTCTTAGTGCTATAACAGAAATAAAACAAAATTCAAAATACCTCGAATCGGAAGTGAAGGAAACTGTAGAAATAATTTTAAATTTTAAAGAAATGCTTAATAATTCAATAGATTCTTTTGAAGAAGCAAGTGATAGTTTAAAAAATACATCAAAAAAAGCCGGAGATATTTCTGAGAAAGCACAAAATTTACTTGATGCGAGTAAACAGATTAATGATGCGGTAGAGCTTATTACAAAACTTTCCAAAAAAACGGGGCTTCTTGCTTTAAATGCGGCAATAGAAGCAGCAAGGGCTGGACAGAGCGGTAGAAGTTTTACCGTTATGGCAAGTGAAATTAGGGCAATGGCAAAAAAATCCAATATTTACGCAGAAAAAATAAGTGCTCTTGTAAATGATATTCAAGAAAAAATTCATAATGCAAATAATGATATGGAAAAAATAAAAGACGAAATTGAAAAATTTGCAGAAGAATCATTAAAACTAGCTAATGAGATGAGAAGTATTGGTGAAATAATAGAAAATATCGTAAAACTTTCAGAAAAAATGATAAATGATATTAAATTGACGGTTGAAGAAATCGAAGATTTACATCAGGCTAGTGAAACAATTGCGGCTGCGGCAGAAGAGAGTGCGAGTGCGGTAAGCGAAGTAACCAACACAATCGCTTCACAGGTAAATGCCTTTAATGAATCTCAAAAAGCTGCTGAAATATTAAGAGAAATATTAAAAAAAGAGAATTTTGAAAATGAACTTGCTACGGCAAGTGAAGAACTAAGTTATAGCGTTGCTCAACTTGAGGATTCTATGAGAGAAGTCGTAGAAGCATTAACCCAAATAGAAGAAGCAGCCGAAATAGCAAAAAACGATGCCTCTAAAGCTCAACATATTGCGGATAATTGTGTGAAATTTATTCAAAATTCAATGAATAGTATGAATGAAATATATGAAGGTTTTAATAATATAAAAAATAAATTTTCAAAAATATCGGAAAGTTTGATTAAACAAAAAGACGAATCTGCCGAAAATATACATTTAAGTAATATACAAAAAGAAAAAATAAACGAAATAAAATCTAAAATAAGAAAACTTAATAATGCAATAAGAAAAATAGAACTATCAATCGTTCAAATAGGAGCACTTTCAATAAATGGTGCCGTAGAGGCTGTTAGAATTGGCGAAGGTGGCGAAGGATTTAGTGAAGTTAGCCATGACATTAGAAACCTTGCGGATTCTTCGGAAGAAAACCTTGATAAAGTTATTGATATAATAGATGAGGTTAATGAAGAAAACGATAAAATTTTGGTAGAAATAAATAATATTGTCCTAATTTTGGAAAATGAAAGTAATAAACTAAAAGAAACGACAAACGAATTTGATAATAGCTTAAAAACGCTTGATAATGTAATGGAAAAAACCGAGAAACTTAAACAATCCATAGATGAAATGAATATCGCTTTAGAACAGATTCAATTGGCAGCCAAACAAACGGTAGAAGCTGCAGAAATATCTAAAAACAATGCAAGTGAATCAAAAGAAGCGGCTAATATTATTTTAAATATTTCAAAAGAGATGAGTGCAATAATACAAAAATTAAAAAATCTTTCTTTAAATTTGGTAAAGAGTGAGCTATGAAAGTCGCCGCTCTTGAATTTAGGGTTGCCGATAAATTTTTTGCAATTGAAATGAGTAAGGTAAAACATTTTTTTGAAGTTGAAAATTTAATGCATCTGGATTTTTTGCCAGATTTTGTTGAAGGAATAGTTAGATATAACAATAATGTTTATCCTTTGATATCTTTAAAGAAAGCATGGAATATTGATGATGGTAAAAAAGAAGATATTGCTGTTGCAATAGTTTTTAAAGAAAAGGAATATGCGGTATTAATAGATGAAATTATTAAAATTGACGAACTTGAAAAAAAAGAAAATTTTTTAATCGAGGTTTTTGAAGAAAACGGGAAACTAATAGGTAACTTAAATTTGGACTTTTTAGATGATTTTAAAATTCCTACATTTTTAAATAAAAATATTGAAAAGAAAGAAGAAAAAAAGAATATCGATAAAGAGAGTTTTTTATTATTTGAGTGTAATGACGAAATATTAGCAGTTGAAACATCTCTTGTAAAAAAAATAGAAGATTATGAAAAAGACATTTTAATAATAAATGAAATGGTTATAAATTTAACTGACCAAGAAAAAATATATAAAAAATGTGATAAAAAAAATATTTTAATATTAGAAGATGAAAAAGTTATCGCTTTTGCAATCGGTAATATAATTGATATTTATTTAATTGACAAAAACGATATTACTTTATCAAATGATGGAATGTTTAATAAATATTTCCTTTTTAAATCAAAAGAAGTTAAAGTTTTTTCATCAAACTATCTAAAAAAATTAATTAATAAATACGGATCAATAATTAAAAAAGATAAAATCAGAAAATTTGATGAAAAAATTGAAATATTACTTTTGAATATTTGTGGAGAAAAATTTGCAATAAGAATGAGTAATGTTGTAGATATAAACGAATATAACGAAGTCAGTTTAAATTTTGCAAACGATAATCCTCATGTAAAAGGTATCGTTACTACCAGAGAAGGTGCTACATATATATTAAGTTTTGAAAATATTTTGAAAAAAGAATCTAAAATTTCGGAAGACTCAAAAATAATAATAATAAAAAACGAAAAACATTTAAAAGCAATATTAGTAGATGGTATTGATGATATTATTTATGTTAAAAGCGATCATATTTTAATTACTAATAAAAGTGATAATATTATTGGAGGGATGGTTATAAACAATGATGAAATGATTCCTCTTATTAATATTGATTGGCCTAAGGATTTATAATGTTTAAAAGTTTTGAAGAGGAAAAAATATTTAGATTTAAAGAATTTGATGAGGCAAGGGAATTTATAGAAAATTTTAGAGATAACAAAGATACATTTGAAGCTATTGATTATATGATAAATCATAAAGAATATTATTTTTTATTGAAAAATATAATAAATCAATTAAATACTAAAAAGAGTATATTAGCGTATCTTTTTTTTAATTTGCCGTGTTTAAAAAGAGAAGAAGATCTTGAATTGATTATTCAAATTTTAAAAAAAGCCGACAATATATTAAAAAAAATAGTTATTGATTATGTTAAGAGTTGTAATAATGAGGAATTTGCGAAAATAATATTTGAAAGCGGATTAAAAGAAGAAGCAATAGAAATTTTTAAAAAATTTCCAAATTTAGAAAAGTATCTGAAAAAGAAATTATTAAATGAAAAGGATATAAAAGTATTAAAAAAAGCAATAGAGTTTTTTGAAATATATGATGAAAAATATATTGAAAAATTAAAGGAAAAGATTGCAAATAAGTGAACATCAATTAAAAAAATTAAGAAATTATTTGAATAACGAAATTGGAATTTATGTAGAAGATTCTAAAATGCAGAGTATTTATAAAAGAAAAGTTGCAAAATTATTGCAAGAAAAATCTTATGATGATTTTGAAGAGTTTTTTAAAGATTTAGTTTTAAAAAAAAGTTCTGCATTAAAACAGGAGTTAATAAATGTTTTTATGGTTAATGAAACATATTTTTTTAGAGAGAAATATCAGTTTGATACTTTAATAAATTATGTTTTACCAGAACTTGATAAAAAAAGAGCAAAAAATGAGATAATTAATATTTTATGTGCACCTGTCTCAAGTGGGGAAGAGTTATATTCCATAGCGATTATGCTTTTGGAAGAAGGGGAAATGATTAAAAAAAGAGACTTTATGCTTTTGGGTATAGATATAGATTCGGATGCGATAAACAAAGCAAAAGAAGGAATTTATTCTTCAAGAAGCGTTCATAAACTTCCACAGGAGTTAATTGACAAGTATTTTATAAAAACCGGCAATGTATATAAAATTAAAGACATTTTAAAAAAAGCGGTTAATTTTAAAATTGTAAATATTATGGATAAATATCAGATGAAAAAGCTTGGAATGTTTGATGTGATATTTAGCAGAAATATGCTTATATATTTTGATGAAAAATCAAAAAGAGAGGTTTTGGCTACATTCTATTCGATTTTAAAAGATGAAGGATATCTGTTTTTAGGGCATGCCGAAAGAGTTCCCAATGATATTACTTTATTTAAAAGTATAAAAATTGGAGAGAGCTTTGTTTACAAAAAAAGTTCTGATAGTTAGTCCATCAGCAGTCTTTAGGCTAACATTAAAGAAGTTTTTGGAAGAAAAGTTTAAAGTTGATACTAATAAAAATAAAAATGTTGATTTCAAAAATTATGATTTAATAATTTTTGATAAAGAATTTGGAGAAGAGTATAGGAAGTTTTTAAATAAAGTTATATTAATATCAGATGATAAATGCGAATTTTGTTTGAAAAAACCAGAATTTATTTCTGAAAATTTTAAAAAAGAACTTTTAGATTTAATAGAAAAAAAATTAGGTATAAAAAGAATAGAAAAACCGAAAAAAACAATTATCAAAAATGCAGAAAAGTATGTTCTTATAGGTTCTTCAACAGGTGGTCCCGGATTAATAGAAACTATTGCCAAATCTTTACCAGAAGATTATCCATATCCGGTTTGTGTAGTTCAGCATATGCCTGCGAATTTTACGGCTAAATTTGCTTCAAGATTAAATGGGTTATCAAAGCTTCATGTGGTAGAATCAGATAATACACAACCGGTAATAAAAGGTTTTTTTATAATAGCAAAAGGCGGTTGGCATTTACATTTTAGAAATAAAGATGGTGTTATTTATTGTAAACACGCACCAAACTCAAAAAATAGGTTTTTTGTGCCAAGTGTAGATGAGATGTTTTTTTCAGCTCTTGAAGTTATGAATCCCAAAAATATATTGGCGGTTGTTTTAACAGGTATCGGGGATGATGGTGCCGATGGGCTGGTTGCTTTAAAAAATGCGGGTGCATACACTCTTGCAGAATCAGAAAAAACCGCAGCCGTTTATGGTATGCCTAAAGCCGCAAAAGAAAGAGGCGGTGCATGTAAAGTATTGGATTTTCCCGATATAGTAAAAGAGATAATAAAATTTGGTAAAAGTTAAATCCACTTTTTCTTTTTAAGCCACCAATATATACTTCCGGCAATCCCCAGATTTATAATCCATGTCATTAAATATCCGTATTTCCAGTGAAGTTCTGGCATATATTCAAAATTCATTCCATAATTTCCAACCACGAACGTAAGAGGTAAGAATATAAGTGAAATTGCTGCTAGGCGTTGCATAGCTTTGTTCATCTTTGTAGATAATATACCCATATGAAGGTTTAGCAAATAACCTGTTCTGTCAAGTAATGTTTTAGATTCGTTGATTAAGTATTTTAAATGTTCATTAAGGTCAATAAATTCGTATTTTAATTGTTCCTGAATATCATTGCTAAATCTGTGATACATTCTGTTCAATACATCTTTTTCATGAATAGAAACTTTTGTGATTCTGTTAAGTGTTCGTCTGGCGTAGTAGATATCTTTTTGAAGTTCGTCTTCTTCTATGTCTTCGTGAAAGATAGAATCTTCCAAATTTTCCAAAGCTTCATCAATTACATCGATTATCAAAATAGTATTATCAATAAGAATATCCGCAATCTGATATAGAAGATATTCGAAGTTTTTATATTTATGGCGTCTTTTTGCGAATTTTTTGGCAAGTTCGACTATAATATCTCTTTCTTCCGCCAAAATAAAAAGCTTATTTTCGGTAATAATAAATACTACATTTGAATCGTCATATAAGAGGTTTTCTTCTTCGTCGAATTTAATGTATTTTAAAACCAAAAATTTAAATTCTTCAGCTTCTTCGTATGTAATTGACTGATCTTCACTTTGAATGTCTTCAATAAAGCTTTCCGGAAAATTATGCTTTTTAAGCCAATTGATAATGTCTTTATTATTAACGGTGGAAAAAATAATCTGTTTTTCTTCATTAATATGTATTTTTTCTATTTGTTGGAGTTTGTCTGTAAAAATAAACATATTCCACCTCCTCTTAGGAGGTTGCAGAGGAGATATAATTTATTCTTATATCGCCTCTACAACCTTATTTCTTTGTAATTATACAAAAAAAAGTTAACTTATTTTTAACGACACTTACTTATAATCTTAAAAAAGGAAAAAAATGAAAATCAGGTATATTTTAATCTATACGATTTTGACTATTTCATATATAAACGCATATGAAATTAAACAACCGGAAGTTATCGAATACAATAAAAAACGCGAATACAAAAAACTTATAAATTTAGCAAACAAATATGCACTTGAAAATAAAATTGATGAAAGTTTACAAACTGCTAAAAAAGCTTTAAATTATAATCCAAAAAGTAAAGAAGCTTTATTAATAATGGCAAGAATTTATAATTTTAAAAAAGATTATGAAAAATTACGTTTAATTGCCGAAAAAATTGTTAAACTTTCACCTAAAAATTATCTTGGAAACGTTTATTTAGCAAATTCATATATGAAAAAAGATAAAAACAAAGCAAAAGAAATATTAGTCAAATTATTAAATAAATATCCTAAAGATGAACAAATTTTGAAAAAATTAAAGGTTTTGAATGAAACTTAATTTCAATGTAAAACTTACACAAACCCAGCTTGTTATAATAAGCTCTCTTTTTTTTGTGCTTTTTTATAATTTTGTTTTTTTTAAAAAATCATATGAAGCGTTTAATAATATTTTTTTTATGTTTGGGCTGGGTGTGCTTTTATTTATTGTTATTTCGACGCTTCTTTTATTGATTTCAAATCGCTTTATTATTAAACCTTTACTTATTGTGCTGTTTTTGACTTCATCTGCCGCAGCTTATTATATGTCGGTATACGGGACGATTATAAGTGATAATATGATTCAAAATATTTTTGAAACCGATACAAAAGAAGTATATGACCTTTTAAGTTTGAAGTTGTTTTTGTATCTGTTTTTTTTAGGTATTTTACCTTCTTTTTTTGTTTATAAGGTTGAATTGGTTAAAAATCCTTTAAAAAAAGAACTTTTTTCTAGACTTAAACTTTTAATTTTTAATATTTTACTTGTGCCGCTACTATATATGATGTTTTCAAAATACTGGGTTAGTTTTTTTAGAATGCATAAAACTCTGAGAATGTATACAAATCCCACTTTTTATATCTATTCTTTAGGCAAATACGTAAATAAAAAATATTTTACAAAACCTATGAAGTTTAAACATATTGGGCTTGATGCCAGAGTGGAAAAAAGTGATAAACCGGTCCTTGTGATATTTGTATTGGGTGAAGCCGCAAGGTATGATCATTTTTCACTTAACGGGTATAAAAGGGATACAAATCAAAATCTTGAAAAAATAAAAGATTTGATTAATTTTCCTGATGTTCATTCTTGCGGGACTGAAACGGCCGTAAGCGTGCCTTGTATGTTTTCACCTTATAATAAAAGTAACTATTCCGATAAAAAAGCTAAAAATACCGATTCGGTAATAGATGTAATTGACAGATCTGGTGCAAATGTTTTATGGAGAGAGAATAATTCCGATTCGAAAGGTGTTGCAAGTAGAATAAAAAATTATGAAGATTTTACTCATGCGCATATTAAGCCTTATTGTAACGATTTTGAATGTTATGATGAGGTGCTATTATATAATCTTCAAAAATGGATTGACGAACATAATAACTCAAAACCTATTTTTATTGTTTTGCATCAAAAAGGATCTCACGGACCCGCATATTACAAACGCTATCCTAAAGAGTTTGAAAAATATAAACCCGTATGCAAAAGTAATCAGCTTCAAGAGTGTAAAAGAGAAGAAGTTGTAAATGCGTATGATAATACAATTGCGTATACAGATAAATTTTTAAGTGAAGTTATTGATTTTCTGAAAAAAAATGAAAAAAATTATAAAGTCGCAATGTTTTATATGGCCGACCATGGTGAAAGTTTAGGAGAAAATGGTATATATCTGCACGGACTTCCTTATTTTATAGCGCCTGACGTTCAAAAACACCCCGCAAGCGTTGCGTGGTTTGGTAAAAATTTTGATATTAATATAAGCTGTGTTAAAAAACTCGCAAATAAACCATATACGCAGGACAATCTTTTTAGCACCCTTTTGGGGCTTGTGGGTGTGAAAACAAAAGTGTATAATCCTAATATGGACATATTTTACAAATGCAGGATTAAAAAATGAAACCCAAATACAGCTTTTTTAAAAATTTTGCATATGCAAGAGCAGGATTTAAGGAAGTGTTTCAAAAAGAGAAGTCTTTTAAAATAGAGGTGTTTTTTTTCGTTTTACTTTCAATAGTTGCATTTATGCTTCCATATCCGTTATGGGCTAAGATTGTATTAATAACATCAATGGTAGTGCCACTGGTTGTAGAATTGTTAAATTCGGCAATTGAAAGAGTGGTAGATATGGTTACAAGCGAATATCACGAGCTTGCCAAGTATGCAAAAGACGCGGCGGCCGCCGCCGTTATGCTTTCTTTGATATTTAGCGGAGCCGTTTGGGTTAGTGTAATTGTTTATTTTTGGTAAAAAAATTCTATAACGGCTTCCACCCCGCTTTTTCCATCACTTATTAATTTGATTTTACCTTTATGAAGAGTTATTATAGATTTAACTATTGAAAGTCCAAGACCGAAACCTTTTACTTTTTTGTTTCTGCTCTCGTCAACCCTGTAAAATTCATCAAAAATGTAAGGCAGTTTTTCTTTTGGAATTCCTATGCCGTTGTCTTTTATAATTAAAACGATTTTATTTTTCTCTTTTTTAAGAGCAATATCAAGTTTTGTAGCGCCGTATTTAATAGAATTTTCTATAAGATTTGATATCGCAATCATTAAAAGTGTTTTATCGCCCCTGATATAATACTCTTCATCCTCAATATCCAGATTTATTGATATTTTTCTGGAATATTTTTCAAAAAGCTCAAGTATGATATCTTCTAAGTCTATTTCTTCAAAGTTTTGAGTGTTTAAAGAGTCTTTTTTGGTTAAAAACAGCAGTTTATCTGTAATTTCGTTAATATAATTGATTTCATTTAAAAGGGATTTTAAAAGTTCTTCGTTGCATTCGTTATTCATTAAAGCTACTTCTATTTCACCTTTCATAATTGTAAGAGGAGTTTTAAGTTCGTGAGAAACGTTTGAATTGAATATTTTAAGTCTTCTAAACGATTCTTCAATATTTTTCGCAACTTTATCGATAAATTTATAACCAATCAACAGGACGATTAAATAGATAAAAAGCGATACGGCAAGGGAAATTGTTTTGACGATTTGGATTTTGTCGTCGTTTCCGGATATTATGGTTGATACCTGAATAATTTTCCCGTTTTTTACGTAATTGTAAACAAGTAGCGTTTCTTTGCCTGTAGGCAAATCTATTTTTTTAGTTATGAATCCTTCTAATGATTTTTTGTTTTTTTGTGTAATAAACGGATTTTTTCTATCAATAATACGAATAAAAAGCGGATAAACTTTATATTTGTGCTGAAGTTTTAAAAGGGTGTTTTTGTTTAGTTTTTCATTTGAAATTTCTGTTGCAATTATTACCAATTTGTCTTTTAAATGCATATTGAAAGAGCTTATTAAAAAGAAAAGCAAAGCTCCTTCAAAAATTGCAATAATAAAAAAAACTACTATCGCAAACTGAATAAAAAGGGTGTTTCTAAGGTTATTCATCACTCAGTTTAAATCCCATTCCTCTATATGTTTTAATAAGTTTTTTATCGAAATCTTTGTCTATTTTTTTTCTTAAATGCGAAATATATACGTTAATAACGTTTGAATTTATTTCATCATCCATTTCCCATAGATTCGAATGAATCATATCCGTATTTACGATTTTGTTTTTATTTATCATTAAATATTTTAAAAGCTCAAATTGTTTTGCTGTAAGTTCTATAAGTTTGCCTGCTCTTCTTACTTCTTTCGTATCAGGATTTAATTCCAAATCAGCTACTCTTATGACATTGTCATTTAAATTATGGCTTCTTCTATAAAGAGCTTTTACTCTTGCGATCAGTTCTTCAAATTCAAAAGGTTTGGTTAAATAGTCATCCGCTACACTCAATCCTTCCACTTTATCTTCAATGTCTCTTTTTGCGGTAAGCATCAATGCTGGGACATTTTTTTCTTTTTTGAGTTCTTTTAAAAGTTCGATACCACTCATTTTCGGAAGCATCCAATCAACAATTAAAACATCGTAATTGTTGTTTTGAGCCATATAAAGCCCTTCTTCACCATCTGTAGCTATGTCAAGTCTATATCCAACTTTTCTAAATCCGTTTTGGATAAGTTTTGAGATTTTTTCATCATCCTCGATTAATAAGATTTTCATTGTTAACTCCTTTGTTGGCATACTAATATTAAATTATACATAGTTTATTACAAAAATGTTAAAATTCGGTTAAAGAAAAGTTGGAAAGTGGAAGAAAGTAAGAGTGAGTGAGAAAAAGTAAGAAGAAAGTAAGAAGAAGTAAGAGTAAATAAGATGAAGTAAGAAAAGGACATATATGATTTTAGCGATTGAAAGCAGTTGTGACGACACTTCCATTGCTGTTATGGAAATTGAGAGTAAAAAATTACTTTTCCATAAAAAAATATCTCAAGAGCTTGAACATTCCGTTTACGGAGGGGTGGTGCCCGAACTTGCGAGCAGGCTTCATGCCAAAGCACTGCCTCAAATTCTTGAACAAACAAAAGAATTTTTCCCAAAATTAAAAGCTGTTGCCGTAACCAATGCGCCTGGGCTTTCAGTAACCCTGCAAGAAGGCGTTATGATGGCAAAAGCTCTTAGTATTTCTTTAAATATTCCTTTAATTGCCGTTAATCATCTGGTTGGACATATTTATTCATTGTTTATAGAAAAAGAAGAAATAAAGCCTTTGATGGTTTTACTCGTAAGCGGCGGACACACTAAAATTTTGAATTTCAACGGGATTGAACGAATCTGCGAAATAGCCACAACAATGGATGATAGTTTCGGGGAAAGTTTTGACAAAGTGGCCAAAATGCTCGGGCTTGGGTATCCAGGCGGTCCGGTGGTGGAAAAACTTGCTGCAAAAGGTGAAAAAATAGTAAATCTTCCTTTACCGCTTAGAAATTCACCGGATATCGCATTTAGTTATTCCGGAATAAAAAACGCCGTAAGGCTTGCGATTGAAAGCGGAAAATACAAGCCAGAAGACATTGCAGCGTCCTTTCAGGCAAAAGCCATAGAGCATTTAACCTTTATGTGTAAAAGGGCCATTAAAAAATACAAACCTGAAAATTTTGCAATCGTAGGCGGGGCAAGCGCTAATCTCTCTTTAAGGGAAGAGTTTGAAAAACTCTCTAAACAATTTAATTTTAAACTTATTTATCCTGAAATGAAATATACTTCTGACAATGCGGCAATGATTGCAAGGGCTGCCGTTGAAATGTATAATAAAAAAATGTTTACGAATTATAAAGATATAAAAATCATTCCGAGAGTGGATTTTAAAAAGTGTTAATGGTAAAAAACCGGAATAAGAAGGTTTCAATTAATATAGGATAAAGTAAAAAATAAAAATTGATTATAATAGTGACAGACACTTTGCTTAGTAGATAAAAAGAAAGCAGAAATTATAATCTGCTTTCGTATCTTCTAAGCATCCAAAGTTTTCTAAGGATTTTTTTACGAGTCGCGATTTTTTCTTTTTTGCGTCTTTCGCTCGGCGGCTCGTAGAATCTTCTTTTTCTAAGTTCTACTACGATCAGGTTTCTATCAACCTGTCTTTTGAACTTTCTGTAAGCAGATTCGAAATCTTCGCCTTGATGAACTACGATTCCTGGCACTGCTCTCACCACCTTTCGTTTTTTTTGTAAATGGAATTTTAGCATAAAATTGTAAAAAACAAAAATTTTAAAAATGATAATTCCTTTTTAAACGGAAAATTACATTTTAATAAAAAATTAGTCGGTTTAAAAGTTTTAAAATGTTATAATTTCAATTAAAAAGGTGCCATATGAGCAAATATATTTTTGTAACTGGAGGAGTTTTAAGCTCTCTTGGTAAAGGTATTACTTCAGCCTCTATTGCGACGCTTTTGCAGCACAGCGGATTTAAAGTTTCAATGGTAAAAATTGACCCCTATATTAACGTTGATCCTGGGACAATGTCACCATTTGAGCATGGTGAGGTGTTCGTAACCGAAGACGGGGCCGAAACCGACCTTGATATTGGAAATTATGAAAGATTTTTAAATAAAAATTTAAGCAAAAAAAATAATTTTACAACAGGACAGATATATTTAAGCGTAATAGAAAAAGAAAGAAGAGGGGATTATTTAGGTAAAACCGTTCAAATTATTCCTCATATTACGGATGAAATTAAAAGAAGAATAAAAGATGTCGCAAAAGATGTAGATATTGTAGTAGTTGAACTTGGAGGAACCGTAGGTGATATTGAAGGTCTTCCGTTTTTAGAAGCGGTAAGACAGCTTAAACATGAAGTCGGAAAAACAAACGCGATGTTTGTTCATGTGACTCTTATTCCTTATATTAAAGCTGCCGGCGAGCTTAAAACAAAACCTACACAACACAGCGTTCAGGAACTAAGGCGTATAGGTATAACTCCTCATATGCTTGTATGTAGAACGGAAAAGCCGCTTCCGAAATCGTTAAAAGAAAAATTGGCTGACAGCTGTGACATTGAAAGAGACGCGGTAATTGAGGCGGTTGATGCTCCGACCGTTTATCAGGTGCCTTTAAACTTTTTAAATCAGGATATTTTAAAACCGATTGCAAAACAACTTGATTTGGGTGAGCTTCATCCTGATATGACCGAGTGGAATTTTATAGTTAAAAAAATTATTTCACCTCAAAAAAACGTAAAAATAGCGTTTGTAGGAAAATATCTGCAGCTTAAAGAATCATATAAATCATTAATCGAAGCTTTGATTCACAGCGGTGCGCATCTTGATATGAAAGTGGACATTGAGTGGGTTGACAGCGAAGATTTGGAAAAACTGGAAGATGAAAAACTAAATGAAGTGTTTAATGAGGTAAGCGGTATTTTAGTTGCAGGCGGATTTGGTGAAAGAGGTGTTGAAGGTAAACTTAAAGCTATTAAATATGCAAGGGAAAATAAAATTCCATACCTTGGAATATGTCTTGGAATGCAGCTGGCCGTAATTGAATTTGCGAGAAATGTATTAGGATTAGAATACGCAAACTCTCAGGAATTTGACCCGGATACACCAGAACCTGTAGTCTATTTAATTGACGAATTTATAGACGCAAGTGGACAAAAACAGCTAAGGACTCATAAATCACCTCTTGGTGGGACAATGAGACTTGGAGGATATGAGTGTTTTATAAAAGAGGGAACAAAACTTTATGATGCATATAAAGCAAAAAGCGTAATAGAAAGACACAGACACAGATATGAAGTAAATGGAGCTTATGAAGAAGCACTTAAAGAAAAAGGTATGATTGTCAGCGGTAAAAGTGTAGAGGGTCTTGTGGAAGCCGTGGAAATCAAAGACCATCCGTGGTTTGTGGCTGTTCAGTTCCATCCTGAATTTACAAATAAGTTAAAATCGCCTAACAAAGTAATAATGTCTTTTGTGGAAAACGCGTATAAATGCCAAAAAAGCTGCTAATTAATGCTTACAAAAGCTAAAATACAAGAAATTCTCTCAAACAGAATAGAAGAGCTCAGCTCTTCAAATCTTCCTCATTTTTTACTTTTAAACGATATTGAAACAGCTTCAAAAAGAATTGTAAAAGCAATTAAAAATAATGAAAAAATAGTTGTTGTGGGTGATTATGACGTTGACGGGGTTAGCAGTTCGGCAATTATGAAACTTTTTTTTGAAAAGATAGGATACGATATTGAAATAATAATTCCTGACAGGTTCAAAGACGGATACGGACTTAGTTTAAATTTACTTGAAAGAATTGAAGCCGATTTAATAATTACCGTTGATAACGGAATTACAAGTTTTGAAGCTGCCCAAAAATGCAAGGAAAGAGGAATTGATTTAATTATTACCGATCACCATACGCCTTTAATGAGTTCTAAGTTCCAAGTTTCAAGTTCCAAGCAAGAATGTAAAATGGAAAATGAAAAAAGGTTCAAGCTGCCGGAAGCTTTAGCAGTGGTTAATCCTAAAACATCCCCCGATTTTCCTTTTAAAGAAATTTGCGGAGCGGAGGTTGCATGGTATTTGTGTGCCGCAATTAAAAAAGAAATGAAGTTTAAAATTGATCTGAGGGAATTTTGTGACATACTCTCAATAGCAATTATAGCCGATGTAATGCCTCTTACACATATGAACAGAACCCTTGTAAATATGGGGCTTAAGAGATTGAATTATGCAACGAAACCTTTTGCAAAAGCTCTTAAAAGATTTTTTAACAAAGATTTTAAAAGTGAAGATATCGCCTTTCAAATTGCACCAAGGTTAAATGCGGCTGGAAGAATGGCGCATGCAATTACGGCTTATGAATTTTTAATAAGCAAAACCGAGGAAGAGGCGTTTGAGCTTTTAATGCAGCTTGATGGACTTAATAATTTAAGAAAAGAGACGGAAAAAGAAGCGGTTGAATCCATTGAGGAAATTAATGATGATTTTATTTTGGTAAAAGGTGATTTTCACGAGGGTGTTGTAGGAATAATTGCCAGCAGGTTGGTGCATAAATATAAAAAACCAGCAATTGTTTTTTGCGAAAACGGGGATGTTCTTAAAGGCAGCGGAAGAAGTCTTGGCAATATAGATATATTTTCTCTTATAAACGAATGCAAGGATTTGCTTGATGGGTTTGGTGGTCATAAGATGGCTTGCGGATTATCTTTGAAATCCGAAAATTTTGAGAAACTTAAAATAGCCCTAAATGAAAAAATATTATCTTATTCAAAAAAAGACTTTTTTATTGAAGATTATGTATTGGGAGAGCTTCCTTTTAGAGAAATTGATGTAGAACTTTTAGATATTTTGGAAGCATTTGAACCATACGGGGAAGGTAACCCTAAGCCTAAATTTTTAGCTAATGCGAAAATTGAACATGTGCAAAATTTAAAAGACAATCATTATAAATTAATCCTCTCACAAGACGATATTATTTTGCCTGCGGTTATTTTCAGGTTTGATGGAGAGTTTAGGAATAGTTTATATTTTAAGTTTAGTATTAATGAAAATAGTTATTACGGCAGAAGCGTGCAATTAATAATTGAGGAGATTTTATGAAACATTCAATATTTAAAGCTCTCAATGATAAAGAAATAGAAGAAATACTGCCATATTTTGAAGAAAGATTTATAAAAAAAGATGAGTTTATTGTAAAAGAGGGTGAATATTCCGATAGCGCTTTTTTATTAACTAGTGGGGAAGTATCTGTTATTAAAGAAACGATTTATAAGGATGATTATATTATTACGGATATAAAAGCAGGAGGAGATGAGTTTTTTGGTGAAGTGAATCTTATTGATAGAGGTTTGGTAACTTCAACTATAAAGGCAAAAACAGATTGTGAAATACTTCAAATTACTCATAACGATTTTATAAATATGATGGACGAAAAGCCTACAATTGCAATTAAACTTTTATGGGTTGTAGCTTATGATATTTCTAAACATTTAAGAAAAGCGGACAGGGATGTAATAACACTTTTTAATGCGTTTGTGGAAGTTGTGGAAAACGACTGAGAAAAAAGAGATGAGGAAAATAGATGAATGGTCTGATGAATTTTGTTGAAACAAAAGATGGAACTTTTACGTTAAAAAGTGAAAAATACAACGAATGCTACCATTCAAGCGAGGGAGCATATACGGAAAGTTTATATAAACATGTTCATCCTGGATACACTGCTGCAGAAAAGTTTGGTTATTACGGCGGTGAAATAAGGATTTTAGATATATGTTTTGGGCTTGGATACAATACTTTAACTGCAATACTGCATAAACCTAAAAACGTAAAACTTAAAATTTTTTCACCAGAACTTGATTTGGAGCTTGTAAGATCATTAAAAAATTTTAATTATCCGGATAAATATAAAAATTTATTGAACGTGATCAATGACATTAGTAAAAATTTATATTATAAATCCAATGATGTAGAAATAGAAATCCATCCTGGGGATGCAAGGGAGTATATTAAAAAGCTTTCCAATATACATATAATATACCAAGATGCATTTTCACCTAAAGTAAATCAGGAACTTTGGACGTTTGAGTATTTTACTGATATATCAAATATTTTAAATGAAAATGGTATAATAACCACATATAGCGTTGCGACGCCGGTAAGATGTGCATTTTATAAATTGGGTATGAAAATATATACACATCCATATGACAATATAAGGAAAGGAACAATTGCATCATATGCAGATTTGCCTTTTCCAAAAGTTGATTTTGAAGAAAAATTAAAACGGGTGGAATGTAAAACTTATTAAAGGGATAGGGGAAAATGAATTTAATAAAATTATTTATGATTTTAAGTTTTGTTTTTTTGTATGGTGAAAAATTAATAGAACCTATTCCCGAAAAAATCGAATATAATAAACAAAAAGCAGAACTTGGAAAACTTCTTTTTTTTGATCCAATTCTTTCAAAGGACAAAACCATAAGCTGTGCAAGTTGTCATAACCCTACTCAGGGTTGGGCAGATAGAAGAAAAGTTTCTATAGGGGTTTATGGGAAGAAAGGAAGAATACAATCCCCTACAGTATTAAATGCAGTGTTTAATTTTAGGCAATTTTGGAACGGAAGGGCAAAAGATTTAAAAGAACAGATTAGTGGACCGGTTCATAATAGCGTTGAAATGGACATGAACGAAAAAATTGTTGAAGAAAGATTAAATAAAAATCCTTTTTATAAAAAACTTTTCAAAAAAGTTTACCATACGGATAAAATAACATATGACATGGTCGTAGATGCAATAGCTGAGTTTGAAAAAGCTTTAATTACTCCAGATAGTAAATTTGATTTATATTTAAAAGGAAAAACAAAGCTTACACCTTTAGAAGAAAAAGGATATATTTTATTTAAAAAATATGGATGTGTTACATGTCATAATGGTATAAATATAGGTGGAAACTCTTTTCAAAAAATGGGAACAATTTTCCCAATTAAAGAGTGCATAGGTGATAGATATGAAATTTCACATGCCAAATTTGATAAATGTATATATAAAGTGCCTACATTAAGAAATATAGCATTAACTGCACCATATTTTCATGATGGCAGTGCCAAAACGCTTGAAGAAGCGGTAGAAAAAATGGCTTATAATAACCTCGGATTTAAAATTGATAAAAAAGATGTAAAAGCAATAGTGGCTTTTTTGAAAACATTAACCGGAAAAACTCCTGAAATAATGAGAGGAAAATGAATACAAAAAGTGTTTTAAAAATGAAATCCGCATGGATATTTATTATAGGTGTTGTGTTAATTGTATTTATTTTTGAATTTAATGATTATACGAGATCGTATTATATTAGAAATAATAAAATACAAAAATCATTTAATAATATAAAAAACAACGAACTTATACTTAACTATAATGTGTTAGTAACAAGTTTATATATGTATAAAAATAATGATTTGGTAATAGAATCTATTGATAGATTAAATAGAAGTATAGATACTTTACTACAAAATAAATATTTTAGAATCAATTATCAATACGTATATAAAGAACTTCTAGATTATAAAAAACTTATTGATAATAAAGTTGATCTTATTTATGAATTTCAAACATTAAATTCTGCTCTTAAAAATTCAACAATGTATTTGGCTTCTCTTTTAAATGATTTGCCAAAATTAAATATTTATAAAATAAAGCAAGGAATAAATGCCAAATATTTTGAAAGCAATATTAAATATTCGCAAAAAATCATAGAAGTTGTTTCTAATATTTTTTTGGCTAAAAATAGTTTTGATGAAGATTTTATAAAAAATTTGGATATTGACTTTTTTAAGAATTATCATCCGCAAGATAGTGAATTAAAAAAATTTAATGAGGTTTTTTTAGCTCATTTAAGGATTTATAAAAACTTTTTTCCAAAATTTATTTTTACATTAAAAAACATTACAGATACGAAAACCTTAAAATTACTCGATGAAATATATTTAAATTATTTTAATATTATGAATAGTAAATTAGTCATTATTAAATGGGTGTCTTATGCATTAATAGGATTTATTATAATTGTTGAAATAATAATATTTTTCTTACTTAATAGACTTGAAAAAGAGTATATTTCACTTCAAAGAGTTAATAATGAATTAAGACTTTCTTATATTACAGATAAACTTACTGGACTTTATAACAGAAATAAATTTGATGATGATGTTAAATTATTTAAAAAACCCGTATTATTTTTAATAAATATTGATAGGTTTAAACATATTAATGATTATTACGGATCTAAAACAGGTGATAAAGTATTAAAAAATGTTGCAAAAATTTTATTATCTATTATTCCTGATAAGCTTAATGCTAATCTATATAGACTTGGAGCTGATGATTTTGGAATTTTATATGAATTGGACAATTATCCAAACATACAAATATTAGCGAGAAAAATAGTTGAATATTTTGAAAAAAATGAATTAGAAATTGACAATATTAAGCTTAATATATCCGTAAGTATCGGAATAAGCACAAAGGAACCTTTACTAGAAAATGCGGATATTGCATTAAAACACATAAAAAAATCTTTCAGAAAAAAAATAATGTTATATGAAGAAAATATGAACGTAAGAGATGAAATTAAACAAAATATTGAAAAAAGCAAGATTTTATATCATGCTATACAGGAAAATAGAATAGAGCCGTATTTTCAGCCAATTGTTAATACATATACTACAAAAATTATAAAATATGAAGTATTGGCAAGACTAATTCATCCAAATGGAGTAGTAGAATCGATTTTTCCTTATCTTCAGATTGCAAAAGACAATAAACTTTATGGTGAAATAACAAAAATCATTTTAAAGAAAACATACAATAGAGTCATTAAAAAAGAAATAGACTTTAATATAAATATATCAATTGAAGATATTTTAGATTCAAGTATTATAAAAGAAATGTATCATTTATACTTAAAAAACAAATCCCTAGCTAAAAGAACTACATTTGAAATACTTGAAAGTGAAGCAGTTGATGATTATAATGAGATTAGTAAATTTTTAGAAAGAGTAAAATATTATGGTGCTAGTATTGCAATTGATGATTTTGGAAGCGGTTATTCGAATTTTGAACATTTAATAAATTTAAATGTTGATTTTATAAAAATAGACGGCTCATTAATAAAACAGCTGCCAACAAATCCTGATGCATATAAAATAGTAAAAGTGATAAATGATTTTGCAAAAGAGATTAATATTAAAACCGTAGCGGAATTTGTAGCAGATGAAAAAATATACGAAATGGTAAAAAAATTGGGTATTGATTACTCACAGGGCTTTTATTTTTATGAACCAAGGCCTACTTGTCTGACATAATTTTTACATTTTTATACAAAATATTACATAAATCTGACAAATTTAACAATAATTTAATGTTTATGATTTATAATTCTAATCCCCCCCCTTTTTCATCCTTTCTCCTTTTTAGATTTTCTAAAAAGAGATATTGACGAAATGATCGATTCCGTCTTTGACGATGATAGCATCGATACAGAAGGCGGAATCGATTCTATTTTGTTTTATGTAAACTTCTGCTGAACGAATTATTCTTTTTAATTTTGAAGGCGTTATATTAAAAATGGGTTCAAATGTTTTACCACTTTTGACTTCAATAAAATGAAAAACATCGTCTTTAAATGCGATAATGTCAATTTCCCCAAATTTTGTATAAAAATTTCTTTCAATAATTTTATAACCTTTATTTTTAAGATATTCGCAAGCTTTTTTTTCTGCTATACTGCCTATTTTACGTGTATTCATTGAAAATCTTTATGTGTTTTTGAGGGATTTTTGTTATTTTTCCATTTTTAATGAACGCTACGTTTACTTCCAGTTCAAATATCTTTTTTTCGTCTTTAAAAATTTCCTGATATATGTTAACCCTAATTTTTGTGTAGTTTAAGATTTTGGTTTTTATTTCGATAATATCTCCAAGCTTTGCGGATGAGATATATTTTGCTTTTAAATCCGTTACAACATATCCTTCATTTTCAAAAAATATGTTGTGTTTAAAAAATATTTCGCTTCTTGCCTGTTCACAGAATTTTATATATTCAGTATGATATACAATTCCCCCGGCGTCTGTAGAATCATAATAAATTCTTTTTTTCATTCTTAATCCTTTCAATGATATAATTCTATCAAAAAGGTCTTAATTGTATGATGTAATAATTCTGGGCGGCGGAGCCGGTGGTCTTTTTTTAGCGGATTTTTTAAGGGGTAAAAAAGTTTTAATAGTAGAACATAATTCAAAAACCGGTGAAAAAATCAAAATTAGCGGCGGCGGTAAATGTAATATCACCAATAAAAGAGTTGGTTTTGAAAATTACTACCCAAAAAGCGAGTTTGTAAAAAAAGCCCTTCAAAAGGCAGATAATAAAATGCTCTTAAAATGGATCAAAAACAAAGGATTGAAAGTTTATGAGCTAAAAAAGGGGCAGTATTTTTTTAAAAGTTCCGAAGATATATTAAACGCTTTAAAGCCAAAATGCGATGTTTTGTTAAATACGGAAATAATAGACGTGAAAGAAGGCTTCAATGTAATTACCGATAAGGGTGTGTTTAAAGCCAAAAATGTTGTAGTGGCGCTCGGCGGTAAAAGTTTTAAAAAGCTCGGGGCAAGTGAGAAGGGGTATGAAATAGCGGAAAAATTCGGTCATAAAATCAAACCTTTAAAACCGGCATTGGTAGGGTTGAGTGTTCAGCCAAGCGAAGCTTGGTTTAAAAAACTAAGCGGCATATCTTTTAAAGCGTCGGTGTCGGTTAATGATAAAACATTTGTTCAAAACATTCTGTTTTCCCACAGAGGGATTACGGGACCCGCTATTTTAAATGCTTCTTTATACTGGGAGAGGGGTAAGATAAAGATCGATTTTTTAGCCGGAAAGAAGGTTGAAGATTTTTTAAAAAACAGACATAAGCAAATAATCTCTCAATTGCCGCTTCCGAAAGCTTTTATAAAAGAGTTTTTAAATCATATTTCCGTCAAGGACAAAAAAGTTATGTTTTTAAGCAAAAAAGAGATTGAAAATCTTAAACTTTTGGAAAATTATGAGTTTGCACCTGCCGGAACATTCGGATTTGAAAGGGCGGAAGTAACCAAAGGAGGTGTAGATACGGAAGAAATAAACGAATTTATGGAATCCAGAAAAGTAAAAGGACTTTATTTTATAGGAGAGGTTTTGGATGTTACGGGTGAACTTGGAGGATATAATTTTCAGTGGGCGTTCAGCAGTGCTTATTCTGCTTTTTTGGGTTTGAGTTTATAATGTTCGAGTTTTAATGTAAGATCGATGTTTTCTTTGTTTTTGATGAAATCTATAGGAAAATAAACCCTTAATACGGATTTGTAGTTTTTAAGAGCGTCGATAAAATCGTAGAAATTTTTAGGTGATTTTATTTTTGAAGTCATTATATATGTTGTTTTTATAAAATCTCTTTTATATTCGGTTGAGTTAACCTCTTTTATCGATGATACACTCATATATTTTGAAGCAAACAATTTAAAATTATTTTCATCAAAATCTCTTTTTAAAGCGTTTATTATTTTTCTGTTAGAATTTTGCAGTTTTTTCAGTTCTGTTAGTTTTTCTTTGTATTGGTTTGTTGTGATTTCTAAAGTATATTTAGTTTGATAATACTCTTTTTTTGATTTTTTAAAAGAGTTAATGGCAGGTGAGATTATAAAAGCTATAAAAACAAGTGTCAATATTATAAAAAATGTAAAAAAAAGGAAATTTTTAATAACATCGATTCCATAAATTTTTACTTTAGGTATTTTTAAAGAAATTTTTGGTTTTTTCATTGTTTTTCTTTCAGATAATTTTCTGATTTGAATTTATACCATCCGTTGCTCATTTGATAAAAATAAGTTTTTGTTTCTGTAAATATGGATTCAAGAGGAGGTAACATAAGCATATTGTATATATCCTGTGTTGGTGTTACACCATAAATTATAAGCTTATTTTTATCAAATGAAATACTGCTTAATGTAATTGGGTCTGGAATTAAATCAAGCAGGTTTTTAATGCTGTCTTTCATAAGAGAGTTTTTAACCATTATATCTTCATAAAGAGTTTTTTGTTTGTAAATAAACTGCTTTTGAGAATCTATTTTTGCAATTTTTTGTTTTAACGCAATTATTTCTTTGTTAAAAGATTCAATGTCTTTGTTGTAAAGAATTGTTTTAATTTCAAGAAACAAAGCAAAAGAAATATACAAAACAACTGAAATTGTTATAAAGACAAGCCATAGTTTTGTATCTTCTTTTAATAATGGCTTTGGTTTTGGCGTTGTGAAACTATACATTTTTCCTGCTTATTTCATTTAATGTTTTTAAAATGTTAATTTTATTTAAAGAACTTTCAATAAATATTTCATCATTAATCATTTCGGTTATATTTTCTTCTATACCTATGGTATCAAAAATAAAAATTTTTTCAATAAAGTCACCGCCGTTTTCATAATATTCTTTTAAAGCAGTTTTTACATGATCAATTATTTTGGATTCAATATTTAAATGTTCGATGTTTTCATTTTCTTCTATTTCCGGTTCTTCAATGTTTTCGATATCTTCATCGAGGGTTTCATCAAAATCTTCCACAATATCCATATCACTTATATCTTCAATATCTTCTTCTTCGTTTGTCTGTTCTTCTTTCGTATCGAAAATATCACCGAAAACCGGAATGTGATCTTGGTATATGAGAATATAAGAAAATTCTTCTGTGGATAAAATATATAAAGAGTTGTGTCTGAGAGTTGAGTTTTGATCTATTATTGCAAAAACGGAATATAGAAAATCAATAAAAGGATACTCTTTTTTTATTTCCATAAGTTCGTATAATGTTGTGTAAAATGAGTATTTATTATTAATACAGACAATTTTTATGTTTTCAATATCTATTCCGACTTCTTTATATTTGTGTTTGTCACAAGAAGGAACTATACCCTGATTTTGTGAAGCTATGAATGAAGACACATAAGTTTGAGGGTTGTCTTCTATTACTGCATCTATGTATTGTTTTAAATCTTTTTTATTCTCAAACTCTTTTGTTTCGCTGAAAATTATTTTATTTTTTTTATATTGTTCGTTTAAGAGTTTATATTTTCCTTCAGTTTTATAAAACGCTATAAGGTTTGGCTTAAATATTAAATTTTTCAAGAACATAGCGGATGTGCCTTCAGGTAATTTTGAAGTTTTAATGAATTACTGAGTTTTGTATATATTTGTGTGGTTGATATAAATTCATGTCCTAGAAGTTCACTTACATCGTTTATCCTCGCCCCGTTTTGGAGCATATAAGTTGCAAACGAGTGTCTCAACTGGTGTGGAGTTACGTGGATTCCATGCTTTTTGAACGCTTTTTGAATTAAATACCTTATTTTGTCTGCACCTAAAGGAATGCCTTCTTTTTCAAAAAGAAAATCTTTTTTTGGATGTGTTTCAAGGTATTTGTCAATAAATTCTTTTAATTTAGGATGTAAAGGAAGTATCCTTGTTTTTGCGCCTTTCCCCCTTATCTCTATCCATTCGCCTTTAATGTCACTAAGTTTTATTCCCGCCGCCTCACTGATACGAAGTCCCAGTGAAAAAATAACTATAATAGCCAGATATTCATCCATTGTGGCTGACTGGAGGGCTTTTTTGATATGTTCCATACTTACGGGTTTAGGCAGGGTTTTTGGAACTTTTATGTGTTCATCTCCTACAATTTTAAATTTATGACCTTCAGTTTCCAAAAATTCAAAAAAACTTCTAAGGGCTGAAACTTTTTTGGCTATTGTTTTTTTGTTGAGGTTTGCTATATGAAGTCTGTAAGGGGTGATGTCTATAATGTTGTGTTCTATTTCTATAAAGTTAATTGCTTCATTTAGGACTATTTCATATGTTTTATAAGTGTTTGGGGATTTAGTTTTTTTAACAAAGCCAAGGAATTTTTTAATCTCTTTTTGCAAAAACTTTTTCATAAATTTTTTTTGCCTTTTCGTATTGTTGTTTTGCTTTTGATTTAAGTTCGTCACTTATCAAAAGAGACGGCTTTAAATTTCTGTATTCGTCCAACAGAATTTCAAGCATTATTTTAACTTTTTGCCGCTCTTTATCGGTTAAGTTTTCTTTATTTGCTATATTTTCTATTTCTTTAAAATATCTGTTTGCGTCATTTAAAAAATTTTCCCACTCTTTTGCAATTTGTGATTGAGTATAAACGGTAAAAGCCATTCTATTATACGGATCTAATATATAAGCTTCTTTAGCTTTTTCATATGCTTTGTTGTATTCTCCGTTTTCAAAATAATACCTCGCCTCCAATGAAAGGCGGTATGAATCGTTAAGCATAAAATATAGCACAAATCCGATAATAATTATACCAAGAAAAAAGAGTAACTTTTTTATATTACCTCCCCTTTTAGTGTGTGTTTGTTAGCCTCTGTTATTTTAACATCGACAATTTCGCCCAAGTATTTATCATTTTCAGGTATTTTAACCGTAAAAAAGTTATCACTTTTGCCCATTCCGGGCTCTTCAATTAAAACTTTATAAATTTTGCCTATTTGATTTTTTGCAATTTCATCAAGTATTTCGCCGTGTCTTTTTTGCAGTCTTAAAAGTCTTTCTTTTGCAATTTGTTTATCTACCTGATTAGGCATTTGGGCAGCTTCGGTTAGGGGTCTTGGCGAATAAACAAAACTGAAAATCTGCTCAAACCTTACTTTTTCCAATACTTCCATTGTCTCTTCAAAATCTTTTTCACTCTCACCAGGGAATCCTACAATAATGTCAGTAGTAATGCTGACATCAGGAATTTGTCTTATTATTTCACACCTGTTTAAAAACCACTCTTTTGTATATCCTCTTCTCATAGCTTTAAGTATTTTGCTGCTGCCGCTTTGAAGAGGAAAATGAATATGTTTGCAGATTTTGGGATTGTTTGCGAATTCGTCTAAAAACCTATCGTCGGCATGCAGGGGATGAGGGGATGTGAATCTTATTCTTTCTATTCCTTCAATTTTACTTACTTCCCTCAAAAGATCCGTAAAATCTACTTTAGGATGCTCTACACTGAATCTTTTTCCGTAGTTATTTACGTTTTGTCCAAGAAGAGTTATCTCTTTTACGCCTTCTTGGGCTAAATTTTGGATTTGTTTAATTATTAAATCCATCGGAATTGAGAGTTCTTTCCCTCTTGTTTTTGGAACTATGCAGAATGAACATTTTTTATCGCATCCGACCATTATGTTTACGAAATCTTTATAAGGGTTTTTTCTTGTGTTTTTAAAAATATATGTGGTGTCATCATAATCTATATCCGTAATTACCGCTTTTGGTGTGTTCAGGGCTTCTTTTATGCGGCTGACATTCCTGGCACCCAAAACGAAACTAACATAAGGGGCTCTTTTTATAATTTCCTCACCCATATGAGAAGCCGTGCATCCGCAAACACCGAATTTTGCATCTGGGTTTTTCTTTTTAAGAGCACCGAGTTCCGAAAAAAGTTTAGCAACCGGTTTTTCCCTCACCGAGCAGGTGTTAAGAAGGATTAAATCCGCCTCTTGCGGATTTTGGGTAGTTTTGTATTCGTCTGATAGTTCTGCTATGATGTGTTCGGAGTCTTTAACGTTCATCTGACATCCGAACGTTTCTATGTAGAGTTTTTTCAAGTTTGACCTTAAATTATGTGAAGTTCATACATATACGCGCCTTCGTCAAGGCCGTATTTTACTTCTCTGAAATAAACGGAATATCCATCATTTTCAAGTTTGTCTATTAAATCTTTAAGATCTTTGTATGAAGTGTCTTTGTGAAAATAAAAGAATGAATTCGGCTTTATCTCTTTTAAAAACTCTTCATAACTTTTTTCTATGATGTTATTATCAGTGCTGATAAGTTTTAAAGTCATTGTAATCCTTTTATTATTATTTTAGCAAAAATTTTTGTAAAATTATAACTAAAAAAGTGGGTAGTATGTAGTGAGTGGTATGTGGTTTTTCAATATGTTATTTTATAACCGCCTACTATCACTGCCCACTACTAACTAAAAAAGGAAAAACGTGGAAAAAGTATTAGATTTATTATCACTTGTAGCTAATGAAAAAGGGCTTGATTTTGATGAAGTAAAAGAGGCGTTCAAACGCTCTATCATTAAAACCGCCAAAAAAGTTTTAGGCGATATTGACGTTGAGGTTGATATTGAAAACGGAGAGCTTAAAATTTATCAGATTTTTGAGGTTAGAAACGACGATGTGGCTTTGGAAGAACCTGAGAAGTATTTTTATCTTGACGAAGCAAGAGAGTTTGACCCTAATGCGCAAATAGGGGATAAGCTGAAAGTTGAACTCGACCTTGGTAAACTCGGAAGAAGCGGTGCAATGGCCCTTCAAAGGGAGTTTGAAAGAGAGATTACAAGACTTCTTGAAAATGAAATTTACAGAAAACTTATCTCAAAACTCAATACTATAGTAAGCGGTGAAGTTATAAAAGTGGATTCGGAAGAAAACACGTGGGTGGAACTTGACGGCGTTAAAGGCGTATTGCCTATGAGAAACAGAATAAAAGGTGAAAGATTTGAAGTAGGCGATGTTTTAAAGGCCCTTTTAAAATATGTGCATTTCGATACAAACAGGGGTATTACGATTGAGCTTAGCAGAACGAACCCTAAATTTTTGGAAAAACTCATAGAATCTGCGGTTCCGGAAGTAAGGGACGGAATTATTAAAATACACACAAGTGCGAGAATTCCTGGTGTTAGAAGTAAAGTGGCGGTAAGTTCGCTCAATCCTAAAGTTGAACCAATCGGAACGATAATCGGTAAAAACGGGGTTAGAATCAATGCCGTTTCAAATGAATTAAACGGGGAAAACATTGACGTAATAGAGTATTCTCCAAAACCTGAAATTTTCATTGCCCGTGCCCTTTCACCGGCAATAGTTAAAAATGTTCATGTAGATGAGGATAAAGCGCTTGCTGTTGTAGAAGTTGACCCTGACCAGAAAGCAAAAGCAATAGGTAAAAACGGAATAAACATTACGCTTGCCGGAATGCTTACAAAATACAAAATCGAACTTAAAGACGCGGAAGAAAAATCAAAAGACACAAGTAAACTTGAAAACTTGTTTAAAATATAAGGAAATTAATGCGTTATTTTTATGTTTCTTTCATAATAGCAGCGATAGGACTTGGGCTTTCTTTTTTTATTGATGGCTGGAGTGCCGTTTATCTGACGGCGATTTTAGCTATTTTGGAAGTTAGCCTTTCTTTTGATAACGCTGTTGTTAATGCAAAAATTTTAAAAGATATGGATAAAGTGTGGGAGAGAAGATTTTTAACATGGGGAATGGTAATTGCCGTTTTTGGAATGCGGTTTATTTTCCCCATATTAATAGTTGCAATTGCTGCAAATATTGGAATTATAGAGACATTAAACATAGCAATAAACCATCCAGAGCAGTATCATGAAGTTTTACTTAAAAGTGAAAATCTGATTTATGCATTCGGTGGTGCGTTTTTGTGGCTTGTATTTACAGATTTTTTATTTGAGCAAAAAGAGGTTAGATGGATAAAACCTGTAGAAAGATATGCCGAAAAACTGGGTCGGGTAAATAATATTTCGTTAATCGTAGCCACGATAATCGGAATTATTGTAATTTATGATTCTAGATCGTATGAAATAGGGATTGCATATCTTCTTGGAATGCTTACATATTCCCTGCTTAATGGAATTAACGAGGCATTTGCCGTAGAAGGTGCCAAAAACGGGCTTATGGGATTTTTGTATCTTGAAATACTTGATGCAAGTTTTAGTTTTGATGGTGTGATAGGTGCTTTTGCAATTACCGGAAATATATTTATAATTATGATAGGGCTTGGAATCGGGGCAATGTTTGTAAGAAGCCTTACGATATGGATGGTTGAAAAAGGCGTTTTAAGTGAATACAAATACTTAGAGCACGGGGCTCATTACGCAATAGGGGTGCTCGCGGTTATTATGCTTTTAAAAATTTTTATGCATATTGGTGAAGTGCTTACCGGGACAATCGGGCTTGGGCTTCTTATAGTTGCATTTTTACATTCCAAATACGAAAATCAGTAGATTATTTTAATTTCTTCTTGAAGTTTAATTCCAAAATGTTCAAAAACCCTTTTTTTGGCTTCTTTGATTAGATTAACCATATCTTCAAAAGTTCCGTCTCCTGTATTTACGAAAAAATTGGCATGAATTTCGCTTACTTTCACACCGCCTATTTGCATCCCTTTCATTCCGACTGCTTCGATTAATCTTCCGGCATAATCGTTTTTGGGGTTTTTGAAAACACTCCCTAAGCTTGGTTCTTTAGGCTGGTTTGAGCGCATTTTTTTAAGTTCTTCGTCAAGAATTAAATCAAATCCTTCTTTAATTTCAAAAACGGCTTCAAAAACAGGCTCATTTATGTCTGAATATCTGTAATTAAACTCAAATTCTTTTTTTTCTTTTATGCCGCTTAATGTTTTTAGCGCCAACAGATTGTTTGAAATTTCATACTTTTTAACGCCGGCGTTCATTTTTATGCTTCCGCCTATGCTTCCGGGAAGCTTGCTTAAGAATTCAAATCCTCCGATATTGTGCTTTTTGCAAAAATTGTAAAATACTTGATTGTTGGTTTTTGCTCCGACATAAAGATATCCGTTTTTGATTTTTATATATTTGTATCTGTCGTCTAAAACGGCTAAATTGTTAGCATTTGGAGAAATAAGGGTGTTTGTAGCTTTACCTATTAAAATTTCATTGTTATAGTTTTGATCGCTGATTAATTTTACTTTTGTTTTGGGTCCTATTTTGATACTTGAATATTTTGAAAAATCAATGATTTTATAACTTTTTGTATTCAAATTTTACCTCTACCTAAGAAAAGTAGGAATAAGTTTAAACACATACGTTGTAAAGTCAATCATTTCATTTAGCATCCACGGCATCGTAAAAATAAGAACCACGGCTATTGCCAGAATTTTCGGAACGAAACTTAAAGTCATTTCATTTATTTGAGTCGTTGCCTGAAAAATCGAAATCAATAAACCTATAATCATTCCCACTAGTAATGCAGGTAAGGCCAATAAAAGCGCAAGTTTAAGTGTCTGAACCGCAAGAGCTATGATTTCAGATTGCAATGTTTACTCCTAATACTTTCATAACAGCTTCATCTACTTGTTTCATTTCTTCATCTGTAAGTTTTGTAACAAGCCCTTTTGAAAAAATGATTTTCCCTGTTGATATTATACCAATTGCGGTGGCTACTATTTCGCTGTCTTTACTCATTAAATCCCTTTTTTTAATCAAAATCCTGTAATCACCGCCCAATATCTGTCCAGAAAGCGGTAATACCACGACAGTGTGATACAAGCCCTCAAAACATGCTTTATTCAAATAATCGTTTTGATAAATTAGGAATGGTCTTATTTTGGCGCTTTGGGTCAGTTTTGCAAAATAAATGTCACCTCTTTTGAATTCCGGAACTTTTTCCCCTTTAAATTCACCCTCAAAAAAATCAATATAACTTGCCCTTTGCGTTCTTGGCTTGCATTTTAGTGCCAGTTCGTTTCTTTTAAGCCACTCTTGATATTTAACGTTTTTCATTTTTCATTAAATCTAAGATTTTTATACTCTTTTGGAATCATATATTCCCTTATGTCTTTTATTTGTGGAATCAAACCGGCTTTATAGCCTATTTCATACAGTTTATTAATTGCATTTATCTGTTCATCATCAAGGGATATGGATTTGTCGTTTGCGTAAAGAGATAAGTATTTGTCAAGTGTTTTGCTATCTACCCTTACCAGATTCCTTTCAAGAAGCATATTGGCTAAAATATGTTTGTGTCTGTTTGCAACATCAACGGCTTTTGTCAAAATATCCTCAAGTTCTATTGCATCGAGCAGAGGTATTGACCTTCTTATAGCCATTCCTCCAAGAGGTAGGGGAATTTCACCGGCAAGTTCACGCCATATGTCCCAAAGTTCTTTTTCAACTTCCAGTCTTTCATCAAATGTTAATATACTTTCATGTATTAATACCCCGGCATCAACTTCGCCGTTTAAAACGGCATTTTCAATTTCAAGGAAATTTTTGTAAATAATTTTAGCTTTTGGGTAAGCAATTTTAAAAATAAGTGCATTTGTTGTATATTCACCGCTTAGGGCTACTTTAAAATTGGGCTTTAATTTTTTACCATTTAATTTGACAATTTTAGGACCATAGCCATACCCAAAACTTACAGCTGTTTTTAGCAGGGCATATTCATTTTTTATGAAAGGATATACACCAAAACTTATAGCAGTTATATCATATATGTTTTTTAGGGCTTTTTGATTTAGTGTTTCAATATCTTCCGCAATGTTTTTAAAATTATATTTGTTATTGCTTATCCAACCAAATTTAATAGCATAATACATAAAAATATCATCTGCATCTGGTGAGTGGGCAATTGTTAGATTTTTCATAAATATTACACCTTTTTTTGAAAATTATATCATAATGCTGTTTTTTGATTATAAAAACTTTTACTAAACAATAAATAATAGTATAATTGATATTATCTGTTAAAAAGGATGAAAAGTGAGAGGGGCGGAACTTTTTAAAAATAAAATTATTAAAATTAATTTTCTATCTATATTTTCAATTATAATATTTTTTGCAATTATTAGTTTCGCCGTTGTATATTTTATTATACAAACCTCTTTAAATTCAGAGATCGAATATACTAAAAAAGAATTCATAAACACTAAAAAAACCATTATAAAAAACCAAGTTGATAATTTGATTAATTACATAAACCAAATAAATATAAAAGAAAATAGAAAATATTTAAACAAACTTCAAGAAAGTTTGTCTTTTCTTGTGTCAATTTTAAAAAAAGAGTCTCCTCAAAATTTTGATTATATATTAACTCAATTTGCCAAAAAACATCCTGAATTTATAATAGTAATGGGTGATATTAAAGGTGATAAAATATTTGCAAAGTTTAATAAATACGAAAAATTAAAAAAGAATCTGTTTTTTAAAGAACTGAAAGATAAATTAATTAAAAGAGGTAATTTTTTTATTTTGAAAACTTCAAAAGGAGTTTTGTATATAAAAGGGACAACATTTGTTAATGAATTAGATACAAAAGAGTATTTTATGACTATTGCTGTTTTAAAAGCATCAATTGACAAAAACATTAAACATTCCGTAATTGAAATGGTAGATAAAGTTAAGTTCGTATTTAATAATGGTTATATAACAATAATAGAAATTTTAAATATAAAAGATAAAATCGGTAAATTTGTTGCAGTTCCTATAAAACCGGAATTGGAAGGTAAATATATAACTGAGGTGATAAAGTCAAAAGATCGTCTTCAAAAAATTAA
Organism: Nautilia lithotrophica; assembly: GCF_054656815.1. Taxonomy (NCBI): domain Bacteria; kingdom Pseudomonadati; phylum Campylobacterota; class Epsilonproteobacteria; order Nautiliales; family Nautiliaceae; genus Nautilia; species Nautilia lithotrophica. The sequence goes on from NZ_BAAHXN010000002.1 coordinate 94,977, forward strand.
ATTATGTTTTAAATCTATAATTAAAAAAAGAGAAGGATTTTTAAACTGCTTTGAATTTAATAATAAATTAAACAATAAATATAGTGCGAAAGTTTCTTTTTTAAAATATTATAAGCCATTTAACTGGATGATAATTGGTGAGGTTTATATCAATGAAATAAATACATTAATTTTGAACAAAAAGAAACAAATAAAACAAGAATTACAAAATATTTTTATTTTTTATATAATAATTTCAATATTATTTTTAATTGTAGTTTTTTTATTTACAAAATACGAAAATAAATTGCTATCATCCATAATAGATAATTATGAGAATAAAATTCAAACGAAAAACGAGAAATTAAAAACATTAAATAGTAATCTGCAAAAAGAAGTTGACAAAAAAACGCAAGAACTTTTAGAAAACTTTTTAATTGATTCTCTAACAGGGCTTCCGAACAGGGAAAAACTTATTTCCGATCTTAAAAAATATAAATATGTTGCAATATTGAATATAGATTACTTTAAAGAAATTAATGATTTTTACGGCTTAGAAATAGGTGATGAAGTTTTATGTAAAGTTGGTGAAATGTTAAATAATTTCGGCAAGGTGTATAAATTGCCTGCGGATGAGTTTGCTTTTGTTGATAAAGATTTGAATAAACTTGAAAAAAGAGTGCAAACAGCTATAAAAAAAATAGAAACATATAAATTTGTAGTTGATGATGGAACTGAAATAGAAATAACAATGAGTGCTGGAATGGGTGAAAGTTTAATAGAAGCGGAAATGGCTTTAAAATATGCAAAAAGTGATAAAACTAAAAAAATAGTGATTTATAATGATAGTTTGCCAATTGTTAAGGAATTTGAAAACAATATAAAATGGAAAAATATTTTAAAAAAAGCAATTAAAGAAGATAAAATAATTCCTTTTGTGCAGCCAATAGTGAATAGTAAAACTTTTAAAACAGAAAAGTATGAGTGTTTAATGAGAATAGAATATGATGGAACAATTTATACCCCATATTATTTTTTGGAAATTTCTAAAAAAACAGGACAATATTTCGATCTTCAAAAGATAATGATTGAAAAATGTTTTCAAAAATTTAGTAAATTAAATTATAAATTTTCAATAAATTTATCAGCGTTTGAACTTTCAAATGAACAATTTAGAAAATTTTTGATTGAAAAAATTGACGAATATAATGTTGCGGAAAAATTAATAATTGAAATTTTGGAAGATGAAGAGTTACATAATGAAGAGTTGATGGGTTATTTAATATTTTTACATAATATTGATATTGAATTTGCAATAGATGATTTTGGAAGCGGACATAGTAATTTAGCATATTTAATAACTAAGCTTCCTGTTTCGATACTAAAAATCGATGGTAGTTTAATAAAAAATATTGAATACAATATAAATAATTATAAACTTGTAAAAGCATTAACAAATATGGCTAAAATATTTAAATTGTCAGTGGTGGCGGAATTTGTTGAAAACGAAAAAATTGCTGAAATTCTTAAAGAATTGGGGGTTGATTATCTTCAAGGGTATTATTTTAGTAAACCCAAAAATATTGACGAAATCTAAATAATTTATTAAAAAATAATATATCAACATTTGATATAATTGCATAATATTTATAAAAAGGATTTATATGGATGCGAATAAGCAAAAAGCACTCGAACTTGCAATGAAACAGATTGACAAGCAGTTCGGAAAAGGCTCTTTGGTTAAGCTTAGTGATAAGGAAATAGAACCGATCGCAGCAATTCCTACAGGAAGTTTTGGGCTTGATCTGGCGCTTGGAATCGGTGGTATTCCAAAAGGTAGAATTACTGAAATTTATGGACCGGAAAGTAGTGGTAAAACTACTTTGGCTCTTTCAATTATAGCTCAGGCTCAAAAACAGGGCGGTATTGCCGCATTTATAGATGCGGAGCACGCACTTGACGTTATTTATGCAAAACATATTGGTGTAGATGTTGATAACCTTTTAGTTTCACAACCTGATTATGGTGAGCAGGCTCTTGAAATAGTTGAAACGCTTGCAAGAAGTGGTGCTGTTGATATTATAGTTATAGACTCAGTAGCCGCACTTACACCAAAAGCAGAAATTGAAGGAAACATGGGGGATGCTCAGGTTGGTGTTCAGGCTAGACTTATGTCTCAGGCTTTAAGAAAACTGACTGCCGCTATTCATAAAATGAACACTACCGTTGTATTTATCAACCAGATAAGAATGAAAATAGGAATGATGGGATACGGAAGCCCGGAAACGACTACAGGCGGTAATGCACTGAAATTCTATTCGTCTGTAAGACTTGATGTTAGAAGAATAGCGACTCTTAAACAGGCGGATAAAGAAGTCGGAAACAGAGTAAAAGTAAAAGTCGTTAAAAATAAAGTAGCGCCTCCATTTAGAATTGCCGAATTTGACATTATGTTTGGAAAAGGTATAAGTAGAGAAGGTGAGCTTTTGGATTATGGTGTAAAACTTGACATAATTGATAAAAGTGGGGCGTGGTTTAGTTACGGCGCTACAAGACTTGGCCAAGGAAAAGAAAACGCAAAAGAATATTTAAAAACACATCCGGAACTTGCCCAGGAAATTGAAGAAAAAATCAAAGACGCTTTAGGCGTAGAACTTTCACATATGATTGAAGCAATAGAAAAAAATGAAGACGAATTAAATTTAAAAGGAGAGTAAATGGTATTTATTGAAGACATATTTGCTGATGAGGTTTTGGATTCAAGGGGAAATCCTACGGTTAGAGCCACTGTAACTTTAAGTGATGGAAGCAGAGCAAGTGCAATTGTTCCAAGCGGTGCTAGCACAGGTGTAAACGAAGCTCTTGAACTTAGAGATGGAGGTGATAGATTTCTTGGCAAAGGCGTTCTTAAAGCATGCGAAAATGTAAATACGTTAATTGCTAACGAATTAATCGGAATGAGTCCTTATGATCAGGCTGAAATTGATAATGTAATGTTGGAATTAGACGGGACTGATAATAAATCAAAACTTGGGGCTAATGCTATTTTAGGTGTTTCTATGGCAGTGGCAAGAGCTGCGGCAAATTCACTTAATATGCCGCTTTTTAGATATTTGGGTGGTGCGAATGCACTTGTTCTTCCGACCCCTATGTTAAACATTATAAACGGCGGAGCACATGCGGATAATGATGTGGACTTACAGGAATATATGATTATGCCAACAGGTTTTGAGGATTTTGCAGAAGCTCTTAGAGCCAGCAGCGAAATATATCATACATTAAAAAAACTTCTTGTAGAGGACGGGCATAATACTGCACTTGGTGATGAGGGTGGATTTGCGCCAAATTTCAAAAACAACGAAGAGCCAATTGAGTATATTATTAAAGCTATTGAAAAAGCCGGATATAAGCCTGGTGAACAAATTACAATAGCGCTTGATGCAGCAAGCAGTGAGTTTTATAAAGACGGAAAATATGTTTTGGCCGGTGAAAATAAAACATTAAGTGCAGAAGAATTAGTTGATTATTATGCTTATCTTTGCGATAAGTATCCGATTGTTTCAATTGAAGATGGTGTTGCTGAAGAAGACTGGGAAGGATGGAAAATTCTTACTGATAAACTTGGTAATAAAATTCAGCTTGTAGGTGACGATTTGTTTGTTACAAACAAAAAAATTCTTCAAAAAGGTATCGAACTTGGCGTTGCGAACGCAATTTTAATTAAACCTAACCAAATCGGAACCGTTAGTGAGACTATGCAGACGGTTAGACTTGCTCAAAGAAACAATTACAAAACCGTAATGAGCCACAGAAGCGGTGAGAGTGAAGATGCGTTTATTGCAGATTTTGCGGTTGCGTTAAATTGTGGGGAAATCAAAACGGGTGCACCTGCAAGAGGTGAAAGAAACGCAAAATATAATAGGCTTCTTGAAATTGCAAGAAGTATCGCCGGTGCAGAATACATCGGAAAAGATCTATTTTAATCGATGAGAGGTCTTTCCTTTTCATCGGAGTTAATTGATGATTGATTTTGACGATTTACATCAACAAAGAAAAATAGACTATAAAATTATTATTGTAATAATAGCTGCTTTTTTATTTGCATTTTATATATATGATCTTCTTTTTGGAAGCAGATCGTATATGAGACTTTTGGATTTACAAAACGAATATAAATCTTTACAAACTCATGTTGGAAATTTAAAGAAAAAAAACGAAAAGCTTCAAAAAGAGTATTTTGAATTAAAAGAATTACAAGGTGGAGAGTGAAAAAATTACTATTTTTATTTATTTGCACTTTTTTATTTGCCAGAATCAATCCTTTTGAACCTGTAATAAAACCACAAAATACAATTGTTATTAACCCTCAATATTTTAAAGAAACAAAAGTAACGCTTCCGAGTGATGCAAGAATTCTTAAAAAAATTGTGTTTGTTTATCAAAGCGTAAGCGGTGATGTTAAACAAAAAGAAGTGCAAATAAATAAACATATAGATTTTCATAAACCGATTTATATTTCCCATAAACCGCAAAATTTTCCAATGGAAGAATTGAATTTTTTAAATCTGTTTACTATGTATATAAAAAATAAAAAAATTTTTATTCAAACAAAAGATAAATTACTCAGGCATTTTTTTCTTGTGAAACCTTTTAGGATAGTTTTAGACTTCAAAAAAGATGCGGATTTTTTAACGATTAAAAAATTTTTGAAAAAATCGTTTATAAAAAAAGTAATAGTAGGAAATCACAACGGCTATTACAGAGTTGTTATTTATTTCGATGCAAAATATATGTATAAGCTTACTAAAACCAACGAAGGTATAAAAATTGAAATCCAGTAACATAATCCTCACAGGATTTATGGGAAGCGGCAAATCCACAATCGGAAGAATGCTTGCAAAAGAATTAAATACCTATTTTTTGGATACTGACATTTTAATTGAAAGTTTCGAAAACAAAACGATAAATGAAATATTTGAAAAAGAGGGTGAAGAGTCTTTTAGAAAAATGGAAAAAAAATGTTTTGAATGGATTAAAAAAAATGTAATAAATACAATAGTTTCTGTCGGCGGTGGGTTTCCGGTTTATATTCCCGAAATTAAAGAGGCGGGAAAAGTAATATATTTAAAGGTTTCTTTTGAAGATATTTTAAAAAGAATGACTGATGAAGAGATTAAAAAAAGGCCTCTTTTTCAAGATATAAAAAAGGCAAAAGAACTTTTTGAAAAAAGGGATAAAATATATTCAGATTTAGCCGATATTACAATAATCAATGATGATTTACAAAAAACGATAAAAACGATAAAGGAATATTGTGCAGGTAAATAATACAAATCTTCATACTGCTATTCAGGTTGATGTTCAAAAAAAAGCCCAAGATGTTGTTAAAAATGTATTAGGCAGTATCTTGGAAAAAACTTTTGAAAATACCAAAAAAATAGAGGAAATGGCAGCTTCATCAACAGGGAAAGGGATGAATCTAAACATTAAAGCTTAATTTTTTTGTTCTTATTTAAATAAAAACAATAAAGTTGACTTTATTTTATATGATAGTGCCAGACACTTTTATTTATGTTTGGTATAATTATAAAAATTTGATGGAGATGCAATGAGCTGGAAAGAAAAATTATTGGATTTTTATAAAAGTAGAAGTAAATATATAAAAGCCCATTTAAACGAAAAAATTGACTTTACAGATGTATATGACCCTTATATTGCAGAAAAAAAAGACAATCCGATTATGATAATTGGTGAAGCACCGGGTGCAAATGAAGTTAAATTTAAGCAGCCATTTGTCGGAAAAGCCGGAGAGAATCTTGCATATTTAATCAAACAAAGCGGTTTAAACAGAAAAAGTGATTTTTTAATTACCAACGCTTTTCCTTTCAGGACTTATGAAAACAATAAAAATAGAACTCCCAAAGCCTCTGAGTTAAAAATAGGTGCAAAATTATTAGAAAATGAAATAGAAATCGTAAAGCCAAAACTAATTTTATTACTTGGTAATTCAGCTATTAAAGCATTTTCATATATTCCATGGGCTAAGGAAGTGAGAAATTTAAATAAATGTGGGGTTTATGATATAAACGGATATAAAATAGGGGTGTGTTTCCATCCTTCACCTCTGGCATTTAACCGCCGAGATATAAGAGAATCTTTAGAAATGTTTTTTAAAAATTTAAAAACACTTATTTGACACTTTAATGCTTTACATTCATCTTAGGCTTTAATATAATAAACCAAAAAAAAGGATGACTATGGCTAGAGAAATAAATGAACAGATTTTAAGTTTTGGTGAAATTCAAGAACCGCATGAAAGTTTTACAATTGCATATGGAAGTGTAAGAGTTGAGCAAAATAGATTATATAAAGATGTCCTTCCGACTGATGCTGTAAAACAGGTTATTATTATGCTTCAAGAACAAGCTGCGGAAATGGAAGCGGATGGTGTAAAAAACATAACCGTTACTATTACACCTGCTACAAATGAAAAAGGTGAGGCTGTTATGGATTATTACGGAATGGGGACAATAATTAAGTTAAAATAATTTAATCACAAAGCATTTCTATCACGGCCGGCAGGAATTTATGTTCGGCTTTTTTTAATTCTTTATAATAATTTTCAAAGTTATTGTATTTATATGGATTTATATGATATTGTAAAATAATATCACCGCTGTCAAGTTCAACATCTGCATAATGGATTGTAATTCCGCATGCTTTTTTTGATTCAAAAGATAATTTATCTGCGTTTAATCCTTTAAATTCCGGTAAAATACTTGGATGTAAATTAATAATTCTTCCTTTAAATTCATTAATTATATAATTAGGAATAATTCTCATATAACCTGCTAAAACTATTAAATCGGGATTTAATTCTTTGAGTTTTTCAAATATTTCTATATGGTCTTTGCTGATAAGAATTGGTGGCAGATTTTTTTCTTTTAATACAGATGAATTTTCTTTATTTGTTATTCCCATAATTACTTTATAATTGGTTTGATGATTGAGAATATTTAAAAAATTACTTCCGCCTTTTCCAAAAAACACTACTATTTTTCTCAAAACAAGCCTTTTTTAGTGAAATTTTAACACAATCATAATTTAAAATTTGATTAATTTGCAAATAATTATAAAATAATGTATAATTAATACAAGATTAATAAAAAGGAGCGGCTATGAAATTTAAATTATCAATGGTTTTGGCTGCACTGGTATCCATGGTTGGAATGGCACATGCAGATATGGCTGTAGATTTTTTGACACTTGATGCAACTGAAGGAGCGGTAGATTACGGAACGGGTTACGACACTCATAGAAAGATGTATACGGGTAAATGTGTTGAAATAGTGAAGATGGATTTATATGAAGGTGGAATAGGCCCTCAGCAGGATTGGAATTTTGGGTGGACTAAAACGACTTCAGAAATTACCAAAAATACAAATATAAGTGCCGATATATCATTAAAGGCATTAAGCGGTGCTACAACTTATAAAGCGAATAATAAAACAAGTTTGCTTCAAAAAACCGAAAGCAGCAGTTATAGTGTAACGTTATATGCTTATTCATATTTTTATGATGCACCTAAATTCGTAAGAATAGAATATGTAAAATTAACACCGCAAGCAAAACAACTTCTTAAACAAAATAAAGTATCGGAATTTAGGCAAAGATGTGGGGATGGATTTGTAATAGGAATACAAGAAGGTAGAGAATTTATCGGAACAGCTAGTGTTCAAAATCAAACATTAAAACAATCAATGGAATTTGCATCAAAAACAGGTCTTGGAATTAAAAGCGTAAGTTATGATGTAAATGCGAATGTTGATATTAAAAAAGCGGCAATGAGCACATTTGGTGTTAGTAATTTTAAAGTTCACACATATAGCACAGGAACTACAGCTGAATTACCATCAACCGTTGATGAATTTGAAAAATTTGCAAAACGTTTTTATAATGCAGCAAGTGAAAAATATAAAAAAAGAGTGAAATACATAATTGCACCTTATTCAATGCTTGCCGATTATCCGTTTAACGACATATTACAAGGTGATACGAAAGAAACTTATATGACTTATTTCGTAAATACTTTATGGGATTTAAAAGCTGCAATGAAGGATGCTGATTTTGTTATTAATCCAAAAACCCAGAAATTTTTTGCATTGGGAACAACTAATAGAAAAAAACAATACAGAGTAAATGCAATTAAAAGATATAAAAATGCATGGCTTAAAGAATTCAATGATTTATTAAAAGCTGCAAAACAATGTAATGAAAACTTTACTAATAGATGTGAACAGCTTGCAATCTATTATAGAGATAGAAGAAATATTTTGAATATTGAAGATAAAGTAATGCCTGAGAGATATGTGCAGGATTGTTATACACCGATTGTATTGGATAACTTGGGTGGATTTGACGGAAAAATAAGCACAGCATTAAAAACGGCTAGTGCTTCAGGATTTGAAGTTGTAGCTGGTGATACGGAAACAGGTGGTAATCCTATGAGAGTTGTTGCGGCTTTAAAATTTAAAGCTGATAGAAACAGGTTAAAAGCAATATTAAAAGTTGCGAAAATTGAATGGAAAAGAAGTCAGTATAAAGGAATGCCTTTAGTTGTAAGAACTAAAAAAGGTGAATCAGGATTTGGTTTAAGTTTGGATTTAACACTTTTTGATTTAACTCATCCTCAAAAATATATGGATGAATCAAGACCTCTTAATACGTGTGCATTTAATCCTATAAATCCTATCAAATCTCCAATGTATAGAGAACCAAAACCTGCCAGCGGTTTTGACAGAATCGGATTTAGGGGAGAACCGGTTCAAGGTTTAATTGATTATAGGGTTACACATAAAAATTCAAGAGGACAGGTAACAATAAGAAACGGAAAAGGTGTGCTTGAATATATAAAATGCGAACTTGATAGAAAAGGAAAACATGATGAAAGATGTGGTTGTAGTGAAGTAGGTGTAAAAGATATTACTCTTAACTTGGTATCAAAACAAGATTTAGCTGCTGATAGATGGAGAGATCCAAGATTAGCATATGAACCAAGAATATTAATCAACTTTTTAAATGGAAAACCATTAAATTATAATGGAAGAAAAGAAACGCCTAAAAATAAATATAAAATTCCAGCAAGTCAATTTAAATTTATTAAATTGAATGTTAAAATGACACCAGCAAAAACTCAACAGCAGCCAAAAAATACACCAAAAGTTCCAGTATTTACTCCAGTATTCAGATAAGGTTTTCCCCTTGTCTGATTTTTAAAAAATAAAATTGTTGAAGAAATTTAAAGTATAAATATTTTAATATATTGGAAATAAATATTTAGTGTCTGGCACTAAACAAAAAATGTTTAAATGGTGCCCAGGGACGGAATCGAACCGCCGACACAGGGATTTTCAGTCCCTTGCTCTACCGACTGAGCTACCTGGGCAAGGACTGAAATTATACTAAACGAATCTTAAAATATGCTTAAATTATAATAAAACAAGTTTTTTAAAAATTTCCCCTCTTTCTTTATAACCTTTGAACTGATCAAAACTGGCACATGCCGGGCTTAATAAAGCAACTGAATTGATAGTGTGTATTTTTTTTATTGCTCTTATGGCTTGCTCTAAAGTTTTAGAAATTTCAAAATCCAAATTGTAACTCAAAGCCATTTTTTTCAAAATATCCGTTTTTGCACCTATTATAAATAATTTAATATCCAAACTCCTCATATATTCAAATAAAGATGTAAAATCCTGTCCTTTGTCATCCCCGCCCAAAATAAGGTAGATTTTTTGATTTTTATATCTTTTTAAAGCATTAATTGTGGCATCGATATTGGTGGCTTTTGAATCATCCACCCAAAGCCTTCCTTTTGAATCTTTAAACTCTTCAAGTTTATGGGGATCTATTTTAAAGTTTTCTAAATTTTTTTCTTTTAAAAAAAGGATTTTATAAACCGCTTTTGCAAGAAGTTCGTCAAGTAAAAAAGGAGTTTCAAAATAAGTGTTTTTAAAATCAAAATATTTTATTAAATCTTTTTCGTTTTCGTATAAAATTTTAAATGCTTTGGTATCGGTATCAAGGTTTTTTGGCATTATTACCACGTCTCTTTCCGTCATTCTTTTTAAAGGGGAGATTTTTGCTTTTACGTATTCTTCGAAATCGCCGTGCCATGATGTATGGTCTTCTTTTAAAGGAAGTATGATAAAAATATTGGGTTTTGCGTATTTGGTATAATGAAGCTGAAAACTGCTCGCTTCAATAACCCAGAAGTTTGCATCTTTTTTCAGATCTGCCAGAGGAATTCCTATGTTTCCGCCTATATTTGCATTGTGTTCTTTTAATAAGTTATATATCATTTGTGTAGTTGTGGTTTTGCCGTTTGTTCCGGTGACCCATATTTGAAAGGGCGACTTTTCGTAAAAATAATCAAATTCACTTATGAGGTTTTTTGCTTTTTTTATTAGAGGATGGGTTGGAGGAATTCCCGGTGATGTTATTTCAAGTTTTGATTTGTCGGGATTAAATTCGTTTGAAGGTAAAAGTTTGTTTCCGTATCTGTCAAATGAGCTTTTTTCAAATTTATCGTCAAATATGTGCCACCCGCCGGTTTTTGCTATTGCCTTTGTCGTAATTCCATACCCAAACAGAGATTTCATTGATGCAGATATCCTTTTAACATTTCCCCAATGTCTGAATCTAATTTAATGTTTAAATATGGGAATTTTTTCTTATCAAGGTTTATATTTACAAATTCGATATCCCCTAGTCTTTTTTTAATTTCGTTTTTATATTCGATAAGAGATGATATTTTATCTACAAGAATTCCTTTAACTTTTGTAGCGATAAAAATTTTACCATCGGCATATTGTTTTAATTTATCAACTGATATATTTCTGTCGTTTGCTACGGTTTGCAAAAAATTTTCATAAGTAGGAAGTAACAGGTTTTTTAAAATATATTCTTTTTGCTCTGGTGAGGTTTTTTTAAATAACGAAACAGGCTTTTTATATTTTCCTACCGCAATGTCGTCTTCTTCCACGCCGATTTTTTTTGCAAGTTTCCCTATTACGAAATGAGGCATAATCACGCCTATGCTTCCGACTACAGCGTTTTTGTTTGCCACTATCGGTTTGATTGCGCTTATAATGTAGTATCCTCCGCTGGCCGCCATACTTTCTACGTAAACGTTTACTTTTTTACTTTTATTTAAAAATTTAAGATAAGAGTTAAATTCGTCACTTGCACTGGGACTGCCACCAGGCGTATTAAATATAAGTAAAAACTCTTTGCAGTTTTTGTCTTTTTTTAATTTATCCATTTTGCTGATTAATTTATTTATGTAATCTATAGTAATTGTTTTATTAATATTAATTACGGCTACGTAAGGTTTGGTTACGGGAACGCTTGGACTTAATGTGTTTTTTAAAAAAACGCCCAGTGCCACGAGTTCAGCCAAAATTAAAAGAATAACGCCAAAAAGTATCACTTTTTCTTTAACGGCTTTTATTTTAAATATTTTAAGTTCGGCTTTTAATTTTTCATTTTCTTCAAACATGTTTTTCCTTATCTAATTTTTATGGATAAAATTGCTATTAAATTTGTAATTAATGCCATTATCCAGAATCTTATCGTAATTTTATTTTCTTTCCATCCCAGCATTTCGAAATGATGATGTATAGGTGCCATTTTGAAAACTCTTTTGCCTCTTGTCTTGTAACTTCCCACCTGCAATATAACAGATACGGTTTCCATTATAAATACAAACGCTATAAATATTAAAAGAAGCTCACTCTTAGCGACTATTGCCAAAAATCCAAGCAACGCTCCAAGAGGCAGACTTCCACTATCACCCATAAACACTTCTGCAGGATTCGCGTTATACCATAAAAAGCCTAAAAGTGCACCGATTAGTGCAAATACGATTATGGTAAGTTCACCGACACCAAGCTCAAAAGGATAAAAAAGATATGAGCTAAATTTATAGTTTCCGACTATATATAAAAGTATTCCTAGTGTAAACAGGGAAAATATAGACGGAACCGTGGCAAGTCCGTCAAGTCCGTCTGTAAGATTTACCGCATTGCTCATGGCAACAATAATAAACGCCCAGAAAACAATTGCAAAATAACCCATATCAAAAACAGGGTATTTGTAAAAAGGCACATAAAGTTTTGTGTCAAATCCTATTTTAATAAGCAGATAAGAAATAACCAGTGCACCTATCCATTGAAGAGCGAATTTTTTTTTGGCACTAAGTCCTGCCTGATTTGAAGAGCCTTTAATTTTTCCAAAGTCATCTATAAAACCGAGGTATGTAAAATAAACAAGTAACAGAAGAGTTAATAATACGTATTTATTTAATTCTGTTGTAATCAGTATGGAAATAATTGCGCTTGAAATAAAAATAAGCCCACCCATTGTCGGGGTAGAATTTTTTGTTTTGTGATTGTCAGGTGCAAGTTCAAAAATCGGTTGAGTGGCTTTTGATTTGGCCCATTTTATAAATTTGGGCATAATTGTTATTGTAATGAAAAATGATAAAAAGAATGCCAAAATTGCTCTAAAAGTAATATAATGGAATATGTTTATATGAAATTGTTCATAAAGGTAATATAACATTATTTGCCTTTTTTAGATAAAATTTTATCATAATAAAAGTGAACGAAATGTTAATGAAGGAGATTTTATGAAATTCAGTGGAAAGAATGTTTTAGTTACGGGTGCAAGCAGGGGAATAGGTGCTGAAATCGCAAAAGTTTTAGCTGGATACGGACTTAAAGTATGGATAAACTACAGAAGCGGTGCAGAAGCTGCAGATAGGGTTAAAGAAGAGATTGAAGCAGCCGGAGGTCAGGCGGCTGTAATAGGTTTTGACGTTAGCGATGAAAAAGCTTTTGTAGAAGCTATAAAAACTATAATCGACAGCGACGGGGAACTTAGTTACCTTGTAAACAACGCAGGTATTACAAACGACAAACTTGCAATGAGAATGAGTGTTGAAGATTTCAAAAAAGTAATTGACGCAAACCTTACTTCTACATTTGTAGGTTGCAGGGAAGCTCTTAAGGTTATGAGTAAAAAAAGATTTGGAAGCGTTGTAAATGTAGCAAGTGTTGTAGCGGAAGCTGGCAATTTGGGACAGGCAAACTATGTGGCAAGCAAAGGCGGCGTAATCGCAATGACAAAAACATTCGCACTCGAAGGTGCGGCTAGGGGAATTAGATTTAACAGCGTAACGCCTGGATTTATTGATACCGATATGACAAAAGATTTGCCTGAAAAGGTAAAAGAAGAGATGCTAAATAGAATTCCTCTAAAAAGATTCGCAGCACCTAGTGAAGTTGCAAACGCGGTTGCTTTTCTTTTAAGTGATGCTGCTAGTTACATTACTGGTGAGACTTTAAAAGTAAATGGTGGAATGTATATGTAAAAATTGAGAATTAAACAATTTTATGCTAAAATGGCAAAAATAAAAAACAAAAGGAGAAATAATGGCATTATTTGATGAAGTAAAAGAAGTTATCGTTGAGCAATTAAACGTTGCTCCTGAAGAAGTTAAACCGGAAGCTAAATTCGTAGAAGATCTTGGAGCTGACAGCCTTGACGTTGTTGAAATGATTATGGCTCTTGAAGAAAAATTTGAAATCGAAATTCCTGATAGTGAAGCTGAAAAAATCCAAACTGTTCAGGATGTAATCGATTACATCGAAAAAGCAAAATCTTAATTTTTTTCCCTTCCGGGGATAATATTAACGGATATTTTTATAATATCTATTAATATTAACCTCAAAAAAAGGAAATATATGAGAGTTGTTGTAACCGGAATAGGTATGATAAATGCAGTTGGTCTCAATAAAGAAGAGGCATTTGAAAATATTATTGCCGGAAAGACCGGAATTGACAGAATAACACATTTTGATCCTGAAGGGTTCGGTTCTCAAATAGCGGGGGAAGTTAAAGGTTTTGATCCTAAAAACGTTATGGATCCTAAAGAAGTAAAAAAAGCTGATAGATTTATTCATTTAGGAATTGCGGCTGCCAAAGAAGCAATGGCTGATAGCGGACTTAGCGATTATGACGGAAACAGATTTGGTATTTCAGCAGCAAGTGGAATAGGCGGGCTGCCAAATATTCAAAAGAATTCTGTTATTTGTGAAACAAGAGGTCCTAGAAGAATATCTCCATTTTTTATTCCAAGTGCACTTGTAAATATGCTTGGTGGATTTGTTTCTATCGAATACGGACTAAAAGGCCCTAACCTTTCAAGTGTTACTGCTTGTGCGGCTGGAACACATGCCATTACTGAAGCTTTTAAAACTATTAAACTTGGACTTGCGGATAAAATGATGGTCGTTGCAGGTGAGGCTGCGATTTGTGAAATAGGTGTAGGTGGATTTGCCGCTATGAAGGCACTTTCAACAAGAAATGACGATCCTGCGCACGCTTCAAGACCTTTTGATGCGAAAAGAGACGGATTTGTAATGGGTGAGGGCGGAGCGTGTTTAATACTTGAAAAATATGAAGACGCAGTGGCAAGAGGTGCCAAAATTTACGCTGAAATAATAGGAATTGGTGAAAGCGGTGATGCAAACCATATTACAACGCCAGCACCAGGCGGCGAAGGTGCATATAGAGCTATGAAGATGGCTTATGAAATGGCCGGTGAACCTAAAATAGATTATGTTAATGCTCACGGAACATCTACAAAATATAATGATATGTATGAAACAATGGCACTTAAAACACTTTTCGGAAGCAAAGAAAACTGCCCGCCTGTTAGTTCTACAAAAGGTGCTACAGGGCATTGCCTCGGTGCTGCCGGAACTATTGAAGCCGTTATTACATTAATGGCGATGGAAAGAAATATAATGCCACCAACAATAAACTATGAAGAACCTGATCCAGATTGTGATTTGGATTATATTCCGAATGAAGCAAGAGAAGCTGAAATAAATGTAGCAATGTCTAACTCATTCGGTTTTGGTGGGACAAACGGAGTTGTAATCTTTAAAAAAGTAAAATAAAGGCATACTTTGGCAGTACTTGATTTTGAAAAAAGAATTGAAGAATTAAAAGAGCAGATTGACGTCGCTAAAATAAAAGGCGACTCTCATGCCGCTTCTACTTTACAAAAAGAACTTGAAAAAGAAATAGAAAAAACATTTAAAAACCTAACACCTTATCAGAAACTTCTTTTAGCACGTCATCCGGACAGACCTCATGCAATAGATTTTATTGATTTAATTATGGATGAAAAAATCGAAATACATGGTGATAGAGAATTTAGAGACGACGCATCTATTGTATGTTATATAGGAATGATTGATAATACTAAATGTGTTGTAATTGGTGAAGAAAAAGGTAGAAACACAAAAGAAAAACTTGCAAGAAACTTCGGAATGCCTCATCCGGAAGGATACAGAAAGGCTCTTAGGGTAGCAAAACTTGCTGAAAAGTTTGATTTGCCTATTCTTTTTCTTGTAGATACACCGGGTGCATTTCCGGGTATCGGGGCTGAAGAAAGAGGTCAAAGTGAAGCAATTGCCAGAAACTTATTTGAACTTTCCAGAATCAAAACCCCAACAGTTTCTGTTGTAATCGGTGAAGGCGGAAGTGGCGGTGCGCTTGCAATAGGTGTGGCGGATAAATTCGCAATGTTAAAATATTCGGTATTCAGCGTCATTTCACCGGAAGGTTGTGCCGCTATTTTATGGGGTGATAATTCAAAAGCCGAAACCGCCACAAAAGCTCTTAAAATTTCGGCAGAAGAGCTTAAAGAATTGGGTCTTATAGATGATATTATAGACGAGCCGTTAGAGGGGGCTCATAGAGATTATGAAACCACGGCCAAAAACATTAAAAATTACTTTTTGGAAAAAGTAAAAGAATTAAAAGAACTTTCAAAAGAAGAACTTCTTCAAAAAAGATTTGAAAAATATTTAAATTACGGAAGTTTTGACGAAAAATAATTTTTTCGTTGCTTTTTTATAACTGATGAATAATCAGTTTGCAGATTTTAAGATGTTTATATCAGTCTTGCATTATAGTGTCAGGCACCAAACACTTTATATGGAAAACTTGATGAATATGTTGTTTAATTATCTGTTTAAAATGTTGCAAGGATCTGTTGTAAGAGGGAAGAGAGTCTGAGGGTTTTTAAATTTTTATTTAGTGTTTTTAATTTCCTGAGCCAAAAATTTTGCGGTATAGCTTATATCTGTGTATTTTTTTGCTACTTCCTCAACACTTCCTGTTGCTATTACTTTTCCGCCTCCGCTTCCGCCTTCAGGCCCCATATCGATAATATAATCCGCGTTTTTAATAAAATCGAGGTTGTGTTCGATTACAATTACGCTGTTTCCAAGATCAACAAGATGCTGAAGCACCTGAACGAGCCTGTCGATATCCGCAAAATGAAGCCCCGTTGTAGGTTCGTCAAGAATATAAAGAGTATTTCCTGTATCGCGGCGGCTGAGCTCTTTAGATAGCTTAATTCTCTGTGCTTCCCCTCCGCTTAGGGTTGTGGCGTTTTGTCCGAGTGTAATGTATCCGAGCCCCACGTCTTTTAGGGTTTTGAGTTTCTGTTTTATTTTAGGTATTTTTTCAAAAAAATCATACGCTTCATCCACACTCATTTCAAGCACATCCGCAATTGATTTGCCTTTGTATTTAATTTCAAGCGTCTGTTCGTTATATCTTTTTCCGCCGCACGCTTCGCATGTTACCATTACATCCGGCAGGAAGTGCATTTCTATTTTTATCTGTCCTTCACCCTTACACACCTCACATCTTCCGCCTTTTACGTTAAAGCTGAATCTCCCTGGCGTATAGCCTCTAAGCTGCGCTTCGGGAGTCTGGGCAAAGAGGTTTCTTATATCATCAAACACACCTGTGTAAGTTGCGGGGTTGCTTCTCGGTGTTCTTCCGATAGGGCTCTGGTCGAGATAAATTACTTTATCAAGCTGTTTAAGCCCCTTAATTTCCACGCCTTTTACCTTTTGGATTTTGTGTGCGTGATTTAGTATTTCCCTTGCAACGGGAAGAAGTGTCTGCAAAATAAGCGAGCTTTTCCCGCTTCCGCTTACCCCCGTAACACATACGAGGTTTCTCAAAGGAATTTTTACGTCTAAATTTTTAATATTGTGAATATTTACGTTTTTAATTTCTATCCATTCGCTTTGAGGTCTGTCTTTTCTATAGTTTATGTCTTTTTCCCGTTTAATGTATTTTGCCGTTTCGGTGTCGCTTTTTAGAAGTTCATCCACATTTCCGCTAAATATTACCTCTCCTCCGAATTTCCCCGCTCCAGGACCGATATCCACGATATGATCCGCATTAAGGATGGTTTCCCTGTCGTGTTCTACGACTATTACGGTGTTGCCTTTGTTTTTTAAGTTTTTAAGTGTGTTTATGAGTTTAAGCGTATCTCTTTCATGCAGTCCGATACTCGGCTCGTCTAATACATACATAACGCCGGTCAGTCCGCTTCCGATTTGGCTTGCGATTCTTATTCTCTGGCTCTCACCCCCGCTGATCGTTCTTGCGTCTCTATGAAGGGTGAGGTATCCGAGTCCCACGTCCACAAGGAAAAAGAGTCTTTCCCTTATCTCTTTTAAAATAGGCTCGGCAATTCTTTTTTCTTGCTCGTTTAGATGTGAGAAGTTTTCTTCGTTTTTGAAAAACTCATACGCATCGCTTATAGGCATTGAGATAATTTCACTTATCGTTTTTCCCGCTACTTTAACCGCCAGGCTTTCCGGACGGAGTCTGAATCCTTTACATGAAGGACATATGCTCTCACTCATAATTTCGCTCATATCTTCGTCTTTATATAAATCAAGCGCTATTTGTCTTAGTCCCGGCCATCTTTTTGAAATTTTGTGTTTTCCGTATTCGAATTCTATATCGTAAGCGGTTCCGTTTAAAATTATTCTTTTTTGAAGGTCGTCAAGTTCGAAAAAGCTTTTATTCATATCTATATCAAGTTCACGACACAGAGCTTTAAAAAATTCCTGATAATATTTTTTGTTAAATCCCCAAATAAGCGGGATTGCGCCTTTATTCAGAGGCTTGTCTTTTATAACCTTTTCAATGTCAAGCGTATAAGTAACACCAAGCCCGTCACATTTCGGACAGGCGCCTTTTGGTGAGTTGAACGAAAAACTCACAGGTTCAAGTTCTTCAAAACTTATCTTACAATCAAAACACGCAAGATGTTCGCTGTAATGGATAAAATCCCTATCAAGCCCTAATTCTTTTGCGTTTAATATTTCTATTTCAACCTCACCAAAGCTTTTATTAAGAGCCTTTTCAACAGCTTCAGCTATTCTGGATTTGTTTTCTTCTTTTACGATAACCCTGTCTATTATAGCTTTGATGGTATGTTTTTTTGTTTTTTTAAGCTCAATCTCTTCATCAAGTCTAACAATAACGCCGTCTATGTATGCTCTTATAATTCCTTCTTTTCGAAGTTTCTCAAGCAGATCGTGAAATTCGCCTTTTTTCTCTTTTACAATAGGAGCGTAAATGATTATTTTGGCGCCTTCGGGAAGTTTTAGCACTTCATTTATAATATCCTGGGGGGTCATCTGGGTTATCTGCTTGCCGCACAGATGGCAGTGCTGGATACCGATTCTTGCATATAATAGTCTTAAATAATCGTATATTTCTGTAACCGTTCCTACTGTTGAGCGTGGGTTTTTGGAGGTGGTTTTCTGATCAATTGCAATAGCCGGGGTAAGCCCGTCTATTTTATCCACTTCCGGTTTTCCTGTTTTTTGCAAAAACTGCCTTGCATAACTTGAAAGGCTTTCAATATATCTTCTCTGACCCTCTGCATAAAGAGTATCGAATGCAAGTGTGGATTTGCCGCTTCCTGATAGTCCCGTAAATACTATAAGCTTATTTTTTGGTATTTCAAGGTTTATATTTTTGAGGTTGTTTTCCCTGGCACCTATTATTTTGATTTTATCCATTTATTTATGCTCCTGCGTGAAATTAATCGCGAATTATACCATAAATTTAAGGAAAGTTTAAGAAATGGGTTTATTAAAATAATTTTTGAAGCAATAAATTTTTACCTGTATCAGTTACAATTGTTTCTAAATGGAAAAATAGAAGTTCTTAAAAAGTTGTGAAATTTTTTGGGATGCGTAAGGCACAAAATCAAAATAATTTAAGATAAAAAAATAGAACTTAATAGTGACAGACCCCTTGTTTATTACTAATATATTAACAAGTTCAAAAATCATAAAATTTCAATTATCTCAAATCATTTTAATAACTATAAAACCTTAATAACTTAATAACTTTAATAACCTCAAAAAACACAACAACCCTAATAAAATATATCGATGCATTAAATAACCTTAAGCAATTTTAAAAATCATAACTAATTTCAAAAACCTTAACTACTTTTCTTACTGAAACTCAATCGCCCATATAGCAAAGAAAAACACAAGCATTTCGGTTATGTATAGTTTCCATTTTGGCTGGTGTTTGTAAAGTTCGTCTTTTATCTGCTGGTATTCGCTGTAGGTGAGGGTTGTAAACATTCTTTTAATAACCGTGTCTATGTAATCGTCCCTGTCGTCCGTTTTAAGAGCTATAAAAAGATGTCTATAGATCATAAATAGTTCAATCATTGCGATAATTATAAGTGTAATATCCACTATTTTAAGGGCTATCATCTCTATGATAATTATTTCAAATATATAAAAAATGATGGTATAACCTATAAGGGGATAGTGGTTTTTTATGTAATAAAGCGCAAACAATTTATCGGCAGCTGATTTGATTCCGAATTTTTCAAGTGTGTATATTCTAAACCCAATTAGAAGTATTACGATAAGTTCGGTTAAAAGTTTAATATCCATTAATGTCCTTGAAAATAGAGTTTGTATGTTGTTGCGCAAAATACGAATATATACCATACAAGTAGGAATTTTTTATGATGTTTAGGGCTCATTGTATGGTATAGTTTGATACCGAAATATGTGCCTATAAGGGATGCAAGACCGATTGTAAAACCTTTGGAATAGTCTATATGTCCTGCAAGGCTTTGTGAAATAAATCCAGAAATTGAAGAAAAAACCACAAAAAAGAGACTCAAACTCACGGTTGTTTTAAGTCTGTAATGCAAAAATCCTACAAGTATGGGTGTGATTAATATGGCACCCCCAACACCTACGCTTATTGCAATCATTCCTACGAAAAATCCTATAAAAAACAGCTTTTTGTTATCAATCGGCGGTTCGTCTTTTGGTTCCGGGACTGTTATAAAAAATCTTACTATAGCAATGAATACAAGTGTTAAAAATATAAATCCCAAAACCTCTTTTGAAGTATGTTTTACAATATATCCGCTAAGACTTGCACCCAGAGCGCCTCCAACGGCAAGCGAGAGGCCGTTTTTGATTTTTAAAAGGCCTTTTTTGTAATTAAGATATGATCCGTAAATTGAACTTAGCATCATCTGAGTTACACTGATTCCTATTGCTTCTTTAAAATGAAAACCTAAAAAAAGCAAAACGGGAACTAAAACAGTCCCGCCTCCTATTCCAAAAAAACCGGAAGCGAACCCTACGAAAATTCCAATAATTACGGCACTTATCAAATTAAGCCTTTTTTGATAAAATTATATCATAGTAAAAATAAACAGAAGTTTATTAATGTTTTATAAAATCTAAAAAGGAAAAGGGATGTTTAATATTATCAAAGAAGCAGTTCAAAACTTTATGGATTCTATTGAAGCCAAAGCCGACGAGTGTGATGAAAAAGTAAGCGGCGGTTTTGTGAGTAAAATTTCAATAAATGGCGATGAAAATTATGATATATATATAATTGTCCCGAACGAAAAATTAAGTTATATTGCCAATTATTATTTTGGTGAAGATAATTACGATACGGAAGATTTGACAAAAGAAATTGCAAATCAGATTATTGGAAACGCAAAAATAATAGCCGCTAAAAAAAACATAAATTTTGATATTTCAGTCCCGGAATTTCTTGGAGAATTTGACGGAAATATTGATTATGACGATATATTGTCGTTTAAATTTAACGGAAACAAATGTTTTTATATCCTGTTTAAGGAGAAATAATGGAAGAAAAAAAATTTACAGAAGAAGATATCGAAGAGTTTATTCCGGATTATTCAAATCTTTTAGACACAGAAGTGCTTTTTGAAAGCGATCTTGGAAGGGTTGACATTACATTAAGAGAGATACTTGCATTACAAAAAGGAAGCGTAATAGACCTTCAAAAACCGGAAGGTGAAAGTGCCGAAGTTTATATAAATGGCCGTATAATAGGTAAAGGTGAGGTTATGGTATATGAGAAAAACCTTGCAATAAGGCTTAATGAAGTGCTTGATGCAAACCAGCTGATATATTACTTAACAAAAGAACATTAGGCAAGTTGTGAAGTAGATAAGTTGTGAGGTTGTGAAGGAAATTATAAAAGTTTATATAAAATACGATAATATTGCATATACGCCCTTCACAACTTACCTACTTAACAGCTTATCGACTTAAAAAGAAGGAGTTTTTGTGAAAAAAATAATTTTTTTATTTTTAGGAATATTTTTATTTGGTGCAAATTTAATTAATGTGAATTTTTTTGAAGGAAAAAACAAGCTTGATGTTCTGTTTTCTCTTGATGACGCATTTAAAGGAAAAGTAAAGCAAATATCTAAAAATTCATATATCATTACGGGAATCAGCACTGATAAAATTATTCAAAAAGAGTTCAAGAAAAATTTTATAAATTCTATTATAATTTCGCCTGAAAAAAACGGCGTAAAAATAGACATAACTTCCAATAGTGTATTTAAAACGTCTGTTGCGCTGACACCGGACGGATACGGGGTGAGGTTTAGAATAATCAATACCAAGCCTGTTCAAAAGACCGGTATTCAAAATAACAGCATAAAAAATCTGAGCGTAAACAGGCAGGGTCTTGATACATTGTCTTATATTGTCGGAATAACAATTTTAATTATATTGGCTTTTATTTTGTGGTATATAAAGAAAAAAGCCGTTCATCTTCCGAAATTAAAAGAAGATATGAAGGTTTTGGCCCAAAAACCTGTGGATGCAAAAAACAAAATTGTTCTTTTTGAATATCAGAGCAGAAAATATCTAATGCTTATAGGCAATACCAATGTTTTGCTCGATGTATTTGTGGAGGATGTTGCTATACCTAAAAATGAAGTTGAATTTGATGAAATGCTGAAACTTTCCAAAAAATACGGAAATATAGAAAAATACATTGAAAATGCCGAAAAACTAAAGGAGTTTGATGAAAGAATTTGATGTAATAGTAGTAGGCGGTGGGCATGCGGGAATAGAAGCCGCATTAGCACCTGCCAGAATGGGTAAAAAAGTTTTACTTCTTACCATGCTTGTGGAACAAATCGGAGCGGCAAGCTGTAACCCGGCAATCGGAGGTCTTGCAAAAGGGCATTTGGTTAAAGAAATAGACGCACTTGGCGGAGAAATGGCTCTTGCTACCGACCATGCAGGTATTCAGTTCAGGATCCTTAATGAAAACAGGGGTCCGGCGGTGAGAGGGTCCAGGGCGCAGATAGATATGGACAGATACAGAATATATATGAGAACGGTATGTCTAAATACGCCTAATTTAACCATAGCACAGGAAATAGTTGACGAAATAATCGTAAAAAACGGAAAAGTTGTCGGGGTTAAAACCAATCTTTTAAACGAATACAAAACAAAAGCCCTTATTCTTACCACCGGGACGTTTATGAGAGGTATTATGCATTTCGGTCCCGTTAAACTTGAAGGTGGAAGATTTCACGAACTTCCGGCTAAAAAGATCAGCAAATCTCTTGAGGACTTGGGATTTAAGTTAGAGAGATTAAAAACCGGAACTACCGCAAGGATTGATGCAAGAACTATTGATTTTTCCAAAATGGAAATACAGCCGGGTGATGAAAACCCTAAACCTTTTAGTTTCAGAACGGATAAAAAAACGTTTAACCCGACTCAGCTTCCGTGTTACATAACATATACAAACGAAACGACACACGACATTATTAAAAGTAACTTCCACAGAGCCCCGCTTTTTACGGGACAGATTGAGGGTGTGGGTCCTAGATACTGCCCAAGTATCGAAGATAAACTGAATAAATTCCCTGATAAAGAACGCCATCACGTATTTGTGGAGCCTCAGACTTTGGAAGCCACGGAATATTATCTAAACGGACTTTCGACTTCTCTTCCTATGGATGTTCAGGAAGACTTTATCCATTCAATCCCGGGGCTTGAAAATGCTAAAATAGTGAGATTCGGATATGCAATTGAATACGATTTCATACAGCCTACAAACCTTAAACATTCACTTGAGACTAAAGAAATCGAAGGCCTTTTCTTTGCGGGGCAGATTAACGGAACGACGGGATACGAAGAAGCCGCCGCTCAGGGAATTATGGCCGGAATCAACGCAGCGCTTAAAATCGACGGCAAAGAGCCAATAATTTTCAGAAGGGACGAAGCATATATAGGTGTGCTTATTGACGATTTGGTTACAAAAGGGACAAACGAACCATATAGAATGTTTACAAGCAGAAGTGAATATAGACTCCTACTCAGAGAAGATAATGCAATTCTAAGACTTGCGGATTACGGACATGAGCTTGGAATTTTGGATGATAAGACGTATGAGAGGGTGCAGAAATTAAGAGAAGAGATAAATAAGGGAATGAAAATACTCAATGAAACGTTTGTAACGCCTAACAAACAGATAAACGCACTTCTTGAGGAAATGGGCGAAGAAAAAATCCAAAGCAAAATGGAAATAAGAAAAATAGCCGGAAGACACACATTCAATAAAGAAAAACTTCTAAAACTGGCACCTGAATTTAAAGAATTCAGCGAAGACGCGCTTGAGCAGATTTTGATAGATGCAAGATATCACCACTATATCGAAAGACAAAAAGCACAGATTGATAAAATGAAAGAAATGCTAAGCGTAAAAATCCCTGAAGATTTTGAATACAAAGGAATTCCGGGTCTGAGCCGTGAAATTGTTGAAAAACTTGAAAAGTTCAGACCGCCTACACTTTTTGCGGCAAGTGAAATAAGCGGGGTAACACCTGCGGCTATCGATATAATCCATATGTATATCAATATGAGAAAAAAGAAAAGTTGACAAATTTTGTCTTTTTTATATAATTGCTAAAAAAGGAATTTAATGACATATATTTATGTATATACCGCAGATAAAGATAAGTTTGAAAGAATTAAAAAAGCCGTTGAGGTTGCAAAAACTCTTCCTGAGACGCCTGTTTTTTGTGTAAACGATTTAGAGGCGATTGAGGAAGTAAGAAAAAATGGGTTTAAAGCTATGAATGTGGATGCACTTGCAGATCTTTTTAATCTTAGTGACGGAAGCGATACATTTTATATTTTGACACCTGAAGATACGACGTATCTAAAAGCCGCGTTTGCAAACGTAAAAGAAATTAATTAGGAGAATTTGGCATGGAAAACAAAGAGTTAAATACTGAGAATAACACTCAGGAAGAAAAGCCGTTTAATTTCGGCAAGTTTATATTTGGAATATTTATAGGGCTTCTAATCCTTACCGGAATTATTATTATGGTTCCTTACTTTTTAATGAAGTAATATCAAAATAAAACCTGCTTCCTTTTCCTTTTTCGCTTTCAATCTGAAGATGTGTTTTATGAATTTTAAGTATTTTTTCAACAATTGCCAGCCCTAATCCCAATGAATTA
This sequence comes from Nautilia lithotrophica, assembly GCF_054656815.1. Classification (NCBI taxonomy): domain Bacteria; kingdom Pseudomonadati; phylum Campylobacterota; class Epsilonproteobacteria; order Nautiliales; family Nautiliaceae; genus Nautilia; species Nautilia lithotrophica. The sequence continues at coordinate 119,719 of NZ_BAAHXN010000002.1, forward strand.
TCCCAGTCGTTTTTGGCTATTCGGTAAAATTTTTGTTTGATTAATTCTATTTCTTTTTCTTCTATGCCTTTTCCTTTGTCTTTAATTTCAAAATTTTCATTAATATTTATTGTTACTTCTTTTTTTGAATATTTAAGTGCGTTTGAGATTAGGTTGTATATTACAATCTCCATAAGTGTTTTATCCGCATAAATTTCTGTTTTTTTACAATTTAAGATTATTCTATTTGTATTGAAACTTTCTATTATATTTTTAGCTGTTTCACATAAATCAAATTTGCTGAATTTAACTTTTACTTTTTCGTTTTCAAGCCGTGTTATAAGATAAAGTCTGTCAATTAGATCACTTAATCTAAGGGAATTTTTTTGAATTTTTTTTAGAAACTTTTCGTTCATTTCTTTTGGAAGATCGTTTGAGAGAATCGTTTCAATATATCCGTTTATGATTGATATAGGGTTTTTAAATTCATGAGAAATTGCGGATATGAGTTCGTCTTTTGACGAATTTAATATTTTTAATTTTTTGTTTTCTTTTTTGAGTTTTTTGTTTTCATCTTTCAATTGTTCAAGCTCTTTTAACTCTTCAGAAAAAAAGATTTTTTTTAAAAAATTCTCAATTCTCAATTCTCAATTCTCCATTTTTATTTTAACTTTTCACTTTTCATTTTACACTTCTCACTTTAATTTGTATCCTACACCTCTAACGCTTTCGATGATGTTACCGACTTTGTGATTTAGTCTATTTATTGCAACATTTACACTTTTTTCATTAGAAATATCCAAATGTTCCATAATCTCATCACGGGTTAGAGTCCTTTTTTTGTTTTTAAAGAAAAGTTCAAGTAATCTAAATTCAGAAGGTGTAAGGGGAATATCAATATTTTCGTGTGTTAATGTTCTGTTGTTTAAATCGAGATGATAATCTTTATAAGAAATTAAACTTGAAGATATATTATATCTTTTCAACACAGCTTTAATTCTTGCAAGAAGTTCTTTCATGTTAAAAGGTTTTGTAATATAATCATCTGCTCCTCTTTCAAAGCCTTCGACGATGTCATCTTCATTTGCTTTTGCAGTAAGAAAAATTACCGGAATTTCATAACCTTCTTTTTTTAGATTTTCAACGAATTTACTTCCTTCAATTCCAGGAAGATTTCTATCAACTATCAGCAAATCAGGATTTTCCTCGATTATAAAATCTTTAACTTTTGTTGTATTAGTAAATCCAACGGCGTCATAGCCGTTTTGCTGCAAAGTGAACTCAAGCAGTTCTAAAAGATCCTCTTCGTCTTCAATAATCGCAATAGTTATCATTTTTAATTCCCCATTTTCAATTAAAGTTCCAGTCCCTCTTTAGCAAACAGAAGATATGATGCTATAGTTTTAGCGCTGTCACTGATTCTTTCCAGTTTTTTTGCAATGTTTAATATTTTTAAAATTTCGTCAACATCATCTTTTTGTTTTACTTCAAGAACAAGGTCTTTATATATTTCATCCGCTATTTTTTCATAGCTTATAATCGTTGAATAAGCATCTTCAATAGTGTCGCCTTTAACTGCAAGTTTAAGAGTATCAATAGTAGAAAGTGCGTTTTGATAAAGTGCGTCGATTTTTTCATCTTCAAAATCATATTTTTTAATAAATGCTTTTGTAGATTTTTTGATTTTAGAAAGGAATGAGCTTATTTTTAAATAAGCCACTACTTCACGCAAAAATTCCCCCTGAGGATGAAATAGTGCTAAAAATTTAATAACTTCATTGTCAAATTCTTTTAAATCAATTAAAAAAAACTCTTCTGTCAATTCTTTTTTTTGTAGGGATTCTTCAATAGCTTCAATATATCCTATAAATTTATCATTTATATTGTTTAATGCTTTTTCAAATGCACTTAGCATATAAATCCTTTTTAATTTGAATTATAACATTAAAAAATAATCAGCATTGTTATCAATTTGTTATTGATTGTTATCAAAATGTTATCTTAGTGTTTTACAATTTCGCAAATCAAAAAAAGGAAGGCTTATGAGAAAATTTATTTTAGGAATGTTGATAGCTGTAAGTTCTTTTGCATTTACAATTAACGGAACGGGGGCTAGTTTTCCATATCCTGTATATAAACAATGGATTAAAAGTTATTATGAAGCAACTGGAAACAGAGTAAACTATACTGCAACCGGAAGCGGAACCGGTATTAAAGAAGTTGCATACAGACACGTGGCATTTGGTGGAAGCGACAAACCTTTAACTCCGGCAACACTTAAAAAAGCAAAACTTTATCAGTTTCCTACGGTTGTTGGAGGAATTGTGTTTGGATACAATATTCCTGGTGTTAATAATTTAAAGCTTAGCGAAGCGGCTATTAAAGGTATTGTTCTTGGAAATATTAAATATTGGGATAATCCTTTAATAATTAAATACAATCCAAACGAAAAACTCCCTCATAAAAAAATCATTTTTGTTCACAGAAGCGACAAATCGGGAACTACTTTTAATTTTACATACTATTTAAGCAAAATGTGCAAAACGTGGAGAGGAAAATTTGGTGCAAGAAAACTTATAAACTGGCCTACTGACGCACAGGGCAGGGGAATTGCCGGAAAAGGTAACTTTGGTGTTAGTGCAGCAATTAAAACAAATAATTATTCTATAGGTTATGTGGATTATGCTGATGCTAAGAAAAATGGGCTTAAAATGGCTGTTATTCAGGCGGCTGATGGGAGTTTTGTGACGCCTACACCTGAAAACTTTGCAAAAGGTGTTAAATACGCAGGATTTGATCCTAAAAAAGACTTTTACAAAATTATCGCATATCCTAAAAAAGGGTATCCTATAATTGCTTCCACATTTATTTTAGTGCCACAGGAAAAAATTAATACTGATAAAAAAGTAACGGCATTCTTTAATTATGCATATAAAAACGGAGATGAGGCAGCAGCTAAATTAGGATACATTCCACTGCCTTCAAATGTAAAAGCTCAAATAATGAAATATTGGAAAGAAAAAGGTATAAGCCCTGAAAAATAGGCTTTTAAAACCTTTTTGTATCGAAATAATTATAAAGGTGAAGTATGGAATCATTTTTTAGAAAAGTTTCTTCACTAAGTGCTACGTTTATTTTAATACTTCTCTCAGCCATATTTGTTGTATTGTTTTTATATGCAAAACCTGCAATCAAAGAATATGGACTGCATTTTGTAGTAGATCCTAGATGGGGTGTTACGCTTCAAACCTCTGCTCAAGAATTTGATAAATCTGCCAATAATACAACAAATAAAGTTACTGATAACGAGATTCCTACAGATAATGAAGATGTGGCTATACCTCAGGATAATGAAGATATTTCAATTCCTCAAGATAAAGAAGACATAGCAATCCCCCAAGATAATGATGACATATCTATACCGCAAGATAGTGATGATTTATCTGTTTCTCAAGATGAAGATATTGGTGCATCTTCAAATGTAAAAACAATTTACGGAGGACTTATACCTATTGTAGGGACTATACTTTCTACAATACTTGCTATGATTTTTGCGGTGCCTATTGCCATGGGTATTGCAATTTTTTTAAGCGAAATAGCACCACCTTTTATTGCAAAACCGGTAGGTATAGCAATTGAGCTTTTGGCTGCAATTCCAAGTATTATTTATGGTATGTGGGGATTGTTTTATTTTGGACCTCTTGTGGCGGATATGTTTGGTGGAAGTAGTGTTTCTTTACTTGTAGCCGGTATGGTATTGGCTGTTATGATTATTCCTTTTATGGCTTCTCTTACAAGAGATAGTATGAACACTACACCAAATGTTTTGAAAGAGTCTGCTTATGCCATGGGTGCTACAAAATTTGAAGTAATTAAAGATGTCATATTTCCTTATGCAAAAAAAGGTATAATCGGTAGTATGATTTTGGCTCTTGGCAGGGCGCTTGGTGAGACTATGGCTGTTGCTTTCGTAATAGGGGGTGTTTTCAGTTTCCCTCATAAATTAACTGACCCGACCGTTTCAATTCCGGTTGTATTGGCAAACAACTTTGCCGAAAGCAGCGGGATGAGTTTAAGTGCATTATTTTATCTGGCTTTAATTTTATTCGTAATTTCTTTTGCGGTAATAAGTTTTGCGAAGTTTTATTTTTTAAGGGAAAAGAGATGAAGTTAAATATTTTTCAAAATAAAGGGTTTATATGAGACTAGTTATAAACAAAATAGTTTTACTGCTTTCGACTTTAAGTGCGGTTGTGGGTCTTGGGTTTTTGTTTTGGATCCTTATTACCCTAACGATCAAAGGTATAGGTGCAATTGATTTACATATTTTTACAAACGACCTGGTAAACAACGGACTTAGAAACCTGCTTGTTGGGCAGTTTGTATTGGCTTTAATTGCTGTGGCAATAGGTGTTCCTATCGGAATGGTTGCCGGTATTTATCTTCAGGAATATTCTTTTGGCAACAAATACGCTCAGTTTATAAGAAACCTGAGTGATGTTATGATGTCCGCACCTTCAATCGTAATAGGAACGTTTGTATATGCCATTGTGGTAACACCGGTAGGACATCAAAACGGATGGGCGGGTGCTATTGCACTTGCCATTATGATGATACCGATTGTAGTAAGAACCACGGACGATATGTTGGGGCTTGTTCCAAAAGAGCTTAGAGAAGCAGGGGTTGCAATTGGAGCACCGAAATATAAAGTTATTTTCGATATTATTATTAAAGCTGCAAAAGTGGGTATTATGACTGGAATTTTGCTTGCTTTTGCAAGAATCGTAGGGGAGACAGCACCACTTCTTTTTACAAGTGGAAACAGCGAATATTTTACACTGAATCTTAATGAAACATTTCCGAGTTTGACTGTTGCGATATATAACCTTGCAACGATGCCTGATGAAAATTTGGTAAGAATCGCTTGGGCGGGTGCTTTTATTTTAACACTTTTTGTTTTAATAATTAATCTTCTGGGAAGATACATTATAAAAGATAAAAAATAAGAATGGAGATGAAAATGGAAAAAAGAGTAATGGATATAAAAAATTTCAGTTTTACATATGCCGGGGCATTAAAGCCTTCACTTAAAAATATTAATTTACCTGTTTACGAAGGAAAGGTTACGGCTTTAATAGGACCCAGTGGATGCGGTAAATCAACGCTTCTTAGAAGTCTTAATAGAATACATGACCTTTATCCCGGTAATAAATACGAAGGTGAAATTCTTCTTAAAAAATTTGAAGATGGTGAAATGGAAAATATTCTTGAATATAAAAAAGAAAACGATCTTATCAACCTTCGCCAAAGAGTTGGAATGATTTTCCAAAAACCAACACCTTTTCCGATGAGTATATATGACAATATTGCTTATGGGCTGAGACTAAAAGGTATCAAAAACAAAAGCGAACTTGACGGACGTGTGGAAGATGCTCTTAAAGGCGGGGCTTTATGGAATGAGGTAAAAGATAGACTAAATGATGACGCAAGAGGGCTTAGCGGTGGTCAGCAGCAAAGATTATGTATAGCAAGGGCCATTGCGGTAGAACCTGAAGTGCTATTAATGGATGAACCTACGAGCGCGCTTGATCCAATATCAACTCTTTCCATTGAAGAGCTCATAACACAGCTTAAAGATAAGGTGACAATAGTGATCGTTACGCACAATATGCAGCAGGCCAGCCGTATCAGCGATTACACTGCATATATGTATTTGGGTGAACTTATAGAATTTGGTGAAACGACTCAAATATTCCTTAATCCAAAAGAAAAACATACGGCTGATTATATTGCCGGGAAATTTGGTTAAAATATTTAAGACATACATCGTCTTCATTTACTTATTTCTTTTCTTTTTGTAAAATTCTTATAAAAAAAAGAGGTTGTAATGGAACTTCAAACTGTCTCTAAAATAGAAAAAAAGGCTAGAAAATCTGCTGGTATTGATTTAATGCGCCTTGGTATTGCTTTAATTTTCATTGCTGTAGTTGTTATATATACATATGCAAAAACAGGAAGTGTTCCGAATAATCTGTTTTTGGTTATTGCAACCGTTTTTGGTGCTTATATGGCTATGAACATAGGTGCAAACGATGTTGCCAATAATGTCGGACCTGCAGTCGGAAGCAGGGCATTGAGCCTTACGGGAGCGATTGTTATCGCCGCAATTTTCGAAGCTGCGGGTGCGCTTATAGCAGGTGCGGACGTTACTAATACGATTAGAAAAGGAATTATTGATTTATCGGCATTTGGCGGTGATGTTAATGTATTTATCTGGGCTATGATGTCAGCTCTTCTAGCGGCTGCACTTTGGTTAAACCTTGCTACAGCTTTTAAAGCGCCTGTATCTACAACTCACTCAATTGTAGGTGGTGTTATGGGGGCTGGAATTGCAGCTGCCGGATTTAGCATAGTTCACTGGGGAACAATGGGTAAAATAGCCGCGTCTTGGGTTATTTCGCCGGTTCTTGGTGGAATTATTGCAGCAGGGTTTTTATATGCTATTAAAAAAACGGTTGTATTTAAATCAGATATGGCAAATGCTGCTAGAAAATGGGTTCCAGTGTATGTTGCCATAATGACTTGGGCATTTGTAACATATTTGACAATGAAAGGTTTAAAACACGTTTGGGTAAATATTACTGATGTTTTAACGTTCTTGCCGCATACCAAAAAACCGACTTTTGGTGTTGCTACTATTTTTGGACTTATTTTTGGAATAGCAGTTTACTTTCTTATGGTTGCTAAGCTTAAAAAAGAAGAAATATTAAATACAAGAGAAGGGATTAACAGATACTTTACTATTCCTCTGATTTTTTCTGCTGCACTTCTTAGTTTTGCTCATGGCGCAAATGACGTTGCGAATGCTGTAGGTCCTCTTGCGGCTATTTCAGATGCTGTTTTAAGTGGTGGAATTGCAAGTAAATCAGCAATTCCTTTTTGGGTAATGGCTATAGGTGCACTTGGTATTTCCATAGGTCTTGCACTTTACGGACCAAGACTTATTAAAACGGTCGGTGACGAAATTACTAAAATTGATCCAATTAGAGGTTTTTGTGTTGCTCTTGCTGCGGCAATTACAGTTATTATAGCTTCACAGCTTGGACTTCCTGTTAGTTCTACACATATTGCTGTTGGGGCTATATTTGGAGTTGGTTTCTTAAGAGAATGGCTGCATCTTGTAGAACAAAAAGAAGATGAAATAGAAAAAGAAATTGAAGAAGCGGAAAAAAAATTAAAAGCCTATGAACTTGAACTTGAAGATTTACAACAAAAAACGGACAAAAATAAAGATGATTATAAAAGAATAGTTGAACTTATTGAAGTTACGGAAGAATTAGAAAAAACTATAAAAAGATTTAAAAAAATCCTTAAAAAAGAAGAAAAAGTTAAATACGTAAAAAGAGATCTTTTCAAAAAAATTATTGCTGCATGGCTTATAACCGTGCCTGTGGCAGCAGTGCTTGCAGCAATGATTTTCTTTATGATAAAAGGTATGATGTTATAATTAATGGAAAATGATTCAATGGAAAATGAAGTTTCATTTTCCTTTTTTATTTGAATTTAATATAAGTGTCAGGCACTATACAAATAAAGGAATGGAAATTGTGAAAAAAAGTGAAAAAAAGAACAGAGGTGGGAAAGCTGATGTAAAAAAGTTGCCAAGTTCCGGTTCCAAGTTCAAATATAAATAGGGATGAAAGAGAAGGATAGAGAAAAGTTGAAAAAGCATTTCATGTTTCAGGAGCTGCTAAGTGCCTGGCACTAATAACTTTTTACAATCTCAAAACCCTTAAAAACTATAATAACTTTAACTAACCTCAAGAACTTTAAAAACCCAAACTAACTTATAATCTTCTTAACTAACCTCAAAAACTTTAAAACCATAATAACCAATACAACAACAAATATACCAATAAACCAATTTTGATGGTAAAAATCCTTATTTGTTTTGGTTATTGATATAATTTCAAAAATAATAAAGGATGTTAATGAGAATAGTTTTTATGGGAAGTCCTGAATACGGCGTTAAAATATTGGATGAACTTAATAAAAAATACGAAATAGCGGCCGTCTATACTCAACCTGACAAACCTGTTGGAAGAAAAAAAATATTGACCCCCACACCTGTAAAAAAATATGCTCTTGAAAACAAACTTGAAGTATATACGCCGTCTACTTTAAAAGATGATGAAATTATTGAAAAAATTAACCCCGATTTTATCGTCGTAGCTGCATACGGACTTTTGCTTCCGGAAAAAATTTTGAACATTGCACCTTGTATCAATCTTCATGCTTCATTGCTTCCGAAATATAGAGGTGCAAGCCCGATTCAAAGCGCAATATTAAACGGGGATAAATATACCGGTGTTACTGCAATGCTTATGGATATAGGACTTGATACGGGAGATATACTTGCATGGGATTATACTGAGGTTGGAAGAAAAACAAGTATGGACCTTTTTGATGAACTTGCAGCAATTGCTGCGAAACAGACACCTTATGTGATTGATAATTTCAATAAAATAAAACCATTAAAACAGATTGATGCATTAGCATCATATTCTCCGAAAATAAAAAAACATGACGGTTATGTAACATTTGATGATGCAGATATTATTGATAAAAAATACAGGGCGTTTCAACCATGGCCCGGGATTTATACAGATTGTTTTAAAATAAATGAAATGGAACTAATTGATATAGTTTCAGAAAATAAAAAAGGTGTAATATTGGATATAAACGATGGTGTTGTAATCGGATGTAAAAAAGGAAAAATTAAATTATTAAAAATTCAGGTTCCTGGAAAAAAAGAGATTAAAGCTGTTGATTATGTAAACGGAAAACGTTTGAAAGTAGGGGATAATATTATAAGTAGTTAAGTAGTGAAGTTGTGAAGGGTGAAAAGTGGAAAGTGAGAAGTTAGCAATAATATATTTAAAAGAGGTGGATTCAACTCAGAAATATTTAATTGAAAAGATTAAAAATAAAGAAATAAAGCCTCCTGTATGTGTATGGACTGATTTACAAACAGACGGCATTGGTAGCCGTAACAATAAATGGATAGGGAAAAAGGGTAATCTTTTTTTCTCTTTTACTTATGAAAAGGATAAATTTAAAGAAATTCCTATTCAGAGTTTGTCTATTTATTTTGGATGGTTATTTAAAAAAACGTTAAATGAGTTGGGTAGCAAGGTTGTCATGAAGTGGCCAAATGATATGTATCTGGTAAAAAATAAAGCTTTAAAAATAGGTGGTGTTATTACTAATATTATAAAAGATTATGTAGTTTGCGGAATTGGTTTAAATACAAAGTTTGCTCCTTCTGAGGATTTTGGCAGTTTGGATATTAATGTAAAAAATGATAAAATTCTTGAAAGGTTTTTTTTCAATCTACAGAAAAACTATAAGTGGGACTTAGTTATAAAAGAATTTGCAGAAGAGTTTGAAAAGTATAAGTCTGTTTTTTCCATTGATGGTGAACTACAAAAAGACGGAAGTTTAAAAATAAACGAAAAAAGGATATATTCAAGGCGATGATAGAAATTATATCTGTAGCTAATCAAAAGGGCGGGGTAGGAAAAACAACAACAGCGGTAAATCTTGCAGCATCCATAGCCATTACAGAAAAGAAAGTATTGCTTATTGATGCAGATCCACAGGCAAATGCCACGTCTTCACTTGGATTTTTAAGAAGTGATTATGAATATAGTCTTTATCATGTATTAATAGGTAGTAAAGATATAAATGATACGATTTTAAATACATTAATTCCTACACTTGATTTGGTTCCATCCAATATTGGACTTGCCGGTATTGAAAAAGAGAGTGAGTATCTTGATAAAAAAGAGCTTACACTTAAAGAAAGAATAAAAGAGCTTAAAGAGGATTATGATTATATTATCATCGATACACCACCAATGCTCGGGACTATTACTATTAATGCACTTAGTGCTAGTGATAGCGTTATTATTCCGATTCAAACAGAATTTTTTGCACTTGAGGGACTCGCACAGCTTCTAAATACCATAAAACTTGTGCAAAGAACCAAAAACCCTAAACTCAAGATAAAAGGACTTCTTCCTACAATGTTTAGCAAAAGTAATAACCTCTCAAAACAGGTTTTTCAAGATCTTATAAACCATTATTCGAGTAAACTTTTTAAAAACAAAAAAAGCGGTAAATACATTTATATTCCAAGAAACGTAAGACTTGCCGAAGCACCAAGTTTTGGTAAACCTGTTATTTTATATGATATTAAAAGCTCAGGTGCGCTTGCCTATGAACTGCTTGCAAAAACCATTATAGAGGAATCTGAACAATGAAAAGATTAGGAAGAGGACTTAGTTCCATACTTGAAGATGCGGAAGCTGGATATTTAAAAGAGCTGCCAAGCCGCGGGGTGGAAGAAATAGAAGTTAGTAAAATAAAACCAAATCCCTATCAGCCAAGAAGAGAATTTAATGAAGAAGCTATCAACGAACTTGCGAATTCCATAAAAAAATACGGGCTTTTACAGCCAATCGTTTTAATAAAAAATGAAGATGAATATATTTTGGTTGCCGGGGAGAGAAGGCTTAGAGCTACTAAACTTTTAGGTGAAGAACTGATTAAAGCGATAGTCGTAGATTATTCAAAAAATGATTTAAGAGAGTATGCTTTAATTGAGAATATCCAAAGAGAAGATCTTAATCCAATAGAGGTAGCATATTCACTTCAAAGTCTTATTGAAGAACATGGATATACTCATGAGGAACTTGCAAATGCTATATCCAAAAGTAGAAGTTATGTTACAAATTTACTCAGAATTTTAAATTTACCGGAATTTGTTCATGAAAAAATAAAAAAAGGTATTTTAAGCGTAGGACATGCAAAAGTATTGATAGGACTCGATGATGAATTATTAAAAAAAGTTATAGAAGAAATAGAAAAAAAATCTTTAAATGTCCGTGATACCGAAAAACTGATTCAAAGATTTAAAAATCCAAAGCCGGAAGTAGAAAATACACCTATTGATAAAAGGGTTGTGGATATTGCGGAGAAGTTTAAAAAAATCGGATTAAAAGTTGAAATCAATAAAGATTCTATAAAAATTAAATTCAAAAATAATAAAGATTTGAAAAAATTAGAAAAACTTTTAAATGTAATCGGTTAAATTTATGTTAAAATTCCAAAAAAAGGAGAATTAATGCTTGACCTGAATATAGGTGTGATGCTCATAGAAGCCGGTATTTTCCTGGTTACGCTGATATTACTAAAAATGTGGTTGTTCGATCCTATTGTCAAATTTATGGACGAAAGAGAAGAGAAGCTTAAAAAATCTCTTGAAATGATCAGTGCTAACTCTGAAGATTCAAAAGAGTTAGAAGAAGAGATTCAAAGAATTTTAGCTGATGCAAAAAAAGAGGCTAAAGCTATTAGAGATGAAGCAAGAGCTAAAGCGCAGGCTGAAGCTGCTGAAATGAAAGCTAAAAGAATGGCGGAAATAGAAGCCGCTAAAGAAGAACTTGCAAAAGAAATTCAGGCTGAAAAAGAGAAAATTATAGCTGAACTTAGTGGAAGTAAAGATGAAATAAAAAATCTTGTTGAAAACAAAATAAGGAATGCGGCATGAAAAAAGCATTGTTGGTTGCGTTTTTAAGCGTTGTTGCATTTGCTAGTGAAGCAGCTGCAAGCGGTGGAACTGATATTGTTGCAAGAACGATAAACTTTTTAATTTTTGCGGCAATTCTTTGGTATTTAGTTGGAAATAAAGCAATAACTTTCTTTAGAAACAGAAAAGAAGAAATTGCAAACAAGTTTCAAGAAGTTGAAAACAAACTAAAAGAAGCGAAACTTAAAAAAGAAGAGCTTAAAGCTAAACTTGAAGAGGCTAAAATAAAAGCAGCGGAAATTGTTGAAGATTCTAAAAAAGAAGCTGAACATATTTACAATTCAATTTTAGAGGAAACAAAAGCTGAACTTGAAATGCTGGAAAAACATTTTGAAGAAGCAAAATTGGCTGAAATTAGAAAAGCAAAAAGAGAAGCAATTAAAGCATTTCTTGAAGATGTATTAAAAGACATACATCTTACAAGCGAAGATGCAGCTAAACTTGTATTAAAGGTAGCATAATGATAGTTGAAAAATATACAAAAGCTTTTTTAGCGTCTTTAAACGAAGATGAAATTGCAAAGGCATATGAAGCAATAGCTAAAATCGCATTAGTTGCCAAAGATCCAAAATTTATCTTAATTGTTAAATCACCACTTTTAAACATTGATGAAAAGATCGATGTTTTGTCAAAAATTGCAGAATATAATAATCCAAAATTTTTAAACTTTTTAAGAATAATTCTTGAAAATAAAAGAGAAGATTTATTTAAAGAAATACATACATCTTTATATGAAAAAGTTTCAAGACACTTTAATAGATACGCTGGTGTAGTTGAAGGTAATATAAGTGAATCTACATTAAAAGAAATCGAAGCAAAACTTAGCGAGAAGTTTAATGCTGAGATTAAGTTGTCGTTGGATAAAAAAGATATTAACGGAATTAAAGTGTTCGTTGATATCTTAAATGTTGAAGTTGCGCTTAGTGAAGACAAAATCAAAAATGATTTAATAAACAATATTTTAAAAGCAATCTAAAAGAAAGGAGTATAAGTGGTACAAGAAATCACTTCGATAATCAAGGAAAGAATTGAAAACTACGACTTAAAAGTAGACGTAGAAGAGGTTGGTAAAGTAATTTACTCAGCTGATGGTATTGCTAAGGTTTACGGTCTTACTAATGTAATGGCTGGTGAGATGGTTGAATTCGAAACTGGTGAAAAAGGTTTAGTATTCAACCTTGAAGCTGATAATGTTGGTGTGGTTGTTTTAGGTAAAGGAACAGATATTACTGAAGGTAGTTCTGTAAAAAGACTTGGAAAACTTATATCTGTGCCAGTAGGTGAAGCATTAATCGGAAGAGTAGTAAACGCACTTGGTGAACCAATTGATGGTAAAGGTCCAATTGAAGCTACTGAATATAGATACGTAGAAGAAAAAGCACCTGGAATTATGGCTAGAAAATCTGTTCACGAGCCACTTCAAACAGGTATCAAAGCAATTGACGCACTTGTTCCAATCGGAAGAGGGCAAAGAGAGCTTATTATTGGGGATAGACAAACAGGTAAAACAACTGTTGCATTGGATACTATTCTTAATCAAAAAAATGAAGATGTAATCTGTATTTACGTTGCAGTAGGTCAAAAACAATCAACTGTTGCTAACATCGTTAGAATTCTTGAAGAACACGGAGCTATGGATTATACAATCGTTGTAAACGCTTCTGCATCTGAAGCAGCTTCACTTAAATTCCTAGCGCCATATGCTGGTGTTACAATGGGTGAATACTTCAGAGATAACGGAAGACACGCTCTTATCGTTTACGATGATTTATCTAAACATGCAGACGCATACAGAGAAATGTCATTACTTCTAAGAAGACCTCCAGGAAGGGAAGCATATCCAGGGGATGTATTCTATCTACACAGTAGATTACTTGAAAGAGCAGCTAAACTTAATGACGAACTTGGTGCAGGAAGTTTAACAGCACTTCCTATTATTGAAACTAAAGGTGGTGACGTTGCCGCTTATATTCCGACAAACGTTATTTCAATTACTGACGGTCAGATTTTCCTTGAAACTAACCTTTTCAACAAAGGTATCAGACCTGCTATTAACGTTGGTCTTTCTGTATCGAGAGTTGGTGGTGCAGCTCAGATTAAAGCAATGAAACAAGTTGCAGGTAACCTAAGACTTGACCTTGCGCAGTTCAGAGAACTTGAAGCATTTGCTCAGTTTGCTAGTGACCTTGACGAAGCAAGTAGAAAACAGCTTGAAAGAGGTGAAAGACTAGTAGAAATCCTTAAACAGCCAGCATACTCACCACTACCTGTTGAAAAACAAGTAGTAATCATTTATGCAGGAACAAGAGGTTATTTAGATGATATTGATACAAAATCAATCAGAAGATTCGAAGATGAACTATATCCGTTTATTGAAACTAAATATCCACAGATTTTTGAAAGCATTAGAACTAAGAAAAAACTAGACGACGAAACTGAAGAACTACTTAAAAAAGCATTAGAAGAGTTTAAGGCTGGGTTCGAAGGATAATAAATGGCAACTTTAAAAGAGCTAAAACAAAAAATAAGCAGTGTTAAAAACACTCAAAAAACAACAAGGGCGATGAAGCTTGTTTCTACCGCCAAATTAAAAAGGGCGGAAGAGGCAATTCTTCGCTCGCGTGAATATGCAAGAAAAATTGATGAAGTTATGCATGAAATATCAGCAAAGCTTGCAAGTGTAAAAGAATCGATTGAACTTAGAGCATTTGCAAAAATCGATAACGTTGAAAAAGTAGATGTAATTGTTATTACAGCAGACAAAGGTCTGTGTGGTGGATTTAATATTCAAACAATAAAACAAACAATTGCACTTATAGAAGAACTTAAAGAGAAAAAAGTTAAAATAAGACTTAAAGTAATCGGAAAAAAAGCTATTGAGTATTTCAAATTCGTTGGTATTGAAATGTATGAAGAAGTAATAGGACTAAGTGCTGCACCTGATTATGCAAAAGCAGCAGAAATCATACAAAAAAGTTATGAAGATTTCGTAAATGAAGAAATCGATAATATAATTACAATTCATAACGGATATGTTAATAAACTTACACAACAGGTATATGTAAAAGAACTACTTCCTATAGAAGTAGATATAAATGACTCTCAAGAATTTTTAGAAGTAGAGCCAGACAATGACTATGAAACAATTCTTGAGACATTAGTGAAAAAATATATTGAGTATTCATTATATTATGCACTTTTAGATTCATTAGCGGCGGAACATAGCGCAAGAATGCAGGCAATGGACGCTGCAACTAATAACGCAAAAGAAATGGTTCATCAGTTGACACTTGAATTTAACAAAGCAAGACAAGAAGCTGTAACAAGAGAATTAATTGAAATCGTTACTGCTATAGAAGCAATGAAAAAGTAAAGGAGTAAAATGGAAGGTAAAGTATTACAAATTTTAGGTCCGGTTGTTGACGTAGAATTTGAAGGAGATATTCCGGCGATAAACGAAGCGCTTTATGTGGAGTTTGAAGCTGAAGGTGAAAAGAAAAAAGTTGTATTAGAAGTTGCGGCACAAATTGGTGATCATATCGTTAGAACAATTGCAATGGACCTTACTGATGGTCTTACAAGAGGAGAAAAAGTTGTGGCTACTGGTGCACCTATTAAAGTTCCAGTAGGTGAAGCTGTTCTTGGAAGAATTTTCAACGTAACAGGTGATGTAATTGACGGCGGTGAAGATGTTCCTGCTGATACGCCAAGATGGTCAATCCACAGAGACGCTCCTCCGTTTGAAGAGCAGTCAACTAAAATGGAAGTTTTCGAAACTGGTATCAAAGTTGTAGACCTTCTATGTCCATATATGAAAGGTGGTAAGACTGGTCTATTTGGTGGTGCCGGAGTTGGTAAAACGGTTATTATTATGGAGCTTATCCACAACGTTGCTTATAAACACAGCGGTTATTCAGTATTTGCTGGGGTTGGTGAAAGAACAAGGGAAGGTAACGACCTTTACCATGAAATGAAAGAAAGTGGCGTTCTTGACAAAGTTGCACTGTGCTACGGTCAGATGAACGAACCTCCAGGATGTAGAAACAGGGTTGCTATGACTGGTCTTACAATGGCTGAATATTTCAGGGACGAAGAAGGAAGAGACGTTCTTATGTTCATCGACAACATATTCAGATTTGCTCAGGCAGGTGCGGAAATGTCAGCACTTCTTGGAAGAATTCCAAGTGCGGTTGGTTATCAGCCTACACTAGCAACTGAAATGGGTAAATTACAAGAAAGAATTACTTCAACTAAAAAAGGAAGTATCACATCAATCCAAGCCGTATACGTTCCTGCTGACGACTTAACAGACCCAGCACCGGCAAGCGTATTCGCACACTTGGATTCAACAACAGTTCTTAACAGAAAAATTGCTGAAAAAGGTATTTATCCAGCAGTTGATCCACTTGATTCAACAAGTAGAATTCTTGATCCGCAAATCGTTGGTGAAGAACACTACAAAGTAGCAAGAGGAGTTCAGGAAGTATTACAAAAATATAAAGATTTACAAGATATTATTGCTATTCTTGGTATGGACGAATTAAGCGAAGAAGATAAATTAACAGTGGCACGTGCGAGAAAAATTGAGAAATTCTTATCACAGCCGTTCTTCGTTGCGAAAGTATTTACAGGTGCAGACGGAAGATACGTAGAACTTGAAAAAACTATTGCAGGATTTAAAGAAATTCTTGAAGGTAAAGTTGACGACTTACCTGAAAACGCATTCTACATGGTAGGTGATTTAGATGAAGCTAAAGAAAAAGCTGAAAAAATGAAGGCTCAAAGCTAAAGGAAACAAATGAAACTTGATATAGTTACACCTCTTGGAAGAATATACGAGGGGGAAGTAAAAGAAGCATACTTTCCTGGCATTGAAGGTGAATTTGGTGTCCTTGAAGGACACGCACCTTTAATGACTACTCTTCAGCCTGGTCTTATCACAATAAAAAAAGAAGACGGATCTGAAGAGATTATTGCGATTAATTCAGGTTATGTTGAAGTTACGCCTGATCATGTGAATGTTTTAGTAGATGGTGCTCAGCCGGTATCCGGTGAAAAAGCTGGTGATATTGCTGAGGCTATTGAAAAAGCTAAAAAACTTATCCGTGATGCGGCTAACAGCGATGTTTTAGTTGCATCTGTTGAGGCAAAGATAGAAAGTGCTGCCAGAAATCTCTAAAATCTTAAGTAACCCTATAAACATAGTTGTTTTAGGGTGGCTTGGGATTTATCTTTTCTTTGTGTTTTTTATATTTTTCTACAAATATTTTTCATTAACTTCATGGATTAAAAAAGAAAAAGAGTCTCTAAATGCGTTATTAATGAGTGGTAATATTTCCGGTGTTTCTGCTTTAAAAAGATGTATTGATAAAAGTGAAAATATAAATTCTTTAACTTTTGATGCATGTATTCAAGCAGCAAAAACAGAAGGCGAAGGTGGTATTACATTTTTGGGGATTGTGGCTTCTACAGCTCCGTTTATAGGTTTGTTTGGAACAGTAATAGGAATACTTAGCGCCTTTTCTTCAATGCAAAGTGTTACTACTATTAATATGATTGCACCAGCTATTGCAGATGCATTAGTAGCAACGGCTGTAGGTATTATCGTAGCGGTTCCTGCTTATTCGTTTCATCAAATACTCAGTAAAAAAGTGGAAGATTTAATTAGTATATTAACTATGCAAAAGGATTTTTATTTAAGCAAATGAAAAAACCTGAACTTAATATAACTCCTTTTGTGGATATCATGCTAGTATTGTTAGCAATTTTGATGGTTTCAGTAACTGTCAGCACATACCAAGAAAAAACTGTTAATTTACCACAAGGCAGTAAAACCACACCCGCAGCTAAAAAACCTACCATTACTATTACGATTAAAAAAGACGGCAGTGTTATTGTTAACAAAGAGCAGATACCAATGAAAAATTTTTTAGAGGAATTTAATTTAAAATATGGAAATTTCAATAAAAACTCACTTGTTTATATTGCCGCAGATAAAAACATAAAATATCAGACTTTTATGAACGTATATGCAGCTGTTGTTAAACTTGGATTTACTCAAATAGGATTACTTACTAAATGAGGCTTCTTGTTTCCTTTGTATTAACCTTAATTGTTTATAGTTTGATTGTTGTTTTTTTCCTGTTTTTTTTGTTTCCGAAAAAAAAACCTGAAAAAAGAGTTTATGTTCATACTGCAATAATTGCTAAAAAAGCAAAAATTAACTCTCAGGCTAAAAAAAATAGTAAATCAATAAAAAAAACACAGGTTTCTAAAATTAAAAAAAGTATAAAAAAAGTTAAAAAAAGCGGATCAAAATCAAATGTAACGCATGGCGGTAAAGATATCGGTTTTAATGATATTTTTAAAAATGTGAATTATAATGTTGATACAAAAAAAATAGTTCAAAAAAAACAGCTTGATATGAGCAGATTCAGAGGAATTGAGAGAAATCTTAAAAAGATTAAAAAAATAAGTGTAGAAGTTAATTTTGTGCAAAATAGTGGTAAAAAACTGACAAAAGAGGAAATAAACGACATTATTTCGCAAAAGCTGTATTCTATTTGGTATGATGTTTCAACAATTCCGAGTGATTATGCTAAAATAAACATACAAAGTTTAAATGGTCAGGTTTATGTTAATATTTTGGATAGTAATTTACCGCAAGATAGGCAAAACCAATTAATAAGTGAAATTAAAAAAGTTAATTTTGATAAAAATTTTAATATTACGGTATTATTCCAGTCAAAGGTAAGCAATGATTAAAAAAATAGTTTTATTATTATTTACGGCATTTTTTCTGTTTGCAAATGAGCTAGTAATTACTAAATATTTTAATGAAAAGCCAAAAATCAATATTGTTTATTCAGGTGATAAAAATGTGTTAAAAATCCTTAAAATGGATTTAACGGTTTTAGATCATTTCAATTATACAATCAATAAAGAGAATAATGCCACTTACAGATTTGAATTTAGTTATTCAAATAAAAAACTTTCAGTTAAATATTTTGAAAACAATATTTTAAAAGTTGAAAAAATATATAAATCAAATAGTTATGCATATTTTCCGTTTTTGGTTCATAAAGCTGTATATGACATAAATGAATATTTTGGACTTCCACAGGCAAAATTTTTAATTAGAAAAGTTATTTATTCAATGCTTGTAGCACCAAAACAGGCAAATATTTATCTTTCAGATTATACGCTTTCTTATAAAAAGAAAATAATTAGCGGAGGGCTTAATATTTTTCCAAAATGGGCGGATGAAAAACAAAATGTTATTTATTATACGAAACTCGGAAGACTTCCGACTCTTTATAAACTTAATTTAAGAACCGGAAAAAGAGAAAAAATATTAACATCTCAAGGGTTACTCATTGTATCGGATGTTAAAAAAGACAAACTTTTGTTAACTTTAGCACCAACGGGCCAACCTGACGTTTACGAATATGATGTATTAAATAAAAAACTTAAAAAAATTACTAAATATCAAGGTATTGACGTAAACGGAAAATTTTGGGGTAATGATAAAATAGTATTTGTTTCAGACAGATACGGAATGCCGATGATTTTTAGTAAAGATATAAATAACGGAACGATTCAAAGAGTTTTGTACCATGGAAAAAACCAAGTCGGCGTAGATGCCTATAAAGATTATTTGGTTATCAGCACAAGAGAAACAAGTAATGAGTTTTCAGCTAATACTTTTAACTTGTTTTTAGTTAATAAGAAAGATGATTCATTAAAAAGATTGACTTTTAAAGGACAAAATAGCTATCCTAATTTTTCTGTTGACGGAAATTCTATAATGTTTATAAAAAGAGAAAATTTTTATTCAAAAATTGGTATAATACGATTAAATGAAAACAAGGTATTTTATTATCCGTTGCCAAAAATATTACAATCATTCGATTGGTAAAATAAAGGAGAGAAAATGAAGAAAAAATTACTTATTGCAACTGGTTTAGCGGCGTTATTAATGATAACAGGATGTTCAAAGCAGCCGAGTTTAGAAAACGCAAATGAAACTCAGCAATCAGCACAAGCTGCACAAACAACTACGGGAAATGAAGCAACTACTGCTACAACTAATGAAAATGAAAGTGTAAGCACACAAAATGCTAATGTTGAAGAACAAACTATTGGTGAAGGAGCTAAAATCAGTGTAACAGCTGATCAAAAATTTGCAAAAGATTTAGCAAATATTGTAGTATATTTTGATTTTGACAAATATAACATTAGACCAGATCAATGGCCAAAAGTTGAAAAATTAGCTGAACTTATTAAAAGCAATCCGGCAAATTATACAATTAGAATCGAAGGTAATTGTGATGAGTGGGGAACAGAAGAGTATAACTATGCACTTGGTTTAAAAAGAGCAAATGCCGTAAAAGATGCATTAATTAAACTGGGTGTTGATCCTAAAAAACTTACAATAATTAGTTATGGTGAGTTAAATCCTGTGTGCACAGCTCACGCAAAATGGTGTTGGAGATTAAATAGAAGAGATAATTTTACATATCTTCCATAATTAGGGTACAATTCCTTAAAAAAGGAATTGTATGAAAAAACTTTTTTTTCTTTTACCGATAATTTTGTTGGCGGATGTAGATCCATTTAAAGCAGGTGATTTAAATGCACCTAATCCTTACGGCTTAACCCCTCAAGAAAAAGCTATACTGCAAAATAAGAAAAATATTCAAAAAAATAGTGATTTAATTGTAAAGTTGAAAAAAAATTTAGATGATTTTAAATCAAAACTTGCTCAAAAATTTGTTGAATATGACCAAACGATTTCTGATTTAAGCAATAAACTTTCTTCATTTAATACTATACTGAGTGAAATAGATTCTACAAAACTTTCAATTGAAAAGCTAAAAAAACAGCTTCAGGATACGAATTTAACGGATATTAAAAATAGGATAAAAAATTTGGAAGAAAAAGTAGCTACTTTAGAAGAACAAAATCAAGCCATAAAAAAAACGATAGAAGAAATTACAAAAATACAAAATGAAAATTTTCAAAATTTAAGCAATTCAATACAGACAATTTTAAATCAAATTAAAAAATTAAATACACCCACTAAAAAATTAAGTCCTAAAGCCGCTTTTAATAAAGCTAAAAAATATTTTTATAACGGAGAGTTTAATAAAGCTAAAGAATTGTTTGCTTATTCATTAGAGAAAAAATATTTACCAGCAACATCTTCATATTATTTGGGAGAAATAGCTTATAAGCAAGGAAATTATAAAGAAGCGCTAGCATTTTATAAAAAAAGTATTAATCTTTATCCAAAAAAGACATCATTTACTGATAGACTTTTATATCATACCGGTATTTCATTTTTAAAACTCAATCAAAAGCAAAATGCCAAACTTACTTTTATAAAGCTTATAAACGATTTTCCAAAATCGAAATATTCCACTTTGGCAAAAAAAGAGTTGGAAAAATTATAAGAATATGTTATACTGCGTAAAATTTTAAAGGATTACAATGGCAAAAGTATACGGAATTGAATATACGGTAAAAAATTCAAAAGGTGAAGTAGTAGATTCTAATAAAGGACAAGCTCCGTTAGAATTTATCGCAGGACAAGGGCAAATAATTCCTGGACTTGAAAAAGAAGTTGAGGGTATGGAAGTTGGTGAAGAAAAAACTATAACAGTTAAAGCTGAAGAAGCATATGGTGAAAGAAATGAAGAATGGGTCGAAACTCTTCCAAGAGAGCAATTTGAAGGAATTGATCTTCAAAAAGGAATGACTCTTTACGGACAATCTCCGGATGGACAAACTATTGCGGTAACAGTTAAAGATTTTAACGATAAAGAAGTTACTATCGATTATAACCATCCTTTAGCTGGTGAAGATTTAACATTTGACGTAAAAGTAGTAACTAAAAGAGACGCTACTTTAGAAGAATTGGCTGGTGGCGAAGCTCAGGGCTGCGGATGCGGAACTGGATGCGGATGCCACTAAGGCTTCCTTTTTCTTTTATTCTAAATAGAAGTGTCTGTCACTATTTTAGAGAGTTGTCTTTTAATTTTCAGACTAATAAAAATATGTAAAAAGTTGGACAATAAATCATCAATATACAAATATAGTATAAATCAAAAGCCCTAAATTTGCTCTCAATCCAAAAATTTAGAATAACTCATATATGATATAATTTTAATAAAAAAGGATAATGATGAAAATTGGTTTGCTTTTTCCGGGACAAGGTAGTCAATTTATAGGAATGGGTAAAGATTTTTATGAATCAAGTGATAAAGCAAAAGAGATGTTTGAAATTGCAAGTGACGCAATTAAAGTTGATTTTAAAAAATTAATGTTTGAAGAAAACGATGATATAAATAAAACCGAATACACGCAGCCTGCAATACTTCTTTATTCGGCAATAGCATATGAGCTTTTTAAGAACACTGATTTTAAATATGCTTTTTCTCTTGGGCATTCTTTAGGTGAGTTTAGTGCGCTTTATTCTGCTGGTGCTATAGATCTTGCTGATGCGATCAAGCTTGTTCATGAAAGAGGAAAGCTTATGAACGCGGCTTTCAGTGACAAAGTTGGATCAATGATGGTTGTTTTAGGTCTTGATGATGAGACTATAGAAAATATTTGTAAAAATTCCGGACTTAAAGTATGGCCTGCAAATTATAATAGTGATGGACAATTAGTGTTAGCAGGACTGAGAGTTGATCTTGAAAAGTTAGAACCTGTTTTAAAAGAAAAAGGCGCTAAAAGGGTAATGCTTTTAAATATGAGTGTTGCTAGTCATTGTCCTCTTCTTGAGAGTGCAAGCGCTCCTTTAAAAGAGTTATTGGATGAATATTTAAAAGATGAATTTAAACCTGTTATAAGCAATGTAACGGCAAAAGCATATTCCTCAAAAGCAGAAGCTCTTGAACTGCTTCCTGTTCAGTTAACTAAACCGGTTCTTTATAAACAATCAATTAAAAATTATGAAAATGAAGCTGATATGTTTGTAGAGCTTGGAGGTAAAGTATTAATGGGTATTAATAGGAAAATAACAAAGAAAAAAACACTTCCTGTAACTGATATGGCAAGTCTTGAAAAGGCTGTAAATATAATAAACGGATAAAAAGTTTGGATTTTTAGGGAGAAAAATATGAAAATAGCACTTGCTCAGATAAAGCCTAAATTAAGTCCGGATAATATTGATAAACATATAGAGTTTATTGAAAAAACCGATGCCGATTTAGTAGTTTTTCCGGAACTCAGTATGAATGGATATAAAATAAAAGACGCTCTTTTGGAAGACGCTTTTGATATTGAATATTTTAAAAAAATATCCTTTTCCAAAGATGTAGTATTGGGAGCTGCCATTAAGAAAGATGGAAAAATTTTTAACAGCGCTCTTTATATTGATGAAAACATAAAAATACACAATAAAGTCCATCTTCCTACATATGGCGTATTTGAAGAAGGAAGGTTTTTTTTTAAAGGGGATGAATTTCAAATAATTAATACGAAATTCGGAAAAACTGCAATGTTTGTATGTGAAGATGTTTTTAGCGGGGATGCTATAAATTTTGTTTCTCAAAATAAGCCTGATTTAATAATTGTAATAGCCGCTTCACCTGCAAGAGAGTTTGATGAAGGGAAATTGTTGATAGAAGAGCAGTGGGAAGCATTATTAAAATCGATGGCAATTTTAAGCGGGGCGTATGTATTATTTTGTAACCGCGTGGGATTTGAAGACGGACTTGGGTTTTGGGGAGGCAGCAGGGTTATTAATCCAAAAGGCGAAACTGAAGTAAAAGCAGATTATTTTGAAGAAGAACTTGTAGAGTGTGAGTTAAATCACCATCTGACAATAACGCAAAAATATTTTTTAAGAAAAGACTGAGAATTTCAAAGGAATATAATGATAGGTATTTTATGTGCTATGGTTGAAGAACTGGAACCGATTTTAGAATATATGAATGTAAAAGAAAAAATAAATCACGCAAACAATGTGTTTTATTTGGCTGAATTTCAAAATAAAAACATAGTTCTTGCTTACAGCAAAATAGGAAAAGTAAACGCTTCAATAACTGCTACAATTATGATTGAAAAATTCGGCGTAGAAAAACTTCTATTCAGCGGTGTTGCAGGCGGTGTTGATGAAGATTTGAAAATAGGAGACCTTATTACGGCCACTCATGTATGTCAACACGACGTGGATTTAACCGTTTTCGGATATAAGCACGGATTTATTCCTGAGAGCGAAATATTTTTTGATTGTGATATAAATCTTATCAATATCGCCTTAAAAGTTGCTGATAAACTTAATATAAAACTTAAAAAAGGGATTATTGCAAGCGGTGATCAGTTTGTTCATTCAAAAGTAAGAAAAGAATGGATAAAGGAAGTTTTTGGTGCAAGTGCCATTGAAATGGAAGGAGGGGCAGTAGGATGTGTTTGTTGGAATGAGCAGGTGCCGTTTTTTATGCTAAGAGCCATCAGTGACACCGCGGAAGAGGGTGCAGGGGTGGATTTTGACGAATTTTTGGAAGAATCGAGTAAAGTAAGCGCAAAATTTATAATTGAGATGCTTAAAGAAATATAAATAGAAAGGTTTAAAATGAAAAATAAATTAATTGTAATGGGGATAACATTTCTGATATTAATAGCAATAACACCTTTTATATTCGGAAAACTTATGAATTCAAAATATAATCAGATGCTTAATGATTTAAGAAATAAGGGAATTACAATAAATATTGTAAAAGACAAAAGCACATACCTTCAAACAGATAAAATTTTAAGAGTAACAATTCCTTCTAAAATTTTAAATTCACAAGGTCTTATAGAAGAAGTAGAGTTAAATATTGAAACGAAATTTAAGAACTTACCTGTTACTAATGTCCTGTTTTTAGGAAATGTTGAAAATATAAAATTAGCGGATAATTTTAAAAATATTCAAAATGACTTAAATACATTTTTTAAAAAATATGTAAAATTTGTAATAACTACGCCTAATTTTAAAGATTATGCCTATAAATTTGATGATATTATCATAAATAATAATCCGACTATAGGTATTGAACATATTACGGGGACTTTTAAAAGGGGTGAAAATTTAAAAAACATTTTAAAAATAAAAGATATTTACGTTAAAGATAAAAAAGGTTTTATCGAAATTAAAAATTTCAAAAATCAGTTTGAAGGAAATGAAAAAAATTCACTTTCAAAAACAGATTTTAATGTAAATGTTGATCTTAACAGATTCAAACTTCAGATAAATAGCGTTTATTCTACAACAAAAACCTTTATAAGCGATGTGGCAAAAGTCAATTCCACTTTCGGATTTAAAACGTTAAATATTCCTAATGCGGTAAATGCAGATGATTTTAAAGTTAATATGGAAATTAAAGGAATTAAAACAGCACTTCTTAAAAAATTGGCACAGGCAAAAGAGGACGAAAAAGATCAATATCTTGAAAAAATATTTGAAGAAGGTTTTGATATAAATATAGATAGTTCTTTAAAAAACATAAAAGCAATGCAAAGGGATTTTGGTGGATATACGCTTAATTTTGATATTAAGTTTCTTCCGACTAAAAATTTCAAAGCAAAATTAAACAGCAATAATATTGATTTCATAGATGCAAAGCTAAATTTAATAACCACACCTGAAATTGCGAATATTTTAATGAATACACTGCCAAGAAGTGCGTTTTTGTTCGCTCTTGCCAAAAAAGAGAACTCAAAAGTAATTTTGAATTTAGAGTTTAAACAGGGAAAATTATACAGCGAAGGACAGCTCGTTAAATGAAAAACCCTATAAAAGACATATGTTTTTCTAAAAAAGTAACCAAATTCACCGGTCGTGCAAACGGAGAGTTTGAACTGATAAAAGAGGGTGACAGGGTTATGGTTGCATTCAGTGGGGGTAAAGACAGCTTTGTTTTATTGCATGTTTTAAAAAGAATGCAACTGATTGCCCCTTTTAAATTTGACCTGCTTGCTATCACAATTGACGCCGGGACCGGAATTGATTATTCACCTCTTAAGAAACACTGCGAAGAGTTCGGAATCGATTATATCATTTATAAAACCCCGATACTTGAAATATTAGAAGAAAAAAAACGACCCGGAAGCAGTGCCTGCGGATTTTGTGCTAGGATGAGAAGGGGTGCTCTTTATACAAAAGCATTAGAACTTGGATACAATAAAATTGCACTTGGGCATCATTTTGACGATGCGGTTGAGACTTTTTTTATGAGTATGTTTTATAACGGAATGATGAGAAGTATGCCCCCCAAATACAAAGCATACAACGAAATAGAAGTTATAAGGCCATTAATAAAAGTGCGGGAAAAGTGGATTCAGTATATGAGTGATAAAAATAACTTTCCGATAATTGACGGGGAATCAAGCTGTCTTGCTTTTAACGAATCAGACCAGGCCAAAACGCCTTATGTCAGACAAGAAATTAAAGAGTGGCTAAAAAATATGGAAGAAAAAGAACCTAAACTTTTCCAAAGGCTTGAGAGTGCTTTTTCAAATATAGACTGCTCTACATTTTTTATGAAAGAATATTTTAAATAATGGAGAATTGAGAATTGAGAATTGAGAATAAAAAAGTATTAGTGGGAGTAAGCGGCGGGGTTGACAGCGCTATGTGCGTATATCTTTTAAAACAGCAGGGGTATGATGTTTTGGGAATATATATGAAGATGCATGAGGGTGTTAATCATGTGGAAAATATTACAAAACTAAACAGACTTTCAAAAAAACTCGGATTTGAATATGTAATTGAAGATGTTGAGGATGAATTTAAAAAAGAGGTTTACGAATATTTTGTAGAAAGTTATAAAGAAGGTATTACCCCAAATCCGTGCGCTATGTGTAATATTAAAATTAAATTCGGTATTTTTATGCAGTTTTTGGAAAAATATGAATGTTCTTTAGCGGCTACAGGGCATTATGTCCGAAACGACGGGAAATTTTTATATCAGGCAAAAGATGAGAGTAAAGATCAGAGTTATTTTCTTTTCGGGATAAAAAAAGAGATTTTGCCAAAACTGCTTTTTCCTCTTGGAGATTATACAAAAGAAGAGATTAAAAAAATGGCAAAAGAAATAGGACTTGAAGAATTTGCAAGCCAGAAAGAATCTCAGGATATATGTTTTATAGAAAATTCTTATATCGATGTTTTGAAACAACATTTTAACCCGGAAAGAAAAGGTAAAGTGGTCAACAAAAGAGGACAGAAAATAGGTATCCATAAAGGATATTCTTTCTATACCGTCGGTCAGAGAAAAGGGTTTAATCTTTTTAAATCACATAAGCCTCAATATGTTATAGGCATAGATGCTAAAAGCAATACCCTTATTGTCGGTGATAAAAAAGACCTTGAAAAAAAACAGGTCTTTTTAAAAGGGGTGAATCTTTTTATTGAAGAAAAAGTTTTTGAATGTGAGGCAAAAATAAGATACAGGGCGCCTAAAGTTCCTGCTGTTGTAAAGATGGAAAGTAAAAGCAAAGCCGTGGTGAATTTTTTTGAGCCTGTTTTAGGTGTCGCAAAAGGGCAGGCATGTGTTTTTTATGATAAAGATAAACTGCTTGGCGGTGGATGGATAAGAGGCGGGAGATGATTTTACAGTGAATAGCGAAAAGTGTAAGGTGAAAAGTGCGAAATTTAAAATGAAAAACTAAAAGTTGACAATGTAAAATTAAAGTAATTTTGATACCATTTCATTAACAAAACAAAGGAGCGTGAAAAATGAAATTTAAACTTTTCAGCGGAACGGCTAATCCGAAAGTGGCGGCGGACATTGCGGAATATCTAGACAGACCTCTTAGTAAAATAACCGTTAATAGATTCAGTGATGGCGAAATAAACGTTCAAATAGGTGAGAGTATCAGAGGGATTGACTGCTTTATTATACAGCCTACATGTGCACCGGCAAACGATAATCTGATGGAACTTTTAATTATTACGGATGCCATGAGAAGGGCAAGTGCAAAAAGCATTACGGCGATAGTCCCTTATTTCGGATATGCAAGACAGGATAGAAAAGCAGCACCGAGAGTTCCAATTACTGCAAAACTTGTTGCAAATATGATGGAAAAAGCTGGAATTGATAGGGTTGTAACAATTGACTTACATGCTGGGCAGATTCAGGGATTTTTCGATATTCCTGTTGATAATCTTTATGGAAGTATTTTATTTTTTGATTATT
Organism: Nautilia lithotrophica; assembly: GCF_054656815.1. Taxonomy (NCBI): domain Bacteria; kingdom Pseudomonadati; phylum Campylobacterota; class Epsilonproteobacteria; order Nautiliales; family Nautiliaceae; genus Nautilia; species Nautilia lithotrophica. The sequence continues at coordinate 147,541 of NZ_BAAHXN010000002.1, forward strand.
TTAAAGAACTTAATCTTAAAAACCCTATTATCGCGAGTCCTGATATAGGCGGAGTAGCAAGAGCAAGATATTTTGCAAGTAAGCTTGGTCTTGATATGGTAATAGTTGATAAAAGAAGAGAAAAAGCAAATGTAAGTGAAGTTATGAATATTATAGGTGATGTAAAAGGTAAAGATGTAATTTTAATAGATGATATGGTGGATACCGCAGGGACAATGGTAAAAGCTGCAGCGGCACTTAAAGAAAAAGGCGCAAATTCGGTAATGGCATACGCGACACACGGGGTGTTAAGCGGCCCTGCAATTGAGAGGGTTAAAAATTCCGTATTGGACGAGCTTGTAATAAGCGATACGATTCCTTTTAAGGGTGATTGCAAAAAAATAAAAGTTCTCTCAACTGCCAAACTTTTTGCAGAAGTAATAAGAAGAATTATGTATAACGAAAGTATCAACAAACTTTTTGATTAATGAAAACGATAAATTCAATTTCAGCTGCTACACTTGAAGTTAAAAAATCAAAATTTCACTCTTTTCTTGTTCCTTTCTCTTTATTTGAAGAAAAGCTAGAAGAATTAAAAAAAGCACATCCAAAAGCCAATCATCATGTAACCGCATTCAGATACCTCAATGAACACAATCAGATAGTAGAAGGTTCTTCCGATGACGGGGAACCCAGGGGTAGCAGTGGCAGGCCGACACTTAAGGTCCTTCAGGGAAATGATTTGGTAAATGTCGGCATTATAACAGTTAGATATTTCGGTGGCATACTTTTAGGTGTGGGAGGGCTTGTAAAAGCTTACTCGGATGTGGCTAATTTAGCAATAAAAAACGCGAAATTACTTGAATATAAAGATATTTTTGAGTATTCTTTTAGTGTTGATTATGAAAAAAGCAGAGCTGTTGAATATATTCTCAAACAAAACGGAATTTTTGTTGAAAAAAGGGAATTTGGAATTGATGGTATAGAATATACCATAAGAGACGATGTTGAAAAAATAAATTTAATAAAAGGTGTGCTATGAAAAAATTATTGTTTGCTTTAATGTTTCCTTTAATGCTTTTAGCCGTATCAAATGAAAATATTTTGGCCGTAACTTGGTTAAACGGCTTTTGTAAAGCGAATCCTAAAAAGGCTGTGTGTATCAACAGAAAACCTGCTGATTATTCACTGACACATTTCACTCTTCACGGACTTTGGCCTAAGAATAAAAAATATTGCTCAAACGAGCCTTTAAAATTATCTAAACATTTTATGAAAATTTTGGAAAAATATATGCCTGGTGCAAAATACGGGCTTGCTAAACATGAATGGAAAAAACATGGGACATGTTTTGGGACAGATCCTGAAACATACTTTATAACAGGAATAAAATTTACTCAGCAGTTTAATGAAACTCCACTATTACAATTTTTTAGAATGCATATGGGACAGAGTGTTTCTATTAAAAGAATTAGATGGATATTTGGTCAAATTTTTGGAAAAGGTAATATGAGAAAATTTCAAATGTTATGTAAAAACGGATATATAACTGAAATCAGAATCAATTTAAAAGGTGATCCGGTAAACGATGATTTTTATGAACTTGTAGATAAAGCAGATGAATTTAAGGGTGTAAAACAGTGTCAAATGGGAATTATAGCCGCTCCTTAATTCCCTCTATTTAATAAATTCGCTAGTAATATTTTTAATTTGTTTTTTAATTGTTCTTTTTGAAATAACTCTAAGTAAAACTTCCAATATAAAACACAAAATAAAAGAAAATATCAGATAAACAATTATATTTTTATCGGTTTTGTAATTGTAAATCATTGTAAGAACAGCTATTCCAAACATAGAAAACATTGCAAAAAAGACGAAAATTTTGTTTGCATCTGTTTTTTTAATAATAAAAAGATGACCTAAATGAACGAATCCTTGAATTAATAAAACACTTAAAGCGGCTACTGTAGTAATTTCACCTAAATTAAAAAACAGAATCATTGGTATGATAAAAGAGGCACTTATAATTAATCCTTCATTGGAATTAAATATGTTATATTCATAGATTTTAGGAAGTTCACCTTTTTTTGCAAGTGTATAAGAAATTTCTGCGGTTGAATAAAGTGTGGCATTGATAGCACTTGCTGTAGAAATTAGTGCAGCAACTGCCATAATTTTAAATCCTAAATTTCCAAAAATTGGTTTAGCTGCTTCAGCAAGTGCGTAATCTTTGGCGTTTATTACTTCATTTAATGGAAGATTACCAAGGACGGCGATACTTGTAGCTACATACAATGTCATTACAATTAAAATAGCCAAAAACATAGCTTTTAGCATTGTCTTTTTAGGATTTTCCATATCTTCTATAGTATTTGTAATAACACTAAATCCCTGATATGCAAAAAAAGTAAGCCCTATCGCAAAAAACATATTTGAAATAGGAGGCATTTCTTTGATACTTAAATATTCCGGGTTTATAAAAAAAAGAGCTGTTAAAGTAAATATTGTAAGAATCGTAAGTTTTAAAATAACAATAATATTTTCGGATTTAGCGACAATACTCGCACCTATAAGATTTATAATAGTAAATAGTGCTACTATTCCAACTGCAAAAGTGTTTATAATAAATTTAGAGTCATATCCAAAAAGTCTTGCCCCATATTCTCCAAAACTTTTAGCTACTGCGGCAAGCGCAATTAATTGTGCAAAATAAAACATTATACTTAAAGAACCTGAAAAAATATTTTCTTTATATTCTTGAGTAATATATTCTATTATTCCTCCTCTGCTTGGAAAACGAATTGCAAGTTTTGCAAGTGAATATCCGCTAAGAAGTGCTGCTATACCGCCTAATATAAAAGAAAGCCATACTATGTTACCTGCTATACTTCCTGCTTGGCCTATAACAATAAATATACCAGCACCCACCATTGATCCAATTCCAAGCATTGCGGCACTAAATGTATTAAATGCTTTCATAAAGAGCCTTTTAATTATTACTATAAGTATTAAACAAGCTTAAGATACCCCATATACATAAGACCTGCTAAAATCCCGCCGAATATGCCGGCTAAAATGTCATCACCCATAACGCCAAGGCCTCCTGGGGCTTTTTTATCGATTTTACTGATAATGGAAGGTTTCCATATGTCAAAAAGCCTGAATGCTAAAAATGCCAAAATAATTTTTATTAATGTATCTTCTTTTAGATGCCCAAATAGTCCTATAGCTATAAAAATACCTGCAAATTCGTCTATAACGATTCTTTTGTCATCGTGAATGCCGCCTTTACTTTCATAATCGTTTACGAGTTTATATCCGACTACGCTGAAAAATATAGCTAAGAGCCAAATCGTAGTAACCGGATTAGGCAGGTAAACTATTATAAAATAAGCCATAATACTTGCAGCCAGACTTCCCCACGTTCCCGGTGCTTTTGGTAATAAACCGCTAAAAAATCCGGTTAACAAAAACCAGTTGAATTTATTGTAATTTTCCATTCTCAATTCTCCGTTTTTTATTTTTTCAATTCACTATAAATCATTAACTATAAACTATTGGCTATTTACCATTAACTAATATACCAGTAAACTAAGTAAGCGAACTTGTCTGATAAAGCTTCATAAGTGAAATGTAAAAATCTTCTTCTTTGTTTTTTTCAATAAGTCCTTTATTCGGTGATATATCATAATATAGTTTTTGAAGGTTTGCGAATCTGTCCGGATACATTTTTGCTAAAAATTTAGCGCTTATCTCTTTTCTCATCAAAATTGTCGGAGGCATTAGACCTGTTTTTAAAAGCTCAAATATCGAATCGCTGTGATAACTGATATGATGATGGCTTCCGTGAGGGCAGGAATTTACGCTCACAATCGTTTTACACTGGTCGCAATATACGTATTCGTTGATTGTTTCTATCTCTATATCCAAGTCCATTGAATCAAATATACTTTTTAAATGATTTGCTTCATAGTGGATTCCAAGCCCTTTGTGTGTTTGTCCCATGATAAATTTGTTACATCCGAAATTTTTTGCAATCATGGCATCAAGAATAGCTTCATTTACACCTGAAAAAATATATGTGTTTAAAAGAGGCACTATTATTATTTTGTCTTTAGGAAAATAATTGTCAACTACATATGAAAGAGCTTCGTATCTTAATTCGTAAGGAACTTCTTCGTTTTGCATGTTTTTAATTAAAAACACTATTAGCATATCATTTTTTTCAATTGCGCTTCTCATTATTTTTTCATGCACTCTGTGTATAGGTTTTGCGTGCATTGTCATTCCGACAACATTATCTAAATTTTTTATTTTTTCTTTTATTAAATCGATTTTTTTCTTAATACCAGTGTCTTCTACCCAAAAATTACCTGCTATTGCGTATTTACCAAGTCTTTTTAATGTTTTAGCAACTTGAGGATAGTTTTTTGAATCTTTCGTGCCGTAAATTATTTCGACTCTTTTTAAAGGATCTATTTCATATATTTCTTCAACTTCAACTTCACCTACTTTTTGATGATCGCAGTAAAGTTCAATTTTTTTAGGGTTGGTTTTTAAAATTTCTTCATTTTTTTTACCAGAAGGTGCCAAAATGAAAGAAAAAGGGACCGGTTTGTTTTTGTATTTTTTTTGATTGTCAGCCGTTTGGGCCTCTTTTTTGTTCATTAATTTATCAATTGGATTTAAAAGTCCAGCTTGGACCATTGCTAATGTTATATATGCCTCTTTGTCTATAAATATTTTATTTTTGTTTAAAGATGCCATACTTTTTCCTTTTTTCCCATAAACTTTTCCTACTGATTCCTAATCTTTTACTAAGTTCTGTGTCAGGTAGTTTGTGTTGGTGGTTTAAGATTATAAATTTTATGTAATCTTCAATTGAAAGAATTTCATCGTCTAAAAAGCTTTTTTTTGATATTTCAATTTCAAGCATATTGTAATGAGGATAGTTGTTTTCAAACTCTTTAGGAACTATTATAATGGTGTTATATTTTGAGAGAATATTTATTATTTCCGGGTTGTCGTAAAATTTTTTGGCATAATAGATAATGTTTTTGTTTTTTAATTCTTTGGGGTTTAAATTCTGTAAATCGATTAGTTTTATATCGCACATATTTTCTTTTGCGTGGTTAAAAACGAGTTTGTCTATTGCTTTTGGAAAATTGGTTTTTATAAATAACGGGAAATTTAATTCATACTCTTTGTCTAATTCAATATCTTCTAATATGTTTTCGATGAAATGTTCCATTTTTGAAGTTTTGTTTTTAAGTGAGTAATATTCTTTTAAATGAACGATTTTTCTAATAAGCTCTTCAATTGAAAAAGGTTTTTGCAAATAATCGTCCGCACCCATTTGAATAGGCTGGGTTACACTTGTGTATGTAACATAAGGTGCTAAAAGTATAATTATTTTTTCTTTTTTTGCATCTATAAGTTTCTCAATGTTTCCTTTAAGGTTTGTATTTACAATGTATACTTCCCCGTCTGTTTCTATTGCTTCGTCATATGAAGCGTAGATTTCACATTTTGCGTTTAATTTTTCGCTCAAGTTGTTTTGAATGCTTTGAGCTAAATATAATTCGTTTTCAACGATTATAATTTTCATGCCAGTCCTTGTATTTTAATGTTGCTGTTGATATTACCGCAATTCCTTCCCCCCGTCCTATAAATCCCATTTTTTCGTTTGTAGTTGCTTTAATATTCACTTGTGCGTTTAATAATCTGCATAAGTTTCTTTGAATTTTTGTTTTGTAGTTTTTCAATCTCGGTTTTTCGGCTATTATGGAAATATCGGCATTTATAATTTCATGTCCCGTATATGTTAAGGTGTTTATAGTTTCTATTAAAAGTTCAATACTTGATATGTTTTTGTATTTTTCGTCGTTATCAGGGAAAAATTCGCCTATATCACCAAATCCGGCAGCCCCCAATAGGGCGTCAATAAGGCTGTGTATTACGACATCTCCGTCGCTGTGGGCTTTAAGTCCGTAATCCGATTCTATTTCAATACCGCCAAGCACCATTTTTTTATTATTTTCAAACGTATGCGTGTCATATCCGTTTCCGACTAAAATATCTTTTAAAGGGGGTGTTAAACAAGGAAGGTTTAAATCTTTAAAATATGTGATTTTTATGCTTTCCTCACTACCTTCTATATACTTAATGTCACCGCCTATTGCTTCGATGGCGGCTCTTTCATCTGTAAAAAGCTTTTCTGTATCAAGGGCTTTTTTAAGAATTTCGGTGCGGCTTAGCTGAGGTGTCTGGATAAGTTTTACGTCTTCTCTGTTGATTGTTTTATTTTGATAAACGATGGTATCTACCGGTTTTAAATACGGAACCGTGCAATCGGCGGGGTTTGAGAGTAAGTTTTCTATAATTTTTTTAGGAATACAAGCTCTTGCTACGTCCGTTACCATTACATATTCCGTATTTACGAATTCAAGCGCGTTTTTTAATGAAAGCTGTCTTTCGCTTGCACCTGAAACAATTGTGTAATCGCATAATTTTTCATATAATCTTACATCGTTTTTATTTGCAGTTATAATTGTGTTTTTAAAGCTGTGGTATTGATTTAACCTGTCTGATACGAAAAGCCATAAAGGTTTGTTTCCGACTCTTAACCATTGTTTTTTTACTGGATAATTGAATCTGGTGGAATTTCCGGCGCTTAAAACTATTAAAGTTACATCCAAGCTGTTTCCTTTGGTAAAAGTGTTACGAAATTATACATAAAAATGTTACAAATTGTAAAATTAATATAAGGTAGATAATGAAAAAATTTTATTTGTTTTTTTATATATTACTAATTTTTTTGGGTTGTGGGGGAGGTAATGGTAATAATATTTTAAATAATGAATCAAATGCAACTATTTATTTATATGAATTAGAATATTTGAATATATTGAGAAATAAAGCTGGTATGATTAAATTTAAACCTCAACAAAATTTAATAAACGCATCTAAAAATCACGCTTATTATTTGTATATTAATAAAACAACTGGACATGAAGAGGATGAGAATAAAGATGGATTTACAGGTCAATGGCCATCAGATCGTGCAGTTTATACTGGTTTTTTAAGTAAGGACATATCCGAAAATGTATCAGTTGGTCAAATAAACTTTATTGAATCAATTGATGAACTTTTTTCAGCTATTTATCATAGATTCGGTTTTTTGACTTTCTCAAAAGATTTAATAGGAATAGGAATAGAAAGTAGAAGGTATGTTTATGATATGGGCAATTCAAATTTGAATAAATTATGTTCACATCAAAATGATGTTAGTGGTTCATATTATATGAATGTATGTGCTGATGATGATATCGTAATTGATGCAGATGATTATGATAATGCAGTCAAAATGATAATGAAAAATAACCCTGATATTATAGTTTGGCCTTATAAGAATGCAATCAATATCTTACCCGTTTTTTATAATGAATCACCTGATCCTTTGCCTGATTATAATGTAAGTGGATATCCGATAAGTATTCAATTTAATAAATATTATTTTACCAATGAAATTAATTTAACTACATTTAAACTTTATGACAATAATGGTGATGAAATAACAAATATTAGAATTTTGGATAAAGATAGTGATCCTAATAATAAATTTAATGAATATGAATTTGCACTTTTCCCTTTAGATAGGCTTGAATGGAATGAGACATATAATGTGAAGGTAACTTATAAATATGAAGGAAATGAGTATAATTTATCGTGGAGTTTTAAAACAAAAGTATTACCATTTCCTTATTTCAGGATTACAACAGATGATGAAACGATTTATATAGAAAGTGATAAAACATACGGATATTATTTTGTTCCAAGTGATGGGAATGATTTAATTAGAAGTTACAGATATTCACATCCATCGAATGTAAGCGTAAAAAGTGGTTTTATAGATTATAACACATTATGGATCAAAGTTATCGGTAATAGCGGCGATAAAGTTGATTTTGATTTTGATAATGGAAATAAACTCATATTAATTATAAAATAATTAAGCTAATTTTAAGGAAAATTAGGTAAATTCCGAGCAAATATATCTTAAAGGGAATAAATGAGAAGTGAATGGATTAAAAAAAGAATGAATGATAAAACCAGAACTCAGATGTATTACGCCAAAAAAGGCATTATAACTGAAGAGATGGAGTATGTTGCAAAAGTTGAAAACCTCGATCCTGAACTTGTAAGAAGTGAAGTGGCAAGAGGAAGACTTATTATTCCTGCAAACATAAACCATAAACATTTAAAACCGATGGCGATAGGTAGAGTTAGCAAAACAAAAGTAAATTCAAACATCGGTGCAAGCGCTCTTGCGAGTGATATTGAAGAGGAAGTTAGAAAACTTCAAACTTCCGTAAGATACGGAGCCGACACGGTAATGGATTTAAGTGCTGGGGCTAAAAACATGGATGAGATTAGAGAAGCTATTATTGCGGCAAGCCCGGTTCCTATCGGAACGGTTCCTATGTATCAGATTATAGACGAAATAGGCGATGTATTGGAACTAACATATGATGATATACTTAGAGTTCTTGAAAAACAGGCTAAGCAGGGTGTTAGTTATTTCACAATCCATGCGGGGCTTCTATTAAGACATATGCCAGAAATCGCAAAAAGAAAAATGGGAATAGTAAGCCGAGGTGGTAGCCTTACAGCAAGTTGGATGTTAAAACATCATAAAGAAAATCCTTTTTATACGATATTTGATGATATTTTAGATATTTGTAAAGAGTATGACGTTTCACTTTCACTTGGTGACAGCCTAAGACCCGGATGTCTTTATGATGCAAGTGATAAAGCACAGCTTGAAGAGCTAAAAGTTTTAGGTGAGCTGACTTTAAGAGCGTGGGATAAAGACGTTCAGGTAATGATAGAAGGTCCTGGACACGTGCCTATTAATGAGATTGAAAGAAACGTAAGGTTAGAGCAAATTTACTGCCATGAAGCGCCTTTTTATGTATTAGGACCGCTGGTTCTGGATATCGGTGCCGGATATGATCATATAGGAAGTGCGATCGGTGCGGCAATGGCTGCTTGGTATGGGGTAAGTATGCTATGCTACGTAACGCCGAAAGAACATCTCGGACTTCCAAACGAAGAGGACGTAAGAGAAGGTATGCTTGCATATAAAATCGCCGCACATTCAGCTGATATTGCAAGAAAAATACCAGGTGCAAGGGATGTTGACGATGAAATGAGTGATGCAAGATATAAATTTGACTGGAAAAAACAATTCGAATTGGCACTTGACCCTGAAAGAGCAAAAGAATACCACGACGAGACGCTTCCTCAGGAAGTTTTTAAAGAAGCGGAATTCTGCTCTATGTGCGGACCGAAATTCTGTAGTTACAAAGTAACGCAGGATGCTATGGAGAATTTTGACTGGGATGAATTTAAAAAAGAAGCAGAAGAGAAAATGAAATCTGAGGTTAATAATTGATATAAGTTATTGACAAAAACAAAAAAAAGTATTATAAACCAGAAAAACTTAATCTAAGGAGTTAAAGTGAAAGATAAAATTAAAGAGATGTTGCAAAACGTAATTTACCCTGGGTTTAAAAAATCAGTGGTGGATTTCGGTTTTGTAAAAGATATTGAAGTTAGCGAAGACGGAAAACAGGCGATTATTACATATCAGATTCCATCAACTGATGATGAAGTGGCACAAAAATTAAACGACAGCACAATAGATACATTAAGAGCCGGGGGAATTGAAGCAAGCGTAAATATTATAAGACCTAAAAAACCAAGAGAAACAAGTAGCCGTGGTGTAAATAAAATGCCCGGTGTAAAATCTTTCGTAATGGTTTCTTCCGGAAAAGGTGGGGTAGGTAAAACTACAACCGCGGTAAACTTAGCTTTAGCACTTGCTAAAGAAGGTAAAAAAGTAGGAATACTTGACGGGGATATTTACGGACCAAATGTAGCCAGAATGCTTGGTATGCAGGATAGAAAACCGGAAGTAGTAGGAAATAAGGTTAAACCTTTTGAAAATTACGGGGTTAAATTTATATCAATGGCAAACTTGCTTCCGGAAGGTAAGGCGCTCATGTGGAGAGGCGCTATGCTTGTAAAAGCGCTTCAGCAGTTTATGGAAGACGTAGAGTGGGGTGAGCTTGATATACTTGTAATTGATATGCCTCCGGGGACGGGTGACGCTCAAATGACTATGGCCCAGCAGGTTCCGGTAACAGCTGGTGTAGCTGTAACAACGCCTCAAACGGTGGCTGTAGATGATGCAAAAAGAAGTTTTGATATGTTTAAACAGCTTCATATTCCAATTGCGGGTGTGATTGAAAATATGAGCGGGTTTATTTGTCCTAACTGCGGTGTTGAATATGACATATTCGGAAAAGGTGCAGCCGCAACTCTTGCAAAAGAATACGACACTAAAGTTTTAGCTCAAATTCCGATTGAACCTGAAATAAGAGAAGGTGGTGATGCCGGAAAACCTATAGTGGTAAACAGACCGGATAGCGAAAGCGCAAAAAGATTTGCAAAAGCCGCAAGGGAAGTGATTGAGTTTATTGATTATGTTCTTGCGGAAGATCTATCAGGAAATGAAATGATCCAGCCGATTTACGGGGTAAACGGCACGCCAAGCGCGTGTAGTATGCAATGATTAAGAGCAACTAGCCGGAACTTTTCCGGCTAATACTCCTTTTAAAAACTCTTTTAAATCGTTTAGTCTTCCTTTTTTGATAATTTTTTCCAAACCTTTAATTGCAATGAATTGTTTTTGCTCTTTTAATATTTCAATAAGTTTTTTTCCATTATCTGCAAATAGCTTGTCTAAATCTTCGTTTGTTTTGGCACCTATGATCTTTACAAAATCTGTAACTTTGATTTGTGATGGTTTAAGTATATATTTAGTGTAATATTTATATCCTTGATTATAATCGCCTTTTTTTTCAAAAAGTTCGCTTGTTGCGAATGTTTGCTCTACTTTGTATGTTTTTAACGTAATGCTTTTTGGTGTTTTATATACCCGCATTATAATTATAGATTCATCGTTTTGGTTTAAATCTTTAATAATTTGAGGAAGGACGTTTTCATTAAATTCTTTTTTTATAATTGCTTCAGGCGATGATGCAAAAAGAAATACAAAACCGCTTAATAGTAGAAATTTTTTGACCATTTTAACCCCCTTTTTTTTAATTATACCTAAGTTTTAATTAAAAACCAGACTTTTAAGTGTTGAATTGGTATATTCATCAGGGTTTGGAATTTGTTTTTGGTATTTAAAAGAAGTGTTTTGGGTTATTAGTTTTATTAAATCTTCTTTGGAAATTTTCGGCGAGTTGATACACGCTAAAAGTTGGGTGTTCTTATGAGATAACAGGGGAAGCTTTTTAATTATTTTTATATAATCTTTGGAAGCTATGAAACTTCCTTTTTGATGTGTCGGCGGGTCGATTATGATTATGTCGTAGGGGGCTTGTTTTTTGAGTTTAGGAAATGCTTTTAAAATGTTATAAGGCCAAAATGAGATGTTTTTTATTTCAAGCCCGTTTATCTGATGGTTTGCCATTCCGGTTGAAAGGATGGATTTATTCATATCCACGTTTGCGATGTATTCGGCGCCTCCTCTTCTTGCAAACAGAGAAAATCCGCAGGTGTATGCAAAGAGATTAAGAATTTTTTTATCTTTGGCTATTGTTTCAATATATTTGCGTGAATTTTTCATATCACCGAAATAGCCGATGTTTTGGTTTTTGAAATTGAGTTTAAATTTCATGCCGTTTTCTGTTGCGTAATACTCTTTAGGAATTTCACCTAAAAGGGCAAACGTTTCATTGTTAAAGCGTTTTTTTACAATTATTGTGTTGTGGCGTGAGTTTTTTGCGAATTCTTTTAAAATGTTTAGAATTTCTTTTTCATTTTCAGTATCTTCGTAAAACTGCACAAAAAGTATTTCGTTTATGCTGTCGATTGTAAGGAATTTAAATTTTTCTTCACCCCTGCCGTGGTATAAGCGTTTAAATTCTTCGGAATCTATATAATTTTCCGTTATTTTTTCTATTAAATATTTCAAAAGACACCTTTATTTAATTCCAAGCGAAATTATTTTTCCAAGGGCTTCTTTTACATCCGTATCAATCCTTTTCCATTCGCCTATTTTTTTGATTTCATCCACTTCTTTGTCTTTATCTAGCATAATCACATATCCGGATGTCGGGTTTGGTGCGGTTGGCACGAAAGCTATGAATCTGTCGTTTTCTTCTTTTGTTAAAAAGGCGTATGTTTTATAATTTGCAAACATTATTTCAACCACCCCCAGGTAGTTTCTTTCGTTTGAGAACATTTTAAGCAGTTCGTTGAAGAAATTGTATATGCTTTTTATAAAGGGAAGTTTTGAAAAAATTTTTTCTGATATGTAGATAATAATGCTTTTTTGTTTTTTAGTGACGATATAGCCGATGTATGTTATTAAAAGAATAATGACGATTAACAAAATAGCCGTATATAAGGTGCTGTTTATCCGTGCGTAAAAAAGATGTATCAGTTTTATAACGAGATTTACCAGATAACTAATCACCCAGATCGTAAAAACAAAAGGTAAAATAGCAAAAATACCTTTTAAAAAATAGTTAAATATTTTTTTCATTACAGGCCTTTTTGAAATTGTAACATTTTAGATAAAATTATATAAAAAAGGCACTTAATGCAAAGACTTCTCTCTCTTAAAGCTTCAGCCGGAAGCGGTAAAACTTTTTCTTTGGCGCTGAGGTATCTTGCGCTTCTTTTTAGGGGTGTGAATCCAAGCTCTATTTTGGCTGTTACATTTACCAATAAAGCCGCCAATGAAATGAAAGAGAGGGTTATAAAATTTTTAAATCTGCTTGAAAAAGATAAAGAGCTTTTGGAAATATTAAGTGAAACATCCGGAATTGACAAAAGAGAAATTTTAAACAAAAAAGATTTTATACTCAAAGAGTTTCTTACAAGCGATATACATATAACCACGATTGACGCATTTATCCAAAAAATAATAAGAAAATTCGGTTATTACGTAGGTGTCGATTCTGATTTTGACATAAAGAGTGATAATCTTGAGAATATTTTTGAACTTTTGATTGAAAGTCTGGATAATAAGGAGTTTAATTCTTTAATAGAATTTGCAAAAATCGAAAACAAAAAGTCAAAGAGCATTACGGAACTTTTTGAAATGCTTTATGAAAAGGAAAAAGAGCTTTCAAAATGGACAATGGACAATGGACAATGGAAAATTGATCCGGTTTTAAAAGAGATTGAAGAGATAAAATCGAAGTTTATTCTTGCAACGCAGGAGTGTGCACAGATAAACAACTTTTTTAAAAAAGACCCTTTTGAGATGCTGAAAGTCAAAACAATTCCTTCGTTTTTGGAAAACGGGACTCTTGCAAAGGTGAGAGGATTTAAAAAATGCTATGAAGAGTGGATGGACGGCGAGTTTGAAAGGCTTGTAGATCTAATCAAAAAACTTTTGATATTAAAAGAGCGGTTTGTTTTGGGAGCGTTGTTTTCCCTTTATGAAAAATATAAAAACATCAAACATAAAATTAAACAAAAAGAAAATTACCTCGATTTTAAGGATATTGAGCATAAGGTATATGAACTGCTTGTTGAAGACGAACTAAACCGCGATTTTTTGTATTTCAGGCTTGATAGTAGGATTGAACATATTTTGATAGACGAATTTCAGGATACCTCTGTTACGCAGTGGAAAATATTTGCACCTCTTGTGGATGAGATAAAATCAGGTGAGGGGGTAAGGGATTTTAAAAGTTTTTTTTACGTTGGTGATACCAAGCAAGCGATTTACCGCTTCAGGGGCGGCAGTAGCGAGCTTTTTGATTATGTTTATGAACAGCTAAAGCCATTTGGGATGGTGCAAAAAGAACTTCCGAAAAATTACCGCTCAAAAAAGGTGATAGTTGATTTTGTAAACAGGCTTTTTAACCTGAATCAGGAAGCTAATGTTGATGGAGGGTATGTTGAGGTAAAAGAGGGTGATTTGTTTGAAAACCTTGAAAACACTCTCAAATTTATGTTTGAAAGAGGTGTTAGGGATAAGGATATTGCCGTTTTGGTTTATACAAACGACGATATTTTGAAAGTTGCCCAGTTTATAAAAGAAAAATTCCAAAGAGACGTGGTCACCGCAACAAGGGCAAAAGTTAAAAACCAGCCTTTTGCAAAAGCGCTTATTGATATTCTCAAATACACTTATTATATGCTTGAAGGTAAAAAGGCTGAAATTTATAAGCTTAATTTCTTAAGCGTTATAGGCAAACCTTACACGTCGGAGCCTTTTTACGTTCCTGTGAAAAAACCTGCCGAGATGGTAAGGGATTTGATGTTTGAATATAATTTAATAGACGAATCATCTCTAAAACTTCTTGAACATACTTTAAAATATAAAGATTTGTATGATTTCGTATCTTCAATTGACGAGTTTGAAGACGAACTTCCTTTAAGTGAGTTTGACGGGATAACAATAATGACCGTTCATAAAAGCAAAGGGCTTGAATTTGAAAATGTGATCGTAATGGAGAAGCTGGGGCGGGATAACAGCAGAAGCAGCAATCTGCTTTTTGATTATGACGGAATTGAACTTAAGGATATAAAATACAATATTGCGGGGCGTGAAACTTTAGATTCCGAGTATGCTAAAGTAAAGTCAAAGGAAAAAGAGCTTGAATATAAAGATAAAAGAAACGTAGAGTATGTGGCGTTTACGAGAGCCGTAAATTCGCTGTTTATTCTTAAGAAAGAAAAATCTTCGTTTGTAACTCCTTTGTCTGCTGAAAAAATAGGAAAGTTTGAGGTTGAAAAGAAAACCGAAACCGAAAAACAGACGGAAAAATTTTCTTTGACACTCAGACATCACGGACTTCAGGACGTTAAAAAAGAGAGTGAATATAAACCTAACGATTATGCGGCGATTTATTTTGGACTTGCCTTGCATTACGCTTTTGAGATAGAGGAATTTGACGCGGTATTGAACAAATTCGGAATATACACGGATGTAAGAAAAGCTTATGGTATGTATGAAAAAGCCAAAAACAAGCTTGATAATTTTAAAGGAAAAAAGTTTAAGGAAATTCCTTTTGTGTATAACGAAGAAGAAGGAATAATCGATTTAATGATAGAAAACGAAGAAGAAATAATAATAATCGATTACAAATCAAAAAAACCGGAAGATGAAAGCAGATATATTAAACAGGTAGAACATTATAAAAATGTTGCAAAAGAGCTTAAAAACAAAGAAGTTTCGGCATATCTGTTTTATGTTGACGAAGAAAAACTAAGAAAGGTTTAAAATGTGTATGCAGACAAATTTCGGATGCTGTCTGATAGACGGGGAAGTAATCAAAAGTAAAAGTGAAAAGTTAAAAGTGAAAAATAAAAAATTAAAATCTAAAGAAAAAAAGAAAATAAAAAAAGTAATCCATCAAAGCGAGGTCGGGTTTGAATAAGTTGCTTGTAAGTGCCTTGGAACCGAGTGCAAATTTGCATTTAAAATATATTTTAAATGAGTTAAAAGCAAAAAAAGAAAAATGTAATATCGTCGGTGTGTTTGATAAAAGTTTAGGTGAGCCTTTAATTGACGGGAATGAGTTTAACGTAATGGGATTTTTAGACGTTCTTCCCAAAATAAAACTTGCAAAGAAAGTTATCAACGAACTTGCCGAGCTTAGCAAAGAGTGTGACAAAGTGCTTTTGATTGACGCGCCTTCTTTTAATTTAAGACTTGCCAAAAAAATTAAAGAAATTAACCCCGGTATCGAAATAATTTATTACATTTTACCTAAAGTCTGGGCATGGAAAAAGGGCAGAATTAAAGACGTAAACAGATATGTTGATATTAAGGCGTATATTTTTCCGTTTGAACGTGAAATATGGAAAGACGGGATATATGTGGGAAACCCTCTTTTGGATGAGATTAAAACTTTTAGAGATGATAAACTTTACGGAAACATAGCTTTTTTACCCGGAAGCAGAAAAAGCGAAATTAAATCGTTAATGCCTGTGTTCAGAGAACTTATCAAACATCTGCCCGGAAAAAAAATATTGGCCGTGCCTGAAATTTACAAAGATAAAACCGGTGAAATTTACGGGGATGTAAGCGGTTTTGAAATTGTTTATAATGCTCATGAAGCTTTGTTAAAAAGTGATTTTGCTTATATCTGCAGCGGAACTGCCACGCTTGAAGCCGCACTTATAGGCACTCCGTTTGTTTTAATGTATAAAGCGAGGGAAATCGAATACATAATAGCTAAAATGTTTGTAAAACTTAATTATGTAGGATTGGCCAATATTATTTTTGAGCGTGAGGGGCTTGGGGAGTTTCATAAGGAATATTTGCAGGATTTTGATATTGAAGATTTAGTAAAGGATTTTAAAAAAAGCGATTTTAGCGAGTTTCAAAAAAAATCTAAAAAACTCAGAGAAATATTAAAACACGGAAGTGCCCAAAAAGTAGTTGAACTGATAAATTTTAAGTAGATAAATTGTAAAGTCGTAAAGTGGTGAAAGAAGGCTTTTTAATGATATAAATTTATTTTCCTTCACGACTTAACTACTTATCCACTTCACAACTTTTTAGATATAATTATCAAAAAATATACGATATAAAGGATAATAATGCATAAAGAACCTATGACGAAACACGGATACGAAAAATTAAGTAAAGAACTTGAATATTTAAAAACAAAAGCAAGACCTGAAGTTGCAAAAGAGATAGACAGCGCAAGGGAACTTGGCGATTTGAAAGAAAACGCGGAATATCATGCGGCAAAAGAAAAACAGGCGCATATAGAAAGAAGAATAGCGGAACTCAGTGATATTTTAAGCAGAGCGGTAGTGGTTGATCCGAGTGAGCACGCACACAACAGAGTTGCATTTGGAAGCACCGTTTATCTTATAGACGTGGATACTGATGAAGAAGAAAAATACACAATCGTAGGGGCACCTGAAGCGGATCCCGAAAAAGGTCTTATTTCATACCATTCACCGCTTGCAAAGGCACTTATCGGAAAAGAGGTCGGAGATGAGGTTGAAGTAAATCTTCCGGGTGGTGTTAAAGTTTACGAAATAGACAAAATATGTTTTGAAGACATATGCTTTTCATAAGCTAAAATTGAAAATGGAGAATGGAAAATGAAATTAAAGATAAAAAAATTATCTGATAAAGCACAAATTCCTGCTTATCAAACGAAGGAAGCGGCGGGGTTTGATTTGCACTCAATTGAAGATGTTGTAATTAATCCGGGGGAGAGAAGACTAATAGGCACTGGACTTGCGTTTGAGATAGAGTTTGGTTACGAAGTGCAGATAAGACCAAGAAGCGGACTGGCTTTCAAACACGGAATAACGGTTTTAAATACACCCGGAACCATTGACAGCGATTACAGGGGTGAGATAAAAGTTCTTTTGATTAACCACGGCAGTGAGCCTTTTGAAATTAAAGAAGGCGAAAGAATAGCCCAGGCTGTAATTGCACCGGTAATTCAGGCTGAAATTATTGAAGTTGGAGAACTTAGCGATACGGATAGGGGTGCGGGCGGTTTTGGAAGCACGGGTAAATAATTGAAAATGGACAATGGAAAATGGAGAATTAACAATGGGAAAAATTAGTGTTGCGATTGTAGGGGCCAGCGGATATACTGGGTTAGAGCTTATCAAAATTCTTTTAACCCATCCCCATTTTGAAATAAGTGCGCTTTTTGGAAGTGAAGGGGGTGAAAGAATAGAAGATATTTATCCCTCGCTCAAAGGTGTTTTTGAAGCGGAAATTAAAAAATCCGATGTTGAAAAGATTGCAAAATACGATCTTGTTTTTTTAGCCGTTCCTCACAAAACGGCTATGGCTTTGGTAAAAGAATTATACGGCAAAACAAAAATAGTTGATTTTTCCGCAGATTATAGACTTAATCAGAAAAATTATGAAGATTTTTACTGCCCTCATATTGATCCCGCAAATCTGGAAAACAGCGCATACGGACTACCGGAAATTTTCAGGGATTATGTTAAAAAATCAACTCTTGTCGCAAACCCCGGATGTTATCCGACAGCCACGATTTTGGCATTGTATCCGTTTATAGAATATATTGAGGATGGCGTTTTTGTAGATGCCAAAAGCGGTGTTAGCGGTGCCGGAAAGAAACTCAGTGCGACTACCCATTTTGTAAAAGACAACGAAAACTTTTTTGCATATAACCCTATAAAACACAGACATTCAGTGGAAATAAAAGAAAAAACGGGACTGAATGTTACGTTTGTCCCTCAGCTGCTTCCAATAACGCGTGGTATGCAGATAAGTATTTACGCTACACTGAAAAAAGATATAGAACCTCTTGAAATATTAAAACAGACATACAATAACGAACAATTTATAAGAATTTCAGATAGGCCCGTTGAGATTAAAAATGTAGCAGGCACGCATTACTGCGATATTTTTGCCGCTAAAAACCAAAATATGCTTTTTATAAATTCGGTAATAGACAATTTATTAAGAGGTGCTTCATCCCAGGCTATTGCAAACGCCAATTTGATGTTTGGGTTTGACGAAGGGCTGGGACTGCCTAAAATTGCATATGTGCCTTAAGAGTGAAAAGTGAAAAGTGAAAAATTAAAAATTAAAAAAATTGAATTAAAAGAAGGGGCAGCGGTAATTGCCGACGTGCACTATAAAAAAGATGATACGAAGTTTCTAGAGGTTTTAAAAGGATGGATTGAAAACCCGCCGCCCCAGGTGTTTTTACTGGGTGATATATTTCATCTTCTCTTGCCTTTTGACTATCTAATTTCTTATAACGAAAAAGCAATTAATCTTATAAATCAACTCTCTCAAAAAACGGAAGTTTATTATACACCTGGAAATCATGATTTTAATATCCAAAAAATTTTCCCAGATGTAACTTTTGCCGATGCTTTTGCGGATAAAAAAAAGAAAATTTTTTTAACCCATGGTGATTTAACGGATAATGATTTATTTTATAAAATTTACGTTAAGATAATTAGAAATATGGCTATTAATAATGTTTTGAATTGTTTAAGTTTGAATTTTATAAACGACTGGCTTTTTAAAAAAATATTAAGGAAAAAAATCGATTGCTCTAAAATCGAAAATTTTGAAAAAAAAATTAAAGAAAAAATAAAAACATTCGATTATGATATAATTATTGAAGGTCATTATCATCAAAACACAATATTACATTTTTATGACAAAGAATATATAAATCTACCGGCATTTGTTTGCACAAAAAGTTATATTTTAATACAATTAGATAAGAATCCGATAATAAAGGAAATTAAATATGATGGACGATAAAACACTTAAAGTTGGCTCAAACGAATTAGAACTTGTGGATTTCAGGCTTTATAAGAAAGAACCCAACGGCGGTATATACGAAGGTGTGTATGGAATAAACGTAGCAAAGGTAAGAGAAATAATTAAAATGCCAGAACTTACGGAACTTCCAGGAAGTGAAGATTATATAGAAGGTATATTTGATTTAAGGGGTGTAGTTGTTCCCGTTGTAGATCTGGCAAAATGGATGGGAATTGAAGTTCCGGATGAGAATGAGGCGCCAATTAAAAAAAGAGTTATTATTACCGAATTTAACAATATACTTATAGGTTTTATCGTTCATGACGCAAAAAGAATCAGACGTATAAGTTGGGCGGATATTGAACCTGCTCAGTTTGGCGTGGGACAGGGTAAACTTGACAGAAGTAAAATAACCGGAATTACAAGAATAGAAAACGGAGAAATTTTACTTATATTGGATTTGGAAAGTATTGTAGAAGAGATGGGCTTATTTGAAGCTAATCTTGAAGATGTGGATTTGGATAAAATAGAAAAATTCAGTGGAATGGTTTTACTTGTTGACGACTCAGCAACCGCGAGAAGAATAGAAAGAGAAGCCCTTGAAAAAATGGGATTTGAGGTTATAGAAGCTACAAACGGAGAAGAGGGACTTCAAAAATTGGAAGAACTTTATGCGGTGTATGGCGATAAACTAAAAGATAAATTAAAACTTATATTAAGTGATATAGAAATGCCTAAAATGGACGGGTATCATATGGCTGCTAAAATACATGCGGATGGAAGATTTAAAGAAATTCCTTTGGTATTCAGTTCTTCTATTTCCGATGCGTTTAGCGACATCAGAGGAAAAGCTGTTGGTGCGGAAGGATATCTCGTGAAATTTGATTCAAATAAATTCTATAAACAAATTGCGGATATTCTTCATAATAAAGAGAATAAATAATTCTAAGAAAGGTTGGCTATGGATGAAATTCAAGAGTTATTAGAAGACTTCCTCATCGAAGCGTTTGAAATGATTGAGGAGATGGATCAGGATTTGGTTGAACTTGAAAATTCGCCTGATGATCTGGATCTTTTAAACAAAATATTCAGGGTTGCGCATACAATAAAAGGTAGCGGTAGTTTTTTAAATTTTGACAAACTGACAAGACTGACACATCATATGGAAGCCGTTTTGGATAAAGCCAGAAAAGGCGAGCTTACCATTACACCTGAAATTATGGATGTAATTTTAGAATCAGTAGATGCCATGAAAGGTATTTTAGAATATATCAGAGATAACGGCGATGATAGTGCTCCTGAAATTGATATAGAACCGATAGTAAGTAAACTGGATGCAATTGTTAACGGCGAAAATGCGCCAAAAGAGGAAAGTAAATCATCAGAGCCGGAAGGGAAAAAACCAAGAATAGTCGGAAATATCAATCTTGATGAGATAACACTTGAAAATGCCGATGAAATAGACCTTGATTCACTTGAACCTGAAGAACTTGATGCGGTTCTTGAGCATCTCGTTGAGCTAAGAAATAAAAAAGAACAGCCTAAAAAAGTCGGAAATATCAATCTTGACGAGATTACGCTTGAAAATGCCGACCAGATTGATTTGGATTCATTATCGCCTGAAGAGGCCGACGCTGTCTTAGAACATTTAGTTAATCTTAGAAATCAGCAACCAGCACAAGAAAACGAACAGCCAAAAGAAGAGAAAAAAGAAGAGAAAGAAAACAAACAAGAAGAAAAAACACAAATAACACCTGCAAAAAAACAGGAACTTTCAAAAGAACAGAAGAAAAAAGAAGTAAAAAAAGCAATTTCATCCGTAGCCGAGCAGACAATCAGGGTTGATGTAAAAAGACTTGACCAGCTTATGAACTTAATCGGTGAGCTTGTTCTTGCCAAAAACAGACTTATTAAAATATACAACGATGTAGAAGAAAGATACGAGGGTGAAAAATTCTTAGAAGAGCTAAATCAGGTAGTGTCAAGTATTTCCATAGTTACTACGGATTTACAAATCGCCGTTATGAAAACGAGAATGCTTCCAATCGGTAAAGTGTTTAACAAATTCCCAAGACTTGTCAGAGACCTTTCACGCGAACTCGGTAAAAAAGTAAAACTGATAATCGAAGGGGAAGATACAGAACTTGATAAATCAATTATCGAGGAAATAGGCGATCCTTTGGTTCATATGATCAGAAACTCTGTGGATCACGGAATAGAGCCGCCAGAAGAGAGGGTGAAACTCGGAAAACCGGAAGAAGGAACCGTTTGGCTTAGAGCTTACAATGAAGGTAATATGATTGTTATTGAAATAAAAGATGACGGAAAAGGAATGGATCCTGAACTGCTTAAGAAAAAAGCAATTGAAAAAGGAATTATTACCGAAAGTGAAGCTGCCAATATGAGCGATAAAGAAGCGTTTATGCTTATCTTTAAACCAGGATTTTCAACTGCTGCGAAGGTTACAAGTGTTTCAGGGCGTGGGGTTGGAATGGATGTTGTTAAAACAAACATCGAAAAACTTAACGGAATTATTGAAGTTGATTCGGCACCTGGTAAAGGCAGCACGTTTAAGCTTAAAATCCCTCTAACGCTTGCAATTATCCAGGCACTGCTCGTTGCAAGTCAGGAAGATCTGTTTGCCGTGCCTCTTTCAAACGTAATAGAAACGGTAAGAATAGTAGAAGAAGATATTTATACGATTGAAGGTAAAAGTGTTCTTAAACTACGTGAAGAGGTATTGCCTCTTGTAAATATGGCCGATATTTTTGAAATTGAAAAAGTCCTTGAACCTGAAAAATATCTATATGTAGTTATTTTAGGACTTGGTGCTACTAAAATCGGTCTTATAGTTGACAGGTTTATTGGACAAGAAGAGATAGTAATCAAATCTCTTGGTGAGTTTTTAAAAGGAATTCCTGGTATTGCCGGTGCAACAATCAGAGGTGATGGTAGGGTTACGTTAATTATTGACGTTGGAAGTTTAATGAGGCTGGCGAAAGAGACCCATAATAAAAAAATTGTAACCGAATCATTAAATGAAGCTAAAAAGAAAAAAGAAAAACCTGAAGATTATACGGTTATGCTTGTGGATGATAGCGCTATGGATAGAAAAATTATGCGAAATGCATTGGAAGAATTGGGAGTTAATCTGATAGAGGCGAAAGACGGGGTTGAAGCACTTCAGATGTTAAAAAGCAACGATGTCGATGCAATGCTTATAGATATAGAAATGCCTAGAATGGACGGATATACATTAGCGCAGGAGATTAGAAAATACAACAAATACAGAAAACTGCCTCTTATTGCCGTAACAAGTAGGACTACTAAAGCAGACAGGGTAAGAGGTGTGGAAGTTGGAATGAACGAATACATTACAAAACCATATACGGCTGAATATCTGCAAAACGTAGTTAGAAGAAATTTAGGATTATAAAGGTAAAACATGGGAAGCTTAAATGAAATAGTAAAACAACAGCAGCAGTCATTAACAAAACCGGAAGAAAATATATCCGAAGAGATTGTTCAACTTGTAGGCTTTATTGTAGGTGAAGAAGAATTTGCAGTGCCTATTCTTTCAATTCAGGAAATTATCAAACCTATTGAATGGACAAGGGTGCCTTTTACGCCTGATTATGTTTTGGGTGTGTTTAACCTGAGGGGGAATGTTTTACCATTAATCGATTTAAGAGTCAAATTTGGCGCTTCGGCAAACGAAATTGATGAAAACACAAGATTTATAGTTATGAAGATAAAAGATGAAGATGTGGCCTTTATAATTGACAGATTGACTTCAGCACTTAGAATTAAAAAGAAAAACATCCTGCCTCCACCGGATACATACTCTAATGACGATGATATAATCGAAGGTGTTGGAAGAATGGATGATGGAAGAATTATTACTATTTTAAAAGTTGATAATTTAATAAAAAGGGAAGATATAGTCCCTAGTAATGAAAGTTAGTCTTTTAAATAAACCATATCGTTAAGAAGTAAAAGAAGCTCGCCTAAAATTTCTTTTTGTTCCTCTTCGTTTTGAATATTTTTTTCTATGTTTTCTTTCAGCATCCACTCTATTTCATTTATGTCATAATCCAGGTCTATTAAAATTTCCCTTATTTTCTGGGTAGGTTCAAGGAATTCTATTTTATAGTTTCCTTCTTCGTCAAAACTTACAATCGCTTCGTTTGTAAAACTGAAAAGATTGTGTTTCATTCCGAGTATTTCCTGATACGCACCTACCAAGAAAAATCCTAAATAATACTTTTCTTTTGAAAGATCCACATCATGAAGATATATAGGGTTTTCTTTGCTAAACGGAATTTCGCCATCACTATCACAAGTAATATCCCATATGGTCGCACTTCTGTTTGGCGTAACGTTTAATTTTGTAAGAGGCATTACAGGAAACCTCTGTCCAAGGCCCCAAAAATCGGGAAGGCTTTGAAAGATTGAAAAGTTTGCGAGGTATTTTTCCTGGATTTTTTCATTGATTGATTTAAGTTCTTTATTTTTAAAGCCTCTTGAAGTGGCGTAGCTTAGGGCTTTTTTGATTATCAAATGCACCAGTATTTCGCTGTTGCTTCTGTCTACCAGATCAATATATCCAAGATCAAAAAGTGTTAAAAGGCTTTCGAAATGATCCAGTGCGTCATGGAAATATTCTATGTAGTTGCCTTCGTTTATCGTATCGTATAAGTCAAAAAGCTCTTCCACCAAATCAGGGTTTTTGTTTTTAAGTCTTAATGATTTTTCGCTGTATTCCTGAGAGAAAAGCTCAATTACAGGGGCTATAAGAATAGTGGAAGGCGATGCGATAAAACGGCCGCTTTCGGTGAAAATATCAGGCATCGGAACCTGCTTTTTGTTTGAAATTTCTTTTAAAAGATACACGACGTCGTTGCTGAATTCTTCAATCGAATAGTTTTTATCCCTTTTTTCTTCCCACTGCGAATACTCAATTGCTAAACCTCCACCTATATTTATGGCGCTTAGGTTTTTGGCACCGAGTTTTCTAAGGTCTGCATATATGTTTCCGCTTTCCCTTATCGCTTTTTTTAGCGGTGAAATGTCGTTAATCTGGCTTCCGATATGAAAATGAATCATTTTTAATTTATCAAGCATTCCGTTTTGTTTTAAAATTTCAATAGCTTCTATGATTTCTGTGGAACTAAGCCCGAATTTACTCTCAATTCCGCCGCTTTTTGCCCATATTCCGACACCTGAAGTGTGAAGACGGATTCTTATTCCGATATTTACGGGCATTTTGTGGTATTCGCTGCTTACTTCTATAATGGATTTAAGCTCGTTAAGACCCTCAATTGTAATTGTCACGTTATATCCCATAAATCCCGCTATGAATGCCAGGCGGATCATATCTTTGTCTTTAAATCCGTTGATAGTTATGGGTGCCGTTTTGTTGTTATAAGCCATGGCAAGTATAAGTTCTGCCTTGCTTCCGGCTTCAAGCCCGTAATTGTATCTGTTTGCTATTTTTATAAGCGGTTTGAGAAATGTCGGAAACTGGTTTACTTTCAGGGGAAATACGGCCTGAAACTTTCCTTTGTATTCGAAATCTTTTATGGCTTTGTTGAATGACGTATAAAGGGAATTTATCTGTTTTCTTATAAGATGCGGGAAACGGAGAAGAATAGGCCCTTTTATTCCTTTTTCTTCAATTTCTTCTATGATGTCTATAAGTGCCGGCTGGTTTCCGTAGTTTATTTTCAGTTTGCCGTTTTCTATAAAAAAGTTGTTGGCACCCCAGATGTCGATTCCGTAATTCATTTTTCAGCCTTTATAGGTTTGTTGGTTGTTGTGTAATCGTTTAATCGATACACATAACTTTTATAATTCTTTTTCGAAAAATGTTTTGTTTTTAAGCTCTTCCTCACCTACTATCATTGCTTTTTTATAATTACCCTTATCCGCCGCTTTAAGGTGTGCTTTTAGCGATTTTACTTTCGGTTCGAAATATACTTTTTGTTCTTTTCTTAAGTTTTTGGCTTCTTTTTGGGCAAATGGTAAGGCATCTTCGAGCATTACGCCTATATAGATTCCTTTTCTTTCCTCTTCGGTTTTTACTAGCTCCATTATTCTTTCAATCCCGATTGCAAATCCAACGCCCGGCGTAGGTTTACCGCCTAAAAATTCAACGAGTCTGTCGTATCTTCCGCCCCCGGCTATTGCGCTTTGCGCCCCTATCTCGGTTGATACGAATTCAAACGTTGTTTTGGTGTAATAATCAAGCCCTCTTACAAGATTTTTATCGACTTCATATTTAATTCCTAAATTTTCAAGGCCTTTTTTTAGGGTTTCGAAATCTTTTTGGCAGTTTTCGCACAGATTGTCCGTAATTTTAGGTGCGTCTTTTAAAATCGTCTGGCAGTTTTCGACTTTGCAGTCAAGTGTTCTTATCGGGTTTTGTGTGATTCTTCTTTGGCAGTCTTCACAAAGAGAGTCTTTGTGGGCATTTAAAAATTCTACCAGTTTTTCTCTGTATTTTGGCATACATTCACTACATCCCAGGGAATTTATTTTTAAAGTGTAGTCAATTCCGAGTGCGTCAAAAATATCCGCCGCCATTGCTATAATGTTTATGTCTTCATAAATGCTCGGTTCACCGAAACTTTCGATTCCGAACTGATGGAATTCTCTGAGTCTTCCTTTTTGCGGTCTTTCATATCTAAACATCGGACCGAAATACCAGAATCTTTTAGGTGTTCCGGCTTTGTCGTATTTGTGTTCTATAAAGCTTCTGACCACCCCGGCGGTGCCTTCCGGTCTTAGGCATACATCGTTTCCGCCTTTGTCGGTAAACTGATACATCTCTTTATTTACAATGTCACTGCTCTCGCCCACGCTTCTTTTAAAAAGAGCCGTCTCTTCCAAAACAGGGGTTTCTATATACGAATATCCGTAGTTTTCGGCTATTTTTCTTGCGGTATCGAATATTTTTAAAAAGCGAGGATCTTCAATGTCTTTCATACCTCTTAATGCTTTAATCATACAAAACCTTTTTAATGAAATTTTATCTAAAATTTGTAATGAATACTCAGCTCAACCGCTTCTTTTAATTTAAAATTATATGCTTTGGAATAGAGAATAAAAGGTTTGATTTCATAATATACTCTTTTTGTGTGAAAAAGATTTTGTCTGTAACTGATAAACCACGTGTGTGAGTAGAAAAACGGGGATCTGTTTTTTTCACCGCTCAGTTCGTATCCTAATATAAATATTTTTTTGTAAAACGGGGTGTGTCTGTAAAATCCGAGCGTGTAAAATAGATTGTTTTTTTCGTCTTTGTTTGTAGAGATTGTGAGTGTTGAGGTTTTTTGGTTTTTGTTTATCGAAAACTGGGTGCTCTCTTCCCAGTAAGAATTTAAGTAATAATCAAATTTTTGCAAAAAGGTTAAATTAAACTCCCCGTGTTTTTCTATTGTAAATGAATTTGAGAGAAACGTTTTGATTTTGCCTTTTTTTAGCCGTATATATGGTCTGATTTTAAATTTTACTGAGGTGAAATTTTCCGAAATTTGTTTTTTGGCATCTCTTGGTTCGGTTTTCTTTTCAATTTTAAATGAAGGAAGTCTTAGATGAAGTGAAAAGGACACATCGGTTTTGTGCGAAAGGGTTGAATACTCTGCCGAGAGGTTGAAAAACGATTTTTCGGGGTTAATATTAAGATATGCCGGAATAATGTAGTTTATCTTTGAAATAAAATCTTTTTTAAAGCCGATTAATATTTCTTCAATGGTATTGTTTTCTATTTTGGTATGTTTATACAGCGTTTTTTCTGAAGCCGTTAAAAAATTGAATATAATTATTAGTATAATAAGCTTTTTCATTTTGATATTTTACCAAAGGATTTTAATGAATATACTTTTTATAGGCGATATTGTAGGTAAACCCGGAAGAAAAATGGTTAAAAAATTTTTGCCTGAAATCAGGAAAAAATATGAAATAGACTATGTTATAGCAAATTACGAAAACGCAGCTCACGGGTTTGGAATAACCGAAAAAGTGTATAACGAGCTTAAAAATGCCGGAATAGATATATTTACGGGCGGTAATCACACGTTTGATAAAAAAAAGGACGCTTTTAAGCTTTTGGAAGAAAACAAAATTTTAAGACCTCTTAACTATTTTGAAGCCCCCGGCGGGTGGTATTATGAAGATGAAAACATTATAGTAATTAGCGCTATGGGGATATTTGCGATGCCTTACGGGAAAAATCCATTTATTGAACTTAACAATTTCGTAGAAGGAAAAGAGAAATATGTTTTTGTGGATTTTCACGCAGAAGCCACGGCTGAAAAGAGAGCAATGTATCTGATGTTAAAAGGCAGGGCAGGTGCGGTTGTAGGAACGCATACACATATAGGCACGGATGATCTGGAAATAGATGAAGGGACATGTTATTTGACGGATATCGGACTTAGCGGATGCAGGGATAATGTAATAGGAATGGAGGCAAAGGCGCCTATTGCCCATATGCTAACAGGCCTTAAACATAATTTTGACGTAAAAGAAAAATGCTCAAAAATATTTCAGGCCCTTTTAATAAAAACCGACGGCAGAAAATCAATCGAAGCCAAAAAATTAAAAGCCGTTGATGACGGGGAACTTGTAATAACGCAGGAAGTTGTATGCTCCGGGATAAATAGTAAAACCGAAGAAAAGGCTGAAAATGGAATTCAGTAATTCCTACGAGCTTTTAGAAGAACTTAGAGGCAAAAACCTGCTAACAAACAAACCCAAATATTGGTGGCCGGGTTACGGAACGTTTGAAGTTGTGGTAGGGGCTGTTTTGACGCAGAATACGAAATGGGAAAATGTGGAAAAAGCACTAAATAAATTGAGAATTGAGAATGGAGAATTAAGAATTGAAGAAATTGCTTCATATGATCCGATCTATTTAGCCGAACTTATAAAACCAGCGGGTTTTTACAATCAAAAATCAAAGCGCCTTATTACCTTGAGTCGTAATATTTTGGGGGATTTCGGGGATTTTGAGAATTTTAAGGAAAATGTTGACAGGGAGTGGCTACTTTCACAAAAAGGCATAGGTTTTGAAACGGCCGATTCGATTTTGTGTTATGCCTGCGGCAGGGATATTATGGTTGTGGACGCTTATACGAGAAGGCTTTTAAAAAAACACGGATATGAGTTTGAAAGTTACGATGATATGAGGGAATGGTGCGAGAGGGGAATTGAAGAAAACTGGGAAAAACTATCGGATGTTTATGAAAACAGCCTCAATCTGTGTTATGCGAGATTTCACGGAAAAATTGTTGAATTTATGAAGAAATAGAATGGATAAGCTTTTTTTTAACGGGGTTGAAATAAATTACAAAGTTGTTAAAAAACCGATTAAAAACCTCTATCTTGAGGTAAAAGACGGATTTGTCGAGATTAGGTGCAACCGGTTTGTGCCGAGGTTTCATATTGAGAGATTTATTTTAAAGCACGCGGAGCATATCATTCATAAACTCCAAAACAAAGAGTTTTTTTATCTTTTTGGTAAAAAATACGACTCAAACGGAATGGATATAAAAGAAATTTTCAAAGAAAAACTGCCGCCTTTGGTGCTTGGATACGTTAAAATATATTCACAAAAAATGAATCTGCATCCGTCTAAAATATCTTTCAGGTTTAATAAAACGAGATGGGGAAGCTGCAGTGCCAAAAACGCTTTAAGCTTTAATTATTACCTTGCCCAGCTGCCCGAAGAGCTTATAGAGTATGTTGTGGTGCACGAACTTGCCCACATAAGACACAAAAACCATTCAAAAGATTTTTGGAAAGAAGTGGAAAAATACCTACCGGATGTCACAAAACGGCGCAGGGATTTAAGAAAATTTGAAAAACTATTATAGGAGAGAGGATGGAAAATATCTATTTACTGCTTGGAATAATCGGTGTTTTGGCCGTCGTTTTTTTGGCTTTTGCGTTGTTTATTAAGAAAAAGAATACCCAACTTCTTAATATGCTTAATGAAAAAGAAGAGATAATCAATGAGCTTGCGGCAAATCTTCAATATGAAAAAACACAGGGCGCAATAAAAGAAGAACAGGTGAAAAACCTAAACGAATATAAAACAAAATATGAAACCATTGAAAAAGAGTTTTTTAAAAACAAAGAGATGCTTAAAGAAATTATGACAAAATACGAAGAAAGCCAAAAACAGCTTTCCGATAAAAATATACAACTTGAAAAACTTGAAGATGAACTTAAGCGTTTGAATATGTTAAATTCCGAACTTCAGGTTGAAAACAGGGATCTTAAAACCAGACTTGAAGAGAGTGAAAAAGCATTTGAAGAGAAACTCGAACTTCTTAAAAAAAGCGAAGAAAAATTAAAAACCACTTTTGAAAATCTTGCAAACGAAATTTTGGAAAAAACAAACGAAAAAATGACAAAAACTTCAAAAGAAAACTTACTGCAGATACTAAACCCGCTTCAAAACCAGATGAAAGAGTTTAAAGAAAAAATAGAGTTTTTAAGCAAAGACGAAGCCGAAAAAATCAGCGCCCTTCAAAACGAACTCAAAAACCTGAAAGAATTGAGCCACAAACTCTCAACAGATGCCGAAAACCTTACAAAAGCCCTTAAGGGTGAGAGCAAAACACAGGGTAACTGGGGTGAAATGGTGCTTGAGAGAGTGCTGGAGTTAAGCGGGCTTGAAAAAGGCAGGGAGTATGAGAGGGAAGTAAGCCTCAATGACGAAGACAACAGACGCTACCGCCCGGATGTAATAGTTCATCTGCCAAACAGCAGGGATGTGATAATAGATGCCAAAACATCTCTTAATGCATATCAGGAATATATAAAAACGGAAGATAAAACGTTCATAAAAGCGCACATCCAGGCACTGAAAAAACATATAGACGATTTGGCCGAAAAGAGATACGAAAACCTAAAAGGCGTAAATTCACTTGATTTTATATTTATGTTCGTGCCTGTGGAAAACGCACTTTTACTTGCCCTTGAAAACGATCCGGGGCTTTTTGAGTATGCGTTTAAAAAACGGGTGGTGCTTGTATCGCCTACCACTCTTTTGGTGTCTTTAAGGGCGATTGAGAGCAGCTGGCGGTTTGAAAGACAGGCCAAAAACATCGATGAGGTGGTAAAAGCGGCCGAGAGTCTTTACGACAAGGTAAGGGGATTTACGGAAGATTTTGAGAAAATCGGCAAATCGCTTGAAAGCGCGCAAAAATCATTTGACAACGCCAAAAACAAACTTACATCCGGAAGGGGCAACGTCCTAAGACAGGTGGAACTACTAAAAGAAAAAGCCGGAATCAAACCAAAAAAAGAGATTTCAAAAGATCTAACCGACACCGCACTGATAGAAACTTCCGAAAATTCTTAATAAACGTCATTTTTTGTCTTTCTTTTCTTTTAAAATGGCAATAAAAAAGGAGTGATTATGCATTTCGAGAATTGGATGTATTGGGGCGGCGGGTTTGTTTTATTGATCTTTATTGTAATGATGTATAACTCTTTAATTGCCAGAAAAAACATGGTTGAGAATATGTATGGTGCAGTGGATGCACTTTTGAAAAAAAGAGTGGATATGATTCCCAATTTAATTGCGAGCGTAAAAGAATATATGCAACATGAGAGGGATCTACTTACAAAAATTACGGAAATAAGATCCCAAATTTTGCATACAACGGATGAAAATGAAAAGATAGAACTTGAAAGCAGATTAAGCGGGTATTTAAGGGATTTGATGGTTAATGTCGAAAATTATCCGCAACTTAGGGCAAGCGAAAATTTTATGCAGCTGCAAAACGCCATTAAGGATGTGGAAGATCAAATTTCGGCGGCAAGAAGGGCTTATAACCAGGCAGTGACTGATTATAACAATGCAATAGAGATGTTTCCGACTAACATACTGGCTTCGATGATGGGATACACCCGCAAAAAAGTATTTGAAATTCCTGAGAATGAACGTGAAAACATAAACGTTGCCGATTATTTTAAAGGCTGAAAATGCAGGAAGTTGAATTGTTGAGAAAAACAGCCGTTTTTAAAGTATTATTGGCTGTTGTTTTGGTTGGAATTGTAGGATATTTGACTTTTAAATTTGCCGTGCTTTGGTGGCATTATTTAATAGGCGGGGTTATAGCGCTTTTAATTATCGGAATGGCGATATCGGCAGTTGAAGATTACAAATCTGCGTTTATCGAGAGGATATTAAAGCCTCTGTTGAAAAGCAATGATTTACATTTTTTCCCAAAAGAAGGGTTTAAAGAAGATGAAGCCCTCAGCAGTAATCTTTTCAACTTTGAATATGACGATTATGATTCGCATAGTCTTGTGGTAGGTAAGGATTTCAGGCTTGCGTATGTGGAATTTACGAAAGAAGAAGAGGATGAAGATAGCGAAGGGAATATAGAAATAAGAACGGTTACAAAGTTTGCTGGTTTTTTGATTTTTTTAAAGCACAACAGATTTGTGAGAGATTATGTATTGATTGAACCATCAAGCTTTCATTTGAGTGATTTTTTGCCAGTTACGTATGATAAATACAGGGTAAAAATGGATAATCCGGAATTTGAAAAACTTTTTGACGTTTATAGTGCGGATCAGGTTGAGGCGAGGTATCTGCTTGATCATAATTATATGGAATTATTGATAAAATTATACAAAGAAGCGGATGTGAAGTATCTTAGTTTTATAAAAGATTTGGTGTTTACAAAAATTGAGTATGATGATTTTACACAAAACATACCGCTTTTTGAACAAATAAATGATAAAATAATCCGAAAAATTCTGTTTCCTGTGGAATATGCAATTTTTTTAAAAGAATCATTAAACAAGGGGTTTTATGAAGGATAAAAAAGTTTTTAACATACTTCAGATTTTAAAAGACCTTTCAAAACTCAACACAATCTGCACAAAAGAATACGCCCAAAAAATGAATGTGAGTGTGCGCACCATTCAGAGGTATCTTGAAGATATAAGCGAGTTTTTCGATATTGAACTGGTTCAGGAAAGTAGAGGGTGTTATAAATTTTTGAATTTTGAGAAAGTTAGGGAAATTCTTCTAAATCAGGAAGATTATGAGGATTTTGAAAAGTTTGCAAACATCGTTTCCGCATTTAATCCCAATCTGCTTAAATACTTTAATGTGGAAGAAAAGCTGCTTAAAAAAATAATTGACGATGAGCTGTTTTATATAAAAATATCACCTTTTGAAGAGATAATGAACTTTTCGCTTTTTCAGAAAGTAAAAAAGGCAATAAAATATTCCCAGACGATCGATGTGGAATATGAGGGTGAGCGTTTAAGATATTTTGAGAATTTAAGACCCCATAAAATAGTTTTTGCCGAAGGGAACTGGTATCTTGTAACACAGGATGACGAAGAGTTAAACGGCGGTGTGAAATTTTTAAGGCTGAATTTTATAAAAAAAGTGAATTTAAAATCCAAAGAATTCAAAAAAAACAGAGAGCTTTTAAAATTTATCGAAAATTTTCAATCGTTAATGAGCGCTTATGACAAACCGAAATTCGAGGTTATTGTTTTTGTAGACCAGGAAGTGGAGAGACATTTTAAAGCCAAAAAATTCTTAGATTCGCAGACTATCGTAAAAGACACCAAAGAGGGGCTTATACTCAAATATTATATTAATGATGAAAACGAAATACTGCTTTTGGCAAAGGAATGGATGCCTTATATGAAAATAATTTCACCCTCACATCTACAGGATAAACTTGAAAACATTGCAAAAGAAATTTTGGATTAGTTATAATTTTTAAAAAGGTTTGTTATGACTTTGGTAAGTGTGATAGGGGATTTTTTCTCGTCGGTGGCTCCCGTTTTTTATGATTTTTTTGATGATATTTCAACACACATAATTATTTCGGACGATTCTAAAAGAGACTCACAATACGCCAGAAAATTTAAAGAGGGCGTAAAAAATTTCTGTATCGAAAAAAACAAAACCATAACCCAGCATTTCGTAAGAATAGATGAGGATTCCGGCAGTGCAATTGACAAAGCCTGCAAATATATACTCGAAAACTCAAAAGGCGACATATACATCAACATAAGCGACGGGCTTGCCACGTTAAATACCATAATGACTCAAAAACTGCTTAATAAAGGCGTTAAATTCATTTCATACGATATTTTTGACAATGAATACCATATCATAGGCCAAAACGGGATAATAGAAAGAAAAAAAGCCAAACCTATGGGCATAAAAGAGCACTTTTTGCTAAAAGGCGTTGAGGTATGGTTTAACAGCGACATAAATTTTGCCGTTGCCAATGAAGAGCATATCAGTGAAATTTTTGAAAAACATCATCAAGAATACAGAAAATTAAAATTCTCCTTAACCGTTAATCCAAATGACAAAAGATTTAAACATCAGTATAAAAAACCTACGCAATACAATTTTCCTAATATTTACAGGTGTTTAAAAAACATGGGCCTTAGTTTTAGATCAGATAAACAGCTTTTAACCGGGGGACTTTTTGAATATTATATTTATCTTCGGTTAAAAAAATACGATTTTGATGACATATCAGTCAGCACCGTAGTATATGACAACGGCTTTAAAAACGAATACGACGTATTGGTGATTAAAAACAATCATCTTCATATAATAGAATGCAAACATAAAGACAAAATGCTTGACAT
This sequence comes from Nautilia lithotrophica, assembly GCF_054656815.1. Taxonomy (NCBI): domain Bacteria; kingdom Pseudomonadati; phylum Campylobacterota; class Epsilonproteobacteria; order Nautiliales; family Nautiliaceae; genus Nautilia; species Nautilia lithotrophica. The sequence continues at coordinate 181,514 of NZ_BAAHXN010000002.1, forward strand.
GAACGAAGTGGTATATAAATACGCCGCGCTTAAAAGAATAGTCGATTACGATTCGAAAGCGGTGATTGTCTCTTTAAAGGAAAAAGTTGAGGAAATGATAGAAAAAAGAGCGGGAAATTTCGACATCAGGCTGATTAATTTCACACCCGGGAAAATAAAGGAAATATATGAATTTTTAAAGGCTTAAAATGGAAGATCTTTTTTCGGTTGAGAACTTAAAATCAGCTGCAAAAGAGATAGGAAAGCCTGAAGATTATTTTGAGTTTGTAAATGACGAGGAAAATTTTATAAACCTTCACAATCAGCTGATATCGGGTAGTTACGTTCCCGAGCCGCTGATTAAAATAGAACTGAAACAAAAAGACAAAACACGACCTATAAAACTAAGCTTAACAAAAGATAAAATAGTCCAGCGTATTATTTCAAAATTTTTAACACAACTTTACGATAAAACATTCAGCAACAAATCATACGCATACAGACCCAATAGATCCGCACTGCGTGCGGTAAACAGGGTGAGCGATTTTATCAACAGGGGATATACACATGTTTTGAAAACGGATATAGAGGATTTTTTTGAAAATATAGACCATGACCTTCTGGTAAAAATATTAAAAGAAAAAATAAAAAATGAAATTTTAATCAAATACATTATATTTTTTTTGAAAATAGGATCGTTTGATACGAAAAATAATTTCATCGAACACACTGCGGGTGTCGATCAGGGAAGCGTGGTTTCACCTATACTCTCAAACATATATATTGATATGATGGATAAGTTTTTAGAAAGACACAATATAGATTTTGTCAGGTTTGCCGACGATTTCGTAGTATTTGCCAAATCGAAGAAAAAAGCGGAGTTTATATTAAGAAACCTTAAAAGATTTTTAAAACTGCTGAAACTTTCTTTAAATGAAGAAAAAACATACATTACGCACATAAATAACGGATTTACATTTTTAGGGGTTTATTTCAGGGGAAAATACAGGACTCTCGATAACGAAAGATTTGAAAAAATAAAACAGAAGCTTTTTTCTTACGCAAAAGAGAATAATTCTTTTGAAAACATAGACAGATACTTTACTCTTATATCAAACTATTACCTGCAGATCGTCAAAAACAACACCGCCGCAAAAGAAGAAATTAAAAACCTTCTTATAGATTCTCTGGTAAAAGCGGTAATAGGGCAAAAAGAGAATTTGAAAAAATCGGAAATAAAAGAAGTTTTAACAAATATGAAAGCTTTGGATGTTTTCGTATCCAAAAGCAGGGTTGTGGATATTATTTTAAAAAGGGCATACAATTTACAAAAAAGCGTCAAATCCGCACTGAACGTCCAAAGAAGCAGATACGCAAGAAAAGTCGTCCTTTCTGGGCTTATACATATTTCCGGATACGGAATGAGCCTGGGCGTTTCCAAAAACAGATTCACACTCAAAAAATACGGAAAAGTAATAAAATATTTTCCTGTTAATAAAATCAAACGGATAATAGTCGAATCGGAAGGTTTTTCAATATCTTCCAATGTGCTTTATAAAGTTTCAAATCTAAACATTTCCATTGATTTTATAGACAAAAAGTCAAACCCTTACGCAAGTGTTACTTTTTATAACGCCTCGGTTCATCAGCTGATACACAAACAGGCAACGATACTAAACACACCTAAACATTTGGATATCGCAAAAAAATTTGTTTATGCAAAACTGAAAAATCAAAAAAATTTCTTAATTTATATGAACAAATACCACAAAGAAACCGATAAGGAAATAAAAACGATAAAAGAAATAATCAAAAACACAAACAAAGCGGCTTCAATAAACGAACTGATGGGATATGAGGGAAGCGCCGCCGCAGCTTACTGGAATGCAGTCGGAAAGCTGATTGACAAAGAAGGGTTTGAAAGGATTACAAAAGGCGCCGGCGATGAGGTAAACTCGGCGTTGAATTATGCGTATGCAATTTTATACGGAAAAATTCAGCACGCTTTGATTACGGCGGGTTTGAGTTTGCATATTTCTTATCTGCATTCGCTTGAAAACACCAAACCCACTCTTGTTTTTGATTTTATGGAACTGTTTAGAAGTTACGTGGTTGACAGGACTATTGTCGCAATGATAAACAAAAACGAGCACATTAAAGTCGTAAAAGGCGCACTGGATGATGAAAGCAGAAAAAACATCTCAAAAAACATACACGAACGCCTTGCCACATTTACCGAATATAAAAACAAATCGATGCAGATAGAAAACATCATATATTCCCAGGCGTATGAGTTTAGAAACCATATTCTCGAAAATAAACCTTTCAGACCTTTTATAGGGAGATACTGATGTATTATGTTGTGGCATATGACATTACGGATGACAAAAGAAGAAAAAAAGTTTCCGAATTGTTGGAAGGGTATGGGATAAGGGTTAATTTTTCGGTGTTTGAGATGGATGTTTCGGTAAAAGAGTTGAATACCATTAAACGGGAGCTTAAAAAAATCGTTTCAAAAAAATACGACAGCGTGAGGTTTTACCATATATGTAAGAGCTGTGAGAGTAAATCGTTTGATTTGACGAAAAATTCAAAAGTATTCGATTTAATAGGAGGCTTTTTTTGATTTTCCGACTTTTTAAGGCCTAAAAAGCCCGAAAACGGCAAAAACGGCTTGAAAAAAGTCGGCAAATCGACTAAAATAAGGTTTCAAGAGATTCGATTCTCCGATTTTTGACAATTTGTTGTTTAAAAAGTCCCGAGAATAGGCGGTTTGTAATAGGTAAAAAAACAAAAAGTCGGCAAATCGCAAAAAATCAAAAAAACATTATCCGATTCTCCGACTTTTAGAATAAAGAGAAGTGCCTAAAATGTGGGATTTTAAGCAAATCTTAAGCAAAACGATGAAGTTGAGGGATGTAAAAAAGTTTTGATTCTCCGACTTTTTTCGAGTAAGCGGTAAACTGGGGAAAGAGGAAACTTAAACAAAAATATGCTAAAATAAGATTTCCGGGATATAGGCTATTTACCTATTACTCGGAAACAGAGTGATTTCGAGACCTGCATTTTGATAACTATCAAAGCACCACGCTTGTTGATTTACCTATTACTCGGAAACAGAGTGATTTCGAGACAGCGGCAATGTTTTTGAAATTTTTCATATTTCACCTCCATTATTTACCTATTACTCGGAAACAGAGTGATTTCGAGACTAAAACCAACCTGCTGTCTGAGTACTTTCAATTCCACCGATTTTATTTACCTATTACTCGGAAACAGAGTGATTTCGAGACTCATAATTCCCTGCTACCACTATATATTTATTGTTATTTACCTATTACTCGGAAACAGAGTGATTTCGAGACACCCAGTTCTCTTGAACCAAGTCACCACTAACTGCTACTATTTACCTATTACTAGGAAGAGACGAGTATATCTCTTCCGACTCAATTCATTAGTGCCAGACACTAATAAGATTGAATTTTTCAACGTCGTTTTTTGTCTGTATATACATATATAATTTATAAATCAAAAAGTCATAAAAAAGTAAGATAAGTATCAAAAATGTCATATTAATTTTTTCGTTTTTGTTGTAAATACAAATTTTCTTAAAATTTATGAAATTTTTTGAAAATTTATTAATTTCGAATGAATATTCAAAAAATCTTTTGTTAAAATTTTTTATATTCGAGAAAGGGGAGTTATGAAAAAAAGTTACAAACTTATTCAGCATACGGAAATAATCCATTTTAAACCCGGTGACGTTCCTATAAGAGCTACAGAATTAAAACCCGCGTTTGACAGATTTCTCATAAAAAAAATTAATTACAGAAATGACGAAAAATCCTTCAAAAAAGATTATCCTTATAAAGTGGCGATAAAATATTCTAATATTGACATTCATGATATACCTAAATATGATCCTCTGTTTTTCGGTGCTATTAAAAAACCTGAAATAAAATTTGTAACGGCGGATGTGGAAGTTGAGTTTTTTGCCTATAACAAAGAAGTTTTGGATTTGATTGAAAAATATTTTGATAAATTTGTCAGTGTTCATAATTTTGGAATGAGAACCAGTAAAGGGTTTGGGAGTTTCACAACCGAAGCCGGTTTTATTAAACCGGATGTCAGGGTGTATTCGTTTGAAACTATTAAAAACTGGAAAAAAACTCTTTCCTATTTTTATAAAAGCTTAAGATCAGGTATTAATGAAAAAGGGTTTTATTTTAAATCACTGATGTATAAATATGCGTGTGAAAACGGCATTACCTGGGAAAAAAGAAAAATCAAAAACGAACTTGGCATATCCAGGGGAAGCGGATGCGGAAATAATTATAAAATAGTTAGGGATTTGCTCGGTTTTTCCGGTATTCAGAGGTGGGGAAGCTATTGTATAGATGAAAGAATTGTTAATTGTAACACTTTGCCCAAACAACGTAGAAGAGTGTTGCAGGTTAAAAAATCTGGGATGGACAGATATCCGTCACCTCTTATGTTTAAGCCCGTAAAAATTTCAAACGACAAATATAAGATTTATTTTTGGTTGGAAAGCTGGTATCCGGATGTAAGACTTGCGAACAGATTACATATAAAAGCCGGAAACAGGAATTTTAGTATGAATGTAGCAAATGAACTTGATTTAAATAAATTTTTGGATTTTGTTTATCAGCAAAAAAATCAAATAATAAGTAACAATTCAGATCATGAAATAAATAAATTTTTAAAAGAAGCTTACGGCACGTTAAAGGTTGAACAATGAAAAAATATACGGGAATAAGCATAGGGCCTATATACAAAACACTGAGTTCGGCCAAAAAAACAAGAGAAATTTGGGGGAGTAGTTATTTATTCAGTTATGTAATGAAAGAAATTATTAAAAAATTATCGGAATATATCGATGAAGACAGATTTATAACTCCTTATGTCGAAAACAGCGAAGAGTTTTTTAAAGATGAAAAAATAGGCAAGTTTCATGACAGGATTATTTATGAAGGCGGGAAAAATGCGGCATTTAACGCAATTGATGCCGTTGTTGAAGAACTTGGTGATAAGTTTTTTAAAGAGTATTTGAAATTTTATGTGGTAGAGGATGAGTGTGAAAAGCCGCAGGAAAGAATCAATTATCTTTTGAACTGCAGTGAACTTTTTTATAAAACGGAAAATTATGAAAACGAAAAACCTTTAAAAAACTGGATTGACAAGAAATATAAATCACTGGAAGAGACGAAAAGATTTTTGTCATTACCGGAAATTGCGATGACGGAAATAAGAAAAGATGAGAAATTTAAAGAAATAATGGAAAAATATTATTATAAAGTCCATTTTGAAAAAAGAGACGAAAAAGCGGTTTTCGAACAGATATCAAAACTCAAAAAAATCAAGCCTTATTATAAATACGTGGCGATTGTCCATGCAGACGGGGATAATTTAAGTAAACTGATCCAGGATAAAGAGCCTTCTCAGCTGAGGGAAATTTCAAAAAAACTTTTTGACTTTTCAAAAGAGGCGGTTGGTATTATAGAAAATTACGGAGGTGAAGTTATTTATGCCGGTGGTGATGATCTGATGTTTTTCGCCCCCGTAAAAAACGGAAACGAGACTATCTTTGATTTGGTGAAAAACATCAGTGAAAAATATGATTTTGACCAGTCTACTCTTTCTTTTGGGATCAGTATTACATATTACAAATTTCCTATGAATGAAGCTTTGGAAATTAGCAGAAACCTGCTTTCACAGGCAAAAAGCGAAAAAGAGAAAAATTCCGTCGCCTTTAAAGTCATAAAACACAGCGGACAGGAATTCGGAAGTGTTTTAAAAAAACACAGCGAAGTATATATTAAATTTTTGGATTTATTGAAAACGGACGAGGAAGAAGCGTTTTTACATTCAATATATTTGAAAATCTCTTTGCATAAAACATTGTTGGATTCACTTAAAGCAGATAAAAAAGCCTTAAATAACTTTTTTGACAACTTTTTTAATGAAAATCATTCGGAATACAAAAATTTTTTTGAAAAACTGATAGGGTTTATTTATGGATCCAAAGACGAACCTTTATGGTTTGAAACCATATATTCGACTCTTAGATTTATGAAATTTTTAAAGGGTGATAAATGAAACTTGTAAAGTTAAAACCTCTTACTCCGTATTTTTTCGGATATAACAATACGTTTGGAAAACTCGGAAGCAATTATTTTGTGAAGTCTGCTTTGTTTCCTCAGCAGAGTGCAGTGTTTGGAATGATTAGAAAGGAGATTTTGCTACAAAGCGGCTTGCTTAAAAGAGGCTTAAAAGACGAATGGGTTTTAAAAGATGACTATCAAAAAGCCAAAGAACTTGTGGGCAGAGGCAAGCTCTATTTTGATGAAAGGGATGAAAAACTTGAATTTGGAAAAATCAAATCCATATCCCCGGTGTTTATTTTTTCTGATGGAAAATATTATTTTCATGCGCCGGATATCGAATATGTTAAAAAAGAAAACGGCAATTTCGCTGTTGGTTTTGATTATAAAAAGGGTGTATGGGGCAGATATTTTTCAAACGAAGACTCTTTATCCGGTGAGGATATATTTAAAGAAGTTGAAATGGCTTTTAATGCCAAAAAGAGGGAAAAAGATTCGTTTTTTAAGAAAATTGCCTATAAACTTTCCGATAATGTGTATTTTGCGTTTTTTATAGATGTGGATTTTGATCTTAAGGATTCTATTGTAACGCTTGGGGCGGACGGAAGTATGTTTGAGATGAGCGTTGAAGAAACACAGGATAGTATTGATAGTATAGATATTAAAATCCCTGTTAAAAGTGAGGAGAAGCTGTTTCTTGCAATAGGGGATTGTTATATTCCGGATTTGAACACCGATTTCGGAATTACCAATGAATGTGTTTATAAAACCATAAAACAATACGGAGGAAGAAAAGGACACAGGTTTTATAAAAGCAAAAGCGTCTTTTTATATGAAAAAGGCTCTTTGTTTGTGAATCTCAAAAACGATTTAACACACATATCACAAAAAATAGGATTTAATATAATCAAGGAGGTAAAATGAGACTATTTATTTTAGAAAATTTAACAAATATGCATGTAGGAAGCGGTGACATAAATTTCGGTGTAGTGGATAATCTTGTGCAAAAGGATCCTGTAACAAACCTGCCTGTAATTCATTCGAGTTCATTGAAGGGGGCTTTGAGGGAATATTTTGAAGATTTGTGTTCAAAAGATGAGATTACATATATTTTCGGGCAGGATCCGGATAACAGCGATATGAAAAATCCGGGCGCATACAGCTTTTTTGAGGCAAAGCTGTTGACGTTGCCTGTAAGAAGCAATGTGGAGCTTTATTTTAATGCTATATCCGATAAAATTATTGAAGAATTTTTGGATTATTTTGAATTTGTAAAAGAGAGTGACAATATTACAAAAATAAAAAAAGCATTCAATGAGCTTAAAAATTCGGTATCCAATGAAATATTGTATTTTGACGAATATACTGAAGAGGTTTACGTAGAAGACGAAAAAGCAAAAAAAGGCAATATTTCTAAAGAATCAAAAGAAGTTCTTGAAAAATTTTTAGGAAGATTTGTTTTATATCCGCATAACCTGTTTGAAAACATAGACCTTCCGTTTATCGCAAGAAACAAGTTAAATGAAGATGGGACAAGTGACAATTTATGGTATGAAGAAATCGTTCCTAAAAGAAGTAAGTTTTACTTTTTTATAAAAGAACCGAAAAATTTACAAAATAATAAAGTGAAAGAGTTCAACGAAGTGTTTGAAAAAGTTATAAAAAACAAAGAGCTGATTCAGTTCGGTGCGAATAAATCTATAGGTTACGGATTTTCTACATTAAAGGAAATAAAATGAAAAGAGTGGAAAAATATATTCCGGATGTGTTAGAGATATTACATACAAAATTTCCAAACGGAAAAATTCAAAAAGTATATAACGGGTATATTTCGTCTTTTGGCGCCAGCGTAATGATGAGCGGTCTTAGGTCGACGGTTGCCATGTTTGAGAGTAACACTTCTTCAAGTGAAGCCGACAGAAAAAAAATAGTCGACATTATTTTGGAAGTTTTAAAAAAAGAAAACAACATTATAGAAAATTCGCTTTTAGAATATATTGTTAAGTTCGATAATGACAAATACTTGAAAAACAAAATTTTGGATATCGCCACTGCTATGAAACTCTGTATAAGAACATTTGATTTAAAGGACTGAAATGGGAATGAGATTAGTCGGGTTTGACGACAATACTGAAACAAAGAAAAACAAAAACCCAGATAAAAAAGTTAAGATCAGAAGATCCAGACCGAACCTTTCTTTTTTGTTTTACAAAGATTATTTTAAAAATTTTGAATATTTAAATATGGACAATCCACAGGTAAAAGAGGAGAATAAAAAGAAGGCAAAAGAAAAAGCTGAAAAAATAATATCCGTAAAAGTTTCAAACAATCCCAGAAAAATCGGCAATGTCAGTTTTGATCTGAGGGTGGAATCAGCAGGGCTTTTGATAGGAAGCGGATATCCTCATGCCATAAAGAGCGTAAACGAGGGTATAAATTTAGGGTTGTCGCTTGATTATACCATGGGATTTCCGTATATACCCGGAAGCAGTATCAAAGGTGTCGTAACGCACGTAGTGGAAGATGAAAATAAAAAAGAGTATTTTGAGAGTTTAAAAAAAGAACTAAATGTAAAGGAATTGGATTTTAGCAAAGATGTGTTTTTAGATGCCGAAATAGTGGCAAATAACGAAGAAGTGCTTGATGAAGATTTTATAACGCCGCATAAAGAATTGACAAAGAACCCTGTGCCTATTAAATTTTTAAAGGTTAAAAGGGGAGTGGTTTTCAGATTTCAGTTTATATTTAAAAATGAAGCCCAAAAAAAAGAAGAGTTTGTAAAAAGAGTAATAAAAGATTTGGGACTGGGTGCTAAAACCAACGTGGGATACGGAAGATTTGAGGATGCGTAGGGTTTTTTTCCTGGGCGGCTGTGATCTTGAAATGTGTGCCATTAAAAGGCTTTTAAAAAAATATAAAGAAGAATTTGTTGACAAAAAACTTAAATGGGGTGCGAAAACATCCGAAATAAAAGACGAACTTGAAAAGTATAAAAACTACGACAAAATATATTTGATAGAATTTGAAGATGATGCCGGTGTTTTGAGTCTGCCGAATATAGAACATATAGACCATCATAACGAAAACTCTCTCAAACCTTCTTCAATAGAGCAGGTGGCGGAAATTCTGGGGCATAAATTAAGCCGTTTTGAAAAAGCCGTGGCTTTGAATGACAAAGGGTATATTAGAGCTCTTAAAAACGCCTGCTTTAACGATTCAGATATTCAGAGAATCAGAAAATATGACAGAAAATGCCAAAATGTAACACCAAAGGAAGAAGCCGCTGCAGCTTTTTTGCCTCTTAAAAAGATCAATTATTTTCCTTATGAGCATTTTTCACCGCTTGCGGACAGACTTTTTGCTGAAGGGGTTGAGAGGTATGTAATTTATAATGACAAAGTTACCATTTTTTACGGATTTGATAACAAAAAACTAAAACAAAAATTTAAAAACAAAAAAGTCTTTTACGGAGGAGGGGAAAAGGGCTATTTCGGAATAGAGGAAAAACTTGATGAAAGGATAATCGAAAAGATGTTTAATGAAAAAGAAAAAAAACTAATCAGTACCCATATTTTTATTTTGCCTTTTTTAATAAACGATAAGGAACAATTTAAGGAAATAATTGAAAATAACGGATTTAAAAAAAAAGATTTTAAAATAAAAAGTCCGGAATATTATAACGAATATGTATATTTTTATAAATATACAAGAGAAACCCTTTATAAATCATTTTATTATGAACAAAATCTTGAGAACATAAAAGACAAAAGATATATCATAAAAATTAAAGATGAAAACAGCAAATTTGAAAAAACATACGAGCTTGAGATAGAAGATATTTCTTTAAGGCTTTTTGACGGGGATATAGGTGTTTTGTCGTTTCATCTTAACAATTACGATTATGATGACAAAGATGACATACTGAAAATAAATGAATACGGCAGAAGAATTTTTCCACAATATATCGACAAAGACAATGTTTTAGCCGCCAAAAACTCTTTTTTACCGGATGAAATAAAAATTATTCTGGATAAGAAGGTTTACAAAGAGGACTTTTGCAAATTTGCCGAAACATATGACGTAACAGAAAACGAGAACAAACTTCTGATTCCTAATTTCATAAAAGGTTTTATAGGTGATAATATTGACCTGATTCTTGATGACAGGATGTTTGTCGTCAGTTTTTATATGGCGCCTAATTGGCTTTTAAAAGATTTAAAGGATGATTATATCAATAACGAATGGTGGTATAAGTATGTTTTCGTTGATGGAAAAGACAAAATGTGTCAGGATGATGAATTTTGTGCGGAAATCATTAAAAAATCGACATATCCGAGATGGAGAAAATACGGAACGTTTTGGGGAATAAGCCGTTATTCTTTTGTCGGGATTGGAAATTGGGACTTAATGTTAACGCATACCAAAACGATGTATTACCAGATGTCTGTTTTAGTATTGTTATACAGAAGCCTTATTATAAGTTTCTCAAAGAAAATCCAATCCATAATTAAAACAAATAAAAAAGAAAATCTAAATCTAACCCAGATAAGAAAAGATATTAAAAATCTTTATCACGATTATCTGAAATTTTTAAACGGGATATATTTTCGAGAGATTACACCTCAGGAACAGGGAATAGAACTTTACAAAAAGTTTCTTGAAATTACTGATATAAAAGAGTTAGTTGAAAGTTTTGATAGGGAAATGGAAGAACTTGATAATTATGTTGATATTTTAGAAGAAAAAGAAAGAAACGAAAACCTTGAATTTTTGTCGATTCTGGGTGCCGTATTTATCCCTTCTAGTCTTATTGTGGGAGTATTGGGTATAAATGGTATTGAAATAAAACAGAGTATTATTGTGTTTTTGATAATAATGTTTGGTTTTATAGGTGGAATACTTCTTGTGGATTTGAAAAAAATATCATTGTATCTAAAAAACAAAAACAAGAGAAAAAGTTTGATTGTCGGTATATTAATATTATTATTAAGTTTGATTATCGGTGTTTTTTATTCCTCTTTGAATAAAAAACTAAAAAATCATTCTCCGACTTTTTTTAGCCAAAAATATTCAAAAATTAAAAAACAGGATTGAAAAAAGTCGGCAAATCGACTAAAATAAGGTTTCAAGAGATTCGATTCTCCGATTTTTGACAATTTGTTGTTAAAAAAGTCCCGAGAATAGGCGGTTTGTAATAGGTAAAAAAATAAAAAGTCGGCAAATCGCAAAAAATCAAAAAAACATTATCCGATTTTCCGAGTTTTAGAATAAAGAAAAGTGCCTAAAATATGGAATTTTAAGCAAACTTTAAGCAAAATGATGAAGTTGAGGGATGTAAAAAAGTTTTGATTCTCCGACTTTTTTCGAGTAAGCGGTAAACTGGGGAGAGAGGAAACTTAAACAAAAATATGCTAAAATAAGATTTCCGGGATATAGGCTATTTACCTATTACTCGGAAACAGAGTGATTTCGAGACATGGTCACTGTAAAAACGACCATAATTACAGCAAAAACCAAAATTTACCTATTACTCGGAAACAGAGTGATTTCGAGACTATCTTCGAAAAACCAGATTAGTTTTAATGTTAAGATAGCATTTACCTATTACTCGGAAACAGAGTGATTTCGAGACAGCTGCGTCAAGAATTTTGATCCCATTTCTGTCAAGTGTTGCCATTTACCTATTACTCGGAAACAGAGTGATTTCGAGACTTTGTTTTTTTCGCTTCTTTTTTTTGGAAAGAAGGTTTATTTACCTATTACTCGGAAACAGAGTGATTTCGAGACGAGTTGACCCAAATGGTCAACTCTCTTTTTTCATACCATTTACCTATTACTCGGAAACAGAGTGATTTCGAGACAAAATTTAACAAAATTTCAAATGGATTTAAAAAAACATTGTATTTACCTATTACTCGGAAACAGAGTGATTTCGAGACGCCTACTGAAATGAAAAACTTAGGGCAGTTACCTGGTATTCAAGGAAATTTACCTATTACTCGGAAACAGAGTGATTTCGAGACTTGTTCTAAATAAGGAAATTCCTCGAATAAAGTGAGATTGTTTTCCATTCTTACATTTACCTATTACTCGGAAACAGAGTGATTTCGAGACTTCCAATGAGTGTAGTGTGAGAATTCGTGAAACAATGCAGCAAATTTACCTATTATTCGGAGACAGAGTGATTTCGAGACCCTAACACGAAGAGGAGGAAGAAGCAAAAAAACATTATTTATCTATTACTCGGAGACAGAGTGATTTCGAGACGTATTACCCAATGCAGATAACACAAGGGCGGAAACGATATTTACCTATTACCCGGAAGAAACATTGTTTCTTCCAATTAACTCTTATAGTGACAGACACTAAAAGAAAAAAACATAAAAAAACAAAGCGTCATTTTTTGACATTGAATTCTTTTATACTTTCAGCGTAACAAATCAAAACACAAGGAGAAAGTATGAAAAAGACGAACAAATTAATGGCGGGTTTAGTTTTAGGTGCACTCTTAGCTACTGGTGCAAGCGCTTATGGAATTATTCAGCCAAAATTTAAAAAAGGAGCGACTTTTGGTATTCAGACTAAAAGTGTGAGTTTTGACGACAAATTACAAGTTGACGAGTCACCGGTTTACGGACTTTATTATGGATTTAACTGGGATTTTGGTAAACCTGGTGCATGGGGTATGAAATTTAACTTTGAACTTGATTTTGGAAGTATGAAAGATTCGGACGGAGTTAATTTTACATATTCGGATTATTATGCCACAATAGCCCCAACATATACGTTTGACGTTGGCAGCGGTAATGTGAGAGTTTATGCAGGTGGTAAGTTTGGTTTTGTTGGGTTTGAGAACGATACCGATCCGGCTTACGGAGCGATTGCGGGGGTTGAATATAATTATAAAGCCTTAAATTTAGGTGTTTCGTATATGACGGGAACGCTGACTACAAAAGCAGGTGATTTTGATATAAGCGAGGTTGCGGGTTATATAGGATATAACTTTTAAACCTCCGCTTATTTAGCGAAGGCTTTTAGAAAACTTACTACCATTCCTGCTGTAAACAGCCAGAATCCACATACCATTACTACATTTGTTGCAGTTGCTAAATCAGGTAATTGACACATTCTTTCTCTCCTTTTTTTCTTTATTTTATCAAAATGTATGAATATTTGTTCAAATATAAGTTAATTTTATAGTAAGCTTAATTAACAATTAAATATTGATTAATATTGACTTAATATTTATTAAGAGTTATAATTAATTAAAAAAAGGGTTAAAAATGAAAAAGAAAATTTTTGCCTGGATGATGATTTTAATAGGGATGGGGTTGTATGCTTTTAACGTGAATCTTTCACCTACAACAAAGACAGCAGTTGAGCCTGTTAAAAGTAAAACAAATACACCTCCAAAAATAGAATATAAAAATTATAAATTAGGTGATGTTATAAGTAGAAAAGAGATATTGTTTGAACCTTTGTATATGAAAAAATATAAAGTAGATTTTTTAGCCGAGTTTGGACATAATGAAAATGTTTTGTTTTTATTTAAAGACTATTTTTATAAACAAAACAATTATATTTATAAAACATATAAACTTGAAGCTTATCGATTAAAAGATTATAAGCAATATTTTTCATTGGATAATATAGGTTATGATAATATTTTAAAATGCTATCAGCAATTAGTGAATGTTAATGATGATTTATTGTTGTTAATAAGCGAAAAATATGATTTATATTATTTTTACAGAAGAACCAAATCTTATTCTTTTAAAGGAATGTTTGTAAACAATATATATCAGATAAACATTAAGAATTTATATAAACCGGAAATAAAGAAATCATTTTTCACTTATTTATCTATTGATGAAGAATATTTCCCTTCAAGAAAAAAAAGTATGAAATATAAAACGGATCAATTTGATTATACTATTTCTTATTCATTTAATTTATTAAGAGATAAAAAGTTTTTACCACCGATTATATTTTACAATTATATTAATATTGATGATAAATATGATAGATTTTTTTATAAAAAACAGAATAAAAAATGTTATGATTTAAGAGAAAGTTTTGAGAAATTAAGGAAAAGACAAAAGTTTGAAAGTATAATTATTTACAGGGTATTAAGTGATAAAAATTTAGTGTATTATTTTACAAATAAAGGTTTATTTGTATTTAAAGAAAACAATGCAAAATTGCAGTTTTACTATTTCCATCCACTTCATTTAAAAGTAGAACTTAACAAAAATCCATATATTGATCATATGAGTTATGACAAAGGTTTAAAATGCATAAACCAACATCGTCCTGTTTATGAAGTGATAATGAGTAATGATAAAAAATATTTTTATATATTAACCGAATATAATTTATATATAATCGAAAAAAAATGGGTAAATCACGAAAAAGTTATAGGTGTCGTTCCTGTCGGAAATGCTATAAGTATGCTTGTAGATGAAAAAAATAAAAATGTATATGTATCCGCAAAAGACCACTTTTATAATATAAGTATTTTTAATCGTAAAGAACCTGAAATTTCGTATGGGCTTGAATTTAAAGACAAAAGACTTATAGGAACAAGATTACTAAAATTCAGCAGGGATAAAAATTATTTTTATGCTTTAGATGAGGATAAAAATACAATATATAAAGTTCATATAAAATCAAGAACAATTGTGCAGAGTAAAGTTCTTTTTGATGATAGGAGAAAAGAAGGGGTTAATGATTATTCCAAAGGTCAGATAGTTTATTTTAAAGTGTTTAATAAAAGGCCTGAGGTGTTGTTTATAGTAAAAAGAAACGTGAGTTCTTTCAGTATAAAAGGAAAAAATGGGGTGGCATATGAAGTAAACGAAGTGGCTCTTCCTTAATTATTTCAGCTCTCCCCATCTTTTCCCAAAACTTATTCCAACTTTTAAAGGCACTTCGAGGTTAAAGACGTTTTGCATAATTTCTTTGTATTCGTATGCTTCGTCGCGCGAATCTATTTCAAAAATAAGCTCATCGTGTATTTGTAAAAGCATTTTGGCGTTTGGGAAGCGTTTTTTGATTTCAATCATAGCTTTTTTGATAATATCGGCTGCACTTCCTTGAAATATCGTGTTTACGGCTTCTCTTTCAAAGTTTGCGAGGGTTCTTGCATTTGCGGCTGCGAAATCGAAAAATCTTCTTCTTTTAAGCAGCGTTTCAACATATCCTTTTTCTCTGGCTTCTATTTTGGTGTTTTCCAAAAACGTTTTAACGGTAGGAAATGATGCGAAGTATTTTTCTATAAAATCTTTGGCTTCTTTTGTGGAAACGTTTATGGTTTCACTTAGTTTTTTAGGTCCCATGCCGTATATAAGTCCGAAGTTTATCGATTTTGCTACGGGGCGGTATTCTTTGGCTTTGTCTTCTCCGAAAATTTTAACCGCTGTTTCCAAATGAATGTCTTTATCTTCCAAAAATGCCTGGATAAGGTGTTCGTCTTTACTGAAATGTGCGAGGAGTCTGAGTTCTATTTGTGAATAATCAAGGCTTACGAACTCTTTTTCGGCTACAAAAGCATCCCTTATGTTTATATCCGTTGATGTGGGGATGTTTTGGAGGTTTGGGTTTTTGCTTGAGAGTCTTCCGGTTGCCGTTCCGGTTTGGAGGAAATTTGTGTAAATTTTATGGTTTTTGTCTTTTTTGGCGTATTCCTGAAGAGGGATGATATATGTGCTTAAAAGTTTATCCAGTTTGCGGTATTCAAGCAGCCTGTCAATAATCGGGTGAGTTCCTTTGAGGGATGTAAGGACTTTTTCGTCGGTGGAATATCCCGTTTTGGTTTTTCTTTTTACAGGCAGTTTTAACACTTCGAATAAAATATGTGCAAGCTGTTTTGTGGATTTTATATTGAATTCGCTTCCGGCCAATTCATATATTTCTTTTGTGAGGTTTTGCAGTTTTTCGGTTATTTCGGTTTGAAGTTTTTGCGTATAGTTTATGTCAAGTTTAATTCCCTGAGATTCAATGTCTATAAGCAGGTTTATAAAAGGCATCTCTATGTTTTCAATATCCCATTTTACCTCTTCCCAAAGCTTTTCTTTTAGGATTTTGTATAGTTTAAGAGAAATAATCGCATCTTCTGCGGCGTATTTTGTAGCTTCCTGGATATCGACTTCCGAGAAATTTTTGTTTTTGCCTATTATTTCTTTGAATTTTATGTTGGTATGGTCAAGGTATCTTTTGGCAACGCTGTCAAGCCCTACCGGGCTGTCTGGGTCGAGTATCCATGCGAGTATCATCGTATCAGCGTGAGGGATTGGGATATTCAGGCCGTATTTTTTCAGCATTTTAAAATCAAATTTGAGGTTGTGGCCTATTATTTTTTTATCAAGTATTTGTTGAATGGCTTCAAGGGCTTTGTTTTGCGGTATTTGGTCAGTAACACCAAGATAAAAGTGATTTATAGGAACATAGTAAGCCCTTGATTCTTCAAAAGCGAAACTGAATCCTACTATGTTTGGATTTTCAAGCCCGTCGGTTTCGGTATCAAACGCCACTATGTTATCGCCTATTTTATCAATGATTTCGAAAAGTTCTTTTTCGTTTTCAATCAAAACCGCTTCAAATTTAACCTGGTTGTCCGGCATTTTGGTTTTTACATAGAGGCCGTCTTTTTTTACCCTCTCAAGTATTGAGGTTATATCCAAATCAATCAGTTTGTCGGCTACTTTGAGTATCGGATTGATTTCCGGGTATTTGAACTCCTCAAGGTTGATGTTATCAAACAAATCCGTTTTTAAAGTGACGAGTTTGCGGCTTAAAAATGCATTTTCTTTATCCGCGAGCAGTTTCTTTTGAAGGGCGCCTTTTATTTCGTCTATGTGGTCGTAAAGGTTTTCGAGCGTTTTATACTGGTTTATCAGTTTTGCGGCTGTTTTGACGCCTACGCCTTTTACGCCCGGGATATTGTCACTTGAGTCTCCAACAAGCGCTTGGAAGTTTATAAAGTCTTTAGGATGAACGCCGAATTTTTCCATGCATTTTTCTTCGTTGATTTCAACTTTTTTAATTGGATCGAACAAAACTATTTTATCATCGTCTATTAACTGATACATATCTTTGTCGTGGCTTACTATTTTGACTTTTATGCCCTGGTTTGCGGCAAGTTTTGCAAGGCTTGCAATGATATCGTCACTTTCATATCCTGGAATTTCCAAAATTTTAAACCCCATTTCGTTGATTAAATCTATGGCTACCGGAAGCTGGGTTTTTAAATCTTCCGGGGCTTCAGGTCGGTTTGCCTTGTAGTCTTTGAATATCTCTTTTCTGAACGTTTCTTTTTCTTTAGAATCAAGCGTAAATACCAGATAGTCCGTTTCAAAATCACGTCCAAGAGAAGCTATGAAGTTTAAAAATCCCGTAATCATTCCCGTAGGGAATCCTTTTTTGCTTTTTAGAGGCGGCAGGGCGTAAAAATTTCTGAATAAAAATCCAAAAGTGTCGATTATTGTTAAAGTCATAAAAAGCCTTTTTTGATAAAATGTTAACATATTTTTAAAAGGAGAATTTTTGCAGCCGATAAAAATATTGAATGTAAAAAGGGCGGTAAGTAAAATTAAATACATTGGGGATGGACAGATTTGTGTTATTGATGAAGATAATACGGTTAGAATATATGATGTCACCAATTTCAAATTAACAGACGGATTTAAAATTAAACTTCCCAAAAACAATCCGCAAGAAAGCAGCGTTGATATTTCAAATAACGGAAAATATATAGCAATAGCAATAAGAGGAAAACATAAAACGACAATATGGTCATTAAAAGAAAAAAAACTTATATATACACTTGGATGGCATAAGGGTGATATTTTAAGCGTTAATTTTGACAGAGAAGAAAAATATCTTATGACGGGCGGAGAAGACGGCCGGGCATATATATGGTCTATGACAACCGGAAAGATGGTTTCTTCCCTTCCGCCACATGCAGATTATATTACATCTGTGGCTTTTTCCAAAAACTGCTTATGGGGAGCGACTGGTAGTTATGATAAATCCGTAACTATTACAAATATTTCATCGATGGATATAAGCTATAGAAAAAAAGTTCATAAAGGCGCTGTTACTCTTTTAAGGTTTATGGACAAACAAAGAATGGTAAGCGGGGATAAAACCGGTGAACTTGTGGTTTGGAATTATGCAAAAGGAAGAATAGATAAACGTCTGATACCAATGGTTGATAAAATTTTAGATGCTACTTTTAATTCGGATGAGAGTTTTATGTTTGTAGTGTGTAACACCAATAAAAAGGTATCCTTATATTCGATGGAAGATTATGAACTTATAAGTGAAGAGTTTATAAAAATGTTAGAGCTTCCTTCGCGTATTGAATACATACCTGAACTTGATTATCTGGTTGTGGGAACATTTGACGGGGGTGTTTATTTTTATGATCTTTTTGAAGATGAAAAAAAACTAAAAGAACTTATAGATAATAATGAATTTGAAAAAGCATATGAACTGGTAAACAAAAATCCGTTTTTAAAAAGAACGAAAACATATGAAGCACTGGAAGATAAATGGAATAAACTACTTGTTTTGGCACAGAAAAAGTTTGAAAAGGGTGAGACGGATCTTGCCAAACAGATTCTTGCGCCTTTTTTAAAAATCCCATCAAAAAGAAGTTTGGTTCAGTCGTTATTTAATGATTTCAGTGAGTTTGAAAAATTTAAAAAAGCAGTATTAAGTTTTAAATATCCTCTTGCTTATTCACTGGTTACCAAATATCCGTATCTTAAAAATACAATATATTATAAAAAAATGGAAGATGACTGGAAAAAAGTATTTAATAAGGCAAAAGAGCTTATTTTTCAAAAAGGAAAAGAGGATGAGGTTAGAGAAGTTTTAAAACCTTTCAGGGGTGTTACGGAAAAAACACCTTTTATTCAGACGCTTTTTAATGAAAAGCAGCTTTATCAACTGCTGCAGCAAAAACTTCAAAAAAAAGAATTTGCGGACTTTTTTGCATTAATTAACAGATTCCCGTTTTTAAGTGATTCCGACGAATATGAAAAAGCGATAAAATATGGTGAAAGTTTAAAACAAAAAGCTTATGATTTACTAAAAAAAGGCGAATATAAAAAAGTCGTAAATATTGCTGAGCTTTTAGAGCAGTTTCCTATGTTTAAAGAAGAAGTAGATGATCTTAAACGAAAAGCCAAGACGCTTCTTGAATTTCATAGAGTTTTGGCTACACACGATTTAAATTTAATAGAAAATTACGTAAAAGAACATCCGTTTTTGGAAGATGTAGAAGATTATCAGGAAATTGAAAAAGAGTGGCGGGATAAACTGCAAAAATCAGAAATTTTTGCCGCAAAAGGAAATGTAAAAGAGATACTTAACGAATTAAACGATTATATGAAAATAAAAGACAAAAGAATAAAAATCGGACAAATCGTAAAAAGTGCTTATTTACAACAGATAATTTCTCTTTTGGCAAGAGCCATGAAAGGTCAAAATGTAAGCAAATATTTTGAAAAAGCAGTAAAAAATTACATTAAACTTTTCGGATTTGATATGGAAATTAGTGATTTGATAGATAAAGCCAAAAAACTTAAACTGGATATAGATTTGAGCAATATACAAGAAGGCGATTTGACTAAATGGCATCTGTATAAACTTCCTGAAAAGATATGGGAAGACATAGGCTGAGTTTATAGGTTGTTTAAGTCTTTTAATGTGTTGATGTTTAAAAGTTCTTTTTCATTTATATTGATTTTTATTTTATTGATATCATAAATTCTCATTTTTCCTTTTAAATTTCTTCTTATTTTTTTTAACATCGTATAATCATAATACCCTATAAGAGGATTGTCAGAGGCAACTGCTTTTTTTTGTAAAAGCCTGATAATTGATTTTTGTGTGATGTTTGGCGTGTCAACGCTTAAAATGAATATTTTTTTATATTTTTTGACTATTTCTTCAATAGCCGGAAGAGGGGCATAAATTTTGGATTTTTCTATAAAAAACGGATAATTTTTAAATTTTTCATATTTGGCGACGAAATAGACGTTTTTGAATATTTTTTTGCATTTATCGTATTGGAGTTTGTAAAAAAGAACTGCTTTATCGTCTTTTTCACTTCCGAACCGGCTTGATTTTCCACCTACAAGAATGAAGCAGGGAACGTGATCGAATTGAGAATTGAGAATTGAGAATTGAGAGGAATGTTTTATGTTATTGATTTTAATTCTCAATTCTTCATTCTCCATTCTCCATTCTTTTAAAGGTGCCGCTTTTCCCGCCGGATTTATATTCGAGTTTGATATCGCTTATTACCATCTCCCTGTCAATAGCCTTTGCCATGTCGTAAATCGTAAGAAGTCCTACACTTACGGCAGTCAGTGCTTCCATTTCTATTCCGGTTTTTGAAGTGGTTTTAGCTGTTGCTATGATTTTGAATCCGTCTTCGATTTCTTCTATATCCACATCAACGCCGTCTATTAAAATGTTGTGACACATAGGAATAAGTTCACTTGTTTTTTTGCTTCCCATAATGGCCGCTATTATTGCCGTTTGAAGGACTGCACCTTTTTTTGTTTTTTCTTTTAAAATAGCCTCTTTTGTTTGCAGTTTCATATGGATTGTTCCACTTGCCGTTGCGATTCTTTTAGTGATTTCTTTATCACCAACATCCACCATTTTTGGATTGTGTTTTTCGTTGATATGAGTTAGATCCATTTTAAGCCTTTTTTTTGAAGTATTATAACTTAAAAGTTGTCCGGGGTGTTAAAAGATTGATAAAAACTTTAATAACTCTGAAAAACTTTTAAAAACTCAAATCTTAAAGCATCTTTTTTAAATTAAAATGTAAAACGCTCCAGAGTATCGAACCTACAATAAAACCGGCAATAGGGGGGAGTTTTAAAATATTTAGCACTACCATTGTGATTAAAAGGGAAATAATTAAGGCAAATATCTCTTTTTTCATACGAAATAAACCCTGTTTTTAAACTCTTTTTCAAGTTCTTTTATGCCTTTTTCGACATATTTTGCGTCAAAACCTTTTTCTTTTAAAAAAGCTGCGGCAAAAGGAGAGCGGTTTTGGGTGTTACATACTACAAGTATCGTTTTATCTTTTGGAAGGTGAATATGATGCTCTTCAAGTTTTACAGGGTCTATTCTCATTACAAACTCATGTGTCAGAACGTCTTCTTCATCCGGCATTCTGATATCAAGAAGGATTGCTTCGTCATTTTCTAGCAGTTTTCGCGCTTCTTCCGTTGAAATTTTTATATTTTTATTATATTCGGGAAGTGCGTATTTAAGCATTTATCAAACTCCAGATCATTTTTATTGCAATTATATATAAAAGTATTCCGATTATTTTTTTGATCTGCTGCTGATTTAGTTTAAAATGCATAAAATAATTTCCGATATATCCGCCAAGAACCGCACCTGCAGCGGCAACCCCAAGAATTATCCAATCAAATTTTACAAAGCTCATATACGTTAAAAACGCCGCAAACGTTGAAAACGGAATGACAAAACTCATGGTAACGGCAAGTTTTTTGGCATCAAACCCCAAAAGTATCATTATAGGCATCAATAGCGCTCCGCCCCCGATTCCGAGCAGTCCGCTTATAAAGCCCACAACCGCTCCTATAAGCACCATTACCCATTGTTTGTTGTAGTGGAATTTCTGCTCTTTTTTGCCAAACATTATCATGCTTGCACTAAAAAACAAAAACAGAGCAAAAAGCCATTTTACTTGATGAACGGGAATGTGTTTTGAATACATAGCTCCAAACGGCGCAAACGCCGCAAGGGATACCGCAAGGGGCAGGGCAAATTTAATATCGAGCACTTTTCTTTTAATATTCATAAATGTTGCGGTAAGTGTTGTTGTTGTGTTTACGAAAAGTCCGATTGCTTTAGCGAAGTTAAAATCAATCCCGAGCCAGTGCATTACGGGAACCATTGCGGTTGCGCTTCCGACTCCTCCAAGAGCGAAAAATGCGCTAAGAATTGTAGCAATTAGAAAAATTTCGAAATAAAACATTGTTTTCCTTTATTTAAAGGTAAAAGAAGATTAAGAAAGGAAGTTTTTCGCTTCCGCTCCTTTTAGTTTTTTCATAAGTTCTATTAAACCTTCTTCAAGGTATTTTGCGTTAAATCCTTTTTCTTTTAGGAAAATAGCGGCATATGGTGAACGTCCGTTCCCAGGGCATGCCGTAACGATTAATTTATCTTTTGGAAGTTTGTCCAGGTTTGCTTCAAGTTCTTCGGGTGAGAGTTCGATAGTAAATTTTAGACCCCATACTTTTTTTTCAAAAGGCATTCTGATATCTACTAAAACAGCTTTGTCTTCTTTGTATAGTTTTAAAAACTCTTCGATGTTTATTTTGAGCTCTTTATTACCGGCAGGTGTTGCGTATTTGAGCATATGTTCTCCTTTTTGTAGAATTATAGTGAATATGTGTTAATTAGAAGTGAAAAAAGGATTACTCTTTTCCCTTTTTTCTTCTAGGATCCGTTGAATATGCAAACATAGGAACGTAAACTAGTGTCAGAAAGGTTCCTATTAAAAGTCCTCCGATTGCCACATCAGCAATAGGTGAGAGTCTCTCAAGCCCGATAGCCTGTTCGAGGGCTATAGGGATCATTCCGGCAATTGTTCCGAATGCCGTCATCATTACGGGTCTGAACCTGATTTTAATAGCGGCGATTGCGCTTTCAAACGGCGCGATTCCCTGATGTTCGTATTCTTTATAGAAGTCAATCAATAATACCGCATTTTTAATTATAATACCAAAAAGCAGCAGTAATCCTACCATACTAGGCATACATGAAGGTTTGTTTGCAATTAAAAGCCCCCACATTCCGCCTATCATAGAAAGAGGAAGCACTACAATCATAATAAGAGATAATCTCAGTGAGCGGTAAACTACCATAAGCGTTAGAATAAGAACGATTACACCTATTACCACGGCTTTAATGAGTCTTGAAAATGCATCATTAAGCTCTTTCATATCACCTGATTGGTAATAATTATAAATCCCGTGTTCGTGCAATAGTTTATCGGCATCGTCGGTAATTTTACTGATAGCCCTTTTTTCCCTGTAACCCTGGGCTTCTATTGAATATTCTAAATCGTTTCTTTCGATTTTGCTATAAGTGAAATGTGTTTTGATAGTAGCAAGTTCACTTAAAGGAATTGTTCCGGTTTTTGTCGTGATAGGCAGCATTTTAAGGGTTTGAAGGTTTTTGGAATAATCACCTAAAAATCTTACCCTAACAAACTGCACGTTCATAGACGCAAGTGAGCTTGAAATAGATGCAATTTGGTCTTTTATCGCTATTTGCGATACGATGGCAGCAGGGGTTAGTCCGTAGCTTAAGGCTTTATTTTTATCAATAACGATTTCCGCTTCTAAGAAATCTTTATCCCAGCTAATCATCGTTGTTGTGAGTCCTTTGATATTTTTTATTATATTTTCCGCTTCTTTCGCTTTTTGAGGCAGGTTTTCATAGTTTTCACTTCTGAATTCAATTGCCAAAGGTGCGTTAATTGTAGAAAGAGCGGTGGCGCCATAATCAAACACCGCAAGGTTTTTAATGCCTTCTATTTTTGCAAGTTCGTCTCTTACTTCTTTTTCAAGATTCCATATACTTCTTTTTCTGTGAAACCTGTCAACGGCGATTATTGTCATGCCTATGCTGTTTCCGCCTCCGTTTCCACTGATTGATAATACACCCTGTTCAGTTCCGATGGCGATTGAGCTTTTTTC
Organism: Nautilia lithotrophica; assembly: GCF_054656815.1. Taxonomy (NCBI): domain Bacteria; kingdom Pseudomonadati; phylum Campylobacterota; class Epsilonproteobacteria; order Nautiliales; family Nautiliaceae; genus Nautilia; species Nautilia lithotrophica. The sequence goes on from NZ_BAAHXN010000002.1 coordinate 205,383, forward strand.
AAGCCAAGGCTGTTTGTTCAGCCATTCAAGAAATGGTTTAAGTCTTTTAGCGCTTTCATCAGCGTTTAGGTTTGAAGAGAATTCTATTTTGGCTTTCATAATTCCCGTATCCATCGGAGGCATAACGTCCCTTCCGATTGTTGGGACTATGTTTTTCATTGTCATTGCCAGCACTATAACCGCACCGGCTATTAATAAAAATCTTCTAAAAATTTTGAATTTTCCGTTTGAGAATTTAAGGATACCCACATACGGGGTTATAAGTTTTGCAATCGTTTTTTGATAAAGGGCTTCAAAGAATTTTTCAAATTTTGTTTTATTTGTTCCGTTTTTATAAAGATATTCGGAAAGTTTTGGAATGAATGTTACGGATAAAAACCAGCTGATCAGTAGTGCTACAATTAATGTTTCAATTAGAGGTCTGAATATTTTTTCAGGATATCCGCCTACAAACATTAAAGGAAAAATAATCGCGATAGTAGATATTGTTCCGGCAAATACCGGCATTAGCACTTCTTTTGTTCCGTTGTAAATGGCTTTTTTTAACTCTTCCCCTTCTTCAAGGTGACGTTCTATGTTTTCAAGAACGACCACGGCATCGTCTGTAAGCATTCCGAGTGCCAAGATGATTGCCGTATAGATAATTACATTCAATTCTCCACCGGTTAAATAAAGAAACGCCAAAACACCGAAAAATACCATAGGAATTGAAATGGCGGCCGCAGCAAGGGCCCTTAAATTTGCAAGGAAGATTAAAAGCACCATAAGTGTAAATATAATGGCGTCACGCAAAGCTTCAATCATATTAATATTTGCGGTTTCTACGATGTTTCTTTGAGTGTCAGAAACACTTACTTTGATATTAGGATACTCTTTTTCGATTTCTTTCATCATTTCTCTTGCGGCGTCACTTGTCGCAAGAAGGTTTCCACCAGGAGCCCTCTGGACCGATACGGCGATTGAAGGCAAGTTGTTTCCTATATATGCGCTGTTATTTGTTTTGTAGCTCCATTTGACTTCAGCAATGTCCGAGAGTTTGAGGTTTGGTTTAATAAAAAGGTTTTTCAGTTTTTTAATGTCGCTCTCATTCCCGTAAAATGTAAGCGTTAAAAACGAGTCTTTGCTTTTAATAAACCCTATAGGCAAATCGATATTTGAGGTTTTAAGAACTTTTATGAAATTATCAAGAGTTAGTCCGTATTTTTCCATTTTAAGAGGGTCTATTTTAATCATTATAGAGCTTTGATATCCCCCGAAAATTTCTACGTTACCAATGTTTTGGTTGCTTAAAAGTTTTGGTTTTATAAAGCTGTCTGCTATTTTTCTAATTTCCGGAAGTGTAATTGAGTCGTTTTTAGGACTTAACGAAAACACATCCACAGGAGCCGTAAACGCACCTACAATATAAATCGCAGGAGTAGATCCTTCGGGCAGTTTCCCTTTGATTCTGTTGAGTGCGTTAGATACGTCAACCGCCGCAGATTGAAGCGTTTTTTTGTAATTAAAAATTACGTGAACGATTGAGAAGTTCGCAACGTTTGTCGATTTTATTTCATATATATTGCTAAGCGTTGCCATTTCCTCTTCTATCGGTTTTGAAACCGTCGTAGCTACAACGTTTGCAGGAGCACCCGGAACCTGGGTGAAAATTACCACTTCCGGTCTGTTTGAATCCGGAAAGAGGTTTTTTGGCATTTTTATAAGTCCGATAATTCCGAATACGAACATACCAAGTATAATCGCAAACAGAAAATGCGTCCTTTTATGAAAAAATTCAAACATTTTTATCCTTTGGTATATTAGTTATTTGTATATTTGTCATTGGTATATTGGTGTTTAATTTTCCATTTTCCATTGTTTAATTTTCCATTTTTACGGGATATCCCGCTTTTATTCTTAATAATATATCCGGTTTTGCCACTACTACGGGGCTTGTTATATTTTGATCTATAAGGGCGTATTTTTCACCCTGAGCAAGTATTTTTATCTCTTTTATGTCGGTTTTATTGCCGTTTACTATAAAAATGTAATTTTGCCCATCAATGGTTAATATTGCGTCATATGGTAAAAAAACACCTTTTCCGCTGTATTCCACCACTCTTATATTTACCTTTTCCCCGTTAAGAAGTGTCGCATCTTTTACGTCGGCTTTGAATGTTTTTAACGAATTAAACGTGTTGTTCAAAGGTTTAAGATCATAAATTCTGTTTTTATATAAGATTTGTTTATAATCTTTTGGTAGAGTTATAAAAAGATAGTTTCCGTTTTTAGGCGTAATTTTAAGTATAGGTTTGCCCATAAAAGCTATGTCGTTTTTGTTGAGCATTTTAGCGCTTATAACGCCGTTGATCGGTGATTTTAATGTTGTATATGAAAGATTGTTTAAAACTGCCTTTTTATTGGCATGTAATGCTTTAATAGTGTTTTTATCCGCTTTAATCTGTGCTTTGAGGGTTGCTATTTTACTCTCTTCCGTTTGATACTGCTCGATTGACGCCATTTTTACATCAAGAAGCTGTTTTGTTCTTTCGTGTGTTGCAAGCAGGTTTTTTAGATTTATCTTTTCTGCGGAAAGTTTGTTTTTAATAGAAGCGATTTGAGAATTTATCTCTTTTAATTTCGCATTTAAATCACTGCTGTCGATTTTTGCAACAATTTCGTCTTTTTTTACTTCATCACCCAGGTTTTTGATATATAAAACTTTCCCCGTAAATTTAGTATTAATTAGCACTTCATTATCATTTTTTACGGTTGCAATATAAGGCAGGGTTATTGTTTTGTTTTCAACAATAGGGGTAAATGTTTTTACAACTATTGCAATTTGCTGTGCGGGAGGCAGTTTTTCGTCCACCGCCTGTCTTTTTTTAATAAGTTTCATACCGCTTATGGCAAGAATTACCGCAAGTAATACCGGGATTACGATTTTTAATATTTTCATTTGAACACCTTTTTAAGATTTTTTCCATAAATTAACGCTTTTTGTGCAATTAATGTGTTTTTGAGTGCAATTAAATTTGCAAGCTCGGCTTTTGCTTTTACCAGGTCATCTTCATATTTCAGATACTCGTCAACCGTCATTGTGTTAAGTTTGAACGCTACTTTTGCACCTTTTAAAAGTTCTTCTTTTAATGTTATTGATTCTTTGGTTAATAAAAGCTGTTTTCTGATTTCTTTTAAGGATGCGTTGATATAATTTATCTGAGCGCTTAAATCCTTTAACGTTTTTTGTATTTCAAGGGATGTTTTTGAAGCTTCTATTTTTGCTTTTTGAATTTCAGAGCTGTTTTTTTTGTTAAAAATATCCCAGCTAATATAAATTCCGGCACTTGCCAAATCTTCAACAATGTCTTCATTTGTGTTATATGCTTTTGCAAAAGATCTGTTACCTTGAATTTTAAGCATAACTTTCGGATAGTTGGCCGCTTTTTTCGCATTTATATCATAATAGCTTGATTTGAGTTTTTCTTTGAGAGGTTTGATGGCAAAAAATTCACTTTTTTTTACATTATAAGAAGTAAAATTAACAGGCTTTGAAACTTCGGTGTTTGTCAGGGTATAAATTTTAGATTGGATATCCGCTATTTTTGTATTAATTTCAGAGATTTTATTTTCTATCATAATTAATGAATCTTTTAGTCTTAAAAGTTTGAATTCAGGTATCCTTCCGACTTCAACTCCTTTTTTAATGCCCTCATAAGTAGTTTGAACGGATTTTTGCTGGAAAATCAAAGCCTGTTTTAACTGATAAAGATAATTTAAATTACTGATATAAATAATTAAAGAACTTTGTCTTTTTAGCAGATTTATTTTTGCCTGATATTTTGTCGCTTTTAGCAAATGTTCCATTTTCTTTTTATTTTCATATATTTCTTTTATAAAAAGAGGCATTGAAAGTGAAAAACCTAATCGATAAATGTTTTTTGAAAACGGAAGGCTTCCACCACTTTTTATAATTTCGGTGCTTTGTGTAGGCGGCAAAGGAACTAAGCTGTTCGGTCTTGAAAAATGTTCTGCTGATGCATTAAGTGTGATTTTGGGATATAATGAGCTGACAACGCTTTTTTTATTCGTTTTCATCTCTTTAATCATTAGGTTGTCTATTTTAGTATCCGGTATTTTTTCTATTTTGGTTAATAGAGTGCCGATTGACTGGGCATTTAAAAAAACGGCCGCGGCTAAAATTAAACTCTTTTTCATTTGTGAGCCTTTATGTAGTGTATTATTGTTTGATATATTTCTGATGTGATGTCAAAGTCCTTTGTAAGTTTGTTTTCTTTTAATATACCGCTTATTTTTTCCCTTACTTTTAAAGTGTTTGCATAGGTGGTAAATGTTGAAACCACCATCGTCTGTATAAAAAACGGATTTAAATTCGTATCTTTTAAAATCAAGGTCAGATGTTTTAACGTTTTGGAAATTACTCTTAGCGTTTCGTTTTCTAAATGCATAGCTTCTGAGGTTATTTCTTTTGAAAACAATTTTGCGATGCAAGGATTTTTTATAAAAAATTCGCCTAATTTATAAATGTATTCTTTTAAATTTTCTTCGAGTGAGTTTTTTAATTCAAATTCGAGTTTTGAGAATTTTTCAACAAAAATTTCATTATACAGGGCTTTTTTGTTTTTGAAATGATAATAAATTGCCGGTTTGGTTATTCCGATTCGGTTTGCGATTTCTTCTAAAGAAGTGTTTTCATATCCTTTAGTTGCAAATAACTTCAGAGCCGTTTTTAAAATTTCTTCTTTTGTAGCCATTTTATTCCTTACTTACTGGTCGGTAAGTAGAATTGTAATACTTTTTTGATAAAATAGCAAGAAAAAAAGGTAAAGAATGAAAAAATTAGCTTTATTGGGTGTGGCTGCTGCGGTGCTTTTTGCTGCCAGCAGTGATGATATCAACAAAAAACTCGATTTACTTCTTCAAAAAATAGAACAGCTTGAGAAAAAAGTTGACAAAAAGGACGCTGAAATCGAAGAGCTTAAAAAAGAGATCAAAGTTCAGCAAAAAGAGATTAAAAAAAGTAACGAAGAAGTTAAAAAAGAAGTAAAAACCCAGCTTGCGGTTAAAAGTTGTAAAAAAATAAAAGTTGTAAGTATGCAATACAAATATCACGATGAAGTAATCCCTTATTATGATATTACGGTTACGCTTAAAAACGAATATCCGAAAAAAATAACTTATCTTTCCGGAAACCTTTACGTAGAAGATCAGGACAAAGTTAAAATTTTTAAAGATTTTATACAAAGGGATGTTGATTTGCCTGTAGGTGGTGAGATTACAATTAAAAAAACTCATCAGCTAAATTCGGATTTGGAACAATACCTTAAAGATGAAAAACCAGAAAATCTTAAAATTTACTTCGAAGTTATAAGAGCTGATTTTGCAGACGGAACGAATATAGAGTGCGGAATTTTTTAATTTCTTTCTTCCTTCTTTTTATCCACGTTAAAAATTAAATTCCTATATGTAAAAATAATGTAAAATTAATGTAATATTAATTTTAATTATATGTTTGAGTCATTTTATTTTAATATGTTATTATTCATATTGTTATGTCAAGTTAAGGAGAAAAAAATGGCTTCGTGTGAAGTTATGAAAAGTTTAATTGAAGATGTTTTTGTGCCTTTAAATAATTATTATAATCAAAATATTCATTCAGATTCTTCATTTCATAGACTATTTGGAATATATAAAATTGCACTTTTACCTTTTTATAATGATGAAGAAAATTACAATGTTGAAATGCAAAAATTACTTAAAATTTATAGTAATAAGAGTTTAATTTTAGATAAAGAAACGAAGAGTTTTTTTGAAATGTTTTTACTTTTATATATTAATTGGCTAAGAAAAAATAATCATAATGTTTTAAATAAGCTTTATGAGTTATTTGAAATAGAAAAGTTTGTCGAAATAAATAATTTTAATAACGTGATTTTAAATATTGATGACATGAATATCATAACACCAAATGAGTTATTAAGTAGTGAAGGGATTGATAAAGATCATTTAATTGATTTAAAAGAATTAATGAATGAATATTTTATATTAAGTGGTGATGATCAATTAATAAATGATGTTTATATTGAGAGTTTTATCAATTTTATTAAAGAATTAAATACTTTTTTAGAATATTATGATGAGTTTGCGTTTTTAAGACTTTTATTTGAAAAAATAATGAAAATTGTCAAAAAAATTGATTATACCAATTTAAATGAAGATATAAGTAAAGAAATAAAAATTACAATAGATGAAACTATGATATTAATTAAAAAATGGTTAAAAGAAGTTTTTGAAGAAAAAAAACAAATAAATATTAATTATATTGATGCATTAATTTTATCTTTAATAGTTAGATTAGAAATTTGTATAAAATAGAGTATACAAAAGGTTTTAAATGTTTGTTGAAAATTATTTATATGATGAAATTAAAAATTTAAATTTTAATAATGCATTAATATTAGTTTTTAGTAGTGAAATCAATAAGATTCATGAAATAATGAATACATTAACTTTAAATTCACCCACGTCTGAAATCGTTTTGGTTACGACGGATGGTGAAATTTTTAACCATTTTATCACTGAAAAAACAATTATTTCCGTAATAAAATTTCAAAGAACTAAATTCGAAGTTTATGTTGACTATCATCACGATTCTTATTTAATGGGTCAAAATATTGCAAAAAAATTTTCTAAAAAGCCAAAATTAATAATTACTTTTACTGATGCTTTTTATACAAACGCAGAAGAATATTTAAAAGGAATATATTCTGTTTATGACGATGTATTAGTATCAGGTGGAATGGCAGGTGATAAAGGAGAATTTAAAGAAACTTTTATCGGATATAATAAAAATATTTATTCAAAAGGGGCTGTGGCTATTGGATTGTTTAATAATGATCTTATTGTAGAAAACTACTCTTCTTTAGGATGGATTCCAGTAGGAATCGAACATAAAATAACAAAATCTAAAGGTGATGTTATCTATGAAATAGATAATAAACCTGCTATAGAGTTTTACAAAAAATATTTAGGTGAAAGACTTTCAAATAAACTTCCAAAAATAGGAATTGAATTTCCATTAATTGTTAACAGAAATAACAAATTTATTGCAAGAGCAATTTTGAAGGTAATTAATGATTCTGCTTTAAAAGTTGGAGGAAACGTAATTGAAGGAGAAATGGTATATATCGGAATAGGCTTTTTAGAAAATATTTTGCAAAATCATTTAGATAAATTAATAAATCAAAACTATGAATTATTCCTTGTTTTTTCTTGTATGGCAAGAAAAAGATTTTTAAAAGATAATATTATAAAGGAAACAGAACCATTTGCAGATGTTTCTAAAGTAAGTGGTTTTTTTACTTATGGTGAATTTTATAATAATCAGTTTTTAAATCAAACTTTTACATTATGTGCAATAAGCGAACAATTACTTAAAAAACCTAAAAAACTAAAAAATAAAGTAAATTGTAATAAAGATAATTATTCAAATTATATTGGATTACTCAATATTTTAAACACTATTGTAAAAGAATTTTATGAAAAAGAAAAAGAAGTTAAAAATTTAGAAAAATCTTTAAAAATAAAATCAGAATTAATAAATCATGTGGAAGATATTGAAAAAATTGCAACTTTTGAAATAGATTTAAAGAATGATTCTTTAAATAATGAAATGGCTATATTTGAATTTATTAAAATAAACAAAAAAGATTTTTTAAATAATATAACTTTTAATGAGAAAAAGATGATTATAAATTTTTTAAAAGAGCTTAATAATGAAAATTACATAGAAATTAAATCGACACAAGGCGATAGTTATGTAATTTTTGCAAAAAAAAGTGAAGATAAAATTTATGGAATAATAATTAATATTAGTGAAATAAGAAAAAAAGATGAAATGTTAATAGCACAATCAAGACTTGCACAAATGGGTGAAATGATCAATATGATAGCACATCAATGGAGACAACCTATAAATGCCATAAGTGCAACTATTATTAAATTACAACTTTTAATGGAATTAGATCAATTAAATAATGAAGATTTAAATAATTCATTAAATTTTATTTCTGAAACAATTCAGAATGTCTCTAAAACAATTGATGAGTTTTTAAATTTTTCAAAACCAATTTCTAAATGCGAAGAATTTAAAATAATAGAAGTGTTAGAAAATATTATGAAAATAATGTTAGCGCAACTTCAAAATCATAATATAAAAGTAGAGTTGGAAATTGATAATTATTCTATTAAAAGTTATAAAAAAGAGATAGAACATATAATTCTTAATTTATTAACAAATGCAAGAGATCAGTTAGATAAGATAAATAAAATTAACAAATTTATTATTATTAGAACATACCAAAAAAATGAATATAAAATAATTGAAGTTGAAGATAATGGCGGAGGCATAAAAGCTAAACCTTTAGAAAAAGTTTTTGAGCCTTATTATACTTCGAAAGAAAATGGAACTGGACTTGGGTTATATCTTTCGAAAAAAATTGCAAAAGAAAAATTAAATGGTGATTTATTAGTAGAAAATACTGAGAATGGAGCAAAATTTATACTTCGTTTTAAGGATTTGAACAATAATGTATAATGATATAAATATATTATGTGTAGAAGATGATAAAGTTACTTTAGACGTTTATGAATCTCTTTTTTCATTGATGTTTAATGAAGTTTTTTTGGCTAAAAATGGGAAAGAGGGTTTGGAAATTTTTAACAATAATAAAATAGACATTATTATTACCGATCAAAATATGCCATTTATGAATGGACTTCAAATGTCTGAAAAAATCAGGGAAAAAGATTTTACTATACCGATTATAATGGTAACTGCGCTTGAAGATTTAGATATATTAAGGAAATCTTTAGATATTAATATTACGGCATTTATTAAAAAACCATTAAGAAAAGATATACTTTTGTCTAAACTCGATTTTATTTCTAAATCAATAATCGCTGAAAGATTTTTAATAAAAGAACAAAAAAAATTTATAGAATATACTAAATATCAGGAAAGTTTAGCATATCAAAAAGAATCTAAAATATCAAAACTATATTTAGATCATAATATTAAGAAATATAAATTGGAATATTATTATATGCCAAAAGATATATTAGCTGGTGATGGTTTTTTAGTTAAAAATAATATTATTTTTTTAATAGACGCTATGGGGAAAGGTGTATCTGCTTCAATAACTTCAGTAATAGCTACTAGTTTTGTAGATTATTTAATAGATATGTATAACTCTATTGAAGAGATTGTTTTTCATTTTATTGAATTTATAAAAAAATTTTTGCTTGAAGGTGAAATTGTATCTTGTGGTTTTATAGAAGAAAAAGATGGTAAATTAAAATACGCTTTATTTTCAATGCCACCTATTTTGGCTGTTAAAAATGGAAAATTATATAAAATAAAATCTAATAATTTTGCAATTAATTTTAATACTCAAACGTTTCATACAAATACAATAAATGATGATTTTTTCAAGCTATTGGTATATACTGACGGGTTAAGTGAAGCAAAATATAATGATACTTTATATTATAAAAAAATGATGGAGGACTTTATTATTTCCAAAAATATAAATGAATTTATAGGTAAATTTAAAAAAAACTATATAAAAATAGAAGATGATATAACAATATTATTTTTAAAGGTTGACGATGAATGAAGATTTAAAAAAAGTAGGTAAAACATTAAGTGTATTATATGTAGAAGATGATGAAGATTCAAGAAACGAAACAGCTGAAATATTCAAATTATATTTTAAAGAAGTAGATACCGCAGTAGATGGGATAGAAGGTTTAGAAAAATTTGTTCAAAATAATTATGATATTTTATTTACAGATATATCAATGCCTAGAATGGACGGAATAAAATTAATTAAAGAAATAAGAAAAGTTAATGAAGATATAAAATGTGTAGTTATCACTGCTCATTCTGATATAGATTTTTTATTGGAAGTTATTAATTTACAAGTTGATGGATTTATATTAAAACCCATACAATATAAAAAATTATCTGATATGTTAAATAAAATTATTGAATCTATAAGAGCAAAGCAATTGATTGAAAATTATCATAAAATAATTGAAAAAGAACTTGATGAAAAAACAAAAGAATTGGCATTAAAATATATTACAGATGATATAACTGGATTATTAAATAGACATGCGCTCAATGAAGAATTAAAATTTTTAAAATATGATACTTCATTAATTTTATTCGATATAAATGATTTTAGCACTATAAATTTAGTTTATAGTTATGAAAAAGGTGATAAATTATTAAAATATTTTGCAGATTTTTTAAAGCATTTTGTAAAAGAAAATAAAATATTTAGAATAGAAGCTGATAAATTTACAATTTTAACTGATAAGAATAAAGAAGAAATTATTAATTTAAGTAATCAAATAATTCATGAATTAAATAGAAAATATTTTACTATAGAAAATGATAAAATTTACGTTGACATAAATATAGCAATAGCATATAGAACGGATAATCTTTTTAAAAAAGCAAGATTGGCATTAGAAGAAATTAAATTACATAAAAAAAATAAAATAAATTTTTATGATGATGATTTAGAAATTGAAAAATTTAAAAGGAAAGTAAATATAATTAAACCTCTTATAGTAGAAGCTTTAAAAAATGATTTAATAATTCCTTTTTTTCAACCTATTATAGATAACAAAACGAGGGAAATTGCGAAATTTGAAGTTCTCTCAAGAATTAAATTGTCAGATAAATTAATTTATCCAAATGATTTTATACCAATAGCAGAACATACCAATTTAATAGGGAAAATTACTAGAATAATGATTGAAAAAACTTTTAAAATTGCTTCTGAGAATGATTTTATTTTTTCTATAAATATAAGTGAAAAAGATTTGGCAGATGAATATTTCATAGACTTTTTAAAAGATACATTAAATAAATATAAAATCGATCCTCAAAGGATTACTTTTGAAGTATTAGAAAATATTTCATCTAGAGAGATTGAGCATTCTATATTAAAATTAAGAGAATTAAAAAATTTAGGGTTTAAATTGTCACTTGATGATTTTGGAACGCAAAGTTCAAATTTTGAAAAAATTTTGCTGTTAAATTTAGATTATGTAAAAATTGATGGAAAATTTGTTAAAAATATTGTGGAAGATGAAAAAAGTAAAAAAATTATCAAGATTATTAAGAAACTAGCAAATAGTATAAATGCAAAAACGATTGCTGAATATGTAGAGAATGAAGCGATTTTTAACATACTAAATGAAATGAATATTGAATATTCTCAAGGATATTATTTTTCAAAACCTGTTGATAATGTAAATAAATTTATTAAAAGGATTTAATAATGGTTAATATCAAGATTAAAACAAATAATATAAAAATAGTTGGAAATATTACTAGCATAGAAGATTTTGAAATAATAAAAAAATCCATAGAGTCAGTTTTAAAAAAAGAAAAAAGTTTAATAATAGAAATTATAGATTCAATTTATATAACTTCTTCACTTGTAGGATTACTATATAAATTAAAAGAAAAAGATGGGATAGATATATCAATAAAAATAGGTAAAAATGAGTTAAAAGAAGTGTTTGAAGATTTGAATTTATTGGATATATTTAAAATTTCAATGATTTGATTTTTATAAGAGCTTACATGTTATTAGAAAAAAAAATTATTAAAACTAAAAAGTCAGATATAAAAACAACTATTAATTGGTATGAAAAGATTTTAAATAAATATAATGTTGATTTAAAAGCATTATTAATATTTAATGAATTACTTATGAATGCTTATGAACATGGGAATTTAGGTTTGAAAAATAAAGATAAAATGATTTTAGAAAACAAATATGAAAATTTTTTAAACGAAAAAGAACAATATTGCAAAAAATTAATAAAAATATTTTTTTATAGAGTGGGTAATTATTTTATAACTAAGATTTGTGACGAAGGTAATGGATTCGACATTTATTCAATTAATATAAAAAAATATAGTGGTAGAGGTATTTTTATTTCTAGAAAATTATCTGATGGTTTATTTTATAATAAAAAGGGAAATAAGGTTTGTTTTTTTATAAAAAATAAAAATTAACACTCTATTTTTTCATTTAAAATTTTAAGCTCTTTGCACGTAAAGCCGGCTTTCAATCTGGCGGCTACGTTTAAATCTTTTTTCTTCCAGTCTTTGAAGAAATTATCCACTATTTTAAAATATGTTTCAATCGGCTCAAGACCCTGTCTTTGACATTCCCATTTAAACCATTTATCGCCTTTTTGAACGTGCGGGATTTCTTCTTTTAAAATAATGAGAAGCGCGTCGATTACCTCCTGTGCAAACGGATCGTTTGTTTTTGAGAGCCTGTTTATTATTTTTTCATTTGCGTCAAGTCCGCCCGCTTCATACCATCTCGGTATTATCGCCATACGGCTTAACAGATCCTGGGTTTTTTGACTCGCTTCAAAAAGAGAATTGTGAACGGGAAAATCTCCGTATTTATAGCCTGTTTTTTCAAGAAGGGAATTAATCATTTTATAATGTCTTATTTCATCTTCCGCAACTTCAAGCCAATCGTAATAGTATTCTTCAGGTAAATTTCTGAATCTGTAACATGCATCCAATGCCAGGTCAATTGCGCTGTATTCAATATGAACTATTGCATGCAGTAAAACGGCTTTTTTTTCCGGTGTTTCAAATCCTCTTCGTCTTGGAACGCGAGCAGGATGGACTATTTCACAGAAATCCGAGTAGCTCGGATTTTCGAAAATTTTAGGTTTTTCATCCGATTTAAAGTCTAAATTATCTCTTTTATCCCACAATTCATAAAACATTTCAAATTTTTGATTTATATCGCTGCACTGAATTATTTTTTCCAAATTTTTATAAAAAGACATCTTTTTTTCCTTTTTTGTGCTACAATTTTTAAAGCGTTATATTTAAGTATATATAACCAAAAAGTTATTTTATTATAACATTAAAGGTTTAAAATGTTAATCGACAAGTTTGATAGAAAAATAGATTATATAAGGGTGTCTGTAACGAGCAGGTGTAATTTCAGATGTCTTTACTGTATGCCAAATACCCCGTTTGAATGGGAACCTCATGAAAATATCCTGCGGTATGAAGAGATGTTTGAATTTTTGCGTCTTGCGATTGACGAAGGAATAAACAAAATCCGCCTTACAGGCGGTGAGCCGCTTTTAAGGAAAGATTTGGATGTGTTTGTTAAAATGCTGCACGATTACAAGCCGGAACTGGATCTTGCGCTTACAACCAACGGATATTATCTTAAAGAATATGCCAAAAAGCTTAAAGACGCGGGACTTAAGAGGGTAAATATGTCTCTTGATTCCCTAAAACCTAAAACGGCGGCAAAAATTGCGCAAAAAGACATGCTTGAAAAAGTTTTGGAAGGTCTTGATGAAGCTCTTAAAGTCGGTTTAAAAGTAAAACTCAACACGGTGGTTATGCAGGGTATTAATGATGAAGAAATAGTGGATCTTTTGGATTTTGCAAAATCCAAGGGTGTAACGATAAGGTTTATAGAATTTATGGAAAACGAAAGAGCTTATCCGGGAATAAAACGTGTGGATTCAAAAGTTATACTCGATAAGATAAAAGAAAAATACAATTTTAAAGAACTTCCAAAAGACAACAGCGCCAGCAGGTATTTTGAAATGGAAGACGGGTATATATTCGGTATAATCGAACCTCATAACGAAGACTTTTGCAAAAGCTGTAACAGAATCCGTTTAACTGCTGAGGGTTATCTGATCCCATGTCTTTTCTTTACGGAAAGTTATAATATAAAAGAAGCGTTAAGAGAAGGGAATATTCAAAAAGCCGCCGAAATTTTAAGAGAGGTTGTTGCTAATAAACCGGAAAAAAACGACTGGCAGGAAGATGAGGTTTCAACAAGAGCGTTTTGGGAAACGGGAGGATAATGTTGATGGCAAATGGACAATGTAAAATGATGAAAAGTTTTTAACTTTAAAAACCTTTAATAATTTAATCAAAGGAGGGGAATGGAAGAAATTAAAAAAGCCGCAAGAGCAATAAAAGAAGCAAAATATCTTCTAATAGCCGCAGGCGCCGGGATGGGGGTTGACAGCGGACTGCCTGATTTCAGGGGTAATGAAGGATTTTGGAAGGCGTATCCCGTGGCCGAAAAACTTGGGCTTAATTTTCAGGCTTTGGCAAATCCGAGATGGTTTGATATAAATCCGAAATTGGCATGGGCGTTTTACGGGCACAGGCTCAATATGTACAGAAACACTACGCCACATGAAGGATTTAACATACTTCTTAATATGCCTCATAATAAATTCGTATTTACCTCAAACGTGGACGGGCATTTTCAAAAAGCGGGATTTAGTGAATTGAAAGTTGTTGAAATCCACGGAAGCATTCATTATCTGCAGTGCAGTGAACCATGCAGTGAAAGTATCTGGGAAAACAACGAAACAATAGAAATAGACGAAGAAAAATTTGAAGCTATGAATTTCCCGCTTTGTAAAAACTGCAAAACAATAGCAAGACCCAATATTTTGATGTTCAGTGATCTTAGGTTTGTGGATAAAAGAGTGAATCTTCAGCTTGCGAGATTTGAGTATTGGCTTTCACAAATTAACGATAAACTTGTTATAATTGAAATCGGTGCCGGTAAAGCGGTGCCGACCGTAAGAATGATGAGCGAGAAAATCAGAAGAAATTTTGATTCGACTCTTATCAGAATAAACCCGCTTGAAGCAGATGGTGCCGATATTCAGATAAAAAAAGGCGCACTTGAAGCATTGAGAGAAATAAGAAAATTTATTTAAAGGAAAAAAATGAAAAAAATTTTATCTATTGGAATGATTGCGGCGTTTGCGTTTGCTTTTAATTTAAACCAGACATACACATGCGATACATTGGGGCTTAGTTTTAAAGAAAACAACCAAACTTACAATATACCTAATAACGTAAAAACAAATGAACAATTAAAAAAAACACTTAAAGCTCTATACAGCGTAAAAATAAAACCGCAGGAAAAACAGCTTGTAATTTATGTGGATGATAAAAACGATACGCTTGATTTTGTGAAATTGATTGACAATAAAGTATCTCTTTATAAAACCAAATCATCTGATTTATTCATACTCACCGATCCTAAATCGTCACAAATCGGTATTAGCATTCCGTCACAAAAAATGATAATTTATTATCAGTGTAAATGAAAATATTTGTTTACGGAAGTCTGAAAACAAACAAAAATCTGCATTTTTATCTCAAAAACGCCAAGTTTTTGGGATATGCCAAAACCGCTAAACGCTATCCTTTAATAATTAGCAAATCGGGGTGGTATCCTTATCTTTTAAATTGCCCCGGAAAAGGTTTTTTTGTAAAAGGTGAAATTTATGAAATTGACTATAATCTTTTAAAAAGACTTGATAGGTTAGAAGAAGTTCCTCATTATTATAAGCGTAAACTCATTAATGTAAAATTTAACGGCAAAACAATAAAAGCCTACACATATTTTTATGCAAAAAATAAAAAATATTTAAATAAAGATCTGCTTGAAGAATTTTAGTTTAGATTTGGTTTAATTTTGTAAGATAATATAAAACAAAAAGGCTGAAATGAAAAGAAAAATATTAATAGTGGAAGATGACGTTTCTTTAAATGAAACAATTAAAGAGTTTTTGGATCTGAATGACTTTGAAAACGTGAGCGTATATGATGGTGAAAGTGCCGTCAATAAAGCTTATGAAAAAAATTTTGATTTAATTCTTTTGGATGTCAAACTTCCCAATAAAAACGGATTTGACGTGGCAAGAGAAATAAGAAAATTTAATGATGTGCCGATTATTTTCATTACTTCCCTTGATAGTGAGAAAGATGTCGAAAAAGGGTTTTTAAGCGGCGGGGACGATTACATAAGAAAACCTTTTTCACTTAAAGAGTTGAAGTTCAGGATTGACGCAATTTTACGAAGGTTGTATGGAAATAGTGAAATGGTTGAGTTGGGTGATGGGTTTACATTTGATGTCAAAAATTTAGAACTTTTAAAAAATTCAAAGCCTGTTCATTTAAAGACAAAAGTTGCAAAACTTTTAAACCTTTTCATAAAACACAGAGGTGAAATTTTAAGTAAAGACAAAATTTTCAGTGAGATATACGATTATGATGAAACGCCTAATGAGGCTTCATTAAGAACATTTGTAAAAACTTTAAGAAACATACTCGGAAATCAAAAAATCGAAACCATTAAAGATGTAGGATATAGATTTGTTGGCTGAAAAGAAAAGTTTAAGAAGATTTTTATTTATTTATATAATATCAACTTTATTACTTGTTGGAATAGGGGAGTGGTTTTATTACAAATCAAAAGTTCATGCAGAAATCGATTCTCAGGTTGCCTCTTTAAGTAATGAATTAAAACTTTTTTTGGCAGAAAACAGAGGAATGTTAAGAAGTTTGAGGTTTTCTCAAAATTATGAAATAGGAAAAGAAAAAGATATAAAAATTGTAATATATAAAGATGGCAAGTATATGTTTGGAAATTTTAAGCCTGTGAAGGTGTTTTGGAACAAAGAATTCTGGGTTGATAATAAGAACATTTATTATTTATATACATTGCCAAAGCCTTGGGGAAAAGTGGATATAGTTGTAAGTAAACCGATTGATAAGTCAAAAATATTCGAATTAAAAAAGCAATTATTAGTGTTTAATTTATTTGTTTTTATTATAATCGTATTAACGGCTGTAATTCTTGGAAAAATTTTTTTAAAACCCCTCAAAAGCAGTATAGAAATGCTTGAAGATTTTATTCGTGATGCTACACATGAAATGAACACGCCTATAAGTGTGGTATTAACCAATATCGAGATGCTTAAAATGAAAAACATAGAATCAAAAGAGCTTCAAAGAATTGAATTTTCTGCAAAAAGGCTTGAAAAGATTTTTAAAGACCTTGCTTTTGTGAGGCTTAATCATAAACAGAAAAAAGAGTTAACAGATATAAATTTAAAAGATTTATTGAAAAAAAGAATAGAAATTTTTCAAACCATTATAGAAAATAAAAATATAGAAATAAACAGAGATTGTGAAGATGTTTTTGTAACGGCTGACAGGGAAGATATGATAAGACTGGTTGACAATCTGCTCTCAAACGCAATTAAATATTCCCCTCAAAATGAAAAAATTTATATATCTTTGCAAAATAAAGAACTATCTATTTCAAATATAGGTGAAATAAAAAATTTAAATAAAATAACTAAAAAATTTTACAGAGAAGACCAAAATGAAGGCGGGTTTGGTCTTGGATTATACATTGTTAAAAAAATCTGCGATTACTACGGGTTTGAGTTTACCATCTACAATGATAAAGGCTTTGTAAAAACTATCGTTAAATTTAACTAGTCTTATTTTCAAAATCTGAACTTTATTTCTGAGTTTATATTCAGTTTACTTCTAATGTTTATAATTTCTAAAACTTTTAAGGAGGATGAAATGAAAAAATTGATAATTCCGATATTTGTTATTGGCATGGGTATTCAGGTGTTTGCGTTGAATAATCTGTCACCAATAGAAGATATGGTGATTAATATTCCAAAATCAACATTAAGCGTAAGAGAAAAAAAAGATTTGTTACATATGAGAGAAGAGGAGAAACTTGCAAGGGATGTGTATTTAACTTTATACAAAAAATGGGATTTGCCTGTGTTTAAAAATATTGCACGAAGTGAGAGTTGGCATATGCATATGATAAAAGTTTTGCTTGATAAATACAATTTACCTGATCCAGTGGATCAGAGCGGTAATCAAGTCGGGGTATTTAAAAATAAAAAACTTCAAAAACTATACAATACTTTAGTTGCAAAAGGATATAAATCTTTGATAGATGCGTTAAAAGTAGGAGCGACAATAGAAGATGTGGATATTTATGATCTGCAAAAGGCTATAGAAAATACGGACAATAAAGATATAACTCTTGTATATCAAAACCTTGAAAAAGGAAGCCGTAACCATATGAGGGCATTTGTGGGAATTCTCAGAAGATACGGAAGTGATTATACCCCTCAGTATATAAGCGTTCAAGAATTTAATGAAATACTTGCTAAAAAACATGAAATGGGAATGGCTAATTTAAAAAATGTTTCTAATGAAATAGAGGGAGAAGTGATTAAAATTTATAAACTTCCAGGAATTGTAAACAAAAAAATAAATTGGTGGATGATTGATATAAAAACCGCTAACGGAATTGTAAAAGTGGCCGTAACAACTGACTTTTTGTATAAAACATTAAATATAAAGGCGGGGGATATTGTGAATATTAAAGGTTACAAAGGTATTTACAGCTTTGTTACATGTGAAATTGAAGACAAAACAAGCGGGTTTAAACTTCAAAACAGATTTAAAAGGTGTAAAAATTGAAAAGAAAATGGATAGATCTTCTGCTTTTTTATGCAACGCTAATGATTATTATAAGCGGTATAATATTATATATTATGCCGCACGGGCGTGTTGCGTATTTTACGGGATGGAAATTTTTGGGTGTGGATAAGGACGGATGGGATAATATCCATGTGATTTTCGGATTTTTAATGGTTGTGGTGGCTGTTTGGCATATTTTAATAAACTGGAAAGTTATGAAAAAATACCTACTGCAAAAAGAATCGGTTTTCGCGCTTTTGATAACATCAGTTATTACCGCGGGAACCATTGCAAACGTTCAGCCGTTTAAAAGTGTCAGTGATTTGGAAGAAATGATAAAAGATTCATGGGAAGTTAATAAAAAATCCGTTCCGATTTCACACGCAGAATTAATGACGTTGAAAGAGTTTTGTGAAAGATTAAATATAAACCTTAATGGGGCAGTTAAAAAATTAAAATCTAAAAATTTTAAATTTAGTATAAATGATACTCTTAAAACAATAGCAAAAAATAACAATACAACGCCTGCTGATATTTATGAAATCATAAAAAACGCTAAAGCAGTTGCAGTTATGCCTGGCAGTGGATATGGAAAAATGAGACTTGAGGATGTATGTAAAAAAGAAGGGATCAAAATTGATAAATGTCTTAAAATACTGAAAAATAAAGGCATAAAAGCCGATCCTAAAAAAACGTTAAGAGAAATTGCATTTCCTAACGGACTGACACCGATTGAGATTATGGATATGATTAAAAAACAAGAAGATATTTAAAAGAGAAAGGGCTTAATTAAATAGCCCTTTTAAATTCAGGATAGCTTTCAATCCCGCATTCGCTTACATCAAGTCCTTCAACTTCGTTGTCTTCGTCTGTTCTGAATTTAGTTAATTTGTTTATAGCAAAAATTACAATATAAGATATTACAAAGGCAAATACGCCAACAACCACAACACCTTTAATCTGGGCTATTAAACTAACACCGCTTCCCCAGATACCTGTAGCAATAGTTCCCCAAATTCCGTTAATTAGGTGAACAGAAAGCGCACCTACAGGATCGTCAATTTTTAATCTGTCAAAGAAAGGAACGGCATAAAATACGAGTGCACCACCTATTGCACCGATAATAAGCGCTGCATAAGGGCTAACAACGTCGGCACCTGCCGTAATTGCCACAAGTCCTCCAAGCGCTCCGTTTAAAATCATAGTAATATCAAATTTTCTATATTTAAGATATCCTAAAATCATTACAACAAGTCCGCCTATAAGGCCCGCATTGTTTGTATTCATTACAACAAGCGCAACCGTGTCGGCATTTTCTTTGCTTGATATGCTTCCTACGCTTCCGCCGTTAAATCCAAACCATCCAATCCATAAAAGCAGGGCGCCAAGAACCACCAAAGGAATATTACTTGCAGGAATTACTCTTACTTTTCCATCTTTAGAGTATCTTCCTTTTCTAGGCCCTATAATTAAAATAGCCGCAAGAAGCGCCCATGCACCTGTTGAATGGATAACTGTAGAACCTGCTAAATCATGCATACTTGAAATATCAAGTATTGAGCCGCCAAGCATATTGGCACCCCATGTCCAGTTTACCACAAGCGGATAAATAAGTCCCGCCATAAAAATAGTAAATATTGCAAGAGGAACAATTCTTGTTCTTTCACTAACACCGCCGCTCATAATGTTTACGGTTTTTCCAACGAATGCCATCTGGAAAAGAAACGCGGCATACATACTCATACTGCTTCCGTCCCATCCGCCAAAAGCCAGTGTATATCCCCAAAGGAAAAATACAAGGCTTGCCACGATATAGATCATTGTATTAACGGTTAATACAGCCGTTACGTTTTTTGTTCTTACGAGTCCCGCTTCAAGCATCGCAAAGCCAGGGACCATAAGAATAATGAGCGTAAAGGCGAACAACGCAAAAAAGGTATCAATTACCCATGCAAAGTCCATATTTTCTCCTTTTAATTTTTCTTATCTATTTAACTACTTCTCAACTTCACTACTTATTACTTAACTACTTACTATATCGCTTCTTCGTCTTCCTCTCCGGTTCTGATTCTGATTACTTTTTCCACAGGCATAACAAATATTTTACCATCACCAATTTTCCCTGTTCTTGCAGATTCGCTTATTGTTTCGATAACTTTTTCAACGTCTTCGTCAGCCACTACAAGCTCAATTTTAACTTTCGGTAAGAAATCCACTATATATTCCGCACCTCTGTAAAGTTCAGCGTGTCCTTGCTGTCTTCCGTGTCCCTTAACTTCGCTGATCGTCATTCCGTGAATTCCGATTTCAAGCAGGGCTTCTTTGACATCATCAAGTTTAAAAGGCTTGATAATAGCTTCTATTTTTTTCATATGCGCTCCTTTTTTTGATATAGTGTAATTGTATTAAACAAATTGTCTTAAAAATAAACGAATAGTGATTAAATTTTATACAAAAAAGGGCAAACAATGCAATATGATAAAGCTTTTGAAGAATATTTTCATAAAGTTAAACAGATTGTAGATTATGTAGATCCGGTTAAAATAGGCTATTTAAGTGAAAATGAATATAATAACGAATCATATGCCATAGCTCGTAAAACTTATAATAAAAAACTCTCTAAACATGAAATTATTTTAATTGTAAAAAAGGTGTTTGTCCATTTTTTTTCGGAAGATTATATAACGGATGAAGATAGTGAAAAAATAGGGGAAGAGATTTATAAAATTTTAATTTTTTGAATTAATAGTTCTGCTTGTTTTAGGGCTTCTTTTGCCTCTTTGTCACTGACCAACAGCACTCCCATTCTTCTTCCGGGATGACTTTCCGGCTTTCCGAATATTATAAATCTTGAATTAACCCTAAACACGGCAGGGTCAATTTCGAACCGAGGAATGTAAGAGTCTTTGTCCGCTTTAAACGCGGCACTGGCTCCCGGTGTTAAAAATTCAAATCCAAGCGGCAGATTAAGCACCGCTCTTATATGAAGGGCAAATTCGCTTTGTGACTGGGTTATAAGTGTAACAAGTCCGGTGTCGTGAGGACGAGGACTGACTTCTGAGAAATAAACCTCATCGCCTTTTACAAACATTTCAACCCCGAATATTCCTCTTCCCCCAAGTCCCTCTACAATTTTTCTTGCAATATCTTTTGCCCTGTTCAGAGCCGTTTCGCTCATTTCCATTTCCTGCCATGAAAATATATAATCCCCGCCGCTTTGAATATGTCCTATTGGTGGACAAAACACTATTTCATTGTCGTTTTTAGCCGTAAGTAAAGTTATTTCGTAATCAAAATGAATAAATTCTTCCACAATCAGCTCATCAGCACTTCCCCTTGCGTCGCTTTTGGCAAATTCCCATGCCGTAATTACTTCTTCCGGGCTTTTAACGATACTCTGCCCGTGTCCGGATGAACTCATGATAGGTTTTACAACTACGGGGTATCCGAGTCTGTCGCATGCGGCTTTTAAATCTTCGTAGGTTGAAACGAATTCATACTTCGAGGTTTTAAGCCCTAGTGTTTCTGCCGCAAACACCCTTATGTTTTTTCTGTTCATTGTTTTGTTTACGGCTTCTGCGTTTGGAATTACGTGTATTCCTTCTTTTTCCGCTTCAAAAAGCGCATCGATGTTTATTGCTTCTATTTCGGGCAGGACAAAATCCGGTTTTTCACGTCTGATTATATCCAGCACCTGGTCTTTGTTTTTCATATCTATTACGTAAGATTTTTGTGCCACTAAGCTTGCTGGGGCGTTTGGATATCTGTCAACGGCTATAACCTCACATCCGAGCCTGTTTGCTTCAATTGCAACCTCTTTTCCGAGTTCTCCGCTTCCAAGCAGCATAATTTTGATTGAATTTGATTTTAAAGGTGTGGAAAGTGTCATAATCATCCTTTTTTAAAGTGATTATAACATTTTTGATATTTATCAAGAAATAAAAATCAAACAATTGATATTATACGGAAAACAATATTTTATAAAGGTGAAGCATGAGGCTGAATGAATTAAAAATAGGAGAAAGTGCAACAGTTAAAAAAGTATATGCCAAAGAACCGCTAAAAAGCCGTCTTTTTGCATTCGGGATTGCAAAAGGACAGAAGGTCAAGGTTTTAAAACATACACTTGCAAAAAATACATTTGAAATAGAAATAGGCAATACCAAAGTCGCTCTCAGAGATGAGGAAGCTGCTGAGGTGGAAGTTGATAAAAGTGAACAATGAAAAGTTAAAAATGAAAAGTTTGGAGGAGATATGAAAGAAATAGTCATAGCGCTTGTCGGACAGCCGAATGTCGGTAAAAGCCATCTTATAAATTCAATTTCGGGGGCACAGCTTCATGTGGGAAATTTCAGCGGCGTAACCGTTGAAAAAAAGGAAGTTGAATTTGTAAGAAAAGGATATAAACTTAAACTGATAGATCTGCCCGGGACATATTCTTTGCATACTTACACACCTGAAGAAGAGGTTACTAAAAAGTTTTTGTTTAATGAAGAGTATGACATAATATTAAATGTGCTTGATTCAAACCAGCTTGAAAAAAACTTAACGCTTACTTGGCAGCTTAGTGATCTTCAAAGACCAATGGTTGTGGCGTTTAATATGTATGATGAGTTTGCAAGAGAAGGCGGGGAGATTGATACTGAAAAATTCAGTAAACTTACTAACATCTTTGCACAAAACGTATCCGCAAAAGAAAATTTCGGGCTTGAGGAGCTGTTTGAAAAAGTTATAAAAACGTATGAAAACAAAAATGTTCCAAAAGTTTATTACAGCGAAATAATTGAAGAAGAAATAGAAAATTTAAAAAGAAAAATAAAATCTTGTAATTTCTCAAAAAGGTTTGTAGCGGTAAGGCTGCTTGAAGACGATGAAGATATGTATAAATTCGTTCATGAAAAGCCGTGGTTTGTGGATATTATGGGCACATTGAAAAGCGCAAAAGAAAGATTAAGAGCAGAATTTGACGAAGATGACACCAAAACGGTGCTTTTTGAAGAGAGACTTGCTCTTGCAAAAGGTATAGTCACTCAGGTTGCAAAAAAGGCTAAGAAAGAAACCCTTACCGAAAAAGTGGATAAAATTTTAATACATCCGGTATTTGGACTTCCATTGTTTTTATTAATTATGTGGGCTATTTTTCAAGCTACCTTTTCCCTCGGTGCAATACCGATGGAATATATTGACAGGGCATTTAGTGCGTTTGGTGCAGGGTTGTCTCATTTTTTACCTAAAGGTATTATTAATGACGCAATTGTTAACGGGGTAATTCCGGCTGTAGGTGCTGTTGTTATGTTTTTACCGAATATCCTCATTCTGTTTTTGGGTATAAATCTTTTAGAACAGACCGGATATATGGCAAGAGCCGCGTATATAATGGACGGCGTTTTAAAAAGATTCGGTCTTCAGGGAAGAGCTTTCATACCTCTTGTTTCCGGGTTTGGGTGTTCGGTTCCTGCGTACATGGCGGCAAGAACACTTAAAAACCCAAAAGACAGACTAATAACTATGCTGGTAATAGGTTTTATGAGCTGCGGGGCGAGGCTGCCTGTTTATGTATTGCTTGTAAGTGCGTTTTTCAGACCCGAAATTCAGGGTAATGTGCTGTTTGCGATTTATATAGGAGGAGCTCTTACGGGACTTATTGTTGCTAAGATATTAAGAAGTGTGCTGTTTAAGGGTGAGCCTGAACCTTTTGTAATGGAACTTCCAAAATACAGGTTTCCAAAGCTAAAAGGGATACTTTTTGATTTATGGATTAAAAGTAAGCTATATCTTAAAAAAGCCGGAACGTTTATTGCAACGGCGAGTCTTATTATATGGGTGTTGAGTTCGTTTCCAAGAGCGGATATTGAAAAAAAATATGAACATTTAATAACGCAAAATCCGTCACAAAAAACAGAATTAATTGAAAAAATGAACAGGGAAATACTTCAAAACTCATACCTTGCGGATATGGGTAAATTTATTGAGCCGGTATTTAAACCGCTTGGACTTACTTGGAAGGAAGATGTTTCTCTTATAGCCGGACTTGCCGCTAAAGAAGTGGTTGTGTCAACTTTAAGCGTGTTATACGGGGGCAAAACCGATTCATCAAAAGAAACGGTGGAAATTATCAGGGAAAATATGACGTTTACGGCTGCCGTGGCTATGATTATAATTATTATGTTTTATTCGCCTTGTCTTGCGGCGATGGGGACATTCTGGGCCGAAGTTCCGCAGTGGCAGTGGAGGATTTTTTATACGATTTATCCTAATGTATTTGCGTATATTGCCGCACTTATAGGGGTTGGCTTAATTAAACTTTTTTCCTGATTTCTTCTTTTATTATTTTTAGTTATCTTTTATTAAACTTTAAATTTATTGTGTTATTATTACAATAATTTTCATTTTCATAGACTATAGTCTAATAATCAATTACTTATTTCGTGCATTAAATAAAGGAGAATAATGTATCCGGGGATTACAGTTATTAAAAGAAACGGACGAAGAGAGCCGCTTGATATTTCTAAAATCAGAAAATATACAAAAGCGGCATGTGAAGGTTTAGAGGGGGTGGATTATACGGAGCTTGAACTTGATGCCAAGCTTCAGTTTCGTGATGGGATTACTACTGCTGAAATTCAGGACACTCTTATAAAAACGGCGGTTGACAAAATAGATATAGACAGACCAAACTGGAATTTTGTGGCCGCAAGGCTCTTTTTATATGATTTGTATCACAGGGTAACCGGCTTTACGGGATATAACCATTTAAGGGATTATTTTAAAAAAGGCGAAGAAGCCGGAAGAATACTTCTTGGGCTTAAAGAAAAATTTGACCTTGATGATTTAAACGAATATATTAAACCTGAGAGGGATCTTCAGTTTACATATCTTGGTATCAAAACGCTTTATGACAGATATATTATAAAAGATAGAAACAACGAACCAATAGAGCTTCCTCAGCAGCTTTTTATGGGCGTTGCGATGTTTTTGGCGCAGAATGAAACAAACTACGAATCCATTCCTGAAGAGGAAAGAGTAGATATTCCCAATGACCCAAAAGCAATCAGGGGATACTGGGCTAAGAAGTTTTATGATGTAATCAGTAAGTTTGAGGTAATGGTTGCAACACCTACGCTTAGTAACGCCAGAACCACAAGACATCAGCTAAGCAGTTGTTATGTCGGAAGTATGAACGACAATATCGAAGGAATTTTCGATGACTTTAAAGAAATGGCGCTTTTAAGTAAATTCGGCGGCGGTATCGGATGGGATGTAAGCAGAATAAGAGCACTCGGAAGCTTTATAGACAATCACAAAAACGCCGCAGGCGGAGTTATCCCATGGCTTAAAATTACAAACGACATTGCAATTGCCGTGGATCAGCTGGGAACTCGTAAAGGTGCGATTGCCGTATATCTTGAGCCTTGGCATATGGATATTTTAGATTTTCTTGATCTAAAGAAAAACTCTGGGGAAGAGAGAAGAAGGGCGCATGACCTTTTCCCTGCTTTGTGGATATCAGATCTATTTATGAAAAGAGTTCAAGAAGATGCTTTATGGACACTTTTTGACCCGTATGAGGTAAAGGATTTGACCGATTTATACGGGGAAGAGTTTGAAAAAAGATATATTGAATACGAAAACGACCCTAACATTACAAAAGAAACAATAAAAGCAAAAGAACTTTGGAAAAAAATACTTCTTGAATATTACGAAACCGGAAATCCTTTTTTGTGTTTCAAAGACAATGCCAACAGAAGAAACCAAAACGACCATGCGGGAATTATAAGAAGTTCAAATTTATGCACGGAAATTTTCCAAAACACAGAACCTAACCATTACAAAGTAAAAGTTACGTTTGAAGACGGAAGCTTCAATATGTATGAAGAGGAAGAAGATGTAACGGTGGAACACGGCGATGTTAAACTGACAAAAAAAGCCAAAAAAATAACATCAATCGATTCTATAAACGGCAAGCAGGTATATATCGTAGAAAAAGTGCCTGTTGAAGGTAAAACGGCCGTATGTAACCTCGCAAGTGTTAACTTAAGCAAAGTAAACACGCCTGAAAAAATTAAAGAAGTTGTGCCAATTGCTATAAGAATGCTTGATAACGTAATTGACCTTAACTATTATCCTGTCAGAAAAACGAAAGATACAAACCTTAAAAACAGAGCCATAGGCCTCGGTGCCATGGGTGAAGCTCAGATGCTTGCCGAAAAGCAGATTTTCTGGGGAAGTGATGAACACCTTAAACTGATAGACGAAGTGTTTGAAGGGATAAGTTACTGGGCTATTAAAACAAGTGCCGCGCTCGCACAGGAAAAAGGGATATACCCTGAATTTGAAGGAAGCCGCTGGTCTAAGGGAATACTTCCGATTGACAGCGCAAACGAAGAAGCCAAAAGACTTGTTGAAAGGGACCTTTTCAGTGCAATGCAGTATGACTGGGAAGGTTTAAGGGAAGAAGTTAAAAAAGGTATGAGAAACGGATATTTAATGGCGATAGCGCCTACGAGCTCGATTTCCATTCTTACAGGAACAACACAGACTATAGAGCCGGTTTACAAAAGAAAATGGTATGAAGAAAACTTAAGCGGGCTTATTCCAGTAGTGGTTCCAAACTTAAGTGCTGAAACATATATGTTCTATACGCCGGCTTATGAGCTTGACCAGACCGTGCTTGTAAAAGCAGCGGCAATCAGACAGAAATGGGTTGACCAGGGACAGAGCCTTAACATATTCATAACTACCGATAAAGCAAGCGGTAGATATCTCAATGAAATCTATACGCTCGGATGGAAGTTAGGGCTTAAATCATTTTATTATTTAAGAAGCCAGTCTCCGGAAATTCAAGAAGAGGTGATGGACAGAAGTATCGAGTGCTTTGGATGTCAGTAATTAATGGAGAATTGAAAATGGATAATGGAAAATTAAAAAATTCAGCAATTCCTCAAAAGGAGAATAAATGCAAATAAAAAAACTTTTCAATTACGACTGCCCTTTACATAAAGGTTCTACCACATCCATAATAAACGGATGCACCGAAGGGATAATCAACTTAAATAAACTTTCATATCCCTGGGCGTATAACCTGTGGGAAATGATGCTTGCAAACACATGGTTCCCAAGAGAAGTGGATTTAACAGAAGACGCAAGACAATACAGACAGCTTCTTCCTGCCGAAAAAAGAATGTATGACAAAGCGTTAAGCCAGCTTATATTTATGGATTCTATCCAGACAAACAATACGCCTGATCATGTAAACCCTTGGATTACGGCACCTGAAGTTAATATGTGTATCGTAAGACAGGCGTATGAAGAAGCTCTTCATTCCCAAAGCTATGCAGTAATGGTTGATAGTATTTCTCTTAATACGGATGAGATTTACGAAATGTGGAGGGTTGATAACAACCTTAAAAAGAAAAACGAATTTATCGGGAACGTATATGAAGAGTGGGGAACAAAAGCCCTAAACGGAGACGATGAAGCTAAAGTTTATATGATAGTAGCAAACCAGTGTTTGGAAGGCGTTTATTTTTATAACGGATTTGCTGCGTTTTATGTTTTGGCCCGTGCCGGAAAGATGCTCGGAAGTGCGCAGATGATCAGATTTATCCAAAGGGACGAGGTGACACATACTTTGTTATTTGCAAATATCTTTAAAGAAATCAGAAAAGAATTTCCGGATCTATTTACGCCGGAAGTTATCAAAAACATAAAAGATATGCTTTATGCGGCGTATGAGCTTGAAAGAGACTGGGGATGGTATATTACAAATGATGAAATTTTAGGTATGAGTAAAGAACTGATCGACAGATTTACCCAGTATCTTGCAAACAAAAGGGCTCAGGCAATGGGACTTGATCTGTTATTCCCTGAAACGGGGCTTAAAAATCCTATCAGCTGGTTTGACGGATTTTCAAGTTTCAATGAGCAAAAAACAAACTTTTTCGAAGGTAACGTGGTTAACTACTCAAAAGGAAGCCTCAACCTTGATGATTTTTAAACAAAAAGAGATTATAATAAAAGCCCCAAAAAGGGGCTTTTTTGTCATAACGGATAAAATTTTACGAGAAGTAGATATAAGTGATGTTAATGTTGGTATGATGAATCTTTTTTTAAAGCACACTTCGGCATCTCTTACAATAAATGAAAACGTCTCCCCCGATGTAAGAATCGATATGGAAAATATTTCAAACAACTTAATTCCAGACGGATACAATTACGAACATTCACTTGAAGGCAAGGACGATATGCCCGCACACTTCAAATCTTCAATGTTTGGGGTCAGTCTTAATATTCCTATCACTAACGGACGACTTAATCTTGGAACCTGGCAGGGAATATACCTTAATGAGCACAGGGACTATCCTTCTTCGAGACATATCGTAATAACGATATTCGGTCAGTAACACTCTATTTTATAATCCGCTCTTATTGTGAATTGTTTATTGTCTTTCGGAAGCGGTAATGATGATAACGATTTTGTCATATACACTCTTTTAGGCGCAGCATAAGGCGTATATATATTTATATTTGTTGCAAAACATTTTTTATTAAGTTTTTTTGAAAAAAAGGCCGCTTCTTTTAAAATGTCGTTATAAGCTTTCGTTTTAAGAGATTTGATAACGGTTTGTTTTTCATTTTCGTTAGTCGTATAGTTTAAAGATGTAAGTCTTACTTTTGAATTTTTGAGAGAGTTTATTAATTTTGAGAAATTTTTTATTTCTTTGTTTTTGAAAGAGCATGTCGCATATATGTTTGCTTTGTATGTGTCAAAAATTTCGCTTTTGTTTATATATTTATATACCGGCTGGAAAGAGTATGTTGTTTTTTGACACATGGTTTTGAGTGTTTTAACGTTTTGGTTTAATATTTCAATTAAATTATCGAGGTTTTTCTGTGTTATTGTAACCTGAAGGTTAGCTTTTAACATATCCGGTTCAAGTTTTTTGGAGTATGTTTTGGTATTGGTGATTGTATATGACCAGAGAAATACACTTAAGAAGATAAGCAGCTTTTTCATATTAAGCCTTTTTTTGTTAATTATAATATAATTTCACAAAAAAGGTGAAATGTAATGATCCTTGATTTTAACAGCGTTGAGAGTAAAGAGATATATAAACTGATGGCCGGAAACATTGTTCCAAGACCGGTTGCATGGATTGTAACTGAGAATGAGGGCAAAATAAACGTGGCGCCTTTTAGCTATTTTACTGGAATATCCAGCAAACCGCCTCTTTTAATGGTAAGCATAGGAAGAAAAAAGCCTACTATCGACGAGCCTAAAGACACTTTTAAAAATATAAAAGAAACCGAGAAAGCCAGCGTTTGTCTCGTGCCTGTTGAAATGTTCGAAAAAATGGATAAAACCGGGGAGGTTTTGCCTTTTGGAGTGAATGAGGCGGAAAAATTCGGAATTGAACTTGAAAGAATAGATGAAAACTATCCCCCGATTGTAAAAGGATGCAAAAGAGCGTTTTTATGTGAGCTTTACGGAACGTTTGAAAATGAGGAAATGGCAACAATTCCGTTTTTTTTAAGAATTCGCAAAATGTATATGGAGGGAGAATTCGAACCCGTGGCAAGGGTTGGAAAAGGGTATGCGAAACTTTGTGAAATTAAAAATGAAAAGTGAAAAGTGTAAAATTAAATGGAGAAAATTATGAAGAATAAAATCGTATGTGTGGGAAGAAATTATGTAGAGCATGTAAAAGAACTTAACAACGAAATACCGAGTGAGCCTGTTTATTTTATGAAGCCTTTAAGTTGTGTAAGAGATGAAATAGAACTTCCGGGATATTCGCCTATGCATTATGAGGGTGAAATATGTTTTTTAATAGGTGAAAAACTTAAAGTAGGATTCGGATTTGACTTTACACTCCGTGAAATACAGAGTGAACTTAAAAAAAAGGGACTTCCATGGGAGAGGGCCAAAGCGTTTAAGGGTGCCGCTGTATTCAGTGATTTTGTGGAATTTGAAAATATTGACGAATTAGGGCTTGAGGTATATAAAAACGGAAGAGTGGTGCAAAAGGGAAATGTCGGTTTAATGATGTATAAACCCGAGTTTCTGTTTGAAGATATTGAGAGAATATTCGGATTGAATGCAGGTGATATAGTAATGACCGGGACACCAAAAGGCGTTGGTGTTGTGGAAAGAGGGGATGAGTTTGAAGGTAGAATTTTGGAAGGCGACAAAGTCCTTGTAAGCAAAAAGTGGACAGTTAAATAATGGAGAATTTAGAATTGAGAATTGAGAATAAAATAAATAAAATATCAGGGGTCCCCGAAAAATCATCAGATTTTATGGGGTGTATAGAAGGGGTCCCCGAAAAATCGTCAGATTTTATGGGTCATATACCCGTAAGTGAAATATTTTATTCAATTCAGGGCGAAGGAAAATACGCCGGTCATCCGAGTGTATTTGTAAGAGTAGGGGGATGTAATCTAAAATGCCCGGGATTTGGTGAAAAGGGTTGTGATAGTTATTATGCAGTTGATAAAGCGTATAAAAAAGAATGGAAATTAATGAATGTGGATGAAATAAAAAATGAAATTTCAAAATATCTGAATAAAAAACCGCATCTCGTAATTACCGGGGGAGAACCTACTCTTTTTCATAAAGAACTTCATTCCTTAATAGAATGGTTTGAAGGGCTTGTTACGATTGAAACGAATGCTACGATAGATATTGATTTTGAAAAATATCCTGCTTACAGGAAAGTTGTGTTTGCAATGAGCGTAAAACTTTCAAACAGCGGGGAAGAGTATAAAAAAAGGGTTAAAAAAAAGGTTATTGAAAAATATGCCCGTAACGCAAAAAAAAGTTTTTTTAAATTTGTAATAAACAAAGACCTTAACAATGAAATAAAAGAGATTACGAAAAATATTGATCTTCCGGTTTATTGTATGCCTTTGGGGGCCGATAAAGCCGAGCTTGAAAAAAACGCGCCTTTTGTATTCGAATTTTGCCTGAAAAATGGTTATTGTTACAGCGACAGGATTCATATAAGGCTTTTTGGAAAGAAAAAGGGGGTATAAAGCAGCAATGATAAGTGGAAAATAAACAAATGGTAAATAGTGGGTGGTTGATAGTAAATAGTTTTATATATAGTTAATGAAAAAATATAAACAATTTAAAATAAACGATAGTATTATAGTATTGCAACAAAAATAAAAAATTCAAAATTATAGTGACAGACACCTGTTTAATTGTGAAAATGTGATAAAATTAAATAAAAATAAATATTTCATAACAAAGGAAATAGGTGATAATCAGAAAACTTTTCAAATTTGAAAACGCACACATAGTCAGAAACTGCACAAGCAGAAGATGCAGCCGTTCAATTCACGGGCATAGTTACAAAGTGGAGGTAAAACTCAGTTCGAATTATTTGGATAATGGGGAGATGGTATATGATTTCGGACTAATGAAAATAACAATAAAAGACCTTATAGACAGCTTTGACCATGCCGTTACACTTTGGGCAAAAGATGATAAAGAATATATAGAATACGCCAAAAAATTTAGTGAAAGATGGGTGATTTTACCAGTGAATCCCTCAGCCGAGCAGTTTAGCAGGGTGTTTTTTCTTATGATAGACAGGGTATTGGAACTCATGGAATTTAACAATGGCGAGAGAGAAGTAAAACTGCATTCAATAGTAGTTCACGAGACGGATACGGGGTATGCGGAATGTTTCAGGGAAGATGCTTATAATTTTGAGGGAATGGGTGAAATAAAGCTTACCGATATAATATTCAGCAATCGTATAAAAGAAGAGTGGCATGATCCTTTGCTGTGGGAAAAAATATTAGAAGGAAAAAAATTAATATCTCCTAAAGAAGTTTGATTTTTTTTCTTTTTTAATTATAAAAATAAAGTGACAGACACTATTGGTAGAAAGAATCGAGCAATCAATTAATTTGACATAATTATACTAAAGTTATATAATTACAAAAAACTAAAAAAGGGTGAGTATGATTAATGAACTAAGACGTGAACAACTTTTAAATACATTGGTGTTTGAAACATTGGGTGAGCCTTCTAAAGAGAGGGAATTTAAAATTAAATCACTCAAAAAATGGGGATTTGATTTGGTATTTGGAAAAAAAGACGGAGTTGAGACGTATTTTGCCGCAGTTGATAAAAAAGTTGGTGACAAATATACCGAAAACGACATTGAACATGAAGTAATTGAAATACTTAAAGAACTTCCAAAAAACAAAAAAATGTATGCAAAAATAGAAATGATTGAAGGCAGGGCATATTTATACGTATATTTAAGAGAAGATGATGTGGATATTCCAGTATTATATGTGCCTGCGGGTGAATTATTAATTGCTTTTTTAAAAAAACATAAATTTGTTCATATTATAGAAGCGCTAAGAAATATAGGCAGTGCGGCGAGTTTATTTAAAAAACACGGGGATGAGGGAAAACCTATGCCTTTTGAGGAATTACCTCCTGTGCCGAGAAGATTTTTAAGAGATGCGAAAAAAATAGAAAAAGAGATGGGATTTGGGAGAGTTGCTTTGGCATATTTTGGAGAAAATAAAAGCGGTGATGCGAGATATTGGATGGAGTGGATGGTGCCTACAATCGCACTTTTTGATGAAAAAATCAGTGAAAAAATAGACAAAACCCTGGCAGAGTTTAAATAAGGAGAGGGAATGTTGATATTTTGGAATGCCACTTCTTTTGAAAAAGAAGGATTTTTAGAGGATGAAAAAGGAAAGTTTCTGCCGAGAAACGCGATACTTGAAGCGCTTGAGAGTGCTGTAGTGTTTTATTACATTAAAAAAGATAAAGAATTAGAAAACCTTGTTAAAAAATACTTGACAACAAAGCCTAAAATAAAAGAAATAAGTAGGGAAGTTAAAAAAATAGTATTTGAAAAATACCCTGTTTTAGACGGAGTTGAAATTCCCGAAAAAATTTATCTGCCTAAAGAAAATATTTCAAAAGAGCTTGTAAAAATATATGATTTAGAAAAGAAAGAATTTACAAATGGCTTTAAAATGGAAGTATTCAAAGGAGTTCTTGAAGATGTGTATGTAAAAAGCGAAAATATAGAAAAAATAAAAACGGCTTGCAAATCATACGCAAGGGCGCTTGCTGAATATGAACACAAAGAATTAAAAGGAACAGAATTTGAGGATTTAATAGTGGAAATTCAAAACAGCATAGCAAACGAATGGGGAATTCCTATCAGAGTAGGGCATTGGACAAATACACCTTATAAGGGGGATTTGCTGTTTTTCTGGCGAATCAAAGATGTTAGAGAATATTTAATTAAAGAACTTGATATTGACATAAGACCAAAAGATGTGCTATATTTACCGCGAATAAATGAATTCCTCGGATGGGGAGAAATAAAGGATTAAACATGGTAAAAGTAGCTATACCTGTAGAAGGTGATAATTTAGTAATAGTTACAAGAACGGGAAGAGCTCCGTTTTTTGCAATATATGAATTTGACGGAAACGAATTTAAACTTTTAGGACTAAACGAAAATACACATGCCGGTGAACACGAGCATGAGCATGGAGAACATCAGGAAGAGCACACTTCCGATGAGGTAGAACATCACCATAAACACGTAAAAGCAAGCAGGGTTGATGATTGCGATTATATTGTCGTAAGAGCGCTTGGGCCGAATATGGAAGATGCATTAAAACTTGCCGGGGTTAAAATAATTAAAGTTAGCAAAAAAGATGGTTTAACAGCACCTGAAGTTTTAGAAAAAATAAAAGGGCAGTTACAATGAGGATAGTTATTCCGACTGCTACACCGGACGGACTTCTTGCAAAAAGGGGTGCGCATTTTGGAAAAGCGCCTTTTTATATTATTGTTGATATTGAAGATGGAGAAATCAAAGAAGTTAGTGCCGTTCAAAATCCCGGACACGCAGGAGGGGCATGCGGTAATGCGGTAAGCAATATTCAAAGTTTGGGCGCAGATGCTTTAATTGTGGCCGGAATAGGCGGCAGACCTCTTGCTGGATTTAAAGAAGTTGGAATTAAAGTTTATTTTGACAATATCTCACCTACCGTTGAGGAAGCGGTAAACAGACTGATAAATGGTGAAATAGAAGAGATTAAACCTGAAAATGCGTGCGGAGTGCACTAAATAATCTATCTTTAATCTCCTCTTTTGTTTTTATAAATTCTTTAAAATCTTTGCCGTCAGGGTCTTCAAACGGAATGTGGATCGTTTTGGTGCCTGGAATTGTTGGGCATTCTTTTGCGGCGTTGTCGCATACCGTTATAGCAAGGTCAAAAGGCGCTTCTTTTAAAACCTCTTCAATAGTTTTTGAATGATATTCATCTTTCCAGGCGTTTTCTTCTATTAGGACTTTTTTGGCATTAGGATTTACTTTACCGCTTGGATTACTTCCAGCGCTGTAAGCTTTTATGTTTTTGAAATATTTGTTTATAAGTCCTTCGGCCATAATAGAGCGGCAGCTGTTTCCTGTGCATAAAATTAATACTTTTCTCATTTACAATCCTTAAAAACTAAATAATCCTGCTATTACGCCAAAAAGTTCGGCGCCCGTTACAATAATTTCCGCACTTTCTTTTATTTCATTAAGTATAGGTTTTATTTTTGCAAGTTTGACGTTTTTTTCTTTTTTAGTAGTTTGTTCTTTAATACTTTTTGTGCTTTTTTGATACTCTTTTAAGATTTCTAAAACTTCTCTTGTTTTGTCATTATTTAATAGTTCTTTTTCGTTAGAAATAGATAATATTACTTTTTCTTGTGCTCTTGTAAGAAGAACATATACTTGTCTATAAAATACGTCTTTTTCTTTATTTGAGTTGTTAATTAAAAATTGACCGAAATTATGAATGATAATATTTTGTCCTTCCAATCCTTTAACGGAAGCCATGGTTAAAACTTTTATATTTTTGTTTAGTTTTTCTACGATTTTTTCAATTGCGCTTTTTGATTTTTTGGTGTATGTTAGGATAATGTTTTCTTCTTCGTCCGAAAATGTTTTGATAAGTTCAATTAAATCATTAAAATCATCGAAGTTTTGTATATCAATACTTCCGTCTTCAAGCACAAAATTTATGTCTGTCAAAAAATCTTTTTTTAAATAAAACGATTTCTTATAATAGTCATTAATTGATTTGTCAAGAGTTAAAATTTCAAATGCGCATTTTGCAATATTGCTTGGCGTTCTATATACGTTTTTTAAGTTTTTAACTCTTCCTCTCATTGAAATTTTTTCTTTAAATTTAGGATGATGAAAAACGTCTGCGATACTTTTCATTGTGTATGAATAAAATCTTTGTGCCTCGTCTATAAATAAAATGGTATCGTTAATTTCCTCATATATCATTCTGACAAATCCGGCAGGTAAGTCTTGCGTTTCGTCTGCAAGAAAATAATCAATTGGATGGGTTTTTAGATAGTTTCTTAGTTTTTCTCTAAATTCTTTTAATGCAACTGTAGATTCAAATATTTTATATCTTTCTTCAAAAGAGGTTTCTTTTGTAATTCCAACTTTTTCAAAGTCAAATTCAATAATATTTAAAAATTCAAAAACAGAATGTATTTCAATATTTTCTCTTTGTTTTCTGGAAAAGGAATATTTCAAATCATTGGCAAGTTTTTTATTAAAGCATAGAATTAAAAATTTTTCATCAGGGTGGTCTTTTAATTTATTGGATACGAAATTTGTCAAAATTACCGTTTTTCCCGTCCCTGCAACACCTCTTATTATTCTAAATCCACCCGTATAACCATTTAAAACACTTAATTGTTTTTGATCGAAAAACACTATTTCATCTTTTGTGATTATAGGTATGACCTTTTTTTCTTTTATTGTATCTGTAGGAATTAAAAGCTTGGCAATTTGAGTGAATTCTTTTTTGTTCGGAATAGTGGGATTAGTTGAATTGAAAAATCTTTTAAAAATATCATTTTCCTGCAAATCTTCTTTAAAAAAAGCATGGTTTTCGTAATTTTTATAATAAGGGTTGTTTTCAAAAAATTCATTAGCTATCTCTTTAGATATAGATGGAAATATAACCCTATATTCTACGTTAATAGGAATTTTTTTAAATGAGTCTTTTAATAGTGATAATATAAGGTCTTGATATTCATTTGCCCTGGTGAAAGGATTGTTTTCTTGAGTTATATTTAATGTCTCCCAGTTTTTAACTTCAATAATGTAAAGTCCAAACACAGGATGTAGTAAAAGTAGATCAACTTCTCTTGAGCCGTTTAAATCTTTAATTGTGGCTTTTGGAATTAAATAATAATTATCATCTCCGTTTTTTCTTAATATTTCTATGATTGATTCTAAAACTTCTTCCTCACCTTTATTGCCTTTAAAAAACTTTTTAAAAACATTAGCTATTTTTCTATTCATCCTTTCTCCTTTCACAAAATAGACTAAAATTATATAAAAACTATTGCAAAAACGAATTATTTTTATTATAATTTCAGTCCACACAAATGGAGAGGTGGGTGAGTGGCTGAAACCGGCGCCCTGCTAAGGCGTTGTACCCAATCCGGGTACCGCGGGTTCGAATCCCGCCCTCTCCGCCATTCAAATTTTCCTTAAGAGGTGTCTGTCACTAAATTCAGAGCTTTTTATCATTTACTTATTTTTTGTTATAGTTATATAAAAAAGGCATAAAATGTTTAGGGAAATTTTATTTGACACTATATCCATCCTTACTATTTTAAACCCTATAGCCGCAGCTGCAATAATGCTATCACTTGTTAAATATTCGGAAATAAAATATGTTTCGGCAAAATCTTCTTTTGCAGTGTTTATAGCATCTGTTGTTACAATGTTTGCAGGAGGAATGTTGCTGAAGTTTTTTGGAATCAACATTCCATCAATTAAAGCAATCGGTGGTGTTGTATTATTAATTATAGCACTTAATATGATTCAGGGTAAAGAGATCGCACCTACAAATACGACAAAAGATGAGCACAGCGCGGCAGAAGAAAAAGATGACGTAGCCATTATTCCGATGGCTATACCTATTTTATTCGGACCCGGGGTAATTACTACAATTATTGTATTAAGTGAAAAGCATAGCACATTAAAAGGTAAATTTATATTATTTATAGCAATTACGCTTTCATCTTTTTTAACTTATTTGATTTTAAGAAATGGGGCGTTTATTTCTAGATTTTTGGGTGTAAACGGATTAAAAATAGTTACAAGAATAATGGGACTTATAATTGGTGCTATATCGTTTTTGTTTTTGGTAGGAGGAATTAAAGCCCTTTGGTATTCATAAGTCATTTTAATGTCATTTCTTATTAATATAATTTCAAACAGGGGGGGTGACCTTCTGGTCATTCGTAAAAAAAGGAGATTAAATGTATAAAATACTAATAGGGCTTTCAATCAGTGTAGCAACTTTACTCGCTTCAAATCAATATGAATTAGGTTTTGGAATAGGTAGAAATTCAGTAGATAATTCACCAATCGAAAATTATAATTTTTTAAATGCAAGGATTGGTAAATATTTACCTAAAAACCATATTTTAAGATTAGAGCTTGAAAGAAGTGAAAAGGTATTAAACAATAAAGAACATTTGACAAGAGCATTGTTAAATGTTGAACACTATTTTCCGTTAGAAAACAGCAAGTTTATGCCTTATGCATATATAGGTGCGGGATATCAGTGGGTTAGCGGTAATTATGATAATAATATAGTGGCAGATTTAGGTATTGGGGCAAAATATTTTATAAATAGTAATTTTAATACTTTTTTGGAGTTAAGAGGACTTAGAGATTTTGGAAATAATGATAATCATTATGGTGCAATTTTAGGTATAAATTATAAGTTTGGTGAAGAAAAAAAAATAGTTATGCCAGAAGTTAAAAAAGTGCTTGATAGCGATAATGATGGAATAGCTGATGAATTGGACAAATGTCCTAATACGCCTAAAGGAGTTAAAGTTGATAAAAATGGATGTCAAATCGATAGTGACGGCGATGGTGTTTATGATAATGTTGATAAATGTCCAAACACTCTTGCAGGCGTCAGTGTTGACGTAAACGGATGCCCTGTAGATAGTGATGGTGATGGAGTTGCAGATTATTTGGATAAGTGTCCAAATACACCTAATGGGGTAAAAGTAGATAAAAAAGGGTGTGCTTTAGTATTTAATTTCGATATTACATTTGATAACAATAGTGCTGAAATTAAGCCTGAATTTATGAGTAAAGTAAAAGAATTTGCAAAATTTCTAAAAGAAAATCCAGTATATAAAGCTGAAATTCAAGGTTATACCGATTCAAAAGGTTCTGCTAAATACAATAAAATTCTTTCAGAAAAAAGAGCAAAAGCTGTATATGAAGCACTGATTGATTTAGGAGTCGATCCGCGAAGACTTTCTTATAAAGGTTTTGGTGAGGAAAACCCGATAGCTTCAAATGATACCGCAGAAGGCAAAGCTAAAAACAGAAGAGTTATTGCAAAACTTTTTTATTAATCTTCTCTTCTTTTTTCTTAGAACTTCATTTTATTAACCCAAAAGAGT
This sequence comes from Nautilia lithotrophica, assembly GCF_054656815.1. Classification (NCBI taxonomy): domain Bacteria; kingdom Pseudomonadati; phylum Campylobacterota; class Epsilonproteobacteria; order Nautiliales; family Nautiliaceae; genus Nautilia; species Nautilia lithotrophica. The sequence goes on from NZ_BAAHXN010000002.1 coordinate 244,322, forward strand.
TATAATAATATAAATAATTTAAGGAAATAAAATGGAGTTTTTATATTCAATTATAGAATCATTCAAAGATTTAACAAGAAAAAACATTAGTAAATTATCAATAATAAATGGTGTTTTTTGGGCAGTTGTTTGGTTTGGTATCGGTATATTAGGCTGGCAGTATATGGTGAATTTTACAAATTTCATGATAAATCTTTTACCTTTTAAGTTTGTTCAAAACGCCGGGGCGGAATTTATTTTTATGATATTATGGCTGCAGGCGGTATTAATATCGATTGGTATATTTTTTACTCTTTTTAATAATTTTCTCTCTAAAAAAATTTTTACTATTTCTATAGCATTTATATTTGCTTTGTTTTGGGTGATAGTTTTTTTCTATTATAAAAACGAAATATTGGCTTATTTGCAAAAACTTATAAAGATTTTTCCTTTTGAAACAATAGAAGAGGCAGTTTCTGTTGTATTGGCAATATTTATTTTTTATTCGTTTTATATTGTGAGTATGTATTTGGGATTTTTACTTTTTAGTGAAAAATATTTATTAGCACTTATAGAAGAAGAGTATCCTTATATTGAAATATCAAGTAGATTTTCGAAAATAAGATTGTTTTTTATATTGATGAGAGATTTTATGATTTTTCTGATCGCACTTGTTGTATTGTATCCTTTATTGTTTATTCCTTTTTTAAATATTTTCATTATTATAGCTCTTTGGTCGTATATAATAAAAAATGCACTTTTTGAAAGCGTTTTTTCTATAGTAGGAAAAATTGAAATTGATAAAAAGCTATTGTGGGGATTTTCGGTAGTTAGTGTCTTTTTGAATTTTATACCTCTGGTGAATATGTTTGCGCCAGCATTGGGGGTTTTAAGCATATATCATTATATTATGGAAAAAAAGGCGGATTTATTGGAAAAATAGTGAATTTTTGATATAATTTCGCATCCTCAGCCCTGTGCAAGGGCGGTAAGAGGCAACGCTTCAGGCCCGGAAGGGAGCAGAGCACCTCTTATCGTCCTGTGCCGCAGGTGTCTGGGGACCTTAAAGATTTTAGATAAGGTGTCTGGCGCTTTTTATTAATTTATTGCTTTATTTAAAACTGGTAATTTATAATTTTTGATTTTGTTTAACTCACTAAAATGGTTTTTTTAAATATTTTTCTAAATATATCTTTAAAACAGCACTAAAAGTATTTGGTGACAGACACTATATTTTTGGGTAAAATAAAAAAATCCCAAAAAGGGAAATAAATTATAAAGCTGCTTTTGCTTTTTCTACGATTTGAGCAAATACTTCAGGTTCGTTCATTGCTAAATCAGCAAGAATTTTTCTATCTAAATCAATATTTGCTTTTTTAAGACCGTTAATAAATCTTGAATAGCTAATATCATTTAATCTACAAGCAGCATTGATTCTAATAATCCATAATTTTCTAAAATCTCTTTTTTTCTGTTTTCTGTCTCTAAAAGCGTATACTAAGCTTCTTTCAACCTGTTCTTTAGCTTTTCTGAAATGTTTTCTTCTACCGCTGTAGAAGCCTTTTGCCATTTTTAATATTTTTTTATGTCTTCTTCTTCTAACTGTTCCTGTTTTTACTCTCATTTTATCTCCTTACAATTTTGGCGTGCATCTATGCAACTTGACGCTACAATAGCGTGAGGCTTTTTGCCTACTTTGCCGCTTCTTCACTTAAATTAGATAGCTAGTAAATCTCTTACCGCTTTGATGTTTGTGCTATCTACGTATTTTGGGGCTCTTAAATTTCTTTTTCTTTTTTGTGATTTTTTAGTTAGGATATGGCTTCTGTATGCCGCACCTCTTTTGATTTTACCACTTTTTTTAACTTTGAATCTTTTAGCCGCCCCTCTGTTTGTTTTCATTTTAGGCATAGCTTCTCCTTTTACGAATTGAGATGAAATTATAGCATAAAGTTTAAAACTATGCTACAATAAAATATTGCAAAATAATTAAAGGCAAAAAATGACACTTAAAAATTACCTGGAAAAAGTTTGCTACAAGGATATAAACGATCTTAAAAATAAAACATTGGCAGATTTAATTGCATATATGTATAAATGTGATTCTTCAACGTTTTATGTTGTTGAAAATAAAAAACCTATATATATTTTTACAAGCACCGATATGCTTGAAATTTTTATGAAAAATCTACTGAGTGTCAATATTGAAGAATTCATCAATAAAAACCCAAAACAGGTTAAAAAATTGACGATAAAAACTAATATTTTAGATGCTTATTATTTTATGAGAAGTAATAAATTAAAGCATATTCCCATAGTAAACGAAGAAGGTGAGTTATTAGGTGAAATTTCATTTAAAACATTAAGCCTGAAAATAGCCGATATTGTTATAAAAGATCCTTTAACCGGATTATTTAACCAAAAATATTTTGATGTATTACTTGAAGAATATAATGAATTTAATAAGCCTCTTGGGATAATTTTTATAGAACTTAAAAACATGAACATATTGGAAGGTTTTTACGGAGCGGACAAAATTAATGAGATAATAAAAACTTATGCTGAAGCTATTAAAAGTTCAGTAAGGGATATAGATTTTGTATTTAGAAACGGATATATATTTAAAATTTTGACGTTTAACAATTTAGAGATTACAGATAAAATAGTAAAAAGAATAAAGAATAAATTAGAAAATACAGAATATGAAGGGATAAAAGTAGCGTTTGAAATTGTGTTTTCCCATGTTCCTGAATTGGAAGATAACGTATTAACAGCTATTGAGAGCTGTGAGAAAAAATTAATTGAAAGGGACTAGAGCGCTTCCCCAAGTAAATCCGCCTCCAAAGGCGTCTAAAAGCATAATATCGCCTTTTTTAAGTTTGCCTTCTTTAAACATATCATTTATTGCCATAGGAATTGATGCCGACGAGGTATTTCCGTATTTATGAACAGTTAACACAGATTTTTCTTCAGGCATTTTAATGGCTCTTGCAACTGCGTCTATAATTCTATAGTTTGCCTGATGAGGTATAAACCAATCAATATCGTCACTTGTCATATTGTTTCTGTTTAAAATATCTCTTACAGATTGGGAAAGTGTTTTAACTGCAACTTTAAAGGTTTCATTTCCTTTCATTTCAAGCCAAATTCTATCCGTTTCACATCCAAGTTTAACGCCTCTTCCTGGTGTGATAAGAAAATCCTGATATTTTCCGTCTGCATTTATGTCAATATCGATTATTGCTTCTTGCTTTTCTTCTGTAGCGCTTATAATTGCTGCGCCTGCTCCATCACCAAATAATACACATGTAGTTCTGTCTTTCCAATTAACAATTTTACTTAAGGTTTCCGCACCTATTATCATTACGTTTTTATACATTCCGCTTTCGATGAATGCTTTTGCATGTGCTAAAGCGTATATAAATCCTGTGCATGCTGCACTTATATCAACAGCAGGTCTTACAATTCCAAGTTTTTCAGCTACAACACATGCAGTTGAAGGCATCGTGAAATAATCAGGTGTAATAGTGGCTACTATTATCATATCAATATCTTCTGGCTTCATATCGGCATTTTTAAGTGCGTCCAGTGCAGCTTTATATGCTAAATCGCTTGTGACTTCCTCTTCGGCTATATGTCTTGTTTTGATACCTGTTCTTTTTGTAATCCATTCATCATTAGTATCTACTATTTTTTCCAAATCTTTGTTTGTTAAAATTTTTTCAGGAACATAAGCACCTATACTTGTAAATTTAGCAAACATTAATGAACCTTTAATGACTCTTGTATTTTATTTGTAACATCATTTTCGATGTATTTCATTGCCTGGAAAATTGCATTTTTAATTGCTTTTGAGTTACTTTTTCCGTGACTTATTATAACACATCCGTTTACCCCAAGTAATGGAGCACCACCATATTCCGCATAATCGGTAGCTTTTTTAAGGCCTTTGAATACCGGTTTTAAAAGAAGTGCGCCTATTTTTTGTAAAATACCTGAGTTTCTAATTTCTTCTTTAATAAGTTTACCTATGGTGTCTGCTACACCTTCACTGGTTTTTAAAACTATGTTTCCTATAAACCCGTCAGTTACAATTACATCAACATCGCCTTTAAAAATGTCACCGCCCTCGACATTACCAATAAAGTTGTCAAAATTTTCTAAAAGCGAATAAGCTTCTTTTGTAACAGAATTACCTTTACTTTTTTCTTCACCATTGCTTAAAAGTCCTATTTTTGGGTCTGAAGTATTTAATACGACTTTTGCATATACTTCACCCATTAATGCAAATTGATAAAGATTTGAAGCATCACAATCTACGTTTGCACCAACATCAAGCACAAGAGAATATTTTTTCTTAATAGTAGGCATAAATGTAACAATTGCAGGTCTTTTGATGCCTTTAATTCGTCCAAGCCTTAGTGTAGCTAAACTCATACTTGCACCGCTGTGTCCTGCTGATACGACACCTTCCACTTCACCTGATTTTAAAAGTTCGATAGACTTATAAATAGTGGATTCTTTTCTTTTTAATGCTTCTGTAGCACTCTCGTGCATTCCTATTACGTCTTCACTATTTATAAACCTAACACGAGAATGGTATTTTTTAGGTAATAATTCTTTAATAATGTCTTCTTTTCCAACTAAATACGGCGTAAAATCTTTTTTTTCGAGAGCTCTTGCTACACCTTCAATAATTGGCGCAGGACCGAAGTCCCCACCCATTGCATCAATTGCTATTCTCATTAATACTCACCGCAGCTTGGACATACTCTGTGAGGTCTTTTATAAGCACCGCAGTTAGAACATTTAATAACTGAACTTAATTTAATTTTGTAATGAGTTCTTCTTTTTGCTGCTCTAGTTTTAGAGTTTCTTCTCTTTGGAACTGCCATTTTTTCTCCTTAAAATTCTTTGTTAAATTCTTCTTGTTTACATTCATCGCAAATATTATAATCGTTTTTAATTGATTCTATTTCACTTTTTAAAAGTTCAATAGGATCAAACTTTTCCATTTCGATTATATCATACTCTTCGTCAAAACCTTTAAAAGGTGGTTTGACTATTTTAAATTTAACATCTTCGTTTACTTCTCTTTTAAATGTTTTCAAACATTTTATACATTCAACTTCAACACTTCCCTGAAGTTTACCTTCAATAATAAATGTGCCATCTTTTAGTTTTGAGCTTTCAGCTTTTAGCTCTAACCCTTGGAAACTTTTATTGATTTCCAATTATAAAATCTCCCTCTCAGCAAAGAAAAATGCGATTTCTTTTTTAGCATTTTCAAGTGAGTCACTACCATGAACAGCATTTGCTTCGATACTTTCAGCAAAATCTGCTCTTATTGTTCCAGGTGCTGCTTCTTTAGGATTTGTTGCTCCCATAAGTTCTCTGTTTTTAGCTACGGCGTTTTCACCTTCAAGAACCATTACTACAACAGGTCCACTGCTCATGTATTCGCATAAATCGTTGTAAAAAGGTCTTTCTTTGTGAACTTCGTAAAATTTACCTGCATCTTCTTTTGTAAGTTTTATTTTTTTCATTGCAGCTATTCTAAGCCCGTTACTTTCAAATCTGTCGATAATTTTACCAATAACATTTTTAGCTACAGCATCTGGTTTAATAATTGAAAGAGTTTTTTCCATATTTCTCTCCTTGAGTTTTTAGAGAGGAATTATATCAAAATTTGAAGAAAAAAGAAGAGGGTGAAAGGATTATTCGATTACAGGCTCTCCTGGTTCACCTCTGTTTTCTGAACAAGTTTGTCCTTCTTTACATTCATCCCAAACAATGCATCCTTCAGTTGGACATGCAGCTGCACATGCAGGCTCGTCATAGTATCCTACACACTCAACGCATTTGTCTGGATATACGTAATAAATTTCTTCACCAGTTGGGTTTTCGCTATCATCAACGATTGCTTCTACTGGACATTCATCAAGACATGCCCCACAATTAATACAAGTATCAGTAATTTTTACTGCCATACTAGCTCCTTTTTAATTAGTATTTGTAATTAGAAATATATCATTTATTTCTTAAACATTGCTTAAATTAGTGATATTTATAAAAGTTATAAAAATCATTTATCATTGCTGTTACAAATATACATAGTGTTAACAACATAATAATGATCATTATAATAATGGGAGATGTAAGTAAATAATGAAGAAAGATATTAAAATAGTGACAGACACTAATTGAAGAAAATTTAAATGGCGGAGCCGACGGGACTCGAACCCGCGACCTCCGGCGTGACAGGCCGGCATTCTAACCAGCTAAACTACGGCTCCTCATTTAATGGTGGTCGCTGCAGGGCTCGAACCTGCGACCCCCAGCTTGTAAGGCTGGTGCTCTCCCAACTGAGCTAAGCGACCATGGTCTAGGTATTTAATGGCGTCCCCTAGGGGATTTGAACCCCTGTCGCCGCCGTGAAAGGGCGGTGTCCTAGACCCCTAGACGAAGGGGACAGATGGTGACCCGTGCTGGATTCGAACCAGCGGCCCTCTGCTTAAAAGGCAGATGCTCTACCGACTGAGCTAACGGGTCAGCTTTTCTTTCACAACTTGTCGTTGTGGACTGAAATTATAGGTAAAAATTTTTTTGATGTCAAGGGAATTTTGGAAAGAAAAAAAGAAAAACTATTTTTTTATTATTGATTTTATTATTTTAATAATCTCTTTTTTATTGATTTTATTTTTTTTGTTATTATAAATATTTTCTTCCAGGTCTTTTAATACTTTTTCTATTTTAGGATGGTATGAATATTCAAGCAATATGTTAAAAAGCTCTTTTTCGTTTGCTTTTTTTATTTCTTTTATGATGTTTTCGTTTTCAGGCAATTTTAGTTTTATAACATATGTTAATAAGACTCCGACAATTATTCCTATAATAAATATTAAAAATAGCATTATGTAGTTCGTTTTGGTTTTATAGATAACTTTTTGTTTTATTTCTTTGGTAAGGGAAGTTTTTTTGATTTTATCATTATTGTGAATAGTAATTAAAATTTTGTTTGTTTTAATAGTGTTTAATGTCCCGTTAAAAGATTTGAATTCAATAGGCGGTATGGAAATGTTTTGGTTGGATATGATAGTGAATTCCTTGGTATAGGTTCCACACAACTTATTGTTTTTGATAAAAGTTTTTATATTGGGTGTGTTTTCATAAATTGTAGCATTTGGAATATTTAATTTAAAATCCGGCAAATCATAAAAATCACCACAGCCTTTTATTGTCAATGTAATTTTTACCGGTTCGTTTGCTTTGGCTTCTGTCTTATCCGCACTGAATTTTGCTCTAAATTCTCCATAAACACTATTTTGAGGGATGGCAGATACATTAATGTCAACTTCATTGGAAAAGATGTTTGTATATTTCAAAGATGTCGTTACCAGATTGAAAAAAGGATCGTTAAAAGGCGTTTCTTTACTTAAGTAACCAACTTTTGCCAATATAGGGCCTAATTTATAGTTTCCGGCTTTTTGAGGTATTAACAAAAATGAATATTCCGTAATGTTAAACCCGTTTTTTAGATATTCTTTTTTTGATATCTGTTTTGCGATAAAATCGTTGAAGTTTGGTTTTTGAATTTCGATACTTTGGGGTGAAGTGTCTGTTTTTTGGAAAAATTGTATTTTGAAAATTATCGGTTCACCGATAAATACACTTTTTTTATTGACTAATAACTTGATTTTAAAGTCGCTGTTTTTACTTTCTTTCGGTTTTGTAACCGTTATTTTTATCGGTTTTGTTTTAAATGTATTATTATCCACTTGAACGCTAAATGACGGGATAGTTACGCTTTTTGTAGGAAAAAATATATAACTTTTGGAAACGCTTTTTTGCATATTTCCATTCAGCACGGTTATATTTTGCGTTATGGCCGTTCCCTGAACCGGAAAACCTTCAATGTTTTTAATTTCCGGGAATTTTATATTGTTTCCGTTGGCTTCAATTGTGTATATAACTTCTTCACCGGGATAAATGCTTGTTTTATTTACATGAACATTTACAAACGCAAATAAGATTATAGGTAATATTAAAAGCAGTTTTTTCATTCGTTTCCTTTTAATGGTATTAGTAATGTATTGAATTTGAGTGATTTTATCTGTTTTTCATAAAATTTCATTCTGATATCGCTTGTATTGGTTTCTTTTGTTTTAGCAAACTCTTTTTTTTCAATCTTTTTATTAAAAGGTTTTTGGTTTTTATTAGCTTTTTCCTGCTGCCTTTGATTCTTTTGCTGTTTTTTTTCGCTTTTTTTCTGTTGGTTTTTTTGGTTTTTAGTTTTTTTATTTTTATTGTTGGAATTTTTTTTGTTGTTTTTGTTTTTTTGATTGTTTTTTTGTTGTTTTTGTTTTTTGTTTTGATTTTGTTTATTTTTTTTATTGCTGTTTTGTTTTTTCTGTTTTTTTAATAGTTTTTCAATAAGTTTTAAATTGTATTCGGCGTCTTTGTCTTTTTTGATTTTAAGTGCTTTTTTATAAGATTCTATTGCTTTTTTATACTTTCCAATCAAAGCATACGCGTTGCCGAGATTATAATATTTTTGAAATTGTAAATCTTTTTCATTAATTTTATTGTAAAGTGATATCGCTTTTTTGTATCTTCCGGCTTTATAGTAGGCGTTGGCTGCGTTGTAAAGGGCTTTTTGGGAATTTAGTTTCATATATTCCTCGGCTGCTAAAAGGTATTGTTTGTTTTTATAAAATTCATCGGCTTTTTTAATTGTAAAATAGTCAAACGCAAAAAGGTTTATCGCAAAAAGTATTAAAATCAGTTTTTTCATTTGATTCTCCTGATCGGGAAAAATATTACGAAAAATATTATTAAAATTCCCGCAGCTAAAGGATAATAAAAAAGTTCAGTTTTGTCTTTTATTTTTATTTCTTTGCTTTTTGAAGCTCTCAGTTGTTTTATTAGGTTTTTAAGATTTTCGTTTGAATACTGGGCGTTAAATATATTCGGTCCTGAAATTTCGGTTTTGGAAATATGGTAAACAAATATGTTTTTGTTTTCTGGTATGTAGTTTTCGGATGTGAAAATAACTATTTTAGGATTTTTGACAAGGTTTTTTGCTGAGGTTATCATATTTTGTATGTCACTTTTTGGCCCTCTTTTCAATTCTTTTATGTCGGTATGGTCTAACAGATAAATAAGGGAATTATAATCTTTCGTAGGAGGTGATATGAGATATGCGTTTTTATCAAAGAGAATTAAAGCCGTATTTTGTGCATTTAGCTGCTTGAGAAGCTCTTTTATTTTTGTTTTGGCAAACTCAAATCTGTTTGGATAAAAGTCTTTTTTATCCATCTGCGTAGAGATGTCAAGGGCGATTACAAGGTTTTGGAGAGGCGCTTTTATTGTAATATAGCCGTTGTTGATAACAGGCCTTGCAAGTGCCGTAACAAACAATACGTAACTTGTTATTAGAAGAAAAAATTTAGTTTTTTTGGATATTTTACCTTTAAGTATTATTTTTTTGGCGATATCTCTTGAAAAAGGCAGGTTTTTACTTTTTATATAAAATAATAACGGAATTATCAAAAGAGCTAAAAATGCGTATAAATTTAAAAATTCCATATATTTTTCCTAAATTGGTATAAATAGATTAAAAATAAAATCAAAGCCAAAATCAAAGGATATTGAAAATAGTATTGGTTTAAAATTTGAATATTTGATTTTATATCCGATTTAGTGAGTTTATTTATATCGGAATAGATTTTTTTAAGGTCTTGAAGAGATGACGCAATATACATTTTACCCCCTGTGGAATTTGCTATTTTTTTAAGCACTTTTATATCAGCGTCACCGCCTATTGCTATTGCATAGACTTTAATGTTTTCTTTTTTTAGTTTTTTAATAACCACATCAAGAGGTGTGATACTCATATTGTCCATTCCGTCTGTTAAAAGTATTATTATTTTTTCACCTTTGGCGTTTTTAAAAAGGTTTGACGATAGAAACAAAGCGTCGTAAATAGCGGTTTTACCACCGGCTATTGATACGTAGATTCTTCTTAAAATATCGGAAAAGGTTTTTTTGTCAAATGTGAGCGGTGATGCGATATATGCGATATTTCCGAATACCACAAGCCCGAGAGCATCGTTTTTGCGTTTTTTTGCAAAATCAAGACTTACAGCTTTTGCAGCGTCTATTTTGTTAAATTCTGCCATAGAGCCGCTTGTATCTAAATCTATTACGATGTTATACCCTTTTTTATAGGTGTCGGTTATTATTTTGCTCTTAACGGGCGAAGCCAGGGATAATGAAAGCAGCAGAATTATAATAAATTCAATCAGTGAAAAGCGGTTTTTGGATTTGGTAAAAAAAGATGCGTTCGGAAAAATTATTCTGTCATCAACACTGCTGAAAAAATATTTCATTATAAGATAAATAACAGGTATTATCAGAAAAAACGGATATTCAAAGTTCATTTTATATCCTCTATAAATTTTTGCATTTTTTTGATTATTTGTTCATCCAAATCGTCCACTACGGGTTTATATTTGTATTTTTCAAGATCTTTTACTATTTCTTCGTAAAATTCTTTGTTTTCTTCATTTATAAAAAATTTTGCGTATTCGCTGAATTCGTATGCCGTTTTTTTTGAATTATTGAAATTAAGGTTTTTAAGTTTTATTAAATAAGGGTTTGTTTTTTTCTTTTTCAGAAGTTTTAAAATTAAAAATACCGCTAAAGCTATACTCAATAAAATCAAAACAATAAAAAAATAAAACTGATAGTCTATTATAGTTGCATTGGGTTTAATGTCTCTTAGCTGTTTTAACAGATCCATATCTACCTCACAAGCTTTATTAATTTATATACCGGGTTTTCATCGGTATAAATTTTGGTATATGGAATTTTATGTTTTTTACACTGAGAAAAAAGTTCGGTGTCGATTTTTTCAATATGTTTTTTTAGTTTTTTAACAGCCGTTTTTGTAAAATTCACGTTTACGGCATTCAGTGTTACGGGATCTACAATTTCGGTATAACCTGTGAATTTAGGTTCCTCTTCAAATCTGTCACGCACGTTTACGATGTATGTTTCGTGTTTTAGGTTTTTAATTTCAACCGGTTTTAAAAAATCCCCTATAATGAAGAGAAGGGATTTTTTAAAGCTGTTGAGGAAATCGATGTCGTTTTGCGTGTAGTCTTCTTTCAGATAGTTTGTGTTTAATGTATAATCCACAAAAGAATAAATGCTTTTTTTGTTTTTGGTGGGTTTGAATATTTTTTTCTCTTTTCCCAAAAACACACACTCTATTTTATTGTCCTCTTCCAAAGCGGCAATGCCGAGTGTAGCGATAATTTCGGCAATAAGTTCGGTTTTTAGTTTTTTGCTTCCGAAAAAAAGCGTTCCGCTTTTAAGCACGGCAAGGATTATTCTCAGTTCTCTTTCTTCATCGTATTCTTTTACCAGAGGTTTGTTTATTTTGGCTGAAACTTTCCAGTCTATTTTTTTGGAATCCTCGCCGTAAACATATTCCCTGAATTCTTTAAAGTCAAGTCCGCTTCCTTTGAATTTCGAAAGGTTTCTGCCAAGCAGACTTCCGAAAATTCTTTTTTTTGTTTTTATAACGATTGCGTTTGTTTTCATGGTATGTCTATCGCCTTGATAACGTCGTTGATTACCCTGTCTATTGTAATTTCGTCAATTTCGGCTTTATAATTTAAAATAATTCTGTGTCTTAACACGTCTTTTGCCACTTTTATAATGTCAAGCGGCGTTACGTAGTCTTTGTTTTGTATCATTGCGTATGCTTTTGAGCAGTTGAACATTGCTATAGTGGCTCTCGGGCTTGCGCCGTATTCTATGTATTGTGCCGTTTGGATGTTGTATTTTTCGGGTTCTCTTGTCGCATGTGTTATTTTGGCTATGTATCTTAAGAGCTCTTCGTCCATATGTATGTTTTGAAGCTCTTTTTGCAGATTTAAAATATCTTCGATTGTGGCAACCTGGGAAACTTCTTGTTTATGCTGGGATTTTACTATCAGTATTTCCTCTTCTAAAGTATTGTATGTTACGTTTATTTTCATAATAAACCTGTCAAGTTGGGCTTCGGGGAGCGGGTATGTTCCTTCCTGTTCTATGGGATTTTGGGTGGCTATTACCAAAAAAGGGGGATTTAGTTTAAAAGTTTCGTTTGCAATGGTAACTTGCATCTCCTGCATAACCTCCAAAAGGGCGCTTTGAACTTTTGCGGGGGCTCTGTTTATTTCATCGGCAAGCAGCAGATTGGTAAAAACCGGTCCCTTTTTTATTTCGAATTCGTTTGTTTTTGGGTTGTATATTTCGATTCCCGTGATGTCGCTCGGAAGAAGGTCGGGCGTGAACTGGACCCTTTTAAAATCAAGGCCTATAGTTTTGGCAAGAGTTAATACGCTTTTTGTTTTTGCAATTCCAGGCACACCTTCTACAAGCAAATGACCGCCTGTGATTAATGATATAAGCATCGAATCTATTAAATGCTCATGACCTATAATGACTTTGGATATTTCTTTTTTAATATTTTGAAGAATCTGCATCAACAGCCTTTTTTTATTTTATAATACATCAAATGGGTTAAAAATAAGTGAAAAACGACTTTTAATTTTATTTAAAGTGCAATAATGTATAATAGCAATAAAAAAGGAATATAAAATGAAAAAAATACTATTTTCTTTATCCGTATGTGCTTTTCTCTTTACCGGGTGCACGCAAATGTATAATTCCAATGAAGTGGCGTTGAGTGATGTAAATGTTATGTATAGCTATAAAACCGGTGTTGTAAAAAGCGTTAAAAAAGTGATTATCAAAGATGACGGAAGCGGGGTAGTAACTGGTGCTGTGACAGGAACGGTTCTGGGAAGTCTTTTTGGTGGAGGTAAAGGAAACGTGTTAACAACGCTTCTTGGAGGTCTTGCAGGTGCTTATGCGGGATATCAGATTGATAAGGCAAACGGGGAAGAACTTTATATTAAACTTGATGATGGAAGAGACATTGTGGCAATAGTAAAAGGCGTTGACATTAAAGCGGGTGACAGGGTGCGTGTAGTGGTTGACGGAAACAGAATAATCAGAGTAGAGAGAATATGATATTAAAAGTTTTCAGCACTAAAAGAGAAATAAGAGAATATATAAAAACTCATAATAACACTTTTTTACCAAAACTAATTACAATCGGTGAATTTTTGGATAAGTGTATTGTTGTTAAGGGTGCTTCTTTAATAGACACAGACCTTAAAAAAATTTATCTCTATAAAGCCCTTGAAAAAGTAGAAATTGAGAAACTCGGATTTAGGAAAGATTTTTTAAATTTTTTTAAAAACAGCGAGTTTGTTTTGTCGTTTTTCAATGAAATTTTTTTGGAAAAAAGAAACATTGAAGAAATAGAACTTGCGGATACGTATCTTGAATACAGCGATCATCTTGAGGTTTTAAAAAATCTTTATTATGAATATAAAAACCTGCTTGAAAAAGACGGACTTTACGATAAAACCACAATAAAAGAGTATGAAATAAACAGAAAATTTTTTGAAGACATTCAAAAAGTTGAAATTCACCTAAGCGGCTATCTTCCGAAATTCGATCTGGAAATCATTAAACAATTGCCTTGCAGCGTTGAGGTTAATTTCAGGGTAACGCCTTACAATAAAGTTTTGATTCGGAAGATGTTCGGTGATTTTAAAGAAGGTGAATATAAATATGATTTGCATAAAAATTCGGTGCTGGAATTCACACCTTTAAAAAAACTCGGCACTATTGAAGTTGAACATTTCTCAAGTAGGATTAACGAAGCCAATTTTGTATTTGCGAGTATAGAAGAGATGATACAAAGCGGTATAAAACCCGAAAACATTGCAATAATACTGCCTGATGAGGGCTTTAGTGAGTATTTGAAAATTCTGGATATTCACAATAACCTGAATTTTGCGATGGGGGAGAGTTTTATAAAATCGAACATATTTATTATGCTTGAAGCGATTTACAAATATATTACGGAAAAAGACCCCGTGTCTTTAAAAAAAGCAAAAAATAAAATCGAAGAGTTTGAAAAACTGAAAAGTTTTAATGATGTTTTGGAATTTGTTCTTAAAAATTCAAGTATGAGGGAAAGAAAAATTTTGGATGAAGAGATTTATAAAATCTCAAAACTTGAAGAGCTTAAAAATTTTTCCAAAGACGAAATTTTGCATTTTCTTCTTGAAAGGTTTAAAAATTTAACATTTGATGACGTAAAAGGCGGAAAAGTTACCGCAATGGGTGTGCTTGAAAGCAGGGGTATGAAATACGAAGGGGTGGTAATTGTCGATTTTAATGACGATTATGTCCCAAATGTCAGTGATAAAGACTATTTTTTAAATTCTGCAATAAGAAAAAAAGCGAACCTGCCTACCAGAAAAGATAAAGAAGCCCTTCAGAAAAACTATTATTACAATATTTTGCTGAATGCTAAAAAAGTTAAAATCGCTTATGTTAAAAACGAAGAGAAAGAACCGAGCAGATTTCTTTACGAACTCGGCCTTGATTTCGGTGAAAATAAAGACGAATACTACAGCGAAGCGGTGTATAAAGTTTCAAAGCCCGAATTTTACGAATATGAAGAAACGTTTGAAAAACCGGAAATATTAACGCCTACAAAACTTAAAACACTGCTTGAATGCCCTATGAAATATTATTTTTCTTATGTTTTAAACATTAAAAACGAAGATGAAAAAGAGTATTTCGGAAGCAGGTTTCATAATGTTTTACAGGAAGTATTAAAACAAAAACCATCATCCCCTAAAGAATATTTCGAAATGATAATGGAAAATCTTTTACAAAACACTTCCAAAAAAGAGTATTTTGAAATTAAATCAGGCTGGGAAGAAAAAATAAAAAAATTTGCATACCGAGATTATGAAGAGCTAACCGATAAAATATATACTGAAATAAATCTGCCTTCTAAAAACTTTAAAAATTTTATACTTCAAGCAAGGGCTGACAGAATTATAGGCAATAAAATTTATGACTATAAAACATCTTCAAACCAGGATTATTTAAAAGACTTAACCCAGGCTGAGTTTTATAAATATTTAATGCCTGAGAGTGAAATATATTTTTGGGATATAAACAAAGCGGAACTTATACCTGTTAACCCTGATCCTAAAAAACTTGAAGAAAAAATACAAAGCATTGAATATAAAACAAAAAGAAGCGAAAATAGAGATAAGTGTAAATTTTGTGAATATAGATTTGCTTGTTTACACTTTGAATCTTGAAACTTCTTTTTGAAGCTTTTCAAAAGTGGTTTTAAGCATTTCGGTAATTTTGGCAATTGAATTTGCGATAGATACGTTCTGGGTTGAAATGTCTGTAAGTTTTTCTGTGTGAGTCATCAGCTGTTTTGCTTCAAAAGCCATTATGGTTACGTTTTTGGTGGCATCTTTTGCATAAGCAATATTGTCTTTATTCATTGTAAGAATTTGATCTAATTGATTTGTAATTTCACTAGTATGAGAGGCTAGAATATTCATTTTTTCTGAATTTTTATTAATTTCATTTGATGTTAAATTTATAGTATTAGTTATATTTTTAATTATTGCTTCAATATTTACTAATGAATTTCCGCTTTCTTCTGCCAATTTTCTAACTTCATCTGCAACAACAGCAAAACCTCTTCCATGTTCACCCGCTCTTGCCGCTTCAATTGCAGCATTTAAAGCTAAAAGTTCTGTCTGTTCTGTAATACTTGAAATAATTTTTAAAACATTCTTTATTTCTTCAGTTTGTGCATTCAGATTATGTAGAAGATCATTGAGTTCTTTTTCTTTAGAGTTTATTTGGATTATTTCGTTTGTTGTTTCAATTAATGATTTACTGAAATTTTCTAGAAACTCTGCTGTTTTTATTAGTGTATGTGTTGTAGATGCTACTGATGCTTCTGTTTTGTCAAGATGTTGAGAAAGTGTGTCAGAAATTTTAGATATTTCACTTGCTTCAATATCCGTTTGATGTATTGTTTCTTTAAGGTTTTTTATAATGTTTTCAAGTTCTTTTGTGTTTTTTGAAACGATAGTGCTTGAATTTTTAATATCTATTATTACCTCTCTTACATTATTTATGAATTTGTTAATATAATCAGCCGCGAGTTTTATTTCATTTTGCTGTTTGATATGGATCTGTTTGGTTAAATCACCATCACCTTCGCTTAATTCTTTAGAAATTGAAATATATTCTTGAATAGGAACAATTACATAATATTTAAGAAGATAATAAGCGGCTACTTGTATTACCACCGCAATAATTAAATGTTCAATAGCAGTTGAGATGAATTCATTTGGTGCCGTAAAATACGTATATAAAAGTAAAATAAAGCTTGTTAGGAGGTTTATAGCTAGCAGTTTTAAGTTGAAATCTTTAATTATAGAGTGCATTAAACCATCCTTATTTTGAATTTATTAGTTAATTTTAGTGCTTCAAGTAATTCATATAATGTATTGTCATACACATTTATTAATACAGCTACACCTTTATCGTGTAATCTTAATAATTCACCAATAATACTTGATGGTAGAGAAAAAGATTTGATATTTAATATTATTTGTGGTTCATTTTCTTTACTTCTTAATATTTGTATTAATCTTTCAACGTCTGATATTGTTACAACAGGTGAATTTACATTAATTACATTTCCTTCAATTTCTATATTCATGGTTTAACCTTTAAGAAAATTTTTATTGCGGTTCCTTTTTCATTAAAAAATAATCCGTAAGAGAGATGTTTGATTATTTTAATACCCCTCCCATGATATTTTTTATAATAAGCATCTTTTATTTTTTGAACATCAAACCCACTTGTATTGTCTTGATATTCAATTTTTAGCCAATTTTCATTTTTGCTTAATTTAATTTTAGCGAAAAATTTTTTATTTGCAACACAATTTTGTGAAAACTTTTTTTTATCTTTAAGGTTTTCTTTATTTTCTATCATTAAGATCGAATGTTCATATGTATTTGTAAGTATTTCATGTAAAATTAAATGTATTTGTTCAATTCTAGGAATATTTTGAATATATAATTTTTTCAAAAAAAGATCTATTTCTTCTTTTTCTAAATTCAGAGTTTCTTCAAATAAAATATCAAAATTATCTTCTTCTTTTGTGATATATACTATGCAAATATCATCCATTTGATGAGAATTGTCATTAAAATCTTCGATTATTTCTTTTAAAAAAGTTATTTTTGGAAAAATTTCTTTCAGTCTCTTAAAATAAATTGTATTTTTATAAGGGGATTCAAATATTCCGTCACTAGAAATTAGTATTTTATCTTCAATATTTGTAGTATTTATTTGTATATTATCTGTCTTTGTCCTTATAGGGTAATTATTTGATTTAATAATTTGAGTAGAAGTAATTATAGGCGGATTTCCAAAATTAGCATAATGTAATTTATTGTTTTCCATCCAAACAAGTGTAACGCATAATATTTCGTTTTCAAGTAATATTGTTTTTACATAAGTAACAAAGTCATAAATAAGTTTTTGAAAATTAAAATCATTGTATTCTATAGCTTTATTAATTGAATGTTTTAAAAATGCTAATGCATTGAATGATGTAAGAGATGCTCCAAGCCCTTTACCCATTGCGTCGATTACACCTATAAAATAGTTGTTTTTTGATATTTTTTTTGTATAAATTGTATCACCTGTTAATAAATCTTTTGGTTTAAAATATGTCTCAAACAAATAATTTTCGTCAAAAAACATTTCAAGTTCATTTTTCATTATTTTATTTTGCTTTTGATGTATGATTTTTTCTTGATATTCTTTATAACTTAGCAGTTTTTTAAAGGCTTCTTTTTTTTCAATCTCTTTTTTTATGTATTTTCTTAAAGTTTTAATCATATTAATCAAAGCCTGTAAGTCTGCAAGTGTTATATCTTTTGAAAGAAAAGTATCAAAACCGATATTTAAGGCAGTTTCTTTGAGTTGTGGTGAAGAATCTGAAGTTATCATTATTTTATATGTGTATTGTAAATTTTTTTTTATATTTTCTAAAACATTAAAACCTGTAGTGTTTTTTAAATGATAATCAATAAAAACGGCATCAATATCACTATTATGATTTACAAAGTCATAAAATTCTTTTTCATTTTCAAAAACATATATATATCTAAGTTTAAGTTTTTTAAACATATTTTGTATATGAGTCAAAAAAGTTTTACTATCATCTAAAACTGCTATTTTCATATTGTCTCCGTTTAAAATATTGAATTAGTATTTTATCATCTATTAAGAAATATTGTATCATACTTTAAGATTATGATATAATTTTATACCAAGTGTCTGGCACTTAAGGTAAAAGGTGTCAGTCATCTTTTTAAAGGAGATAATATGGCAAGAAAACCGAGAGTTAACGATCCGGGTTTTTATCATATAGTCAACAGAGGCGTAAACGGAGCTGAAATATTTAATGAAAAAGAGGATTTTTTCAAATTTATGGAACTAATGCTGAAAACAAAATATGACTATAAAGTTGTTTTTCATGCATTTACGATACTTCCGAATCATTATCATATATTGCTTGAAACTACGCTTCCGAATTTAAGTGAGGCTATGAGGTTTTTAAATTCTGCTTATGCCGCATGGTATAACTATAAAACCGGAAGGGTGGGACATTTGTGGAAAGGAAGGTTTGAGAGTTATATGATGTTTGATGATAACCACAGCTGGAAAGTTATAAAATATATAGAAAGAAACGCTTATGTCTTGGGGCTTGTTGAAGATATAAAAGATTATGAATATCAGTCACTTGCACTTAGACTTAAAAAGAACAAATTCAATGAAATAATAGAAGGGAGTATGATTTTCCAAAAACCGCTTGAAGAATATATTGAATGGCTTAACAAACCCCTTGAAAAATTTGAACTTGAAGAAATTTACAATGAACCTAAAATTGTTAAAGTGGACGGAGAACTTAAGGTTATCAGAAAAAAAATAAGCGACTTTTTCGATGAATATGAAGAGAAAAAAGACGCCATACTCGCAGCCAAAGAAGCCGGATATAAATATACCGAAATAGCAAGATATTTAGGTGTTAGCACAGGATATATCAATAAAATATTAAAAAGTGAGAAATAAAAGAGAAAAAGTTAGTTAAGGTGGGGTTATAAATTTGACTTTTTAACCCTTAGGACCTTAACAACTTTATTAAAGTTTTTCAGCTACCATCTGGGCAAGTTCTAAAACTCTTCTTGCGTATCCGAATTCATTGTCATACCATGCAAGGATTTTTGCTTTATTTCCGTCAACCACCATTGTTGAAAGTCCGTCAATTATACTTGAATGAGGATTCCCTAAGATGTCGCTTGAAACCACTTCGTCGTATGTTATTTCTAAAACACCCTTTAACTGGTTGTTTGCGTAATCTTCGAATGCTTTATTGATTTCTTCTGCGCTTGTCTGTTTTTTAAGCACTACAGAAATATCGGTAACGGCGCCATCCGGTGTTGGAACTCTTAAAGCCATTGCGTTCATTTTACCTTTAAGTGCCGGAATTACTTCCGTTGTAGCTTTTGCCGCACCTGTTGTAGTAGGTATGATATTTACAGCCGCAGCGCGTCCTCTTCTGTGTTTTCCTGGTTTTTTTCTATCGATTGTAACCTGACTTGAAGTGTATGCGTGAACCGTTGTAATTAATGCACTCTCAACGCCGAATACTTCTTCAAGAACCTTCATAGCCGGTGCCAAAGAGTTAGTAGTGCATGACGCGTTTGAAATTACGTGGTGGTTATCCGGGTCGTATTCATTATGATTTACGCCTAATACGATCGTTTTATCCACTTCTTTTCCGGGAGCTGTGATAATTACTTTTTTAGCGCCTGCTTCGATGTGTTTTGCAGCATCGTCTCTTTTTGTGAATTTACCTGTAGCTTCAAGAACGATGTCTATATTCATCTCTTCCCAAGGAAGTTTTGCAGGATCTCTTTCACTAACGATTGCTATTTCTTTTCCGTCAATTATTAGAGAATTCTCAGTATATTCAACACTTACGGGAAATTTGCCGTGCACCGAATCGAATTTGATCATATAAGCCAAATCTTCAGGTGTTCCGCTTCCCCCGTTTGCCACTACTATCTCAATATTTTCGGGTTTTGTTTCTACATAATGCCATAAAACCATTTTACCTATTCTGCCAAGGCCGTTTATCGCAACTCTTTTTTTAGACATAATGTATCCTTTTTTATTGAAATTATAACATATAAGACAAATATGTTTTTATGTTAAAATTGGACAAAAATTATCTTTTATGATATAAGGGAAGTAATGAAATTAATTATTATTTTTTTATTGGGAGTTTTTACAATGGCCAACCATTTAAAATATTGCGATAGTCCTTATCTTTTACAGCATGCCGACAATCCCGTAGACTGGTATCCGTGGGGTGATGAAGCGTTTGAAAAAGCGAAAAAAGAAAACAGGCTTATATTTTTATCTATTGGATATTCTACATGCCACTGGTGCCATGTAATGGAAAGGGAAAGTTTTGAAAACGAAGAAATTGCGAATATTTTAAACAAATTTTTTGTGAGTATAAAAGTCGACAGGGAAGAAATGCCCGATATTGATAAAAAATATCAAAAAATTTATCAAATTATGCATAATAGGGCAGGTGGCTGGCCTTTAACCATAATAATGACGCCCAAAGGGGAAGTGTTTTATTCCGCTACTTATATTCCACCCCATTTTTCCCAATTCGGGCCGGGGCTAAAAGAGATACTCACCTCAATAGCAAATGATTGGCAAAACAATCCTCAAAAAATTGAAAATATTGCTGAAAATTTAAAAAAGTATTTAAAAAATTCAAAAAGTTTTGAAAAAGTAAATATATCAGACGACATACTCGAAAAAGTAATTTCAGAAACTCTTAAAAGTTTTGATATGAAATACGGCGGTATGAAAGGTTCTCCGAAATTTCCTATGGAAAGCGCTTTGGATCTGCTTATTGATGTGTATTTGCTAACAGAAAATGAAAAAATATTAAACATTTTAAATACTACATTTAACAATATGGCCAAAGGCGGAATATTTGATCAAATTGAAGGCGGTTTTTACAGATATTCAACCGATTCAAAATGGGAAGTGCCTCATTTTGAAAAGATGCTTTATAACAATGCAAATCTTCCTTTTGCATATTTTAGGATGTATGAAATTACTAAAAATGAACTATACAAAGAAGTTGCTCTAAGAAGTATAGATGAGATGATAAGAAGATATAGGGATGAAAACTTCCTTTTCTTCGGTGCTAGCAATGCGGAAAGTGAAGGAAAAGAGGGTGCCTATTTTGTTTTTACTTACGATGAGGTTAAAAAAGCGTTTATAAACCTTAAAAACAGCGATGAACTGATGCAATATTTCGGCATAAAAAAATTCGGCAATTTTAATGGTAGAAATAATCCCGTTATAAAAGGTAAGATACCGGAAAATTACGATATAGCATTAAATATACTTCAAAATATTAGAAAAAAAAGAGAATTCCCTTTTATAGATACAAAAAAGATTACATCATGGAATGCTATGATGATTAGTGCATTGCTGAAAGCCGGATGCATAAATGAAAAATATAAATATGAAGCTTATAAAACACTTGATACTCTTCTTGAAAAAATGTATGTTAATGATAAACTTTATCACTCATACAACCAAAATGAAAAAGCAAAAACACCGGCGCTTCTTGAAGATTATGCTTATTTTATTAATGCTTTAATTGATGCATATGAAAATAGTTTTGATAAAAAATATTTAAATATAGCAAAAAATTTAATAATAAAAACAAAAGAAAAGTTTTATAATGAATACTGGTATATGAATGAAAGTAAAAACATCGAAGCTGATTTCAGTGATAGCGCGTATGCATCATCTCTTAGTATATTAGCTAAAGATTATATAAGACTTTCTACAATTTTGTATGATTTGGAATTATATAATGAAGGTATTAATATTATTAAATACGGAGGATATTTTATAAACAAATATCCTCTTTATTATCCGTCGATAACAAAAGCATATTTTATGTATCATTACGGCACATATGTATTAAATATTGAAAAACCGGAATGTATTGATATGGAATATCCTTATATGGAATATAAACAAGGTGAAAATTATGAAATATGCACTATTGAAAAATGTATTTTAAAAAGCGGGGATTTGAAAAAAATTAAAGAGATTATAAAGAAAAAATAATCTCTTAATTTAAAGATATCCGAAATATTTATAGTGACAGACACTAATGTTATTAATAAAAAAACAAAAGAGAGGGAATTATAGGGTGATTGTATAATCCCAAATTCCGTGTTTGTTGCATCCTTCAACGGCAGTTAATGTTTTAACTCCGTCAAGTTTTACTTTAAATGCCGCATAACCCATAGCTTTTCCAGGTTCGAATAAAACTCTATCAACCAATTTTCCATCAGCTCTTAATTCTATAAAATCGATCCAGTGATCTTCAGTGCTTGGGTGAATGATACCTTTTTGTCCAATTGTAATTTCAACTAATGTATAACCTTTTGCATCTTTTGAACCGATTTTAATTTCAGGTGTGTGTTTTAATTCACCTTTTGTAGGGTTTTCACTGATGTGATATTTGTTTCTGTTATAAATTTTTTCTCTGTATTTTCCGTAAGGGTTACATACTTCGTTTTTTTCACTTGCCATTGCAGGAGTTACAGCTGCAGCTGCTAATCCTAAAGCTCCAAGTTTAAGTGCTTTTCTTCTATCCATTTTTAATCCTTTAAGAGTATTTTTATCGTATTTTAACGGAAAAAAATTATTAAGTCAAATTATTTTGTAAAAAATAACCAAAACTATTAGATAAGAAACAATAAAATAAGGAATTGAATATTTGTGAAAATCTATATACGCTTTTGGATTTTTAAGAAACCTGAGGGCTATGATGTTGGCTAAAGAGCCTATCAATAAGCCGTTTCCGGCTATATCCACCCCGTATGCGATTGCTATATAATTGTCTGAAAAGTTGCTCATAAAAATTGCCGCAGGGACGTTAGAAATAATTTGTGACAGAATTATGCTTATATTAAAAACATTGTAAAAGTCCATTTCAATCGAGCCCATTATATTTTTAATTATCTCAAGTCTGCTTAGCATCCCGAAATCTATAAACATTATTATAAAAGTAAAAATCAAAAAATAATCAAATTTCAAAAACACATTTTTATAGCCTGCAAACAGGTAATATAACACTATTACAAGCAGAGCATATCTTACCAGTGAATATTCAAGTGAAACTATAAACAAAACAAAAAGAACAATTGAAGAAATAAAAAGAAATTTATCGGTTTTGTGTGTTTTGTTTATTTCTATTTCAAGATTTTTTTTCGGAAAAAAAATAAAGATAAATAATATAAGAAGAATAATTTTAGGAATAAAAATAATGCTCATCTTCTGTATAAAGTCAATAACACTTATGTCCATCTGTCTGAAAAGAAATATATTTTGCGGATTTCCGAATGGCGTAAGCTCGCTTCCGACATTAACGGCTATTGCTTCGAATATAACAAGTTTGGTCAAGTCGTTTTTAATCTGTGATGAAAATGCCAAAGTAAGCGGCACCATTACAAAAAGAGTAATGTCGTTTGTTAAAAACATAGATAAAAAGGCGCTTAATGTTACAAACGCAAATGCAAGAGCCCTTTCCGTTTTGAAACGTTTTACACTTGCTGTGGCAAACGCGTCGAAAAATCCAGAAAGTTTCAACGCGGTAGTAATCAGTAAAAGCGCACTAAGAGCCCTTATGGTTCCCCAGTCGATAAATCCGTATATTTCTTTAAATTTGGGCTTAACATTGGAAAAAAGGAAAAAGAAAAGAGATAGAAAGATAAAAAACAGCCACTCTTTTTTTAAAAGTTTCATTTTCCGAGTATCACCACCTTTGAAACGTCAACATTGCATTCATTCGGTATATTTGACGGATCAAGCGCCAAAACTTCGTTATCCATTATTACTATTTCGTTATTTAAAATATGTTTGGCAACTTTTTTTGCTCCTTCTAGTGAATGCATATAGCAGCTTCCGCACTGATATACGTTTGCTTCCGGGATTGTATCTGTTTCAAGTATGTTTTGCATAGATTTTTTCCACGCTTCAATTATTTCGTTATCTTCAGGCTCACCAATAACGCTCATGTAAAATCCCGTGCGGCATCCCATAGGTGAGATATCAATAATTTCGTAATCAGGTAAATTGTCCCTCATATATCCTGCAAAAAGATGTTCAAGCGTGTGCATTGCTTTTTCGTCTATTATTTCAACGTTCGGTTTAGCAAATCTTACATCATATACGGTAATTATATCACCGCTTGGCGTTTTTACGTGTTTTGCAACTCTAAGTCCAGGACTTGGCATTTTGACGTGATCTACTAAAAAACTATCTAACATCGGCATGGTTACTCCTTAAAATTTGTTATTGGTATATTTGTTATTTGTGTATTGGTGATGTAAATGGTTATTTATTAATATTTAGATATTTCAATGTCCAAATAACCAGTACACCAATAACCAATATACAAGTTAACTATTATGTTTGCAATTATACATCATTTTTGATAAAATTCCGTTTCTAGTTCTCACCTCTTTATTCCTTGGTAGGGTTGCACTGAAAAGTGTTAAAGAAGAGGGAGGCTAAACCCGAACCAAAAAAACAAATAATTCAAGGAGAAACAATGCCGTGTAATGTAACAATGAAAGACCTTTTAGAGTGTGGTGTTCACTTTGGTCATCAAAAGAGAAGATGGAATCCGAAAATGAAAAAATACATTTTTGGTGTAAGAAAAAACATTTATATTATCGACCTTCAAAAGACACTTAGACATATCAAATATGCTTACAACGTGGTTAAAAACGCTGCTGAAGAAGGTAAAACTATCCTTTTTGTTGGAACTAAAAAACAAGCGGTTGACGCTATTAAAGAGCATGCTGAGAGATGTGGTATGCCATATGTTAACCACAGATGGCTTGGTGGTATGCTTACAAACTTTAAAACTATCCAAAAATCAATCAGAAAACTTGAAATCATTGAAAAAATGGAAGAAACTGGACAAATCAACCTTTTAACTAAAAAAGAAAGATTAATCTTAGCTAGAAGAAAAGCAAAATTAGAAAAATTTATCGGCGGAATCAGACATATGAAAACTATCCCTGATATGCTTTTCATAATCGATACTGTAAAAGAAAAAATCGCAGTTGGTGAAGCTAACAAACTTGGTCTTCCGATCGTAGCACCTGTAGATACAAACTGCGATCCTGATTTAATCGATGTTCCAATCCCAGGAAACGACGATGCGATCAGAAGTGTAAACCTTTTCTGTAAAACAATTGCCGATGCTATCATCGAAGGAAAAGAATTGGCGGCTAAAGAGGAAGAAGGGGAAGTAGAGCCTATTTCTCAAGAAGAAATCGCTGAAGAGGTAAAAGAAATCAAAGAAGAAGCGGCAGCAGAAGAAAAAACTGAAGAAGAAATCAAA
The DNA here is from genome assembly GCF_054656815.1 of Nautilia lithotrophica. Classification (NCBI taxonomy): domain Bacteria; kingdom Pseudomonadati; phylum Campylobacterota; class Epsilonproteobacteria; order Nautiliales; family Nautiliaceae; genus Nautilia; species Nautilia lithotrophica. The sequence continues at coordinate 269,817 of NZ_BAAHXN010000002.1, forward strand.
GCTGAAACTGAAGAAATCAAAGCTGAGGAGGCATAATATGGCAAACATTACTGCAGCAATGGTAAAGGCACTTAGAGAAAAAACCGGTGCCGGAATGATGGATTGTAAAAAAGCTCTTGTAGAAGCTGAAGGTAACGAAGAAAAAGCAGTAGAGATCCTAAGAAAAAAAGGTCTTGCAAAAGCTGCTAAAAAAGCTGACAGAAACGCTGCTGAAGGTAGAGTTGAAATCTATATCAGCGATGATTACAAAAAAGGTAGTATTGCAGAAGTTAACTGCGAAACTGACTTCGTTGCAAAAACTGACGAATTTATAGAATTTGTTAGTGAAACTGTTAAAACTATCAACGTAAACGATATCACTGATACTGAAGCTCTAAACAAAGCTCCATTTGGTGCTGGAACTTTTGAAGAAGAGCTTAAAGTTAAAATCGCTAAAATCGGTGAAAACATCGTAGTTAGAAGAATAGGAACTATTAAAGCTCCTGAAAACGGAATCGTAAACGGATACATTCACGCAGGTGGAAAAGTGGGTGTATTGGTTGCTGCTGCATGTGACAGCGAAAAAACATGTGAAGCTATTAAAGATACTTTAAGAGATATAGCAATGCACATTGCTGCAATGAAACCTCAGTATCTAAACCCTGAGAGCGTTCCGGCTGATGTGATTGAAAAAGAAAAAGAAATCGCAAAAGCTCAGCTTCTAAAAGAAGGTAAACCTGAAAACGTAATTGAAAAAATTATCCCTGGTAAAATCAAAAGATTCTACAGCGACGTATGTGTTACAGAGCAGGAATACGTAAAAGCTGAGAAAAAAGAAACTGTTGCGGAAGCTCTTAGCAAAGCGGCAAAAGCTGCTGGCGGAGAAGCAAAACTTGTTGACTTCATCAGATTTGAAGTTGGTGAAGGTTTAGTTAAAAACGCATGCAATATGGCGGATGAAGTAGCGGCGGCTCTTTCTTAATCCCCGCTTCTTTTTTTATATTCCACTAATAGTGTCTGGCACTAAATGAAAGAGTGGAGAAAGGGTTATAAGGAAAAGATAAGGAAGAAAGGAAAAAAGACACTGATGTATTTTTAATATTAATTAGTTATTATTTGAGTCTTAAATTGTAAACAGCAGTCAATCAATAACCATTGACCATTGACCATTGAATAATGCCAGACCCTAAACTTGTTAAAAAAGTTAAAAAAGTGATTTTTAATATATAAAATCTGTATATTCCAATATTCTAATGCACTAATACACCAATGAGTTTAATAACCTCAAAAACTTAACAACCATAAAGACCAGTCATTATAAACTTTTGCTATAATTCTTAAAAAAGGCCGGTATGTTAAAAGCTGTAAATCTTACCCATTCATTTGATTATTTGCTTTTTGAAAATGTGAATTTGCAAATCAATTCAAAAGAAAAAATTGCAATAGTCGGAAGCAGCGGAAGTGGAAAATCTACGCTTTTACATATATTGTCCACTTTTTTAAAACCTCAAAAAGGTGAAGTTTTCATAAATAATAAGAATATTTATAATTTAAAAGAAAAAGATTTAATAGAAATCAGAAAAAAGGAAATAGGAATTATTTTTCAGTTTCATTATCTTTTTAATACCTTTACTGCCCTTGAAAATCTGCAGGCCGCAGCCCTTTTAAGTGGGGAAACAATAGATTACGAACTGCTTGAAAGGCTCGGAATAAAAGATGTTATCAATCAAAATATACAGACTTTAAGCGGAGGACAGCAGCAGAGGGTAAGTATCGCCAGAGTGCTTACCAAAAAACCTAAAATTATATTTGCCGATGAACCGACCGGTAATCTTGATAAAGCTAACGCTTATGAAGTTATAGAAGTTTTAAAAGAGTATTGTGACAATAATGAAGCGGCATTGATTACCGTTACGCACGATATGGATATTGCAGATAAATTTGACAGGGTGTTTGAGCTTAAAAATAAAAAACTGGCAGAAATAAATGGAGATAATTAATTATTTAACACCTGTAAACGTGGTAACATATCTTTTGTTGTTTGTCAGAATAAGTTCCCTGCTGGCTTTTATGCCGTTTTTTAATTATACAGCAATTCCAATGAACGTAAAAGCGGCTTTTGCTTTTTGGCTTTCGATTCTTCTTTTTCCAATAACACCTAAATTTGCATATGAAATAAATATCGCAAACGTTTTATTGAGCGTGCTTAATGAAGTGGCATTTGCGTTTTTTGTAGGAATGGCACTACAGATAGTGTTTGATGTTTTAAAATTCGCGGGTGAGCAGATAAGTTTTGTAATGGGATTTACTTTGGCTAATGTAATGGACCCCAATGCTGGAGTTCAGACTACGATTATTTCCCAGTTTTTCACATGGGTTGCTGTTTTGATGTTTTTAAGTATTGGTGGGGATCATCTTGAGATTCTTTTTTTGAATAAAACACTTTCCATGCTTCCGTTTGGGGAATTTTTTAATTATCAAAATGTATATGAATATTTTGTTGTGTATATGGGAAAATATTTTCTTTTGGGTATCGCAATGGCTTTTCCTATCATTGCCATATCTTTGATGGGTGATATAATATTTGGAATGATAATGAAAACAATGCCGCAGTTTAACCTTCTTGTTGTAGGTTTTCCGATTAAAATCACCATTGCTTTTATGGTTTTGATTGCAATTATTTCTTCACTTATGCAGCTTTTTTCTACAGAAATTTTACAAGTTTTCGGTTCATTAATTAAATTTATCGGCTAAGCCTGTAATTTGTAGATAAAATTCTCAGATGATTAAAAAAAGAATCAAACTCTTTTATAAGATATCGGTCGCTGTTTATCATGATGTATTCGTAGTTTTTGTAAAATGCGCTGTATGAGTAATTTGCACTGCCTGTTATTACATATTTATCGTCAACAATGGCAAGTTTTACGTGCATCTTGGCGGTATTGCCGTCTTTATAGCGTTTACCAGATAACAAATAAATATGGAAATTTCTTAAAACAGCAAGTCTTGGAATTACAGAATATTTGTATTTTGCTTCTTTTTTATCTGCAATTATGTATATTTTTGTCCCTTTTTTGGCGGCGATTTTTAATGCGCGTGCGAGTTTTTTGTTTGTGAATGTATACATAGTTATTTTTATCTCTTTTTTGGCATGTGAAAAAAGATAAAAAAGTCTGTTTTCAGCCGTTTTTCCGTCTTTTGGCATAAAATATATTTCAGTAGAATATAATAAACAAGCAAACACCAAAATAATAATTTTTTTCAAATTGCTTCCTTTTTTACTATAATTATAATAAAAAACGGGGTTGGCCATGAAAATTCTTCTAATTACTTCAAATGCGACAATTGAAAAGCTTTTTGTATTAAGTGCTGAGAAAAAAGGTGATGAAGTCAGTATTGGAACTGCAGAAAACATTCCCGAGGGTGTTTTTGATGCGGTATTTATAGACAAGGATCTTTATAATGAAGAACTTTTTGAAAATTTAAAAGCTCTTTTCCCTAATGCCAAGTTTGTTTTAATCTTATCTAAGAATGATGAAAAAATTGTAGGTTTTACTGATTATCTTATAAAACCTTTTCTTCCAACCGATTTGATGGATCTATTGGAAAAGCTTCCGAATATGACAACTAATGAGCAAAATATTGAAAATGATGATATTGATATTGAAAGTTTTGAAGATCTGAAAGATTTGGATGTTGGGGATGAAGATACAGGGTTAGACGATATTGAAGGTATAGATGATTTGAGTGATGATCTGGATTTTGATTTGGATGAAGATGATTTGGATTTAGACATAGAAGAGGCTACGCAAGATGAATCGGAAGAAGGGGAGGTTGAGCCTTTGGAAGAAACTCAGCAGAGTGATGATTTGGATATAGATGATATGTTTGAAGATTTGGAAAGTGAAGAGGATTTAAAAAATCTTGATGCAAAAGATGAATTTGTTGCGGGTGATGAAGAAGATTTTGAAATAAGTGAAGAAGAACTTGAAGGCGAAGCACCCGATGATGACATTGAGGAGAGTTTTGAAATAGACGAAACGGAACTTGTTGATGAAGAAAATGAAGAAACCCCTGAACTTAATGAGGAAGAGACAATGCAAGAAAATGAAGAAATTGAAAATGAAAATGAGGAATTAAGTGAGATCGAAGAGATGCAATTAGAAGAGCCGAGTGAAGAAACTCAAACAGATATTGAAGAAACCGAAAACGAAGAACCTGTCGAAACCAAAGAGGCGGATTTAGAAACACTAAACGAAGAAACTGAACCTGAAGCTGTTTTTGAAGAAGAAAAAACCGAACAAAATGAAACACCTGAAGTAGAAACGGAAGAAATTCCTGAAGAGAATTTGGAAGAATTTGATCTTGAAAATATAAACATCGATGAAGAACCTGAAGAAATCACTGCATCACAAGAGAATTTGGAAGGTGAGAATATTGAAGAGCTGGATAGTGAACTTTCAGATATTGATGAAATGCAATTAGCTGAAGTTTTGGGAGAAGAATTACCAAAAGAAGAAAATGTAGAAGAAAACAAAGAAATTGAAGAAAATTTAGAAGAAATTGGTGATGAAAATATTGAAGAAATAAATATAGATGATAAAATTCCGGAAATTCAAGAGGCTCATGAATTGCAAAACATTATAGAAGAGCCAAGTCCTCAGGAAAAAACGCTTGGAAGTATTCTCAATATAAACTGGGAAGAATTGAAAAAAGCAAAAGCAAAAGTAACAATAACAATAGATTTCGGAGATTAAAAATGAACGGAAAAAGCGGAAGTATTTTGGTGGTTTCAGGCCCCAGCGGCAGCGGTAAAACGTCTCTTGCAAGAGTTGTGTGTGAAGAGCTGGGAGAAAAGGCGTATTTCAGTATTTCAAGCACTACAAGACCTATAAGGGAAGGTGAAAAAGAAGGAGTTGATTATTTCTTTTTAACCAAAGAAGAGTTTATAAAAGACATAGAAGAAGGATATTTTCTTGAATGGGCCGAGGTTCACGGCAATTTTTACGGAACGAGCAAAAGACAGATAGACGCAGCACTAAAAAAAGGGCAGATTGTTTTTCTTGATATAGACGTCCAGGGGTATGAGCTTGTAAAAAAATCGTATCCGGATATTACGACAGGAATTTTTGTGACAACCCCGAATCAGAAAGTGCTTAAAGAGAGACTTCTAAAAAGAGGAACGGAAACAGAAGAAAGTATGAAAATCAGAATGTTTAACGCACTTAGGGAAATGCAGAAAATTGACGAATACGATTATCTGCTTATAAACGACGATTTTGACGAGGCGAAAGAATTTTTAAGAAGTGTGGCGATTGCAAGCCTTATTAAAAGAAGCAAATACAATATAGAAGAATTTATAAAAGAATGGAAAGGAAATTAATGAAAGAAAAAGTTGCAAAGCAGTTTGAAAAACATTTAGGTGAAAATCCGCCTTTAAGCAAACCTAAAAACAAAGATTTCGGCCATTTTGCAGTGCCGATTTTCAAATATGCGAAAATGAAAAAACAAAATCCACAGGAATTTGCCAAAGCTTTATGTGACGCATTGGGGAATTGTGAGGATTTTGAAAAGGTAGAGGCCGTAAGCGGGTTTGTAAACATTACATTAAGCGATAAATTTTTAAATGAATTTGCAAATAAAGTATTAAATGAAAAAGAAAATTTTGCCAAAGGCAGCGGCAAAGAAAAAATCCTTCTTGAATACATTTCGGCAAACCCGACAGGTCCCCTTCATATAGGGCATGCTAGAGGTGCGGTGTTTGGGGATGCGATTGCAAGAATCGGAAGGCATATCGGGTATGACGTTGTTACCGAATACTATGTAAACGACGCCGGACGTCAGATTACGCTTTTAGGGCTTTCCGTGTATCTTGCGGCAAGGGAGATTTTGGGGCTTGAGGTTAAATGGCCAGAAGAGTTTTACAGAGGCGAATATATAAAAGACCTTGCTGCAGAAGCGATAAAAGAATTCGGGGAAGATTATTTCAAAGCAGAAATTGAAGCTGAAAACTTTAACGACGACAGGCTCAATATGTGGGCGAAAGATAAAATGCTTGAACTAATCAAAGAAGATATAAAAGCCCTAAACGTTACGCCGTTTGATAATTGGGTAAGTGAGAAAGAACTTTACAAATATTGGGACGAAGTAAGGGCGATTTTGGAAAAAAACGGAGCCCTTTATGAAAAAGACGGCAAGGTTTGGCTCAAATCCAGAGAATACAAAGACGAAAAAGACAGAGTCGTGGTAAGAGAAGACGGAAGACCGACATACCTTGCGGGCGATATAATTTATCACTGGGATAAATTTAAAAGAAATTACGATAAATACATAAATATCTGGGGAGCAGACCATCACGGATATATCGCAAGGGTAAAAGCTGCTATTAAGTTTTTGGGATTTGATCCGGATAAACTTGAAATACTACTTTCACAAATGGTAAAACTTCTAAAAGGCGGTGAACCTTATAAAATGAGTAAACGCGCCGGTAATTTCATACTCGTAAGCGATGTTGTAAAAGATGTCGGTGCGGATGCCCTGAGGTTTGTGTTTTTAACCAAAAAAGCGGATACCCATCTTGAATTTGATGTAGATGATTTAAGCAAGCAGGATTCCAGCAACCCGGCATACTATATAAACTACGCACACGCAAGAATCAAATCTATTTTCAGAAACAAAAACATGGAGCTTGATGACACTATAAATACGGAACTTAAAGATTTAAGCAAAGACGAAAAAGATTTGGTATTTTTGGCACTTCAGTTTCCTTATGTATTAGAAGACGCGTTTATAAACAGAGAACCTCACAGACTTACAAACTATTTGTATGAACTTGCAAGCGAGTTTCACAGCTTCTATAACAAAAATAAAGTTATAGGAAGTGAAAAAGAAGCGATAAGACTTAAAATATTGGCTGTTGTGGCGAGTATTATCAAACTCGGACTCTCACTTCTTGGAATTGAAGCCAAAGAGAGAATGTAATTAAGTTGTGAAGGAATAAAGGATGGGGAATTGAAAAAACGGGGTCCCTGAAAAATCGACAGATTTTTTGGGGTGAAGAGATGGAATCCACGAAAAATTGTAAATTTTTTGGGATATAAAAGTGAAAAATGAAAAATTAATATCGGTATTAAAAGAGTTTTTTAAAGAAGCAGAGGGTATTTGGCTTTTTGGCTCTTATGCCGATGGAACATATAACGAGAGCAGCGATATTGATATTGCGGTTTTGTTTAAAGATAAAAAAACACCCGTTGAATTTTTTAAAATGAAAGAAAACCTTGAAGTTTTGTTAAAAAAAGATATTGATTTGGTTAATCTTGCAGATGTAAACGATGTATTTGCTTATGAGATCGTTACAAAAGGTAAAATTATTAAAAAATCAAAATATGCTGATGATTATGAATATCGCTTATGGCTTAGGTATCTGGATTTACAGAATGATAAAGAGATAGTGAAAAATTATTTTACTAAAACATTACTTTTTTCAAACGGCTTCGCTACGGTAACCCGAAATTTTAAAAAAATTTCGACCGTAACGCTGCAGATGTTTTCTCAAAGTAATGTTTTATATAAAATTAAATCAATTGAAAGATATATTGCAAGGATTGAGGAAGATTACGACGAAGAATTTGAAAAAAATTACACAAAGCAGGATGCTGTTATTTTAAATATTCAAAGGGCGGTTCAGCAGGCTATTGATTTAGGTTCTTATTTGATTAAAAAACATAAATTCGGTATTCCTAAAAGTTCGAAAGAGATTTTTGAAATACTTGAAAAGCATGGCGTAATAGATAAAAATTTAAGTTTAAACCTTCAAAAAATGATAGGTTTTAGAAATATTGCAATACACGAATATACAAAACTGCAGCATGATATAATAAAATACATTATTGATGAAAGATTAAAAGATTTAGTTGAGTATGAAAAGGCGGTAAAAAGCTATGAAAGCAATGATTAGTGAATGTATGCTCGGACGTGCATGCAGGTATGACGGCAAATCAAAGCCGCTGCCGGGTGAAGTGATAGAAAAACTCAAAGAAAAATACGAACTCATCCCTTTTTGTCCCGAGGCTTTTTCCCTTCCGACTCCAAGACCTCCGGCAAGATTTATCGGTGATAAAATAATAGACATAAACGGAACTGACAAAACCGAGGCGTTTATGAAAGGTGCAAATGAAGCGCTTAGAATCTGTAAAGAAAATAATATAAAAATATTCATAGGAAAAGAAAAATCACCAAGCTGCGGGGTTAAAAAAACAAGCGCCTATATTAACGGATGTGAATGCAAATGCGACGCACCCGGGTTTACAAGCAAAATATTAAAAGAAGAGGGGATTGAGCTTATAAGTGAGTGGGATTTAATCTCTTAATCTGTTTTTTATCTCTTCTAAAAACTTATCCATCTGATATCTGGCTCTGTATTCTTCACTCATAAGATGTATAAGAATATCGCCAAGGTCAATTACCGTCCAGTCGTCGCTTGAATCAACTCCCAAAAACGTTTCACCCATCGGTTTTAATGTTTTTTTGAGATAGTCAAGCAGTGCCTGGGCGTGTTTGTCCGCCATTGTTGTGGCCACTATTACATAATCTACAAAATAATCATTGTCTTTTAAATCGTAATCCATTACGTCAAGTGCTTTTTTCTCTTCTAAAAGCTCTTTAATTTTTGCAATTCTGTCCATAAAACTCCTTTATTTCTTTTTCTATTTCTTGTGGAAGATATTCGAATTTGCAATTTCTAATCTGGGTAGAACTTATAGGAATATCAACGTCCAAAACTTTTTTGATATTATATTTACTTAAAAGATTTTTATCAACTGCACCTCTTTTTGCCACTACAAGTTCGGTTTTTTTAAGAATTTCATCTATTTTGTGCCATTTATTTAAAGTTTTTAAATTATCGCTTCCGATGATGAAGTATTTAGGTTTAAAATGCTCAATGGTTTCTATTGAATATACGGGTCTTTGTTTTGATATTTCAAAATCGCTCACTTCTACGTTTTCAAAATTTTTAAATATTTTTTCAAGCCATTTAAGCCTAAGCTCGGGCGGTGCCGAAAAAGAGTGTTTGAGAGGGTTTAGGAAATTGGGCATTATAATCAGTTTGTCGATGTCAAGATTTTCAAACGCTTTTTTGACAACTTCTATGTGCCCGAGATGCGGTGGGTCGAAACTTCCTCCGAAAATTGCAACTTTCACTCATAACCTTTTTTTCAAATTGTACTATAATTACGAAAATTTATTAAAAGGCTTGTAATGAAAATAGCTATTAACGGGCTTGGAAGAATCGGAAGAAATATTTTAAGAGTAGCACTTAATAAAAACATAGAAATAGTGGCTGTTAACGATATTATGGATATAAAACTTGCGGCTTATCTTTTAAGGTTTGATACGATAAGAGGAAGCCTGAATGTGGAAATAATAGGGGATGATATTTTGAAAATCGGGGATAATTTTATTACATATACTTCTTTTTCGTCTCCGAATGAAACTAAATTCGAAGAAGCCGATGTGGTGTTTGAATGCAGCGGTAAATTTTTAACCAGCAACGAAGTTAATGGGCATATAAAAGGAAATGTCAAAAAAGTAATTATTTCGGCACCGGCAAATGACGATACGCCCACTTACGTTTTAGGAGTTAATCATAAAGAATACAAAGGTGAAACTATTATTTCAAACGCGTCTTGCACTACAAACTGCTTAGCGCCTATAGCTAAAATAATGGACGAAAAATACGGGATTGAAAAAGGGTTTATGACTACCATACACAGCTATACAATGGATCAAAAACTTCTTGACGCCCCAAATTACAGGGATATCAGACGCTCACGCGCAGCGGCTGAAAACATTATTCCGACTTTTACCGGTGCGGCCAAGGCTATTTATAAAGTTCTTCCGAATCTAAAAGGCAGGCTTGACGGAAGAAGCGTAAGGGTTCCTGTGGCAAATGTATCCCTTATGGATTTGGTGATTGAGCTTAAAACGGAAGTAACGGCCGAAGAGATAAACGAACTTCTCGAATTTCATGCCAAAACTGATTTAAAAGGCATACTTGAAATAGACAAAGAATATAAAGTCAGCAGCGATATTAATTCAAACCCGGCAAGTTCTATAGTGGCACGTGACCTTACGCAGGCAAACGGAAATCTTGTAAAAATATTTTCATGGTATGACAATGAATGGGGTTATTCAAACAGAATGATTGAAATGGCTGAATATATATTGAAATAAAATAATTTATAGTAAATGGTTAATTAGTAATTGGTATATTGGTGAGTTTATTCAAAATTCCTGCAATCTTAAAAATTTAATTTCATATCTATATTTCCAAATCACCAATATACTACTAACCAATACACTAATATACTAATTAACCATATTTTATAAACCCCAACAAACTTTTAAACCCCGAATAACTAAATAAACAAATATGCTATAATTTTGCTAAAAAGGAGACGTATGAAAATAAACTCACCTAAAGATCTTGATTTTAAACCGGGTGATTCGGTTTTTTTGAGATGTGATTTTAACGTTCCTCTTGATGAATTCGGAAATATAACAGATGACAGACGTATAAGAATGGCTCTTCCGACTATTAAATATCTTTTAGATAATGATTGTAAAATAGTTATAGCTTCTCACCTTGGTCGTCCAAAAGGTGAATTTAATGAAAAATTTTCATTAAAACCTGTTGCAAAAAGACTCTCACATTTACTTAAGCATGATATTATAATGGCTAACGATGTGGTAGGTCCCGATGCAAAAGAAAAAGCTTCAAAACTTCAAAACGGCGAAATATTACTTTTGGAAAACGTAAGGTTTGACCCAAGAGAGACCAAAAACGATGAAGGTTTTGCAAAAGAGTTAAGTGAATTCGGTAAATTTTACATAAATGATGCTTTCGGTGTAAGTCATAGGGCACATGCGAGTGTGGAGGCAATAACGAGATTTTATGACAATGAGCATAAAGCTGCGGGATTTTTACTTCTTAAAGAGATCAATTTCTTTTATAAGCTGCTTGAAAATCCGGTTCGTCCGTTCGTTGCAGTGGTAGGTGGAAGTAAAGTAAGCGGAAAACTGCAGGCATTAATTAATCTTTTACCAAAAGTAGATAAATTAATAATCGGCGGTGGTATGGCGTTTACTTTTTTAAAAGCTCAAGGGTATAATGTAGGTAATTCTTTGGTTGAAGATGAATTAATAGACGAGGCCCTAAAAATTATGGCTGAAGCAAAAAGACTTGGTGTTAAGTTTTATCTTCCGGTGGATATTGTTATAGCCGATAAGTTTGCCGAAGATGCAATGGTAAAATACGTAACTTCCCAGGAAATTCCCGATAACTGGATGGGACTTGATATCGGGCCTGCTAGTGTAAGACTCTTTGGTGAGGTTTTATGGGATGCACAGACGATTTTATGGAACGGGCCTATGGGCGTGTATGAAATGGATAAATTCAGCAGGGGAACATTTAAAATTTCTCATGAAATAGCCAGAAGTCATGGCATAAAAGTAGTTGGAGGCGGTGATACTGCTGATGCGGTTCAAAGAGCCGGGGATGATGAAGAAATGACATTTATATCAACAGGTGGCGGTGCAAGCCTTGAGCTTCTTGAAGGTAAAAAGCTTCCTGGAATAGCGGCATTGGAGATATCATGATAGTAGCAGCTAACTTTAAAACAAATAAAACCAGAAAAGAAGTTGAAGAGTATTTAAAAGTTCTTGATGTTGTAAATTTTGATAATGTAACCGTAAGGGTTTTTCCTCCTTGCACCGCTTTAATGGAAAAAGAGTATCTTGGTGCTCAAAACGCATACCCAGCTGTAAAAGGTGCATATACAGGTGAGATAGGACTTGAGCAGTTACAGGAATTTAAAATTGATAAAATCTTAATAGGACATAGTGAAAGAAGAAATATATTAAAAGAATCACAAAAATTTATAGTAGAAAAATTTGAATTTTACAAAAAACACAATTTTGAAATAACATATTGTATCGGTGAGCCTTTGGAAATAAGAAAAAAAGGTATTGATGAGGTTATTGAATATCTTAAAGCTCAGCTTGTCGGAATTGATCTTGATTATGAAAAATTAATAATTGCGTATGAGCCTGTCTGGGCTATTGGGACTGGTGTAAGTGCTTCAAATGAAGAGATTAAAGAAACTCATAATGAAATTAAAAAACTTGCAAGCAAACCTCTTCTTTACGGAGGAAGCGTTAAGCCTGAAAATGCTAAAGAAATACTTTCTATACCTAATGTCGATGGTGTTTTGGTAGGTAGTGCAAGTTTGGATGTTAGTAATTTTATTAAAATGATAGAAATAGCTAAAGAAGTATGTGAAAGTGAAAAAAATAAGAAAAGTTAGGGAAGTAAGAAAAAGTAAGAGGAAGTAAGAGGAAGTAAGAGGTAGTAGGAAAAGTAAGGTATGATGTCAGTAAGAGTGAAAAAGTTATATTAAGGAATTGTATTGCAGCATAAAAAATTATTTGTTTATAACAAAGCACTTGAATTTGTGAATTTAATCTATAAAATAACAGCTGAATTTCCAGAAAATGAAATATATGGATTAACTTCTCAATTAAAAAGAGCTGTGGTTTCAATACCAGCAAATATATCAGAAGGAGCAGGTAGAGGATCAAAAAAAGATTTTATACGATTTTTATATATTTCATTAGGTTCGTTAAACGAAGTAGAAACTCATATTCAAATTTCTTTTAATTTAAAATTGCTTAATGATGAAAAGAATACTTTAATAAATAATGAAATCAAATTAATAAGAAAAGCATTAATAAATCTAATAAATTCGTTAAAATAACAAAACCACGCTTTGCGTTCTTACTATATAATCTTACGCAAGGCTACTTTTAATACTTAAACTAAAGGAGAAATAATGGTAATGGAAGGAAAAAAAGGTTTAATTATAGGTGTGGCTAATAACCGCTCAATTGCATATGGAATAGCAAAAGCTTGTAAAAATCAGGGTGCAGATATAATACTTACATATCAAAATGAAAAACTTCAAAAAAGAGTTCAAAAAGTAGCAGACGAACTTGGTGTAAATAATATATACCCGCTTGATGTCAGTAAACCTGAAGAAATTGATGCTTTAAAAGAAGCAATTGAAAAAGACTACGGCAAAATAGATTTTTTAGTGCATTCCGTTGCATTTGCTCCAAGAGAGGCACTTGACGGAAAATTTATTGATACTACTAAAGAAGCTTTTAACATTGCAATGGAAATAAGTGTATATTCATTAATAGAAGTAGTTCAAAAACTTGAGCCTATAATGAATGATGGAGCTTCAGTTCTTACACTTACATATCTTGGAAGCACAAGATACATACCGCACTACAACGTAATGGGTGTGGCGAAAGCTGCATTAGAAGCAAGTGTAAGATATCTGGCAGTAGATCTTGGTGAGAGAAAAATAAGAATCAACGCACTTAGTGCTGGACCTATTAAAACACTCGCAGCAAGCGGTATAGGGGATTTTAGTGAAATTTTGAAATACAACGAAAAAAATTCACCTCTTATGAAAAATGTGACCATTGAAGAAGTAGGTAATAGCGGAATGTATTTATTAAGTGATCTTTCAAGTGGAGTAACGGGTGAAGTGCATTTTGTAGACAGCGGTTATAATATTATGGGAATGCCAAGATATGATGATTAAGACGAGTTTAAACTCGTCTTTATAATTATAGGTGTCTGTCACTATTATTTAAAATAATTGATGTATTTACTTTTTTATTTTGTATTTTTTCGATTTTCTTAATAAATGTAAGATTTATGAAAAATAAAATAATATTTCTGTAAAAGTAAAAATTTTAATAAAAAATAATCTCAAAAAAGTTACAAATAAGTGATATTTTTTGAAAAAAAGCACAAAAATAACACTAAAAAATTTGATTTTTAAAAATTTTGTCGATATAATTGTGAGACAAAATTAAAAAAACAAAGGAGAGAGAATGCTAAAAAAACTATCTTTAGCAGCTTTAATAGCAATGGGTTCAATGAGTGTAGCAAGTGCTACTCCTCTAACAGAAGCAATCAAAGGTGTTGATCTAAGCGGAATGATCAGAGTTAGATTTTATAACAATGCACCAAAAGATCAAAATTCTGAAAACAGATGGAGAACAAGTTCTGATTTCAAATTCACTATTCCTGTAAGCGAAGAATTAAAAGTAGTTTACAAGCTTGGAGTTGAGGGGAGCACATATGCAGATGATGATAATGCAAATGTAGCAGGAACAGATCCTAATCCAGCAGAAAATTTAGTATTCTTAAAATATTCAGCTAACGGTGTAAACGTAATCGCAGGTAAAATCCCAGTAGCTACTTCTGTAACAGGAAGCGGACACGGTGAAGCACATGGTGCTGGTGCAATCGCTACTTTCAAAGCTAGTGACAATGTAACATTAGCTGCTGCATGGGTTAATGCTGTAAAAGCTGTAGATAATATTGCAGGTGGTGCTTTAGGAAACGATATTTATGCAGTTGCTGCATTATTTAATGTAGATATGGTTAAAGGTAACGTTTGGTATTATCATGCAACTAATAAAATTAAAAACCTTTATACTGTAAGCGTAGATGTAGCGCCAGTAGAAAATGTTGATGTTCATGCTGATTATGCAGCTGGTAAATTAGATGCAGCAAATGCAAAAACTATGAAATATTTCAACGTTTCTGCTAAATATACTCAAGATGCAGTATGTGCAAAAATTGGTTATGCTAAAACAAGTAAAGATGGTGATTTAGTTGTTCTAGATATGGACGCACCAATTTCTGCAGTATTACCAACTGATCAAAAATATTCAATTGCTACTAAAAATGATACAGCAGCAATTTATGCAAAAGTTGGATATAATGTAGATGCTAAAACTAACGTATATGTTGCATACTCTGGAATTAATGACAAAACTGTAGCAAACAATGACTATGCAGAATATGTTGTAGGTGCAAGCTATAAATATACTAAAAAAATGAAATTCTCAGCACTATACTCTGTTCTTGACGGTAAAAACGGAGCATCAAACAACGATAACAACGAATTAAAACTTGAAGCAAAATACAGCTTCTAATCTCTCTTGGGCTTTTGCCCTTTTTAATTTACATAAAAGTGACAGACACCAGGATGAAATGTAATTGATGTATTTGTGTTTTTGTTATTTGTGTGTTGGTATAAAAAAAGTTATTAAGTTCTAAAGTTATTAGAGGTTTTTAAGTTTTGTTATTTTCCAAAACAATAACTCAAATAACTAATATACTAATACACCAATTAACAAACAACGTAACACTCAGCTTATATATTCTTTTAATTTATCGTAATCAGTAACTTTTATGGATTTTTCGCAGTAGCAAATAATACCTTCGTTTTTCAACTTACTTAAAATTCTGCTGAGTGTTTCTGCGCTCATACCGAGTTCTTTGGCAAGCATATATTTTTTCTTTCTGACAAATTTTTGAGGGAAATTAAGAAGGGTGTAAATCACTCTTTTGGTTGCGTCAAATTTTTGAAGTTTATTGAATTCAAGCTCCTGCATAATCTGATTACTAAGCATTTTAATGATTCTGTCACTGAATGGTGGGGTGGAAATGTGCTTTTGAAATTTTGAATAGTCTATTTTTATTATTTCCGACTCGCTTTCACTTATACTGCTTAGACAATAAGGTCTGTTTTGTATTTGCGATATAAGTCCGAAAATATCACCGCAACCAAACTGGTTTTTGGGTATTATATTGCCTTTTAAATCGACGTCATACATTAAAACCTGTCCGTAAACTATTCCGTAGAAATATTTGTCTTTTTCACCTTCGTAAAATATTATTTCCTGTTTGTTGTATCTTTTTATGGTAGTATATTTGGAAATTTCATTTAAGAGGCTGTCTTCAATATTAAAAAAAAGGGAAATTTTTTTGAGTTTGTTTATCACTATTCTTCTATCCTGATGAAATTGATTGGTTTTATTACAAACTCAAAGTTTTCTATTTCCTCAATCGCTTTTTTAACGTCTTTTTCGAGTGATTTATGAGTAGAGAAGAGTAGTTTCACATAGCCGTCTTTTGGTTTTTGAAGGAAGCTTTCAACTGAAATGTTATTTTTAGCCAGCGTGTTTGCTATTTTTTCAAGAACGCCCAGTTTATCATTTACGGCAATTCTCAGATAATATTTTGTTTTTATTTCATCACTTGTTTTTAACCTTACTCTTTCACTTTCAAGTGGTTTTTTATATCCGAGCATTGGATTTACATTTCCTCTCGCAATTTCAATAATGTCGCTTATAACCGCACTGGCGGTTGCATCACCACCAGCGCCCGGTCCGTAATACATAGTTTCACCCACTACATCACCAATTACGCTTACGGCATTCATAACGCCGTCAACTTTTGCAATCATTTGCGTATTTTTAATAAGAGTAGGGTGAACGCGGAGTTCTATTTCGTTTTCAATTTTTTTGGCTATTCCTAAAAGTTTTATTTCATATCCGAATTCTTTTGCAAACTCTATATCGGTCAGGTTAATGTTTTCAATGCCTTCAATTAAAATATCTTCCGGTTTTGCGTCAATATTATACGCAATACTTGCTAAAATAAGCAGTTTGTGGGCCGCGTCAAATCCGCCTACGTCAAAAGTCGGATCAGCTTCTGCGTATCCAAGTTCCTGTGCCTCTTTAAGAACTTCCCCGTAGTTTCTTCCTTTTTTCATTTCAGTAAGGATATAGTTGCAGGTTCCGTTGATAATACCTTTAATTTCCTGAATGTGATTCGCACTTAGCCCGTCTCTTAACGCTTTTATAATCGGAATACCGCCGGCTACGCTTGCTTCGTATTCAAACGGCGTTTTTGCAATAGACTGAAGTTCAAATCTGTGATAAGCAAGAAGCGCTTTATTTGCGGTAACAACCGCTTTGTTGTGTTTTAATGCATCACTTACTACTTCATAAGCTTCTTCAACTCCGCCCATAAGTTCTACGACTATATCTATTTCCGGATCTCTTGTTACTTCTTTGTAATCTGTCGTAAGGTGTATGCTAACATCTCTTTTTTTATTCAAATTTCTAACTACGCCGGTTTTAACGATTATCTCTTTTCCGGCTCTAGCTCTGATTAAATCTTTGTTTTTTTGCAGGTTTTTTACTACGCTTAATCCAACAGTCCCGACACCAACTATTCCTATTTTAACCATTGCTTTCCTTTAATTCTTTTAAAAATCCTTTTATGTTTTTAGCAGCCTGGCGGATTCTTTTTTCGTTTTCTATTAGAGCAATTCGAACATATTCATCACCATACGCACCAAATCCAATTCCGGGACTTACCGCAATATGCGCTTCTGTTAAAAGTCTTTTTGAAAATTCCAAACTTCCAAGGTGTCTTGCACATTCCGGTATTCTTGCCCATACGAACATACTTGCGGTCGGTTTTTCAATCTCCCATCCGGCGTTTGCAAAGCTTTCTATTAAAACGTCGCGTCTTTGTCGGTATGTTTCCACTATATCCTTAACCAAATGCTGATAATCTCTGAGTGCAACGGTAGCAGCTACCTGAATAGGCGTAAACATTCCGTAATCGATCCATGATTTGTATTTTTGAAGGGCACCAACTAAAACAGGGTTTCCTACAATAAATCCTACCCTCCATCCTGCCATATTGTAGCTTTTACTGAGGGTAAAACTCTCAACAGCCACCTCTTTAGCGCCTTTTGCTTCAAAAATACTCGGTGTTTTATATCCATCAAATGTAATATCAGCATATGCAATGTCGCTTATAATATATAATCCTTCTTCTTTTGCAAAGTCAACCGCTCTTTGATAGAAATCTTTGGTTACCGTTACGGTTGTCGGGTTGTGAGGGAAGTTTAATACTAAAAATTTAGGTTTCGGAACGGCTTCTATCATAGCGAGTTTAAGCTGCTCAAAAAATTCGTCTTCTAAAAGTTCATATTTTTCATTGTATTTAAGTTCCACCTTTCTGACACTTGCTCCTGCCAGCATAAAAGCATATGAATGAATTGGATATGTAGGATCAGGAACGATAGCAACATCCCCTACATTTGTAATTGCTTGAGTTAAATGAACATATCCTTCTTTGCTTCCCATTGTAACGACCGCTTCGGTTTCCGGGTTTAGAGATACGTTATATCTTCTTGCATACCAGTTACATATGGCTTCTCTTAATTTATATATCCCTTTACTTACGGAATATCGGTGATTTTTTGGTTTCTTGGCAGCCTCAATGAGTTTATCTACAATTGGTTGTGGTGTTGGTCCGTCTGGATTTCCCATTGAAAAGTCTATTATGTCTTCTCCTGCGCGTCTTGCCTGAAGTTTTAGTTCGTTTATTACGGCAAATATATAATTAGGAAGTCTTTCTATTCTTTCGAAATGATTCATTTGATGCCTTTAATATAAATTCCTCTTTTAAAATTCTCTTTTGAATATGTGTCCGAAATTTTTATATAAGCACATTCTTGTGGAATGTTTAAGTAAACTATTCTTTTGGAATTTTCTTTTGCAATTATATTTAAAATATTTAAATTTTTGTCAAAAAATACAATATAAGGATACCAATTATCAAGTTTTGAAGAATAAATCATTATTTTATTAAATCCATTTGGGTTAATCCAATAAATTCCTTTAGCATTTAAAAGTTTTGTTTTTTTTGATACTACTTTTAAAGTGTCCAAATGTTCGTTTTCACAATTTATTGTATAGATATAGTTATTGTTTTTATTAATGTTAATTACATTACATCCTTTTTGTGCAATGGTTTTACTGAAAAGCAGAGGATCGATGTAGTGTGTTGATTTCATTTCAAGAGTTATTGAGTAAGTGTTGTTTTTTATCAGTTTTACCGGATAAAAATAATAGTATCCTAATGAATTTAGTGTTGAATAAAGTGTCTTGGTATTAAAAACGGGATTATTATTAATAAATATAAACGTAGGGTGAATAAGCTTGGGCTTATCAAAGAAAATATCAAGAAGTCCGTTGTTTTGTAAATATTCAAGTGTTTTAATTAAAGAGGATTCGTTTAAAACCGGTTTTAGAAGTTCATAATATGTATTGAATTTTTCTTCCCCGATTAAATTTTTAATTGTTTGAACATTATTTGCAAATATGGATATTGTAAGGATAAAACTAATTAAAACTTTTTTCATTTTTCATACCTGTTTGGTTTTTTTAAATATTCTATTTTTCCGTTTTGAAATAAAATTCTTACTATTTTTTTAGTATCTGGTGTAATTGTTTGATTTCCGTAATTGATGGTAATGTTTCCATGTCCGAATTTTACATACCAATTTGGACCTATTAATGTTTTTGGATTGCTTGTGAGATATTCCAACGTTTTATTATTATCTAAATTTATTGCCTTAAACCATACTTTTTCATTAGGATATATTTCAATATTTTTTGGGATGGTGGTTTTTGGTGTGTTGTTGGTTTGTTCTTTTGCGATTGGTTGTGATTTAATATTTGATACATTTGAAAAAGAAGTATTTTTTTCAATATTAATTTGCTTACTATTATTGTCTTGTTCTTGCAAAGGTTGTTGTGAGGTTGTATTTTCATCAGTAGGAATAAATGTTGTTTTATTTAATTCGTTTATATTTGATGATTTAAGGGAGTTGTATTTATTATAAAGAAGATAAGCACCTAATGAAAAGAGAACAACGGCTAATATAGATAACATTAAAGTGTTGTGCTTTTTAGGTTCTTGTAGTTTTGTTTCATTAATATTTGATGAGGATGTAATTGTATGATTTGTAGCCTGATTGTATTCTTCTATGAGTTCACTTAAATCAACATTAAACTCTTTTTCAATTATTCTTATAAAACCCAAAAATTTAACTCTTTGAATTTTTTCAAATTCTTTGTTTTTGATATATCTAAGTGAAATAGGCGATATTCTTGTGCGTTTGTTTATTATTTCTATTGAATATTGCTCAAAAAAATCATTTGCATTCATTTGTAATCCTGTCAATTAAGATTCCTGCAGCAACTGATACGTTTAAAGAATCAAACCCGTTTTTCATTTCTATGCTTAAAATTTTATCAAGTTTTTCTTTAACTTTTTTCTTTAATCCTTCACCCTCACTTCCCATTATCAAAGCTATTTTTGAGGCTTCTATTTTACATTCACCGCCAAAATCTGCCCCTGCAATAATATATCCTTTTGTTTTTAAAATATTGATTAAGTCTAATATATTTTGATATGTTATTATTTTCATATCCAGAGCCGCACCGGCACTCGTTCTTATGATTTGAGGCCATTTAAGTTCTTTTATTCCTGTAATTATTAATAAATCAATGCCTAATGCATAAGCGGTTCTTGTAATTGCGCCAATATTTCCCATATCTGTTACGTTATCAAGTATAAGAATCTTGTTTCCGATAATATCCCATTCTTTAGGGTTGAAATCGATTTTTGCGAAATATCCCTGATGATTTCCGTTCCTGCTGATTTTCTGAGCGGTTTTATTGTCTATAAAATTAATTTTGAACTGCTTCAGTTTATTTAATTCTTTTTTGTCAAGTTTCTTTGCAATAAGAAGTTCTTTAACAATATCTCCGTGCTTTTGAATTATGTATTCTACTACTCTTTTTCCATATACTATCATAGTGATATTTTACCATAATTAAGAAGTGAAAAGTGTAGGGTAAAAAGTTAAAAAAGGAAGAAAGTTGTTAAAGATATTAAGGTTTTTAGTGTTAGTTTAGGTTGTTAAGGTTGTTAGGATTAATTATGGTTAAAATATATAAACTAAACAACCTCAAAAACTTCAAAACTTAATAACTTTATATTTTATTTAAGTCCAAGAAAATCTTTTATTTCTTCAACTTTGTTTAATTGTTCCCAAGAAAATTCTTCCCTTCCGAAATGCCCGTAGGCAGCAGTGTTTTTATAAATCGGTTTAAGTAAATCAAGTGAATCGATAATACCTTTAGGTGTTAGGTTGAATATCTTTCTTACCGCATCTTCTATTTTTCTCTCATCCACTTTTGCGGTGCCGTGAGAATCTACATAAATACTTACAGGTTCAACAACACCGATAGCGTATGCGATTTGCACAGTTATTTTATCTGCCGCACCTGCCGCTACAAGGTTTTTAGCCACGTGTCTTGCAGCATATGCACCGCTTCTGTCAACTTTTGTAGGGTCTTTTCCACTGAATGCCCCACCGCCGTGAGGTGCCGCTCCTCCGTATGTGTCAACTATAATTTTTCTACCTGTAAGTCCAGCATCACCCTGAGGACCTCCGATTACGAATTTTCCAGTAGGGTTGATGAAGTATTCGACGTTTTTGCTAAGCATATTTGCCGGAATGACTTTTTTGATAACTTCTTCGATTACCGCTTCTTTAATTTCCGAATAGTTGATATCAGGCTCATGCTGAGTAGATACTACTACCTTTTCAACGCTTACAGGCTTGCCGTCTACGTATTTTACGCTAACCTGCGCCTTTCCGTCAGGTCTTAGCCACGGAATAATAGCTTCTTTTCTTGCAACCGATAATCTTTTTGTAAGTTTATGTGCAAGCATAATCGGAAGCGGCATAAGTTCAGGTGTTTCCGTGCATGCGTAACCAAACATCATACCCTGGTCACCCGCACCTATTTCTTCTCCTCTTTCAACCCCTTGTCTGATATCGGGACTTTGCTCACCAATTCCGTTTAGAACACCCGCAGTCCTGTAATCAAATCCGTATCTTGCGTCGGTGTATCCGATTTCTCTTACAACTTCTCTTGCTATTTCCTGCATAGGAGCGTATGTTGTTGTTTTAAGTTCACCCGCTATAACACAAAACCCGTTGCTAAGAAGCGTTTCACATGCCACTTTTGCGTTTTTGTCTCTTTCTATAATATAATCCAGTATTGCGTCACTGATCTGGTCCGCCATTTTATCAGGGTGACCCTCTGTTACCGATTCACTTGAAAAAAGATATTCTCTCATAACAAAATCTCCTTGAGAATTTTTAATTAAAAGTATAGCATAAAATGAGTAGTTAAGTTGATAAGTTGATAAGTTGTGAAGGGAAAAGTTAAAAGTAAAAAATTACAATTAAATAAATCATTTTACATTTTTCATTTTACACTTTTAACTTTAATGAGGCATTCTTTAGAGGCTTTTCTTATAAAGTTTAACACTTCCGGTGAAGCTGAGTTATATGTAAAATACTGATATGTAAAACGTTCCGTAATTTTATTATATACGCATTCGCAGTATTCATATTTGTGAGTTTGTAGGTTTGAGTTTTCCATGCATGAATGGATAAATTGGAATTTAAAGTTAATAGGATAATAAAAAGAAAAAGCAAAAAGAGGAATTAAAATTAAGAGCTTTTTCATTTTTTAAGTTTGGCTCTTACCTCTTTGGCAGCTTTTACCATATTTTCTAGGCTTGGTTTAACTTCTTCCCATTTTCTTGTTTTAAGACCGCAGTCAGGGTTAACCCATACTTTTTCGGCAGGTAATACTTCAAGGATAGCTTCGATCTGTTCTACCATCTCTTCAGTGCTTGGGATTCTCGGGCTGTGGATATCGTAAACACCAGGTCCGATTTCACCTTTGTATCCTCTTTCTTTAAAGATTTTAAGTAGGCTGTTGTCGCTTCTTGCGTTTTCGATTGAAATAACGTCCGCGTCCATATCTTCAATAGCGTCCATAATGTCGCTGAATTCAGAATAACACATGTGAGTGTGGATTTGAGTTTCAGGTTTTACGCTGCTTGTTGTAATTCTGAAGCTTGTAATAGCCCAGTCTTCATACTCGGCTCTTTTTTCATTTCTTAAAGGATATCCTTCTCTTAAGGCTGCTTCATCAACCTGAATAACTTTAATTCCCGCAGCTTCAAGAGCTTCAACTTCATCTCTTATAGCGATTGCCATTTGATATGCAGTTGTTCTTTTTGGCTGGTCGTCTCTTACAAATGACCAGTTAAGCATTGTAACAGGACCTGTTAGCATACCTTTCATAGGTCTTTCAGTTAAGCTTTGAGCATATACAGTCCATTCAACAGTCATATCTTTAGGTCTAGATACATCACCAAAAATTAGAGGTGGTTTAACACATCTACTACCATAACTTTGAACCCATCCGTTTTGAGAAAAC
This sequence comes from Nautilia lithotrophica, assembly GCF_054656815.1. NCBI lineage: Bacteria > Pseudomonadati > Campylobacterota > Epsilonproteobacteria > Nautiliales > Nautiliaceae > Nautilia > Nautilia lithotrophica. Next base: position 292,902 of record NZ_BAAHXN010000002.1, read on the forward strand.
GCAACACCTTTAAGCTGCTCACCGAAATATTCAACCATGTCGTTTCTTTCGAACTCACCATGAACCAATACATCGATATCGATAGCTTCTTGATATTCTACAAGTTCTTTAATCATTGCTTTTATTTGAGTTTTGTATTCTTCTTCAGAAATTACGCCGTTTTTGAAATCTCTTCTTAATTTTCTAAGTTCCGGTGTTTGAGGGAAAGAACCGATTGTTGTTGTCGGAAGGATAGGGTATTTAAGGTTTTCGTGTTGAAGTTTGATTCTCTCTTCAAAAGGAACGCTTCTGTGTTTGTCTTTTTCAGTTAGGTTAGAAACTCTATCTTTTACAATCGGATCGTGAATTTTATCACTTGTTTTTCTTGTAGCGATTGCGATTTTGTTACCTTCAAGAACTTCTTTTTCGTATTCGCTAAGTTCAGCGCCTCTGAATAGTTTTTCGATTACTCTGATTTCGTCAAGTTTTTCAAGTGCGTATGAAATCCAAGATTTAATATCTTCGTCCATTTTTGTTTCATATTTTAATGTGTATGGAACATGTAGTAATGAGCAGCTGCTACCCACCATGATTTTGTCGGCATCGTATGTTTCAGCGATACCTTTTAGGAATTCTACTGATTTTTCGATGTCGTTAACCCATACGTTTCTTCCGTTTACAATACCGATACCTACGATTTTACCTGCCTCAGCAAGTGCTTTGATGCTGTTTTCATTGCCGTGAACGAAATCAAGTAGCATTCCTTTAATAGGAGTAGTTGCTAAAACTTCATTTGCTTCGTTTGAATGTTCGAAATATGTAGCTACGAAAATGTCGGCAAGGCCGCCAAGTTTATCGTAAACTTTTTTAAGTGTCTGAAGGTCTTTTTCAGTTGGGTTTGTTACGAAATACGGCTCGTCTAATTGAATAGTGTTTACACCAAGAGCTTTGATTTGAGCGATTAGGTCTTCATATACAGGGATTAGTTTTTCAATAATTTCATCTTCGCTGCCGTTTACGATTTTAGAAAGTTTTACGAATGTAATAGGTCCAACGAAGTTAACTTTTGCGTTGATTCCAAGCTCTTTTGCTTCGGCAACTTCGATTTTGATTTTATCGATGCTTGCTTTGAAATCCATATTAACGTCAAGTTCAGGAACGATGTAGTGGTAGTTTGTGTTAAACCATTTTGTCATTTCCATTGCTTTGTGGTTTGCATCACCCCTTGCAATTGCAAAATATCTGTCCATGCAGTTGTCGATATCTTTGTATCTCTCAGGAATAGCGTTAAGCATAGTCATAGCATCTATCATGTTGTCGTAAAAACTGAAATCGTTTACACTGATTAAATCAATTCCAGCGTTTTTCTGATAAGTCCAGTGTCTTTTTCTAAGTTCTGATGCGGTTTTTTGAAGTTCTTCTTGAGAAGATTTACCTGCCCAGTATGCTTCAAGAGCCTTTTTAAGTTCTCTTTGTTCACCGATTCTTGGGAACCCGATAACGTAAGTAGCCATTAGTGTCCTTTTTTAAGCGCAATTATAGCATAAAAAAGTAGGTAAGTTGTGAAGTGGGTAAGTTGTGAAGAGATAATTATTTTCACAACTTAATTACTCAACCTGTTTGAAAGCTCCGTCAATAATTCTGTAAAGTTTTGTTTTGTAATCGATCTGATTGTCAAAAATATAAATATTAAAATCATTCATATAAAATTCGTCTTCTTCGTTTTGTCTGTTGTATATTTTATTTGCAAGGATACAAGTTGCGTAATTTAACCAATTGTATTTAATGTCAGAATTTAAAAGTGAAATGTATTCGTTAATAACAAGAGGTGGATGGATTATCGAGTTTGCGATTAAAAGTTTTTCAATATCTGCCGGTTGAGTTAAGATAATCATTAAAGGATCGTATCCTATCTGCGGGGAGAGTGTTAGTTTTGTTTGTATTTCTTTTTGGGTTATCGTTGATAAAACCTGAGCGGTTTTTCCTGCACTTGTATTAAAAATAACAAAAGAATCATTTAAATCCCGGTAATAAATATTCGGAAATCTATATACGTTGTTTAAATATGTGATATTTTTTTCATAATTTAGCAGTTTTTCTGATAGTTGGGTATTGTCCGCTATTACGTCGGTTTTGTCGTCTATAAACGTGGATAAAAGATTAATTTGATTTTTAAAGTCTATTGAACCGAAATAGATGTTTTTAGAGCTAATGTTTGTTTCGTTTTTATGAATTAAAGGTAAATAAAATCTTTTATTTATGTTTTGCAGTTTATTTAATTCATCCAGATTTGTTGTAAAGTATATAATATCATCGGTTTGAATATCAGATAAATTTACATCGCTGTTGTATAGTGTAATGTTATAATCAACCCCTTTTTGTGCAAAATAAGCATTTAATGCATTCATTAAAGAAGGCAGGTATTTGAAAAATCTCTGTTTGTTAATAACCACTGCAAGATTTGCTTTTGTATTAAATGAAATATATGTATCATTTAAATCTTCTTCGTTTATTACAGGTTTATACGTGAAATTAGTATCTACTTCAGAATTTGTGTCATTGGATTCCAAAACAATCGTTTTGTTTTCTATAGAATTATTTGTCTCTTCTATAGGTATTTCGAAATTTAGTGTTTGAGCATTTAATAAAACAGATATAAATAATAAAAATATCACTTTTTTCATAGCATACTCTTTATCAACAAGAAATCTTTATAGGCTTCTTTTTTGGCTGAAGGATTTCTTAGAAGAAAGCTTGGGTGAAATGTCGGAATCACTTTTTTCTCCTTAAATTCAAATATCTGTCCTCTGACTTTACTTATAGGCATATCGGTATTCATCAGATACATAAAAGCCGTTTTACCTAAGCATACCAAAATTTTTGGATTTATTATATCAATTTGTTTTAAAAGATAAGGTTTACAAGTTTCGGCTTCTTCAATTGTAGGGACTCTGTTGTTTGGAGGGCGGCATTTTACTATGTTTGCAATATAAACATCTTCCCTGGTTAATTCTAAAACGTTTAAAATAATTTTTGTTAGCAGTTTACCGGCTCTTCCGACAAAAGGCCTTCCGGTTTTGTCTTCTTCAGCGCCCGGTCCTTCACCGATAAACATTAAATCGGCATTTGGATTGCCTTCACCAAAAACCACGTGCGTTCTTGTTTTGCTTAAATCGCAAAGAGTGCAGTTTAGACATATTTTTTCAAGTTCATCCAGTTCTTTTGGCATTTGTATTTTGCCGTCTTCTGAGTGAAAGCCTTCAAAATATTCAACACCGGCGGCTTTTAAATCATACAGGTATTTCAGTTTCATTAAGTTTTTCATTGTTCTCTTTCTTTACAATTGTATATGTCGGATAAGCTATTTTGATATCTTCTTCATTATTGAAAGCTTCTATTATTTCAGCTGATACATTGCTTCTTAAATTTAAAGTGGCGTAATTGTTTAAATACCAGCAGCTTATTCTGATTCCGTTTTCTTCGATAAACGTATAAATTCTTGGTTCAACGTTTGCATTTCTTATATGATAGGCCGATTTTAATTTTTGAAGTCTTCTTTTTGTGATATCGGTATAACCTTTTGAATATTTGCTTACAATTTCTTTTGCAAGATATACGGCTTTTTTATAATTGGAATCAAATGTAATTGTGATATCAATTCCGTCCCACACCGTTGACATTCCGTGATGGGTATAGTTAAATACAGGGTTTGTAAATATTACATTATTCGGGATAAATACGATTCTTCCGGCTCTTCTGTTGTAAAGATATGTTGTAAGTGTCACATCTTCATAAACAACTATTCTTGTCATTGTAATGTCGATTACGTCACCGACAATTCTTACCTGTCCGTTTTGAAGATAAATTTTTATTCGGTCACCAACTTTAAAATTACCGCTGGTCATTATGACAAACCAGCCGAATATGTTCATAAACCAGTCTTTCATCGCAATTGCGATACCTGCGGATGCAAAACCGACAATTGTAATTAAATAAGTGGCGTTGTTAATATAAAAAAATGAGATTATTATCAGAATAACGGTTGCGTTTATGAAATTTAGGATTTTGTTAGTTAGATAAAACGATTCTTCTTTTACGTATTTTCTAACAGCAAGTTTAATAAGTGTAAAAATTAAAATACTTATAGCGATGGAAATTATTAATGAAATTAATTTGTTTATCTCTTTGTTTATCTCTTTTTTTACTTTTTGTTTATAAATTTTTGATTCCGCTTCAAGGGTTCTTAGTTTTGTTTTGTAAATATTGTTTATCATAATAAAATCTTGAATAGCCTGAGTTAATTCAGAATCTTTTATATGCAGTTTTTCGTTGATTTCTTGAAGTTCCTGAAGCATTTTTAGAGTTTTTGTAAAGTTTTCGTATGTTTTGAAGTTTTCGTTTATTACGTTATCGACTTCCTTTTCGTAGTTTAATGCACTGAATATTTGAAACGGATTGTTTACTTCAGGCGGTTTTGGGAGTTCTTTTATTTTAATAAGCGTTGTGAAAATATTTCTGTTTTTACTTAAAAGTTCAAGTTCCGTTTTTAATCTTTCCAGTTTATCTTTATATTTTTTTGGATTTCTTCTTGCAAGTTTTTCTAAAGAGTATATTTTGTTTTGAAGTTTTTTGTAATTTAAATATGACTGATAATTAATAAAAAATTCATCTTTTTTTAAAATTTCAGATATATCGTTTGATTTTTGTTTTAAAATGGTTGTATTTGTTTCGTTTGCAAACAATGATAAAAAAAAGAATAAGAAAAATATTATTCTCATTTAGTAAACTTTCCTAAAACTTTCATAATGATTTCTTTATCAATATTTTCCACTATTTTGAATTTTCCGATTTTTTCCGGAATTATAAATTTTATTTTATTGTTTAGCGTTTTTTTATCCGCGAAAAAATGTTCATAAAATTCTTCCGGATCTTTAATTTTATAATAAGTCGGAAGACCTTGTTTTTCAAGAAGGTTTTTAATCCTTTTGGCCTCTTCTTGGCTTAAATATCCAAGTTCGATAGATAATTCATTTGCCATTACCATACCGATTGCAACGGCTTCCCCGTGCAGATATGTTTTGTAGTTTGTCAGGTTTTCTATTACATGTCCGAATGTGTGTCCGTAATTTAAAACGCTTCTTATGCCTTTTTCTTTTTCGTCCTGGTTTACTACCCATGCTTTGAGCTCTACCGATCTTTTAATAATTTCTTCAATTGAAAGAGCGTCTTTTTCAAGATTTTCGAAATATTCTTTATCAAACATGACGGCCATTTTAATTACTTCCGCCATACCTGCGGCAAATTCCCTTTTTGGCAGGGTGGATAGAAAGTGTGTGTCGATATATACGGCTTCCGGTTGATAAAATGCACCGATTAGGTTTTTGCCGTATTTGTTGTTGATTCCGGTCTTACCGCCTACGGAGCTGTCAACCATTGAAAGCAGGGTGGTTGGCACCTGTATAAAATCTATTCCTCTTAAAAAAATTGAAGCCGCAAATCCGCTCATATCACCTATAACGCCGCCCCCAAAGGCTATTACAACGCTGTTTCTGTCATATTTTGCATCAAACATTCTATCAAGTGCGTATGTAATATATTCCATAGTTTTGTATTCTTCTCCGTCAGGGAGCGTAATTATTTTTAATTCCTTCGCTTTTAAATTATTTAGTAAATAGTTTAAATGATAACCAGCCACTGTAGGATTGGTAATAATTGCAACTTTTTTATCAAATGTAATTTGTGGAAGTTTGTCTATAAGGATTTCGTATGATTTATTTGGTGTTTTTATGTTTACTTTCATTGTTTTCCTTATTGTTTTTTTATTTTACCGGTATTAAAAACTGATTGAATTTATTCAAAAACAGATATGAATATTCCATTTTTGGATTTAGGATTTGCCAAATTTTAGGCACAGGTTTTTTTGTAAAAGGGGATATTACACACTGGTTGTCTTCTCTGTTTAGTTCAAAAATCGGATTGTCTTTTGTTTTTTCAATATGAACGTCTTTAAAATTAAATAGTTTTGCAAAGTTTGTAAGATATTCGATAAGTTCGGTATGTTTGTTTTCCGGGTCCCCGTCTATAAATGTGAGAGGTTTTTCAAGCTGGAAAGATAAATCAAAAATAACAGAAGCAATAGGCTTTATTTCGTTTTCCTGAATTAAAACTTTTATACCTTTACATTTTTTAATGGATTCTTCGCCTTTTTTGAAAATAGGCAGTTTCAGGTCGTAATACAAATGCGAGTATTTAAAGAAAAAGTCGTTGTTAGTTACAATTAGTCCTATATTGAAAATTTTGGCGTCTTTTTTTAGACATTCGCTGTAAGAAGTTTCGTAATAGTCACTTGATATTTCAATGTTGTCAAATTTGTAAAGTTTATATATTTGATTGTTTATTGAAGGGTTAATGATTTTGATTATAAGTTTTTTGTTTTTAAGTTTTCTATGTAAAAACAGGGCGGATTTTAATAGTGAGGAAATTTCTTTTTTTTCCATATTTTTCATATCCAGCAGAAGGTATATGTTTTGCCCGTAAGGCTGAGGGAAAGCCCCTATGTTTTTTTTGATTTTATTAAACAGGTCTTTTAGCTCTTCCGGATCGCCTATTAAAAGGAGTTTGTCGTTTGGCAGGATCATTGTGTTTTCGTTTATTAGTCTAAGCTCGTTGTTTCTGTATATAGCCGCAACTCTTGCCTTATCGTTTTGAAGTTTATTCGGATGTGAATATACAAATGGAGAATGAGGCGGAACTTCGACTTCCAGAATTTCTCCAATACCAAGCCCTATATCCCTTGCAAATAGCGGAACACCGGGAAGAAAGTCGATTACTTTGTTTGTGAGAAGTTCCGGGATATCAATAATTTCTATGTTGTTTTGTTGAGGTATGTCAAAATCAAGCCAGAATTTTACGAATAAAATAGGGACTTTTTTATCAAGTGAATTTTTAAGGATAAATTCCGCTTCTTTTTTGTTTTTTACAAAAATTATTATTTTATTTAAATCCCTGTGCAGGATATTTTTATATAGTTCATACGCATAAAAGTTTATTTTATAAAAGAACAGGTTCTCTTTTTCGTTAAAGCCGTTTTTTATTTCGTCTTCTTCATAAATTATATGAAATTCTCCTAAATTTAAGAAATTATCAGAAATTTTCTGTATTAATAATGTGGCTTCCTGACATCCTGCAAATATTAAAATTTTATTCAAGCAGTTCCTTTTGTTAAAATTTCATAAAATTATATCATACGTCAATTAAATTGAGAATTGAGAATGGAGAATAAAAAATATGCAGTTTAAAATAGATAAAATGGACGGAAAAGCAAGGGCTTGCACTATTGAAACGGCACATAGTGTAATTAAAACACCTATTTTTATGCCTGTAGGAACGGCTGCGGCTGTTAAAAGCCTTGATGCAATAGATATGATGGAAATTCTTGATGCACCTATAATACTTGGAAACACGTATCATTTATATTTGCGTCCTGGGGATGAAACTATTGCAAAACTTGGTGGACTTCACGGATTTAGCGGTTATAAAAGAAGTTTTTTAACCGATAGTGGTGGATTTCAGGCATTTAGTCTTGGGGATAATGTAAAATTTACGGATGAAGGTATCTGGTTTAAAAGTCATATTGACGGCTCTAAACATTTTTTTTCTCCTGAAAAAGTAATTGATATCGAGTATAATTTAAACAGCGACATTATGATGGTTTTGGATGATTTGATAGCACTTCCTAATACGAAAGAAAGGATTAAAAAATCAATCGAAAGAACAACAGAGTGGGCATACAGAAGCCTTGTTCATCATATAAACAGGGGTAAAAAAAACAATCTTTTTGCAATTATACAGGGTGGAACAGATTTTAATTTCAGACGTATTAGCGCAGAAAGTTTAGTATCACTCGAATATAATGGATATATGTTTGACGGGTTTGCAATAGGGGGGCTTAGTGTTGGTGAAGAAAATCAAGTTATGTATGATACAATTGAAGCCACTACACCTTACATGCCCGAAAATAAGCCGAGATATCTTATGGGTGTTGGGACTCCTGAAGATATAATAGAAGCGGTTGATAGAGGTGTAGATATGTTTGACTGCGTAATGCCTACGAGAAATGCAAGAAATGGCTATCTTTTTACATCTTTTGGAACTCTTAGAATTAAAAATGCTAAATATAAACTGGATGAAAATCCAATTGATCCTAAATGTAATTGTTATACCTGTAAAAACTATAGCAGGGCTTATTTAAACCATTTATTTAAAGCCAAGGAACTTACATATTTCAGGCTTGCAAGCATACATAACTTACATTATTATCTGAATTTGGTAAAAGAAATAAGAGAAGCGATTTTAGAAGGTAAATTTAAAGAATTTAAAAAAGCTTTTTATTCTTCAAGGGATATAAATTCTTTAGATATATAAGCGTTTAATTCTTTTACGATTTCTTTTTCTCTTTTTGTAATATATTTAGATAAAATATATTCATAATGAGTTGATAATTCAAAATGGATATGATATCTAAATGTTTTAGAGTCGAGTTTTGTGATTGATTTTATTTCTCCCTGGGTTATAAAAAGATAGGGTTTGTCAGTTTTCAATATAAACTCTAATGTAACAATATCCGCAACTTTCAAATCGGATTTTTTACCTATAACACAAAGACCTCTTAATGATATATCATAAAGTTCAGCTTGAAATTTTTGTGAATCTTTTTTTAATAGAACTTCTATTTTGTTTTTTGGCTGAACTCTTATAAAGCTTCTTTTAGGCGCATTTCTTTGAACTTTTTCTATATTATTTAAATACATAATCTTTTTGTGAATTATGTAATGTTTTATATTTGCTCTGAAGCTATATTCTTTATCATTTTCAAGTAAGAATATTTCTTTATGAAATTTAGCTGCTATTAATTGGTAATTATTTGCGGTAACTTTTATTATTCCTTCATTTTTATCAATTTCTAAAATTCTTGTTTTATGAGCAATTGGTATTCCTTTATATATACTAAATAAATTAAGAGGTGTTTTATTAGTAAAAATTTCTTCTATTTCTTTTGGTGTTGATATATTAATATCATCAATATCACTTTTATAAAATTCAAGATATTTTATGTAAAAATCAAGTAAAAAAGTTAATTCTTTTAATTTTGAAATTGAATTTTTTTGTTTGAGGATATGTTTTATGTAATTATTGCTTAAAATTAAAAATAATTTGTTTAAAATATTTATATAATCAATATTGTAATCATTTAATTTATTAATAAACAAAAAATTTTTATAGTTATTATATGTTCGATTTACTAAAAAAGGTTCAATAAACAATGACCTATAAAAATTTTTTACTTCTGTAGAGTCAATAATAATTTCTGAAGTAGAAATCCTCGATAAATATTCTCTAAAAGATTTTATAAAAATTGGTTCATATTGTGTAAAAAAATTTTTATTTTCAGATATAAAAGAGGAGAAGTTATTTGAAAAGAACTCCTTTTTTAAGCTCATTTATGTCCTATATTTCATAGGAAGTTGTTCAAATTCGATTCCTTTTTTTACACTCTTAACGTTTCCTTTTTCGTCAATAATAAATGTAACTTCTTTTTCAGCACCCATGTTGTCCGTTGAAAGTATATCGATAATGATTTCATTGTTTTTAATATTAACTTTTATTGGTCTTTCATCCATTCCTAAATCAATTGTTTTCGCCCAAATAGTTTTATTATCGAGCGTTTTATAAGCAATGATTACATTTTCGCTGTCACTTTGTGTTGTTCCTATGATTAAAATTCCATTTTTATAAGGTTTTATAAATTTAACATCATCCATAAAAGGAGTTGCAAGAGTTATATTTTTGTTTTTTCCATATATTATTATGTCTGAATTATTATTTGGAGTATATTGAGTTACTGCAACATAAACGTTTTTATTTGTTATTAAAAAGTCTCTGGCTAAATCATATTTTTTTCCAAAATATGAAAGTTTTAATAGTTTTCCATTAAGATCGTATTCTAATAAAGAAACTTTGTTTTTTTTCTGATCGTATCCTAGAATATATAATTTATTACCAATAACTTCAGATTTTACAGGATCTAATAATATTGGAGTTATTTTTTTCCATTTAAGATTGTAATCTTTATCAAGCTTATATATAGCTGCTCCGTTTGGATCAGGTATGACAAAAATAAATCCATTTCCCGCTTTCATTAAAGCACTTTCACTTACACCATATTTATCAAGTAGATTTATACTTTTGAAGCTTAATGTTTTTTCGGGTTTGGAATTAGTCGCACATCCAGTAAATAACACAATTCCAATCAGGGGTATAAATAATATTTTTTTCATGTTCATCCTTTTATTCGTAGTATGTTACGGAACTTTTTCCGAATTTTCTTGTTTTTATTTTTTTATAAAGTCCTAGCTCTTCAGGAAAAGAGTAATCGCTTTGATGTTCAATTAAAATTTTTTCTACGTTAATTTTAGGAAGTTGTTTTATCAAATGCTGAACTTTTTCATAAATATCTTCATAACCTTCTCTAATTGCAAAAGGTGGATCGAAATAAAAAAAGGCTTTATCTCTGTCTCTTTTAAGTTTTTCAATTACGTCCCAAATTGTTTCAAAACTATCACCTAAAATAATCTCACATTTTTCTGGTTCCATAGAATCAATATTTTTTTTAAGAATTTTTGCGGCTTCCGGGTCTTTTTCCAAAAAGTAGGCTTTTTTTGCACCTCTGCTTATTGCTTCAAGTCCTATACTTCCTACGCCACTAAACATTTCCACCCAAGTAGAATCAGGAACTTCCCACTGCAGTGTGTTGAAAACACTCTCTTTTAAAATATTTTTTGTGCTTCTTGTAACTTCTTTGTTACCCATATAAAGTTTTTTGCCTCTATATTTACCGCCTATTATTTTAATATTACTTTTCTCCATCATACTCCTTTAATATTTCAAGAAGTTCTTGTTTGAACTTTTCGAATGCTTTGTCTAATTTTTCTTCTATAGTTGTTTCTTTTACGGGTTGTTTTTTTTCTAATTCCATAAATAATGTTGTTTTGGTAAAAGGTTTTTTAATGTCTTTTCCTATTAAAATTCCGTCTATTTCCGGATTGTCGGTTATAACAAGTCCGTTAGGGCTTAAATGATCTTTTAAAAAATATTCAAGCGTATATTGTAATAAAGGTGAATCGCATATAATTTTGTATTGCATTTAAAACCTTTTGTATTGTATATAATAATTGTTATTTTATAATTAAATTAAAATTATCACTAAGAATAATAGCAAAAAATTAAATAGTTTGTTATTTTTGCCGATATTAATGCAGATTAAATAAGGGGTTTAACATGGACGTTTTTAGCAATATCAAAAACGTAGCTCAAAAGACACAAAATTTAGATACCATTACAAATCAAAATAATATTAAACAGGTAAAAACTGAAAAGGTGGATTTAACCACTCAACAACAAAATATGATTGAAAAACAAGATAAAGACAAATTAAAAAAAGAGTTACAAAAAATTACGGAAGAATTAAACAAAGCATTAAATCCATTAAATACAACGTTGAAATTTCAGTTTAACGATAAAATAGAAGAGCTGATGGTAAAGGTTATTGATACAAAAGATAACAGGGTTATTAGAGAATATCCACCAAAAGAAGCGCTTGAATTAATGGAAAAAATGAGAGAAATTGTAGGACTTTTGTTTGATAAGAAAGGGTAAAAATGGCTGATATAGGAACACTATCTTCGCTTGGAATAGGAAGTGGGGTATTAAATTACGATATTATTGATAAACTTAAAAATGCAGATAAAGATGCTATGGTTAAACCTTTGGAAGATAAACTTGATTTATTAAAAAAGAGAGAAAGTGCGCTTTCTCAATTTATTACCATAGGTTCAACCGTTAAAACTGATATATTAGATTTAGCGGATGGGACGCTTTTTGCAAAAGTTACAACTAATGTAAGTGACGGTAGTGTAAGCGTAGAAGCCGAAGATGGTGTAGAACCTCAGTCATTTGATATTAATGTTTCTCAATTGGCCGAGAATGATGTGTTTCAGTCAAACGGATTTGCATCAATGGATAGTATTGTTAACAATAGCGGCGGTGATGTTACTTTATCTATAGGAATAGGTGGGGTTGAAACAACGTTTACATTAAAAGCAGGCGCTACTTTAAATGATTTGAAAGAAGCAATTAATAATGCAGATGCCGGTGTTACGGCTTCTATAATTGATACAGGGGTAGGGGATAATCCTTATAAATTAGTTCTTAAAGCGGATAAAACAGGTGAAGATAATTATATTCAGTTTAATTATTCCGGAATTGATGATTTAGGGTTTAATGCAACTAAATATACGTCGGCGGCTTATTCGTCTGATAGTGATTTAGTAAACAATAGTGGAAGTGATCAGATTTTTAAAATAAATGTAAACGGCACAGATTATACAATGAATGTAGCGGATGGCACGAGCGTTAGTGACTTTATTGATGCTTTAAATAACGGAAATTTAAAAGATAGCGATGGTAATTCTTTAAAAATAAATGCTTCATATAATAGCGATACTGGTGCTATTAATTTTGATATACAGGCAATTGGAAATATTGTTATTGATGATACAAATTTAACTACTAATTTTAATGATAATACGGATTTTAATAATTCTAACAGACTTCAAAAGGCTGAAGATGCTATTTTTACGTATAACGGCGTGGAGATACATAGAGCATCTAATAAAATTGAAGATTTAATTACTGGTGTCACTATTAATTTGGAAACGACAGGTGAATCAAGTGTTTCTATAACATCAAATGTAGATGATATGGTTGAAGCTATAAAAAAATTTGTAGCAGACTATAACGCAATGATTTCAAACCTGCAAAGTTTAACTGCTTATGATAAAGATACGGGGTCAGTTGGGTTGTTTCAAGGGGATAGTGATTTTACAATGCTAAGTAGTAAATTTAGTAATGATCTATTTGGTGTAGTTATGTCAAATAAAACCACATCTTTGGACTTTAACGGAAATGAATATACTATAAATACAATTTTTACTGCTGCTGATGTAGGTTTTAGTATGGATAAGACAGGAATGATAAGCTTTGATGAAGAAAAATTCAGGAGTGCTTATAAAAAAGATGCCGATTTAACAAACAGACTTTTTGGAGACATGTTTACTAGGTTAAAAGTCGATTTTGAAACTACAATTACCGGTGACAATTCTAATCTAAATCTTTTGGATCAGGAAATAAAAAGAGAAGAAGATAGATATCAGGATAGAATTGATGCAATGAATAAATATCTTGAAACTAAATATGAAATTATGGCTAAGCAATTTGCTGCATATGATGAAATGATAAATAAATTAAACGCTCAAAGCCAAACAATTACAATGGCTATAGAACAAGCCATAAATGCAAAAAAATAAAGGTGTAGAAAATGACATATAATAAAGCTTTAGATAGTTATAATCAAATGAACGTAAATATCGATAGACCGGAAAAATTGATTCTTATGTTATATGAGGGAGCTTTAAGATTTGCAAATTTTGCAAAAAAAGCCATAAATGAAGGAAATATTGAAGATAAGGTAAAATATATTATCAAAACTTCAAATATTTTTATTGAGCTTTTAAATTCACTTGATTTTGAAAAAGGCGGTGATATTGCATATTATTTGAATGGGTTATATGCTTATCAGCTTGAACTTCTGGCAAAAGCAAATCTTGAGAATGAAACAAAGTATCTTGATGATGTGATTAGGGTTTTAAAAGGTTTGATAGAAGCTTGGAAAGAAGAGACCGGAATAAACTAAAATGAAAAATTATTTAAACGATTTAAAAGTTGCTGTAATTAATCAAGATTTGAAAAAATTAGAAGAAATTATCGATTTAACACCTGAATTTAATTCTATTGAAGAAGCAAAAGAGATACAAGCTTATTTAAAAGAAGCTATAAAAATATTAGAAAATGAAAAAAATAAATTATCGAATGAAATGAAAAAAATTAAAAATATTCAAAAATTTAATAACGAACAAATTAAAAAAAAGGAAACATTTAATTTCAAAGCTTAAAGCCAAAAGAGGCTTTAAAAGATAGAATATCTAAAATGCACAAATCCTAAAATATGTTGGATATCTCTTATAACATTTTCCATAATTTTAGCTTCTTTTGTTCCGCTAAGCATTCTAGTTAGAAGATACCCGTTCATAAGAGAGATTTTTACTACACCTTTTGTGTCTTCATATACAGCTATGCTTAACGGCATTTTAACAGCCATAAATTTAGTATCGTCATCACTAAGCATCTTACCTGCGTATTTAGCATTACAAAATTTTATAATTGCAACTTTACCTACGTCAGGGCCTCCATATTTTTTAATTTCTTCTTCTTGATTAATTACAGTTACAACATGCCATCCTGGTGTTTTTGATATTCTATTAGTAATTATATTTATCGTTTTTTCAAAAGAATAAGGGCTTATTACTTGCTTAAAAAGCATATTTTGTGCTGAAAATTTAAAAAATAATGGAACAATAAATAATGATATTACCAAACCTATTATTAATCCACCTAAAAAACTTCTTTTATTCATTTATTCCTCCTCAGGTATACAAATTTTGTGATTATTTATTGCAATAAATGTTTTGTATGTTACGTAAGCTACAAGTAAAGTAGTTATGGTTAATAAAAATAATGCACCATAAAAAGTTAAGTTTGTATTATATGCAGAATCCATAAGTATTGTTGCAATAGTCAATGCTGCCATAGGGAACGTATATGCCCACCATGAAATGAAAAATTGCAGTTTAACAAATTGTCTGAACATTGTTAATAGCAATACAAAAATAAATAATGCAATAAAATATAAAAATAGACTATCGGTATCTATAAGTCCGAAAGTTATTCTAAAGTAACTTATAAATCCAACTGCTGGTGGTGCAATTAAAATAAAAAATGTAGGAAGCAATCTTTTTCCTAAAGGATTATGAAAAATCATTCTATAAATTACAATTGTAAAAAGAACAAGCCAGAAAAAAATACCGATTGCATAGAAAAAAATATTTACCATCTCAGGCTGTGCGTCAACACCAACTACGGGGATTAGAACATTACCCACAATAGGTATAAACCATGCAGGGTTTATATGGTCCACTTCAAAATTATGTTCAATCCAAAATTTCATCACCTTGTAAGTAAAAAATAGATGTAAAGGTGCACCTATCCACCAAAATATGATAGAAATACTAGGTGCATAATCATAAAATGCAATTGATATAAGTAAAAAACTAATAGAAATTGCTGCAGTAAATGAGCTTTTAATAGGATGATTAAATTCTTTTTTTACAGCTTCTGGATATTTTATCCATTTAATAATATAAGTAATAAAAACTAAAAAAAACAGCAGCGTATCTAAAAAAAGCAAAAACTTGTAAATATTTTCGAAAATATTAATATCAAGAAAATGCCAAGCTTTTGCAAATGCAATAGTTAGGCCTGAGAGACCCATAATTACGGCAAAAAGTTGAACAGGAAAATATTGTAAGCTTCTTTTCATAATTACCTCCTTTAACTCGTTAAAAAGTATAAATCTATAAGATTAAATTATTATTAATATAAATAAAAATTATAATCAATAAATTAACAAGAAATTATTGACAAATTAAATAAAAATGAATTATAATTCAATTGTTGAAAAAATGAACACTCATTCAAAGGAGAAAAAATGAGAAAACTACTTGTTTCTTTAGGACTTGGAGCAGTATTGGCAACAAGTGCATTTGCTCTATCAGGACCAATGGCACATATTTTCAAATCCGAAGTTAAAGCAAACGCTAAATATGTAAAATACATTACACCTCAAGAATTGAAAAAATGGATGGACGAAGATAAAGATTTCGTTGTTTTAGATGTAAGAGAACCTGCTGAAACAGCTGCAGGGACCGTTGATTGGATTGAACTTGAAAAAATTCCAAGAGGTTTAGTTGACGTAAAAGCTGCAGTTGGATATTTAAAACCAAACAACACATATGTAGTAATTTGTAAAACAGGTGGACGTGCTACACTTGCAGGTGCTAAACTTGTAAAACAATATGGATTTAAACATGTATATGTCCTAAAAGGTGGTATGGTTGGTTGGATGAAAGCCGGATATACCGTCGTAAATAAACTAGGAAAATTTAAAGCAGCTAAATAAAGCTGCTTTTTATTTTAAAAAAACTACTCCCACTTCCCGTAAAAAAACCTTTATCCATATATTTATATAAATCCGGATAAAGGCTTAAAGCAGGCTGCAATAAGTCGTTTAATTCATTAGGTGAGTGATTGTTTAAAAGTTCAAGTGAATTTTTTTTATCAAAGTCAGTATCTTTGGGGTTAAAAAACCTTTCTTTGTATTCTTTATAAACAGCAGGGGTAGAGCATTCTATAGGCGGTGTAAAAACTTCTATGTTTAATAATTCTTCATCATATTTTTCAACAATATCTCCTCTGCCGTATACATTGGCGCTGTCATAGTCATATATGAAAAAAGGGACATCGCTGCCAATTTTATTTCCTATTTTAACTAATTCTTCTGTATTTAAATTTAAACCACTTTCTTTATTTACTAATCTTAAAAAGGCTGCCGCATCGCTGCTACCTCCGCCCAGTCCAGCCATTTCTGGGATATTTTTATGTATTCTTATCTCTTTACCTATAAACCATTTTTTAATTTCAGGATACTCCTGAGTAAGTTCTACATAAGCTTTAAAAACACTATTTTCCCTTAATGCACAATTTATATCACCTACAATATTAAATTTTTCAGCATCTAAAATTTCTATTTCATCATACAGATTTTTTACTTTCATAAATCTTGATTTTATTAAATGGTAAAATCCGTCATGTCCGACAATTTTTAAAAAAATATTTACTTTTGCATAAGCTTTTATTTTCATTAATTACCTTTAAAAATTTTTGAAATATCGTTTAATATATCTATATCAATCTCTTTTGCTGCTTTTTTGTTTTCTTGTGTGATCTGATCTATTAGTTCACTTCTTAATATAGTAATGTTTTTAGGTGCATCGATGCCTATTTTTACCTGATTTTTGTCAATAGATATTATTGTAATTTCTATATCATCTCCAATTTTAATTTTTTCGTTTATCTTCCTTGATATTACTAGCATAGTTCAATCCTGTTTAATATGTATGATACTTTTTCCTCTTCTATTTCTATAATAGCAAAAAAATTGTCGTATTTTACATAATATTGTCCGTTTTTCTTAATTTTAAAATCATTGATGTTTAATTTTTTCCCTAAAATAAGGTTTTCGGTATCTGAGAGATATATGTTTTCTTGCAAATCAAGATATTTTAAAGGATTTAAAAGTTTTTCACATTCATAATGAAATTTGCCTTCATTAACTCTTTCAAGATAAGTCAAAGTTCCGTTTACCCCTAATTTTTGAGCAATGTCAAATCCTAGACTTCTTATATATGTCCCTTCACTTACGCTTGCTTTAAATGTGATAAAAGGATGGGAATAGTTAATAAGTTCAATATCAAATATTTCAATTTCAATTTCTTTTTCTAAATAAACATTTCCGTTTTTCGTTTGCAATTTGTCATTTTCCATTAAAGAATAGGCTCTTTGGCCGTTTATTTTTTTTGCGCTGTATTTGGGAGGTAGCTGTTTTTGTTTTCCCAAAAAACTTTTTAAAGTTTCAGTAATCTGTTCTTTTGAAAAACCGCCGGTGTTTTCAATTTTTTCTATTCTTTCAATATCAAGGGTAGGGGAATAGGCACCTAACATAAGGGTTGCAATGTAAGTTTTGGGTGTTTTTTTCAAAAACCTGAAAAGTTTTGTATATTGCCCGCTTGCAATTATCAGGCATCCGCAGGCAAACGGATCGAGCGTTCCGGAAAATCCCATTTTTTTAATTCCATATTTTCTTTTAAGAGTATTTAAAAATTTATTTGAACTAACAAACATAGGCTTGTTTGCTACAAACAGCATATTTTTACATTTTAATTTTTCACTTTTCATTTTGCATTTTCCATTAATTAGGCTTTTTCCACGAAATCGCTTAATATTTCCCTTACATTGTGTCCGAAATCTATTTTGAGTTTTGTTTTGTTTCCGGCTTTGTTGATGCCAAGAATTCTTCCCGTTCCGAATACTTTATGTTTTACAAGTCCTCCGACTTTAAACATACCGCCACTTGGTGCTTCTTTTAGATTTACCCTCTCACCTTTAATTAATCCCGCTTCAGTTAGGAACCTGCTTTTTGAAACCCTGCTTCTTTGTCCTCTTATATATCTGCTTTCAACATAAGAGAGAGTGAGTTCTTTTTTTGCCCTTGTAATGGCGACATATGCAAGGCGTCTTTCTTCTTCTATGTCGGCTTCGTTAAGAGGGAAAAACCCTTCTTCCATACCTATTACGAAAAGATGTTCGAATTCAAGTCCCTTGCTTG
Source organism: Nautilia lithotrophica (assembly GCF_054656815.1). Lineage (NCBI taxonomy): Bacteria > Pseudomonadati > Campylobacterota > Epsilonproteobacteria > Nautiliales > Nautiliaceae > Nautilia > Nautilia lithotrophica. The sequence continues at coordinate 311,338 of NZ_BAAHXN010000002.1, forward strand.
CATGGATAGTCATTACGTTTATCATTTCATCCGTGATTTTGTCCTGGTCGCTTTCAAGGGAAAGTTCGTTTAAAAATTCCCTGAGACTCAAATCTTTTCTTTCATGCATCATTCCATAGAACTCTTCTACGTTTCTTCTTTTGTCTTCATCTTTGTAACTAGTGCTGAGTTCTATTGTTTTTTCAATTGCTTCCGGAAGTTCTTCAATCGGAAGCGAGCTTAAAAACTCTATTGTTTTTTCAAGCTCTTTTAGTGTTTTGGCTGCTTTTTTGCTTAAAAACGAAAGATCATCCTCTTTTATAAACTCAAGGAAAGATTTACCTCCTTTTGCTTCTTCAAGTTTTAAAATAGTGGTTTTTCCTATTCCTCTTTTCGGTTTGTTTATAATTCGTTTGAACGAATAGTCGTCATTTGGATTTACAAACACCCTCAAATAACTGATTAGATCTTTTATCTCTTCTCTTTCATAGAATCTCATACCGCCTACGAGTTTATATGTAATTCCGTAAGTTCTGAGTCCGTCTTCTATTGAGCGCGAAAGCGCGTTTATTCTGTAAAGTATGGCAATTTCTTTAGGGTTTACGCCTCTGTCGATTAGATTTTTGACTCTTTTAGCAATAGCTTCGGCTTCGGCCATTTCATTATAGCTTTTTAGAAGTTCAATTTCTTTTCCGTCTCCAAGAGCCGATTTTAATTTTTTGTCATATCTCATTTTATTAAAGCTGATGAGTGAATTTGCGGCATTTAATATCTGGTTTGTTGAGCGGTAATTGGTTTCAAGTTTTATAACTTTGGCGTTAAAATCTTTTTCGAAATTTAATATATTTTTGTGATTGGCGCCTCTAAATCCGTAAATGGACTGGTCGTCATCCCCAACTACACATATATTGTTATGCGTTCTGCATAGTTTTTTTAGAAGCAGAAGCTGTATTTCGTTCGTGTCTTGGTATTCATCTACCATTATGTATTGATATTTGTTTGAAATTTCCTTGCATAAATCGTCGTTTTCATTTAATATGGTGTATGTTAAAAGAAGTAAATCATCAAAGTCAACCAGATTGTTTTCTATAAGATATTTTTGGTATTTGTCGTAAATATGTGCTAATTTTTTATATGTTGTATCTTTTGCGAGTGAAAATACTTCTTCAGCGTTTAAAAACGAATTTTTGTATTTACTTATCTCTTTACTGACAAACGACAAAGGAAGATCGGTGGATATCGATTTTAGTATTTTTTTCTGATCATCGCCGTCAATAATAACGAATGTGTTTTTTCTTCCGATTAAATGAATGTATAATTTTAAAAACATAAGGCCAAATTTGTGAAAAGTGCTTAGAAGAGGCGGATGGGCAGTATTGTTATTAATCATCCTTAAAGCTCTTTCTCTCATTTCACTCGCGGCTTTATTGGTAAATGTAAGGGTAAGCGTATTTGCCGGATCTATTCCTAGGCTCAATAAATAGGCTAGTCTTGTTGTAATTGTTTTTGTTTTTCCGCTTCCGGCACCCGCAAGTATTAAAAGTGCTCCATCTATATGAGTTGCGGCTTCTTTTTGTGCTTCGTTTAATTCATTTAAAAAATCCATTTTCTCGCTTTTTTATATTAATTATAACAAAAATGATAAAAATTAAAAAAACATAAAAAATACATTTATAATATCTTATATTTGCATTATTATAATTTTTAGTTATAATTCCCATTAATAAAATTTAAGAGGAGAGAAATGGTAATTAAATACCTTGATAAGATATATACATTTCTTGTAATAAACAGAGAAAGCAGTTTTTCAAAAGCAAGTAAGGCCCTTGGTATTTCTCAGCCGGCTGTTACTCAGCAAATAAGAATACTTGAAGATTTTTTGGGCGTTAGTCTTTTTGAGCGTAAAAAGAATGGTGTAATTCTTACGAAAGAAGGACAGACTTTTTTAATTTATGCAAAAGAGTTTGAAAAATTTTTAAGCGGTTTTGAAAAAAAACTTGAAGAGTTCAGAAATGCCGATACGCCGTTTTTGATTGGCGCTAGTCCTACTGTTGGGAATTATAATCTGCCTGAATGTATAAAGTATTTTAAAAGCTTAATTAATCGTGAAATAAATTTGGTAATCAAAAATAATGATGCTCTTTTTGAAGATGTTGAAAAAAAAGCAGTTGATATGGCTTTTGTAACCAAAAAGAAAAACAATGGCTTAAATTATGTAGAATGGATAGATGATGAGTTAGTTGTGTTTTCCAATAAGCCGTTGCCACCAAGCATAGAACTTGAGGATTTAAAAAATTATAAAATGATATGCCGTGAACCTGATTCTTCAACAAGGGAATTTATTAAAAAAGCGTTTGAGGAATTTGAATTTGCCTGTGATACTCTAAATGTTATAAGTGTAGTTCATAATTCAACAGCACTGAAATATACAGTAATGAGTTCAACAGAGCAGGTTGTTTCAATTATTTCAAAAATGGTTATTAAAGACGAACTTCGTGATAAGAAGCTTTATATGTCTAAAATTAAAGGAATGAATCTAAAAAGAAAGACTTATATCGTTTATAAAGACAAAAATAAAGATATTGAAGCTATTCTTAATTTTGTGAAAAGTTAATAAGATTGAAAGTTAATAAAGTAAGTTAAGGCTTTTAAAGTTAATTAATGTTATTGAGGTTAGATAAAGTTAATCGGTGTATTGATTATTATAATATTTGCTAACTATTCATATTTTATATTTCTTTTTCAATATACCTTTTATTTAGGATTTAGTTTTAGTTTTTTTAGGTGTAAATGTAATAAATTTTTAATTTAAATTATAGTGTCTGTCACTATATAGTAGATTGTAAACTTTTTTTTGTAATTGAAGCGAGAGACTTGGAAGTAAAATTTTTCAATTTCAGTTGTCCCTTTTTTTAAATTACTCTTTTATGAATTTCTTGTTCCTCGGGTTCATTGCGAACGGGTTTTTTGGCTTTTCTTCTTTTGGAAGCGTTGCCGCGGCATTGATAAATAGAGGAACTTCATCCTGTGTTATTTGAATAATGTTTTCAATAGGGACGGTTACCACACTTCCTATGTTTTCTTCACCGAATCCCGCTTCGAAAATAAAATTTTCATCCAGTATATGGGCGCTTTGAAGTGTGTAGTTTGCTATGGCAAATACTATTATTTCAGTAAATTGTTTTGTTATGTGTTCCGGAAGGGGAGGGTTAAATTCGATAGCCGGAAGATGGGCTAATATTGAAAATGGTTCGTCCCTTTCAAGCAGAATCATCAAGATCTCTTTTGCGTGTTTGGCTTTCAATTCTCTAAAATAGGGTAGGTTCACTATCATTTTTTTCCTTTAGCTCTTTAAATTCGTTTAGCATGTCTTTTACGGCGTTAATGCCCTGCTGCCAGAAATTTTCGTCTTCTATGTCCACGCCGAATATTTCAAGCTGTTGTTTAGGCGGTATGCTTCCGCCTTGAGATAAAAATTTTATATATTTTTCTTCAAAATTTTCAAATCCGCTTTTGTATAACTTATATAATGTCAAAACTAAAAGCTGTGCGTATGAGTATGAATAGCAGTAAAACGGAGAATGGATAAAATGTGGAATATAACTCCACCATATTTCGTAATTTTGTGTAAGTATTACACTCTCACCGAACATTTTTTGATTTTCTTCCATCCAGATTCTGTTATAATCCTGCGGTTTTAACTCATCTGCCGCATGGACTCTTCTTTCAAAATTAGTAAAAACTATCTGTCTGAAAAGTGTGGCAAATATGTCTTCGAGTTTTCCTGCATATATTTCCATAAGTTCATCGTTTGGAAGTGATTTTTTAAGCTCTTCAAACAGAAGCATTTCCGCAAAAATACTTGCGGTTTCGGCAGTGGTAAGAGGAGTGTCCTGATTTAAATATCCTACTTCCCTTGCGAGATACTGATGAATTGCGTGTCCTAATTCGTGTGCCAAAGTAAATATATCCCTTCTTTGATTCGTGTAGTTTAATAAAACATAAGGATGTGCATGGGGTGTTGCGGAATGTGAAAAAGCCCCTCCTCTTTTACCTTCTTTCGGATACACATCTATCCATTTTTCTTCAAAGGCTTTATTTGCTATATCATAAAATGTATTGGAAAAATTTTTAAAAGCGTTTAAAACTATCTCTTTTGCTTTTTCAAAAGGTATTTCCTCTTCTTTTTTAGTAAGTTTTATAGGTGCGTATCTGTCATAATCAAACAGCTGTTCGTATCCTAAAATTTCTTTTTTAAGATTATAATATTCTTCAACAAGATATGTGTTTTCATTTACGGCTTTTACAAGGGCATCCACGCTTTTTTTGGTTACCTTGTTACTTAAGTGTCTTGGTTCTTCTACGTTTTCATAACCTCTTATATCTATAAAATCTATTTTCCAGTCTTTTTTTACCTGGTTGTAGATATACGCAAAAAGTTCCTGATGAGGTTTAAGTCCAAGAGTCAGGGAAACCTGTGCTTTTTTTCTCTCATTTCTGTCTGAGGAATAAAGCTTGCTTAATACCTCTTCTTCACTCAGTTTTTCGCCGTTGAAGAAAAATTTAAGTCTGCTTATATGTTCATCAAACAGCCTGCTGAATGCACTACCGCTTGTAAGGTCTTTTTTCATTAAAATTTTTTCTTCTTTTTCGCTTAATTTATATGGGGCTTCTTCTTGAAGATGTATTAAATAATATTTATAAACGCCGGCATTGTCTATAAATTTTTGCTGTTTGTCTATCGGAAGATAGATAAATTCAAGCTCAAACCATATCAAATGTTCTTCCGCTTTATTGGCAATTTCCTGAAATCTGGCGAGTATATTGCCTTTGTTTGTATCAGTTGCAAATTCCAGATATGCATAAGTAAGGCTTCTTCCGATGTTTTCCCATATTTCCTCATACTCTTTTAAAACATTTAAAAATTCCTCGGGCGTTAATGTATATAATCTGCTTTTGTAGTTTTTTTCAAATTCTATCGCTTTAAATTCTGCCTGTTTTAAAAACTCTTCAGCTTCATTTAACGAACTGAAAAGAGGAGTTAAATCCCATTTCATTGAAATCCTTTTTTTGTTAATTTTATCATAACTTAATTAAAAGTTAGATATTGTTTCTGTGATTGGGAATATTTATTAAATTTTCAAGTGCTCTGTTGATGTAATAATTAACATTTAATAATGTAATGGAAATGTAAGGACTGATTTTGTCATTTTTGATAGCTAAGGCGATATCTCTGGTTATAGGTTTATAAGTCGGTTTTTCACCTCCGTTTTTATACCATTCGTAAAACTCTTTTGCAAAATTTATAAGTTTGTTTCTGAGTTCTGAAATGTATTCTTTTAAATATTCGTTGTCGTCAAACAAAAATTCATCTATATTGTGTGAGATGTCTTTTATCTGTTTGTTTGAAATCGTAATGTTGTAAAGGGTTTTTAAAATTTCGTCATTATTTACTTCAAGGGCTACTTTTTCTATTTCGGAAGAGAGCTTTTTTAAATATTTATACTCTTCATCGGTGTCATAATCGATGTATAAATTTAAATATTTTTCGTCTTTAAATGCTTTTGACGAAATTTTAAATGTATGAAGATAAAATTTTAACGATTTTTTTACGAATCTTTTTAATTCTTTATTAAGTGCTTCATTAACAATTTCCGGCATTGAAGTGTCTATGTTGGTAATGTATTTAGTTACTATTATCGGTTTGTCTTTTATAATTTTTTTGGATAATTTTTCAAGTATGTTTACAAAAGGTAAAATGATTAAAACCCCTAAAACGTTAAATATGGTGTGAAACAGGGAAATCGCAATTAAATAGTCGTTTTTTGAGAGATAAAGCGTAAATTTGCTCAAAGGATTTAATATAACCAAAACGATTATCCCTGTGGTCAGATTAAAAATAGTATGAATAAAAGCCACTCTTTTTTTGTTGCTGTCCCTTCCGATACTGCCAAGCCATGCGGTAATTGTAGTTCCTATGTTTGCACCGATTATTATTAAAAGGGCTGTTTTATAATCTATTATTCCACTGGCGGTTGCGGTCAGGGCTATTGCCGTTGTGGCTGATGAGGATTGAATAATTGCTGTGATTATAATTCCGAGTATTAAATAAAATACAAAATTATACTGCCTGAAATCGGCTAAGTTTATATTATGTGCTATCTCTTTCATACTCTCTTTCATAAATTCGAGTCCTATGAAAACCAGTGCAAAAGCTATGAAAAATAAAAATATATTCCTGTATTTTTTGTTATCTATAAGAAGATACCCGAGTGCCCCAATAGCCAAAAGTGGATTTGCAAAAAGCATAATTTTTACTTTAAAACCTAAAATTGTAACTATCCATGCGGTAACGGTTGTGCCTATATTTGCACCTAGTATTACGCCTATTGAGTTTTTAAGAGGCATTATTCCTGCACCTACAAGCGCAAGGACTATTATGGTAGTGGCTGATGAAGACTGAATTATCGCAGTTACTATAAATCCTACAAGAATTCCGCCATATACGCTACTTGTGTGTTTTTTTACAAAATCTTTAAGTTTTTTTAAACCTAGGTTTTTAATACTTGATTCAAGCAGACTTAAAGCAAATAAAAATAATCCAAGCCCTCCTATAAAATTTAAAAACTGATGCATGTTATGTCTCTTTCATAAAAACCTACTATTGCGTTTAACATTGCAAATTTTTTATATTTTTTTATATCGTTTATTGATATATCTTTTTCTTTAAGAAAGCCTTTTTGGATTAGTTCTTCTCTTTTAGTGCCTTTTAGAAGCGGGGTTTTAGGTGTATACCACTCTTTTCCGTCAAAAAAAGCCAAATTTGATATGGTTGTATCTGTTACAAAGCCTTTTTTAATAATAATTACTTCATCAAAATTAGAATCTTTTAAAGCGTTTAATTTATCCCGATCGGCATATTTATATTGATAATCTATATCGGAATAAACTATTTTAAATGAGTTAAATTCTCTTTTTATTATATCGAAATATTCGATGTTTTCTATTTTTTCGGAATATGTGACTCTTACTCTTTTATTAGGTTTGATTTCAATATAATCTTTTAAATTTAGCGGTTTTGCTTTAAAAAAATTGTATCTCGTTTTATTCATTCTATTATTGTGTAAATTAAGATTTTCAATTTTATCTGTTATTAATATTGTTTCAATAAATTTCACATTTTCTCCATTGATTAAAATTTATACAATTTTTTTCGGTGTAAATAGTATAACTTGGATATAATTATTTCAAATTTTTAAAAGGAGAGCAAATGACTGCAAAAGAATTCTTACAAGAATGTAGAGAAAAAGAGATCGAATTTATTGATTTCAGATTTACTGATATTAAAGGTGTATGGCACCACGTAACATATGATATTGATGCTATGGATGAAGAAGTTCTTACAAATGGAATTCCGTTTGATGGAAGTAGTATTCCTGCTTGGCAGCCTATTAACGAATCTGATATGATTTTAAAACCAGACTTTGAAATTGGAACACATTTTGTAGATCCTTTCACAGCTGATCCTACAATGGTTATTTTCTGTGACGTTTATAACACTGATGGAACACCTTATGAAAAATGTCCTAGAAGCATTGCTAAAAAAGCTCTTAAATATATGGAAGAGCAAAATATCGGTGATGTTGCGTATTTCGGACCTGAAAACGAATTTTTCGTATTTGACAATATTGTAATCAGAGACGATATAAACTCTCAGTGCTATGAAGTTGATTCAAGTGAAGGTGTATGGAATGATTATGCTGATTGGGGTGATGAGCTAAATATCGGACACAGACCAAGAACAAAAGGTGGTTATTCCCCAGTTCCTCCAACTGATACTATGATGGATTTAAGAGCGGAAATGGTAAAAGTTTTAAAAGAAGTAGGTCTTGAAACATTCGTTGTTCACCATGAAGTTGCTCAGGCTCAAGGTGAAATCGGTGTAAAATTTGGAACACTTGTAGAAGCGGCAGATAATGTTCAAAAACTGAAATATGTAGTTAAAATGGTGGCTCACTTAAATGGTAAAACTGCTACATTTATGCCAAAACCTTTATATGGTGATAACGGAAACGGAATGCATACTCACCAATCAATCTGGAAAGATGGTAAAAACTTATTCTATGATCCAAACGGATATGCAAACTTAAGCGATATTGCAAAAAAATACATTGCAGGTGTATTTGCTCACGCTAACGCTGTTGCTGCATTTACAAATGCGTCAATGAACTCTTACAAAAGACTTCAGCCTGGATTTGAGGCTCCAAACATTTTAGCATACAGCGCTAAAAACAGAAGTGCAAGCTGTAGAATTCCTTTTGGTGCAGGTGAAAAATCTGTAAGAACTGAATTTAGATTCCCTGATTCAACTGCAAACCCTTATTTAGCATTTACTGTAATGTTACTTGCAGGACTTGATGGAATTAAAAACAACCTTGAAATTTACGAAGCTGCAAGAGAACCATTAAACGAAGATTTATTTGAACTTACACTTGATGAAATTAAAGAAAGAGGAATCAGAACTCTTCCTGCAACTTTAAGAGAAGCTATTTACGCTGTTGAAGATGAATTAAAAGATCCAAACAGCTTCTTAAAACCTGTAATGACTGATGAGTTTATTAAAACATACATTGATTATAAATATGAAACTGAAATTATTCCGGTAGAAGGAAGACCGCATCCGTATGAATTCATAACTTCATATTCTTGCTAATTTTTAATCTCTTTCCCCCTTTTTTTCTTTTTGTGATATAATAATCTGTTTAAAAGGGGGTTTTCATGAAAATTTTAATTGTAGAAGATAGTGAAATCTACAGGAAACTTTTAAAGAAAAACATTGATAAATATCTCGTATTTGCAAGCTGTGATCTTGTAAAAAACTTCGAAGAACTTAAAAACCTTTCCAATATAAAAGAGTATGATCTTTTTTTGTGTGATTATATACTGCCTGATTCATTAAAAGGTGAACATATTAAATACATTTTAAATTACTCTAGTAATATAATTGTTATGACTCAGTTTGAAAAAGAATTTATTGGTTCTAAATTGGAAAAAGAGGTTATTGATTTCATCGTAAAAGATGACTTTCATACAATTGATTACCTAATAAGGTTTATAAAACATCTTTATCGGAATAAAAGTGTTAATGTATTAGTTGTAGATAAAGATTCTGAAATATTAGATTTAGAAGAAAAAATTTTAAACAAAATCAATATAAATGTTATAAAAGCAAAAAATGGTTTAGAAGCGCTTGAAAAACTTAAAATTCAAAATATAGATATGGTGCTTACGGAACTACTTATGCCAAAAATGGATGGGCAGCAGCTTCTTATGTCAATTCGTGAGAAATATAATATGTCCGAACTTCCCGTGATAGTTCTTTCTTCAGATACTCAAACTGATAAATTTTTAAAAACATTAAAACTTGGTGCTAATGATTTTTTGGGAAAACCCTTTTTAAAAGAAGAGCTGATTTTAAGAGTGAATAACCTTTTGGAAATTTGTGAAAACATAAAAAAAGTAAAAAGACAACTTCAAATAGACCCGTTAACGGGGGCTTATAACAGGATGTTTTTAGAAGGAAATCTTGAAAATATATTTAATATCAATGAAAAAAAATCTATTGCAATGATTGATATTGACTATTTTAAAAAAATCAATGATACTTTTGGTCATCAAGTAGGTGATCAAATATTAATTCACTTTGTAAATACCATCAAAAACACTATAAGAAAATCAGACTTTCTTATAAGATACGGGGGTGAAGAGTTTATGCTTTATATGCCTGATACAACTAAAGAAGAAGCAATGATTGTGATGTATAAAATAAGAAAAAGTTTAAAGCCTTGGCAAAACATTAAATACTCTTTTTCAGCTGGAATAGCTGATGAAGGTGAAACTTTGGCTGAAATGTTAAAACTTGCAGATAAACGATTATATAAAGCAAAAAATAGTGGAAGAAATAAAATCGTAGTTAATTAGGTATATATACTTTTTTTATTAATTCATCGTATTCATTATTAATATTACTATCAATTGTTATTCCTCCGCCGCTTTTGTAAATGTAATTGTAAAGTTGATAAGTTGATAAGTTGTAATGTTGTAAAGGTATGTTATTAGGGGTTTCAATGTATCTAATAATTACAGCGCTATCAAGAAATGTTTTTTCATCAGTAATACCAAATATTCCCGTATAAAAACCACGTTCATAATTTTCGGCTTTTTTTATAATTTCTATTGTTTTTTTCTTTGGGGTTCCGGTAATGGAACCTGCAGGAAGCATTTGTTTAATAAGCTCCAGCCAGTTATAATGCCAGTTATTTGGCAAGGTTGCTTCAATTTCGCTGCTAACCTGCAGAAGTTCCTTTTCACCTGCTTTAATTTTATCAACAAAACGAAATTTATTTACTTTAACATCTCTTCCTATAATTCCAAGGTCGTTTCTTAAAAGATCCACGACCATCGTGTGTTCGGCCATTTCCTTGATATTGGAAAGTATTGTTTCTTTTGCTTTGGGCAGAGATGCGTCAATTGTTCCTTTCATTGGATATGTAAAAATTTTATCGTTTTCTATTTTTACGAATCTTTCAGGAGAAAAACATACAAACCTGTTTTTATAATACAATTTAAACATAGCTTTTGAAGAAATGAAAATTTCAAATAAAGAGCAGTCTGTTTTGATATCTGTAGGAAAAGTCAGGTTTAACAAATAAGTATTTCCTCTTTTAATCTCTTCTATTACATAATTAAAAGCTTTTTTGTATCGTTCAAAAGTTACAGGTGTTTTTTCTTTAATTTTACATTTTCTTTGAGGTTTGAAATTGTGATTTTGATAAGCCGGAAATGAAAAATAGATGTCTTTTAATTTTTTGACATCTTCAATGTAGGTGTTTCCGTTGAAATCTATTAGAAAAAACTTTAAGTTTTTAATATTCACTGCAGGCTTTTCGTTAAAAGATGTTTTAAGATTGCCATTCTAACAGCAACTCCGTTTCTGACCTGTTCTAAAACCAGGCATCTTTCATCATCCATTATAGCGTCATCAAGATCAATGTTTCTGTGAACCGGTCCAGGATGCATTATAAAAATATTTTTATCACCGATAATTTGTTTTGTTACTTTAAAGTTTTGCGCATAGTCCTGAAGTGATGAAAAAGTCGGATTTTTATGTCTTTCAGTCTGGGTTCTCAGACTAATCAGGGCATCTGCAAATTCCACGGCCTCTTTTAAAGAATGGGTTGTCGGAAGATGTGTTTTTGGCAAGAATTGAGGTGGACCTACAAGTAGAACTTTAGCACCGAATCTTGTAAAAAGTTCAATATCGCTGTTTGCTACGCGGCTGTTTCTTATATCGCCGATAATTGCAATTTTTTTACCTTCCAAACTTCCCCATTTTTGCATTAAGGTAAAAAGATCCAAAAGCCCTTGTGTGGGATGTTGATGCGCCCCATCACCTGCATTAATTATTGAACATTTTACATATTTTGAAAGAATTTTAGGAACGCCTGCGCGGTTGTGGCGGACTACGATTGCGTCAGGACCCATTGCGTCAAGGTTTGCAGCAGTATCAAAAAGTGTTTCACCTTTGCTTGTAGAACTTCTTGCAACGTCAAGATTAACTACATCCGCACCTAGTCTTTTTGCGGCAATTTCAAAACTGCTTCTTGTTCTTGTAGAATTTTCAAAAAAAATATTAATAATCAGTTTACCTTTTAAATCGTCTCTTTTTTTGAAATCAAGAAAGTTTTTGGCATATGAGAATATTTGTAATATCTCCTCTTTGCTTAGGTCTTTGGTGTGGGTTAAATGTTTTGACATTTAGTTCCTTTTTTGTATAATTTTACTATATTTCAAAAAAAAAGGAGAAAAAATGGGATTCGGAACAATCTTAGCGGCTTCATTTATTACAACTTTTGCATTTATTATTTTAGTATATTACTTCATGATGAACGCAGGAAGTGAAGCTTAATTTTTAAGTTTTAAATATACCCTTAAAGGCGGTGGATATCCTTCCACTGTTTTAGTTAAATCTTCATTTAAAAAATTATTTAAACTTTCGCCTTCAATCCATTCTGTTTTGCGCTGTTCTTCCAAAGTTGTGTATTTTTGTCCCAAAAATTCAACATCTTTAAATTTTGCTTTTTCTATCCAGTTGTAAAGAGCTTTTAAAGTCGGAATAAAATATACATTTTTCATTTTCTGGTATCTAACCGGACATAATGCGATTTCATCTTCCCCTTCGATAATTAATGTATCAAGAATTACTTCGCTGTTTGGATTAAGTCCCGCTTTTAATTCTTTAAGCATAGTTATGGGGTCCGGTCTGTGGTATAAAACGCCCAGACAGAAAATAGTATCGAATTTTTTGCCGTAATAAGGTATGTGTTCTACACCTAAAAGCTTATATTCGATATTACTTTTGATAAATGAGTTAATAAAATCAAACTGAAGGTTAAAAAGAGCGCTTGGGTCAAATCCTGTAATGCTTTTCGGGCTCATTTCAAGCATTCTGAACATATAATACCCGTTATTGCATCCTACGTCCAAAACTTCTTTGCCTTCCAGATTTAGATGGGGTTTTAATATATTCCATTTGATATAACTTCTCCATTCCGTGTCAATAAACAGGTCGTTTATTTGAAAAGGCCCCTTTCGCCAAGGTTTTAGCATTTTTGCGATTTCTTCAATTTCATTTAGTGTTTCTTTATTTTCGTCAAGCGTTATTTCTATAATTTCGTCTAATTTTATATTTGTTATGTTTAATTTTTCATTTTTCATTTTCCATTGTTTAATTTTTTCATAAATCGGTTTTATATTTTTCCATTCAAACCATTTTTGGCGCTCTTTTAAAATTTCATTAATATCCATTTTCCCTTCCTTTCCTTCACAACTTATCCACTTATTAGTTAGTTGCAGTCAAGACATATCGGAGGCAGTTCTTTTTTTTCTTTTTTTGAGTCGAAATTATACACATTATTATCACATTCTTCATGATAAACGCCGTAATAGTCATAATATTCGTGACATTCCGGATAATATTTAAGTGAAACGCCTTTTTTATTTACACATCCTATAAAAAAAAGTGGTATGATAATTAATAAGAATTTTAAATATTTCATAAAAGGCCTTTTTGTTAAATTATATCTAAAAAAGTTATTAAGTGGTGAAGTAGTGAAGTGGATAAGTTGTGAAGTTGTGAAGGAAAGAGCTTAAGAAAAAAGTAATATAAAAAAAGGAAAAAGATGAAAGAAGTATTGGATATTTTTAAAAAAATTACAAAAATACCTCACTGCAGCGGCAATACGGAAAAGATGAGAGAGTTTTTAATTGAATGGATTAAAAAGAGCGGTTATGAGCATAAAGTGGATGAGGCGGGCAATGTTTTAGCTTTTAAAAATAAACCGGTTTTATGTCTGCAAAGCCATTATGACATGGTATGTGTAGGCAGTGCACCTAATATTGAAATAGTTGAAGAGGAAGGGTGGTTAAAAGCTAAAAATTCCTCACTTGGTGCAGATAACGGAATAGGCGTGGCCATTATGCTTTATTTAATGAAAAAACATGACAATTTGGAATTTTTATTTACCAATGATGAAGAAATAGGGCTTATTGGCGCTTTTAATCTTAACCTTGATATAAAAAGCAGATATTTGTTAAACCTTGACAGCGAAGACGAAAATATTTACATCGGTTGTGCCGGCGGTGTGGATGTAAAAGTAAAATATCCTGTGGAATACATAAAATGCAGGGGGTTTTGCGCGGATATAAATATTCAAAACCTTCCTGGCGGTCACAGCGGCGTGGATATTGACAAAGAAATACCAAACGCTATTGTCGAACTGATAAAAAAAGTGGGTAATATTTGTAGTATAAAAGGCGGTGAGAGAAGAAATTCAATACCGGCAAACGCTTATGCAAAAGTCTGTTTTGAGTCGGAAAACGGCAAGGAAATGAATGTGATTTCAAAAGATTATTTGAAATTTTTAAAAAAACTGCCTCACGGCGTGCTTGAATACGATTTTGAATTTCAGGTTGTAAGTAAATCGGTAAATTTTGCAATGGTTGAAAATGAAAACATAATTTTGACACTAAGGGCAAATTCTAATGAAAAGCTTGAAGAAGTAAAAGAGTATATCAAACAAAAATGTGCGGGGGCCGAGATTGAATTTGAAGGCGAATATCCGGCCTGGAAACCGGAAGTAAGCGAACTTGCAAGAATGTTAAAAGAAATTATGAATACGGAATATAAAGTAATACACGCCGGGCTTGAATGTGCCGTATTAAAAAACAAGCTTACTAATGTATCTATGGCGTCAATAGGTCCTATAATTGAAAATCCCCACTCGGTAAATGAAAGGGTAAACCTTAAGTCGGTAGAAAAAATATTTAATACGATACTTAAGTTAATAGAAAGGATGAAAAATGAGTGAAAAGCTTTTTAAAGGGGTTTTAAATTTTAAAAAAGAGGATTTTGAAACACATAAAGACCTGTTTCAGGAATTAAAGGAAGGGCAAAAACCGCATACTTTTTATATAGGCTGCAGTGACAGCAGAATCGTTCCAAACCTTATAACCAAAACTATGCCAGGCGAAATATTCGTGGTTAGAAACATTGCAAATATTGTGCCGCCTTTTGAAATAAACGACGGGACGTATAAATGCACCGCTTCAATTCTTGAATATGCAGTAAAATACCTGGAAGTTGAAAACGTTCTCGTATGCGGACATAGCAACTGCGGCGGATTGAAGGCTCTTTTTTATCCACCCGAAAAGCTTGAAAAGCTGCCTCTGGTTAAAAAGTGGCTTGAAATAATAGATGACGTTAAAGAATCGGTTATAGATATTGAAGACCCAAAACTCAGAGAGTGGGAGGTAGAGCAGTTAAATGTTATTAAACAGCTTGATAATCTTATGACTTATCCGTTTGTAAGAGAAAGGGTTCAAGAGGGTAAACTTAATTTAATCGGCTGGTATTATATAATCGAAACCGGGGAAGTTTATAATTATAATAAAGAAAAAAATGAGTTTGAGCTTATTAATTAAAGGGATAATAAGTAGTTAAGTTGTGAAGTTGATAAGTAGCGAAGGGTATTAAAGAATAAATTTTAAATATTTTCTTAACCATTTCACAATCTTACGATTTCACAACTTAGTTATGGATTTTTTCTGAAATAATTTTCAATTCCCTGGGCTATACCTTTTGCCAGTAGTTTTTGATAGGTTGGGGTGAATAATCTCGAAGATTCCAAAGGATTGGTTAAATATCCCGCTTCGATTAAAATAGCCGGCATCTGCGTTCCTACTAAAACCCAAAAAGGTGCGGGCCTTACGCCGTTGTCTTTGACATAGTTGTATCTGCTTTTAAGTGAACTTAACATTCCCTGCTGTATATCTATTGCAAGCTTGTTTGAATCAATCATTCTGTCTCTGTTTAGAAAATTTAAAATTACCCTCTGGTCCATATAATTAAGACCTTTTATTTCTTTGTTTTCTAGTCTAGCTACGGCTATTGCCCTTTCGTTTCTTGTAGGTGATAAAAAGTATGTTTCGATTCCATGGATTTTTCTGTTGTGTCTTGGGGCGATGTTGCAGTGAATGGAAATAAATAGATCTGCTTTTTTTAAATTTGCAAAATGCGTTCTTTTTTTAAGAGGTATAAAATAATCGCTGTTTCTTGTTAAATAAACGATATAACCTTTTTTTAAAAGATAGTTTTTTAGATATTTGGAAATTTGAAGCACGGCTATTTTTTCATATCTGTTTTTAATTCCGACACCTCCGGCGTCTTTTCCGCCGTGTCCAGGGTCTATAACTATAATTTTCTTTTTGGTTTTATAGGCTTTTGGTTTTTGTGCTAAAACGCTTTTTATTGTTTGTTTTTTTTGCGACGGGTTAATCTGAATGTTTATGATGTGGTTTTTTAAAGTGTATTTAATTGTGAACTTTTGTTTTGAATAGTAAACTATCCGGACTGTTTTTTTATTGAACTGGGCTATTTTTAAATTTACGTTACCGATTTTTTTAGATATAGGTTTTGCTATTATGGCATTTGGAAGATCTATTACTTTTTTGTAAATTGTCGTTTTAATTGTAAAAAACCTGATATTTGTATCAGGTATTTTAATTTTTAAAGGGCTGTATGAATAGATTTTGATATATCTTGATGGTTTTTTGGTTTTATTTGACGGCGTTGAATCGGGTGAAGGTTTTTCGGAATTTATTTTTGATTTGAGTTTGTGTTTTTTTAATTTTTTAAGTTTCTGTTTATAATCCGTTACGTTAAATTTTAAAAATTCGCCGCAATCAATTAAGCCTTCGAGCGCTTTGATTTCGTTTTGTTTATTGTTGTCAAGGATTGCCGCGATATATTTTTGCTGGTATTTGTAATAATCCTGATATGCGGTATTGATAGATGATTTGTTACACGCTGCGTATAAAAAGGAAAAAAGAAGTATGAAAATAAATTTTTTCATTATTCTCCGAGCAGTTCTTTCATAAGTTCTTTAACGCTTAAAAGTCTGTCTGCTTTATATGCGTAGGCACCGCTGAAATAAAGGCCTAACTCTTCATCACCCATATAAGCATCTGCAAGTCTGTCTGCAATGCAGTATCCTACTTTTCTTGCTTCTTCACCTCTGTTACATGGGAATACGCAGTTAGAAATACACTTGATTATAGGTCCTTCTTTTTTTTCAACTTTTTCTATAAGTTTTGTCCTGATACCTCTGGCAGGATATCCTACAGGCGATTTCATCAAAACTATATCCTCTTTTTTTGCGTTTAAAAGAATCTGTTTAAATTCATCACTTGCGTCGCATTCATAAGTTAATGCAAACCTTGTCCCAAGCTGCACCCCGTCAGCGCCCAAATCCATAAATTTTACGATATCTTCATGTGACCAGATACCACCAGCTGCTATTACAGGTATATTTGGATCCCATTTGTCAACTTCTTCTCTTACGTCCGGGATGAGGTTTTCTAGCTGGTTTTCCTCTTTAAAGCACTCTTCGTATTTAAATCCCTGATGACCGCCGCTAAGCGGTCCTTCTACGATTACAGCATCAGGAATTCTTCCGTATCTTTTTTCCCATCTTTTTGCAATAAGTTTAAACGCTCTTCCGGTTGATACTATAGGCACTAGTGCGACATTTGGGAAATCTTTTGTGTATTCGGGCATATCCATAGGAAGTCCGGCACCTGTTATTATTATATCGGCACCCGCTTCGCATGCATCCCTTACAACCCTTCCGTAGTCGTTAATGGCATATAATACGTTGCATCCAAGAGGTGCGTCACCGCATATTTTTCTTGCATTTTCAAAAATTTTGAAAAGTGCGT
This sequence comes from Nautilia lithotrophica, assembly GCF_054656815.1. Taxonomy (NCBI): domain Bacteria; kingdom Pseudomonadati; phylum Campylobacterota; class Epsilonproteobacteria; order Nautiliales; family Nautiliaceae; genus Nautilia; species Nautilia lithotrophica. The sequence continues at coordinate 328,654 of NZ_BAAHXN010000002.1, forward strand.
CAGTGTTATAAAACTCTTTTTCCAAAAGAGGTCTTCCCTCTACCAGTTTTTTTGCGTATTTTTTATCTTCATAATATCCCGTCCCGACTGCGCTTATTACACCCAGGCCGCCTTCTTTACTTACGTTTCCGGCAAGTTTATCCCAGCTGATGCCAAGTCCCATACCCCCTTGTATTATAGGGTGTTTTATAGTGTGTTTACCGATTTTGAGAGGTTTCATTATTTTACCTTTGCTTTTGCGAATTTTCTTTTTCCGATTTGAAGTATATATTCTTCACCGCTTTTTAATATTAAGTTCTGGTCGTTTATTTTTTCCTGGTTTACTCTAACCGCCCCGCCTTTTATGTGGCGTCTTGCTTCTGATTTCGAACTTGCAAGTTTAGTATTTACCAGAGCGTCAACGATATTTTGTTCTTCTATTTCAAATTCAGGTATGTCATCCGGAATTTGCCCTTGTTTATGCACTTTGTCGAAATGCTCTTTTGCTTTAAGTCCTTCGCCCTGTCCGTGGAATCTGTCAACAATTTCGATTGCAAGTGCTTCTTTTGCAATTTTAGGATTCATTCCGTTCTTTACTTCTTCTTTTAATTTGTTTATTTCTTCTATCGATTTATCGCTTAAAAGTTCATACCAGTCCCACATCAGTTCATCCGAAATTGATAAAACTTTTGCGAATATGGTATTAGGGTCTTCGGTTATACCGATATAGTTTCCTAAAGATTTACTCATTTTATTAATTCCGTCAAGACCTACTAAAAGCGGCATCATTATGACACTCTGTTCTTTTCCTACGTTATAGGTTTTTTGCAGTTGTCTTCCCATTAACAGATTGAATTTCTGGTCCGTTCCGCCTATTTCAATGTCTGATTTTAAAGCAACGCTGTCATATCCCTGAAGAAGAGGGTATATAAATTCGCTTATTGCGATTGGGGTTTGACTTTTGAATCTTTTTTCAAAATCGTCTCTTTCAAGCATTCTTGCAACCGTATAAGTTGTGGTAAGTTCAACGATTCCGGCTGCACCAAGAGCATTTAGCCATTTTGAATTGAATACAACTTCCGTATTGTCTTTATCCAGAATTTTAAATACCTGGTCTTTGTAGGTTTGGGCGTTCTCGGCCACTTCTTCAGGGGTTAACATTTTACGCGTGGCGCTTTTACCGCTCGGATCACCTATCTGTGCTGTAAAATCACCTATTAAAAACTGAACGGTAGCCCCGTATTTTTGAAAAGTTTTAAGTTTTTGCAAAAGAACCGTATGACCTAAATGCAAGTCCGGAGCGGTAGGGTCAAATCCGGCTTTTATGGTAAATCTTTCACCTGTCTGAAGGTATCTGTTGATTAGTTTTTCAATATAATCAAGGCCTATAATTTCACTGCTTCCCCTTTTGATTTCAGCCATTGCTTCATCAAGTTTAGGGTGTTTTTGCAATTCTTCATTTTTAATTTTATCCATTATACGCGTCCTTTGTTGAAATAAATTCTATGATATTGTATTCGCTTGCTATTTTTTGTTTAATCGTATTAAACATTTTTGAATCAAACTCTATTTCGAGTTTGCAGTTATTTGATTCTTTTCCTAAATTTATAGAATGGATAAAAATACCGAGTCTGCTTAGAAAACTTACGAATTTAGCAAGTTCCCCCTTTTTGTTTTGAAGGGTTACTACGAGAAAATATCTGTTTTGTGTATTTCTTATCCATTCTACGAAAACGGCTTTGTCAATTTTCTTTTCGGCATTATTACAAAATCTGTGGTGAATTTCAACTTCTTTTTTCTTTAAAAGACCTAATATTTTATCACCGAATTTAGGATGACAGCAGTAATTAAAACTGATATCCTGGACCTGTTTATTTGTTAATACCCTTATATTTCCGAATTCAAACTCTTTTAGGTTTATATTTTTAAAATAAAGAATATTTCTTTTTCTCATTGTTTTGTAGAGTCTTTTTATTACATCTTTTAAAAAGTTTTTATCTTCTACGATTTTACTTATCGATTCGCATAAATTATTCGCTTTTACAAGAGCTTTTATTTTTATTTCATCTATATCGAATACACCTTTAAGTATTGCAATAGCCAGGCGTCTGTTTATCTCTTTTTCTTTTTGACGGCATAGTTTTTTCTGTTCGTATTTGGCCTTGCTGGTTTTAAGGGATTCTATCCAGCTGCATCTTGGGATTATTTCATTTCCTGTTTCAATTCTGACTATGTCGCCTGTTTTTAGTGTTGTTAAAAGTGTTGCTTTTTCTTTGTTGATGTATGCACCTATCGCTTTGTTTCCGATGTCGGTGTGTATCATATAGGCAAAATCGAGTGCCGTAGCACCTCTTGGCAGTGTGAATGTGTCGAATTTTGGTGAATAAACGACAATATCTTCACTGAAGAGGTCGTTTTTGGCCAGTTCGTAGAAGTCTTCTATGTCTTCTTCAAATTTCATATCTTCAAGCCATTTGATATTCGGAAGGGCTGTATTTAGTTTGTATTTCCAATGCGCTGCTATTCCGAATTCCGCATTTTTATCCATATCAAACGTTCTTATTTGCACTTCAATAATAGAGTTTCCGTCATAAACCGTTGTATGAAGCGTTTGGTATCCGTTTTCTTTTGGAATTGCGATATAGTCTTTAAATCTTGAAATAAGAGGTCTGAAATTTAAATGCACCACGCCGAGTGTTTCATAACATTCTATCGGCTCGTTTACTATGATTCTTACGGCGAGAAGGTCTAAAATTTCTTCAATTGATATACCTTTTCTCTGCATTTTTAAAAAAATTGAATAATAATGTTTTATTCTGCTTTTAACTTCAAAATCTTTTAGACCTTCTTTTAATAAAAGCTTTTGAATTTTTTGCGTAAACTCGTTTAATCTTAATCTGAATTCCTCTTTGTGTTTTTTTAAATATTCGTCGATTTTTTTGTATTCTTCCGGAAGGAGATATTTAAAAGCCAAATCCTCCAGGCAGTTTTTAAGTGTTGAAATACCAAGTCTGTGGGCAATTGGCGTATATACCACAAGTGTTTCTTCGGCAATTCTTTTTTGTTTGTGCGGCGGCAGGGCGTCAAGGGTTAACATATTGTGCAATCTGTCGCAGAGTTTAATAACCAAAACCCTTATATCCTGAATGGATGCAAGTAACATTTTTCTGAAAGTCATTGCCGATTTTGTCAGTTTTTCGTTTGACGTGGAAGGAATCAGAGAACTTTGTCTTATTTCTACTATTTTAGTGAGGCCCTCTACAAGATTGGCAACGTTTTGTCCGAATTTGTCTTTAATGTAATAGATTGTATAATCAGTATCTTCCACAATATCATGAAGTATAGCCGCTGCAATTACATCTTCGTCTTCGCTAAAATAGCTGGTTATAACTGCAACCAATATAGGGTGGATTACGTAATCTTCACCGCTTTTTCTTTTTTGGCCGCTGTGTGCCTTAATTGCGAATTCGATTGCTTCGTTTATAAGCGGTGTATTGATTCTTTGAAGCAGAAGCCTTAAGGCTTCTTCAGTAGTTTTTATATGCTTGATTTTTTCTATTAAATGAAGGAAATCTTCTCTCAAATTTCTTTAACCTTTACAAGACCTTCAGCTATTTCAAGTGTAGCTATTTCAGTTAACTGCATGTTTGGTTTTGGAAGTTCGATTAAAGGTTTTGCTCCGTTAATAAGTTCGTTTACTCTTTTTGCGATCGCCTGGCTTAACAGATATCTGTCATAATTCACTCTCTCAAGTGCTTTTGCGTTGATTTGTTCTATTCTCATGGTGCTCCTTTTGTTTATTTTACTATGGAAAATTTTGCATCAGGGTCGTTTTTAAGGATTTTTAAAAGGTTCCCTTTTTTAAACATATTACATACGATTATCGGAAGTCTGTTTTCCCTTGCTAATGCGATAGCCGTATCGTCCATTACTTTTATGTTATCTTTTAGTGCTTCTTCATAACTTATTTCTTTTAAAAGTTTGGCGTCATCGTATTTTGCCGGGTCTTTATCGTAAACGCCGTCAACCTTTGTGGCTTTTATAATGGCATGAGCTCCGATTTCACTGGCTCTTAGCACGCCAGCCGTATCTGTGGTGAAAAAAGGATTTCCGGTCCCCGCCGCAAAAATTACAACCCTTCCTTTTTCAAGATGTCTAATTGCGCGTCTTACTATAAAGTTTTCCGCTATTTCTTCCATCTTGATGGCACTTTGAACCCTGACAGCTACGCCGTCGTTTTCAAGGGCTTCTTGCATTGCTACGGCGTTAATTACCGTTGCCATCATACCCATATAATCACCTGAAGTTCTTCTAATGATTCCGTCTTTTGCCGCACTAACGCCTCTAATGAAGTTTCCGCCACCTATAACAATGGCTACTTCGAAGCCTTCGTTTATTACAGATTTTATTTCATCTGCCAAATATTTTAATATTTTTGTATTTATTCCAAAGCCGTCTTCACCGGCTAATGCTTCACCTGAAAATTTGATTAAAATTCTTTTTGGATCTCTTTTCATTGAAGGCCTTTTTAAAACGGTATTATACCAAATTAATGGAGAATGCTTCAATGGAAAATGTTTCAATTTAAAATGGAAAATGTAAAATTAAGTGGCACCCGAAAAATCGTTAGATTTTTGTGGTAAAGAAATAATTGAGAAAAGTAGCACCTGATATAAAATAGATACAATTATCTTTAACAACCATAATAACTCCAACTAATAACCCTAACTAACATAACAACTCTAAAAACCATAATAATTTTAACTAACTTAAAAGCCTTAATAACACCATTATTATTTGCTATAATTTTTAAAAAAGGATATGATTGATACATACGTTTATTTCCGATAAAAACGAAAGAGTCGATAAATTTTTAAGTGAAAAACTGAATGTTTCAAGAAACCAGATAGAGCAGTTAATCAAAAAATCTTTGGTAAAAGTAAACGGGAAAATTATAAAAAAGGGCGGCGTAAAATTAAATAATGGAGATAATATTGAAGTCGATATAAAAAGCGCCGAACCTTCAAAAGAAGAGTATGTGGTAAATTTTGAAATTCCGGTTTTATATGAAGATGAGGATGTTTTGGTGATAAACAAACCGCCGGGGATTGTAGTTCACCCGGCGCCGAGCGTAAAAGAAGCGACACTTGTTGACTGGCTTAAATTAAAAAATTATAGACTCTCAACCATCGCCGGGGAAGAAAGGTTCGGGATAGTCCACAGGATAGACAAAGAAACCAGCGGTGCGCTTTTAATTGCCAAAAACAATAAAACGCACGAATTTTTAAGCGCCCAGCTTAAAGACAAATCAATGGGCAGGTATTATATAATGATTTTAAACGAACCTTTAAAAGATGCAGTGTGTGTAGATAAACCTATAGCCAGAAACCCGAAAAACAGACTTAAAATGGCGTATGTTAAAAGCGGCCGGGAAGCCAAGACGCTTTTTGTTCCTCTGTATGAAAACATAGCCGCAGCAAAACTTTTTACCGGAAGGACGCATCAGATCAGGGTTCATTTAAATACAATCGGAAGGTATATTATCGGTGATACCTTGTATGGTAAAAAAGAGCAAAAAGCGCCAAGGGTAATGCTGCATGCAAAGGAACTCTATTTTATTCACCCAAGAGGTGAAAAACTTAGTATAATTGCACCAATGTTTGATGATTTTAAAAAACACCTTCCTAAAGGATTTAATTATGAAGAAACTAACACTATTTCTGATATCTTTACTGCTTATAACGGGTTGTGCAGTAAATAACAAACCTGCTCCAAAATCAAATCCGGCTCTGCCAAAAGTCGAAAAATTCAGTGCTTATCCGGATAGAAACGCAATAGCTTTAAAATGGAATCCGGTTTCATCTATGAGCGGGTATTATATTCAAAAATTTAATAATAAAACCCATAAATGGGAAATGCTTGTAACAATAAACAACCCGTTTCAGACGCTATATGTTGATACGGATTTAAAACCTTCCACAACTTACACATATAGAATTGCTACGTTTAACAAAGCCAAAATACCTTCTTTGGCCAAAGAAATATCTCAAAAAACACTTCCTACCATTGCACCGGTTATTCCGCTTGAAGTAAGACCGCTTCAAAAAGGCATGGTTAAAATAATATTCAGACCTCACCCAAATGAAAGGGTCGAAGGGTATATTATTCAAAGATTTAACGATAAAAGCGCAAAATGGGAAGAACTAGCAAATCTGACACCAAGATATAATGTGGAATATATCGATAAAAACTTAGAAGATGGTAAAATTTACAAATACAGAATTATCGCTTATACGTTTGACGGATTAAAATCAGCACCTTCTCAGACAATTTCTGTTTCAACTTATCCAAAACCGCCTGTAATTGAGAATATACAAGCCACTAATAATCTTCCTAAAAAAATCGTTTTAACGTGGTCACCGGTCGAAAACGCAAAATATTATAAAATTTATACAAAAAATTTTTTGGGACTCGGTTATACGCCTATTGCTAAAACAACCAAAACTACATTTACGGATATAATCAACAAAGATGGCGTTACAAAATATTATAAAGTAACCGCCGTAAGCGTGCATGATACGGAATCATTACTTAGTAAAACGCCTGAAGTTATGGGACAGACTCTGCCTGCTCCCGCTAAACCTTTGGTTTCAACCAACATAATGCCAAACGGGGTTGAGTTTGTTTTATCAAGTCCGGATGATAGAGCGGTAAAATATTTAATTGTAAAAAAAGAGGGCAGTATTTTTAATGCCAAAGAATACAAATATATTGTAAATGGTAATAAGTTTTTTGATGATAAATTACAACACAAACATTCATATGTGTATGATATATATGCAGTTGATAAATATGGGTTAATTTCCAAAGCCAACAGAGTGGAGGTAGATTTTTAATGCCGCATATAGTTGTAGATAAAATAAAAGATGTTAAATATCCCATAGAAATTGACGGGGTCGAATTTTTATTTAACGCAGAAAATTTAATCGGCGTGAAAACCCAAAATGCTAAATTTCTGATTAAAGTTTTGAAAAAAGAGAACGGATACCTTGTTAAATACGACAAAATAACTAGACCGCTTATAAGTGAGATAAAAAAGGCGTATAAAGCGTTTGTAAAATTAAATGACGCAAAGATTTTATTTGAAAACATTGAAGGAATCAAAGAAAAAATACCCGATAAAAACCTGTTGGATATAACGTCCGATTTAAGCGGTATTGATATTGTTGAAGTAGGATTTGGAAGCGGAAGGCATCTGATACATCTTGCAAAGAAATATCCCAAGAAAACAATACTCGGAATTGAAATACATAAACCTTCTATCGAACAGGTTTTAAAAAGATGTATTCATGAAAATATAGACAACATAAGAATAATAAATCACGATGCTAGAATAATTTTAAGCAAAATTCCTTCGAATAGACTTCATTCAATTTATGTCCATTTTCCGGTGCCGTGGGATAAAAAGCCGCATAGAAGGGTTATAAATCATGATTTTATAAACGAGTCGATAAGAACTCTTGAAAAGAACGGATTTTTGCATTTGAGAACAGACAGCGATAATTATTTTAATTATTCATTTGAAGAATTTATGAAGTTTCCGCAAATAGACCTTAAGGTTAAAAAAAACATTCCTTATGAAGTATCCAGTAAATATGAAGATAGATGGAAAAGGCAGCAAAAAGATATATACGATATATATATGATAAATCATCAGGTCAGTGAGGAGTTAAATGAAAACTTTGATTTTGAGTTTGACTGCAGGCTGGAAAATCTTGATTTTAAACCTAAAATTTATAAAAATTTTGTAATTCATATTGAAAAAATATTTAAAATAGATAATGAAAGAGAGCTAATTAGGGCTACCATTGGTAATTTTAACAGACCGGAACATATTTACATATTAAATCAGGAAAAACCGGAATATTTTAAGCTTCCGGCTCCCATAAAAGAAAACTATCTTGCTCATATCGAATTAAAAAGGTTGTTTAATGGGTGTGTTGGTAGAAGCTAAAAACTTATATATTGGATACAAAAACGAACCTATTATAAAAAATGCAAATTTTAAGGTTTATACCAAGGATTTTGTATTTTTAACAGGTGTGAGCGGAAGCGGAAAAACGACTATAATAAAGTCGCTTTACGGAGAGGTTCCGGTATTAAACGGGTCTTTAAATGTTGGTGGAATAGAGCTTAACAGGGTTAAAAAATCAAAACTATCTTATCTTAGAAAATATTTGGGTGTGGTATTTCAGGATTATAAACTTATCCCCGAATGGACGATACTTAAAAACGTAATGCTTCCCATGCTGATTGCCGGAATAGATAAAACAACCGCTGAAGAAGAAGCAATTAAACTTTTAAACAAAGTAAAACTTTCTCACAAACTGGATAAATTTCCTGCAGAGCTTAGCGGTGGAGAACAGCAAAGGGCGGCAATTGCCAGAGCTATTATACACGATCCAGTAATGATATTGGCGGATGAGCCTATTTCCGGGCTTGATGAATATTCAGCCAATCTTGTAATGGAACTTTTCATAATGGCAAACAGGGAAAAAGACATAACGATAATGATAGCGTCGCACTCACTGCCACAGACGTTTAATATAAATTATAGGCAAATACACCTTGAAAAAGGACAGGTTTATGAACTCTCTTAAAAGCCATGTGGCACTTATATTGGCTCTTGTGTCAATTCTTATAAGTATATTTTTGTTTAGACTTTTCAATGATGTTTTACATCAGTATCAGCAAAATATATTAAACAATTATTCTATTGTAATAGTCAGTGAAAAAGAGTTAAACAGAATAGACATAAAAGAGATAGACAAAATTGAAAAAATCGATATTTCCAAACAGCTAAACTATATGAAAAGAAAGTTTAAAAACCTTAATCTTGATTCCATTAAAATGCCATATTTTTATAAGTTAAAATTAAAAACTTTGCCTTCACCAAATAAATTGAACGAAATTGAAGGAACACTTAAAAGTTATCCTTATATCAAAAGGGTTCTGACTTACCGCTCTTCGCAGACAAAAATATACAATCTTTTGATGCTTTTAAAAATAACAAGCAATCTTTTTATGATTATAATTGCGGTTCTCGGGTTCTTGCTTATTGTTAAACAGCTGGAAGTCTGGAAACTTCAGCATAATGAGAGAATGTATATTATGGAACTTTTCGGTGCTCCTTTTTGGTTCAGGGGTGCCGCGCTTTTTAAAATCGCTTTTATTGATTCCATAATTGCTTTGATTTCTACATTTGCACTTATTTGGTATATGCAAAATTCTGTAATGTATAAAACAATTTTAAGCGACTTAAACATTACTCTTAATATGAATATGCAAAAAGAGTTTTTAATACTGCTTGTTGTTAGTTTATCTATATCTCTTATTTCATCAATAGTCGTGGTAATCGGAAGGAACAGATGAAAAAAATTGTTTTGATATTATTAGCGCTGTTAATTAATGCGGCTACGATTACTTCAACGAAAAAAGAATTAAAAAACACCTCTTACAAAATTGCCAAAATGAATAAAAAACTAGATTCTTTGGCAAAAGCGATACTTAACAAACAATCTCAAATAGAATCTCTAAAGAAAAAAGAATCTAAAATTGAGCAGGAAATCAATAAACTCCAAAACGAACTTAAAAATTCAAATAAAACATTAAGTGAACTAAACGATTTAGCCAAAGGATTAAAAAGAAGCAAAGAGGAAATAAAAGCGGAAGTAATAAAGTTCATTTCACAAAACTATTATCTGAATACAAAGCAGACTGATTCTTTAAACGATTTAATATTCAGTGAAATTAACGAAAAAGCACTTGAGCTGTATTCCAAACAGATATCTTCTTTATTGTCCAAATACAAAATAATAGACAAAAACTTAAATCTTACAAACAAAAAAATTACAACAATCAAACAAAAACAAAAAATTCTGCTTGAAAAGAAAAAAGAATTAGCCAAGTTAAAACAAAAAAGAGTAAAAGAACTTGCGTCATTAAAAAAACAAAAAGAAATTTATAAAAAGAAACTTCTTGCTATGATAAAAAAACAGCAAAGTTTAAGAAAAAAACTTCAAGAACTTAAAATCGTAAAAAAAAGAGCACCGGAAATAAAAGTAAAAAAAGTGGGCTCGGCATATTATAAACCAAAAACGGCAACATACAGGGGCAAAAAAACCATTCCGCCCGTGTATGGAAAAGTAATTAAAAAATTCGGCTCATACATTGATCCTATTTATAAAATTAAAATATATAATGATTCTATAACCATAAAAACAAAACCCGATTCGGTTGTCAGGTCTATAATGAGAGGAAAAGTGGTTTATATAGGCAAGAATGGGGATAAAAAAGTTATTTTTATCAAACATCCCGGAAATCTTTTTAGTATATACGCAAATCTTTCAAAAGTTTCCCCTCTGTTGAAAAAAGGAAGTTATGTTAAAAGAGGTCAAATAATTGCAAGGGTTAAAGACGCCCTTGAATTTGAGGTGACTTATAAAGATAAACCGATCAATCCGTTAAAAGTAATTAATCTGAGATAAAAAGGTGTAAATGAAAAATTGAAAGAAAATAAAATATTAATCTAATACACAAATATACTAATAACTAATATACCAAGTAACTTTCAAAACAATAACCAATCATAACAACTTTAATAATTTTGATAACTTTAAAAATTTTTAAACTTGACAAAACTAAGCATTTTAATTAAAATCGCAAAACCAAAACACTTCTATTTTACTACATTAATCTTACAAGGACATTTATGGAAAACGAAAATCAAAATACCGCAAATAATGGTAATGGTAAAAAACAGAGAACTCATATTCCGGTTGAGGGCTACACAATCGAAGATTTAAGAAGCAAGCCTACAGAAGAGCTTATTAAAATTGCAAACGAACTAGGTGTTGAGAATCCTCAGGAATTTAAACGTCAGGATTTGATGTTTGAAATTTTAAAAGCTCAGGTGGCACAGGGTGGGTATCTGCTCTTTACGGGTATCCTTGAAGTTATGCCTGACGGATACGGATTTTTAAGAAGTATAGGCGGAAACTTTGAAAACTCTTTAAACGACGTATATGTATCCCAGACCCAAATCAGGAGATTTGCACTAAGGACGGGGGATATCGTAACGGGACAGGTAAGACCGCCAAAAGATCAGGAAAAATATTATGCGCTTTTAAAAATAGAAGCGATTAATTATCTTCCGCCTGAAGAAGCCAAACAAAGACCTCTGTTTGATAACTTAACGCCTTTATACCCGCAGGAAAAAATCAAACTTGAATACGAACCTACTAAACTTACGGGAAGAGTTCTTGATCTGTTTGCACCAATCGGAAAGGGACAAAGGGGACTGATAGTCGCACCACCAAGAAGCGGTAAAACAGTATTTTTAAAAGAAATAGCACACGGAATTACACAAAATCACCCGGAAATCGAACTTATGGTTTTATTGGTTGACGAAAGACCGGAAGAAGTTACGGATATGCAAAGAAGTGTAAAAGGTGAAGTTTACAGCTCAACATTTGACAAACCGGCCCAAAACCATGTAAGAGTAGCCGAGCTTGTAATCGAAAAAGCCAAAAGAATGGTGGAAATGGGTAAAGACGTTGTGATTTTACTTGATTCAATCACAAGACTTGCAAGGGCATACAACACGGTAACACCTGCAAGCGGTAAGGTATTAAGCGGAGGTGTTGACGCAAACGCTCTTCACAAACCTAAAAGATTTTTCGGTGCGGCAAGAAACATAGAAGAGGGTGGAAGTTTGACTATTATTGCCACGGCTTTAATTGAGACCGGAAGTAAAATGGATGAGGTTATTTTTGAAGAATTTAAAGGAACCGGAAATATGGAAGCTGTATTAAGCAGAAGAATTGCCGACAGAAGAATCTACCCTGCAATCGACCTGCTTAAATCCGGAACGAGAAAAGAAGAACTTCTGTTAACGCCTGAAGAATTGGCAAAAGTTTGGGCTATAAGAAACATTATCAGTGAAATGGATGAAATAGAAGCCCTTAAACTTATGTATTCAAAAATGTTAAAAACAAAAAACAATCAGGAATTTTTAAGTATTATTAATGAATAAATGCGGGGTTTTTGACAGCGGAATAGGGGGGCTGAGTGTTGCTTCCGAGCTTTTAAAAGCCAGACTTTTTGATGAAATAATATATTTCGGGGATACCGCCAGGGTCCCTTACGGAAATAAAAATGAATCTACAATAATAAGATATTCTCTTGAAGCCCTTGAATTTCTTAAAAATTTTGACATTGATTTTTTAGTGGTAGCGTGCAATTCCGCTTCGTCCGTAGCTATAGAGGAATTAAGGCGTGAAGCAGGTTTTCCGGTTGTGGGTGTGATTGAAGCTGGGGTAAAAGCCCTTAAAGCGCCTAAAAATTCAAATATTTTACTAACAGGCACCAAAAGGACGATAGCCTCTAACAAATATCAAAAAATGCTGCAGGTTTTAGGATATGAAAACATTATATCCGTTGCAACCCCTCTGTTTGTGCCGCTTGTTGAAGAAGGTATAACGGAAGGTAAAATAGTTGATGAAGTTTTTGATTTATATTTTTGTGATATAGATAAAAATAGCATAGATTACATAATTTTAGGCTGCACACACTATCCTTTTCTTGCAAAAAGTTTTTGCAGACATTTTCCAAATGCCAAACTTATACATTCAGGACAGGCGATAGTTGAACTTCTCAAAAATGAATACGGACTGAAAACAAGAGAAAACACAAATATAAAACTTTTTGCAAGTGATAATCCGGAAGAGTTAAGAAGCAAGGCAAAAGAGTGGCTGAAATTTAATTAATAAACTTCTCTTCAATATCTATTAAAAATATTTTTTCATCAATTACAATAAAATCGGTTATTATTCTATAACTCATATCTATCTAAACAGAATAAAACTCCTGCATTTCTCCTTTTAATTTGTGTAATCTCAAAGAAGGATGAAAAGGATTGGCTTCTAATAATAAAAAAAATTGTTTTTTCATATTTTTTAAATAGATTTGGATTTTTTTAAAAATTTTTTAACTTTTCTTTTATATGTTTTGGTTTCAATTAATTTAAACATCTGATTCTTCTTTTAAAGATTAGATATGTTCTTTTGTGCTCAAAACTTTATAATCCCCGTTTTTATAAACTTCCATTACTTCTTTATATGCAAGTTCTAATTCTTTCATTCTCAGCTCTTCATATCTTTTTATATCAATAACGACAAATTTCTTTTTGCTCTGAAAGTTATTACGATTTCATTGAATTTTTTTAGCATTTCATCGAAAATTGAAACGCCTCTTTTTTTTACTTCATTAGCGCTTACAGTCATAACGTTCCTTTAAGAGTTCTTTTTAAAGTATTAAATAGAGTATTTTAGTTTTTGTCAAGTTTGAAAATCTGGGGTTTGATAACAATTTCATGCAGAACTATATTTTTAGGAGCTTTGATTATATCTTTGACTATTTTTGCTATATCTTCCGGTTTTATATGGGCGAGGTCATCGGAAGAAGGTTTGAAGTATGTATTTTTGTGAAAGTTTGTAAGTGTTATATCCGGTATTATGGTGCATACTTTAACGCCTGATTTTCTAACTTCCTCAAAAAGTGACGTTCCAAAATGTCTGAGCGCCGCTTTTGTAGCGCCGTAAACCACACCCATGCGTGCGGGATGGATTGCCGATGTGGAAGATATGTTGATGATAAATCCTCTGTTTTTTTTGATATCTTTAAGGTGGTTTTTGGTCAGAATCATCGGTGCAAGGAAATTGACATTTATCATTTCCTGGATTTTATCAATATTTATATCTTCAAACTGACCGAAATATCCTACCCCCGCATTATGGATTATTCCGTATAAATTTTCAAATTTGAGGGATTTTACTTTTTCTATGTCGTTTAAATCGATACTGTTTTTGCAATTTCTGCATATTTCTATAATTTCATACTCTTTAAGTTCGTTTTTAATAGCCGCTCCTATTCCGCTGCTCGCACCGGTTAAAATAATTTTCATTCAAAGCCTTTTTTAAAATAATATTAACTGAATTATCTATAGAAATTATACACTATTCATCAATTGTTTTAGTGTCTGGCGCCAAATTTATGTTTTATGGTTTTTCAATATCTTGTTTGTATTTAGTTTTCAATTGATTTATTGTAAACTATTAGCTATCAACCATTAACTATTGACTATCAACTATCAATTCTTTAACATATTCGATTATCTCTTTTTCGTCTTTATATCTTGCTTCGTTGTTTTTGATTTCATACGGATACCAGGTTACTTCGCTGATGTGCGTCTTTCTTAAATTTTTCAAAAAATCTTTATTCATTCTAAACGCGCCTATTTCTATATTTATATTTGATAAATCTATTTCTTTTTTAAGGTAAGCAATGAAATTTTTGTATATTTCTTTAAAATTTTCTGTTTTTATTACCGGGTCTATGGCTATTTCGACGTTATAGCCTTTTTTAATTACAAGTTTAAGGGCTTTTATTCTTTTTTCAAGATTCGGTGCTTTTTTTTCAAATTTGTTTATTTCTACGGGTGAGAGAGAAAATCCTAAAAGGAAATTTTTGGGTGGATTGTGCGGAAGTTTGTCTGCATTTGCCGATTTGGTCCTGCTTTCTATCAGTAAATCCGGTCTTTTTTCTGCCAAATCAATCCATTTTTTATGAAAAGGATATAACCCTTCAAAAGCCAGCAGATCTGATTCGTAGCTTATTGCGATATAGGCGTTTTTCAGTTTTTCGGCTTCATATAAAAAGTCATCTTCATTTACAAATATTACGGGATATCCACACGGATACATACCGCCAATATAGCAGTATTCGCAGTTATATATGCATCCCAAAACCTGAGTGGAATAATAAAAGTTTTTATATCCTCTGTTGTTGCAAAAACTGCTCCCTTTGTATAAAAAATTCTCTTTTTTCTTAGCGAGTATTAAAACATTTCTGTTTTTTTGGTAGTTAAAATCCTGGTGGGAGCGGTTGAAAATGTCTTTGTAATGGTTGATTTCTATTATTTGCGGGTTGAATTTTTTAATTATGTGTTGGGTTATATTTTCATTTAAAGCTTCTTTTTCGATATAACATATCACCGCAAACCTTTTTTGAAAGTGTAACAAAAAGGATTGGGAATTGGTGTATTGGTTGTAATAATTTTAAGTTAATTAAAGTTGTTATTGTTAGTTGAGTTGTTTAGATACCATTGATTCTGTAACTAATTATTGATGTATTAGTAATTGGGGTTGTTATAGTTGGAATGTTTTTAAGGTTAGTTAGGGTTGGTCAGGATTTGTAAAGAAACATTTATAGTATATGTAAATGATAAAACAATTATATCTTTTCCCGTTTTTATATTTCTTGATGTTCGTCTATAATTAGTGTCTGGCACAGCGAAAAAAGTAAAGAAGTTTGGCATTTTGTATTTAAAATTTAACATTTACCATTAACTATTAACCATTAATCATTAACCATAAAAATCATAACAACTCTAACAACCATAATAACAGCACAATTTAATTGAGCTTAAAAAATTTAAAAAACCTTAAAAACCTCAACAACTTTAACCAACCATAAATAAAATTAACCTTAAAAACTTCTATTAACTTTAATAACCTCGACCAACCATAATAACTAATACACAAATAACCAATTAACCAATATACCGATTAACTTCAAAAACTTCAAAACCTTAACAACCCTAACTAACTTTCCCCATTTTGTTTTTACTTCAAAAAGTTGTATAATTAAAGTAGGATTAATATAAAGGATGGGAAGTGAAGAGAATATATATTTTATTTTTAATAATAACATCAATATTTGCAGCAACAGATTATCATGAAGGTTTTCATGATTTTGAAATTGTAAATCCTGATAATACAAGAAATATCAAAGGTGGTTATGTTATAGTCGGAAATACTGTAGAATGTGTAACTACTCATGATGATGATTTTTATGGTCAATGTGTAGATAATGATTTTTCAGTAAATGACAATGTTCGCGTTACTAAATATATAGACATTGATGGTAATGCTTCTACTTGGAATTCAACAATGGCTACAATTCATTTTCCTTCAACATATAATCAAAAAATATTATGGGCGGGTTTATTTTGGCAAGGAAATGTTAATAACAAATGGTCTCATGATCCCCAAAGGAGAGCTATTCTTGATTCAAATGCTCAGAATGGTTGGAGATATGTAACAGGTAGTAGAAGCACAACTCTAGATATTGAAAATACAGATGCAAATAAAATTTTAATTAAAATTGGTAATAATAACTATATACCAATAGAAGCTAAAACATTGTATTATTATAAATGGTATGATGATAATGGAGCGGTTTATGCAGCATATGCTGATGTTACTGAGAAAGTTAAAAATGTTTTACAACAATATAATCCTGGTAGTGAGGTTAATGTTACTATAGCTAATTTAACAACAAATGAAGGACATGAATATTGGCTAGGTGATTTTGGTGGTTGGAGTTTAGTAGTTATTTATGGAAGTAATGACTTATCAGAATTTAAAAGAGTTTTAATTTACAACGGATATCAGATACTGGCAGATTCAGATCATGGCGATGGTAATTATGATACTAAAACTATTACTATTACAAATTTATATTTACCTCCACAAGGTGATGTTGATTCTTTTTTAGCAGTTTTTACAGGTGAAGGAGAAGAACCTTATTCACCTGACCATATGAAATTAGAAGATCAAAATATGCCAGGTGCTAGGGATCCAGATAATATTATGGATGCTAGAATTTATGGAGTTGATAGACCTAATATTGGCTATAATGATGTTTCTAATACTAATGGAATTGATATTGATGAGTATAATGTTACATCAATAATGACTGATGTAAGGGATAATAATCCTAATCAAACATCTGTAACAATTACATTAGATACAGATTGGGATGCATATTTTCCAAGTATGGTAGCATATTCTACAAAATTATATGTTCCTCATTTTTGTTATGATTATTCGTTTATGCAAAATGGAGTTTATATTACAACACCTTATATTCCTAGTGAATTTCCAAAACTTCCTGATTATGTAAAAAGAGGTGATGACATTAATATTTCTATTTATTTGAGAAATACTGAACAAAACGACTTAATAGCAAAAGATATAAAATTTCATATAAGAGATATAAATACATCAAAATTTTCTTTTCAAACAAATAGTGTTTATATTTATAAAAGTGAAGATGGAATTACAATTCATTTGGATCCAAGTGAATTTAATATTTCAAGTTCTGGAAATGATTTAAATGTGACTGATATACCGTTTGGTGATGTAAACGGAACTGTTTATAGATATTTATATTATGCAATTACACCATTGGTTAATGAACTTAATGATTCAGTTAATGGGTATTTTAGTTTTAGATTATATAAAGTTATAAATGGTGAAGTTATTGATTTCCCAGTTCCAGATATTGCTTTAAAAGATTTACCTATTTGTCAGCAAAATTATGTATATGAGCCAGAATGGAGTGTTTTCAATGTATCAGATAAAGGTGTATATGATATAGATCCTACTAAATACAATATTCCTACACAGGTTACTGGAAGAAAAGGTGATTTTTTAGTTGTTTCATATGATGCAAATCATACAGATCAGGAAGCAGATTATAATTACTCTGTAATATTAGAAGCAATAAATGTTGGAGGATTTCATGATGTGAACGCTTCATGTTTTAATCCAAATACACCCAAATTCCCTTTAAATAACACATTACAAGTGCCGGTAGAGTTTAATGGAACAAAACATGTTGAGAAATGGTTGAGTATTAATGGGGCTGTTAAAAATGCTGCTTTTAGGGTTAAATATGTAAATTGGGAAAAATTTTACGAAAAATTGACTTCAGGTTGTAGCGATAAATCACTTGATAATACATTAAAAGGTATACCTAAATGCTTAGCAGATGAAGATAATTTTAAAGAAGCATTTGGTGATAATTCACCTTGTTTGAATATTTGTTTTTCAAATACTAATGCTAATCCTGATGGTTTTGATTGTTTAAGATGTGTAGCAGATATATATGGAAATAAAGTTTGTTCAAGAGATAACTTTTCAGTAAGACCAGATAGTTATTATATTACTATTGTAGATCCTATAACTGGCTTTAGTATTGTAAATAATACTATATCAAATCCATCAGTAAAATTAGCTGCTGGTGTTAATTATAAAGTTGATATAAATGCTACTACGTATAATTCAATAAATGGTGTGCCAGGATACGTTAGATATTTCAATAGTAATTTTACTAATGATTATAATGTATCGTTAATATGGAGCAGTGATAAAAATTTAACTGTTTGTAATGATATAACAAATAGGTTTTTAACATTTTATATGATAAATGGCAAAATAAATTTACAAGATTTTAATAATACAGAGGTTGGAGAATATAATTTTACAATTCAAGATAGAGGATGGACAAGAGTTGATTGGGATTCTTCTTATTTAACGCATCATATTAATCATAGTGCTAATTTTTATCAGGGAACTGATTGTGAAGTGAATAGTAGCGTGACTTTATTAGAAAGTAATATAACATCTGTTTCATCAGGTGTGCTAACTAATATCAATGGATGCTTAATAACAAACAAAAATCATTATACTCCTAATTTAAATAAAACATATAAAGAAATAAATGCTACATATATACCTTATAAATTCATTATTGATGTAAATATATCTTATACAAGAAATAAATTAACAACTTTTCCGGGTTGGATATATGATACGGATATAAAAAAATATCCAAAAGACGAAAATAATTCTTTAAGGGTAGAAGGAAATATTTTTGCTGTAGCAAAAGGAAACAGCATAGTTAAAAATTTTGTTAATAATTGTTTTGCTAAAGATTTAAATATTACATGGGGATACGTTACAAATAATTCTACAGGTAAAGATTTTATATACAAAGTAAATGAAAATAATGGAAGTAGAGAATATTATGAATTAAATGATACTTTGGTTTTAAATAAAAATAATTTCTTAAAAAGTAATTATGGTAAAACAATTATTTCATTTTTAATTAATTATCCTAAAGATAATAATACTACAATCTTACCATTAGATTTAAATTTATCAGATTTAAACATTACTGCAAATAATATTGATGATTTGAGTTATGAATATAATGGAACTAATACTACTGCAAGAGGAGAAAAAATATTCATTAACAAACAAATTCAATTCAGATATGGTAGATTAAAAGTTTCAAATGCTGCTGCTTATAGCAGTGATATAAACACAACATTTGAATATCAATACTGGACAAGCAACGGATGGGTTAAAAACACCGATCATACAAATGCCAACTTTGGTGATTTTAACCATACTTTAAATATAGCTATCAATCCATATGTGACTATTACAAATTCACCTGCTATTAATAACGGAGAGCAAAGAGTAGTGTTTCATACCAATCATGGATTGCCATACAGCGCTAAAGTGCATTTACAGATTAATTCATGGCTTTGGTATCATCCGCTTGCGAAAGATTATCAAGATCCTAGTATCACAAATCAAGACTGCTTAACACATCCTTGTTTAAAACTTGACTTTTTAAAATCAGGTTCGGCATGGGGTGGCGTGCAGGCAATAAGTAATACTAAATTCAGTGAAGAAAACAGAACAAGTGAAATGAATGTAACTCATACCGATGTAAATGTTTCAAAATCACAGGTTAAAAAAATAAACTGGTAATAATTACCGGTTTGTTTTTGATTCCTTGAGGGAATTGACGTAAGAGGTTTTTAATAGTATGGTTATGGTAAATAGTTGATAGTTAATGGTGGATTGTAGATGGAGAATTAAGTTCCAAATACTGGGTTCCTAGGTCGAGGTGCAGAGTTATGAGTTTTGAGAATAGTTAGTGCCTGACACTGATAATCCAAAAAAAAGCTCAACCAACTTAATAACTTCAACGTAACTTCAACAACCCTAAAAACCATAATAACTTTAATAACCACAATAACTAATATACGAATAACTAATATACCAATACACCAATTAACATAATAACCATAAAAACTTTAAAACTATAATAACTTCAAAAACCATAACAACCATACAACCAAAAATTTCAATAACCAATACATCAATAACTAATTAACTTTAACTAACCATAATAATCACAATAACAAATATACTAATAACCAATACACTAATAACCAATACACTAATAACCAATTAACCAACAACCTTAACCAACCATAACAACCCTCAATAACCTCAATAACTTTTATTTAGCGATTTTAAAAACTCTTTAACTTCTTCTTTTTTCTTTAATTCTTTAAAGGTGGGGAAAGGAATGTTTTTAATTTTGTATAGAGTAAGTATTTGTTTTAATTGGTTTTCCTGGGTTTTTGTAAGTTTCATTTTGTTTTTGGCTTCTATTAAGGCATTATTTATTTCATTAAAAAAATCGTTTTTTTTGGCAAAATCATCGATTAATTCTTCTATTACATTGATGTGTGATTTAATAAGATTTGGTATTTCGTTTTTATCTGTTTGATGTAAAGGTGTGTCACTTACGATCTTATATAAAATTATTTCATTTACATTTAGAAATTTATAAGCCGCTTCAAAAAAACCGCTTGCTTCCATATCTGTGAGATTGTAATATTTTCCGATTTTGGATACGGTGTGTATTTCTTCATTAAATGATTTGAAGAAATCGGGGAAATAATTATATCCATTATCGGTATCGGTTATTTTATATATAAAAAAACCATCACCTATATTATATTTATCGCTTCCGGCTATTCCAATATTTAAAGTAGGATAGTTATGTTTTGATACTAATAATGCGGTATTAATGGCGGATTTGATTTTTCCCTGACCGGTAATTATAAGATTTATATTTTCGTTTTGATATATTCCGTTCCTTGACTTTAATTTAAAATGCTTTATAATAGGCTCGGCTTCTATTTTAAGCGCTGTAACGATATTTAGCATAAAAAGCCTTTTTTGTAATTATAATAAAAAGGAAATTGATAATGAACGAATTTGAAAAATATAAACAATACATAATCAACGGCGAGTATTTTGAAGCTCACGAAGTGCTTGAAGAAGTGTGGCAGGAACTTAGAAAAACCGATAATGAAATTCAGTGGGCTTACAAAGGTCTTATAAATGCCGCTGTTGCTTTGGAATTGAAGAAGCGTAAAAGGAAAAAAGAAGTTTATAAAATGGTTTGGGGTAATTTTGAAAAATACAAAAAATTTTATTATTTATCGGAAGATATAAAAAAAACGGCAGAATTTATCGAAAAATATAAGCCGTTTTAATAAACTTCCCAAAAGAAATTTATCCACTCATTTGTTTCGTGCATATAAATGTCAGGTTTAAATTTTGATGTTGGTTTGTAAAAGATAGAAATAGTTTTAAAGTTTTTATCCGGATATTTTTCTTTTAAAACTTTTAAAACCTCTATAAAAGTATCACCGCTGTCGCTTATATCATCCACTACCAATATGTTTTGATAATTACTCAAATCAGGAATATTGAAAATATTGATAGTATCAAGTTTTTTATCTTTGTCGTATGAAATAGCATTAATACTAAAAACTTCTCTCATATTTAATTTTTCGGCTAAATGGTGAGAAAATGTAAGTCCTCCTCTTGCGATTGCGAGTATCGCATCTGGTTTTTCTATTCTCAGGTTTTGTATGTCGTGTCTGAATTCATTAAACGTGTAGTCTTTCATACTTTTCCTTTTATTTCTTTAATTAAGATATAATAACGAAATAATAACAAAAAGGGTGAAAAATGGGGTTTGTTTTTAAGTTTTTTAAAGAATTAAATAGTGCGGAAAATGATAAATTCATTATTTTTGCCGTTATTTTAGGAATGATTTGCGGTTTTTTGCCGTTTTTTAATATTTTTACTCTCATTATACTGATTATTGCTTTTATAATAAGAATACCTTTTGGACTTTTCCTTGCAAGCTGGGGAATTTTTTCTATTGTTGGTTACTTTTTGGATCCGGTATTCTCCCAAACAGGTTATGCTTTATTAACAACTTCAGTTTTTATGCCATTATGGGAATATTTATATAATTTACCTTTAATGAGATGGAGTGGTTTTAATAATACGATTGTAATGGGAGGACTAATCTGGGGTGTAATATTATCAATTGTTTTATTTTTTATTCTTAATAAAAGTATAAAAATTTACAGAAAAAAATTTTTTGATTTTTGTTTAAGATATAAATTTTTAAAATGGATTGTTCCAGATTTTCATAAAAAGAATAAAATTGTTAGATTAAGTGGAATATTAGGATTAGTAACTATTTTTGCAGTTATCGGAGTGATTATAGGCGTTTTTTTAGATCCTGTTGCTAAAAGAGTAACGGAATACAGCTTGGCTAAAATTTTTAATAAGCCTGTAAAAATTGAAACTTTTGATACTTCTTTTAAAAAAGCGGAAATAAAAATTAAAAATCTTCAAATTGGTGATACAAAAACCGATCAGATTAATATTGAACTTTCATGGTATTATCTTTTATGGAAAAAATTTGATATTCAAAATTTAAATGTATTAAACATACATACGGATAAATCGATTAACGAATTTATTGATTTATCAAATAATAAAACATCAAACTTTAAAAAAACATCAAAAATTGTAAGAAAAATAAACGTTTCATTACCTAAACCTGAACAGCTTATTAAAGGTTACAAGCTTGAATCACTGGAAAAAATAGAAAAATTAAAAACAGATTATGAAGAATTCGTTGTAGCGGCAAATCAGGTAAAAAAAGATTTAATTAATTCAAAACAAAATTTAGAACAAATAAAGATACAGATTAAAGAACTCGAAAGATTAAGTAAAAATATAAAATCTCCGGATAATATTCAAAAAATAGTAGCTAAAACCAAAGAAATTAAAAAATCAATCAATAGCTTAAAAGCCAAAGCCGAATATGAAAAAAATAAACTTGTCACACTTAAAAAACAGATAATGAATGATTTGGAAGAAATTAAAAAAGCAACAAACAACGACTATAAAAAATTGGCGGAAAAATATGATATGTTAAAAAATGGCAAATATTATGCATTTGCCCAGACTTTCATACAACCGGAAATAAAAAAATACATCGATATATTTATTAAATATTACACATTGTTACAGCCTTACTTAAAAAGTGAAGATAAAAAAGATAAAGAATATATTAGATCCGAAGGTGTTTATATAACATACAAAGATAAAATAAAATATCCGGATTTTGTGATTGAAAAAGGAAAAATATCTTTAAAAAGCAATGATGTTGATCTTAAAATAAAGGTGACTAATATTTCATCGGATCAGGAACTTTTGAATAAAGAAGGTTTTGTAAATGCTTCTGCAATTTCCAGGTATTTTGAATCAGCGAAATTAAGTGTTAGATATTTAAAAAAAGCTATGTTTGATTTTGAAGCCAAAAATATACAGATTAAAAAAATGAATGTTGGAGAATTAGTATTATTGAATTCCAAAATAAATATCTTTTCACACGGCATTATAGAAAAAAAATATTTTGACATTATTACGGATTTAAATATTAAACCGGAAAAAATGGTTTTTAAAGCAAATAAATATATTGCAAAAGCTGTGGAAAAACTTAAAAAACTAAATGTAAAAATTGTTGTTTCTGGTAATATTCAAAAATATAACATTAAAATATCTTCAGATATAGATAAAATGTTTTCTCAATATTTAAAACACGAATTAAATGCTCAAATAAACAATTCTAAATTGAGATTAAAAAAAATTTTAAATGAACAAATGAAAAACGAAATATCAAAAACCGGGTTTAATACAGATAAATTTATCATTATAAATAATATCGATTCATTTGAAAGTAGTATTGATTCTTTGAAGAAAAACTTGCAAAACTATACAGAAAAACAACTAAGTAAAAAATTATTAAAAAAAGGAATAGGGGATTTTATAAAATTTTAAAAAATCCTCTTGAATTTGAAATGAAAAATAGTTATAATTTCAGTCCACATACGTGGACTCGTAGCTCAGTTGGTTAGAGCAACCGGCTCATAACCGGTTGGTCGCAGGTTCGAGTCCTGCCGAGTCCACCATTTTGCCCAGGTAGCTCAGTCGGTAGAGCAAGGGACTGAAAATCCCTGTGTCGGCGGTTCGATTCCGTCCCTGGGCACCATTTACGCTTTAATGATATAGTGTCTGGCACCTATTGTTATGAATGTTTTAAGATTTTTTATTTAATTTAATTATATTTTTTTTTCGATTACTTCTCAATATATTACCATATTATTTGTGCATTTTAAAGCTTTTATTTTAATATATCAAAGTTCTATTAATTTAACACTTAAAATTTTCATAACTGCAACAATTAATTATTATCTATAAACTATCAGCTATTTAACGCCATATGTATGTATAAACTCTTTTTTACTAATTAAATTTTCTAAAATTGCAAAAAGTATCATAAAATTAATAAAACTCGTTCCACCATGGCTTAATAAAGGCAGAGGCACACCCACTACCGGGGCTAAATTCATCGTCATGGAAATATTTATATACGAATAAATAAATATCATTAATGCAACCCCAGCAAACATAACCTTTGCAAAATAGTCTTCTTTTAGTTTATTTGCTATTTTCATTAAATAAAAAATCAATATAAAATATAATAAAATAACGCCTGCACCCCCAATAAATCCAAATCTTTCAACTAAATATGCAAATATAAAATCACTGCTTGCAATAGGTAAAAATTTAAGTTGAGTTTGTGTGGCTTCTTCTTTGTTTTTTCCACTAAATCCGCCGCTACCTATTGCAATCATAGATTGTTTTACATGGTAACTTGGCTTATTTAAAAAATTTTCAATTCTCTGTTTTTGATAATCTTTCATTATGTATTTATAATAAATTGGAGCCATAAAAATTACACCAAGTGTTAAACTTATCCAAATTTTTTTATCTACACCTATAATAAATAATACACCAAATCCTATAATTAATGTAATCAGAGCGGTTCCTAAATCAGGTTCTTTTGCAATTAAAATAAAAGGTAAAATTATAAAAAAAGAGAGTTTTAAGAATTCTTTAAATGTATAATATGGTCGAGGCGGATATTTATATATTAAATACCCAAGCATAAGTAAAAGAGTTGTTTTCATAAACTCAGATGGTTGAATAGTAACATTAATAAGTGGAATTTTAAGCCATCTTTGGGCTCCTAATATCTTTATCCCTATTGTATCAACAAGAATTAATAAAAAAATATTAAACCAATAAATTATAGGAATAAGCCATAAAAGTTTTCTGATAGGTAATAAGTAAGTAATTAAAAATACAATTAGTCCTATTGTGATATAAATAAGTTCTTTTATAAATAATCTATGTGAAATTTCATTGACTAAAAAAAGGCTTAAAAAAATAAAGGGGAGAATTAAAAGAATAAGAGTTAGATTGAATTTTTTGTTCACTAACAAGGCTCTTTAGTATATTTTTCAAATACAGCATCAAGCGTTTGTGAAAGTTTATGTGAAATATTTTCGATTTCTTCAAAGTTTTTGATTGTTTCATCTTTTTTGATAATACAAGAGTTATTTTTGGTGCATTCAAGAGCTTTTTTTGTAAGTTGATGAATATGTTTATGTAGATGATCTTTAATTGTTTTGTATTCTGGATAACATCCAATTTTTTTCAATGATTCTTCACTATTTAGCCATTTTCCGAAATCGCATTCATTTTCTGATTTTATTTCAATTGCTTTTTCTTCAATAATTGCATCGTGTGCATTAAGTTTAAAGATAAGATGAGAAATTTTTGCTAAATCCATAAGCATTCTTGTAAGAGCAAAGTCAACATTTTTTCTATTTTCAAGTGATTTGTCCCTAAATCCTATAACCATACTTTGGACTATTTCAATATCTTCTCTTGAAGTAGTTGCCATTTCAGTGATTTTATCTGAGTTGGCTTGAATCTCACTTGTTTCTTGTTGTAACGTTTTAATAGTTATTGAGATTTCACTAGTGGCTTTTTGTGTTCTTTCGGCAAGTTTTCTTACTTCATCCGCAACAACCGCAAATCCTCTTCCGTGTTCTCCGGCTCTTGCCGCTTCAATGGCGGCATTTAATGCAAGGAGGTTAGTTTGGTCCGCAATATCAGTAATTAATTCGACAATTTTTCCTATTTCGTCTGTTCTTTGTGAAAGCATATTAATAGCTTCATTTGTATGTGCAATGAAATCAATTAGTTCATTTAATACGTTTGTAAGATTTTCTATTTTTACTGCACTTGCATTTGCACCTTCATAAATTTCACCTGAAAGTTCGTCTATTTTTATCATAAATTCTTTAAGTTTAGTATCAAGGGAAGTTTTTATTTCATTAATTTGTGTTTTAATTCCCCCTCCTAAATTATTAAGAGTCATTGCAAGTTCGCTTCTTGCTTGTTCTTTAAGGGCTGTTGATATTGCATCAATAGCGTCATTTAACATTATAACCGTTCTTCTAAATGTTCCTTTATAACCCTGTGGTGCAATGTCTCTGTAATCAATTCCGTTTTTAGCGGCATTAATTGATTCTTTTATGTCTCTTTCAAAAGCTTCAAGCTGATCAAGTAAATCATTAAGTGCCCAAGCTGCTTTTGACGATGGATCTGATGTATTAATATGCGTAATTCTACTTTCAAAATTCCCGTTAGAAGCCTCTAATAAAATTTTTTCTATTTGTTCTTGAAGGTTGCTTTGTTTAGATGAAGTTTTTGCAGGTGTTGAAAAAATTGCGTATATTGATGCAATAAGTCCCAATACTGATATACCGGCTGATATATAATCCCCTTTGAAACCTGTATATGCACCAATTATTAAAAAAATAACTCCGCAAATCCCGGCTATAATTTTATAGTTCATTGATAATTCCTTTTTGAATTTTTAACATTACTTCATTAAATGTCATATTGTATTTTTGAAGCAGATCTTCGACGGCTCTTAAACCTCCATCCATTCCTTCACTTGCTTCAATATTTAATAATGATCTGTATAATGGTTCGATAATTGATTTAAATCCATCTCTTGGTTTACGTCTAACCGAATAATAACCGATCATATTACCATTGTTGTCATATGTGGGTGAAATGTTTGCAAATACCCAATAATATCCGCCGTCTTTTCTTAAGTTTTTAACATACCCAAACCATTCTTTTCCGTTTTGAATATGGTCGTAAAGAATTTTGAATGCACATCTTGGCATATCAGGATGTCTTAATATATTATGAGGTTGTCCTAATAATTCTTCTTCACTATAACCGCTCATTTGAATGAAAATCTGGTTACCATAAAGTATTTTACTTTTTAAATCGGTTTTGGAAATTATGAAATCTTCTTCTTTTAAAACGACTTCTTTTTCAATAGGTGTGACGCTAGGCTTTCTCATCTTTTCCCCTTTAATTTGATTGCATCTATTCCATAATGAGCAATTTCATTAATTTCTTCAAAATTATCGACAAATAGAACAATTTTTGAATCTAATAAATATTCGTCCGCAATTTTTTGAAAAATTTTTGCGTTTTTTATTGTATCACAAAAAATATAATTTGCACCAAGATTTGCACAAAAAATCAATTCTTTAATGTCAGATACTATAACTCCATATCTTATATTATTGATTTTACAAAAATTATACAATTCCAAAGAAGAATTGCAATATTTAAAAATTAGTGTAGCATTGTTTGGCGATTTTTTAATATCTTCAAGTGTTTCAACTTCAATAAATTCTTCATTATTAAAAGGTTTTTCAAGAATTTGCATAGCAATCCTTACATAAAAGTTTTCCATTTTTTTCTTTCATCTCTTTTTTTAAAACAAATGTTCCGCATTTCTCACATTGAACGAATTCGTTTTCATCATTTTCTTTTTCATTTTTTGTAATTTCTCTCGATTTTATAAAGAAGAAATATATAGCAATACCAATAATAATAAATAAAATAATTTTTCCCATTAAACATCCTTTAAAAATACGTAATTCCTATTACCTTTTGAAATAATTTCGGCATTTACGCCTGCTTTTTTTAATTCATCCAATGCACTAGAACCTTTATATAGAAGTATTTTACCATTTTTTTGTAAGTAAGGTTTTGAAATTTCGATTATTTTTGAAGTTGGCATTACAGCTCTTGTTGTAATTAATTCTACAGGTTTAATATTTGCATTTTCCAATCTTGAAGGAACGATTTGAATGTTGTGAAGATTTAATTTTATTTTCATATAATTTAGAAAAGAATATCTTTTTTTTAAAGGTTCTACAAGATGCCATTTTGTTTCAGGCATTGCCATAGCAAGAATAAGTCCCGGAAAACCGGCACCGGTTCCGATATCAAGAGCAGTTTTTGCGTCTTTTATTTTTTCTAAAGGGTAAAGAGAATCGTAAATTTGTTCTTTAATTTCTTCAGTAGTTTTATAATTTGTAAATTTATGAACTTTATTCCACTTTAAAAGTTCTTTAATAAAAATTTCAAATTTTTCTTTCATTTTCTTCCTTACATATATTATCTTCTATCATTAAATATTCGTCTTTTGTCATTATACCAAGCAATGAGAAAATAGGTAAAAAAATACCGAAAAATGTTTTTGGCATTTCTAAAATAATTGGATTTTTTTTAAATGAATGAAAAACTTCCTTAAATAAATCTTTCATTTTCATTTTATTACCGCAAATTTCAAATTCACCTTTTAAATCATTTATAATTATCTCTTGTATTTTATTTATTAATTCTTGAATATGTAAAGGAGATACTATCATTTTAGGTGCTAAAATAACAGGTAAGTTTTTAAATTTTTTTAAATCTTCATAAAGTTTTTGTCCATCACCTAAAATAATTGATGGTTTAATAATTGCGTAATTTTTTAGATTTTCTTCAATTAATTTTTCAGCAAGGGCTTTTGTATGTTTGTATTTTGATGGATGATTTAATTTTGAACCTAATGCGGATATATGAATTAGTTTTTTGTTATTGCATAATGGTATTAAATTCTTAACTATTTCAATATGAGATTCTTCAAAAGAATATTTGTCTTCTCTTAAGATACCTATTGTATTTATAATTATATCCGCGTTCTTTATATCATCAGTTAAATTTTTTTTAAATGCTTTTTTAAGATGTGTTGCAACAAATCCATCTGAAGTTATATAAATTTTATTTAATTTTTTGCTTTCCACTTTAAAGTTTATGTCCTAATTTTTCTTTTTTTGTTTTTAAATAGTTTTCATTATAAGGGTTTGGTTTTACTTTTATGGGTATTCTTTCTATGACATTGATTTCTTTAAATGCAAATTCTTTTTTTGGATTGTTTGTTAAAAGTTTTATCTGTTTTATTCCAAAATGTTTTAATATTTTTTCTACGATAGAAAAATCCCTCATATCAGCTTCAAATCCTAATTGATGATTTGCTTCTACGGTATCTAATCCTTTGTCTTGAAGAGCATAAGCATTAACTTTGTTAAATAAACCAATACCTCTTCCTTCTTGTCTAAGATAAAGAACAATCCCGCCTTTTTCGTTTATAGTTTTTAATGCAAATGCTAATTGATCGCCGCAATCACATTTTAAACTTCCTAAAGCATCACCCGTTAAGCATTCACTATGTATTCTTATATAAGGTGTTTCAGGCAAATTTTCTGTAAATATAGCTAAATGTTCTTTATCGTTTTCTTTAAATGATTGAATTTTAAAAATTCCATATTTTGTCGGAAGAGTAGCAATTTCAGATATTTTCAAAAACTCTCCTTTTTTTGATAAAATTATACCTTAATTAAGTTATGATGTTATGAAGCAGATAAGTTGTAAAGGTTTTTTACCTGCTTTATGACATTTTTACATTTTATTTACGTAAAGGACTAAAATTGAGACATTTTTTATGGCTTTGCGATTATTCAAAAGAAGAAATTAAAGAGATAATCGATTTAGCGTTTCAAATAAAAAAAGAGACTAAAAACGGGGTATATAAACCATATTTAAAACATCAGCAACTTGCAATGATTTTTGAAAAAAGTTCTACAAGAACAAGAGTTTCTTTTGAAGCAGGTATTAATCAACTTGGTGGAAACGGACTTTTTTTAAGTTCAAGAGACATTCAATTAGGTAGAGGTGAACCATTAAAAGACACGGCCAGGGTTATTACTAGAATGGTTGATTTGGTGATGATCAGGACATTTGGACAAGAAAGGCTTGAAGAATTTGCAAAATATTCACAAGTCCCAGTTATAAATGGACTTACCGATTTGTGTCATCCTGTTCAATTACTTGCGGATTTAATGACAATGATTGAATTTGATAAATTTGATTTTAATAATCCTCACAACACTACTGCTGTTTATGTTGGAGATGGAAATAATATGGCAAATTCATGGCTCATTTTAGCATCAAAATTAGGGTTTAATATAAGAATTGCTACCCCTGAAAACTATGAAGTTGATGAAAACATTAAACAAAAAGCTTTGGAATTTGCAAAAGTTAGCGGTGCTAAAATAGAATTTTTATATGATCCTAAACTTGCCGTTAAAGACGCTGATGTGGTAACTACGGATACTTGGGTGAGTATGGGGCAAGAAGATGAAAAAGAGAAAAGAATAAATGATTTTAAAGGTTTTGAAGTAGATGCTGAATTAATGGGATTAGCAAAAAATGACGCAATTTTTTTACATTGTCTTCCTGCCTACAGAGGTTATGAAGTAAGTGAAGAAGTTTTTGAATTGCACTCTGAAGAAATATTTACAGAAGCTGAAAACAGATTACATGCACAGAAAGGATTGATGGTTTGGCTGAAAAAATAGCAGAAAAATTAAATATAAATGAAAAAACGATTATAGATTGCAAAAATTTTGAAATAATTGAAGGGGATTTAAAAAATCCTCTTTGGATAATGCAAATTAATGATCAGTTAAAAATCGTCCTTGATGTTGATGAATACATGAAATTAATGGAATCAATGAAAAATATAATGAAAGAAAATTTTGAGCTTAAACTTGAGAAAGCGATTTTAAGTGAATTTCCCGTTGATTATGATGATGTTAAAGCTGTAGTTTTGGAAGAAATGAAAAGAAATGAAAATGCTTCTATTACTGAAATTATTAATAAAGTTAAACTGGAACATCCAAATTTATTTTATAATTTAGATTTAGATAAAATATTCTAAAGGAAAAATTTTTTCCTTTTTTTTAAATTATCCTTGACAAAAAACTTTTTATTAATTATAATTTCGATGTAAAACAAACAACGGAGGTGCCAAATGGCATGTGAAAAAGATACAAAAACAGCAATAAAAGATGAAAAAATAACAACAAAAGAGGAGGTTAGTATGGAAGAAATTAAAACTCAAGAAGGTGTATTGGTATTAAAAGAAATGCCAGAATTCAAAATGGAAGCATATAATGCAGAAACTGGTCATTACACAGAAGTATCAAGCGAAGATTATAAAGGTAAATGGACTGTAGTATGTTTTTACCCTGCAGACTTTACATTCGTATGTCCAACTGAAATTGCGGCTATGAATGCAGCATTACCATTCTTAAAAGAATTAGGTGTAGAAGTTTTAGCAGTATCAACTGATACAAAATTCTCACATAAAAAATTTGTTGAGACTGAGCCATTATTAAAAGATCTTAAACTTACAATCGGTGCGGATCCAACTGGTGAAGTTACAAGAAAATTTGGTGTAATGATTGAAGGTGCAGGACTTGCACTTAGAGGGAGATTCTTAATTAATCCTGATGGTGTAATTGTAGCTCAAGAAGTTCAAGCACCACCTGTAGGTAGAAGCGTAAAAGAATTCTTAAGACAAATCATTGCGCATCAACATGCATACAAAACTGGTGAAGTTTGCCCAGCAAACTGGAAACCTGGCAAAAAAACATTACCTGTAAATACTGATATTGAGCCAATGACAGGAAATGTAGGAGCTTATGTAACATTAGCTGATTTAGTTGACGAAGCTGATGTGAAAGAAATGGAAGAATTAGTAAAAGCTGCAAAAGCTTAATTCTTTCTTTTTTCTTTTCTTTAAATGTTCTGTGGAATTTTTAAAGAAAAGAATTGAAAGGTTAGTATGAAACAATTAAAAAATCTATTAGAAGAATCAAGCCTTAAAATAACACCGCAAAGATTAGCTATTTTAAAAGAATTAGAAAAAAAAGGGCATGCAAGTATTGAAGAAATTTATGAAGATATAAGAGATTTTTTCCCTTCTATTTCACTCGCAACGATATATAAAAATATTACTGCTTTAAAAGATGAAAATATAATAAGTGAAATTTGTCTTCATCATAAACCAAAATTTGAAATTACAAAAGAACCCCATGCTCATTTTATTTGTAAAAAATGTGGAAAAGTAGAAGATGTTCCATTTAATGATTTAATTAAAGGTGAAATTGAAAAACAATATCCTGATTCACAAAAAGAACTTTATATTTATGGGATTTGTAAAGATTGTAAAATTAAAGAAGAAAAAAGTTCTTAAGAAAGCTTTATTTTATTAAACAAATGGAATAATTAAATGGTAATTGTTAATTTAATTACTGATTTTGAGCTCCCTTTTGTTTTTTCTCTAAAAGAAAGAAGAAAAATATTAAATTCTATTAAAGAGAAGCTAAAAAAATTTAATGTATCGGTTCTTGATATATCTGGTGAATATCCAAAAGAAGCAAGCGTTGCTATTGTGTTTGCAGCCCATAATCAAAAACAGGCAGCTGAAATAAAAAGAAATATAGAAGAATTCCTTTTTAGAAACTTTCCTGAAATTGAGTTCTTTTTTGATGAAGAAATTATTTAAATTTCAATAACTCTAATCATATTTGTTGTTCCTTCTTTTCCAACAAGGCTACCCATAGTTACAATAACCATATCACCTTTATGAAAAAGTCCGGTTTTAATTGCTAGAGATCTAAATTTTTCTATTAATTTTTCGGGATTTTTTATTTTTGGTATTTCAAAAAGAGGTTTAACACCCCAAACCATATTAAGTTTTCTACTTGTTTCTCTGCTGTGCGTTACAGCAAAAATAGGGGATTTAGGGCGATATTTTGCAATACTTTTAACCGTTGTTCCACTACTTGTAAAACAAATAATTCCTTTAGGTTCAATTCCTCTACATAAATCTGCAACACTTGCAGCAATTGCGTCTTCGTCTAATATTTCATATTTTTTATAATATGGATAAATATTTTGAGTTTCCAATATAACATTTTTAAGTGTTTCCACTGCTTTTACAGGATATTTACCGACAGTCGTTTCATCACTGAGCATTACGCCGTCACTTCCGTCCATAACTGCATTTGCTACATCACTAACCTCTGCTCTAGTAGGAAATGGTGAATTAACCATTGAAAGCAGCATTTGAGTTGCTGTTATTACCGGTTTTTTTAATTTATTTGCGCGTCTGATAATTTTCTTTTGTATTACAGGCACTTTTTCTATTCCGACTTCTATTCCTAAATCGCCTCTTGCTACCATCACCCCGTCGCTTACTTCAAGTATTTCATCTAGGTTTTCTACTGCTTGTTTTGTTTCTATTTTTGCAATAACCCATGGATTTGCACCATTTTTATTTAATATCTCTTTTGCTTTTAAAATATCTTTTTTGGAGTTGACAAAAGATATTGCCACTATGTCCACCCCATTTCTTGCTCCAAATGCAAGATCTTTTTCGTCTTTTGGGGTAATTGCTGAAATTTTAAGTTTTGAATGAGGAAAATTTACACCTTTTCTGCTTGAAAGAACCCCTTCGTTTTTTACTTCAAGAGTTAAAGAATTGTTATCTTTGTCTATTACTTTTGTTCTTATGCTTCCATCCGCAAAAAAAACATACTCACCGATATTAACATGATCTATAATTTCTGGATAAGTTAAAGTTAAATCATAAGAACTAGTTGGATTTTTTTTCACAAGTCTTATTTTGTCGCCTCTTTTTAATTCTAAAAATCCGTTTATTTCTCCAATACGTATTTTTGGTCCACTGATATCCTGTAAAATTGCTGTTTTGCTTTCTAATTTTTTAGCTATATCTCGTATAATTTTAATAGAATGTCTGTGAGTTT
The DNA here is from genome assembly GCF_054656815.1 of Nautilia lithotrophica. Lineage (NCBI taxonomy): Bacteria > Pseudomonadati > Campylobacterota > Epsilonproteobacteria > Nautiliales > Nautiliaceae > Nautilia > Nautilia lithotrophica. The sequence goes on from NZ_BAAHXN010000002.1 coordinate 362,732, forward strand.
TATGATCAGCATGAGAAAAATTCAATCTAAAAATATCTACGCCCGCTTTTATCATTTGTTCGATTTTATCAGAAGAAGAAGGACCAAGTGTTGCTACAATTTTTACTTTTTTCATAAACATACCTTTTTGTAAAGTTGTAGTATTATATCAAATTTAAATAGTAGGATTTGAGTATTTTTATTATAGAAAAAAGGGAGAAAGAATTAGTATTTTTTCTTCAAACTACCGAAATAAGTTATTTCTTCAGCTTTTTTATCTGTATTAAGTTCTTCTACGGTAGAGTTGAGATCGATGTTTTCTCTTAATTTATCTAACTCTTCTTCACAATAGCTCATATGCATATCTGCACTTATAATCATTGGCATTTGTTCAATTTGATTAAGTTTTTCAATTTCTTCTTCCACGGTTTCACCTTCTATTGTTATAATGATTACACCTTTTTCTTTTTCACCAAAATGAACATCACAAAATTCACATTCTTGTAAATTTAACCAAACCGCATCGTAATTTTCAGGTTTTGTTCTTACTATAATACTTGATATATTCATATTACTCCTTTATTTTAATTTCCATATAAGTATTTCTGCTGGAGAAAAGCTTATAATAGTTTGATTATCTAAAAATTTAATTCCATTTAGTGCCATTGTATGACCATTTAAAACATTTAAAAGCTTATTATACATAGAATAAATTGCAATGTCATTTTTTTCATTATATTGAACAGCAAACTTTGTTAAATCCGGACTTATTGTTGCACCATAAGGTAAAAATTTAACCTTGAGAGTCAGTTTGGAATACCCTGTATTTATATCATAAACTGCTACCCTCATATCGCTGCTGCCGTTAATTGCCAAGTTTTTTTCTATATCACAGCTTAATGTTTTGTCTTTATTAAAACCTTTAAGTTCTTTGATTTTTCTGCCTGTTTTGATATCTACTACTTTTAACGCACCACTTTCATCACCAAAAACAGCCAAAGTTTTGCTTTTATTGATTGCATAAGTTGAAAAAACATAATTTCCTACTTGCGTTCTGTATATATTTTTTCTGTTTTTTAAATCATATAACAAAGCTTCATCACTTAATAATGCAAAGAAAATTTTATTATTTCCTATAAAGGTTCCTTTCATTAAAGTTTCTTTTGTTGTAAAAATGTGATCAAGCTTTTTTGAATCAAAATAATAAATAAAAAGTTCTCTTTTCGCATCTTCACCTTCTGCTAATATCATTAATTTATTATTGTCAGGTGAAATATCAAGAGAATAAATGGGCATTGCAATTAAATCACCCATAAAATCATGGATTTGAGGTAATGTGATTTTATCAATTTCCTTTAAAGTATTAAAATCTTTTATTACTACCGAACCATTTTCTAACCCGGCAATAAGATATTTATTATTATATGCAATTTTTGAAATATAACCTGAGTATGTAATTTTTTGAACTGGTGTTAAAGCAAAAACATATATTGATATTAAAAATAATAATAACTTTTTCATAAAATCTCCTATAAAATTTTAGTTTCTATTGCGTTTGTTGGACAAACACTTATACAAAAACCACATGCTGTGCATTTGTCTAAATCAATTACTGGATTAAACATTCCTTTATATATTATAGCAAATTCTTCACAAATATCTTGACATGAAAAACAGATTGTTTGATTCCATGCAATGCATTTTTTTGGATTAATTATCATTTCAGCATTAATTTTATTTTTTTTATATGGAATTGATAAAACTCCGTATTTACATGCATGTGCACATTCATCACAAAAAGTGCAACCTGAGTTTGTAAAATCAAGTGTTGGTTTTTCATCAATTATTTTAATTATTTTTTCATTGCAAGCAATTAAACAATCTTTACTTTCACATTCATTGCATTTTGTAAAATCTTCTTTTTTATTAAAGTATGGAGGATAAATGAAAGATTTAAAAGGAGAGGTTTTAACTCTCCTAAAAAAAGAGCGTCTATCCATTATTTTTTTAATGATTCAAATTTGTTTTCAATTACAGGGTCTACTTGAGCTTGAGGTGCATGACATAATGTGCAGTTGTATCTACTTCCAGCAAGTTTTGAAGTTTTTTTACCACCTTCAAAGTTGTCTATAAAGTGGCTAGCAGGTATTGCTGTAACACCCATTGATTTAGCTGCTTGAGGCATATGGCAGTTTAAGCACATATTATTATTTCTTGTAATAGGAACCATACCTTCTACACTATGAGGAATCATAGGAGGTGCTGTTACAAATGAAGTAGGTTGTTTTTGCACTTTACCAGGAATTGGTTGTGTTGTATTAAGTTTTAATTCAGGTAAATTTTGAGAATCAGCATTTAAATTTGCTTCTCTTATACCAGTTACCTTAACTTCCTTACTTGAAGTAGTAGTTGTAGTTTGACAACCAGTAAAAATAAATCCTGCAATTAAAGCAGAACTAATTAGTAGTTTTTTCATTGTTTTCTCCTTTTGAGTTTATATAGTTTCTTATGGTAAATTTAAGTGCATTATCATTACACACTTCTATACATCTCCCGCAATTTGTGCACTCAATACCATTAATAAAATCACTTTTTTTATCAATTACAGGTGTTAAAACCTGAGTTTCAGGGCATATATTTAAACATTCTCCACATGCTGTGCAGTTATCTTTATTGTGATATACTCGAATTAAACTTTTGCTTCCCACTAAGCTATACATTGCACCTACAGGGCATATGTGTCCACACCATCCATTTTTTAGCACAAAAGCATCAAAAATGAATATAGTTATAAGCCATACCCAACCAAAGCCTAATGAAAAAGCAACCCCTCTTGTAAATATTCCAATAGGGCTTATAAATTCAAATGCAGCAGCACCAATAAATGCTGATGCAAGCAATAAAATCACCAAAAACGCGTATCTAAATTTTCTTGTTTTTGTTGTGCTAATTAGGTTATCTTTTTCATGGTTTGTTTTTCTTCTAACCCATGCTGCAAGATCTGTAATCATATTTACTGGACAAACCCAGCTACAATAGGCTCTACCACCAATAACACCATATAAAAAAAGCACAACAAATACGCCTAAAATCAGATCAGCGCTTATAACTGCACCTGCAAATAACATTTGTAATACTGCAAACGGATCGGAAAGAGGTATCGCATTAAAAAGTTTTGAAAAACTTAAATTTCCTACTAAAATTTTCCATCCGTATGCATTTGCAGCAAAATATAAAAATAGAATTGTAAGCTGGGATATTCTTCTTAGAATCAGATATTTGTTTTTAATTATTGATCCCATTTGATTCCTTCATTTAAATTCTCAACTGCACTTTTCTTACTTCTACCTGTGACTGTTTTAGTATCGGTAGAAGCATTTTTAACTCTTTGTTGGTCTTTTACATCCCAGCCTTTTACGTATCTATCTCCTGCTTTTCCAAGAGCAACTTCTCTTGGGAATATTTTAATTGCTGCAATCTCAGTAACACATGCTTGTTCACACATTCCACATCCCGTGCAATATTCTTCATGCACTACAGGAATTCTATAAGCATGTTTTCCTGTTCTTTTATTTTGTTTCCATTCAATGGTTATAGCTTTATCAAGTTCAGGACATGCTCTATAACATGCCGTGCACTGTAAACCCCAAAAAGCAATGCAGCTACTTGGATCGATTACAGCGACGCCCATTTTTGCATAATCAATTGCCACTTCACCTTTGTCGTTTTTACATTCATCAGGTGTAAGCGCACCTGTTGGACAAGCATACATACAAGGGATGTCGTCACACATAAAACAAGGCCCAGTTCTTGCAATAAAATAAGGTGTTCCGATTGCGGCCTTATCACCTGGTGCCCCCAATTTTAAAGTAATAATTTCATTTCCATCAATTATTACTTTATTGTCTCTGTTTTTACATGCTTCAACACACAAACCACATCTGATACAAGTTTTAAGAAAGTCTTCTTCTTTTAATGCACCAGGCGGTCTTAGTGTTAGTTCTTTGGCTTTATTTTCTTCTGCAAATCCAGCAACAATGGTGCCCGCAGCAGTAGCTGCAGCACCTGCTTGGATCATATTTATAAGAAATGAGCGTCTTTTATTGTCCATTTAAATCCTTAAGCTTTATAAATTTTAACTGCTGCTTTTTTATAGTCTGTCTCTTTACTTAGAGGACAAGTTGCATCTAGACAAACTTTATTAATTAATACTTTTTCGTCAAACCATGGAACATATACTAGACCTCTTGGTGGTTTGTTTCTTCCTCTTGTTTCAACTCTAGCTTTAACTTTACCTCTTCTTGATTCAATTACTACTAAGTCAAATCTATTTAATCCAAGAGCTTTAGCGTCTTTAGGATTCATATAACAAAGTGCTTCTGGCATTGCTCTGTATAATTCTGGAACCCTCATTGTCATTGTTCCACTATGCCAATGTTCAAGAACCCTACCTGTACATAACCAGAAATTGTAACCTTTTGTATCGTATTTTGGATCTTCAGGGTGAACCATAAATGGTCTCCAGAAAATTTTTGCTTTATTTTTTAAGCTATATTTTTGTTTTGTTTTAGGTCCTTTAAGGTCACCTCTTTTAAGAGCTTTTAGTAATGGTCCATAGAATGCAAATTTTTCACCAGGTTTAGCATATTTTCTTGCATATGGATCGTATTCTGCATTAAATCTCCATTTAGTTTCTTTTCCATTAACTACAGGCCATCTTAAACCTCTAACTTTATGATATGTATCAAAATCTGCTAAGTCGTGAGCATGTCCAAGACCGAATTTTCTATATTCTTCCCATAATGCTTTATGAACGAAGAATCCATAACCTTTCCATTCTTTTCCATCTGTTCCGATAATAGTTCTTCCATCACCCGCTGCTTCAGTATTTTTATGCATTTTACCAGTTTGAGGGTTTTTAGCAATTGGATCTGGCCATGGGAAGTTTTTGCGATATTCAGGTCTGTTAAATAATACGTCAAATAGTGTCATTTCTGGGTCATATCCCATAGCTTGTGCTTTATCTAAAACATTTGGAAGTTTAGCTTGTGGCCATTCTTTCCATACTTCTTTTAATTTAAATCTTTTACTAAATTCCATAATTGTCCATAAATCAGGCATTGCTTCACCTGGAGGTGTTACTTGTTGTTTCCAGTGTTGTGTTCTTCTTTCAGCATTTCCGTATGCTCCCCATTTTTCGTAAATCATAGCTACTGGTAAAATTAAGTCTGCAACCCTTGCAGAAACACCAGGATATGCTTCATTTACAACAATAAAGTTATCCATTGTTCTTGCTGCTTTAATCCAATGGTTTGCATTTGCAGTATTTTGCCATGGGTTATTTACATGAACCCAAGCCCATTTGATTTTACCATCTTCAATATCTCTCATGATTTTTAAGAAGTGGCTTCCAACTTTAGGGTTAAGAGTTCCTTCAGGGATTTTCCACATTTTTTCAGTAATTTTTCTGTGTTTAGGATTACCTACAAGCATATCTGCTGGAAGTCTGTGTGCGAATGTTCCAACTTCTCTTGCTGTTCCACAAGCACTTGGCTGACCAGTTAATGAGAACGCACCGCTTCCTGGCTGAGATTGTTTACCAAGTAATAAATGAACCATATAAACAAGTTCGTTGATCCAACTTCCTCTTACGTGCTGATTGAATCCCATTGTCCAGAATGAAAGTGCTTTTCTGTTTGGATCACAATATAAATCAGCTAGTTTTACTAATTTTCTTTTGAAGCTATCAAGTGATTCGTCAGGATCACCTTTTGCCACTTTTGCAACGTAATCAAGTGTATAAGGTTCAACTGCTTTTTTGAAATCTTCAAAACTAATTTGCCAGTGCCAGAAAGGTTTTTTACCTGCAGTGTGAGTCATTTGCATTTCATCACCAGCTTTCCATTTACCGATCGGGCTAAGCGCTACAGCTTCTTCTTCAGTTACAACTTTTGCAACTTGTTTTGCAACTGTATCTCTTTCTTTATCAGTTACATGTGGTGAATTAGGATTTCTCATTCCGTATCCGATATCTGCATGTCCAGTAGCGAAGATAGTATGTTTTTTAACAAAATCCCAGTTAACTGCATTTCTTTTAATGATTTCTCTACCAAGATAGTTCATAATTGCAAGGTCAGTATTTGGTCTGAAAATAATTTCCATATCTGCAAGGTTTGAACATCTGTTTCTATATGTAGATAAGTTAACTATAAAATATTTGTCAGGATTGTTTAGTTTAGCATCAGATACCCTTGACCATAGAATAGGATGCATTTCTGCCATGTTTGCACCCCAAACAAAAACAGTATCTGTAATTTCAATATCATCATAACATCCTGCAGGTTCGTCAATACCAAATGTTTGATAAAAACCTACAACCGCACTTGCCATACAATGTCTAGCATTTGGGTCAATGTTATTACTTCTCCATCCAGCTTTTACTAGTTTAACAGCTGCATAACCTTCTTGAATTGTATATTGTCCTGAACCAAAAACCGCAACTCCAGTAGGACCTAATTCATTGTAATATTTTTTAAATTGTTTTTCCATTTCATCGAATGCTCTTTTCCAGCTTACCGGTCTAAATTTACCATTTTTGTCGAATTCACCTTTATCATTCATTCTTAAAAGTGGTTGAGTAAGTCTGTCCGCACCATACATAATTTTAGCGTTGAAGTAACCTTTAATACAGTTAATACCTCTGTTAACCGGACTTTCAGGGTCACCTTTAACTGCAACAATCTTGTCGTCTTTTACTGCAACCATAATACCACATCCGGTTCCGCAGAAACGACAAACCGCTTTATCCCATTGCCATCCGGCTTGAGTTTCTTCAGCTGCTGCTTTAGCTTCGTTTGGAATTGAAATTCCAACCGCACTTGCTGCTGCTGCCGCTGCTGTTGTTTTTAGAAATTCTCTTCTATTCATTGACATAAGCACTCCTTTTTAGCTTTTTACATAGTAATGATACAACTTTTTCACTTAAATATTACTTTTTTTTTACTTTTAAAAAGAAAAAAGGCACATTATTGGCACTTTTTTAATAAAAAAATTAATTTTTTATAAAGTTATTATTAGGTTTTGTATTAAAATTTTTTTTGATATAATAATTTAAAAAAGGTTTTTTTATGAAAATTCTTTTAGTTGAAGATGATGAATTTATTGGTGAAAGCATAAAAGATTATCTTGAACTTCAGGATAACAGGGTTGATTATTATTCATCACCTTTAAAAGCATTAGAAGAAGTATATCCTAGTCATTATGATATATTTTTATTGGATATAAATATGCCTGAAATGAATGGTTATGAATTTTACGAAGAACTTAAAAGATATGCAAGTGACGTTCCGGTAATATTTATTACGGCTTATTCGGATATGGATCATGTGGAAAAAGCTTTTGAGATAGGGGCTGCAGATTATATTAAAAAGCCATTTGAACTTAAAGAGCTTGAACTTAGAATTAAAAGACTTGTGTTTAAAAAAACAAACTCAGTTAAAATAACTGACGATTACGAGTTTGACGTCAAAAACCTAAAACTTTTTTATAAAGGCGAAGAAGTAGAACTAACACCAAATGAAAAATATTTTTTGGAAATTCTTGTTAAAAACATAGGGCAAGTGGTAGATATGGAAACACTTAAAGATTATATTTGGGAAGAAAAAAGCGTATGTGACAACACTTTAAGAACACAAGTTAAAAAATTAAGAGCGAAGCTTAAAGAAAATTTTATTAAAAATGTAAGAGGAAGCGGGTATAAAATTGAGAAACAGCAATGATTTTAAATTTGATATAACTGTTGCATTTGTAATTTTTGCATTTTTAATTGTTATATCAGTAACTTACATAAGTATATTTTTCTTTACTAAAATTTCAACTCAGGAATTTCAAGAAAAAGTAAAAATTTCTGCTAATAATATAATTCAAATATATAGAACAAAAGAAGATATCATAAAAAAAAGCACATTGGCGATTGCAAATAGTGAGCTTTTTTCAAATGAATTTAAAATAAACCCGGAAATAGTTTCTTCTATTTTTAAAATATTTTTATCTGCAAACAGAGATTTTTTAAAAATAAAATATGTTAATCAATATGGTAAAACAATAGTGTTTTGTAAAAAAATAGATAATGAAATAGTTTGTGGCGAAAATGATAAAAATAATTTTATTTTCAGGGATTTTAAGCTTCAAACATCACTTTTTACAAAAGAAATTATGACAAATGACGGATTGGTTTTTGAAACGATCTCACCAATAAAAAGGGATTCTAAAAAGGGATTTATTATTTTAGAATCAACTTTAAAAAGACTTTTTAATTCTTCAAGCAATTTTTATAATTTACTTTTAATTGATAAAGAAGGTAAAATTTATTATAGTAATTTTTTAAAAGCCAAAAGCATTTTTGACTTGTTTACATATACATTGGCAGATAGAATTAAAAAAGCTAATAACGTTTTTGTAACAAATGATATATATGTTGTTTCGTTAAATAAAAAATTTAAGCTTGTTTTTATTCAAAATAAAAAACTTATCAATAAAACAAATGAAGTTTCTCAAAAACTTGCAATGATTATGATATTAATTTCTGTATTTTTAGCTATACCTCTTGGAATATTTTTTTCAAAACCATTATATAATTTTTACAAAGATTTAGATAAAAGAGTAAAAGAAGAAATAGCTAAAACTCAAGAAAAAGATCAACTTTTAATGCATCAAAGTAAATTAGCTGCACTTGGTGAAATGCTTGGGAATATTGCTCATCAGTGGAGACATCCTCTGACAAGATTGTCACTATTAATTCAAAATTTACAAATGGCGTATGAAAAAAATAAACTTGACAAAGAATTTTTAGAAAATTTTCAGAAAAAAGCTTTATCACAAATTGATTATATGTCTCAAACTATTGATGATTTTACAAATTTTTTTAAAAAGGACACCAAAAAAGAATATTTTTGTCCTAAAGAAATAATAGAACAGGCTTTACAACTCATGGATGCAAGAATTAAACAAAATAAACTTAAAATAATATTTGAAATTAAAAAAACTGAGCCAATTGAAGGTTATAAAAGTGAATTTTCACAAGTTATTCTTAACATTATAAATAATGCGATAGATGTTTTAAAAGAGAGAAATATTAAAAATAAAAAGATTTGGATAAGAATTGATGGAAAAAGGATTGAAATAGAAGATAATGCTGGTGGTATTCCGGATGATATAAAAGATAAAATTTTTGAGCCATATTTTACTACAAAATTTCAATCCCAAGGAACCGGAATAGGATTATATATGAGTAGAGTAATTATTACACAGCATTTTAACGGCAATCTATATGCATATAATTCAGAAAACGGTGCGGTTTTTGTAATTGAAGTATAACCTTCAAATTTTATATATTAAATTTAACATTATTTTTTATATAGTTTAATATTATTTTAATGAATCGTTATTTAGCACTCTTTTAGCACTTTTGTTATTTATAATTCTCCAAAAAGTTAAAGGTGAAGAATGAAAAAAGCAACATTAGGAGCATTAGTAGCGGGTGCGATTATCGGTTTAGGTATTTCATATGTAGCTGCTGTATTAGTTGATGTGACAGGTAAACCTAATTTTTGTGCTAGCTGTCATACAATGAAGCCAATGGTTGAAAGTTTTCATGAAAGTGTGCATGGTGGAAACAATCCTCAAGGTTTTGCAGTGCATCACTGCACAGATTGTCACTTACCTAAAAACTCTTTAATTGGTTATTTAATTGCAAAAGGTATAAGTGGAACAAGAGATGCAATGGCTCAATTTGGAATAATTGATATGGTTGATTTTAAAGAAAACTTCTGGGAAATGAAACATTATGTTTATGATAGTGCATGTTTACAATGTCACCATATGGTAAAAGAGCCTGAAAAAGCATTTGGAATGAGTGAAGAAAGCAGATATGCACATGAGCAATATTGGAAAGAAAAAAATGCTGGAAAAGACATTAGTTGTGTAAACTGCCATAATGATCATACTATGGTTAATTTTGCGCATCCAAATCTTCTAGACAGATTAAACGAAGGGGAATAATTTCCTCTTTTTTATATATAAAATTTTCTTATTGTTTTTATTCTTATAAAAAGTGACAGACACTTATGTAATTCCCTAAATGCTTTACTTCTTTTTTTGTTTTTTTATATTAAAAAAATAAATAAAAATTATATTATGAATAATAATTCATAAAAAAGTCCGAAAAATCGGTTGTTTTATGTAAAATTTTTGTTAAAATTCATAAAAAAAGGTTTGCCATGAAAAAATTGTTTGTGATGATTGTATTAATTAGCAGTCTGTTTGCTGTTGATTGGAGTGGAAAAATTAATTGGGCGATGAATTATAATATAGCCCAAAATATTGCTAAATCAAGTAATAAACTAATAATGGTAGACATTGCTCTTACTACTTGTCCCCCATGTAAATATTTAGCTGAAAAAGTTTATACTGATCCAGAAGTTTCTAAGTATATAAATGAAAATTTCGTAGCAGTTTTTTATTTAGCTGATCAAGATACGTTACCTGCAATAGTTCAGAATTACTTTACAGGATCAACACCTACTATATTGTTTTTAAAACCAAATGGTGAACTTGTTTATTCAATGATTGGTGCAAGACCAGCAAAAACATTTTTACAAATTATTAAAAATGTAAATGAAAAATATAAAGGTGAGAAATGATAAAAAAAATTTTAGGTGTCTTTTTTTCATTAGAAACTATGGTAGTGCTTTCTTTAGTATTCATTATTGCACAGATTAGTGCTACCTTAATGAAAACGGATACGGATGCATGGGTTAATGTATATGGAACATTCTGGTTTGAATTAATTATGTGGTTGTTAGGTTTGAACCTTATTGGGGTTCTTTTTAAATATAAAACATATAAAAAAATTCCTGTTTTTGTATTACACTTATCATTGTTAATTATACTTTTAGGTGCTGCTATTACTAGATATTTTGGATATGAAGGGCAGCTATTTTTAAGAAATGGTGATGTTAAGGGCGAAGTAGTTGTAATTAAAAACAAAGCTCATCCTTCTGATAAAGAAGTTGTAGATTTAGGATTTAAAATAAAACTTGATAAATTTGTTATGAGAAAATATCCTGGAAGTATGCAGCCGAGCAGTTATGATAGTTATGTAACTGTTATTGATGGTGATAAAAGCTTTCCATATCATATATATATGAATCATATTTTAGTTTACAAAGGATTTAGATTTTATCAGGCAAGTTATTTTCCGGATGAACAGGGAAGTATTCTTTCTGTAAACCATGACCCAGGAATGTGGATTACTTATATTGGATATGCTTTATTGGCAATTGGATTTTTCTGGAGCATGATATATAGAAAAAGCAGATTTATGATGACGGTTAAAAAATTACAAAAAAGCGGACTTTTTGCATTTTTATTGTTCTTTTTATTAATGCCAAGTGCTTCAAAGGCTATGAGCTTGGATGAGTATGCCAAAAATTCAGTAAATACTGCAAAAGAATTCTCCACAATCCTTGTTCAGCAAAACGGAAGAATTAAACCTATGGATACGCTAGATTTGGACGTGATTCATAAAATTACAAAAAAAGCTAAACTTTTAGGAATGAACTATAATCAGTTAATCACTGGTATGCTTTCATATCCAGAAATTTTTCAAAATGCACCGCTTATTTACGTTGGTCACCCTGAAGTCAGAAAAGAACTCGGAATAGATGGCAAATATGCACCTTATAATGTATTTTTCGGAAGAGACGGAAATTTAAAATATTCTAAAGAAATAGATGACGCCTTCAATACACCTGATAAAGACAGAACTAAAGTTCAAAGAGAATGGATTAAATTAAATGAAAGAATTTATGTATCTTATCTTGTATTTACGGGACAAATATTTAAGATTTATCCGACACCTAATGCAAAAAACGAAAACTATAAATGGTATTCACCATTTGAAATCCAAAATATGGTAATGATGAAAAAATTGGATCCATTTACAGGTAATTTTTATGTGAATCAGTTTGCATCACTTGTAAAAGCATTAAGGGATTTTGATGCAAAAAAAGTAGCAGAAATCAGAGAAAACATATATAAAATACAAAAAGAATACTCAGCACCTATTTTACCTGATCCTAGTAAAATTAAATGGGAATTAAGATATAATCATTGGCAAATATTCCCAAGTTTAATAGGAGTATATTCACTTCTTGGAATTATTCTTATTTTTATAGGATTTGCCGAAATTTTAAAAGAAAAAAGATTTCCTGTAATTGAAAAAATTTTATATTCATTAGGTGTATTGGCATTAATAGTTCATACATTAAATATGCTTCTAAGATGGTATATTGCAGGGCATGCACCTTGGTCTGATGCATATGAGTCAATAGTATTCATTGCTTGGGGTAGTGCATTTGCTTCACTCATATTCTTTAGAAAATCAATGCTTGCACTTGGGGCTGGTTTATTTGTTGCAGGTATGTTTATGATGGTTGCACATTTAAATAACATTGATCCTCAAATTACAAATATGGTGCCTGTTTTAAAATCATACTGGCTTTTAATCCATGTTGCTGTTATTACTTCTAGTTATGGCTTCTTAGGTGTTGGTAGTATGTTAGGTGCCCTTAATTTAATTTTATTTGCACTTAGAAAATATAAAAACCTTGATAATCAGATTAAACAGATAAATAACATTATTTATATTGCTTTATATATTGGCCTTGCTCTTTTGAGTATCGGAACGTTTTTAGGTGGTGTATGGGCAAATGAAAGCTGGGGTAGATATTGGTCATGGGACCCTAAGGAGACATGGAGTTTAATTACAATGGTGGTTTATGCACTTGTAATTCATGGTAAAATGATTCCAAAATTAAGAGGAGAATTTATATTTTCGCTTCTTAGCTTTTTAAGCTTTTTCTTTGTTTTAATGACATATTTCGGTGTGAATTTCTATATAGCACAGGGACTTCACAGCTATGGACAAGGGACGGCTGATGGTTATTGGTGGATTAATGTTATATTTGCAGGAATGGGTGCTTGGTTTGCTGTAGTAATAGTAACATTAATTATGGGTATATTATCTAGGGTTTCTAAACCGGTTAAATTAGAAGATAATGAATATCATCCGAAAGGTTGAAAATGTATTTTATAATAAGTTTTAATTATAGAAATTCTGATGTTGTTTTAAGAAGTAAACTTGCTCAATTGAGTCTTGAAGATTTTAAAGATTTTAAAGAAGTTTTTCTTCTTTCTACTTGTAACAGGATTGAAGTAATTTTTGATAAAAAACAAGATTTAACAGAACTTTATGACAAAGTTTACAAAAAAGTGATAACACCTGAAGAGCTTGTAAAAGCAGAAATATATGAAGGTAGAGATGCTATTGAGCATATTTTTAAAGTTGCGGCATCACTTGATTCAATGGTTGTAGGTGAAACACAAATTACTGGACAGCTTAAAGATGCTTTTTATGAAGCGTATGAAAAACATTTTATTGGACAGGATTTAACAAGGCTTATTCATTTTTCTTTTAAATGCGCTAAAAAAGTGAGAAATCAAACACAAATTTCGAGCGAACCTGTAAGTGTGGCAAGTATTGCGGTTAGGCGAGCTAAAGAAGAATTAAAAGATTTAAGCGGTTATAGCGCCGTAGTTGTGGGAGTGGGTGATACTGCAAGAATTGTATGCAAGAATTTAATAAAAGAGGGTGTAAATATAGTTCTTGTAAACAGAACTGTTGAAAATGCTTTTGCTTTAAAAGAAGAGCTTGGGGATGAAGTTAATATTGATATTCATTCATTAGAAAAGCTTCCAAAACTTATCAATAACTATCGTTTGCTTTTTAGTGCAACCGCTGCGAATTATCCGGTAATTAGAGGTGAAGATATAAAACCTACTTCTTTTAGAAGATTATGGTTTGATTTGGCAATTCCGAGTGATATAGAGGGTCCAACATGTGATGATATTACATTAATAAAAGTGGATGATTTAAAAGAGATAAGTGAGAGAAATTTGCAAAAAAGACAAAAAGAACTTGAAAACGCTAAAGAGCTTATTAAAAAATGTGTAGAAGAATTTGAAAAATATCTTCAATCAGTATCTATTGATCCTGTAATAAAATTTCTACAGGAAAAAGCGCATGAATGTGCGGATTTGGCACTAAAAAATGCCGTTAAGAAAAAATATATTCCGGCTGAAGTTGCGGATGAAGTTGAAAAAGTGCTTCATAATGCTTTTAAAAGATTTTTACACCATCCAAATATTACTCTTAGAAAAATGGCTGATAGTGCTGAAGTTGATATTTTAGTATCATCGGTTAAAAGACTTTTTGGAATGAATGGTGAAAACCTTGATATGAACAAATGTGAATATCATATGGAAAAAGGGATTTTTAAATAATTAAGTTGTGAAGTTGTGAAGTTGTGAAGTAGGTAAGTTGTGAAGTTGTGAAGAGGAAAATATTTATAAAGTGGAAAAAAGGAGAATAAATGATATTTGTAGACGCATGTTTTGGTAAAGAAACTGAATATACGCCGGTATGGATGATGAGACAGGCAGGAAGATATCTTCCGGAATATATGGAAGTAAGACGTAAAGTTGGAAACTTTCTTGATATGACGAGAAATCCGGAAGTGGTTGCGGAAGTGACCATCCAGCCGATAGACATACTTGACGTTGATGCAGCTATTTTATTCAGTGATATATTAAACCTACCGATGGAGATGGGATTGCCTCTCAGATTTGAAAAAGGTGTGGGACCTATATTTGATAAAACAATAGACACTGAAGAAGATATCGAAGCGCTTGATTCAAGTGCTGATGAAAAACTTGAATACGTATATAAAGGCGTAAAACTTATTAGAGAAAGACTCCCAGAAGAGAAAGCTCTTATAGGGTTTGCCGGAAGTCCTTGGACGATTGCTACTTATATGGTGGAAGGAAGAGGTAGCAAACAATACGCAAAAATTAAAAAAATGGTTTATTCAAACCCTATGATGTTACACAGACTCCTTGCATTTAATACAAAAGAGACAATCGAATACCTCTCAAAACAGATTGATGCGGGTGCAAACGCTGTAATGGTGTTTGATAGCTGGGGAGGTGCTTTAGAGAAAGAGAAGTTTTTTGAATTTTCATGGAATTACATGAAAGAAATTGCTAAAAATATTAAAACAAAATATCCTCATATTCCGGTGATTTTATTTTCTAAAGGTGTAGGACTTTATATGGATGAAATGGATGGTGAATTTGATGTAGTTGGAGTTGACTGGGCAACTCCTATAGACCATGCGCTTAGAATTTTTAAGGATAATTACACTCTTCAGGGTAATATGGAACCAACCAGACTTTATTCAAAAACAGCAACAAAAGAGGCAGTGGAAAAAATAGCCGGAATTATGAAAGGCCACAGACATATTTTTAATTTAGGACACGGAATACTTCCGGATGTGCCGGTAGAAAATGCGAAATATTTCGTAAATTTATGTAAAGAACTTACAAGGAGAGGTTAATGAACCTAAGAAGACTTAGACTTAACAGTAATATAAGGGATTTGGTAAGAGAAAATTATGTTAGACGCGAAGATTTAATAATGCCTGTATTTATTAAAGAAGGCCTTAAAGGTAAAAATGAAATTAAATCAATGCCCGGGATTTATCAGTTTGGTGAAAAAGAGTTTTTGGATGAAATCGGTGAGTGTATAGACCTTGGAATTAAAGCAGTAATACTTTTTGGAATTCCTAAACTAAAAGATTCTTGTGGAAGCGATGCCCTTGATGAAGAAGGGCTAATTGCCAGAAGTGTAAGAGCCGCGAAAGAGGCTTTTGGGGATAAAATCGCGATAATTACAGATCTTTGTTTTTGTGAATTTACTGACCATGGGCACTGCGGAATTATTAATCCTCATCTTAAAACCGTGGATAACGAAGCTACACTGGAAATAAGTGCGAAACAGGCTATTGTTCATGCAAAAGCAGGTGCGGATATGATTGCACCAAGCGGTATGATGGATAATATTATCGAAACTTTAAGAAATGCGCTTGATGAAGATGGCTTTTCTCATGTTCCGATTATGAGTTATTCTACAAAATTTGCAAGTGCTTTTTACGGACCTTTCAGAGATGCGGCTGAAAGTGCGCCTGTGGATAACGAATATGTGCCTAAAAACAGAAAAACATACCAGATGGATATAGCAAATTCCAGAGAAGCTCTTCTTGAAAGTATTATTGATGAAGCGGAAGGCGCTGATATATTAATGGTAAAACCAGCACTTGCATTTATGGATATAATTAAAGAAATTAAAGAAAATACACTAAAACCTCTTTGCGTTTATAACGTAAGTGGCGAATATTCTATGGTAAAAGCTGCTGCACTAAACGGATGGATGGATTATGATACTTTAATGATGGAGATACTTACATCATTTAAAAGAGCTGGTGCTGATATGATTATAACTTATCACGCAAAAGATGCCGCAAAACTGCTTAAGTAATGGTATAATTATTTCCAAAAACATAAATTATAAAGGGAGAAAATGAAATTAACAATTGCAACAAGAGGTAGTAAACTTGCTTTATGGCAGGCTGAATGGGTAAAAGAAAGACTTCAAAAATTAGGCCATGAAATAGATTTAAAAATTGTAACAACTACAGGTGATAAAATATTAGATAAACCACTTGCCGAAATAGGCGGTAAAGGACTTTTTATTAAAGAAGTTGAAGAAGCTCTTTTAAGAGGAGAAGCTCAAATAGCCGTGCATTCTCTTAAAGATTTTCCGACTCAATACGAAACAGATCATTTCACACTTGCGGCGATTCCTAAAAGGGAAGCTGTTGAAGATGTGTTTTTAAGCGAAACTTTTGAAAGTCTTGCAGAACTTCCGCACAATGCGGTTGTTGGGACTAGTTCTATAAGACGTGCTATGCAGCTTAAAGCATTTAGGGATGATTTGATTATTACGGACCTTAGAGGTAATGTAGATACGAGAATAAATAAGCTTAAAGAAGGGAAATATGACGCAATCATCCTTGCTCATGCAGGCGTTAAAAGACTTGGACTTCTTAAAAGTGTGAAATATTTTGAAATTCTTGATACCGATATTATGATTCCTGCAATGGGGCAGGGTGCACTTGGGATTGAGACTATAAACGATGAAAAAGTGATCGAGGCAGTTAAACCTCTAAATGATATTAGAACGCAGATATGCGTAACAATTGAGAGAGATTTTGTTGATACTTTAAATCTTGGATGTCATGCACCTGTAGGCGTGTATGCAAAAATAATGGCTGACGATTCCATTAAAATTAAAGCGGCACTTCTTAAAAATGACAAAATGATTAAAAAAGAAGTGGTGATTGCATTTGACGAGTGGGAAAACGCAGGTAAAGAATTTGCAAAAGAATTTATGTAATTGGAGTAAAAATGCAAAACAACAAATTTCAAAATGAAAAAATAGATTTTAAAAAACTGAGTAAATTTTCAAGACACGCACCAAGATATACAAGTTATCCGACTGCGGTTGAATTTAAAGAACTTAGTGAAAGCGATATTCTTCCTTTTCTAAAAAACGACAAACCATTAAGTCTTTATTTTCATCTTCCGTTTTGTAAAAGTGCATGTTATTTTTGCGGATGTAATGTAATTTACACATCAAAAGCGGATAAAAGAACAAAATATATAGAATATCTTGAAAAAGAACTTGAAACGCTAAGTAAACATTTAGATACAAACAGACTCGTCAGACAGGTTCATTTTGGAGGAGGAACTCCTACGTTTTTTACACCGGAAGAACTTGCGGAGGTTTATGCACTTATTAAAAAACATTTTAAAAATTATGAAGAAGACGCTGAAATAAGTGTGGAAATCGATCCGAGATTCTTTTCACGCGAACATATGGATGTTATGAAGGAATTCGGGGTAAATAGAATAAGTTTCGGCGTTCAGGACTTTAATGAAGAAACCCAAAAAGCGGTAAACAGAATTCAGCCGTTTGACTTGACAAAAGAAGCGGTTGACATTGCAAGGGAAGCGGGGATCAATTCTATAAATATAGACCTTATATACGGGCTTCCTTATCAGTCACTCGAGACGTTTAAAAAAACACTTGATTTGGTTTTAAAATTAAATCCTGACAGACTTGCGGTATTTAACTACGCTCATGTTCCTTGGATGAAAAAAGGAATGAGGAAAATCGACGAAACGACTCTTCCGACTCCTGAAGAAAAACTTAAAATTTTTAAATATGTAATCGATTTCTTTGAAAGTAACGGATATATAATGGTAGGGATGGATCATTTTGCAAAACCTGAAGATGAGCTTTTCAAGGCAATTGCAAAAGGTGAGCTTCACAGAAACTTCCAGGGTTATACGACAAAAGGTGGTGCCGATTTAATTGGTGTAGGACTTACATCTATCGGTGAGACTGAAGATGTTTATATGCAAAACTATAAAGATTTAAAAAATTATGAAAGAGCCGTAGATGAAGGTAAAATACCTGTTTTCAGAGGTGTGATTTTAAATGAAGAGGATAAGATAAGAAAATATATAATCATGGAAATGATGGCTAATTTCAGTTTTGACATTAAAAGGTTTGAAGATAAATTCGGAATAAACTTTTTTGAAAAATTTAAAGAAGAAGTGAAAGAGCTTCAGGAATTTGTAGATGAAGGTCTTGTTGAAATTACGCCTGAGAAAATAGAAGTTAATAAAACCGGAAGTTTATTAATCAGAAACATTGTTCTTCCGTTTGATGAATATTTCAAAAAAATGGCTAATCAAAAAGTGTTTTCAAAATCAGTTTAAGGAAATAAAATGATAATTTCAATAGGTAACCTGCCTTTAAAAGAAATAGATGCGGATGTGTTTTTACACCCGGTAAAATATAAAGAAAGCATAACATACGAACCTATGGCCGAAGAAGCTGTAATTGCACTTATATCAAAACATTTTACTTATGATAAAGTGCCGGAAAAGATAAAAGATTATTTTGATGAAATGGATGACGGATACCTTTTTGGAGAAAGTAATTTTGACGAATTTGACCTCGAACAACTCAAAAAAGGTAAAATTATTGTAGGAAAAGATATCCTTCTTCATCCAAAAATTGAAAATATTAAAAAATTTTTATGTATTTTAAGAGATTTCGGGGGATTTGAAATAGAAGGGATTGACCTTCCAATCTTTTTTGAACCGAGTGATCCTATTTTGGAAGAGATTGTTGAAGTTGAAAAAAGTTATGAAATAGAACTTGACGAAATTGACGAACTTGATACGTTTGATGGAAGCGTTGTGTATTGCTGCAGTGACAGATTTGTTGTAAAAGAAGATGAAATTTTAGCTTCTCAGCAATTTGTAATAGCAAATAAAATAAAAAGCTCGGAAATTTTAGTGGATGGTGAAATTAAAAAACTTCATAAATTAAAAGATTTAAAAGGAACGTTTGGTATAATATTAAAAGATACCGATGATTATCCTTTTAAAAGGGTGACAATTCAAAATAAGGAGGGATAATGGCTGTAAATGTATGCGTTCCTTTGGCAAACGGATTTGAAGAGATAGAGGCTATGAGTTTAATTGACGTAATGAGAAGAGGAGGGCTTAACGTAATTGTTGCAGGTGTCGGTGGTGATGTTATTTATGGCGCTCATAATATAAGAGTTATTCCTGATACAAAAATAGAGCTTGTTAATGCAGATGATCTTGATTTAGTAGTGCTTCCAGGAGGGCTTCCTGGTGCAATTAATCTTGCAGAAGATGAAGCTACACAAAATCTTCTTAAAGAAATGGATAAAAAAGGCAAATACGTTGGTGCGATTTGCGCAGCGCCTTATGCTCTTGAAAAAGCTGGTGTGCTTAAAGACAACTATACAGCATATCCTGGATGGGAAGGAAATATAAGAAAAGAAGGATATGTCAGTGATGCAAAAGTTGTTGAAGATAAAAACGTATTAACATCAAAAGGTCCTGGGACGGCTATATGTTTCGGACTTGAAATTGTTAGAAAATTTGCAGGGGAAGAAGTATATAATCAATTAAAAGTGGGACTTTTAGCAGATTTTTGTTAACTATTTAAAGGAGGGGAAATGAGAGGGCTTGAGGCACTTGATTTTTTTCTTGAAAATTGGAATTCGAAAATGAGGGAGTTTGAAGATTTTTGCGAATTTGACGCCATGGTTGAATATCATTTCGGAAATGAAACCAAAGTATATAATTCACCCGTAATTGTGGAAAAGTTTTTTGAAAGAAAAATTATATTTAACGAGATTGCCGATATTAACGAATTTTTACCTGAAGAGGTTGAGTTTGATCCCCAAAGTGGAAATTTGTATATAAAAAGAAATCTTTTTGAAATTAAAATAGCTCCTAGAATTTTCTAGGAGTCGTCTTCCGTTTCTAATTCCATACTCATAAGATACATGTCTTCTCCGTCGATTATTTTAATATGCGGAGAATTGCAGTGCGGACATAAATATTCGTCTTTTTGAAGTTCGCTTGTTTTACCGCAGTCTTTACATTCTACTACTACAGGTTGAATATGCATAATAAATTCCGCATTTTCACACATTGTTCCTTCTTTGAAAGTATCAAATGCAGTTTTAAGAAGATCTGGTTCAACCCCACTTAAAACACCAATTTTAATTTCAAGTTTTGTTACAAATTTAGCGTTATGCTTTTTTGCATTTTCTTCTGCCAATTGTAATAAAGAATCTACGATTGAATATTCATGCATGGAAAATCCTTTAATTTTTGTAAAAAAATTGTTATTTTTTATAATAAAAAGTTATCGAAAAACGATATATCTATGAAATTATATTATAATAATAGAAAAAAAGGCGTAAAAGTGAGTAAAGAAGAAAAAAAAGAATTAATAATGAAAACAGCTCTAAATCTTTTTGCAAAGCAAGGGTTTTATAATACAACTATTGCCGATATTGCAAAAGAAATGGGTATGAGCGTTGGTAATATGTATAACTATTTTCCTTCTAAAGAATCACTTGCAAAAGAACTTTTAATATACACTTCTAAAAAATTTGGAGATGAAATAAGAAAAATAAATGAAATGGATATTACCAGTAAAGAAAAAATAAAAAAGATAGTTGAATTATATTTCAATATGGCTTTAAATGAACCGGAACTTGTAGATTATTTTATGAGAGTTTATCTTTCAAATAAAGAGATTTTCGCAAACGGATGCGAAGGAATGCTTTGTGTATCGGCATTTGTTACTGAAATTATGATTTTCTTTGAAGAAGGTGTAAGAAAAAAAGAACTTAAAAATCAGGATTTTTTCGCTGCTTTTGGTCTATTTATGGGATATGTTGGGGGGCTTGCTTTTTTAAATAAAGAAGGTATTTTATCAAAGCCTCTACTTGAATATGTAGAACCAGTAAGCGAGAATATTTACAATGCACTCAAAGCTTAATGTAATATGGATAGATGCGGTTACATGTTATGGATGCACTCATTCTTTTTTAAATTATAAAGAAATTTCATCTCTTTTTGAAAAAGTAAATTTTTTATATCATCCTCTTTTTCTTTCCGACAATCTTGAAATAAAACAATGCGATTTATTAATCATAGAAGGCGCTTTAAAAAACAATTATCCAAGGCTTGGTTTTTCTTTAAATGAACTTATTTCAAAACTTTTTTTTAAAGCCAAAAGAGTTCTAGCGCTTGGAACCTGTTCTGTATATGGTGGAATTTTTGGCGAAGGATTGATGTTTAATAAAGAACAAAAGGGGCATTATTATAAATGCAGGGATAAAATAATCAATCTTCCCGGTTGTCCTCCTCATCCTGACTGGATAGCGTTTATTCTTGATATGGTAAGTGAAAACAGGAGAATAGCACTGGATGAATTAAATAGGCCCAAAGATATATATGCATATACGTCTCATATGGGATGCACCAGAAACGAATATTTTGAATGGAAAATTGATGCGGAAACTTTTGGGACTAAAGAGGGTTGTCTTTTTTATTATCAGGGTTGCCAAGGGCCATTTACGCATAGCAGCTGTAATAAGGTGTTATGGAATGAAGTAAGCTCAAAACCAAGAGCCGGAACGCCATGTTTTGGGTGCACAGAAGCCAATTTCCCTAAAAACGAGCTTTTCAAAACCGATACGTTTATGGGTATTCCAGCCAATATTCCACTTGGTGTCAGTAAAAGAGCATATTTAACGTTAAGTGGAATAGCCAAAAGTTTGAATAATGAAAGACTTTCTACACAATTAATTGAATATAAATGTGAGGATCAAGATGAAAATAAATAAAAAAATAATTAATAAAATCGAGGGTGAGGCGACATTAAAAATACACGGCGATAAAAAAATTGAATTTGCAGAAATAGAATTTTGGCAGTTTCATGGTATAGAAGAATATTTAAAAGGTCGTCATTTTATGGATGCCCTTGTTATAAATCCAAGAGTATGTGGAATATGTGGACATTCTCATTTATATGCAACTGTAAAAGTCATTGAAAAAGTATTTAATGCCAAAATTTCTAAAAAAGCTGAAATTTTCAGAGAAGTTACTACACTTTTAGAAATCGTAGAAAATCATATAAAATGGTTTTATATTACAATATATCCGACACAGATAAAAGATAAAGAATATTTATTTAAAGCGGTAAAATTTTCTTCAAAAATATCTAAAGCTATAGCAATATTAGCAGGTCAGTTTCCACATAATTCATATATGGTGCCAGGCGGGGTAACTTGTGATCCTACATATATGGAAATAATGAGATTAAAAGATTTGATTAAAGAGATAAAAGAAGAATATATAAAAGAGATTATGGATGAGAATTTACAATCTGAAGATCTGAAAAATTTTTTTGAAAATCTTCCAAAAGATATAGGAAAAAGTTTAAATAGGTTTTTAGTGTTAGGTGAATCAAATATTTATAAAACAAATGGTAATTATTTAGATGTAAAAGAAGAAAGAAGTAAATCTTTAAGTAAAAATGCTCTTTATAAAGATGAATTTTATGAGGTTGGTCCTCTTGCTAGAATGATTGTAAATAATAATGATAATATAAAAAAAATTTATAATATTTATGGCGATTCAATTTATACTCGTATGTGTGCCCGGATTTATGAACCGCTGTTGTTGCTTTCTTATATTGAAAATAAACTTAATGAAATTAATTTATGTGAACCTTCGTTTATAAAACCTGAGATCAAAAATGGTAAAGCTTTGATTAGCGTAGAAGCACCAAGAGGTAGTTTAATACACGAAATTTCAATTAAAAATGAAAAAATAGAATATTATAATATTATAGTTCCTACTCAATTTAATCTTGCCTCTTCTACAAAGGATAAACCTTCTGCTGCTCAAGCCGCACTTATGGGTGAAAATGTTGAATATATCGATTCAATATTTAGATGTTTTGATATTTGTGCCGTTTGTATGTCTCATTAATGAATATTCATATAAAATTTTTTTATATCTATTGAAAAATGAACATTTATTTATGTATAATTAACACTGAGCAAATTTATTTCGGAGGGACAAAATGAATGAAGCAACTTTACAAAAAGTAAAAGAGAGAATTGAAGCTCTCAAAAAACTTCCGGGAATGGGAGAAAAAAGCGTTTCTAAAATGCTTGAAGATAGTGGATTTACAAGAAGGGATTTTCTAAAATGGTCAGCAGCAATGGCTGCAATGTTAAGCCTTCCAACATCTTTTACACCATTAATAGCTGAAGCGGCTGAAGTTAGTGATAGACTTCCTGTAATTTGGCTAAATATGGCAGAATGTACTGGATGTAGTGAAAGTTTAATCAGAAGTGATGCTCCTACAATTGATAATTTAATTTTTAATTATATCAATCTTCAATATCATGATACTATCATGGCAGCAGCTGGATGGCAAGCTGAAGAAAACCTAAAAGAAGGTATGGAAAAATTCAAAGGAAGATATATCCTTTGTGTAGAAGGTGGTATTCCAACAAATATGGATGGACAATATTTAACAATGGGACCACATGCTGAAACAGGACTTGAATTATTAAAAAGAGCTGCAAATGATGCTGCTGCGGTTATTTCTGTTGGAACTTGTTCAAGTTTCGGTGGTATCCAAGCTGCAGCACCAAATCCAACAGGGGCTAAAGGTGTATATCAAGTAATTAATAAACCAGTGATTAATGTTCCTGGATGTCCTCCAAGCGCTAAAAACATTGTTGGAACAATTCTTTATGTAATTCTTTTTGGTGCATTACCTGCTGTTGATAATTTCAATAGACCTAAATTCGCATATGGTCTTAGAATTCACGACCTTTGTGAAAGAAGAGGGCACTTTGATGCAGGAGAATTTGTAGAACAATTCGGTGATGCAGGTGCTGAAAACGGATTCTGTTTATATAAAGTAGGATGTAAAGGTCCTTATACATTTAATAACTGCTCACGTGAGAGATTTAATCAGCATACATCTTGGCCGGTTCAAGCGGGGCATGGATGTATTGGATGTAGTGAACCTGATTTCTGGGATTCAATGGCTCCGTATGAAGAACCTCTTGCAAACAAAAAATATGATTCACCGCTTGCTGATGCAACAGCTGATAGCTATGGTGTAACAATTTTAACAGTGGCTGGTGTGGCAATCGCAGCACACGCGGCACTTAGCGCAATTAAAAATCCTAAGGAGTAATAAATGGCTAAAAGAGTAGTAATCGACCCGATAACAAGAATAGAAGGTCACTTGAGAGTTGAAGTAGTAGTAGATGAAAATAATAAAATTACAAATGCATTCTCAAGTGCGACACTATGGAGAGGTATTGAAGTTATATTAAAAGGAAGAGATCCTAGAGACGCAGGATTTATGACTCAAAGAATCTGTGGGGTATGTACATATTCACACTATAAAGCTGGTATAACAGCTGTTGAAAATGCACTTGGTATTAAACCACCTCTAAATGCACTTTTAACAAGAACATTAATGGATTTTGCATTGTTTTTCCATGATCATATTGTTCATTTCTATCAATTACACGCACTTGACTGGGTTGATATTATCAGTGCACTTAAAGCTGATCCTAAAAAAGCTAGTGAAGAAGCGTTTAAATATGTTCCAAAAGGATACAATCCGATTGCAACTGGTGAAGACGAACTAAGAGAAGTTCAAAAAAGAGTTGCTAAATTTGCTGAAAAAGGTGATTTAGGCCCATTCAAAAATGGATATTGGGGTCATAAAACTATGAAGTTTACACCTGAGCAAAACTTAATTGCTCTAAGCCATTATTTAAAAACTCTTGAAATGCAAAGAATTGCAGCTCAAATGATGGCAATTTTCGGTGGTAAAAATCCACATCCACAAAGCTTAACAGTTGGTGGTGTAACTTGTGTTATGGATTTAAAAGATCCTGCAAGATTAGGTGAATATCTAACTAAATTCCAAGAACTTGCTGATTATGTAAACAGAGCATACTATGCAGATATCGTAATGGCAGCAAGTGCTTATGGTAAAGAACCAAGCGTAGTTCAAAAAACAAATTTAGGCAATTTCCTAACATATAAAACTATGCAAACAGGACCAAATTCTTGGTTATTCGATGCTTGTGGTTATATTAAAAATCATGATTTAACTAAATTCTATGAAATTGATGAGAGTAAAATTACTGAAGAAGCAACACATGCTTGGTATAAAAACCTTGATACACCTACTCATCCTTATGATGAAACAACTGAACCAGAATATACAGGTTATGTTGATGGTGAAAGTGTTGATGGACAAGGAAATATTGTAAAAGCAAAAGTTGTTAATGAAAAAGGTAAATATTCTTGGATTAAATCGCCAAGATATAATGAAGAACCAATGGAAGTTGGACCACTTGCATGTATGGTAGTTAACTATGCGGCAGGAAATAAAAAAGTTCAAAAAGTTGTAAATGATTTCTTAGCTCAAACAGGACTTCCTGCAGAAGCACTATTTACAGTTCTTGGAAGAACTGCGGCTAGAATGCTTCAAACTAAAACTATTGCAGATTATGGATTAGAAGCATTTAATAATCTTGTAGAAAATCTTAAAAAAGATGATTCTACAGTTGCACCTTATGTAATTGATGAAACAAAAGAATATAAAGGTAGATTTATCGGTGATGTTCCAAGAGGAATGCTAAGTCACTGGTGTAGAATCAAAAACGGAAAAATTGAAAACTGGCAAGCAGTTGTTCCATCAACTTGGAATGCTGGACCAGAAGATGGTAGAGGTAAAAAAGGTGCTTATGAAGCAAACCTAATCGGTATGACTTTAGCAGATCCTGCTAAACCTTTAGAAGTAATTAGAAGTATTCATTCATATGACCCATGTATTGCATGTGCGGTTCACGTAATGGACGTAAAAGGTAAAAAATTAGGTGAGTTTAAAGTAGATCCGCTATATGGCGCATGTTAAGGAGTGAACCATGAAATTTTTAAAACCAATGGGAGAATATCTGGGAGGAATTGAGTTTTCTGCCGGATACAGATGGCAGCACTGGATAAGGGCAATAGCAATTTTTGCCCTTATTGCAACAGGATTTTACATTGCTAATCCTTTTATTACATATGCAAATGTGTCACCTGAACCTACAAGATTTTTACAGGCATATTTAAGAGAATGGCACATTATTTTCGGTTTTGCAATGATTGGTGCCGTTTTATATAAAACGTTTTTCTTTTTCTTTTTTAGAGAAGGAAAATATGAAAGAGCTTCACTTAAGGATGCGTTTAATATTAAAGTGGCTCTCCAGCAAGTTGGATATTATCTATTAATTTCAAAACACCCTCACACAAAAGGTGTTTATAACCCGTTACAATTTTGGGCTTATAGTATGCTTTATGTATTTTTCTATGGAATTATTTTAACAGGGCTAGCGCTTTACGCTGAAGTGTATCATAACGGACTTGGTGCGTTTTTCTATCCGTTAGCTAAATCTGTTGAAACATTCTTTGGAGGATTAGCATACGTAAGAATTTGGCACCATATATTTATGTGGGCAATTATCGTTGTTGTATTTATCCACATTTATATGGCTGTATATAATGCAGTGTTTGGTAAAAATGGTGGTATGGATGCAATCTTCTCAGGAATGAAATGGGAAAAAGAAGACCACTAAACCTTTTCCCCCTTGCGGGGAATAATGAAAAGTGAAAAATGAAAAGTTAAAAACTCCTTTTAATTTTTCACTTTACACTTTTCACTTTAAATTAAAAAAGAAAGGTTGTTATGAAAATATTGGTTTTAGGTATAGGGAATATTTTATTTGGAGATGAGGGTATAGGTGTTCATCTTGCAAATTTTATTGATGAAAAATATGACTTCATTGGCCCTCATCAGGTTGATATAATTGATGGCGGGACACTTGCTCAAAGATTAATACCGATTATTACAGATTATGATAAAGTTTTTATTTTTGACTGCGTTGACGTTGATGAAGCAAATATCGGCGATGTTTATTTTTTTGATTTCAGGGACGTGCCTGAGTGCGTGAGTTGGCAGGGGAGCGCACATGAAGTTGAAATGCTTCAAACACTACAAATGATTGAAATGATGGGAGATTTACCTGAAACCAAAATTATAGGCGTTGTTCCATATGTAATAGGTGAAGACACTACGTTTAGTATAACGCCTGAAGTTCAAAAAGCAGCAGAACTTATGGAAAGAATATTAATTACCGAAATAAAAAAACTCGGAGTAGAACCTGTAGTTAAAAATGACAAGGTTACACTTACTCAGATTGCAAAAGAATCGTATAAAAGAGGTGTTCCTGAAGAGTCCTTAAGAGGTTTTGAAAGTAAAAATTAATATAGTAATTTTAATTATTAATTGACTAAATAAAACATACATAATATACTAATAATATTAATTTATAAAAAAGGGAAAATATGGTATTAAAATTTATTTTTGAATTAGATAGTAATAACGGGATAATTGAAAAAATTCTTTTAAGAGTGGCCAAAAGGCTTAATGTAAGAATGGGACTTAGCAGAGATTTAAAAAATTTATATGCTTTTGTTGATGGAAATGAAGAAGATATTGATAATTTTTCAAGAGAACTTTCACGTGAATTACCTCTTAGTATATTTTTAAAATCATTAAATGCAGAAGTTGTTGAAGAATTTAATGATGATTTAGTTAAGGATTTTCCTGAAATAAATGTGCCTCCGTGTCCTAAATGTCTGAGTGAAGTAAAAGATCCTGAAAACGAAAATTATTATAATCCTTTTCATCATTGTGAAGTATGCGGTTATAAAAATGCAGAATTGAGAATTGAGAATGGAGAATTAAATTATAAAAATATATTTGAAAATTTAGCAAGTAAACTAAAAAATGAAGGTAGTATTTACATTCAGACAATGAACGGTAAATTTGAAGTATCAACGAATCTTGAAGGTGCCGAGCAGATAGTGGCAGTTGATTTGGCGGCGGTAGCTACGTATTTTATGAGTTTTGAAGGGGATGCAAAAGCGCTCGGAAGCATTGAAAAACCTCTCGTAAATCTTAAAACAAATCTTAATTTTAAAAAAGAGTTTGGACTTTCAAATCCTGCATTTTTAGTCAAACTTCCTGATTGTATGGTGCTTGAACTTTTATGCGAAGAGATTAAAAATGATATTAAATTAATTGGACTTAAAAAAAGTGAAAAAAGTGATGATTTTTCTTTTGAAGTAACAAATAAAGACGAAATCCCGATTGCCGTAGTAACAGATACAAAAAATCACGATATTTTGATTTCAAAAGGTGACAGAGGTCTTCTTCCTAAATTTGAAAAGTATCTTGGTAAAGATATTGAAATTAAATGCGGATGTTTCAAAGCTTTGTCTAAAGAAAACAAAACTATTATCACAAAAACAGAAGAATATGAAGAACCAAAAGTAAATCTTCCTTTTGCAGGATATTTTGGTGTTATGAATCAGTGGGAGTTGGAAGATAAAGTTACGATGGGATTTGCATTTTATAAAGAAAATGAAAATAAAATAATGATTAATTCCCCTAAATTCGGTCTTGTAGAATATATCGACTTTGATTTTAAATTTAAAAATTTCGAAGAAGTTTTTGCTTCTATAAAAATTATGAACGATACAGGTGAAAAATTGATAAACAATTTTTCAAATAAAGAACCGGAACTTTTCAGAAATGCAATAAATGCAAAATTAGATACTAAAAAACAAGGGATTGCATATTTATGGGGACTTATCGGAATAGTTTTAGGTTTTTCGGATAATATTGACGAAGCTTATGAAAAACTTCTAATTTACGCAAATTCGGCAATGGCAAAAAAAGGCCCGAGAATCGATTACAAAATGAAAGATAAAAATCTTGATCCTCTTTGGGCTATTAGAACAGCTATGAGTTTTAAACTTGCCGGCGTTGATAATTATCTGCTAAGTTTTGGAGTGCTTGAAAGTTTTGCTGAATTTTTAAGTAATACATACGAAACGGTTGACAAAGAGTCTCCACTTAATGGTGCTGTGATTGTTGGAGATCTTTTTGAAGGTGAATTTTTAAATAAAATCTATACAAATATTAAGAAAAATTTTCCGACTTTCACACCAAAAGCATTGCCTGTAAGTGGTGCTATAGAAGCGTTTGGAAGTGCAGTAATACTCTCAAAGAGTTAATGTCATTTTAACCTTAAAAAGGTATAATTTCAATGAAAGCAAGTTGCTTTTTTCATTTTTTCTCCTTTTTTCCTTTTTCCTCCTTTTTAATTGTTGTAAAATTTTAAAAAAGGCTCTTGGTTGAGAATTAAATATAAAATCAACGGAATAGTCCAGGGTGTTGGATTTAGACCGACCGTTTACAGAATTGCAAAACAGCTTAATTTAAAAGGTTTTGTTTTAAATTCCAGTGACGGAGTTATTATAGAAATCGAAGGTGAGAATATAAATAAATTTATTGATTCTCTTAGAAAAAATCTACCTCCTCTTGCCAGAATAGATACTATTGAAAAAGAAGTGATGCCACTAAAAAACTATCAAAATTTTGAAATTATAGAATCAAAACAAACCTCAAAAACTACATCAATTTCGCCTGATATAGCGATATGTGACGATTGTTTAAAAGAAATGTTTGATAAAAATAACAGGCGTTATCTTTTTCCATTTATAAACTGCACTAATTGTGGTCCAAGATATACTATTATAAAAGACATACCTTATGACAGAAAAAACACTTCAATGGCTAAATTTAAAATGTGTGATAAATGCTACGAAGAATATACCAATCCTCTTGATAGAAGATACCATGCCGAGCCTACCTGCTGTTTTGAGTGCGGACCCGAATTAAATGTAAAATGTAAAATGGAAAATGGAACATGGAAAGAATTGAGAATTGAGAATGGAGAATGGAGAATTAAAAAAATTGAATTGATTGCTGAAAAAATCAAAGAGGGGAAAATTGTAGCAATAAAAGGACTTGGGGGTTTTCACCTGGTATGTGACGCAACAAATGAAAAAGCCGTAAAAGAATTAAGATACAGAAAACAAAGACCTACCAAGCCGTTTGCAATGATGTTTAAAAATATTGAAACTATTAAAAAATACTGCGAATTAACTCAAAAAGATATTGATCTTATAACTTCAAAAGAAAAACCGATAACCCTTGTAAAGAAAAAAGTGGAATTAAATGGGATTGCCGATAGAATAGACAGATACGGGGTGTTTTTGCCTTATACGCCGGTGCATTATCTTTTGTTTGAATATATCGATTTTCCGATAGTTGCCACAAGTGCAAATATTTCAGACGAGCCGATTATAAGAGATAGCAATGAGTTAATTGAAAAATTAGGAAGCGTGGTTGATTATATTTTAGATAACGACAGGGATATAGTAAACGCATGTGATGACAGCGTAGTGCAGGCGGTTGGAAATGAATATATAACCATGAGGTGTTCAAGGGGATATGCTCCTTTAATGAGGAATGTAGAATGTAGAATGGAGAATGGAGAATTAAGAAGGGAGAATAAAGAAAATGAAATAAATAAAAAATTAAAAGTGAACAATGAAAAGTTGAATTATTCTAATCAGAAACTTAAAGTTGAGAATGAAAAAATAAATAATAATTCTCAATTCTCCATTCTCAATTCTCCATTGAATATATTGGGGGTGGGTGCCAATCAGAAAAACACCATTTCACTTGCGTTTAAGGATAGATTTATTCTTTCGCCCCATATAGGTGATTTGGGAACACTTGGAAGTATAGAGTATTTTGAAAGGACAATAGAAACATTTAGAAAACTCTATGATTTTAAAGAGAACATTATTATCTGCGACAAACATCCATATTATGAATCTACAAAATGGGCGATGAAACAGGATAAAAAATATATCAAATCCAACATCATTATGCCCATGCAGTATCTACTATGTTTGAATATGATTTAGATGGCAAATATCTTGCATTTATATTTGACGGCACCGGATTTGGGGATGATGGAAGTATATGGGGTGGAGAAGTGTTTATTTGCGACAGACACGAATATAAAAGAATCCATCATTTTAAGCAGTTTAAATTAATAGGTGGAGAAAAAGCCGTAAAGAACCCTTCAAATATGGCCGTTGCATTATTGAATGACGAAATTGCCAAAAATTTTAAAAATTATAAGTTAGCAAAAAACCTTTCAAATGGTTCGTTTCCTTTAACATCTTCAATGGGTAGAATATTTGACATGGTTGCGTTTTTAAGCGGTATGATTGAAAGAAATGAATGGGAAGGTGTTAGCGGACTTATGATTGAAAAATATTATAATGAGGGTATTAAAGACTATATAGATTTTGAAATAAATAAAGAGATTAATTTTTATCCTATTTTAAATTTTGCCGCTGAAAACAGAGGAAATTTTGAATTGATTTCATCAGTGTTTATTAATTCCATCGTGGAAGCAATTGTAAAAATTTCAAATATGTATGATTTGGATATTATACTCGGTGGCGGTGTTTTTCAAAACAAAACCTTGCTTTCACAAGTAATTAAAAGAGTAAATAAAAAAATATATTTCAATAAACAAATACCGATTAACGACGGGGGGATCAGTGTAGGCCAGGTGGCCTGGGGAATTTGGAATCTTTAGAACTGGTCTAAAATAATAGGTTCTTTTGGATTGTTTACAGCTTTAAGTCCTTTTGTAAATCCACCAAATTCTGTAACTTTATTAACTACACTATAACCAGTATTAAGCCATCCGTTTATTCCTCCCCTTAAAATATAGATATTTTTTTTAGGTATACCAAACCATTTGACAAGTTGTCCTCCTGCAATTACTGCTCGATGCCCAGTAGCACAAACAAATACATAAATAGATGTTGGTTTGAAAGCTCCCATTGCAGCATAAACTGGAATCTGACCTAAAGGATATTCGTCATAATCAGGCCAATCAATTTCTCCACCTTTCATTTCATCAATGCTTCTAACATCCACTATAGTGAAATCTTTATCTTCTTCCATCCATTTTTTTAAATCGTCCGGTGTAATGTAATTAATATATTTTTCGTAAGAATGACACATTTTATTTAAAGCTTCCACTTTAGGTCCCATACCTTTAATGGTATCAGCTAATTTAAAAGTATGTGCGAAAGCCAAACTTTCTACAATTACAAGTCCTAATGCAAGATGTTTAATTTTCATTGTAACCTCCTTAATTTTTATTTAACCATAATGAATTATAATTCATTAAGTATAAAAAAAATGTAAAAGATTTGACAAAATGAAAAATTGCAGAGTTTTAATTGCTTCAAAAGAGATAGAAAAACTTTTTAATAATGATTTTTTTTCAGATATACCTCACAGATTTCTAAAAAAAGATGAAATATGTTATCCTGAAACTCCAAGAATTCTTGTATTAAAAGAAGGAGAATTAAAAATTTCTTTATTTGAAGAAAATAAAGAACTTATATTATATTTTCTTCATAGAAATAATTTTTGTTTTTGTAATAATGATATGATGATTATGGCTAAAAAGGATAGTGAATTTTATTTTTTTGAATCTCATCATTTTATTGCTGTTTTTAAAAATAGTGATTTTGTCAATTTGATATTAAATAATATTAATTATAATATTGCTCTTGAAAGGGATATATTAAAATCTCTCGCATTTAAAAGTGCCAAAGAAAGGATAAGAGATTTTTTATTGGATTTAGCAAATAGCATAGGGATTAAAACAGATACAGGTATTATTATTGATATACATTGCACAATGGAGGAGACGGCGTCTTTTTTGGGTATAAGTAGACAGAGATTTTCAACGTTTATAAATGAAATGATTAATAAAAAAATAATAGAAAAAATAGAACATAAAAAAATTTTGATAAAAGATTTAAATTCTCTTAAAAATTTTTTTAAAGAGTAAATCACCGATTTCTGCTATGAGCATTGCAATTATTACAAGAACTGCACCTAAAATTTGTATAATACTTAAATGTTCTCCATAGAAATAGCCGAAAATTGCCGCACTGACTGGTTCCATAGCAAAAATAATGGCGGTTTTTGTAGGGGTGGTAAATTTTTGTGCATAAGTTTGAATGAAATAAGCAAAAATTGTTGCAAATAAAATCGTAACTATAAGAGCAATTAATACATCTGTTGAAAATGTTGTATGACCTTTTTCAAAAGGAACAAACAATAAACTTAAAATTCCTACAGCAAAAAACTGAAATGTAACTAAAGTATAAAGATTGTATTTTTTGGAATATATATCAGTATAATTAATATGAAAAGCAACAAATACCGTTGAAATAAGAGTTAAGATTTCACCTTTTCCAAATCCACCGATATCAGCTCCCGTTAAAAGGTAAATACCCAAAAAAGCAAGAATAACTCCTATAATAGCAAAAACTGAAATATGTTTTTTAAATATAAAAAAAGCGACAATCGGGGTTAAAATTACATAAAGACCGGTTATAAAAGCTACAATAGATGATGGTGAATATAAAAGCCCAAATGTTTGAAATGAAAAAACCAGAAAATTAAATATTCCTAAAATAAAAGCGGCTTTTAAAGAATCTTTATCAAAACTTATTTTTTTATAGAAAATAATAAACATTAATAAAAATGCACCAAAAAAACGTAAAAATAAAAACATAAATACCGGAATGTCCGCAATGGCATTTTGGACAAGTTTAAAAGTGACTCCCCAAAATATTGCAACAAGTAAGAGCAAAAAATCGGCGAAATTGATCAAATTCCGCCTTTTGCTTTCATTTTTTTCTCTAATTTATGACCTATGAAGCTAAGAATTGAAGTTAGCATTAAATATAACGCCGCAACAGTCAGCCACGTTTCAAAAGGTGAGAAAGTGTTTGCAACAATTTCGCGTCCCACTTTTGTAAGATCTGTAATTGAAATAATAGATACAAGTGAACTATCTTTAATTAGTGAAATAAGTTCACCAACAAGTGCCGGAAGCGCTTTTCTTAAAGCCTGAGGCAATATTATGAGCTGCATTCTTTGAGTAGATGTAAATCCCAAAGATTTAGCTGCTTCATGCTGTCCTTTGTCTATTGCTTGAATAGCTCCTCTTAAAATCTCTGCGATATATGCTCCGTAAAAAATGGATAAACTCATCACCCCTGCCCAGAATCTCGGCAAGTTGAAAATCGTGGCAACTATAAAATAAAAAATAAACAGCTGAACCAATAGAGGTGTTCCTCTGATTACCGTAACATACACGCTTCCTATGTAATCAAGCGCCGGAATGCCGCTTAGTCTCATTATGGCAATTATAAGACCGATAATAAAAGCGATAACCATTGAAATGATTGAAATTTTAATTGTAACCCATATCCCCATTATGAACGGACCAGGTTCGAGTTTGGATTTATAAGCAAACTCGTCATCCTGATATAGATAATCGCCGTTTTTGAATTCAAGTTTATAACCCGTTAAATCAAAAGTTTTTATACTTTTATCTTCACAAATTATTTCAGCGCTGTTTTGTTTTACAACTAATTTTCCGTCACATGGAGATGTAAGGGGGATTTTTTTTTCATATACGAAATACTTGGGAATCATATCCCATTTCCACGTATAATTTATTTTACTTGCAGCTTGATATAAAAACCATCCTAAAAGCACATAAAATAAAAGGGCAAAAAGCTGCCCGATCCTTTTATCTTTTATTACTGATTGTTTCATTGCACTCTTTTTAGCCAGTCAGTGCTTTGGAACCATCTTTTGTAGAATTTGTCATAAGTTCCGTCATGTTTGATTTGTCTTAGGAAATTATTTAACCAGTTAAGGAAATCAGGATCTCCATGATTAATCGCAAATCCTAAAGGTTCATAAGTTAAATCTTGTTTTAAGAAAATAAGTTTTCCTTTGCCTTTTCCTGCCATAAATAATTCATTGTAAGGTTTGTCGTAAATAAATGCGTCCGCTCTGTTATTAAGAACTTCCTGAACAGCTGCACTTTCGCTATCGAATGTTTTAATAGTAGCGTGTTTGAAAAGTTTTCTTGCCGCAATTTCACCTGTTGTTCCGAGTTTTGTAGTTATTACAATGCCTTTTTTGTCTAAATCTTTATATGATTTAACACCTGCGTGTTTTTTATTAACAAGAAGAGTTTGACCTACTAAGAAGTATGGGTTAGCAAATG
Organism: Nautilia lithotrophica; assembly: GCF_054656815.1. Classification (NCBI taxonomy): domain Bacteria; kingdom Pseudomonadati; phylum Campylobacterota; class Epsilonproteobacteria; order Nautiliales; family Nautiliaceae; genus Nautilia; species Nautilia lithotrophica. The sequence goes on from NZ_BAAHXN010000002.1 coordinate 398,284, forward strand.
TAACTTTAAGATTTCTTTGCTGAGTGATAGTCATACCTGAGATGATAATATCACATTTTCCGGTTATAAGTGCCGGAATAATACCATCCCATGCAGTTGGGACAAGTTTTAATTTTACACCCATGTCTTTTGCCATTTTTTTGGAAATGTCCACGTCAAAACCGATAATTCTTCCATGTTTGTCTCTCATTTCGAATGGAACGTAACCTGGTTCTAAACAAACTCTAAGTTCACCTTTTTGAACGATTGAATGAAGTGTTGAATTTTTCCATACATTAAAATCCGCTGCAAACAGCATTGATGCCAATGCTATAAGAGCAATAACTAGTTTTTTCATTGTTTACTCCTTTGTTTTTTTTTCATGTAATTTTATATTAATTTTTATTGTTTGCATATCAATGATGCAAAATTTCACTTAAGAATTTTTTAGCCCTGTCAGTTTTAGGGTTGTTGAAAAATTCTTCAGGTGTGTTTTCTTCTACGATTTCACCCGCATCCATAAAAACGATCCTATCACTTACTTCTCTAGCAAATCCCATTTCGTGAGTAACGCATACGATCGTATAGTTTTCACGAGCAAGTTCTTTCATAACATCAAGAACTTCACCGATCATTTCCGGATCAAGTGCGCTTGTAGGTTCGTCAAAAAGAATAATTTTAGGCTTCATTGCAAGCGTTCTTGCAATAGCAACCCTTTGTTTTTGACCACCGCTAAGTTCACTTGGATATTTATTTGCCTGATGAGGTATTTTAACCCTCTCAAGAAGCTGCATTGCCAACTCTTCCGCTTCTTTTTTTGGCATTTTTTTAACTTTTATGGGTGCTATTGTAATGTTTTCAAGAATGGTTAAATGCGGGAAAAGGTTGAAATGCTGGAATACCATTCCAACTTCCTGACGTAGTTTATTGATATTTGTTTTTTTGTCGTATAAATCCTGTCCATCTACAATTATTTTTCCGCTGTCTATGTCTTCAAGTCTGTTTATACATCTAATAAGTGTAGATTTACCACTACCGCTCGGACCACAGACAACTACTACTTCACCTTTGTCAACATTGAAATTTACGCCTTTTAAAGCGTGAAAATCCCCATAATATTTTTGGATATCTTTCATCTGAATAATCGGTTCCATCAAATCTCCTATGCGTTAAGCTGTTTTTCTACTTTTTTTTCTAATTGATGAGAAAATTTACTCATACTAAATGCTATGCTGAAATATACAAGTGCTACAAAACTGAATATCTCAAAACTTAAATAAAGTCTGTTGTTTATAATTGTTGCAGCTCTGAAAAATTCAATAACTCCAATAGTATATGCTAATGAAGTATCTTTAAATAAAGCAACGAACTGGGACACAAATGCGGGAATCATTTTTCTATATGCCTGAGGCAGGATTATATATAAAAATGTCTGGGTATTGTTAAAGCCCAGTGATTTTGCAGCTTCAAACTGCCCTTTAGGAATTGAGTTGATTCCGGCTCTTACTATTTCGGCTACATAAGCACTTGTGAATAATGTAAATGCGATTATGGCCGCAATAGTTGGTGATACGTGTGCTTGCGTATTAAAAAACGCCATTGAAAATACCGGAATTGCAAAAAAGACCCAGAATATTACCATAAGTAAAGGTGTTGCACGTAAAAGTTCGATATATAAAATTGCAGGAATTTTTATAATTTTAATACTTGACCATCTGGCAATACCAAATATTGATCCCACAATAAAACTTAGAAAAATCGAAGTTACCGCAAGTATGAAAGTAAGTGCAAGTCCTCCGATTTCTCCGGGTTTTCCGAAAAATAAAAATTTCATATTATCTTTTGTGAAAACTTCGTCGAAATGCGTTTCCGGGTAGGCAATCATTTGAAATGTTTTAAGTAAAGCGGCTATTACGATAATGTTAAAAATCCAAAACTGAATTTTGTGTTTTTTAAAATAGTTTTCGATATTTTTAAGCATTTTTTACACCTTTTGAGAATTTTATCTCAATTAAATTCATAAAAAATGATGTTGTTAATGTCAGGAAGATATATAAAATCGTAACCGCCGTAGCCGCTTCAAATCCTCTGAACGTTTCGGCGTCTATTTGCTGTGTAGCAAATGTAAGCTCCGCAACGCCTATTGTCATAGCAAGTGAAGAGTTTTTAATCAGGTTTAAAAACTGGCTTGTTAGAGGTGGAATGATTATTCTAATCGCTTGTGGATAAATAATATACCACATTACCTGAAATCTGTTCATTCCAAGTGATTGAGCAGCTTCAAACTGACCTTTTGGAATTGAAGTAATACCTGCTTTTACCACTTCGCCGATGTATGCGCCCGTATAAAGTATAAGAGCTAAAAGCGCTGAAAAAAATGCATCAACATCCTGAATATGTAGAAATTCTCCCCAATTGTTTAAAAAAGGGAATATTTGTGAAAGTGTAAAAGTAAAATAGATAAAAAACATTTGAACAATTAAAGGAATATTTCTGAAGCTTTCTACATAGTAGCTTGCAAAAAGTGACAACCAAAAGTTTTTTGATGCTCTTCCGATTCCGACTATCGAACCGATTAAAAAACTAAAAAAAATACCTAAAATTGACAGCTTTATAGTAGTAATGAGACCTTGAATTAAAAGGCCCTTATATTCAATCAATACACCCCAGTCAAATTCATAACCCATGTTTTTTTACCTTTTATATCCCCCAAAAGGGGAAAATATTATTTAGGCCAAACTTCAGGAAGTCTGTTTGGTTCTGTTCCGAACCATTTTTTATAAAGTTTTTGATAAGTTCCGTCTCTTACAGCATCCTGAATTGCAAAGTTTACAGCATCTCTAAAATTAGATTCATTTTCTCTTACACCCATTCCATAAGGTTCAAATGTGAAAGGTTTACCGATCACTTTAAATTGTCCGTGAGAATTTTTAGCTTGAGTTGCACACCAAGTGTAGTCAGTTGAAACAGCATCGATTTTTCCCCTTTTAAGAGCCATTATAGCTTGAGGATATTCTTGGAAATAAACAAGTTTAACTTTTGGACATACTCTTTTAAAGTTGTCACCACTTGTAGCACCTTGAATTACACCGACTCTTTTACCTGCGAAATCTTTGTAACTTTTAGCTTTGCAGTCTTTTCTTGCTAAAATTGATTGTCCGTCAAAATAGTAACTGATAGTGAAATCTATCGGCAAATCTCTTTTTACTTTGTGGGTCATACTTGCAGCTGCAATATCTATTGTTCCGCTCTGAACCATTGGAATTCTTGTTTTTGAAGTAACCTGAGTAAACTGAGGTTTTACACCAAGTTTTTTTGCAATGTATTTAATTAAGTCAATGTCAAACCCTACAACCTGACCTTTGGAGTTTACATACCCAAATGGCGGGAAGTCATATTTAACACCTGCTTTTAAAACACCGCGACTTTGCACATCTTTAAGTAAATCTGCACTGGCAGTTGTTAAAAACATACCTAAAATCACGAAAAATGCAAATAGCTTTTTCATTTTGTTCTCCTTCGTTGATAGTTCAACAATTATTATAGCTAAAAAATTATATAATTATTATAAATAATTGAAAAATAAGTTAAGTTTATAAAAGTAATAATTCAAGAGTTTGAGGAGTTATCGAATAATAATTAAATGCTTGAGATGTATATATCGGAAAGTAAATATTGTATGGATTGAATGAAGTTTCAAAAGGCAGTGTAAAGCTGATGTTTTGTAAAGTTTTAAATAATGAATCATATTTTTCGGAAATAAGTTTTGTATACTCTTCAATTGTTTGGTTATTTGGGTCTAATAAAGGAATGTTTAAATTAATGTCTTCTCCGTTTATGTTTAGTGTTTGTTGGAATACATTCAATCCGTCAAATTCAGTATTTTTAATAATGTCGTTTATTTCTTCTGTAAATTCGTTTATTATTTCTTGTGTCGGATTGTTAATTTGTTGCAGAGTATCCGTAAGAGTTAGAATTTTTTCAAGAGAATTTACGGCCGTTTGTAGTATACCTACATTTTGATGAAAAGTATCTACATTTGCAAAAAGAGGATTTGTCGCAAACTGCGTAGGAGAAAAATAATCCGTGATTCTTAATGCAATTAAATTGTTAATATATTCAGGATTAAAAGTTACAGGTTTTGTATTAAAAACACTCGGCAGATAAGTTAAAGGATAATAAGTATTTACAGGCAATAATGCCATTATTTCTCCTATTTTAATAAATTCATTAAATTCTGTTGTGACATTGTAATATTATGAACCTGCGCATATATTGATGCGTTTAATTTGATCTGTTCATTTTTCATATCTGTAACTGCTTTTGCAATGTCAACTTCGTTTGACGATTTTGCTTTTGAAGTATTTACAACAAAATTTGCCAAATTATTTACTTTTGCCACCGCTTCATTATTAAAAGAACCGATCGCACTTAAAGCACTATTTAAAGATTTTTCAAAATCGTCAATATTGTCAACTGAAAATTCAGGCATAGATATGTTAATATTTATTCCGCTCATATTAAATTCACCGAAAACATTTTTATCGTTATATGTTGTGTTTGAGAGTATATCGTTAATGTTTTGAGAAAGAGCGGTTATCTGAGAATTTATTGCCGAGAGGTTATCGCTGTTTAAAGTTGCGTTATTTGCGGCTACTTGAAGTGTTTTAATCTGATTTAAATTATCACTTATTGAATTTAAAGCGCCGTTTGCTATTTGCATAAATCCTATTGCTTCATTGAAATTATTTATCTCTTGCAATGAAGTATTAATATCATTTTCATAAACATCCTGTATAAATGCATTAACAACTTTATCGGTTTTTGAAGGATCGGCTAATTTTTCAATATTATTGTTAATGTTGTTTAATGAATTATTTAAATTTGAGGTGTTGAATTCATTTATTTTCATAATTGCCTCCTTGGCATACATTAATTAATATATTATATCATATTTTTGATAAAATGTTTAAAAAACTTTTAAGGTTTTAAATGATAGAGATTAAGCATTTAAGAAAAGTATTCGGTTCAAAAGAGGTTTTAAAGGATATTAATTTAACAATACACGATAACAAAACAACATACATCCTTGGTATGTCCGGACAGGGGAAATCCACAATTATAAAACATATCGTAGGACTTTTAAGACCTACAAGCGGGGAAGTATTGGTTGATGGTGTTGATGTGGGTAAAGCGGATATTAAAACGCTTTATGAAATCAGAAAAAAGGTTGGGTTTACTTTTCAGGAAGGTGCGCTTTTTGATAGTATGAACATATTTGATAATATCTCATTTCCTTTAAGAGAACACACAAAACTTTCAAAAAAAGAGATTGAAAAAAGAGTGTATGAAACACTTGAAATGGTAGGACTTGAAGCAAAAAGAGTATCAAAACTTTTCCCTCACGAGCTTAGCGGCGGTATGAGAAAAAGGGCTGCAACGGCAAGAGCTATAATACTCAAGCCAAAATATGTCCTGTATGACGAGCCTACCAGTGGACTTGATCCGATAATTAGTGATAAAATTACAAGAATGATAGAACATTTAACAAAAGATTTTTCAATGACAAGCGTTGTTATTTCTCATGATCTGAAAGAGACATTCAAAAGTGCCGATTATGTCGCAATGCTTTATAACGGGGTTATAATAGAATACGGAAGTGTTGATGAGTTTAAAAATTCACAAAACCCGATTGTTCAGGCATTTATAAAAGGTGAAAGTGAAGAGTATGAAAAAATAGCCGAAGCGGTGTGAGGGAAAATTATTAATTAGATAAGTAATTAAGTTGTGAAGTAGATAAATTGTGAAGAAATAAATAAAAGGATTGAAATGAAAAAATTTTTAATTTTTGCGTTAAGTATGGTTTTTTTATTTGCATATGAGGCAAAGGTGGAACCTTTTGAAATATATAAAATCAAAGCTTCCGTTACAGGTGAAATAATTTTGTCAAATAAAAACCTTGAGGCTAAAAATGTTCAAAACAGAGAGATTGTAAAAATAGACGATAAACAAAATCTTATAGATTTAAAAAACCTGCAAGCACAGGTAAAAATTTTAAATGAAGAGATAATAAATCAAAGTGCGGTAGTTAAAAGAAAAAAGAAAATATATGAAAAATACAAAACGCTTAAAACGAAATCACAAAGTGAAAAAGATTTAAAATTTTACGATTATATGAATGCGTTAAATCAGCTTTTGAATTTAAAATCCCAGTTTAATAATACTTTGGCTAACATAGAAAAATTAAAAGACACTATTTCAAAAAAAAGTGTTAAAGTAAAAGGTTATGTTTATAAAATTTATGTAAACAGAGGTGATTATGTAGCGCCGGGTGTTTTAATTGCAGATGTATATGATATATCCAGACAAAAATTAACTATATTTGTTCCTATTGAAGATATAGATTTTATTAAAAACAAACAGATTTATATAAACGGCAAAAAGAGCAATTTTAAAATATATAAAATCTGGAACGTTCCCGACACTCAGTATATAACAAGTTATAAAGTGGAACTTGTAGGAAACGGACTTAAATTTGGAAAAATTGTAAAAGTAGATTTTAGATAAAAATTTAATTTTTCCTTAATTATAAGCTATAATATTATATAGCGTTCCTGAAAAGGATTAAAAATGAAAAAATATTTATTATTTTTAATAATTTTTTTATTTTATGGATGTGGTTCTTCTTCTCAACCTACACCTATAAAAACTTCATATCAGCCGGGTGGTATTAAAATAAATTACGAGAGTTCGAATAGATTAAATTTTTTTGAAAATGAAGCCCATTCGATAATTGTTTTCATTTATCAATTGTCGGATAAAAATATGTTTGAGGCGTTATGTAATGACCAAAGCGGTGTTTATGAATTGTTAAAAGGGAAAATTTTTGATAAATCCGTGCTTAATGTAACCAAAAAAATTATTTTTCCCGCTCAAAAAGGAAGCATTATTGAAGACAGGCTTCAAAATACAAAGTATATAGGTATTGTTGCAGGTTATTTTAATTCTCCTAAATGTATATTAATACCCCTAAAAATTAAAAATGCGTATTTTACTTCCGTTAAATTCTGGAAACCTACAAAATACATTGAAAATTTAAATACCAATATTGTTTTTTTAGAGGATAATATACAAATTAAAGGAAAAAAATGAAAAAAATTTTTTGGCATCAGGGGCTTTTTTTACAACCTCAGCATTTTCAGATTTTGGAAAGCAACATAGATGAAGCGTTAAAAATTTTTAAAGATTTTGCAGTTTATTTTTGGGGTGTTAGAAAAGTTGAATTTAATAATGAGGCAATCTTAAACAATGAACTACAATTAGATGATTTTGAAGTTGTTTTAAAAGATGCAAGTATCGTATCAAAAGATAATTCGATTGTATTTAACAAAAAATTGGACGGCAGCGGCAGACAAAAAGTGTATTTGGGGATAAAACGTTTTTTAGATACTGATAATGTAGAAGTTGTTGATGATTTGAATAATATAAAAGCCGATAAAAGGTTTATATGCGATATTAGAGGTGAAGAAATTAATGATATGTATTCGACTTCAGAAAAAGCGGATGTAAAATTTTTAAAATATGCGGTTAGACTATTTTTGGAAAATGAAATTAATGAAATTAATGAATATGAACTGATTTTAATTGGCGAAATAGACCTTGATGAAAAAGAAATAAATGATAAATTTATTCCACCTTTAATAAATATGTTTGACAATAAAAAAAGTGTGAAAATCCTGGAAAAGTTTTTTGAGACTTTAAATTCTAAGATAAACAAATTAAATGAATACAAACTTCCTTTTAATACCGGAATTAGCAGTAATAAATATGTAAAATTTTTATTAATACTTCAAATACTCAATAAAAATGCCGCATATCTGTCTGTGATTTTTGAAAAGAAAAAAATACATCCGTTTGAGTTTTATTCATCATTAAAAGAATTAATTGCAGAACTTAGTGTATTTACAGACAGGATTGATTACACCGCAAAAGCAAAAAGCGGCAAATATTTAATTGGTAAATACGATCATAACAATTTGAGTAAGGTATTCGATGAATTTCATCTTTTATTAAAAGAACTTTTGGATGATATGGTTATGGGACCTGAATTTACAATTACACTGAATAAAGAAGATTCAATTTTCAGTGCGGAATTACCAAAAGACATTTTTGAAAAAAAATACAGATATTATATTTTAATAAAACCTGAAAATATTGATGAATTTAAAAGCAAGTATGCTGAATTTATAAAAGTTTCTTCCAAACAGAGGTTAAATGTATTAATTCAAAGAGCGTTAGATGGTGTCGAAATGCAGGAAGTTTCGGCACTTGAAGGTATGCCGATTAGAGATGATGTTGTTTATTACAAAATTAATACCTATTCCAATGAATGGAATAATATTGAAAAAGATAAAAGTATTGCAGTTTATGCCGAAGGGGTAGAATATATTGAATTAATTGTCATGAAGGACTGATATGAAGCAGATAGTTCCCATAATCGCTTATGTAATGAAAATTACTGAAAATGGAGACGGATTGGAATTTGAAAAGGTATATAACGATATATTGTATCTATTAAAGCCATTAAAAAAAGATGATGAACTTTTTCCGGTTGTTTGCTGGATTGATGAAAAAATTTTATCAAGTGAAGTTTCTTTTAAAAATGAATGGCTTGCTAATCTACTTCAAAAAAAATTTTTCCATACCAATAAAGGCGGGGAACTTTTTTATGAGAAAATGAAATCGGCTGAAAATAAAGAAGTTTATTATTTTATGTTAAAACTGGGTTTTAAAGGAATGTATTTCGAAAACAAAGAAATGATAGATAAATTACTGAAAAAACACTATAAAAATGATAAGCCGGACATTCTTTTCCCTTTTGGTTATCTAAAAAAACCAAGTAAAAACAGAAAATTTATAAAATATATATACAACTATAAAACGATTATTTTTCTCATATTGATTACGATAGTGGTTTTCTCACTTTTTTATTTCAATTTGGAACTTTTAATTAAGTCAAAAGGCTTGGTATGAAAGAATTACTTAAAATAGTGTTGAAATTAATAATTTTTCTGCTTATTGTAGCCGTTGTTTTTTATATTACTTATTTAAAACAATGGCCTTGGTGGGTCGGGGCGTCAATAACAGCAGGTATTGTAGGTTTATATATCTTTTATATTATTTTAAGAAAAATCATAATTAGAAAAAAAGAAAAAAGTTTTATTAAAAATGTTGCCAAAGAGATTAAAAAACAGCCTGAAATCGAAGAAATAGAAAAAGAGTGGAATGAGTATTTTTCTATTTTAAAATCATCCGGGAAAAGCGTTTACGATTTGCCGTGGGTTGTAATTCTTGGAAAAAGCGGCAGCGGTAAAACATCTCTGGTTAAATATTCAGGACTATCGCTTCCTTTGACACCGATAAGCAGAAGCGAAAAAATTTATTCGACTAAACATTGTGACTGGTGGTTTTTTGAAGAGGCGGTTATATTGGATACCGCAGGAAGATATTCGGTGGCTGAAGATATGGAAGTGGATGAGGAAGAGTGGAAAGAACTTCTAAATTTGCTATCTAAAACAAGGGAAAAAGAACCTGTTAATGCAATAGTTTGTGTTGTATCCGCAGAAAAGCTTTCCGATTCAAATGAACTTGAAATAGAAGCTGAAAATTTAAAAGCAAGAATTTCAGATTTAATGAAAACCCTTGGCGTAAATATTCCGGTGTTTATAATGATTACAAAAATGGATGTAATCGGCGGATTTGTTAAATTTTTTGAGCATTATAAAGAACATTTTAATGAAGTTATGGGTTATATAAATGAAGATAATCACACATATCAAAAAGCGATGTTGGAAGCTAAAGAATTGTTAAATGAAAGAATATTGAATTTATTCAAACAAATGGATCATATTTCGTATAAAGAAAGTGCTTTTTTAAAAGAATTTGAGTATATTTGGGAAAATATTGAAAATTTCACTCAAAAACTTTTTTCACCTGATAGTTTTACAAAACAGCCTATGTTCAAAGGTATATATTTTTCAAGTGCACTACAAAAAGAGTGCGAATATAATTTTTTTAAACAATTTTCTCTGGATGTCCGTGAAAAAATAAATAAAAACTATTCCATTTTTATAAAAGATTTTTTTAAAAACATTTTGCCATCCCAAAGAGGTGTTTATCAAATAATCAAAAAATACATAGAAAAAAGATTTAAATATAAAAAATTAGCTTTTTTTGCCGTAGTTTCTATTTTAGTTGCAATTTTGGGAATTGGAACTTTTTCTTTTTATCAGGAATATAATTTAATAAAATCAATAAAGACAATTAAGCCTACACCTAAGAATAGCTTAAATGAAAATATTTTAGCTTTAAATGATTTTAAAACTGAAATTGAAGAGTATGAGTATAATAAAGAGCAGTTGTTGTTTCATCTTTTCGGATATGATGAAAAGATAGAAAAAAAATTAAAAGATAATTTTGTAATCTTTTTTAACAACTATGTATTTAATGTCATAAAAAAAGATTTATCAAATAATTTGAATAAAATTGCTTATATTAATGATTACGCAATTATAAATGATTATATGGGATTTTTAGTTGATACAATTTTGAGTCTAAAACAAAAAATAAACAGCGGCAGTGTGGAATTTAGTAAATATTTTAAAAATTTTGTTAAAAATTTTATTATTGTCGAAGAAAATATTTCTCCCGATGTAGCCCATATTTTTGCTAACGAGTATTTAAGTTATTTAAAATGGGATAACAACCATGTTGAACTTGTAAACAATCTGCATTTTTTCCAGAATATTTTAGATGATATTATAAATTCCAAACCTTCTTTAAAATGGTTAACAGATAAAAGCGTCTCATTACTTGATCCTATAACTTTATCTACTTTTTGGGATTTGAATATAAATAAAAATGTAAAAATAGAAGGTGCTTTTACAAAAAAAGGCCGAGAAAATATGCAAATAAGTATAAATCAGCTTTTAGAAAGTGTTAAAGACAGAAATTCTTTTAATGAAAAGTTGAATAAATTTTGGATATGGTATGAAAATGAGTTTTTTAAGCAATGGTTTAATTTTGCCAAAAAATTCGACATAAAAGATTATGTCATTAAAAATGATTCTCTTTTGGTTTTAGCAACAATAAATATGAGCACAATAAACAATCCTTATTATAACTTTTTGAAAAAAGCAGCTTTTGAGATTGAAAATTATAAAGTGAAATTTAACTGGAATAAATTAATATTAAAATTTAACGACATTCAAAATTTAGCACAATCATTAAAAACCAAGAATTCTTATGTAGAAATTTTAGAAAAAGAAAAAGACAAAATTATTGAAGCGTTTAAAAACAGATTCAATAAAGAAATTACGGATTTAGATATAAAAAGAGCCGTTTTATTTAATAAATATATTGCTAATTTAAATAAATTTTCAAATATATCCGATAGCAAAATCTGTTTTAATTTAGTTAAAAATTTATATGAAAACAATCAAAACAAATCAGAATTGTCGGAACTTTATTATTCTTTTGAAGCGTTTAAAGAGCTAATGCCGAAATATGCCGATTCAGAAGTTATTTGGAATATAATAAAAGGACCGGTTGATTTTATTTTTGAAACAGCTTTTTATAAAACTTCTCAAGAAATTAATAATCTTTGGAATCAGAAGGTCCTTAGTAATCTGAGTAATTATTCCGTTGAAGAATTATATGGTCCTAATGGTTATGTCCGTATGTTTTTAAACAACAATATAGGTATGTTTTTAGAAAAAAAAGAGTTTGGTTTTGTTCCGAAAAAAATGTTCGGATTTAAAGTGAATTTTACGGATGAATTTTTGAACTTTTTAAACAATTTGAGTAAAAAATACGCCAATAAAAAATCTGTATATAACGTTAAGATTCAAACTTATCCGATTGAAATTAACAAAAACGCATTAATTAAACCTTTTAAAACAAGGCTGGAATTAAGATGTAATACTAAAAATTATGTTTTAGACAATTATAATTTTAAAGAAGAAGCCGTTTTTAAATACACTCAAAATTGTTCTGAAACGAATCTGTATATTTATTTTGATACGTTTGTAATAAAAAAAAGATTTAATAATTTCGTTGAATTTTTAAAATCGTTTAAAGGCAATACTTTAATATTGACACCTAAAGATTTTAAAACAAACCTAAAAGCGTATAAAATAAAATGGATAAAATTGCAGTATAAAATAGATGATGACGGACTGCTGTATTATTCAAAAAAACTGAAAGTCCCTGAAAAAATAGCTAAGTGAGGTAAAAATGGACGAGTTGCTAAAACCTATCAACGGGGGATGTGGGGAAAATGTAAAATATGATGATGAGTATATGTCTTTAGAAGAGGAAATAGAAAAATTATCATCCCCAACCCAGGCTGAAAATGTTGATTTTAAAAAAATTAAAAATTTAAGCGAAAGTATTTTGAAAAATAAATCAAAAGATTTTTTTGCCGCAGTTTATTATTCTTATTCTTCACTTGTTTTGGAAAAAGATATTAAAAAATCTATTTGTTTTTTAGGTGAATTTGTTGATAGTTTTTGGGAAGAAGGGTTTCCAAAAAGAGAAAAGGCAAAAGTAAATGCAATAAAATGGTGGCTTTCAAAAATTGAAAAGTATTTAGAAAGTATTAGCGGTTTTGAAGATGATGTTAGTGATTATATAAATTGTGTAGAAAAAATAGAAAACAAGCTTTCATCAATTGATTATGCCCCCGCGTTTACAAACTTAAAGTTTTTATTAAATCAGAAAATTTTTAAAAAAGAAGTTCAAACAGAAAAACCGGAAGAAAAAACATCGGAAGAAAAACAGACTCAAGAAAATGAAAACTGCATCTGTTTAAGTGAAGATATTAACGATAATTTAAAGATTTTGAGTGATAAATTAAATCAGTTGTTAATAGATGTAATTGAAAACGAAATCAAATGCGAATATTTTATTATTAGAAGAATGATAGTTTTTTATGACATTGACTCCCTTCCGGTTGCAACGGATAAAAAAACACTAATACCGCCACCCGCTTATGAAGAAAAATCTTCAATTCAAACTTTATATAAAAACGGAAATTACAAAGATCTTATAAATGTATGCGAATCAAAAATAACCACTTATGTTTTTTGGTTTGATTTACACTATTATATTGCTGCTTCATTAAAAAGTTTAGGATATGAAAACTGCGCGATTGGAATAAAAAATTCACTCAGGCTGTTTGTTAACAAATTCCCAACAATTTTGGAATATATGTTTTCTGACGGAACTCCTTTTGCAACTTTTGAAACTAAACAATGGCTAAAAGAAGAAGTTAAAAAAGAAAGCGTTAAAGACAAATATGAAATACCAAACGGCAACATTAAACAAAAAATAGAATATATAACCAAAAATATAAATACTTCCGAAGATATAAAAAACAAAATTAACTGGATTTTGAAATTTTTTGAAGTTTACAGAGGAAATGATGAAATTATTGATGTATATAAAAATGAACTTTTTGAACTTTTGGAGCAATATCAAATAGCGCAAATAGATAAAGATTTAGCACAAAAAGCATATTTAACTTTATATGAACTTAGTGATAAAGATAGTGAAATTGGCAGAAGTGCTTTAAAAGTGCTGGCAAAAATTAATCCTCTTCAATTAATATAAATATTAAGGATTAATTAAGTATAAAGAGCTATAATAAAAAAAAAGGAGTTCAAAATGGCAAATGACGGATCTGTAGCTCCAAAAGAGAGAGTGAATATCGTATATAAAGCCGATGTGAACGGTGTGGAAAAAGAAATTGAGTTGCCTTTGAAAATATTGGCACTGGGTGATTACACATTAAAGCCTGATGATACACCTGTAGAAGAGCGTGAAACCATAAATATTGACAAAAATAATTTTGACGATGTCATGAAATCAATGGGGATTGAGCTAGATTTTACCGTTAAAAACAAAGTTGATGAAAATAATGAAGAATTGCCAGTTCATTTAAAATTTGAAAGTATGAAAGATTTTTCACCGGACAATATTGCAAAACAGGTTCCGGAACTTAAAAAACTAATGGAATTAAGAGAAGCTTTGATTGCTCTTAAAGGTCCTCTTGGAAATATTCCTGAATTTAGAAAAAAATTGGAAAAAATTATTGAAGACCCGGAACTTAGGGAAAAATTAATGAAAGAATTAAATATTGCACCGGAGGATAACAATGGCTGAGGAAAAAGTTCAACAACAACAAACCGAAGAAAAAGTTTCTTTAATAGATGATATTTTATCGGCTACAAAATTAACACCTGAAGAAGAAGGTTATGAAATAACTAAAAAAGGCGTTGAGGTATTAATCAACAATCTTTTAAAAAGTGAAAAAAAAGAAAAGGTTTCAAAGCAGTTAATAGACGAAATGATTGCCGAAATAGATAAAAAACTCTCTTCTCAGATGGATGAAATACTTCATAACGAAAAATTTCAAAAACTTGAAAGTGCATGGAGAAGTTTGAAATTTTTAGTGGATAAAATAGATTTTAGGGAAAATATCAAACTTGAAATCTTAAATGTTAGCAAAGACGAATTAAGAGAAGATTTTGAAGATGCACCTGAAGTGGTGCAATCAGGGCTTTATAAAATAGGATATACCAAAGAATACGGACAATTTGGTGGTGAACCTTATGCATTAATGATAGGAAATTACGAGTTTGATGCAAGTGCACCCGATATTGCTTTAATGAAAAATATCGCAAGTGTAGCTACAATGATGCATGCGCCGTTTATCGGTCTTGCTTCTCCAAAAATGTTCGGAATAGATTCATTCACCGAGCTGCCTAATTTAAAAGATATAAAATCAATTTTTGAAATGCCTCAATACGCTAAATGGAGAAGTTTCAGAGAAAGTGAAGATGCAAGGAATTTCGCACTCACCCTTCCTAGATTTTTATTAAGGGTGCCTTACGGAAAGGAAAACCCTGTAAAAAGTTTCAATTACAATGAAACGGTTAAAAATCATGATGATTTTGTGTGGGGTAATACCGCATTTGCATTTGCAAGTAATGTTGCAAGAAGCTTTGCTAAATACAGATGGGCTTCTAATATTATCGGTCCGCAGGGCGGAGGAGCTGTTGAAGATCTACCAGTATATACTTATGAAGCAATGGGTGGAGTTCAGACAAAAATTCCAACTGAGGTATTGATTTCAGAAAGACTTGAGCTTGAACTTTCAGAGCAGGGCTTTATTGCTTTAACCATGAGAAAAGGCAGTGATAATGCTGCGTTTTTCTCTGCAAACTCGGTGCAAAAACCTAAAAAATTTCCTGATACGCCGGAAGGTAAAAAAGCTGAACTTAATTTTAAATTAGGAACACAACTTCCATATAATTTCATTATTTCAAGACTTGCTCATTACATTAAAGTTATACAAAGAGAAAATATAGGAACATGGAAATCAAGAGGTGAACTTGAAGACGAACTTAACAAATGGATAAGGCAATATGTATCTGACCAGGAAAATCCGTCACCGGGTGTTAGAAGCAGGAGACCTTTAAGAAAGGCCGAAATTCATGTTTATGACGTTCCTGGGGAACCTGGATGGTATAAAGTTACGTTAAAAGTAGTGCCGCACTTTAAATATATGGGTGCATCTTTTGAATTGTCATTGGTTGGAAAACTAGATAAGGAGTAAAAAATGGCTTTAACCGCATATTTAAAACTTGAAGGTATGAATCAGGGGAAAATTGAGGGTGACGTTGCTCAAAAAGGAAGAGAAAAAACCATTTTGGTTTACGGCGTAGAACATGAAATAGAAATTCCAAGAGATACACACACCGGGCTTCCTACAGGACAGAGAATCCATAAACCGCTCAAAATTGTAAAACATCTTGATCAGGCTTCTCCTAAAATTCTTCAGGCAGTAACGACTGGGGAACAGATGAAAACATTTGAGCTTGATTTTTACAGAATTAATGAAAAAGGTCAAGAAGAACATTATTATACGATAAAACTTGAAGAAGCTATTATCGTTAAAACACATATGTATAAACCATTAACTTTCCTGCCTGAAAACGGCCCGTATCATGATATGGAAGAAGTTTATTTTACTTATTCTAAAATAACAGTTACATTCGAACCAGCCGGAATTGAAGCAGAGGATGACTGGAAAAATCCGGTAAGTCAATAAAATTTCCCCTTTTTTAAAGGGGTGAAGAGTTAAAAATGTTTAAAATTAGGCTTCTTGAAAGACTTTCTAAAATGGAAGAAAATCCTGATTTTTCCGGAATTGTTACGAATGAAGAAGAGTTGGAATCAATTTTTGAATATCTAAAAAAAATACTTTCAACAAAAGAGGGAAGCACACTAATAGCATATGATTTCGGAATTCCTGATATTAGTAATTATCACGAGCAGAGTTACGGGGAATATATCAGGTCTTTAGAAGAAAAACTTAAAAACACCATTGAAAAATATGAACCCAGACTTAAAAATATCAAAGTTAAATATATTGATAAATATAAAGATAAAAGTATTTTAACTTTTTTAATAGAAGCACAGCTGGCGCATAACGAAAAATATCCGGTCACTTTTGAAACACAAATCAAATCAAGCGGAGAGGTAGATATAGATGAAGCAAAACTTTGAAAAATATTATCTTAATGAATTGGATAAATTGTATGACCTTTCAAAAACATTTGTTAAAAAACACCCTTCGGTGTCAAATTTATTATCAACGCCTTCAACCGATCCCGACGTTGAAAGATTATTGGAAGGTGTGGCTTATCTAAACGCATTTATTGCAAAAAACATTGATGATAATTATTCAAAAATCGCAGAATATCTACTTAATACGATATATCCGGAATTTTTAAAACCTTTTCCCGCCAGTTCCATATTAAAAATCACGCCAAACGAATATTTAAATGAAAAACTTGAAATAAAAAAATATACCAAATTTAATACGTCACAAATCAATAAAGAAACATATACTTTCAGTTCTGTATGGGATATGGAAGTTTATCCTGCAAAAATAAATATTTCCAGTGAAAAAAACAGGATTGAATTTAATATAGATTCAAAAACAGACATTGGGAAGCTGAATTTTTTTATAAAATCCCCATTAAACAAAGCAGTGTCGATATTTAGGCTTTTTTATGACAATTTGATAAATATAAAAATTGACGGGATGAATGTTTCCAAAGAAAAATTAAATTTTAAAGGCATAAAGCAAAATATTTTTTCCGATAAATATAATCCGTATATGAGTTTAGAAGAGTATTTTCAGTTCATTGAAAAATTCTTAATTTTGGAGCTTGAAATAAATAAAAATCCTTCAAAAATTGAATTTATTTTCAATAAAGAGCTGGATTTTGAGATAAACGGAAATGATATAGAATTTTTCTGTTTACCTGTTGTAAATTTGTTTGAATATGATTTGGACCCGATTGAGCTTGACTATACAAAAGAGTGCATTGTTTTGAATAACTTTACAAAATATGACATATATGAAATATTGGACGTGGTTGGATTTAGAAACGGAAGAAAAGTTCATTATAATAAATTTGACGGAAGCGAAAAAGAACACGTTTATGAAATCTATACAAAAGATTCCATATCCGATGAAAAAGATATCTGTCTTAGTATATATCTGAATAATTATGTTGTTTCAAAAGAAATACTTTCTATTAAAGTGCTTGCAATGAATAAAAACTGCGATTTATTAAAAACCGGTGATATAAACAAACCTTCTTCAAACACACCGGAACTTATTGAATTTACAAATATAACGCCTGTTAATATACAAGTAAAAGCACCTTCGGATGATATGTATCTGTGGCGCTTTATTTCTCATGTAAATAAAAATATTTTAGGTTTAAATGATTTAAACTCATTTAAAGAAATGTTAAGGCTTCATGTTTTTGAATACGGCAAAGACAAGTCAAAAGTATATAAAAATATTAAAAAAATTGAAGGTATTGAATATTTTGAAAGCAAAGTGGCATACAAAATTTATAAAGGAAACATGATTCAGGGTATTGAAGTGGTTTTAAAAATAAACAGGGAAAATTATTTAAATAATGATGATGTGTTTTTATTCGGCTTGGTTATTCAACATTTCCTTGCCGCTTATGTGGGGATTAACAATTTCATAAGAGTAAAAATTAAAGAAACAACAAGTGGGGAAGAATTAATATGCAAAGAGATTACAGGAATGAAAAAATTGATTTAGTAAAAAAACTTTTAGATGAGCCTGAAAGTTTTTCTTTCATACAAGCTATAAGGATTTTATCCAAAAAACTCGGAAATGAATATTTTAAAAAAATAATCATAAAACCTCATCTTTCGTTAAGTTTTCCTCCGACTGATATAGTAAGTATTGATTATCATGATGGAATTTATGAAATTACGGTTACTTTTTTCGGGTTGTATGGTGCATCTTCCCCTTTGCCTACATTTTATACGGAAGAACTGATAGAAGAAAAAAACAACGATAAAAGTATTAAAAGGGATTTTATTGATATTTTTAATAAAAGAATATATGAATTTTATTATTTAAGCTGGCTTAAATCTCATCCAGGAATACAAATTTATGAATATAAAAACAAAAATATGCTTTTAATTTTAAATGCACTCAAAGCAATTGCCGCTTATCCGTTATCCGCAGAATTTCTTCAATATTTTTTTAGAATAAACAGATTTGAAGTGACTATCAAAGAGTTCGTAAAAAATGAAACGGAAATTAATAAAAATCAGCTTTGTGAAATAGGTATAAAAAATAATACATTAGGCAAAGACAGCCACATAGGGTATAAACTGACAAATTATAATAAATTCTCAATAGTGCTAATGAATATGAACAAACGAAAATTTATGCAATTTTTGGAGAAAAAAGAGATATTTGAAAATTTGATTAAACATTTAATGAAATCAGCAATGGTATGGGATTATGAAATTAGGTTTAAAAAGCAGCAAAATTTTTCACTTGGCGAAATGGAGATAGGTGTTAATGCCGTGGTTGGAAATACCGATAATCTTATTATAAAGGATATAAAATGATAGCTAAAGATTTAAAATCACTTCTTTTACATCTTAATGAAACCATGACAAAAGCTTTACATGAGGCTGTCGGTGTAGCAGTAAGCAGAGGAAATTATGAAATAACGCCCGAACATATGATGTATGCGTTAATAGGTATAGAAAATGATGATTTCAGACTTATTTTAAACTATTTTGATGTAAATTTAGAAGAGTTTTTAAAAACCATTAACATGTATCTTGACGATTTGAAAAAAGGAAGCAGTGCAAAACCTCTTTTTTCACCTGTTCTTTTAGAACTTTTTGAAGATGCGTGGGTAATAAGTTCCATTGATCTGAAAGAAGAAAGAATAAGAAGCGGCGCTTTTTTAATAGCTATACTTAATAAATTAAACAATTTAAGCACTTATTACTCAAACATGCTTGAAAAAATAAACCTTCAAACATTAAAAGATAATTTTTTTGAAATAGTTAAAGGAAGTGTGGAAGAGAGTTTTAAAGAAGCTGGTGTTAAAGGAGAAGGATTTATAAACAAATTCTGTATCGATTTTACAAAAAGAGCAAAAGAAGGAAAAATCGACCCGGTATTCGGAAGGGAAAAAGAGATTAGGGAAATTGTTGATGTTTTGGCCAGAAGAAGAAAAAACAACCCGATAATTGTAGGGGAACCCGGTGTCGGAAAAACCGCCTTGGTAGAAGGACTGGCACTTAAAATCGTAAACAACGAGGTTCCGGAAGTTTTACAAAACACCAGGCTTTTGGGGCTTGATATGGGGCTTTTGGAAGCCGGGGCGAGTGTAAGAGGTGAATTTCAAAACAGATTAAAAGGTGTAATCAAAGAAATTCAGTCAAGTGAAATTCCTATAATTTTGTTTATTGACGAAGCGCATACATTAATAGGTGCTTCAAAAGAGGGAAATGATGCCGCAAATCTTCTAAAACCTGCTCTTGCAAGGGGTGAACTTAAAACTATAGCCGCCACAACATGGAAAGAATATAAAAAATATTTTGAAAAAGACGCGGCACTTGCAAGAAGGTTTCAGCTTATAAAATTAAACGAACCAAGCGTCGATGATACTGTAATGATATTAAGAGGGCTTAAAAAAAGTTATGAAAAAGCACATAATGTTTTTGTAAGCGATGAAGCGATAGTCGCATGCGCCAGACTTTCTGACAAATATATAAGCGGAAGGTTTTTACCTGACAAAGCTATAGACCTTCTTGATACTTCATGTGCAAGGGTAAAGGTTTCCATGCATTCGACACCAGCGGAAATTGAAGATTTACAAAAAGAGATAGAATCTTTAACAAGGGAAAAAGAAGCTCTTGAGAGAGATAAAAAACACGGAATAAAAATAGATGATGAAGAGCTTAAAAAGGTGAATAAAAAACTTGATGAGCTAAATAAAAAATTAAAATCTTTACAAAAAGAGTATGAAAAACAAAAAACACTTGTAAATAAAATTCTTAATGAAAAAGATGAAAAACAGCTTAAAAAACTTAAAAAAGAGTATGAGAAACTTGAAAACCCAATGATATTTTTTGAGGTGACTTCCGATACGGTTGCAAAAGTGGTCAGTGAATGGACCGGTATTCCTCTTGGTAAAATGTTAAAAGATGAGAGCAAAATACTGCTTGAACTTGAAGAAAGACTGAAAGAACAAGTAAAAGGACAGGAAAGAGCGCATAAAGTTCTTGCTGAAATTTTAAGATTTGCAAAAAGCGGTCTTAAAGACCCTGACAAACCTTTGGGCGTATTTTTGTTTGTGGGACCGAGCGGGGTTGGAAAAACTGAAACCGGTCTTGTGCTTGCAGACATACTATTTGGAAGTAGGAAAAATGTTGTAACGATTAATATGAGCGAATACCAGGAAGGATATACTGTTAGTAAGTTAATAGGATCGCCTCCGGGATATGTAGGTTACGGGGAAGGAGGTATTTTAACTGAAGCGGTTAGAAAACAACCTTATAGCGTAGTGTTGCTTGATGAAATAGAAAAAGCGCATAAAGACGTATTAGAGCTCTTTTATCAAGTGTTTGACAAAGGTGTATTAAGTGACGGGGAAGGAAAAGAAATCAATTTTAAAAACACAATAATAATTTTAACGAGCAATCTTGCTAGTGACGTAATAGAAGATATTACACAAAAAAAACCGGACATTTCAGTAGATGAATTAAGAGATATTATAAAACCTTACCTGCTTAAAAAAATAGAACCGGCTCTCTTAGGCAGAATAACCGTGGTGCCATTTGTTACGTTAAGCGACGATGCATTAAAAGAAATTACTAAATTAAAATTAAACAAAATTGCTAAAAGATTAAGCGCTCAAAAAATCAGATTCGAATACAGCGATGAAGTGGTTGATGAAATAGTAAGGGTTGCAAAAGACGTAAAAAGCGGTGCCAGAAATATAGATTATATAATAAATACAAAAGTAATGCCTTTAATATCAAAAGAACTTTTATTGCACATGGCGGATAATAAAATGCCAAAAGCAGTGAAGGTAGGATTAAATGAAGATAAAACTTTTAATATTACTTTTGAGTAATATGCTTTTTGCCATGAGTGCCAAAGATTATTATGATTTGGGTTTTAAAACAGGAGACAATAAATATTTTATCAAATCATGTGATATGGGAATGGCCATTTCATGCACAATAGTAGGTGATAATTTAATAAAAAAAGGAGAAAAATTTTTAAAAAAAGCGTGTGATATGAATGAAGGGTTGGGATGCTTTTTATATGCCAGATGTTTGAGTGGGAATGAAAAACTTAAAATTTTAAAAAAATCATGCAAACTCGGAAATATGTATGGATGTTATGAAATGTATAATCTTACAAAAAAATATAAATATTTAAAAAAAGCGTGTATTTTTGGTTTAAAAAGAGCTTGTCAAAGGATTAAAGATGGGACTTGATATACATGAGTGGCTGAAAAATTTTAAATGGGTGAAACCTTTTAAAGGTGATGAGGAAAAGGAAAGAGGTGTCAGGTTTATCGGTAATTTAATAGAACTCAGTGCGAAATACAATAATGAGGTGATATTGGGAGAAAAAGGTGAATTTTTCGGAGGTGCTTCTTTTGAGGGTATGTTTGGGCATGATTTGGATTTTTTTACGGGTATTAATTTGGTAATAGAAAAAGCAGAGGGAAAATTAGAGGCCGACAGGAAGGATTTTTTTACACCTGAAAGTAAAAGAATAAAAGAAAAAATTTTAAAAGAAATAGATAAGGTAGCTCAAAGATTTGTAAATTCAAACATTATTGCGGATAGAAATATATTACAAGTAAAGATTAAAAATATACTTTTTGAAAAATTTGATGAAATTTTGAGAAGCAATATAAATAACATTACCGAAAGAAATATTAAAACGGAAAAATACTTAAAAGAAATTTCTGAAGAAATGTTTCAATCTCTTGGGGCTGTTACTGAATTGATTGAATTTAAAGAAACAATAATTACTAATCAATATGCCGAATATAGCAATGAATTGAGAACCGTATCAAACAAAGAATTTAAAATACTTATGTCTTTGGAACAGTTTAAATCACAAATTATCAATATAGAAAAAAAAGTAACGGCCAAATATGAAGAAGCACTTGATACGATATCTCAAAAAGACAGGGTTGAAAAGTTAAAAAAAGAAAAAGAAGAGGAATTAAAGAAAATTGATAAAATAGAAAAAATTTTCTTTAATACGGAAAATGAAAAAAATCTGGACAACTATTTGAAATTTGCAAATAACATTCAGACTGACCTTGATAAAATAAAAGATTTTGCAGAGGTGATAAGAAATGCGTATGCTGAATATAACACTTATAAAGATGTTTTGTTAACCACAAATAATGAGTTTATACAAGATCCTCAATTAACATACAAACTAATAGAGCATTCCGAAAAGATATTAAAAATTTATAAAAAATTTTATATTGGTATTGTAAATAAAACCGTTAACAGAAAACAGATGACCACTACAATTTTTTTATCTGAAACAAATCTTGAAAGTAAGGTGAAATCATTAAGAAAATCGTTTTTAAACCTTGTTTATTATACCACTTTAGTGGCAAAACATTTGGATAATATAGAAGCAAATCTTAATGATATGAACCAGAAAGCCTTTAATGAAGGTCTTATTACAAAAGATATGTTAACCGAACTAGGACTTGAATACAACAAACTATATAACGCTTTAAAAAACGGGTTTGGTGAACAGGTTGTAGTGGAAGATTCTAAAAGTGAACAGAAGGTATCTCAAGAGTTGAAAAACCAGGTCTGGAATGATGCCGATGATATTATAAACAGAGAAAAAGCGTATATGAATCTAAAATATGGCGAAATAAACAAACCTGTGTTACTTTGTGAAAAAATAATTTCTAAAATTCATAAAGCATATAAGCACTGGCAAGGTATTTGTTCACGAAAAGAGGAGCTTAACGGTGAAATAAGGGAACTGGATGAAATATTGTCACAGATTAGGGATTTTGAAGCTGAAGATGCTAAAACATTTAAATATGAGGTATTAAATATAGTAACAGAATCTTTGAGTTTAAATACAGATTCATTAGAAATTTTATAAAGGTTGAATGTTGAAAATAATAAAATCAAACAAACTCGGGTTTTTTTATAAATATTTACAGGTAGGAAAAAGAAAATTCGGGGTTTTTAGCTATTATCTCGGATTTGATTTATTAAACGGGAAAGTATTGAATTATAATGAACTTCTGGAAAAAGTTAGTTCAATTTGTGAAGAAATCCAAGATGAAGGTTTTCCGAAATTAAATGCTGAATTTTTGGTTTGCGGTAGTGCTTATGCTTATGACAATGAAACTTCGGCAGTTGAAGTGGGTATTAAAGTCGGAAATTATAAAAAATCACTTGTTGTGTTTGGTGAGAGAGATTGGAAAATGGGCATACCCACAAAACCTAAGCCGTTTAAAAGCAAAAAAGTAAAATATTATGACAATAGTGAAAATCCCCCTGTAATAGAATATAAAAATAGATTGGTTACATCTAAAAATGATACTTATATTCCCGCATCATTTACGCCGTTATCTTTTAAAATGAGGACACTGAAGGGTAATTTTAAAGATTATGAAAAGTTTTGGCCGTATTTTCCGGAAGAATTTGATTTTGATTATTTTAACCTTGCCCCAAAAGACCAAAGGATAAGCGGTTATTTTAAAAATGAAAAAATCGAAATATATAACATGCATCCTAAATATCCTCTTATAACTTCTGAAATACCGGAAATTGATGTTAGGTGTTTTATGAAGAAAAACGATAATTTTTATGAAATTAAATTAAAAAAAGACACTTTATGGGTATATCCTGATATATTGTGTGCAATTGTAATTTTCAGAGGTGTAGTTGATGTAAAAGATGAGCTTTTCAGTGATATTGAGTATGTTTATGGAGAAATTGAATATGAGAAAAAGGATGAATCTTTTTATTATGAGTCATTTTTGAAAAAAATCAGAAAAATTCCCGACATGGAAAAAGAAGAGATTCTTAAACCTCAAAAAATGCCGGATTTAAAAATAGCCAAAAGAATAAAAACGTTTCTAAATCAGATACTTCAGAAAAAGCCTTCTATTAAATTCGATACCACCGAATTGATGGGGTTATTGCCTTCAGGGCAAAGTGGTGAGAAATTTTTGGATGTTTTAGGCAAAATAGAAGATATGAAAATCGAAATGCATAATCTGAAAAATTCAATAAAAGATATTGATTTTCCAAAGAAGAGTGAGCTGTTATATCCTGAAATTAAAAAGGGATGGGCTGATGATGGTTTTATTTTTGTAAACGAATGTGCCAAAAGACTTTTGAGAAGAAAAATTTATCCCGATGAGTTTATTAAATTGTCTTTAATAGGCGTAAACACCGGATGTATTAAGTCAAAATGGGGTGATACGGAAGTTGAGATACCAAAAGGTATGGTTTTTGCAAGATTTGACGGAAATAAATTGAAATCGGTAAGAATCAAAAACAATGAAGGTGAGCTTTTAGTAAAAGGCAGTGATGAAAAATTTCCTTTGGTTTTGATTGAAAATGAAAAGTATCCTTTTTTTGTTACCAAAAGCGATTTAGAAGGCTGGATGGTTAATTTTGAATGTTATGATATGTGTAATGTTATAGTTACTGACAATTTCGAAAATATTACTGAGATTATAAAAGATTCCCCGGTGTATGTTTTTGACGAAACTATTCCTGTAAAAAACAAAATCGTAATTCAATCCGAAAAAACAATTGAATCCCTTTTTAATGAAAAAAAATTAAGAGAAGTGTTTGAAAACTATTTAACACCTGATTTGGAATATGAAAACAGCATAGATTTTGATGAAGTTTCAAATGAAATTAATAAAAAAATTGAAAAAGAACTATCCTATGCAAAAGAAAAATCTGAAAAATTTAAAAAAGAAATGGCTGAAGAACTAAAAAAACACAATATCGAGGATGTAAAATCTGAATTTGAAAATGTAGATAATAAAGAATATGTTAATTTTGTATTTAATGAGATACAGACACTTTTTCAAAATAATATAAATGGTTTGAAAGATCCGGAATTTAAAGAAATACTTATTAACAAACAAAAAGAGTTTGATGAAATATTGAATAAAAAAGATGTATTTTTAAATCTTATCACAAAACTTGAATCAGAATTTAAAGTTTTTGAAGATCGGATGAAGGAGATGGATGATAAATTCAAAAAAATTGAACGCCCAGAAAAAAAAGAGCGAAGAAAAATAGAAGTAAATGAACTTAAAAGCGGGACAAACATCATTTATGAACTTGATGAAAAAAACAAAACCATAGAAAACCAAGAGTTTAAAAAATCAGTTTTTAAAGGAAAAATAGAAAATATAATTTTTAAAAATTGCGTTTTTGAACAAAGTATTATAAATATGAATATAGTTAATTGTAAGTTTATAGATTGTAAGGTTTCTTCGAATATTTTTCAAAAAGATATTTTAAGCACTGAAATGGTAAATTTTGAAAAAAACATATTTGAGAATATTTCCATTAACGGGACTTTAAGCAATTTTAAAAATAATAATTTTATTGAATGTAATATCAGTTGTGTTTTTGAAAATTTAGAAAACTGCAGATTTAACGGATGTAATATAACAAATACGGAATATAAGGGTGATTTCAGAAAAAATAGTTATAATGAATGTGTAATAGCCAACTTAGATATAAACGGCAATTTAAACAATGATTCTTTCATAAAAACGAAATTGGAAAATATTATGTTTAAAGGCATTATGAACAAATTAAGGTTTTTAAAGGAAACCTCAATAAAAAACTGCAGTTTTCAAAAAACAGAACTTTCTTTTTCAACTTTTTTTGAAATAAAAATAGAAAACTGCAATTTTATAAAATGTGTTTTAAACAATTCCCTGTTTAATAAAAATTCGATTGAATTTAGTGATTTTAGAAAAGCCGAAATGAAAAAGGTAAGGTTTGAATTTAATATAGTGAAAAAATCTAATTTTGCGGGTGCAAATCTTTTTCATGCGTCTTTTAGGGGAAGCAGATTTGAGGATGTAAGTTTCTTTTGGAGTAATTTATCTGCGGTTGAGATGTTTAATGTTAAATTTAAAAATGTGATTTTTGACAATGCAAACTTGGAAAAAACTCATATCAAAAGGGAATATATTGAGCAGTAAAATTTACAAAAATATGGAAATAGAGATTTTAAATGAGGATTTTTTAGATGCTACACTGCAGGAATGTGTCATTAAAAATATCGATAATAATTTTGTAGCCGATGAAATAAGTTTTTTAAATTGTAAATTTGAAAAAATCCAAAAGGCCTATTTTAATGAATGTATATTTGAAAAATGTGTGTTTGAAAATTTAAAAGGTGTATATTTTAACGAGTGTAAACTGGAAATGGAAATTAATGATAAGCATATGTTTAAATGTGAATTCAGCAAATGTGATATTAAAAATGAAATAAAAAATATGCAATTGGAAAAAGTAAGTTTTTTTAAAAGTGCAATAAGCATTAACAAGTGCAGTTTGAATAAAGTTCAGCTTAATTCAATTAAGTTTTCAAACAAAGATTTTAGTGAAGTTAAATTTAAAAATGTAATTTTGGACGGAAGTGTTTTTGAAAACTGCAGTTTTGAAAATAGCGAAATGGAAAACACAAGTTTTAGTAAAGCGCAGATTAAAAACTGCATTTTTAATAAAAGCAGAATAAAACATTCTTCTTTTGACAGGTCTGAAATAATTGCCTGTGATTTTTCAGGGGCCGTTTTTGAAGGAAGCGGTTTTGAAAACGCAAAAATTACCGATTCTCTTTTTAGAAGCGCTCAGATATATCGTTGTAGGTTTATTAATACGGATATACAAAAATGTGATTTTAAAGATGCATTTGTAAATAGCTGTGATTTTTCATATGCCTTTGTGCGGGATAATAAATTGTTAAATCCGTTAAATGTAATAAAAAGGGAATATAACGAAAACTGGGATGTAGATGATGAAAAAATAGGATTAAAGGATATCCAATGACAAACAGAAAAAACAACTTTGATATGGTATATGTTCAGCTAACTGGGATTGTAATCGGAAAAGAAGAAATGTATGTGGTAAAAACAGACAATAAAACTTACAAAGCAAAAAAAGCCGTAAGCTGCCTTGTTGAACCCGAAAGAGGTGATAAAGTCCTTCTGTTTAAAGACTCGGATAAATGCTATATATTATCAGTTTTGGAAAGAAATACGGAAGGGATAAAAATAAATCAGAAAAAATTAACTATAAACGTTTCTGAATTTAAAGTTAATGCCAAAAACGTTGAATCAAATATATTGAATTATAAAGCCTATATTGAAAAAATTGAGCTTATGTCAAAAATTATACAAATACATTCCAAGTTTTTTGAACATGTTTCAAATACAATCAAAAATTTATGTGACAGCCTGTTTTTCAGGGCGAATATACATAAAACCGAATGTAAAAGCAGGATATTGAACTCCAAAATAAATAAAAAAAACACGCAAATTGATATTATCGATTCGGAAAATATAGTAATTAATGCAGAAAACGAAGTCAAAATAGACGGAAATATCATAAATATGGGGTGAGCTATGTATCTTTTGACATTAAACGAGGGTATGAATCTGGCGGTTCCGGATGTTTGTTTAACACCAACACCCGGAGGTCCGGTTCCAACTCCTTATCCTAATATCTCTAATCCGGCTGAGGCAAACGGAGCCACGGCAGCTGAAAATTTGGTGGTTGACGGGGCAAAAGCTTTGAACCTGACTACTGAAATAACGTCTTCTCAGGGTGATGAGGCCGGAAGTAACGGAGGTGTCGTCTCAGGTGAAATAATGGGACCTACCAGGTTTTTAATGGGTAGTGAAAAACTTTTTATAAATGGAATGCCGGCAGTAAGGGTTACTTCCGAAACCGGGCAAAACGGAGAAACAATGAATGCGGTCGGTTCATCACTTGTGCCGACACAGACAATAGTTTTGGTATTGGGGTAATATATGAAAAACGGAGTTTTTTGGGAATCGAAAATAAATGAAAAAACGGACGGTTATATAAAAATTACAGGTAAATTTAGCAATGAAATAGTAGGTATATTCAATACCGAATTCAAAATCGGGCTTAGTATTTCGGCTTCATTGGGCGGAAAAGTGGAAATTGATATTTCCCTAACCGATAAAAAAATTGTTGGTGTTTATAAACTTATGGTTTTTGGTAAAGATTTAAGTGATACCAAAGTAGAACTTGATGTTGCAAAAAAAAGATTTGAAGAAATAGTTAAAGAAAAAAACCAGTATGACGAAGTTCTAACTCATACATTTAATAGTTTAAAAGAAAGCATTAAAAGAAATATGATTTTTACGATGGAATCTGTATCAAGTATAGAAAATTATGTAGAGCAAACATACACCACACATTTGGTCGCTACAAAAATGCAGTCCAGAATAAATGATTTACTCATTGAGGCAAACAGAAAAGTGGCACGGATTTTTTATTTTAATTCCAAAATTGAAAATTATATTAGAGATATTAAAAGAATTCAATCCGAAATAATCAGAAAAAAATCTAACATTAATACGAAGATAAAAGAAATAAAAAGTTTTAGCAGAAAACTTAAAGAACATAAACAGGAAATCGCAAATAAAACTACAACTGCAGAAAAAATAAAATATACTTTGGAATCTATTAATTGGGAAGGTTTAATTATGATAGAAGAAGGATAAAAAATGGCTGATTTTTCAAAAGAAAATTTTGGAATAGAAGTGTTTTCAAAAGGATGGCTGGATGTAAATGTAATGGGTAAAATCGCTACAACAGCTGTGTTTGAAACGGAAATGGTGGTAGGTTTGAGTGTAGAAGGAGCTCTTGCAAAAAAAAAAGAATACAATAGACCATTTTATAAAAAGAAGGGAGAAGAGCCTCAACAAAATAGTAAAAATATTACAAAGGGTGAATTTTCAGCTGATGTGATTTTTGGAATAAAGCGTGGTGAACATATAAAAGAAATTCAAGAAGAAACTCAATTGAAAAATGAATATATAGAAGCGATAGAAGAACAGATTGAGATAATTAAACAAAGAAATGTTGTTGTTGATTCACAAGATGAGCTTTATGAGCAACTCCTTGTTATGGTTGATGAAAAAATAGATTCGTTAATTGAAGAATATACACAAATTATTGATGAGCGTTTTGATAATATAATAAATTCGGAAGAGTTTTTCAACCAATATAAAGAAGCTATTGAAAACTATTTAGAGAATATTAAAACCAAACTTGAAACAATTAACAGATCTTCTGAAATATGTTTCAGTCTGTATGAAGTTATTAAATCAAGGGTTTCAGCTATAGAAAACAAGGTTACAAGTATTAACGGGGCGTTGCGTCAAATAGGTGAAAATTCAAATGAAATAGCAAAAAATATAATGGATGTGTCACATGTAGCAACGAAAATTTTAAGCGGTGTAACTATAATATCATCAAGTAATATAAAAATAGATAAGTAAGGAGCTTATATGAAGTATTTTTTTAAATTAAAAAACATCCCCGTTGAATTTCAGGTCGTCAGGTTTTCTTCATATGAGGCCATAAGTGAAATTTACAGGTATGAAATAGAACTTATCAGTAAAACATTGATAGAAGATGATGAAATATTGATGCAAGAGGCTCTTTTTGAAATGAAATTTTTACACAATACGGAAAAAATAAACGGAATTGTTGCCGAATTTGAAGAGATGGGGAAAATAGAGGATTTTTATTATTATAAAATAATACTTAAACCGAGAATCTTTCAGATGAGTATAAATAAAGATTCGGAAGTTTTTTTAGATAAGTCCATTGTAGATATATTTAAAGAAATTTTTTCCCAATACGGGTTTAACAACAGCGATTATGAATTTAATCTTATTAATGAATATGAAAAAAAAGAGTATGTGTGTCAATATCAGGAGAGCGATTTTGATTTTATCAGCAGATGGTGTGAGAGGGAAGGGATATATTTTTATTTTGAGCAAGGTGAAAAAGAAAAGGTTGTTTTTGTAGACAGCAAATATTCAAATCCGAATTTTCCTTATAACAATATTATGTATTATTCGCCGGTTTCAGGGGTTGAAGGTGAAAATATATATAAATCTCTTCAGAAACTTAGTGTTAAAAACAAAAGGGAAATCAGAAATGTGAAAATAAAAGATTACAATCCCGAAAAACCTTCTTATAATTTACAGACCGAAATAACAATAAACGAAAAAGGCTCAAGGGACATATATGTTTATGAACAACATTTTAAAACATTGGAAGAGGGGCAAAAACTTGCAAAAATAATAGGTGAGGGT
Source organism: Nautilia lithotrophica (assembly GCF_054656815.1). Taxonomy (NCBI): domain Bacteria; kingdom Pseudomonadati; phylum Campylobacterota; class Epsilonproteobacteria; order Nautiliales; family Nautiliaceae; genus Nautilia; species Nautilia lithotrophica. The sequence continues at coordinate 429,117 of NZ_BAAHXN010000002.1, forward strand.
TATGATGTTTATTCAAAACTATTTACAGCCAAAGCCACTATTCCAAATATTTATCCAGGGTATGTTTATAAACTTGAAAATCATTATAAAGATGAGTATGTAGATTATTTTATCATTCTTTTAGCAAAAAAAAGCGGGGTTGGTGACACTTTTGTAACGGATAAGATTAATTTGTTTAATGTTGAATTTGAAATGATCAAAAACAGCAAGCAATACAGACGTAAGTTTTTAACAAGAAGACCTAAAATTAATGGCGTTTTACTAGCAAAAATAGACGGGGAAACAGAAAAAACACCATATATCGATAATGAAGGCAGATATAAAGTAATAATGCCTTTTGATACAAAATCTAGGCAAAACGGAAAAGCTTCCTGCTGGATAAGATTAATGCAACCTGCAGGTGGTGGAAATAAAGGATTTCATTTTCCACTTAAAAAAGGAAGTGAAGTAGCGGTTGCTTTTGTCCATGGTGATCCTGACAGGCCTGTTATACTCGGTTCACTTCCAAATCCTTTAAATCCAAATGTCGTATCGATGAAAAACGCAATGCAAAATGTAATCAGGTCTGAAGAAAATATGAGGTTTATAATGGATGATGAAAAAAAACTAATTCAGTTTATATCAGGTGATGGTAAAAGTTTTATAAAAATTCATTAAAACAGAGAAGGGGTTGAGAGAGAGTGTTGTTCTTTTATATTTTCGGATGTAATTAAAATACCTATTTCGTCTATATCAAGATAATCCGGGTATTCGATTTCAATACCCCAGCTGTTGTAAAATATAGCTTTATCTCCTCTTATTTCTTCAAATTCAAGTATCTCATCATCCACTAAAATCTGCATCCCTTTTTTGAGTTCGTAAACTTTTCTCAAACCTCGCCTTTTTTCTTTAATTATAACACTTGGAAGATTAAATTTTTCTTAAAATAACATTTTGTTATTTCCACTCCTCAATTACGTCTTTGAATATATCGGCAAGTTTTATAACCTCTTCAGGTGTTGTGCGCTCATTCGGTGCATGAATAGTATCATTTTTAACACCGAATTCAACTACTTTAACCCCGTGTTTTGCAAAAAACCTCGCATCGCTTGTCCCGCCTGCGGTTGAGTGCTTAGGTGTGATGCCCGTTTCTTTTTTAATAGCTTTATCAAGTGCTTTTACCACCTTTGTATCAGGATTGGTAATAAAAGGTTCGGCGCTTTGTTTAAGCTCAAGCGTATAGTTCATATCTTTAAAATAGCGATGTATAAACTCTTCTATTTTTTTCTTGTCGGTATGTGTATTGTTTCTAACGTTAAACATCATTTTAAGCTCACCAGGTGTTACGTTTGTAACTTCCATTCCGGCTCTTATGTCCGTTACCACAAATTTGCTCGGTGCAAAAAATTCGTCACCATTATCTAAATCCACACCCGCTATTTTATGTAAGACCTGAGCGACTTTGTGTATAGGGTTAATTGATTTTTCAGGGTATGCCGCATGTCCCTGGAGGCCTATTTTTTTAAGCACACCATTGATTGAACCGCGTCTTCCGATTTTAATTGCATCTCCGAAAACTTTTTCACATGTAGGTTCGGCCACTATTGCATAATCGGGAATCAGGTTTTTTTCTTTTAAAATTTCAAGCATGTATTTTGTTCCCCATACCGCATCTCCTTCTTCATCGCTTGTAATAAGTGCGCTTAAAGTTCCGTTGAAATTTTTAGCGTTTTTCATAGCCCAAAGGAACGCGGCAAGCCCGCTTTTCATATCCTGAGCTCCCCTTGCGTATATGTAGCCGTCTTTTTCCGTTGGTGTAAAAGGATCGCTTTCCCATCCCTCACCTGGTGGAACAACGTCAATGTGTCCTCCGAAGCATAAATGATCCCCCTCACCGAATTTTTTATAAATAAAAAGATTTTTAACCCCTTCTTTTTCACTCTCAATTATTTCAAAACCATTTAAATATTCTTTTATAAATTCCATACTGCCATCATCATTAGGCGTTATGGATTTAAAACTTAGAAGTTTCTTAAAAAGGTCGATAACGTTCATTTTAATCCTTTATGATTTTTGGAATTATATTATAACGAATGGAAAAAAATGTAATTTATCAGACATCGTTATTTTTCTTTCCGACAAACCTGAAAGGTTTTTGGGTGAAATATATAATTTCAAAATCTTTGAAAATTTCAAAAAACTCTTCGTTGCCTATGGGATATTTGGAAATTGTTTCAAATATAAAAAACCCGTGCTTTTTCAGTGCTTTTGGAATTTGCTTGAGTATTTCTAAATTGAAATATTTAATCATTATGATTACATCAAACTCATTTTGTGGTATAATATAAGTATCAAGGTCAAGGTTTATTTTTTTGATTTTGGGATGATTGATTTTGGAAATTGCAACGTCGCTTATGTCTAGAAGGGTAACATTGTAGCCTTTGTTGAAAAGCTCGACGGAGTTCCTTCCGAGTCCGCCTGCCAAATCAAGGGCTTTTTTATCTTTTTTAGCAAGAGGGATAAATTTAAGCAATTCACTTGGTGGTTTGGAAGTTAGGGTTTTATATTTTTCATTCCATTTTAGTTTTTCTTCAATCATATATTTCCTTTAAGGGGCTATTATGAAAAAAATTATATCCGAAATTGAAAATTTAAAAGATAAAATCATAGAAATAAGACGCCATATTCATATGTATCCAGATCTCTCCGGTAAAGAGTATCCCACCCGGGATTACGTAAAAGAGATTTTGGAAAATGAAGGAATAAAAGAAATTCGGACTTTTGATAGTTTTGCAGGAATGGTTGTGGATTTAAAGGTTGATGCAAAACTTCCGACAATTGCTTTAAGAGCGGATATGGATGCTCTTCCTATTACCGAAGAGAATCACATTCCATACGCTTCAAGAAAAAAAGGAATTATGCACGCATGCGGACATGACGGGCATACGGCTATTTTAACCGGTTTTTTAATTGCATGTCAAAGACACAAAAACAAATTGCCTGTCAATATCAGAGGGATTTTCCAGCATAAAGAAGAGGTTATGGAAGGTGGAAGCGAGGATTTGATAAGAGAGGGGGTTTTGGATAATGTTGATGCTATTTTCGGGCTTCATATGTATCCTTACCTTCAAACCGGCGAAATAGGATACAAATACGGGGAAATGATGGCGAGTGCCGACAGCTTTGAAATTGAAATATTTGGAAAAAGCGCTCACGGAGCGAGACCTCACGAAGGGGTTGATGCTATACTTACCGCGTCGATGGTTGTGGATTCCGTAAATCACATTGTCAGCAGAAGAATAGACCCTCTCCATCCTGCGGTAATATCGTTCGGAACGATTGAAGGGGGAAAAGCGGCTAACATTATATGTGATCACGTAAAACTTAGCGGAACGGTAAGAACACTTAACGATGCCGTTAGGCAGAGTATAAAAGAGATGATGGAAGAGGCAACTGCTGGAATATGCAGAGCAATGGGCGCTAAATACAATTTTAAATACTACTTTGGAAATCCCGAACTTATCAATCACGACAAAATGGTTGATTTGGTTGTTAGAGCTGCTAAAAAGGTAGCAAAACCGATTGATTTAAAGCTTCCTGTAATGGGAGGGGAGGATTTTGCAAATTACCTGAAAGTTGTAAAAGGCGCCTTTTTCAGGCTCGGATGCTGTAATGAATCAAAATCGACCTGTTATCCTCAGCATCATCCAAGATTCGATATAGACGAAGAGAGTCTGATAATAGGGGCGAAAATTTTTGCAAATATCGTTAAGGAATACAAATGAAAGGACACACGGGCATATCTTCACCTTTTTTTGTCATAAAAGAGGAAATAGACGCAGTCATCAGGGATATTGAACCTCGGGATGCTTATGATGTTGTAGAACTTTTCAGGGCGAATTATGATAATACTTATTATAAAAAAAGTTTTTATGATCCTAACACATGGGTGAAAATGAGTGAAAGTAAAAAATATTATCCGGTGGTGGCCGAGGTTGAAGGAAAGGTTGTCGGCCAGTTTTTGCTTACTAAAAATGACGTATATAACGGGGAAATAAGCGCCGTTGTCGTTCACCCGGATTTTAAAGGCAGGGGTCTTATGAACAAGATGTTCGATTATTTGATAAAAAAAGCGAAAAATTTAGGTCTTTATGCAATTTATGGGGAAGCTATTATGTTTCATCCGTTTTCACAAAAAGCTAATTTAAAACAGGGAATGGTGGAAAGCGCACTGCAGCTTGGGGAAGTGGCGTCGTGGGTTGCACAAAAGGATATAAAATTTGAAAAACGCTCGGGAACCCTTGTAAGCTTTAAAATATTCAAAACAGGCAAAAGAGCGGTTTTTGCACCGGAAATATACAAAAAACTAATTATTGAAAGATACAAAAAAGCGGGCTTTAAACTTGTAAAAACGAATATTAGGGTTATTAAAAACTCTTTGGAATTGTGGGAGAACAGACTTTTGAAAATTTCCGGAATAATAATTAAAGGGAAGGTAAAAAACTTTGAAAAAAGATTTGAAATTCTTTTTGCAAAAGCGAAATTAAGAGGTGAAATGATATATGCCGATATCAATTTACATACGAGAGAAATTAATGAAATAACGGAGTTTTTAAACAAAAAAAAGTTTTTTTACAGCGGAGTTTTGTGGTATAGGTATAACGGATACGACTATTTAAGACTTCAATATGAAAACACCCATAATGTTGAAGAGAGGTTAAATGTCTGTTATAGCGAATACTGCAGGTTTCTTTCAAAATTTGTAAGGAAAGATAAAAAAAGGGTTAGACGTTTATGAAATTTTCGATCATACACAGATAATCGCTAATATTCTCAAATCTGTGGTTGCCGCCGTATTCGACTATTACTTTGGCATTGGGGCGGTTTTTAAATTTTTTCAGTGTTTTTTTGTAATTTAGAACTTCGTCGCCACTTTGCAGAAGAACAAGGTATTTACCCCTTTTTGGTTTGATTTTATATTTTTTTAGTTCTTTTAAATACTCTTTTTTCCATTCGAACGCTTTATTGTCGCAAAACCTGTATTGTGTTCCGATGTAAGGTTTCAGTGTTTTATAGGGTTTGAGCGACGGGTTTATCAAAACGGCTTTAAGTGAGAATTTTTCAGCAAGGTATATTGCATAATAACCGCCGAGTGAACTTCCTATTAAAATTGCCCGGGGTGTTATTAAACCGGCAAGAAGATTAAGTGCATCTTTAGGCGAAGGGGGCAAATCGGGTGTTAATGTTTTTATATCAAAATAATCTTTAATGGCTCTACTTTTGTTGCCAAGCCCGCAGCTTCCGAATCCGTGAATGTAAATTATCTGTTTCATTGCACCGGATTTTCGTAAAATATATAAGTTTCGTAGTTTGTCACTTCAAAATAGAGTTTTTTCTTTTCATCAGGGTCCACTTTATAATTGAAATTTTTGTCAAGATATCCGTATGCAAACCTGTAAGGGCGCGGTTTGTTGTCATCTGTGCCGTGTGCCGTAGTCAGTTTGTCCACTTTTAAAAACCTCATAACGAGCTTTCCGCCGCTGTATATGTCCACGACGCCGTTAACACCGGTTATGTTTTGAATGGATCTTCCTATTTTGTTTTGCTGCTCCTGTGTACATCCCGTGATTATAAAAAAGGCGGATATAAATATTAAAAATTTTTTCATTTTTGTCCTTGTTTAGATTTGGTTTATGTTGTAATGTTTTAATTATAACAAAAAGGCTTTGCAATGGTGAAACTTAAAAACGTCCATAAGTCCTATAAAATGGGGGAAATTGAGGTTAAGGTTTTAGAAGGGCTTGACCTTGAGATTGAAAAAGGCGAGTTTGTGGCTTTAATAGGCCCGAGCGGCAGCGGTAAAACCACGATTTTAAATATTATCGGCGCGCTTGACAGGGCAGATGAGGGAAGAGTCGAGGTTGCCGGTGTAGATATTACAAAAAAGGATGAAAAAGAACTTACGAAATTCAGAGCCGACCATTTGGGGTATGTTTTTCAGGATTTTAACCTGATTGAGGTTTTTAATGTATTTGAAAACGTCAATTTTCCTCTTAAGGTAATACATAAAAGAAAAGACGACGAAAAAGTAAAAAATCTTCTTAAAGACATAGGTATGAGCGATCAGATAAATAAATTCCCCGATCAGTTATCCGGCGGACAGAAACAAAGAGTTGCAGTGGCAAGGGCGCTTGTTACGGATCCTTTGATAGTGTTGGCGGACGAGCCTACCGCAAACCTTGACAGCGTAACAAGTCACAGGGTGATTGAGCTTATGAGAAAAATGCAAAAAGAATTCAACACCACTTTTATTTTTTCAACACACGATACGCATCTTATCGACGAGGTTGACAGGGTTTTATATCTGCAGGACGGAAAAATAATAAAAGACGAAAGGAAATAAAATGGAAAGTTTTAAAATAGCGTTTCGTAACCTCGTCAGGATGGGAAGAAGAACTGCCCTTACGGGTTCGCTTATAGCAATAGGCGTGGTGTTTGTGGTGCTTTACATTACGTATGCTGAAAGCTTTAAAAATTCAATGATAGCGCAGATTACCGACAGCGTTATGGGTGAACTTCAAATTCACAAAAAAGGATACGTATCAAGTCTTGATTCGTTGCCGCTTGATAAAAACTTAGGCCCTAAAATCGTTAAAAAAATTGAAGAAAAACTAAACTCAATGCCTGAAGTTTATTCATACAGCGAAAGACTGAAATTCGGGGGTATGATAAGTAACTATACCGACTCTACAAATATAAGGCTTAACGGGATAGACCCTAAAATGGAAGCAAAAACACTACCTCTTTTAAAAGAAAGACTTAAAGGACACCTTCCAAAAGAAGGTGAAATCGTAATACCAGAACTTATTGCTAAAGGACTGAAACTTAAAATCGGGGATGTTGTAGTGCTTGTAGCTACCAACAAAAACGGAAGTATGAACGCAAAAACGCTTAAAATCAGCGGTATTGTGGGTATAATTTCGGGTCCCGGCGGAAGGGACGGGTACATAAACCTAAAAGACGCAAGGAAACTTTTAAGAATTAAAAAGCCTGAAATAAACGAAATAGTAATAAAACTCAAAAACCCCGATATGCTACAAAAAGCCAATAAAGAACTTGTAAAATTCGTAAAAAGTATTAAAAAACCTAAACTTGAAGTGCATACGTGGATTAAACTCTCTCCTTTTGCGAATATTATAAAAATGCTTGATTTGATGATGTTCAGTATTGAAATTATTCTTATTTCCATTGTGCTTGTGTCGATTTTAAATGTAATGATTATGAGTGTGTATGAAAGAATCAAACAGATAGGAACCATGAAAGCTATGGGGACGCCTAAAAGCTTTATCGTTTCAATGTTTGTAAACGAAGGGCTGCTGCTTGGTGTTTTCGGATTTTTTATAGGTGTTGTTTTGAGTATCGCTTTTGTGTATATTATAGGTGATATTCATTATAATTTTGGTAGACAGAGCAATCTGCTTTTGGTACCCGTGATTGACTATAAAAGCATTGTAGGTGTAGGTGTGATGGTTGTGGTTATTGCAGTAATTGCAAGTCTGTATCCGGCATTTAAAGCTGCCAGTTTGAAACCTATAGATGCGCTTAGAAGTTAAATACAATGTAAAATGGAAAATGGAAAATGAACGAAAAGAACCCGGCCGCTTGAAAAGTGGCGGGGTGAAAGTGAAAAATTAAAAGTTAAGGATAGAATATGAAAAAATTATTGTTTGCAGTATTGATTCCCGTGTTTTTGTTAGCGGGAAACATACTTGAAGAAATTGATAAAAATTTAAATCCTACAAGTTTTGAAGCGTATAAAAAGCTTATAAACATAGAACCAGACGGCAGCAAAAAAGAATTTCTTATGTGGATGATTAAAAAAGACAAGGATAAAATAGCAAATCTCTTTTTAAAACCAAAAAGCGACTACGGCAGGGCGCTTTTGAGGCTCGGGGACAATATGTGGCTTTATATTCCGGGAATAGCAAAACCTTTGAGGGTTGCGTCCGCCCAAAGCGTAACGGGTGGAGTGTTTAACAACAGCGATATTTTAAGGGTTGATTACGCAGTTGAATACGATATAGAAAAACAGGTGGGTGATACTCTTTACCTAAAAGCCAAAAACGAAGATGTAACTTATGAAAAAGTCGTTATGAAAATAGATCTTAAAAGAAAACTTCCTCTAAGGCTTGATTGTTATGCCGGGGGGATTTTGATTAAAACGATTGAATACGGGAAAATTACGGATTTTGGTAACGGAATAGTAAGACCCGCGGTTATGCAGACGACCTCGCCTCTTCAAAAGGGATATAAAAGTATTATGATTTGGGCTAAGATTAAACCGAGAAAGCTTAAAGACGAATATTTTACGCTTGAATTTATGCCGCATCTGAATGAAATCAGAAAATAGATTATGAATGAAGAATTAAGAATGGAGAATTGAGAATGAAATTTAAATATCTTTTTCCTTTATTTACATTATCCTGCTTTGCATTAGCGGCCGGGGATTTGGATAACATAGACATCTCTCTTGATTTAGGGGATATTGACAAACCTTACAGCTATTCGGGTTATATAAAACCTGAAATTTATTATATTGACAATAAGGAAAAATATACGAAATTTAAGAGTGAGCTTAATTTTGAGGGTGATTATAAAAAAGATAAATGGTATTTCAAAGGAAACTGGAGCGGGTATTACACAACCGACAAATACGATACTTCAACATACGGCATAGTAAACGAACTTTACGTTAAATACGGGGATGTGAATAAAAATATCACAATCGGAAAAGAGCTTTTAAAATGGGGCAAAGGATATGCATATTCGGCGGTTAGTTTCTTTACACGTCCGAAAAACCCTCTGTATCCGGAAGATCTCAAACAAGGCTATGAACTTGTTCATTTGAAAACAATAGACACACTAAACGGCAATATTAAAAACTATTCTCTTGATTTAATCTATATGCCATCATCAAATGCCTTTAATTCCGATTTGCAAAAATCACAAAACTGGGGTGCTAAACTCTATATGCTTTATGAAAATACCGATATCGATTTTATGTTTGAAAAAAGTAATGTGTATCCCGACAGATACGGGGTTGATTTTTCCTTTAATTTGATGACGGAACTTGAAATGCACGGAGAATATGCCTATGATGAAAAAAGCGAGAATTCATACCTTTTAGGATTTAAATATGCAAGCGAGTATGATTTCAGTGTTACGGGGGAATGGTATAAAGACTGGAATAAAAACAAGTTCGCATATACTAAAATTTCAAAAAAAGATTTTTATATTGACTATCTGACGGCTTATATTACCGGAATAAGAAACTATACCAAAAATATGAATTCACTATTAATCGGAGGAAGCTACGATTTTAAAAACAATTTTGTTTTAACTGCAGAATACCTCACTTCTACCAAACAAAAACAGAGTAAAATCTCTCTTCGCTACTATTTTTAATCTTCTTTTTGTTATAATCAAAACAAAAACGGAGAGATAAATGATTAAAAATCATAATGAATATAAAAAAGCCGTTGAAACCCTTAAAAAATGGGCATATTATTATTATGTTTTGGATAACCCTTTAGTTACGGACGAAGAATATGATAAGCTTTACCATGAAGTTGAAGAGTATGAAAAAGCCCATCCTGAGGAAATTGATCCGTCATCACCTACACAAAGAGTCGGTGACGTTGTTCTGGAAGGCTTTGAAAAAGCAAAACATTTAAGCCGTATGTGGTCTATGGAGGATGTGTTTAACGAAAACGACTTTTTAGACTGGGTCTCAAGGGTCAAAAGAATACTCGGACACAGCGATTTCAGTTTTTATATCGAGCCAAAATTCGATGGGGCGAGTTTGAATCTGGTATATGAAAACGGCAAACTTATAAGGGCAGAAACAAGAGGTGACGGCGAAATAGGCGAAGATGTAACGCTAAATGCAAAAACAATCAATTCAATCCCCCTTGAAATTAAAGAACAATCCCTTATCGAAATAAGGGGAGAGGTTGTTATTAAGAAAAAAGATTTTGACAAATTAAATGAAGAGAGAATAAAAAAAGGGGAACCTACGTTTGCCAATCCGAGAAACGCCGCGGCGGGGAGCCTCAGACAGCTTGATCCTAAAATTACAGCAAGCAGACCGCTAATTTTTTATCCGTGGGGTGTTGGTGTTAACTCTTTAAGTTATGAAAAATACAGCGAACTTATGGATTACATATATTCTCTCGGGTTTAAAGAACCTCCTAAAAGAGGCGTATGTAAAGATATTCCTTGCGTTGAAAAAAAATATGAAGAGTTTGTGGAACTCAGGGACAGCTTTGAAGTTATGCTTGACGGGATGGTTGTAAAGATAGATGAAATAAAATATCACGATATTTTAGGCTATACGCAAAAATATCCGAGATGGATGGTTGCATATAAGTTCCCGGCCGTTGAAAAAGAAACAATTATAGAAGATGTTGTCGTTCAGGTGGGAAGAACCGGGGTATTAACGCCTGTTGCAGTGCTAAAACCTGTTGAAATAGGCGGTGTTATAGTTGAGAGGGCAACCCTTCACAATTTTGACGAAATTGAGAGAATGGATATAAGAATAGGGGATCATGTAATAGTTATAAGAAGCGGTGATGTGATTCCTAAAATTACGAAAGTTCTTGCATGGAAAAGAAAGGGAGATGAAAAACCGATTCCACGTCCGACACATTGTCCGGTATGCGGTGCCGAAGTATTGGATGAGGGGGCTCTTATTAAGTGTCAAAATCTTTCATGTCCCGCAAGGGTTGTCAATACGATTATTTATTTTGCAAGCAAAAACTGCCTTGATATAGAGGGGCTTGGTGAAAGTGTGGCGAAACTGCTTTACGAACACGGACTTGTAAAAGATATTACAGATATATTTAAATTAAAAGTAGAAGATTTGGAAAAACTGCCCCTGTTTGCAAGGAAGAAAGCCCAAAACCTCGTAAACGCTATAAAAAGCAGAGTAGGGGTTGAGTGCTGGAGGTTTGTAAATGCGCTCGGAATTGAGCATATAGGGGAAGTGGCGAGTAAAAAAATATGTGAAAAATTCGGTGTGGAATTTTACAAACACGACCCTGAGGAATTTGAAGAAATAGAAGGTTTCGGGCCTGAAATGGTAAAATCCATTGCCGAATACGTAAGGGTTAACAGAGAAAAAATTGAAAAACTCATTGAAATATTAAAACCTAAAAACCCTGAAAAAAAAGAGATTAAACAAACACCATTTAGCGGTAAAACTATTGTGCTTACAGGGACAATGAGCAAGCCGAGAAGTGAAATTAAAAAAATCTTGGAAGACGCCGGCGCGAAAGTAACAAACAGCGTAAGTAAAAAAACGGATTTCGTAATTTACGGAGAAGATCCCGGAAGCAAATACGAAAAAGCGAAAAAACTCGGAGTAAACTTATTGAGAGAAGAAGAAATGTGGAAACTCATTGGGGAAAATGTTTAAAAATTGATAATTTTTCTCTTTTTTGATATAATAAATAAACATATAAATTATAAAAAGGATAATAATGCCAACCAAAACGGTTGTTGAAAACGATGTTGAAATTATAATGCCTAAACTTTATAAAGTGATGTTGTTAAACGACGATTATACTACATTCGATTTTGTAATTGAAATACTTAAAAGTGTGTTTCACAAAAGTGAAGAAGAAGCAATTAATATCACTTTAAAAGTTGACAGGGAGGGAAGTGCGGCCGTAGGGGTTTACCCATACGAAATCGCACAGGTTAAAATAGAAAAAACGCATACCCTGGCACGTCAGGCAGGGTATCCGTTAAGAGCAGTAATGGAGGAGGTTTAGATGCAAATTACAGAAAATTTAAGAAATATATTTAATGAAATAGTAAACGAAGCCAAAAGAAGACAAAATGAATATATAACGGTAGATCACGCTTTTTATATTTTATTAAAAGATAAAAATATAAGATTTCTACTTGAAGATGTGGGTGTTGATGTTGATTATGTAAGAAGGGGACTTGATTATTATCTTGACAGATATATTGAAAAAGTCCCTCTTAGTGTAACACCTACAGAAACTCTTTCTTTTCACAGAGCGACTGAGAGAATGATAAACCACATTCAGGGTATTAGAAAAAATGTAGCTGATGAAATAGATTTTTTTGTGGCTCTTCTTGAAGATGAGACAAGTTACACAAATCAGCTGCTTAAAGAATTCGGAATAGAAAAAGTGGAAATTGTAGAATATATAACCGAAACAAAAGAAGAGAAAAAAGAAAGCAAAAAAAATTCACCCCTTGAAGAGTTTACGACCGAGCTTACTTCGATAGCTAAAGAGTTCGATGACGTAATAGGCAGAGAAAAAGAAATAGACAGGGTTATGCAGGTTCTTTCAAGAAGAAAGAAAAACAATCCGGTGCTTGTGGGAGAACCGGGAGTCGGAAAAACGGCAATTGTAGAAGGGCTTGCCAAAAAAATAGCCTTAAACAAAGTTCCAAAACAGCTTAAAAACAAAAAAATATATTCTTTGGATTTAGGTTCTCTTGTTGCGGGAACCAAATACAGGGGTGAATTTGAAAAAAGAATGAAAACCATACTTGATGAGCTTAAAAAAGAAAAAGAGCCTATTTTGTTTATCGACGAAATTCATATGATTGTGGGTGCCGGGGCGGCAGGCAGCAGCAGTATGGATGTGGCGAATCTCTTAAAACCAGCCCTTGCAAAAGGTGAGATCAGATGTATAGGTGCTACTACGTATGAAGAATATAAAAACCATTTTGAAAAAGATAGAGCCCTAAACAGAAGGTTTCAAAAAATAGACGTTAAAGAACCAAGCATTGAAGATACCATTAAAATTTTAAAAGGACTTAAAAGCAGATATGAAGAATTTCACGGCGTAAGGTATTCGGAAGAAGCACTTAAAAGCGCGGCAAGCTTGGCTAAAAAATATTTAAGGGAAAAATTTCTGCCTGACAGCGCGATTGACCTTATAGACGAAGCGGGGGCAAAATTTAAATTAAGAGGCAAAAAACTCATTACAAAAAGCGATATTGAAGGAATTGTCGCAAAAATCGCCAATATTCCTAAAGAGAGCGCAAGCAACAACGAAATAGAAAAACTTAAAAACCTTGAAAGCAGCTTAAGAGCAAAAGTGTTCGGGCAAGATACGGCTATAAAAGAGCTTGTCAAAGTTATAAAAAGAAAAAAAGCGGGGCTTACAAGAGAAGACAAGCCTATCGGAAGTTTTCTGTTTGTAGGGCCAACGGGGGTTGGTAAAACTGAAATTGCAAAACAGCTGGCAAATATACTCGGCATTAATTTTTTAAGATTTGATATGAGCGAATATCAGGAAAAACATTCGGTTGCAAAACTTATAGGTTCGCCTCCGGGATATGTAGGATATGAAAAAGGAGGACTTTTAACAGAAGCAATAAGAAAAAATCCTCATACGGTATTGTTATTGGATGAGATAGAAAAAGCACATCCCGATATCGTTCAGATTCTGCTTCAGGTAATGGATAATGCGACTTTAACCGATAATGACGGAAGAAAGGCAGATTTTAGAAACGTTGTGCTTATTATGACAAGTAATTTGGGTGTCGGGGAAGGTAATAACCCCGGGTTTTTACAGGAATTCAGCGAATTTAAAGAAGAGGCGATTGAAAGGTTTTTTGCACCGGAATTTATCAACAGGCTTGATGCGATTGTAAGATTTAAACCTTTATCACATGAGAGCGTATTGATGGTGGTTGATAAGTTTATAAACGAACTGCAGGATAAACTAAGCGGCAAAAAAGTAAAACTGACTCTTACAAAAAGAGCTAAAAACGCACTGGCAAAAAAAGGTTATTCGCCAAAACTCGGAGCTCGTCCGCTTGCAAGAATTATTGAAGAAAACATAGTGGAACCTTTAAGTGATGAGATACTTTTCGGGGATTTAAAAGGGGGAGGAGAAGTGAAAGTGGATTATGTTAAGGATAAATTCAATTTAAAAGTCAATAAATGATAAAGGTAAACGAAAACCCTCCTCTTTACCTTCTTGACGATTTTGAATTTCCGGATCCGTATGAACCTTTTGACGAAGGATTTGTAGGGGCGAGTTACGATCTTTTCCCAAAAAGGCTTTTAGAAGGATATTCTAAAGGTTTTTTCCCTTGGTATCAGGATGATGAAGGAATGTATCACTGGTTTGTTTTAAATGAAAGAATGCTTTTAAAAACCGATGAGGTAAAAACAACCAAAAAACTTTTACAAAAATTAAGAAGCCCTAAATGGGATTTTAAAATAAACACCAGATTTTCAGATGTAATCAGAAACTGCGCTAACGTAAAAAGAAAACACGAAAACGGCACATGGATAACAGACGGGTTTATTGAAGCTTACAGCGCTTTGCATAATTATGGATTTGCTCTTTCCGTTGAAAGTTATTATGAAGGTGAGCTTGTAGGCGGTTTTTACGGAGTGGCGATTAATAAATATTTCAGCGGTGAGAGTATGTTTCACTTAAAGCCGGATGCAAGTAAGCTTGCACTTATATATTTCTGTGATATATTGCAACAAAACGGAATAGAGTTTATAGACTGCCAGGTCCCAAGCGAACATTTGGCAAGTATGGGCGGAAAAGTGTATAAAAAAGAAGAATTTATTCCGATGATATGGGAAGCGAGCGGATATAGTAAAGTTAATGAAATCAAACCTGAAATCCGTTTGAAGATAGAAGAATAGTATTGGGCGGAGGAATTGATGCTTAAATTTAATGTATATTATGATTATGAAAACAAAAATTTGGAAGAATTTGCATTTAATTCTTTAGTAAAAGAAAAACAAAGCGGAAATATAGGATATTACCATCTTCCTGAAAACTCTTTAAAACTTCTTGAAGAACTCAATCAAATTGATATGGCGTTTGAAAAAATTGCGGTAATAGGTATAGGCGGCTCTTCTTTAGGGACAAAAGCCGTATATAGGCTTTTAAAATCAAATTATAAAAATATAAAAGAGATAGTGTTTTTAGAAAACACCGATCCTATTGAACTAAAAAACCAGTTTTCAAAAATTGACAAACAAAACACTCTTTTTTTAGTTATTTCCAAATCAGGAACTACAATAGAGACAATTTCCATTTTCAAAGCGGTTATCGATTATTTTGAGCTTGATTTTAAAGAAGACAAAATAATGATAATTACCGACCCTGAATCCTCACTTGAAAAGTTTGCAAAGCAGTATAAAATACAAGTATTCAATATTCCTCAAAACGTAGGGGGCAGATTTTCTGTTTTCAGTGCCGTGGGTATTGTTCCTTTATATCTTGCGGGATTTGACGTAAAAAAAATTTTAAAAGGCGCGGCTGATTTTTTTAAATCTTTTTTCAGTAAAAACGAATGGCATCTTATCAGAAAAGCCGCTTTTTTGTATGAAAGAAGCAGATGTTATAAAATGAACGTGGTTTTTTCATATTCTTCACTTTTAGATGAATTTAATAAATGGTATGTGCAGTTATGGGGTGAGAGCCTTGGAAAAATCAATAAAAAAGGTCAAAGGGTAGGGCTTACACCGATAGGACTTTTAGGCTCAATAGACCAGCACTCTTTTCTTCAGCTTCTGATAGAAGGACCAAGGGATAAAACCGTTACGTTTATAAAGGTTAAAAATTTTGAAAATTCATTAAAAATTCCCAATATTTCCCTGCCTTTTTTGGAAAAAACGGATTTTGTCAACGGATATACGTTTAATGAGCTTATAAACGCCCAGTGTGACGCCACAAAAGAGAGTATTATAAGAAGCGGTATAGATGTGGACGAGATTGTCCTTGAAAAACTAAATGAGGAAAATGTAGGCATGCTTCTTGTTTATTATGAACTGCTCACATCGGCGGTTGGGGCTTTATTTGAGATAAATACATACAATCAGCCGGGTGTTGAACTTGGTAAAGCAATTTTAAAAACAAAATTTAATTCATAATTTTTATTACTTTTCCGACAATTTCCGCTTCTTCCACTATTTCGCTTGGATATATTTTATTATCGGAAATAAGCTCGACTTTTCCGTCACTTCTTAAATTTACTCTTTTTACGAAAACGCCTGCGGGTGTAGAGATTACAAAAATACCTCCGTTTTGAATGTTTTTATCGGTTCTGTCTATAAAAATTATGCTTCCGTCTTTTATTGTCGGTTCCATCGAATCTCCGATTACGTTTATTGCATCAAGGTCTTTATCGATGATTTTTTTGTCTATGTATAAAATTTCGTAATTTTCTTCAAAATTAATAGCACCGCCCCCGGCACTTGCGTTTATGTCTTTGAAATATCTTATTTTTGCAAACTTTTCAGTTTCTTTTGCTATGTTTTCAATCTGCTGGTCAAATAACATCCAGTTAAGGGATATTTTTCTTTTTGCACAAAAATATGCCAGTTCTTCAAAAGGGATTTTGTTTCTTTTTTTTAGCATTGAGAGGTGTTCCGGTGTAATTCCCAAAGCTTTTGCCACGTCTTTATTTAAAACTTTTCTGTTGCCTATTTCCAAAGAAAGAATATCTTTTATTTTTTCGATAATTTTGTCAAATTCCATTAATATTCCTTAACAATTTGTTAATTTAAGCTTCAATATTATATCGATTTGTTAATATTTGTGTCAAGAAGAAAGTTGTTGAGATAATAAGGTTTATGGTTTTTAGTTAGTTAAGGTTGGATAGTTATTGGATTGGTGATTTTTTTTAAAACTTAAATAACTCACCAATCTAATAAGTGCAAAAACTTTAACAACTCTTTTATAAGGATAAATATGAAAATTCACCTGGATTTGGACTGCTTTTTCGTATCTGCCCACAGGATAGATGATAAAACGCTTTTGAATAAACCGGTAGTAGTTGTAAAAAGAAACGATAAAGAAATATTTAAAAACGAAAAAACAAAGCTTTTTAATCTTAACGAAGGTGCTTTTACGGGGGATTTGATTGTGGGGAATGAAGAGTATGACAAAAGCTATTTTTTAGAAAACGGCAGGGTAAGGGGAATAGTCGTAACGGCGAGTTATGAAGCAAGAGAGATTGGGATAAAAACGGGAACAACTTTGGCCGAAGCTCTTAGAATTTATCCGAAATTAAAGGTTTTAACGCCTGATTACAAGCTTTATCATCTGTTGTCATATAAGCTTAAGCTGTATTTAAAAAAGAAAATCCCAGTGGTGGAACAATATAGTATTGATGAATTTTTCGGGGATTTGGAAGGCTGGGTGGATGATAGTGAAGTATATGAATTTATCAACAATTTAAAAGAGGATATTTGGGATAGATTCAGCTTGCCTGTGTCGATAGGTGCGGCTAAGAGCAAATGGAGCGCAAAACTTGCGACTTCCTTTGCAAAACCAAACGGAATTAAAGTCGTAAAAAATGTGGATGCATTTATTGAAAATATTCCTATTGAAAAATTTCCCGGAATAGGAAAACGAATAGAAAAAAGATTAAAAGAAAAAGGAATATTGACTTTAGGTGATGTTAAAAGAGAGAGGGAATATTTTTATTCATGGGGTAAAAATGGAATTCAGCTTTACAACAGAGTATGCGGAACAGATAATGAAGAGGTTGTGGAAAAAAGTGAAAGAAAAAGCATAGGAATTTCAAGAAGGTTTGATCCTATATATGACAGGGGTGAGATTGTAAGAAGAATAGGCGTTCTTTGCAGGTATCTTTCATTTTTGGTTAAAAAAAGAAAAGTCAATCCAACTTTTTATTATCTAAGTATAAAATACAAACATTCCAAGAAATCAAAGGCTCATATTGCTGTTCACAGAATATTCAATGAACTTCTGCTTAAAGAGATTATGACACTGCTTTTTTACAGGGCTGATATTCAGGATGATTATATTGTATCAATTGGAATGAGCGTTTCAAAATTTAAAAAAGTAAGTAATCTTTTTGATTATCAAACGGATAAAAAAATGGAAAAATTGGAAGATGCGGTTTATAAACTCAGAAGCAAATTCGGCCTTTCGGCTTTAATTACCGCTTCTGAAATTATTTAATTTTTACTTTTCTTACTTTTTCTATTCACTTTTCTTACTTGCTCTTACTTCTTTTACTTATTATCTTTTTAAATTATTAACAGTCTGAAGCATTTCATCGCTTGTAACAATTGCTTTACTTGCAGCGTCATAAGCACGTTGTCCTGTAATTAAATCAGTCATTTCTTCCACAAGCTGAACATTACTCATCTCAACGAAACCTTGTCTAATTTCACCTGTTCCATCAAGTCCAGGGGTTGACACTATCGGGTCACCTGAAGCTGTAGTGTCGATGTAAAGATTACTGCCCAAAGAGTGGAGTCCTGCAGGGTTTATAAATTTTGCTATTTGTATTTGACCAATTTGTTGCATTTGGGTTTGTCCTGCTTCAAGAATTGAAACGGTTCCATCTGTTCCAATTGATATTTGAACAGTATCGGCAGGCAGTGTAATATTTGGCACCAATTTGTAACCATCACTTGTTACTATATTGCCTTCCGAATCAAGTTTAAAAGCACCATCTCTTGTATATGCTATTCTTCCATCAGGCAGTTGAACTTGAAAAAACCCGTCTCCCTGGATTGCAACGTCAAGATTATTACCTGTTTCTTTAAAATTCCCCTGAGAAAAAATTTTTGTAACTGCAGTAGGTCTAACACCAAGTCCTACATTTATACCTGTGGGTGATTGGGTCGTTGTAGAAGTCGATGTTCCGGCATATTCCATTGTCTGATAAAAAAGATCCGCAAATTCCGCACGCTGTTTTTTGTATCCTATTGTATTTACGTTGGAAATATTGTTTGATACGACGTCTATTTGCATTTGCTGTGCCATCATCCCTGTAGCGGCGGTATATAAACTTCTTACCATTTTAAATCCTTTTTAATAAAATCTTATTCAGAAAAGCAAAATCCATTCCAAAAATGTTGCCAGATTGTTAAAGTTAATTAAAGTTATTGAAGTTTGTTATGGTTAATTGGAATATGGGTTATTAAGGTTATGAATATTATGCTTAGTCTGGCACCGCTTATCTAAATTTTAATTTTACATTGAAACATTTTCCATTTTCAATAATTTTACGCTCTTACATTTGCGAGTTTTTCAATTGCATCTCTATTTAAATCATCCATGAACGTTGTCATAACTTTTTGATATTGCTCGACCAGTCTGTTTGTTTCTATTAAATTGGTCATTTCTCGGATAGGGTTTACATTTGATTTTTCCAAAAATCCCTGAAGTGTTGAATTATTAGAGTCAATAACGGCAGTTTCAGGTATATAATCAAACATATTGTTACCTATTTTTTTTAAAGTATTTAAATTATCTATTCTTACTATTTTAAATGTAGCAATTTTTTCATTGTTTTGATAAATATTTCCATTTTTGTCAATCGTTACAGGGTAAGAAGGTGCTAGTTGAATAGGATTGTTTTTATTATCAAGGACTTTAAAGCCGTCTTTGGTAACAAGGTATCCGTTTGCATCTAGGTTAAAATTACCTGCTCTTGTTAGTTTTTCACCACCAGGTGTTTCAATAGTAAAAAACTGATTTTTTTCTTGCAACGCAACATCAAGAGGATTTGAGGTTTTTTGCAAATCACCTATATTAAAATCAGTATATTCTTCTACAACAATCGGAACTTTATTAAGATTTCTATTAATAAATTTTGCCGCTTCTTTTGTATTATTTTCTAGGGGAAGTTCATCTCTTTTTTCACTAAATAATCTTTCAAAATCGCCGATTATTATATCGTCCTGTTTGAAACCTGCAGTATTGACATTTGCAAGGTTGTTTGATATAACATTTAGCCTATTGAATTGGGTGACCATTGCACCTGTGGCGTCATAATAACCATTAATCATGCTTTAGGCCTTTTTATAAGGCTAAGCAATAAGCGTTCCAAAAAAATTTAGTATAATTCCACTCTTAAAATGAGCGGTTTGCAATTGATAGTTTGCTATCCATTGCACACTACTCATCCAAATAAAAGGAGCATTGATGGCATTGCCAAAAGAACTCGAAAAACTCTTTAAATCCAATAAAAACGGAATAGTTACTTACGAAACGATCGTTAACATTTTACCAAAAGTTCCTACAAAGGCACAAAGCAAAGAGATTTTAAAAGCCGCAAAAGAAAACAACATTAAACTTATGACGGCAGCGGAAGTTGCCAAACTTAAAAACCTTGAAGATGTTGTTAAAAATGAAGAAGAGAGAGAAAGAAAAAAAGAAGAGCTTGCAGAAGATATTTTAAAAGATAAAGAACTTCTAGAATGGAGCAGATCCGATAGTCCTGTTAGAATGTATTTAAGGGAAATGGGTCATATTCCTCTTTTGGATAAAGACGAAGAGATTGAAATATTCAGAAGAATTCAGCTTGGTGAAGAGATTATTCTTGATGCAATTTGCTCGATTCCGTTTTTAATAGACCTTGTTCTTAAATACAAAGAACCTCTACTTAACAGAGAAAGAAGAGTAAAAGAACTTTTCAAAAACTTTGTTGATGAAGAAGAGGTTGATGATGAAGAATCAAAAGAAGGAAAAAGACAGAAAAAAATTTCAATCCGTGAAAAAAGAATCAATGAACTTTTTAAAAATTTAGAAAAAGCAAAAAAAGAGTGGGAAAAAGTGCTTGATGAATATGACCAGGTAATTAACGCCAAAGATATGGACGAGCTTGAAAGACTTCATAAAATCCTGCAGCTAACGTTTAAAAAGAAAAAAGTAAAAGAAGCACTTAACGAACTAGGTTACACGTCAAAACTTATCAATGAAATAGTTAAAACGGTTGAAACCGCTCTTAAAGGCGACAAAGATTTTGAAAAAGAACTTAAGAAAAAAGAATATAAACTGCCGTTATTTAACGAGCAGCTAAGAAAACTTCATAAAGAAATTCTAAGCAAGATTACAGAGCTTAGCAAAGAAGATATTGCAGCAATGGTGCCTGAACACACGATGGTAAACGTTTATATGGATATCAAAAAACTTGTAGAAGCTAAAAAAGCCAGTGAAAATATGTTCGGAATGGAGCCTGAAAAACTTGAAGTTATTTTAGAACAGCTAAAAAGAGGTAAAAAAATTACAACGGAAGCCAAAGAAAAAATGGCAAGGGCGAACCTCAGACTCGTTGTAAGTATCGCTAAAAAATATACAAATAGGGGGCTTCCTTTCCTTGATTTGATCCAGGAAGGTAATATCGGGCTTATGAAAGCGATTGACAAATTTGAGTTTGAAAAAGGATACAAGTTTTCAACATATGCGACCTGGTGGATCAGACAGGCAATTTCAAGAGCCATTGCAGACCAGGCAAGGACGGTTAGAATTCCTATACATATGATCGAAAACATTAATCAGATTAATAAAATAGTCCGAAAATATGTTCAGGAAGAAGGTAAAGAGCCGTCTTTGGAAGTAATTGCCAAAGAGATGAAAATGCCTATCGAAAAAGTAAAACAGATTCTAAAAATTTCAAAAGAGCCGGTATCTCTTGAAGCTCCTGTGGGAGAAGAAGAAGACGGAAAATTCGGAGATTTTATCGAGGATAAAACATTTACGAACCCTTATGAAGAAGTTGTAAACGAGGATCTTAGAAAACATATCGAAGAGATTTTAGAACAGCTAAACGAAAGAGAAAGAGCTGTTATTAAAATGAGATTCGGTCTGATGCCTGATAAGAGTGAAAGAACTCTTGAAGAAATCGGAAAAGCCCTTAATGTAACAAGAGAGAGGGTAAGACAGATCGAAAGCAGTGCCATTAAGAAGCTTAGACACCCTAACATCGGAAAGTTTTTGAAAAATTATATTGAAAGTTAAAATTGGCTTGTTTAATTGATATTCAAAAAGAAGAGGAGATTTATTCTCCTGAGTTTTTTATTGATGTAAAAAGAAACGAATGTGATTTGCCTGCTCCTAATGCTTTGGATTGGTATATAGGAGACGATAATAATGTTTATAAAATTGCATTTGATGATCAATGTGAAGCTCAAAGTATGTTTTTAAATGTTATAAAAAATAATCAATCTATTTTAAGCAATTGTTGTTTTCATAAGGATTTTTTTAAAATCTCCAGTATAAAATCTGTTGCAATAGGCAATATAAATTTGTCTTTACACAATAGAAAAAAAGGTATTGTAAAAAAGATTTTTAACAGACAAAGAAAAATCTATTTTCAATTAGGGTTTAATTATGTTTTGTTGAATTCTTTTGTTGAAAGTAGTTTTATTTGGTATAAGTTAGGTTTTAAATTTGTTGATGAAATGGATAAGCAGTATATAAATAAACTATTAAAAGAGTTTTTGGTTACAAAAGGTTTTAATGCTTTTGATATAATAAAAATGAATTTAGATAATATTAAACAAATGCATTTAGAAGGTTTTAGAGAATTTTTAGAAAAACAAAATATTGCAAAATCTATACCTATGTATCAAAAAGTGAGTTAAAATGAAAGAATATAAAGTAGTTTTAAGATTTTACGGTGTGGATGTTTTTATTGGATTTTTTATTGATTTAAATAATTATAGAATAGTAAAAGATGAAATTGAACTTGAAAGTAGTATTGAAAAATTATTACAAAAAGGAAAAATTAATTTAAAAAATGAGAAAAAAATTTTTAATGATTATGAATTTAATAGATCTAGTTTAGATATAAAAAAAATAGATTCATTAGATACGCTTTTTAAGGAAATTGAAAAATTAGGATATGAAATAGTTATAGAAGAAAATTATAAAAATTATTTCAAATTAAGAGCTGTTGGTAAATCTTTACACCCGCATATAATATCTCAAACAAACGATAATAGAATTTCAAAGTTTTTTATAGAGCTTTTTAAATCTTCTAATAATAAAACTTATGAACCTCCTTTAAAAAAGTCTGTAGGTAGTTTTAGTGTAGAAGTTTTAGATGAGATTAATAGAGAAATTACTATTAATTTTTTATCTAAAATGACTAATATGAGATTAGAGGAAAAACTTTTTTCAAAACTTGAAGAGTTAGAAAAAATCAAAGATTTGGAAAAAATAGAGATTTATGTAAAAGAAGAAAAATTTGTTTTTTCTAAAGAAAATATTAAAAAAATTATTTCATTTAATAAAAAACTAAGAGCAGAAGAAAAAACTATTATTCATATTAACATTTTAAAACTTAGAAGTTTGGATGAAAAAAATTTATCTTTTAAAGTGGATAAAAATAGAGTGATTATAATAAAATGTTTAAATGAAAGAGATTTTAAACAAATCAGAGATTATTATTTTCAACAAAAAAAGATATCTGTTGATTTAAAAGGTTATTTTACTTCTTCTAAAACATTTATGTGTGAAAATATTGTCTTAAAGGATAATTAATTGAAAAAATGGGAACTTATTGAAAAATTTTTGATTAAATTTATACAAGAAGAGATTACAAAAACCGGGCTTAAAAAGGGTATATGCGGTTTAAGCGGGGGAATTGATTCCGCCGTTGTGGCCGTCCTTGCCAAAAAGGCTCTTGGGGAAAATTTCAAAGCTTTTTTACTTCCTTCCCAGTATTCAAGTAAATCAAGCGTGGATGATGCTCTGAAACTTTGTGAAAAGTTTGATATTGAGCATGAAATAATCTCAATTGCACCTTTACTTGAAGCGTATCCTATCGATGATAAAGTAAGGTTTGGTAATTTTTCGGCACGTATGAGAATGGCAATATTATATGATAAAAGTGCAGAACTTGGTGCGCTGGTTATCGGAACGAGTAATAAAAGCGAGCTTTTACTCGGATACGGAACGCTTTTTGGAGATTTGGCAAGTGCACTAAATCCCATAGGGGATCTTTATAAAACGGAAATATTTGAATTTGCGAAATATTTAGGCGTAATTGAAGAAATAATAAACAAACCGCCAAGTGCGGATTTGTGGCAAGGGCAAAGTGACGAAAAAGAACTCGGATATGCTTATTCTCAGATTGATCCGGTTCTTATTGATTTTGTCGATAACAGGGCTACAAAAAAAGAACTTCTTGAAAAATATGACAAGGATTTGGTGGAGTTTGTATTAAAAAAAGTTTATTTTAACCAATTTAAAAGAAAGATGCCTATCATTGCCAAACTTAAAAGCAGAACGATAACGCATGACTTTTTATATGAAAGAGACGTGAAGCTTTAATTTAAAATGGAAAATGGAAAATGGAAAATTCGGCTACATAATTTTTTTGAAGAAATGCTTTTTTATCCGAAATGGTATCACTGGCCTTTAATCATTCTTTTACTTCCTTTTTCTTTAATTTATATGACTGTAATTCATTTCAAGTTTCCGAGAAAATTGGAAGATTTGGGTATTCCTATTGTATCAGTGGGAAACATTGTAATTGGGGGTAGCGGTAAGACACCATTTTCTATCGCTTTGGCTAACAAATTTGAAAAATACAGGCCTGCCGTTGTATTAAGAGGTTATGGAAGAAAGAGTAAAGGGCTTGTCGTTGTCGGCGAATGGGGTAATATTAAAACGGATGTGGAAACAAGCGGTGATGAAGCTATGGAAATCGCACTTAAAACAAAAGCGCTCGTGATTGCAAGTGAAGACAGAAAAGAGGGGATTTTAAAAGCTAAAGAATTAGGTGCCGGATTTGTTATTCTTGATGACGGATTTGACAAGCCATTTAAAAAACTCAATATAGTGCTTGATCAAAAAATTAAAAATCCTTTTTGCATACCCGCGGGTGGTTACAGATATCCGAGACTCGCCCTTCGTTTTGCCGATTTGGTATTGGAAGAAGGTAAGAATTATAAAAGAATTGTAAAATGTCCTAAAGGCGATATACTCGTTTCAGCAATATCAAAACCTCAAAGACTACTTAAGTATTGCAAAATGCCTCATAAATTTTTCCCTGACCATTATCATTTTTCATATGACGATATTGAAACATTTAAAAACAAAACAATAGTTACTACAATGAAAGATTATGTAAAACTGAAAGAATTTAACCTTGATTTAAAAGTGATTGAGTTAAATGTTGAGATTAATAAAAAGATTTTAAATCAAATCGAGCAATATTTGGTAAAATTACATAAAAAAGGCTGAAAGTGGAGATTAAAGAAAAACTAAAACAGGAAGAAGAACTTTTAGTAAAAGTATTTAAACTGGAAAAATTTATAAAAAAATATAAAAAACAGATAATAGCTGGTGTAACTATTGCAGCTTTAATATTAATAGGAAATGCCGTATATGGGTATATTCAAACTCAAAAACTGATTTCTTCAAATAATGCTTTTGATACGTTAATGCAAAACCCTAACGATAAAGCCGCCCTTGAAAAAGTAAAATCAAATGAAAATCTTTATCAGGTATATCTTCTTCAAAGCGATAAAATTGAAGATTTGCAAAAAATTACCGCACCTGAATTAAAAGCAATCGCCGCCTATAAAATAGCGATGTTAAAAGGAGATAAAAACTCTCTTGAAAATTATCTTTTAAATCCTGATTATAAAATTTTAAAAGATCCAGTAAGAGTGGCATTAATTAAAATTTATTTAAAAGAGGGCAACCGCAAAAAAGCCAAAGAAATATATGCTCAAATAACACCTAATTCAGAGTTTGCAGCTATTGCAAAATTTTTACTTCATTATGGGATTGCTAAATGAGATATTTATTATTGATTTTTTTTATTATTTTTACGGGGTGTAGTGTTAAAGTTTATGAACCGCAAAAAACAGAAACCAAAAAACTGAAAACCGAAAATTATTATAAAACTTTAAGCGAGTATACAAAAAACACCCTAACATTTTCAACACTGAAACTAAAATATGTTCCTAAAAAAGATATTTTAGATGACGGAATTAAAGTTGAAAAAGTTTATTATGACAAAAAAGGCAATTATTTAGGAAAATTTATAAAAGTAAATAACGATTTGGCTGTAAACGGAAACAAGCTGTATGTAATTTCACAGAAAACGGAATATAAACTTCCTTTTTTAATATTTGGCGCAACAAAAAAAGAAAATAATGTTGCAGTTGTTTTTGAAAACGGCAAATACGGGCTTTATGATTTAAAAGATAAAAAAATGAAATTTATATTTGAGGGTGATAGTGTTTTGAGTGTAAGATATCTGCATGCCGAGCCTCTGTTTTATAAAGATTTGATTTTATATCCGATGCTTAGCGGTAGTGTCGCTGTTGTAGAACTTGATAACGGAAATTATATAAGAAGCTTGAATATTTCTCAAAATCAGTTTAATGATAATGTGATTTTTCTAAAAATAGTAAATAACCAGCTTTTTATGGCCACACCATCCAAGCTTGTATTGTTTAATCCGTCTTTTTTAATTGATTATAAGGCTGATATTAAGCATATTATTGACAATAATGGATTTATTTATATTTTTACGGCAGATGGTAGTATTATAAAACTTGACAGCAATCTTAAAGAAATTAAAAAAATAAAACTACCTTTTGCTAGTTTTTTTGCGCCAAGCGTTTGTAAAGGCAATATCTGGAGTGTTGAAAGAGGCGGATATTTGATAAAAATCACGCCTGATCTTAATGTTATAGTATATAAAGGCAATGATTTTGATACAAGTTCGGATGCACAACTTAAGCTCGAAGGCTGTAAAATATACAATAATGACAAGGTTTTTATGATTGAGTAGGTATCTCGAAGCTTTTTTGGAATATCTGCAGATTAACAAAGGGGTAAGTAAAAACACATATGAAGCTTATAAAAGGGATTTGCTTCAATTTGAAGAGTTTATAAAAAAACCGATAGTCGAAGCGGATAATATGGATATAATCTCCTTTCTTTCCTCAATAGAAAACAAACGCTCTTTAAACAGAAAATTAAGTGCCATCAATTCTTTTTTTGATTATGCATATAAGCGTGGTATAAGTGATACGAAACATAAAATAAAACAGGCCAAAATACCGAAAAACCTTCCAAAATTTCTTACAAAAGAAGAAATTATAAGTTCGGTTGAAAATATTAAAAATGACAATTGGTTTGATTTAAGAGATAAAGCTTTGATACTTTTTATTTATGCAACGGGGCTTAGAATCAGTGAAGCATTAAATGCAAAAATAAGCGATATAGAAAACGGCTGGGTAAAAGTAGAAATGGCAAAGGGTGAGAAACAAAGGGTTGTCCCTATTGCCAAAACGGCACTGGATGCGTTAAATGAATATCTAAAAAAAAGACCATGTCAGAGCGAATATCTGTTTGTAAACAAAAACTGCAAACCTTTAAGCAGAATCAGCGCTTTTAACATAACCAAAAAGTATTTAAACGTTTCACCTCATGTGTTAAGACACTCTTTTGCCACGGCTTTAGTGCTAGGCGGTGCAGATTTGAGAGTGGTTCAGGAATTATTGGGGCATGCTTCTTTAAACACCACACAGATTTATACCCATATTCAAAAAGAGAATTTAAAAGATACGGTTTTAAAATACCATCCTCTTGAAATAATGGAAAATTGAAAATGGAAAATGGAAAATTTAAAGATTTAATAGAACTTCTTAGAAAAAACAATATTATTTGCAAAAAACTAAATGAAATTAAATTAAATACAAGAAAAAGATTAAAAGCGTATTTGGGTGTGAATTTAAAAAACGAATACTGCTTTGTTTTAAAACTTGAGAAAAAAAGCAGGTTTTTAAGCAAAGATATTGATGTTTTGTATGAATTTATGCCAAAAGAGATAAATTTCAGATACAAAAAGAAAATATTAATTTTAAACGGGCCGATTTGCTCTAAAGCAAAAGAAAAAATAAGTGATTGGAAAATAATCAATGGTGCTGGTTGATATAGGTAACACACATTTTCATATTTGGCAAGACGGAAAAATAAATCATTTTAAAAAGATTCAGAGTTTTAAAGATGATGTTTATTATATTTCTGTAAATAGGCAAAAAGAGCTGGAATTGTTGGCATTAAATCCTAAAGCCGTCAACATTAAAGATTATGTAAAATTTGATACCGATTATAAAGGTCTTGGAATTGACAGAATTATGGCTTGCAAAAGTATAATTGATGGAGTGGTTGTGGATGCGGGAAGTGCAATAACGATTGATATAATGCAAAAAGGCTTTCATAAAGGCGGAATTATAATGCCGGGTATTTATGCATTTAAAAAAGCTTTTGGTACAATTTCAGAAGTTTTAAAATTAAATGAAAAAATAATTACTGATGAAAAATTACCAAACTCTACCAATGATGCCCTTAATATGGGAAGTGTAGGGGCGATTAAATGCATAATTGAAAAATATGCAAAAGAAAAAAATCTTTTTTTTACCGGAAGTGACGGAAAATTTTTATCAAAGATGTTTTCAAATGCCGAATATATTGAAGATCTGGTATTTAGAGGTATGTTGATTACAATTAAAGAAATGGAGAAAAAATGAGTTTGACGATTGCTTTGCCAAAAGGTAGGATAGCCGATGAGGTATTAGGAATTTTTAAAAAAATCTTTAATGAGGATTTTGAATTCGAAAACAGAAAGCTGATATTAAAAAAAGCGGGTTTTACTTTTCTAAATGTTAGAAACTGGGATGTAGCGGTATATGTTGAGAATCAGGCGGCGGATATAGGGGTTGTTGGATTTGATGTTTTACAAGAGCTTGAAAGTGATGTTTTGGAACTTATGGATTTGGGACTTGGAAAATGTCGTGTGAGTGTTGCAGGCATAAAAAATGATGAAAGTTATAAAGACAAAACCGAAATCATAGTGGCAAGCAAACTTCAAAACATAGCCAAAAAATATTTTTCCAAAAAAGGCATACCTGCAAGCGTAATTAAACTTAACGGATCAATAGAGCTTGCACCTCTTGTGGGATTAAGCGATGTAATAGTTGATATCGTGGAAACCGGAAATACACTAAAAGAAAACGGACTTGAAGAAAAAGAAGTTATTATGACTTCAAGTGCAAGACTGATAGCAAACAAAAATTCGTTTATTGAGAAAAAAGAAAAAATTATTGATATTCTTGAAAAAGTAAAGGCGGTTCATGGGGCTTGAACTTTATGGGAAGATTGAAGATCTTTTTTTAGATAAAGAAGCGGCTCATATTTTATGGAGTAAATTTATATCCATTCTTATTAATCTTGATGTAAAAAACGTTTTGGATATCGGATGTGGAAGCGGCGATTTTTGTGAACTTGCAAATTTAAGCGGTTTGAAAGTAAAAGGAATCGATTTAAGCAGGACGCAGATTGAAAGGGCCAAAAGTAAATGCGACTGCGAAGTAAAAAATGTTTGTGATATGAATGAAAAATTTGATGCGGCTGTAGCAATATTTGATGTCATTAATTATATGAATGATAAAGAATTAATAAAATTTTTTGAATGTGTGGAAAATGTTGTAGAAAGATATTTTATTTTTGATGCAAATAGTTATTTTGCAATGAACGATCTGGCTATCGGAACACTGAAAGCTGAAGACGAAAACAGGTTTGGGGTTTTATATTCCGATTTTGAGGATGATATATTAACGACAGAAATTACACTTTTTGAAAATGATAAAGGCTGTTATAAAAAATCTCAGGCAAATATAATTCAGTATTATCACAGCGTGGAAAAATTATGTAAATTTACCAGTATGAAATTAATAAACAAAATTCCCGTTTCTTTATACGGAAGCGGGGAAATAGAAAAATGGATTTTGGTGTTTGAGAAATAATTATTTTGCTTTGAAGCTTTCTTTACTGACGCAAAAATCCGGAACGAAACATTTTTCACATTTTGGATTTTTGGCAGTGCAGATATAGCGTCCAAACAGCACAAACCCCTGATGAAGCTCGTTTAAATCTGTTTTGAACGCTTCAATCAAATCTTTTTCAGTCTGTTCAACCGTTTTAGCATCAGTAATTCCGAGTCTGTGAACCACTCTAAATACATGGGTATCAACAGCCATTCTGTTTTCACCGTGCAGTTCTATCAAAAACACGTTTGCAGTTTTGTTTCCGACTCCCGGCAGTTTTATTAACTCTTTATGCTCATGCGGTATTTTGCAGTTATATTTATCTCGAACGATTTTTGCCATTTCTATAATGTTTTTTGCTTTATTGTTAAAAAAAGAACATGATTTTATAATTTCTTTTACATCATCTATATTTGCACATGCCAGTGATTTGATATCCGGGTATTTTTTAAAAAGTTCAGGAGTAATCATATTAACTCTTTTATCTGTGCATTGTGCACTTAAAATAATTGCAATTAAAAGTTCATAATCGTTTTTATAATTAAGCTCCGTTTGAGAACCTTTATAATGCTTCAAAAAACGTCTTTTAATTTCTTCAAGTTCTTCAGGTTTTCTTAAAACCATTAAATTCCTTTTTTTTAGTAATTATATCATACGATACATTTTACTTTCCCACTTAACAACTTCTAAACTTCGCTACTTCACGACTATTTTATAGTATAATAACAAATATTTTAGCAAAGGAGAATTATGGCTGGACATAATAAATGGTCTAAAGTAAAACATATAAAAGCAAAAGAAGATGCTAAAAAAAGTAAAATTTTTACTAAACATGTTAGGGCTATTATGACCGCTGCAAGACAGGGCGGCGGAAATCCTGACACAAATGCGGCTTTAAGACTTGCAATTGAAAGAGCAAAAGCAGATTCAATGCCAATGCAAAATATTCAAAGAGCAATCGACAAAGCTACGGGTAATCTTGACGGGGTTACTTTAAGCGAAGTGAGTTATGAAGGGTATGGTCCAGGCGGTGTAGCTATTATGGTGGAATGCCTAACCGATAATAAAAACAGAACCGTTGCGGAAATCAGACACGCATTCAAAAAAGCGGGCGGAAGCTTGGGAACCAGCGGAAGCGTTGCCTGGATGTTTGAAAAAAAAGGTGTAATTGTCGTAAACAGAAGCGATAAAGACGACGAAGTTATGGAAACAGCTATTGAAGCGGGTGCAGAAGATATAAAAGAACTTGATGAGGTGTTGGTAATAGAAACGGCACCTGAAGAGTTTAATAATGTATTAGAAGCGGTAAATAATATTGATGGAATTGAAATTATTGAAAGTAACGTTCAGCTTGTGGCTACAAATGAGAGCGAAGTTGATGATGAAACAGCTGAAAAAGTTGAAAAACTTATAGAAGTATTAGAAGAACTTGATGATGTTCAAAATGTTATTCATAACATGGCTTAATTAAGATAAAATTAACGTTAAACAAATACAATTAATAAAATTAAAAAATAAGGAGAATTTATGAAGAAAATAGTTTTAGGCGGATTAATAGCGGCAGCAGCATTTGCATTTCCTGGAATGCAAGGTGGTATGGGAAATGCTGCAATAACTGGAAAACCTATGAAAGGTTTAAATGATAATACTGTGGTTGCGACTATTGATGGTAAAAAAGTTACTGTTAAAGATATTAATAACTTTTTACAGGGAATGACGGCTGATAACAGAATCAGACTTCAGGATCTTCCGGCTCAGCATGTTGGTCAGTTTGTAAAACAATATGTTGATACTATGGTTTTATATAAAAAAGCTAAAGAAGTTGAAAAAACACCTCAATTTCAGGCGCTTGTTAAAAAAATGGCAGTTGATTACTGGCTTAAACAAAAACTTAATACTATGAAAATTTCTGATGCAGAAGTTAAAAAGTTTTATGAAGCAAACAAAGATATTTATTTCAAAACTACACCTAAAGTTAAAGCAAGACATATAGTTGTAAAAGACGAAAAAACAGCTGAAAAACTTATTAACGAACTTAAAGGTTTAAAAGGTAAAGCTCTTGAAGAAAAATTTGCTGAACTCGCTAAAAAATATTCAACTGGACCTACGAAAGTAAACGGAGGTGAACTTGGATGGTTCGATCCTAAACAGATGGTTCAGCCATTTGCGGAAGCTGTAAATAAAATGAAACCGGGTGAACTTACCCTAAAACCGGTTAAAACAAGATTCGGATATCATGTAATTTTAGTAGAAGAGAAAAATGAGAAAAATTATATGCCTCTAAATGAAGTTAAACTTCAAATCATTGAATATCTAAAAAGAGAAAAACTTCAAAAAGAGATCCAAAAACTTAAAGATTCTTCAAAAGTTGATATTAAAGTTAAATAAGGAGGCTTAAATGGATTTTAGTTTTGTAAAGCCTGGAGTTTTAAGCGGATCTGAAGCGGCAAAAGTTCTTGACTACTGCAAGGAAAAAGGTTTTGCCCTTCCGGCAATAAACGTTGTTGGAACGAATTCCGTAAATGCCGTTATGGAAGCGGCAAAAGAGGTGAATATGCCGATTATTATTCAATTCAGTAATGGCGGGGCACATTTCTGGGCTGGAAAAGGTCTTGATAACGACGGGCAAAAAGCAGCCGTGCTTGGTGCTATTGCAGGTGCCAAACATATCCATACATTGGCTGAAGCTTACGGAATACCAGTTATTTTACATACCGATCATGCAGCAAGAAAACTTCTTCCATGGATTGACGGGCTTATAGAAGCAAACGCTAAACATAAAGAAAAATACGGAAAACCTCTATTTAGTTCACACATGCTTGATTTAAGCGAAGAGCCTTTGGAGCAAAACGTTCAGACATGTAAAGAATATCTTAAAAAATTAAGTGCGCTTGATATTATGCTTGAGATTGAACTTGGTGTAACAGGCGGTGAAGAAGACGGCGTAGACAATACCGGAATTGAAAATTCAAAACTTTACACCCAGCCTGAAGATGTTGCGTATGCGTATAAAGAGCTTAGCGAAGTAAGCGATCTGTTTACAATTGCGGCAAGTTTCGGAAATGTTCATGGTGTTTATAAACCGGGACACGTAAAATTAGAGCCTATAATTCTTAAAAATTCTCAGGAATACGTAAAAAAAGAATTTAATCTAAACGATGAAAAACCTATCAGATTCGTATTCCACGGCGGAAGTGGAAGCGAGCTTAGTAAAATTCATGAAGCTATTGATTACGGCGTTGTAAAAATGAATATTGATACCGATACTCAGTGGGCTTTCTGGAGCGGTGTTAAAGGGTATATTGAAAAATTTAAAGATTATCTTCAGTCTCAAATAGGAAATCCTGAAGGTGAAGACAAACCTAACAAAAAATATTACGATCCGAGAAAATGGCTAAGAGAGGGTGAAAAATCTATGAAAAACAGAGTAATCGAAGCTTATAAAGATTTAAGAGCGATTTAATGAAAAATAAAATTTGGAGAATAGAAAATTCTCCAATTACCCCTTTTTTCTTCAAAAACACTTTCTATCACATAAAAAGAGACGATTTATTAGATCCGATATTCAACGGCAACAAAGCAAGAAAGTTTTATTATTTTTTAAACAATGAATTTCCTGATATTAGAAGAGTTATATCGTTTGGCTCCAACCAGTCCAATGCTATGATGAGTTTAAGCGAGCTTTGCAAAATAAAAAAATGGGATTTTGTTTATTATACAAATCATATTCCAAAGATTTTAAAGCAAAATCCTGAAGGTAATTATTTAAAAGCCCTGCAAAACGGAGCAAATATAATACAAACGGAACTTTCAGGCGAAAAACTTATTAAGTTTGTCAAATCTTTAAAAGACAAAGAGACATTGATAATTGAAGAAGGCGGAAGGGTTAAAGAGAGTGAATTCGGAATAAAAAAACTTGCCAAAGAAGTGAATGAATATGCACTTAAACATAACCTGAAAATATTTCTTCCAAGCGGCACAGGAACTACTGCTTATTTTTTATCAAAACATGTAAACGTAGAGGTTATGACAGTTCCATGCGTTGGTGATGAAAATTATTTGAAAAAGCAGTTTAAATGGCTTGGCGGAGGTAAAATTCCTACAATTCTTAAGCCTCGTAAAAAATATCATTTTGGAAAATTGTATCCGGATCTCTATAATTTATGGAAAGAATTAAAAAATTCAGGTATTGAATTTGACCTTCTTTATGATCCGATAGGATGGGATACGTTATTATATTATGGTTTAAAGGATGTATTATATATTCATCAGGGTGGAATATTGGGAAATTCTACAATGATTAAAAGATATGAAAGAAAATTAAACAAATCAAAAATTTAAAAACTACTTTTTATTTTCAAAAAATTCTAAATGTTTTAATTATGTAACATTTTTGGACATTTTTATTACAAATAGTATAAGTAATAATTATATGCTTTATAAATGAATATTCATTTGTTATTATTTTATTATTGCAATATTTATTTGGAGGGTAATATGGATCTTTTTATTACGATGAGTATCGTGTTGCCTTGGATTGTCGCACTGGTGATCTATTTGGCAAAAAACGATTTTCTTACCAATGTTTTGACATCTGCAATGCTTCCGATTCTTGGGTTTTTTGCGTGGATGGTATATGCAAGCGGTGATTTGCCTTATTTGATGGATACACCGAATTGGGTAAATTATTTAATTACAATTTATGATTTCGGACTTTTGGGATATTTTCTGTATCAGGGTGTGAAAAACAGAAGTATGTTGGTATCTGCTTTAGCAATTCTTCAATTGGTGTTATTAATTATTGTTGTTTTAATGATTGAACATTCAGTTACTGCAAATATATATGTGGACAAACTTACCGCGTTTATGTATATGATTGTAGCTATTGTTGGTGTTCCTATTGCTATTTTTTCAACTAAATATATGGAATATGACGAAAAAGGGAAACACAGCTTTGTGGCTATTTTAATCTGGTTTTTGGGTGTTATGAATTTTGCCGTTAGTGTAAATAATATCGAATGGTTTTTTGCACTTTTCGAAACGACTACACTTGCGTCGTATGTGCTTATTAGATTCAGAATGGATAAAGAAGCTGTAAATAATGCCGTTTTGGCTTTATGGATGAACCAGATAGGAGGGGTTGCAATACTTTTTGCACTGCTTACGTTTATAAAAACAAGCGGAATGTATCATTTTACGGATCTTTTAAACGCCGATCCTAAAGTAATTTCACTTGCAGCTTTAGGATTTCTGTCTTTAAGTGCTTTAGTAAAAGGTGCTCAGATGCCGTTTCATAAATGGCTTTTAGGTGCCATGGTTGCACCTACGCCGGTAAGTGCTATTTTACATTCGGCTACAATGGTAAAAATTGCACCTTATCTGCTTCTTAGAATTTCACCTGTCATCAAAGGGACTCTTTTAGCAAAACTTTTAATTATTACTACCGGATTTGTTTTTGTTGCTGCAGCAGTCATTGCTCTTACACAGGATAATTTCAAAAAAATACTTGCGTATTCAACTATTTCACTGCTTGGGCTTATGATGCTTGCAGCTGTAGTTGGAACGCCGATTGCGATTACTGCAAGTTTAATTTTAATTCTTTTCCATGCGTTTGCAAAAGGGTTTTTATTTATCGAAGCCGGGGTTTTGGAAAAAGTGTTTCATGTTAAATACATTAAAGAGATGAGAAGACTTATTGAAAGAGCGCCGCTTACGCTTATGTTTATATTTTTTGGATTTTTAAATATGACATTTGTGCCGTTTGGAACATTTATAGGTAAATGGATTATGATAGAAGAGGCCAGTGGATTTTTAAGTCATGGAAGTTATGTGCTTTTAATTTTATATGTTGGCGCTGGAAGTGCGTTTTTAAGTGTTTTATACATGAAAGTTTTGGGTATAAGTGTTAGAAAATCACACGGAATTGAAAAAGTAAAACTTCTGCCGCTGCCAATTAGGTTTAATTTCGTTTCAGTTTGGTATTACATATGGTTGCTTGCATTAACAGTATTTATAGCTCCTTTTATAGCAAATCAGATAGTTCCGATCGCACATGAATTAAGCTCGGCTTCTGTGAATATTTATGCGGATAATCTCTCACTTGTAATTAACAATTCCACACTTTATTTCTGGCAGATTATGGGGGCATTGGTAATTCTTTTACTTATCCATGCTTTGCCGTTTTTCGTTCATTTCAAAAATGTTGATACGGCTATGCCTTATAACTGCGGGGAAGCATTTCCGAGACACATTGAAACATACAACTTCGTATGTATTTCAAAATATGAAAATTATCTTATTGCGTTTAGTATTGCTCTGTTTGTAATGGTGTTAGTTCTTGGAGGAGGTTTATTATGAAGTTTGAAACGTTAATGCTACTTTTAACTCTTTTCGCCCCAATTATCGGAGGATTCGTTTACGGGGTTGAGAGAATAGTGAAAGCAAGAATGCAAAGCAGGGTGGGGCCTCCTTTGATGCAGCCGTTTTATGACTTTTTTAAATTAATGGATAAAAGACCTTTAATGGTGCATTCCCTGCATGCTGTTATGGGAATTATGTATTTTATAGCGTGCTGGTTTGCACTTTTGGTTCTGTTTTTGGGTAATGATTTATTGGTGGCAGTATTTTTCCATGTAATAGCTGTGCTTGCGTTAACTATCGGGGCTTTTAGTGTAAGGAGCCCTTACAGCGTAATAGGTGCTATGAGAGAACTTATGCATATGATTAGTTACGAACCTTTAATGGTGTTAATGGTGGTTGCGTTTTATGAAGTGGTTGGAAGTTTTAATTTAAAGGATATATTAAATTATGAGGGAATTCCTTTATTACAACTGCCGGTAGTATTTGTCGCTTTTGTGCTCGCAATACCTATGATGCTTCACAAGTCTCCTTTTGACGTAGCCGAAGCCCATCAGGAATTAATAGGCGGTCCTGAAATAGAATACAGCGGTCCTTTTTACGAGGCGGTTTATACAGGTAAATGGATTGAATATGTATACGTGTTTTTCTTTGTGTTTTTATTTGGTGGAAGTCATTACTGGTTAGGGGCGCTGCTGGTATTGTTTGTATTTTTATTCGTAAATGCGCTTGACAATGCTACAGCAAGGCTTGATTTCAGAAGAATGGTTAAATTCAGCTGGTTTGTGCTTATACCGATTTCGGCTCTTAATATCATCTTTTTGGCATTATGGAGGTAGTCATGGGAATATTTAGTAAATTCAGGAAAAAATCGCCTTGGATTTTGCATTACAACACGGGCGGATGTAACGGGTGCGATATTGAAATATTAGCCGCACTTGCACCGAAATACGATATCGAGAGATTTGGAATGTTAAATAGGGGTAATCCTAAGCAGTCGGATATTCTGCTTGTAACCGGTCCCGTTACGAAAAGATGCCGTGACGTATTAAGAAGGCTTTATCTTGAAATGCCGGAGCCCAAAGTTGTAGTGGCGATGGGCGCTTGCGCACACGGCGGCGGAATATTCAGAGATTTTTACCATGTGGAAAACGGGGTTGACAACATAATCCCCGTAGATGTATGGATTCCGGGGTGTGCCCCGAGAGTTGAAGCAGTAATTGACGGAATGGTTGAGGCGGTTAAAATCTGGGAGAAAAAAACGAAAGAAAAAGAGTATATGAGAGGACACAGCTTTGAATTATTAGAAAAATTAGGAGCGAGAAATGATGATTAATCCTGAAATAACATTTTTTGAGGCCACACTTGAAAATGTGGTTGACTTGATAAAAGCGTGGTATGACGAAAACAAATATCATTACGTAACGGTAAACGCCACTGATAACGGAGGAAATGTAACTATTGACTGGATATTTTCAAAGTATTACGACAAAAACAAATTGGTGGTGTTTAGGGCGGAAAATGTATCTTACGATGCAAAAATCCCTTCAATCGTAAGCGTGGTTCCAAGTGCTTGGATTGCTGAATGGGAATTGGCAGACTTGTTCGGACTTGATGTAGAAAATGCGGCAAAAGGTGTGTTTATAGAACCCGACGCGCCTCAGGCACCGCTTAGAAAAGGGGAAGCAAATGGGAAATAAGATTATAGTGCCTTTTGGATCTCAGCACGTTGCATTGCCTGAGCCTGTGAGCTTTTTGTTTGAAACGCAAAACGAAGTGATTACTGATGTTACGGTAAATATAGGATATGTTCACAGAGGTATAGAAAAAGCTGCGATTACAAAGTTCGAATATACACAGCTGCCTTATCTTGTCGCGAGGGTTTGCGGGCTTTGTTCCATTACCCATGCCGGGGCTTATACGCACGGCATTGAAAAGCTTTTGGGAATTGAAACGAATAAAAAAATAGATTATTTAAGAATGCTTGTCGTAGAGCTTGACAGAATCCATTCACACCTGCTCGCTAACGGACACGTTGCGGAAGTGGTAGGGTATGAAAATCTATTTATGCAGACTTTCAGATACAGAGAAGACGTAATGGACATACTTGAAAGAATTACAGGTAACAGAGTCCAGTATGATTACCAGATAATAGGAGGGGTTGCAAGGGATTTTGATAAGGAAACGGAAGATTTTGCAAGGGAAAAACTTCTAAAACTTAAAGCAAACACCGAAAAACTGATAGAGTTTTTTGAAAACGACTATACGTTCGGTGTAAAAACAAAAGGAGTGGGAACCATTTCAAAAGAGATGGCGGCTAAATTCAACGCAGCGGGTCCTATTGCAAGGGCGAGCGGACTTGAAACGGATGCAAGGGCTGAATATGATTATCTTCCTTTTGAAGAAGTGGGATACAAGCTTCAGATAAGAACGGAAGGTGATGTATGGGCGAGAAATATGGTGAGATTTGATGAAATTATGAATTCAATCGAAATGTGTCTGAATATTCTTGACGGAATCCCTGAAGGCGAACACAGGGTTAAAGTAAAAGGAAGACCTGAGGGTGAGACGTTTGTAAGGGTTGAAGCACCAAGAGGTGAATGTTTTTATTATCTAAAAGGCAATAAAACGAAAGTTCTTGAAAGAGTTAGAATAAGAGTCCCTACGTATGCGAATATACCCGTTCTTAAAGAGCTTTTTGTAGGCGAGAAATATTCGGATGCCCAGGCGATAGTTTTAAGTTTTGACCCGTGTATGAGCTGCACGGCGAGATAAAGGAGCGGTTATGATACAAATGTTTATAGAATCACTTAAAAACCTTGTTTCAAAACCTGAAACAATAAAATATCCTTTTGCCCCTTCACCAGAACCGAAAGGTTACAGAGGGACTATTCTTTATAACGAAGAGCTTTGCATTTTCTGTGACAAATGTGAAAACATCTGTCCTCCGGGGGCTATAAAATTTGAAGTTACGGATATCGAAAACGGAAAAAAGCAGTATAACTATAATCCGTATCTGTGTATTTACTGCGGGGCTTGCGTAGATGTATGTCCTAAGGCAGAAGAAGGTTGTCTTATCCAATCAGACGCAAGAACGCCTGTAATGGGTGAAAGCGTGGTTAAAAATCCTAAACTCGGGTATTTTATCAATACAATGGACAATCCTAAAGATGTTGAAAAAAAATGGCGGGAACTTGAAATCAGGGCAGCTGAGAGCAGGGTTAAACTCGCCGAATACAAAAAAGCCAAAAGAGCCGCTGCAAAAGCCGCAAAAGCTAAAGCTTCAGAATAACTTTCTTTTTTCTTTTTTTAGGTGTATAATACCTTATGAACAAAAATTCATAAGGATTTGTTATGAAAATCGCCTTCTTTGAAATAAAACCTGAAGAAAAGTCTTTCTTTGAGCAGAATCTGAAAGGTCATGAACTCTATTTTTTTCCCGAAACTTTAAACGAATATAAAGGTTACTGCGATTTTGAAATAATTTCGATTTTTATACATTCAAAAGTTGATAAAAATATTCTTGATAAATTTCCTAAATTAAAATATATCCAAACCCGCTCAACCGGGGTTGATCATATGGATTTAGAAGAAATTTACAAAAGAGGGCTTTTGGCAAGTAATGTAGTCGGATATGCCGGGCCTGCAGTAGGTGAATTTTCATTTTCTCTTCTTTTTGAAGCAATCAGAAAGACATATATAGCAATTAACAGAGTCAAAGAAGGCAATTTAAACTATTTAGATCTAAAAGGTATTGAAATTGCCGGAAAAACCATAGGAGTTTTAGGGCTTGGGACGATAGGTAAATATATTGCTAAACTTGCATTAGGATTTGAAGCTGACGTAATAGGATTTAACAGAAGTGAAAGATATATAAAAGATGTAGAATATACCAATAATTTAGATTATGTATTAAAATATTCGGATTTTTTGTTTATTGCGCTTCCTCTTACAAATTCAACAAGAAATATGATTAATATGGAAAATATAACAAAATTCAAAGGTAACGTTATAATAAACCCGGCACGTGCCGAAATAATACAAAAAGAGGTTTATGAAACGTTTGAAGGGGTAATTGCTGCAGATGTTTTACCTGACTGGAACCTGGCGAAAAAAGAAAATATTATTGCGACACCTCATATGGCATATTACACTAAAGAAGCTCTTTTTAGAATTATGGAAATTTCACTTGAAAACATTGAAGACTTTTTGAACGGAATGAAACCGAGAAATTGTTTGAAAATCTTTTATGAAAAGGAGAAATAGTGCTGAAAAAAATTAGTGTTTTGGCATTATTAGCGGTAATTTCATTTGCATGCAGTAGTGATTGTCTTGAATGTCATCCGAAACTAAAACCTTTGGAATACGATAAAAACAATAAATATTATAAAGAGCATCATTTTTTAATTACCTGCACCAAATGTCATCCAAATCATGATAAAAAGGCAATGAGCGAATGTGGGGCGGACTGCTTTGACTGCCACAGCAGGGAAAAACTTATAAATACACCAATACCTGAACATCAAAAGCTAAAAACCTGCACCAAATGCCATAAAGACACTTTAAAAGAGATTATTCCCAATAATCCCACAAACAATTTTTTAAATTTTGAAAAAAAATAAAAAATTTTTTCGTTTTTTTCCGAAAATGTATTGACATTAAAAAATAATTTACATATAATTTCAGTCCACAACGACAAGTTGTGAAAGAAAAACTGACCCGTTAGCTCAGTCGGTAGAGCATCTGCCTTTTAAGCAGAGGGCCGCTGGTTCGAATCCAGCACGGGTCACCACTCAAATGGCCCCTTCGTCTAGCGGTTAGGACACCGCCCTTTCACGGCGGCGACACGGGTTCGAGTCCCGTAGGGGTCACCACTTCAAAAGTCCTAATCCATTTTAAAAAATTGTTGGTCGCTTAGCTCAGTTGGGAGAGCACCAGCCTTACAAGCTGGGGGTCGCAGGTTCGAGCCCTGCAGCGACCACCATCTACAATGCCAAGTGTGGAGCCGTAGTTTAGCTGGTTAGAATGCCGGCCTGTCACGCCGGAGGTCGCGGGTTCGAGTCCCGTCGGCTCCGCCATTTAAATTTCCTTCAATTAGTGCCTGTCACTTATTTAAATCTTACAAAAATCTTACATCTATAGTTATATATAATCTTAAATTTTTTTTATATTTTAAAATTTTTATTTAAGTAATGTATAATAAATAAAATACCTTCTTATTGCAGGATAACTTAATGAAGTCAGAAGAAAAAATATTAAAACATCTCCTTGAAACAGAAAATATTAGTATAAAATATAAATTAAAAGCTTTAGAAGCTCTAAAAATTGATAACGTATTCGATTTAAAAGAGTTTGTTAAAAATAATAATATTAATGTTGATATAGATATTGCGCAAGATTTAGAGGAAAACAAGGAAAAAGTTTATTATGAATTAATTGAAGAATTTTATAGACTAAGAGATAATAATTGTGATTTTAAAAATTAATATTATATTTTTTTAAATGATTTAAAGATGCTTTGTGAAAAAAAATATATTTGTCTTTAAAATTATTATTTATTATGTAAAGTTCGATATTTTTTATTTTTGTTATATAGTTTAATTTTAAGTTACTTGTCCACGTTAAAGTTTCTTCGAGTTTTTTGTCGATATTCTCAAATCTTTCTTCGTAAAAGTTAGAATTTTTAAAATCATCCGGATTTGTAGGAAGAATTTCACCATCTATGCCTATACCTTTGCAGGATAAATCCAGTAAAATTCTGTCATACCATGGTGAATAAGGGTATATTTTACATGCAGGGGGTCTGGATTCGTAAATGCTGCATAGTTCGTTTTTTAAATATGGACATGAAGTCCCGTTACTAAGAAGCATAACAGGTTTAAGATAGTCAAGTTTTGCAATTAGTATCGGAAAAAATTTATAAACTTTTTCGAAGTCATCTAATACCAAAGGTGCCATTAATTTGTTTTTGCAGCATTCGATACAATCTCTGCAGTTATTAAATTTGATAAGTTCCAAATAGTTTATATTAACATACATCAGTTTCAACCTTGTAAAAATTTTTAAGTTCTTTATAAATATCCGGAAAATGTTTTTTTA
This sequence comes from Nautilia lithotrophica, assembly GCF_054656815.1. Lineage (NCBI taxonomy): Bacteria > Pseudomonadati > Campylobacterota > Epsilonproteobacteria > Nautiliales > Nautiliaceae > Nautilia > Nautilia lithotrophica. The sequence continues at coordinate 471,193 of NZ_BAAHXN010000002.1, forward strand.
AAAGACAAGGCTTCATAAAATAATATTCACTCATAACAGCAAAAAACTCGGCTTTGTTTGTTGCAGCATATCTGTCTATAAATGAATATTTTCCTAAAAATCGTCTTTTTAGTATCTTATTTTTGAATTTGTTATATTCTTTAAACATAATTTTACACCATTCATTATACTGAGAATACGCAAGGGGCGGGATTCCGTCAATCATACCTTCTTCATAATCAAGTTCGTGCGCGAATTCATGAATAATTACGTTTCTTCCTAAATTATGATAAGCCTCTTTTTTAGATTCATTCCATACAACAACAACACTTTCACCGACTGCTTCTCCGCTTATAAGAAATTCTTCTTGGGATATGATGCCGTTTTTATTTGTTTTTGAATTTAAAATTATCGAATAGGGATAAACGTAAATATATTTTAAAGACGGATAACAGAAATATTTATAATAAAGAGTTGGAAGACAAGCAAAAAAAGAAATTATGGTTTTTATTTCTTCATTAATTTGAATATTAATACCTATAAATTCTTTTTCTTTTTTAAATCTGTGTATTTTAAATGTTAATATTTTTTTTAAATTCTCAGGAAGTTTATTATATATTTCAATTTTATTTAATATTTTCTTTTCTTCTTCATTTAGTGGAGTGTTTTCAAGCGTTTTTAACCAATATTTATAACGAATATGATTTATAAAAAGATAAAGCAGAAAAATTAAAAATAATCCCCAAAGGATTAAAAGAAAAATTTTAAAATTTTCCATTATTTAAGTATTGCTTCTATACCTTTAAATCCGGCCCCGGCTAAAATTATACATCCTATCACATTTAATAGTATATAAGACAGGGCCTGAATATAAAGAGCGTTTTTAAAAAGAAAGAAACTCTCAACCGCAAATGTGGAAAATGTGGTAAAAGCACCCATCATTCCCGTTGTAAGAAGTGATTTTATATAAGGGTTTTGAATTCCCCCGTATTGTATAGCACCTATGAATATTCCAAGTAATAAGCTTCCGATTAAATTTACACTCAGCGTTCCAAACGGAATGTCGTGTTTGATTGTATTATTTACAAGCCCTGCTGTGTATGCCCTTAAAATAGCACCTATAAACCCACCGATTCCGATAGCAAGCATTGTATCAAATTTCAAAACTTCTCCTTATAAATAAAATTTATTAATATTATAATATTAATTTATGAAAAAAGTTTTAAGTATTATACTCTTTATCCAAAATTTTCTGCATTTTTGCTTTTGTATCTTCAAACCAGTTTGGATTTTCATTTGGATTAAAGCTTGGAAGATATATGACTTTAATGGTTTGTTTTTCGATTCTGAAAGGTTTTTTCTTAAAAGCAAAAGGAAGGTTTACGATTACAAAAGGTTGAACTCTTAAATTTAATTTTTCCGCTACCGCTTTGGCTCCGTTTTTCCATTTTATCATTTTTTTAGGGTTTATTTTATTTCTTGTGCCTTCTGGAAACAAAACGACTTTAAATCCTCTTTCAGTTCTGTCTTTAATTTCTCGAAGCATTTTAAGAACCGATCGCTTATCGCTTCTGTCAACTAAAATCATATCAGTTTTGGTAAGCATATATTTGATTACAGGTGTTTCACCAAGTTCTTTTTTTGCTACCCATATTAATTTTTCGGGAATTACACTTTCCATAAGAGCAATATCTAAATTATTTGTGTGATTTCCTATTAAAAGTTTTGCTTCCGGGTCAAGTTGACCTTCAATAATTATATCTTTGGCAACCAAAGAAGTTAAAAATTTTGAACACCATTTTCTGTATTTTAATTCGTTTTTTGGATCAATTCCGCAAAGGATTGATGTAATAAATACACAAATCCCGCCTGCTATTAATTTAAAAATGCTTATTATACTATCTAATATCTTCATTTTTTACCCATCCTATTTTGTTTTGAATTTGTATTTTTGTGTAATTTGTTGTTTGTTTAAGTATTTTTACTTTAGTGCCTATCGGTGCTTCATAAAAAATGGTTGAGTTTTTTGTAGGTAATATATAAACTTTGGTTCCTCTTGTTAGATATGCTTCGCCTTTTGGCAAATTTGCGTATATTAAGTATGCTGTTAACAATAGAGGCGGAAAAATAAGCCATATTTGCTGATAAACTAAAAATATAACTATTAAAATCGCTATAGTTGAAAGTATAAAAATATTTACCGGTGTAAAAAGAGTGTTTTCTTCAGGGTTTAGATCCGTTTGTGTGCTTATTGTTTCTTCTTTTATATTGATAGGTATTTTTATTTTTTGGTAATTATCGTTCTGTGTATTAAAGTAATAAAAATCAATGTTTTTTTGGTTGTTTTCAATTAAACCTAAATATGTGGCCTTTTGCGGTGAAACAATCGTTAGATTTTCATCTTTTAAATGAAGAGTGAAATCATTTAAATTCGCATCTTCACCGATTAAAGTAAATGACACCATATTATATTTATTGTCGTATTTACTTGAAATGATGTTTTTAACTTTTAAATTTTTTGCTAATACATTGCAAAAATTTTTTATTTTGTCCAATTGTTTGGTTGAATATAAATCATTTAACGATATTTCTTTATATAAATCTTTGCTTACTATAAATAATTTTTTAATGTCATCATCATTTTTATATTTAACATTTACATTATATACAAAAGGATTTTCTTTACTTACATTTATTTCACCACCTAAAGGTGGAATAAAGGTTAAATTTGTTTCTTTTGGTGTTATGACTTTTATGTTTAGGTCTATTATTTGGTTTTCATAGTATTCTTTTTTTAGATTAGGGTATTGAATGATAAGATTTGCAGAAAATGCAAAAGAAGCAAGAAAAAGTATAATTAAATATCTCATTTGAGTGCTATATTATTCTCTTTTGTAAAGTTTTGAATATACGCTAAAAATTTCTTTTTCTGTTTTCCGTAAAGAGTAACTTTTACCGAATTTCTAAGTTTTGCAGGATTTATCCATCTTCCGTATCTCATTACACCGAAATGCAGATGAGGTCCTGTTGATAAACCGCTGTTTCCAAGATATCCAATTGTCTGTCCTTGTGTTACCCATCTGCCGACATAAATGCCTCTTGGATATCCGTGAAGGTGGGCATACATTGTGATATATCCGTTTTTGTGTTTAATTTTAACGGTTCTGCCATAACCTTTAATCCAGCCTTTATATATTACTTTACCATCAGCAACCGCATGGATAGGCGTTCCTATTCTGTTTACATAATCTATTCCGTCATGCATTCGCCATTTATGTAAAATAGGGTGGAATCTCATTCCGAATTTTGAAGAAATTCTTTTATATCTCAAAGGTGCTGCCAAAAACATACCTTTTAAACTTTTCCCGTTGCTGTCATAATATCTTCCGTCATATGGATTTAAAAACGCATCAACGCTGTATTGTCTGTTTGACAATTTGGCATATAGAACTTTTACGTCTTTAACTTCACCGAATTTGATTTTTTCTTCATAAACTATATCGACTTTTGTATTTTTTGGAAGTGCTCTGAAATTAATTCTGTCGGAAAATATATAAGCCAGTTTGGAAGCAAGACTTCTGAGCTTTGTGGCTTTATATAAATCATAACTTAAATAGTTTTTAACTTCCGTGGAAACCCGTTTGGTTATTGTTTCGTATATAATCGGAACGATTTTGGTTACATAGCCTTTTTCGGTTTTTATAATTTGGAGTTGCTGTTTGGAGTTAATAGGTATTAACGCCTGTTTAATTATGTTGTTGTCTTTTAAAATAAAAACACTTTCGCCTCTTGGTATCGCTCTTACGTATCTTTTGATTTTTGGCGGAAGATTGTAATATATACTAAGAGGCAGTGAGTTTTGTTTTAAAAATCCGTAAAATGTATCCTTTTTACCCCATTTGTATATATCGACTTTATAAGCAAAAAGGAAAAAAGGAACTAAAATTAAAATTAAAAGTTTTTTCACTTCATAAATCCTTCTATCATTTTAATGCCGTCAGTCCCACCTAAAATTGATTCCATTGCCCTTTCCGGGTGAGGCATTAGACCAAATACGTTTTTTGTTTCGTTACATATTCCGGCTATTGAATCGACACTTCCGTTAGGGTTTAGTTCGTTTCCGTCTTTGTCGCAGTATTTCAAAATAACCTGTCCGTTGTCATACATCTTTTTAAGGGTATCTTCATCGACTTTATAGTTACCTTCCGCATGAGCGATTGGAATATTTACAATCTCACCAACATTTAGGTTTTGTAAAAATTTATTGTCATTGTTCACCACTTTTAAATGATGAAATTTTGAAATAAAATGTAAATTTTCGTTTCTCGTCATTCCACCGGGTAATAGATGGGATTCAAGCAGTATCTGAAATCCGTTACATATACCTAAAACATAACCGCCTTTATTGGCAAATTCTTTAACTTCCTGCATAATCGGCGAAAATCTGGCAATAGCACCGCTTCTTAAATAATCCCCGTAACTGAACCCTCCCGGCAGGACTACTAAATCGGGATTTTTTAAATCATGTTCGTTATGCCAGATAAATTCAACGTTTGCACCTATTTTTTCAAATGCCCATTTAGTGTCTCTGTCACAATTCGTTCCGGGGAAAACAATAACGCTTACTTTCATTATTTAACCTCTATTTCGTAATTTTCAATAACAGGGTTAGCCAATAGTTCGTCAGCAGCTTTTTTGGCAATTTCTACAGCTTTTTCTTTATCATCCGTATCAATGTCTAGTAAAATCTGTTTTCCGACTCTTACGCCGTTTATATTTTTAAAACCTAATGTTTCAAGTGCATGGTGAACAGCTTTTCCCTGAGGGTCTAAAACACCTTTTTTTAGATGAACATTTACAGCAACAATCATTTCACATCCTTTAATCTGTTTAATACTTCAGTATATGCTTCTTTTATATTTCCTAAATTAAATCTGAAAAGGTCTTTGTCTAGTTTTTTACCTGTTTCTTTGTCCCATAGTCTGCAAGAATCAGGCGTTATTTCGTCTGCTAAAATTATATTTCCGTTTTCATCTCTTCCGAATTCTATTTTAAAGTCTACCAAAGTAAGTCCGACTTTGTCAAAAAATTCGCTTAAAAATTTATTTACTTTAAGTCCGTATTCTCTTAAAAGATCCAGCTCTTCTCTTGATTTTACAAGGCCTAAAACCATTGCATGATCGTCATTTATTAACGGGTCGTTTAATTCATCGTTTTTGTAATAAAATTCTACAATCGTAAAAGGAAGCTTTGTCCCTTCTTTAAGTCCTAATCTTTTGGCAAGAGAGCCTGCAACAATGTTTCTTACAACAACTTCAATCAGAATAATATCGACTTTTTTAACCAGCTGTTTAGTTTCATCAATTTGCTTGATTAAGTGAGTTGGAATCCCTTCTTTTTCGAGTGCTTGAAAAATAAGCGTTGTAATTGCGCAGTTTAATGCACCTTTTCCGCTTTCTTCATCTGCTTTTTCACCATTAAACGCAGTTAATGAATCTTTAAATTCACAGATAACTTCGTTTGGATTTTCTGTTTCGTATATTCTTTTTGCTTTTCCTTCATATAATAGCTTCATAATGCTCCTTTATTATTTAGCTTAAATTAAAGCGTAAAGCTCAAAACTTTCAAGTCCTCAGCTTTATGCTTTGTAAGTCCGAAAAGGACTTGATTATTTGGCTTCTTTGCTTATTATAAGCGCTTTTAATATATTTGCACCTGTTAAAAGTTGCAGGTCGCCGTCAATTTTTTGAACATTTTTATTTTCTTTTTTTACTTTTTTCTTGTCTATTTTTTTAAGTTCGGCTTTTAAATGGGCTTTAAGGTTTGCTTCTTTTATCGCTGCTTCTGTCAGATTTTCTTCTTCAACTTTTCCGGGATGCACAATAATATCGGGTGTAACGCCTTTAGCCTGTATGGTTCTACCGCTTGGCAAATAATATCTTGCAACGGTCAATCTTATAGCTTCGTCTTTATTAACAGGTAGTATTGCCTGAACGCTTCCTTTTCCGAATGTTTTTTCCCCGACTATTACAGCACGTCTGTGATCTTGAAGACCGCCGCTAACTATTTCACTCGCACTAGCACTTCCGCCATTTACCAATACCACAATAGGAATGTTTTTATATGTTCCGGTGCTGTGGGCATAATATACTTCATTTTCGCTTTTAACCCTTCCTTTTTGCGATACAAGAACACCTTTATCAATAAACAGATCAAGCATTCCGACAGCCTGATTTAAAAGACCGCCGGGGTTGTTTCTTAAATCTATGATAATTCCTTTTTTCCCGTCTTTTTTGAGTTTAGGTAAAATCTCTTTTAATTTACTTACGACGTTTTTATCAAATGATGAAATTCTAATATATTCAATTTCAGGATAGTTTTCCAAATCTTTGGCTTTTACGGATTTGATTTTAATAATTCCTCTTGTTATTACTACTTCAAATGGTTTTTGACCTTTTCTTACTATTGTAAGAGTGATTTTGGTTCCCGGTTTTCCTCTCATAAGGTTAACCGCCTCGTCAAGCGTCATATCTATAGTTGCTTTGTCGTTAATTTTAAGAATAATATCACCGGCTTTAATTCCGGCTTTGTATGCCGGAGTGTCATCAATTGGTGAAATAACGGTTAATACGCCGTTTCTCATTCCGACAACAATACCCAATCCCCCAAATTCGCCGGTAGTTTGAACTTTTAATTCTTTATATGCTTTTTTGTCCAGATAGCTAGAATGTGCGTCAAGTTCAGGTAAAAGGCCTTTTAGTGCTTTATTTATTATTGTCGTGGTATTAATATCATCAACATAATACGCTTCAATCATATTGACCACTTTAACAAATTTTTCATAAGCAGCAAGTCTTGTTTGCTGGTTTTCCGCAAATAAAGAGACTATAAAAAATGCAATGATTAATAATTTTTTCAAAAGTTACTCCTTGGAGTTTTTGAAATTCTAACAAAAAAAGCAAGAAAAAGTAAGAATAGCCCAAAAAAGTATTAATAGATAAAAACATTAATTACAGAAAAAGTTAACCTTAAGAAAACTTTAAGTTTTTGTATAAAAAACCTTGACATAAAGTGACTAAAGTGATATAATACGATTAACATAAAACTTTTAAGGAGGAAAAATGGAAAGATTATTTGAAAAACTAACAAATCAAATGATGGAAGCACTTGAGAGCGGTTTAAGCTTAGCATTGCACAACAAAAACCCTGAAGTTCATCCATTACACATAGTTTGGGGGCTTGTAACTAATACTAATACTGTATTAAACCAGGCTTTAAATAAAATGGGAGTTGATAAGGTTGCAATTGAACTTGAGCTAAAAAGCGCGGTTGACAGACTTCCAAAAGTAGATAATATTACTAAAGAATCTATTAAAATCGGAAGAGAACTTATCCAGTCTCTTGAAAAAGCAGAAGGACTTGCCACTAAACTTGGAGATCAATATGTAGCGGTTGATACGTGGTTAATTGCAAATATGGATTTATTTAAAGATACGTTAGGTAAATTTGTAGATTTGTTTGAGCTTAAAAAAACTCTTGAAGCGATAAGAGGTGATAAAAAAATTGAAAGTAAAAGTGCTGATGAAACACTTGACGCACTTAACAAATACGGAATCGATTTAACGGCGAAAGCCAGAGAAGGTAAACTTGATCCGGTAATCGGAAGAGACGAAGAAATCAACAGAATGATGCAAATTCTTATAAGAAAAACTAAAAACAACCCGATTTTACTTGGTGAACCGGGTGTTGGAAAAACAGCGCTTGTAGAAGGGCTTGCTCAAAGAATCGTTAAAAAAGAAGTGCCTGTATCACTTCAGAATAAACAAATCGTAGCACTTGATATGACCGCACTTATAGCAGGTGCAAAATATAGAGGTGAATTTGAAGACAGATTAAAAGCCGTTGTGGATGAAGTAAAAGCAAATCCTAATATCATATTATTTATAGACGAAATTCATACAATTGTAGGTGCTGGTGCGAGTGAGGGTAGTATGGACGCGGCTAACATCTTAAAACCAGCACTTGCAAGAGGGGAGCTAAGAACTATCGGTGCGACGACTTTAAAAGAATATAGAAAATATTTTGAAAAAGACGCGGCGCTTCAAAGAAGATTCCAACCTGTAATGGTTAATGAACCAAGTGTAAATGAAGCTATTAGAATCTTAAGAGGACTTAAAGAAAGACTTGAAGCGCACCACAACGTAATTATTAAAGATGAAGCGTTAGTTGCTGCGGCTAAACTTACTGATAGATATATAAGTGATAGATTTTTACCGGATAAAGCTATAGACGCAATCGACGAAGCGGCGGCTGAAATTAAAATGCAAATCGAAAGCGAACCGTTTGAACTTGCTAAAATTAAAAGAGAAATCGAGCAGTTAATGGTTGAAAAAGAAGCTCTTCAAATGGAAGGCGAGAGCGAAAAATCCAAAAAAAGACTTGCGGAAATTGAAAAAGAACTAGCAAACCTTGAAGAAGAGAAAAGAAAACTTGAGGCTAAATTCGAAGAAGAAAAAAGAGTTTTAAAAGAAATAGCAGAAATTAAACAACAAATTGAAGAGCTAAAAGTTCAGGCTGATATCGCTAAAAGAGAAGGTAACTTCCAAAAAGCGGCAGAAATTGAATACGGAAAAGTTGTAGAACTTACTAAAAAGCTTGAAGAACTTGAGAAAAAATGGGAAGTAATGCTAAAAGAGGGAACACTTCTTAAAAATGCGGTTGACGAAGAAGCGGTTGCCGATGTTGTAAGTAAATGGACAGGTATTCCTGTAAATAAAATGTTACAAAGCGAGCTTGAAAAAATCTTGCATATTGAAGACGAGCTTAAAAAATGGGTGGTAGGACAGGATGAAGCAATTAAAGCCGTAGCGAGAGCAATTAAAAGAAATAAAGCGGGTCTTGGCGATCCAAACAGACCAATTGGTAGCTTTATGTTCTTAGGACCTACAGGGGTAGGTAAAACAGAAACGGCTAAAACGTTGGCAAGATTTTTATTTGATGATGAAAAAGCGATGATTAGATTTGATATGAGTGAATATATGGATAAAATCAGCGTATCTAAACTAATCGGTGCGGCGCCTGGATATGTTGGATATGAGGAAGGTGGACAGCTTACAGAAGCCGTTAGAAGAAGACCTTATAGCGTAATATTGTTCGATGAAATCGAAAAAGCGCATCCGGATGTATTTAACATCCTGTTACAAGTGCTTGACGATGGAAGATTAACTGACAACAAAGGTGTAACGGTTGATTTTAAAAACACAATTATTATCTTAACAAGTAATATCGCAAGCGATATTATTATGGAAATTAAAGACCCAGAAGCCAGAAAAGAAGCAGTTTGGGCGGAACTAAAAAGAAGAATGAAACCGGAGTTTTTAAACAGACTTGATGACGTGGTTGTGTTTAATCCACTTGGCAAAGAGCAGGTTAAAGAAATTGTTGATATCTTGCTTAGAAAAATTACAAAAAGACTGGCTGAGAGAGAAATCGAACTTACTCTTACAGACAGGGTTAAAGAAGTTATCGCTGAGGTCGGATTCGATCCGATTTTCGGTGCTAGGCCGCTTAAAAGAGCGCTTGCTGAAATTATCGAAGACAGACTTGCCGAACTTATTCTTGAAGGAAAAGTTAAAGAAGGCGACAGAGTTGAATTTGATGCCGATGATAACAATATCATCATCAGAGTTAACGGCACTGAAGTTGCAAGGGATCCTAAATAATCCCTTGCAATTTTTCTATTGTAATATGGTGTCTGGCACTTTACTTTTATAAGTTTTTATTTATATTGCTATAATTTTTTCTTATAGATTTAATGTTTGTTTTCAATTGAAATTAGATGTAATATACAAGTATTAAAAGTAAAACTACAATAGTGTCAAAAGAGTGACTATACCAAAAATTGATATTACAATTATTTGACAAAGTGAATATTAATTTATATAATTTTTCCAAAACGAAGGGTTAAAATGAATCTATTGTATTTGCATATGTTGTTAGTTTTTGGTTGGGCAGTTTTTATGGTTTCACTTGTAAAATCTGTTGAATGTAGAGAAAACTCAAAAATATTAGGCTTACTTAGTTTGATTTTAATGTTATCTGTGCTGTTTGTCGGAACAAAATTGATGCTTGCTTTCCCTCAAGTCGCAAAAAGCGGTTTATGGATACATACAAAACTTTCAATTGACATCTTAGCAATGCTTTTAAATATATATCTTGCTTTTGTTGTGTTTAAAAATAAAAATATTTCAATTAAGCTAGCAAGAATTATTTATTGGATATCTATCATAATGTTTGGTTCAATGTATTATCTGACGCTTTTTAAACCTTTTTAATAAAAATTTGAGGAAAAGAGAGGATAATAGGAAAAAAGGAGAAAAAATGATAGACCAAGCACGGATTGAAGAAAAATTAAAACAGGGGAAAAGACTCTCAAAACTTGATGCTCCTAAAACGATTACAAATGATGAAAAAGTAATGAATGAGAATGATTTTATAGTTTCTAAAACGGATTTAAAAGGTTACATTACTTACTGCAACAGAATATTTGTGGAAATGGCAGGTTGGAGCAGGGAAGAGTTAATAGGAGCAAATCATAACATTATCCGTCATCCCCATATGCCCAAAATCGCTTTTAAAATATTATGGGATCTTATTCAGGCAAAAAAAGAGTTTTTCGGATTCGTTAAAAATTTAAGAAAAGACGGCGGCTATTATTGGGTTTTAGCTTATATTACACCGGATTTGGATTTAAACGGAAATATTATAGGCTATACCTCTTTTAGAAAAAAGCCATCACGTAAGGGGATAGAGGTTTTAGAACCAATTTATATGCAGCTTGTAGAAGCTGAGAAAAGTGGCGGTATTGCTGCAAGTTACGAACTGCTTAAAGAAGTGCTTGATGCTAATGATGAAAATGTGGTAGATAAATATCATGAATTAGTTTTTAATTTACAAAAAGGGTAAAAAATGAAAAAGTTTAAAGAGATGTTGACGTTGAGATTGATTGCTATTTTATTTGTTAATTTTATTTTGCTTGCATATTTGATTTATTTAAAAGAATATATAGCGGTAGGGTTATATGTTGTTTTTATAGCACTTGCACATTTTTTACCTTCAAATAAAAATAAAATAGAGGCTCAGCAAAAAGAAATTTTTGAAAAAATCGATAAAACGGTAGAGGCAGCATATAACGGGAAACTTTCCAGTAGAATTATTTTAGATGGTGAGGAAACTCTTGAAACAAAAATTGGTTGGAATATCAATGAAATGCTAGATCAAATTGAAGATTTACTTAGAGAATCTAAAAACACTATTCAAGCAATAATAAATGGGGATGAATATAGATATATAATGCCAAGCGGGCTTCATGGCGAGTTTAGAAACGTGGCGGAAGAGTTTGAAAAGGCGATAGAGTCATTAAAAGTTTCTAAAAAAGTTGAAAGAATAAGTAAACTTTCAAAAAAATTTGTAGAAATAGATGGTGGTGTAACTGCAAATCTTGAGAGAATAGGGAATGAAATATTTGAAATAGATCACGCCTTTAAAGAAATTACAACAAAAGTTAAAGATTCTACAAATCAAGCCGATAAAACATATTACTTGATGCAGGAAAGTAAAAATGATTTTTCAATGCTAAGTGAAAAAGTTCAGGAAACTTCACATGAAATAACTCAAATGGCAGAAAATATACATTCCATTTCCAATATAGTAGAACTTATTAAAGATATTGCGGATCAGACTAATCTTTTGGCATTAAATGCTGCAATTGAAGCTGCAAGAGCCGGTGAACATGGGAGAGGTTTTGCGGTAGTAGCAGATAATGTAAGGGATTTGGCTGAGAGAACTCAAAAAGCTACAAATGAAATAGCAATAACAATTCAAACCCTTCAACAGCAGTTTAACGGAATAGAGGAAAACACCAATCAGGTAGTTAAAATCGGTGATAAATCATATGAAACACTTCAAAATTTCGAGCAGGTTCTTGATGTGTTAAAAAAAGAGCTTACAGATGTAAGTATGATTTCTGATAAAAACACATTAAAACTAATTTTTATAACATTCAAAATCGGTCATATAATTTATAAATCAAATATTTATTCTGCAATTACCAAAGAAGAAGTTGATGAAGCTATATTTAAAATAAATGAAGAAACATGCAAACTTGGAAAATGGCTAAATAAACCTGAAATTAAAGAATTGCTGAAAAACTTTAAAGAAATGAATAATTTAATTAAATATCATAAAAAAATACATGATATTGGTAGAGAAATTTTAATGAAAGTTCAAGAAGAAGGAATTACAAAATATAATCCAAACTGGTATTATGAAAAACTGGTTGAACTTGAAAAATATGCTAAACTTACGTTTTCAGAACTGGATAAACTTGCTGAATATGCCACACAAAACAATATTGTGGCTGAATTATTAGAAAAGTCTAAGGAGTAAAATGTTAAGATTTGCGCCAAGTCCAACGGGAGATATGCATATAGGAAATTTAAGGGTTGCCATTTTTAATTATATAGTGGCAAAACAGAAAAATGAAAAATTATTAATCAGAATTGAAGATACCGACAAAGAAAGAAATATAGAAGGAAAAGATAAAGAAATACTCGATATTTTAAAACTTTTTGGAATCGAATACGATAACGTAGTTTATCAGTCCGCAAATTTGCATATTCATCAACAAATGGCAAAAAAACTTTTAGATGATAAAAAAGCTTTTGTCTGCTTTTGTGATGAGGATGAAATAAATTTTCAAAGAGAAAAAGCCAAAATAGAAAAAAGACCTTACAGATACAGCGGAAGGTGTGAAAATTTAAGTTCAACTGAGATAAGAAAATACTTAGATAAAAAAACACCTTTTGTAGTCAGACTTAAAAAACCTCAAAACAATATAAAATTTAATGATTTGATAAAAGGTGAATTTGATTTTTCGCCGTTTGAAATTGACAGCTTTATAATTATGAGAAAAGATTTTACACCTACATACAATTTTGCATGTGCAGTTGATGATATGCTTTATGATATTTCTTTGGTAATAAGGGGGGAAGATCATTTAAGCAATACTCCAAAACAGATAGCAATCAGGGATGCTTTAGGTTATGATAAAGAGATCAAATATGCCCATTTGCCTATTATTTTAAATGAAGAAGGTAAAAAAATGAGCAAGCGTGATAACGCAAGCTCGGTTAAATGGTTATTGGAAGAAGGGTTTTTACCTGAAGCGATTGCAAATTATTTAATACTGCTTGGAAACAGCTTTGAAAATGAAATATTTACCCTTAAAGAGGCCATTGAATTTTTTGATATTACCAAAATTTCAAAAGCACCTGCTAAATTTGACTTGGCTAAACTCAGATTTATCAACAAAGAACATATGAAAAAAATAGAAAAACTTACAAGATATATCGGATATCACGAAGAGTATGAACCTCTGGCGAGACTTTACCTTGATGAAGTTTCAACTATCAAAGAATTAAAAGAAAAGCTAGATTCGATTTTTGAAAAAAAAGAGTTTGACGAGTTTAGTGAAGAGATTGAAATTCTTAAAAAAGAGATTTTAGATAATGAGTTTGAAGATGATTATAATGAGTTTAAAAACAGAATTATCGCAAATACAGGGCTAAAAGGTAAAAAACTATTTATGCCTCTTAGAATGCTTATGGTCGGCAGTAAGCAGGGGCCTGAAATTAAAGATTTATATGCTATAATGAAGCCGTATCTTAAAATGATAATTAAGGAGTATAGATGAATACGCTATTAATATCGATACTTCAGTTTATATCAATCGTTATTAATTTATATATGTGGGTTGTTATAATTGCGGCACTAATTACATGGGTTCAGCCAAATCCGTATAATCCTATTGTAAGATTTCTGTGGAATGTAACGGAACCGGTTTACAGATGGATAAGACGCTATATTCCTACTACATTCGGCGGATTTGATATTGCGCCTATTATATTGATTTTAGCGCTTCAGTTTTTACAGATACTTATAAATAATATAATAATTTCATTATGAGGCTCTTTTTCCTACTGATTCCGCTTTTTCTTTTTTCTTTAAATCTTTCGGAAATTCTTACCCATCCCAAAAGCTATGTGAGGGACTTTTACCTTACCGAGTTTATGAGGGAGAGTAATTCTTCCGTTTTGGCTTATAAAGCATATAATGCAATGTATAAACAAAAGCCGTTTAAACATTTAAGGATTCTGTCTCAAAAAGACTGGCTTTTTAGGGATATATACAGATGTATAAACGTAAAGCCCGAATATTTAAAGGAAGTGGATATAAGCTGTATTCTTAATAACGGACTTTCTTTAAGAACGATTTCAAAGCTTAAAAAGGATGATTTGAAATATCTGTATGAAAATCTGCCTGATGGTAAAATAAAAAAGGCGGTGAATGCATTTATTGGCAATAATTTCAGTAATGTGTTTAAAGACAGGGATTTGGGGTATTATTTTATTTTAAATTTTCCTGATAATAAAATTGATCAAAACATTAGTGATTTTTCAATTTTTGAAGATAAGTATTTTCATCTGTTCGTTAAATATTCCGTTTTAAACAATCTCCCTAAAATTCAGCACTCTTTAATGAAATTAAATTATAAAAAATTTAACGATAAAGTCAAATGGTGGCTTTTTTTAAACGCATTGAAAAACAAAAACGAAAAACTGGCAAAAAAAATATTGTATTCAATTAACAAGAAGAATTCTAAAATTCTGTTTTGGATGTGGACACTCGGAAACAAAGCGGCTAAAGAACAGCTTCTTCAAAATCCAAGGGTGGATATTTATACGTTATATGCCTATGAAGAGGTAAATAAAAAGTTTTTTATTAAAAATAAAATAGTTTACAACAGCGTGAAAAAACCGAAATACGATCAGACTAATCCTTGGGATGTTTTGAAATTTTGGGACGAATTTAAAAAAAGAAAAGACCTTTTTTCTTTTGCAAAAGAACTTGATTCAAACAAAAGTATCGCACTAAAAGCACTTGTTTTGGATAAAGCTTTTAAATTTAAATACAATATTTTTATAACGCCGGATTTTTATAATGATAATAATGTGTCTTTAAAAGCATTTGTTTATGCCATTGCAAGACAGGAGAGCAGGTTTATTCCAGCAAGTGTGAGTAGAAGCTATGCTTTGGGAACCATGCAGATAATGCCTTTTCTAATAAGGGATTACGGAAGCGATGTTTTTAATCAGTTTGATTACAATGAAAATATCAAGCTTGGTGTAAAGCATATAAAATGGCTATTTTCAAAACTTGAAGATCCGTTAATGGTGGCGTATGCATACAACGGCGGAATCGGTTTTGTAAACAGAAAAATTAAAAGTTATTTTAAATACAAAGGCAAATATGAGCCGTTTTTAAGTATGGAACTCGTGCCGTATGATGAAAGCAGGGAATACGGAAAAAAGGTTATAGCCAATTATATAATTTACAGCCATATTTTCGGGGATAAAAACATAACTCTTCATAAACTGCTTCATGGAAAAATAAATGTGCTTGGTAAGTAAGGAACCTAATTTAAACATCCCTACTATTGTATTTGCACCTTTACTTTCTTGTTTTTAAAACTTAAATTTGACTTCACCCCAGTGTTTGCTTTTGTATTCCAAAACATAAGGTTTTTGTGTTTGATTGAATTCTACGATATAATAATTCATCCATTCGTTATAAAAAGGAAACTTTTTATATAAAATAAAAGAAGGTATGTCTTTGGAAATTTTTACCGGTTTTTGGCCGTTTAGGGTTAAATTAAACTCATCATTTGTCAATACGTTGTCAAAATCATTATATACACCGATTAAGAATGTAGGGTTTGAAAATTTATCTTTGAAAAGAGGGTTGAGATAAACGGCGTCAATTAAGGCTTTTGTCTCAAGAGAATTAATAATTTGACCTCTTTGGGTATAGGTTAATGTTTGTTCGTATAACGGATCTTGTTTTAAAGCGGTTTTGATGCTACATCCGGTAAATATAAGCATAAAAATCAGTAAAATATTTTTCATTTATATACCTTTTTTGATTAAATTATAACAAAAAAAGGATTCTGTTGAGATTCAACGTAATAGGTATAGGGGATTATATAGGAAAATGTGTTTACGACGAGGCGGAAGACGCTCTGTTGGTAGATGGTGAAATAGTGCTTGATTTTAAAAAAAAATATAAAGATTATTTAAAATATACAAAATTTATGATTCATAATTTAAGCGGAAGGGAATGGATTTCATTTCAGTTTTTACCTCAAAATTTTGAAGTTTTGAAAAGAAAATTTGCTATTATAACCGCCTATAATCCCAAAGGGATGATTTATAATGACTTTCTTAATTTTCTAAGAAACACGGAGCTTGAAAGTGTTATAAAGGCGTTTGGATATGAGAGTTATTTAAGTATCGGCGAACTTTTTGATTATAGTGAAAAATCGTTTATAATTTATGACATTGAAAAAAAAGACGCACTTGAAATTGCCAGAAAATTTGATCAACATTCAATATTTTACAACAGCGGGGAATATATTTCTATTACAGAGTGCGAAAATGAAAAAGATATAATGCAATATTTTTATAAAAAGCATTACGCTAAAACCTTTTAAGGTTGTATATTGTTAAAATTTATAACTTTAATTACAAATATAAAAAGGAATAACAATGCAGGATTACAAAGACAGAAAATTTACGCTTCCGGAAATTGCTGGTGTTAGTGCCGCTTTTATTATGTTTATTGCCATTGGTATGATAATGGGCGGGACTGCTGCTGGTAATGACAAAGTTTTTTATTCAGGTGCGGCGCTTTTCAGTATCGGTGCGGTTATAGCCGTTTATTTGCTTATAAAATACGGAAAGAAAAAGGAAGACGATTTTTAAGTGTATTGTATGTGAAAAATTTTCGTTTGACATAATTTGTAAAGAGTGTCAAAACAGGTATCTGAAACCGAGAATAAGAAAAAAAGACAATATTCTTTCTTTTTACGATTACGAAACAATAGAACATTTCATAAAATATAAATACCATAAATTCGGAGACAGGGTTTTTAAAATACTTTCACAAAATTCCATTAAGTTTTTTGCAAGTCAATTAAATGAAAAATTTTTTATAATACCCATTGATGACAGAATCGATAAAGGTTACTCTCATACAGCTGTTATGGCGAATTCCATGAAAACAAGATATTTAAACCCTCTTTTTAATGTCTTGCATTCTACAAACAAAGTCCGATATGCCGGAAAAACTCTGCAGTTTAGACTTCAAAATCCGAGAAATTTTAAATATTCCGGACCTCAAAATATAGATGTGATTTTGGTTGATGACATATCTACAACGGGAATTACTTTAAACGAAGCTAAAGAGTGTCTTGAAAAAAGAGGTGTAAATGTTGCTTTAAGCGTAGTTTTGGCAAATTTAAAAAAATAATTTGGTATAATATATTCCAAAAATAGATTAAAGGATATTGATGCAAGTAATTCCTGTTAGTATTGAAGAGACACTTTCAAAAAGCTATCTTGAATATTCAATGAGTGTAATTGTAGGACGTGCTCTTCCGGATGTTAGAGACGGACTTAAGCCTGTTCACAGAAGAATACTTTACGCAATGTATAAAATGGGCATAACAGCCGGAAGTGCATATAAAAAATCAGCAAGAATCGTAGGGGATGTTATCGGTAAATATCATCCTCACGGAGACAGCGCTGTATATGAAGCGCTTGTAAGAATGGCTCAGCCGTTTTCTATGAGAATGCCTTTAATTGACGGGCAGGGTAACTTCGGTAGTATTGACGGCGACAACGCCGCAGCTATGAGATACACGGAAGCCAGACTTACTAAAATTGCTGAGGAATTGTTAAAAGATATAGATAAAGACACCGTTGATTTTATTCCGAATTACGACGGAACGGAAAGAGAACCGGTAGTTCTTCCTGCAAGATTTCCAAATCTTTTAGTAAACGGAAGCAGCGGTATCGCCGTAGGGATGGCTACAAACATCCCGCCTCACAATTTAGAAGAGCTGATTGACGCGCTTATTTATATGATTGATAATAAAGACGCTACGCTTGAAGATATTCTTCAATTCGTAAAAGGTCCTGATTTTCCTACAGGCGGGACGATTTTTGGAAAAAGCGGAATTATTGAAGCTTATAAAACGGGCAGAGGAAGCATTAAAATCAGGGCAAAACACCACATTGAACATAAAGGAAATAAAGAGGTAATCGTAATAGACGAACTTCCTTTCCAGGTGAACAAAGCCAAATTAATCGAAAAAATAAGTGATCTTGTAAAAGATAAAGTAATAGACGGAATAAGCGAAGTAAGAGATGAGAGTGACAGGGAAGGTATCAGGGTTGTAATTGAGCTTAAAAAAGATGCAATGAGCGAAATTATTCTTAACAATCTTTATAAACACACCCAGCTTCAGGTAAGCTTCGGTATTAATATGCTGGGAATTTATGACAAACAGCCTAAACTTTTCAATCTTTTTGAGTTACTTGATATTTTCATTAAGCATAGAAAAACGGTTGTTATCAGAAGAACCATTTACGAACTTGAAGAAGCAAAAAGAAGAGCACACATATTAGAAGGGCTTTTAATTGCGCTTGCAAACATTGACGAAGTTGTTGAAATAATCAAAAAATCAAACGACACGAAAGAAGCCAAAGAAAATTTAATTAACAGATTTGAGCTTACAGATATTCAAGCTCAGGCCATTCTTGATATGAGACTAGCAAGATTAACATCTCTTGAAGTTGAAAAACTTGAAAACGAATATAAAGAATTAATGGAAAAAATAGAATATTTAAATTCTATTCTTAAAGACGAAAATATTTTAAACGGGGTTATTAAAGACGAACTTCTTGAAATTAAGAAAAAATATCCAACCCCAAGACTTACAAACATTGAAGAGGATTACGACGCAATCGATATAGAAGATTTAATTCCTAATGAGGAAATGGTTGTAACCATCACTCACAGGGGATATGTAAAAAGAGTTCCTCTAAAAGCGTATGAAAGACAAAACAGGGGCGGTAAAGGTAAAAAAGCCCTCACGATTTATGAAGACGATTTTATCGAAGACTTTTATGTGGCGAATTCGCACGATACGCTTATGATTATTACGGATAAAGGACAGCTGCACTGGCTAAAAGTTTATAAAATTCCGGAAGGCAGCAGAACGAGTAAAGGTAAGGCGATTGTAAACCTTATCAATCTTGATAAGGATGAAAAAATACAGACAATTATCAAAACGGAAGATTTTGATGAAAATAAATCTTTGGCGTTCTTTACTAAAAACGGAATAGTAAAAAGAACGAATCTAAGCGAATTTAAAAACATTAGAAGCACCGGAGTAAGAGCCATAACCATAGATGAGGGAGATGAACTTGTAACAGCCAAAATAGTAGAACCTGACGATAAAGAACTCTTTATCGTAACAAAAAAAGGTATGGCAATCAGATTTCCGGTCGATACTGTTAGGGAAATGGGAAGAACTGCAAGAGGGGTTACAGGAATAAGATTCAAAATCGAAGGTGACGAGGTTGTGGGTGCACTGGCCCTAAAAGATGAATCTCAGGAAATATTGACACTTAGTGAAAAAGGATTTGGAAAACGAACTGAAGCAAGTCTTTACAGACTTACAAACAGAGGAGGTAAGGGTGTAATTGCTATGAAACTTACAAACAAAACAGGTGATCTTGTAGGTGTAGTGGCAACAGAAAAAGATCATGATTTAATGGTGTTAACAAGCAGTGGTAAAATGATCAGGGTGTCAATTGAAAGCATTTCAAAAACCGGTAAAAATACGCAAGGTGTAAGGGTAGTTAAACTTGATTCGGATGACAAAGTTGTTTCACTTGCTAAAACACCAAGCGAAAAAGAAGAGGAAGGGACTCTTTTTGACGATGAAGAGTAAAATTATTTTTAAAAATGCCGATATTGAAAACAAAAAAGGCTTAAGAATGAAAAAATTAATAATCGCATCTTTTGCTCTGTTTAGTTTAGGATGTGCCACTACTACGAGTGATACGCCGGCAAAAACTCAAAATAATCAGCCTCAGCCGTATAACTCACAGCAGGTGATTAAAAATGAGGTTAATATTTTACCGCCTCTTCAACAGCCTGAAGCTAAAAATAGCGCAACAAAAAATAATAAAAAAGAAAATGTTGAAATCAATTCTATAAATGTAGATGCGACAATAGAAAACACACCTGTTCTTAAACAGAGTCCAATTGTGACTTTGCAGGTTGAAGGACTTGGTGTGGCACCAGTTAATGCACAAAGTGTTCCTCAAGCAAGAGTAATGGCAAGACGTGCGGCAATTGCCGATGCATACAGGGCTCTTGCAGAAAAAATGTATGGAATTAGGGTAAAAGGAAGGGAAACCGTTAAAGATTTGATGCTTAAAAATTCAGAAGTTAGAACAGATGTTTACGGGCTTATCAGAGGTGCATGTATCCAAGAAGAGACTTTTAAAGACGGGATTTATAAAGTTATTATGAGTGTTAAACTTGATGTAAGGAAATGGAATAAATATATTAACAATAATTAGTCTTCCCCTTTTTCTTTTTGCCGATTATTATCTCTCATATACTGCTGTTATTAAAAATTCTGTTCTTATTTCCTCAAAACTTGAATGTTCGAAATGTTTAACTAATATAAACTCAAATAAAAAATTTTTATTTAAATTAGATGTAAATTATAATGATGCTATAAAAATATGTAAAAAATATAAAAATGAAATAATCGATCATTTATTGCAATATAAAACTATAATTAATGCTGAATATTCTAAAAATGACAGGGTTAAAATAGTTTTTTTACCTCACAGATTTGATATTATTATAAAAAATCAGACAGCATACTTTTATCTAAAAGGTGATAAATGAAAATAGCCGTGGTTGAAGATGATATAAATATGAGAAAATCACTCTCACTTGCACTTAAAAGTGAAGGGTATGAAGTGGTCGAATTCAGGCATGCCCTTGATGCTCTTAAAAAACTTGATGATAGTATTGATTTGATAATAAGCGATATTACGATGCCTAAAATGGACGGAATTGAGTTTGTAAAAGAGCTAAACGGAAAATATGACGTAATTATGATTACTGGAAATGCAACGCTTAATAAAGCTATAGAAGCATTGAGACTCGGTGTGAAGGATTTTTTGACAAAACCTTTTGAAATTGAGGATTTAATAGCAGCGATTGAGAGAAAAAGAAAAGTCAAAGAAAAAACAAAAGGTAAAAAAGCGGAATTTAAACCGAAATTTATAGCAAATGACGAAAATACACTCAAAATACTTGAAATAGCAAAAAAAGTTGCACCTACAATGGCAAACGTGATGCTTTTGGGTGAAAGCGGGGTCGGAAAGGAAGAATTTGCGAGATTTATTCATAAAAATTCAGGTAGGGGCGAATTTATAGCAGTAAACATGAGTGCTATTCCCGAAAACCTGATTGAGAGTGAACTTTTCGGGTATGAAAAAGGTGCTTTTACCGATGCCACGCAAAGTAAACCAGGACTTTTCGAACTCGCACAGGGCGGGACGATTTTTTTGGATGAAATAGGTGAAATGCCTTATAATCTTCAGGCGAAACTTTTAAGAATTTTACAGGAAAAAGAGTTTTTCAGACTTGGAGGGACTAAACCTATAAAGCTTGATGTAAGAATAATCAGTGCGACAAATCAGAATATTGATGAAATGATTAAAAACAATAAATTTAGAGAAGATTTATATTACAGACTTAATACCATTCCTATAAAAATTCCGCCTTTAAGAGAGAGAAAAAACGATATAATTCCGATTGCGGAAAGTATTTTAAGTAAAACTATTCAGGAATACGGCTTTGAAAACAAAATATTAAGCGAGGAAGCCAAAAATAGACTGCTTGAATATGATTGGCCCGGAAATATAAGAGAACTTATTAATGTAATAGAAAGGGCTGTTATATTAAGTGATTCTGATGTAATAAAAAAAGAAGATTTGATTTTAATATAAGGAGTAATAATGTATAACATTGCTATAGCAGGAGCGACAGGAGCAGTAGGTGAGGAACTTTTAAGGGTTATTGAAGAGTATGATATACCGGTTAAAAAACTTGTGCCGCTTGCAAGTGCAAGAAGCGTGGGAAGGGAAGTTGAGTTTAAAGGTGAAACATTAAAAGTAAAAGAGCTTACTTGTGAAGTGTTTGAAGAAGAGGAAATCGATATTGCGTTCTTTTCAGCTGGGGGGAGTGTTAGTGCCAAATTTGCGCCATGCGCTGCAAAAGCGGGTGCTGTTGTGATTGATAATACAAGTTATTTCAGAATGAACCCGGATGTGCCATTGGTTGTGCCTGAAGTTAACCCGGAAGACATAGCTTTATGGAAAAAAACGGGGATTATTGCAAATCCCAATTGTTCAACCATTCAGATGGTAATTTCTCTTGCACCGCTTCACAAAGAATTTGGAATTAAAAGAGTTGATGTGGCTACTTATCAGGCAGTAAGCGGTGCAGGGAAAAAAGGAATGGAAGAGCTGTTTGAACAGATGAGGGCTTTGTTTAACTTTAAACTTGACAAAAAAGTGGAAGAAAGAGAAGTTTTTCAGCATCAAATCGCTCTAAATGTGATACCTCATATTGATAAATTTATGGATAACGGATTTACCAAAGAAGAGATGAAAATGGTAAACGAGACAAATAAAATTATGCATTCAAACATACAGGTTGCACCTACATGTGTAAGGGTGCCGGTTTTAAGAAGTCACAGCGAAGCCATTACCATTTATTGTGAAAAAGAGGTCAGCGTGGAAAGAGCAAGAGAAGTATTGTCGGCTTTTGAAGATGTAAAAGTAATAGACAATCCTGAAAAAAACGAATACCCAATGCCAATAATTGCGACTGATACGGATTATGTATATGTGGGAAGAATAAGAAAAGATTTATATGACCCAAAAGTTTTACATTTCTTCAATGTGGCTGATCAGATTAGAGTGGGTGCCGCTACAAATGCAGTTAGAATTGCTAAAAAATGGATTGAAATGGAAGGGGAAAAATAATGGAAAAAAGAGGAATTATTGAAGCATTATTTGAAGGTGCTCTGTGGAAGGGCAGGCTGATATCGGTTTTGGCCGTAATTTTCGGAATGATAGGAGCGATTGCGCTTTTTTTAATTGCGAGTGCGGATATATGGCATATGGCGGTTATAACTTATAAATATTTCTTTATGCACTACCATCCTGACAATTTCCACGAAGAATTGATCGGCGGGATTATAGGGGCGGTTGATTTATATCTGATTGCTGTGGTGCTTTTGATTTTTGCTTTTGGTATTTATGAATTGTTTATAAGTGAAATAGATGATGCTGAAAACAGCGAAGTGGGTAATAAAATTCTTGCAATCCACAGTCTTGATGAGCTTAAAGACAAACTCGGAAAAGTAGTTGTTATGGTTTTGATTGTTAGTTTCTTTAAAAAAGTTATGCATATGGAATTTGCAACCCCTATAGAGATGCTTTATCTTGCCGGCAGTATTTTGGCTTTGGCGCTTGCTCTTTATTACATGCATAAAGGCGAACATTAATTAAATTAAAAGTGTAAAGCTAATAATGAAAAGTTAAGGATATGTTATGAAATATATTTTCGGTCCTGTTGCTTCAAGACGATTTGGAATGAGTCTTGGAGTGGACCTCTCCCCCGATAAGAAAAGATGTAATTTCGACTGCATTTACTGCGAACTTGAACCTGCCAAGCCTGTTGTGATATATGACAATCCACCGGATCCAGAAGAGATATTAAATGAAATTAAGCAGGCCGTTAAAAAATTTGATTTTGAGGTATTGACAATTACAAGCAATGGCGAGCCGACTCTTTATCCATATCTTGATGAATTAATTGATAAAATAAAAGAGCATAAACTTCTGATTTTGAGTAATTCATCTACAATACACAATAAAAATATTCAAAACACTCTTTGTAAATTTGACATAGTAAAACTTTCCCTTGATGCCGTAACCCCTAAAATATTTAAAAAAATCGACAGACCTCATAAAAGTATAGATATAGATAAAATAATTGAAGGAATGATTGAATTTAGAAAAATATATGAAGGTGAACTGATTATAGAAATTTTAGTCGTAAAGGGAATAAACGACAAAGAAGAAGAATTTGAAAAAATAAACGAGGTATTGAGAAATATCAAACCCGACAGAGTGGATATTTCCACAATAGACAGACCGCCCGCTTACAATGTTGAAGGTGTAAGTATTGAAAAGCTGTTTGAACTTTCAAGAAAAATAGAAAATCAGCACATTTTCATACCGACAAGAGAAAAAATTAATTTTAAAATAGAGAATTTGACAAAAGAAGAACTTTTAACAACACTGAAAAAAAGACCTTTTAGTGAAACTGATATTAAAAATATTTTTGATGAGCATACTTTGAGAATATTTAACGATGCAATGAAAGAAAATTTAATAGAAGAAGTATGGGTAGGCGGAATTAAGTTTTATAAGGCGCTAATTTAATGGAAAATGTAAAATGGACAATGGAAAATAAGAAATTTTGTAAAAAACATTTATAAAAATTAAGGAGTATAATGAGAGAATTTTTAAACGTGTTAAGAGTCCTTATTGCGGTAGATGTTGGTATTGTCGTTTTTTGTTATCTTGAAGACAATATGATATGGCTGTATAACACGCAAATAGCGTTTTTTAGCGTTTCTCTAATAATCTTAGGCAGTTTTATAGGATATTCCAATATGGTAAAAGCACAATTACAAAACGGGAATGTCGGGGAAGATATTTTGAAAAAATACGAAGATCCTTATAATCTTGATGACGAAGAGGATGAAATTCAACAAAAAGAACTTGAAAAATACAAAAAAAGAAAACTTAAATGGTATGAGGCGATTCTTTTTTATTTCAAAGGCGGTTTTAATTTTATTAGAATTTTTGGTTATGTTGCACTTATAGCTGGTTTTTTATGGCTTAGTAAAAACAATATATTTGATTATATAAGTTTTTTATTTGGTGTTAGCGTTGTTCCTGCCGTGGCGTTAATTTATTTATTTGTATCAAGAAAAAGATTTAATAAAACTGATTGACATATACTCAACTTTTCTGATATAATATATAAAAAAGAGGAGGGGAAGATGGGAAGAATATACGGAAAAGTTGAGAATATAGAAGATATCAGCAGAATTAACTGCTTAATACGTGATGAAATGCTTAAAGTTAATAGTGCCGCTGAACTTACTGATCTAAAAAAGAGAAGTGATTATTTATGCACACTTACATTTTCACCTTTTTGGAAAAAGAAATTCGGTGACGAGATCGAAAAGTTAAGAGATGTAGCTATAAAAGAAAATAGGGCGAGTGTAAAAACTGCAAATTATGTTTCTAAGTTTAAAGGGTTTAGTAAAGAATATGAGCCTTGGAAAAAAGAAATTAATATTGATGAAGAACTGAAAAAAATTCCTGAAGAAGTTGTTAAGGAACTCACTTCGTCTGTATTTACACTTCAAAACAGCGTAGAAATATTAGAAGATATAAGAAGCAATTTCTGTGAAATTAGAAAAGCAGCAGTATTATGTGAAGATGTAGAATGTTTGGATAAATTAAAAAGAGCCGTTGATATTATTTCTACACTGCCTTACTTGGAAAGCTTCAAAATACACTTTGATGAAGGTGTCCTTGCAGCAATAGATAAACTTATAAACACTGAAAAAGAAAGAAGTATTGAGCTCATAAACATTATTGCTCAGGTAAATGAATGGGATAGATATTATCAGTCAATTAATGAAAACGATTTTGAAACAACGCCTGAAGCATATCTTGATAAATTATTGATAGAAGAGGAAAAAGCAAGCACATATATTCCTACCGAAATGAAATATAAAGAAGGAGCGAGAGTATTGTGGCTTGTTTATTATCATCCTGTAAGAAAAAGAGAATATGCTAAAAGAATTTATTTTCCAAAAAACGCACAAAATATTTCAATAGAAGGTCCTGGGGAATATAAAAACAAATTCGGAAATAAAGTATGGGGCGTAAAAGTATCATATCAAATGGAAATTTCACCTACTACAATTCATGTAAGAGGAAAAGAGATTTATTTACCAAAAAGGGTAATTACCAAAACAAAAATTGTTGAAGTTCCTAAAAATGCTGAAAATATTCAAATATTAGAAGAAAAACCGCAAAGTGCGATGGATATCGCTTAATTCTTTGTGGTTTTATATGCAAAATATGCACTGAAAAAAGTAAAGTAAGTCATAATAGTCGTAATAGCTACAAGTAGAGGGATTATTATAAGACTCATATTAGGATGTGTAAGAATAAGCGGAAAAATATAAAACAGATAAGCAAACGATATTATAGAATAAATTATTCCTACCAATAAACTCCAAACAAAATAAATTCCTATATATTTTAAATTAAATGTGTTTACCCAGAATTTAAAATCTATAACGCTTGAGATTATACTTAAGAAGCTTTCTTTAAATGTTTCTTTACTTAAAGCTTCACCTAGTTTTCCTAAAAATATGTATGAATAAAACAGCAGATATACACTGAAAAAACCAAGCAGTATTTTTGTTATTAGAGTTGTTTTTGATACAGCTAATATAAAATCGTGAGGATTAGCCAAAATAAAAATAGAATTTGTAAATTTTAAAATAATTATAAAAAATGCGGCAAAAAATGTAATGATTAAAAATAAGCCAAGCATTATTCCCATAGCACTCGGGATAAAATGAAGCAAAAATGTGCTAAAAGGCTGCTTTTCAAGAGTTGCATAATATTCTTTGTCATTGTTTGTTATTTTAACGATATAAATTAATAATACCCCAATACTTAAATAAATAAGTTTTTCAAAAATAAATGAAACAATACTTATAACCGGGAATGCCTGTATAACAGATAATATTGAAACCAAAACAATTACAAGTAAAAATTTTTTTATTTCAGCTACTGTTAAAAACGTATATTTGAAAATATCTTTCATTGAAATCCTTTTTGGTAGAATTTTAACAAAAAAGGTCCGGTTTGTGTGCAATACTTGGAATATTAGATAATAATAACATAGAAAAATTTAAATATGCCTTAAATCTAATGACCCACAGAGGCTTTGATTATCAAAGAATAATACAGACTCCTTTTGGGATTTTCGGATTTAACAGGCTTGCAATCGAAAACAGGGATAAGAATATTCAGCCGTTATATAAAAATGGTGTTGTTGTAATGTTTAATGGCGAGATTTATAATTATAAAAAACTGATTGACGACTACCGGCTAAATGCGAATACAGAAGTTGAGGTTTTGTATGAGCTTTGGAGCAGATTCGGTGTTGAATTCGTAAAAAAACTCGATGGAATGTTTGCGATTGCCGTGTATGATAAAAAACTTTATCTTTTCAGGGATGAATTCGGTAAAAAACCTCTTTATTTTACCAAAAGCGGTATTTTTGCAAGCGAAATAAAAGCAATATTGCCTTTTGTTGAAAAAAATCTTAATTTCCATGCTTTAAGCGAATATCTGGCATACAATTCTTCAATTGCCCCGAATACCATTTATGAGGGAATTTATAAACTACCTGCGGGATGTTATTATGACGGGGATATTAAAAGGTGGCACGATTTTAATAGAATTGAGAATGTAGAATGGAGAATTGAGAATTGTATTATTGAAGTTGAAAAACTTTTAACAAGCTCTGTTGAAAAAAGACTTATGGGGGAGGTCGAGATAGGCTCATTATTGAGCGGCGGGGTTGACAGCAGTCTGATTGCGGCCATTATGTCAAGATACGGCAGGATTAAAACATTCAGTATAGGTTATGAAGGGTATGAAAATTATGACGAAAGAAGATATGCAAAATTAACAGCCGAATATATCGAAAGCGAACATTACGAAGTAAATTACACTAAAAAAGAGTTTTTTGACGAATTTGAAAATGTGCTTTTTTCAATGGACGAACCTGTAGCCGACAGCAGTTTTTTCCCCGCAAATTACCTTGCCAAAAACATACCTTTAAAAGTGGTATTAAGTGGTGAGGGAAGTGACGAGCTGTTTTTGGGATATAGAAGATATAATGAATATTTGGGTTTTTTTGATGCGTTTTTACCGAATAAAAAATGGCTGAAAAAATACCTTGAAAGATATCCCGAGGATATAAAGGAATGGGAAATATTCAGGCGGTTTTTTGCGGATGAAGTTGTATTTAGGGGAATCAATGAAACGTTTTTTCAAAGACAGATAAACAGAGCCCTTAAAAAAAACGCTCATGAAGTTGATTACAAGAGATTTGTGAAAGGATGGGGAAGTTTTGATTTTACCTATTTTGATCTAAAAGTGTGGGTAGGTGAAGTTTTGTTAATGAAACTTGATAAAATGTTTATGTCAAACAATATTGAGGCAAGAAGTCCTTTTTTGGACAGAGATTTGGTAAACTTCGTTTTTTCTCTGCCTGAAGAAATTAGAGGTAAAAATAAATGGATTGTAAAAGAAATAGCTAAAAAATACGTTCCTTTGGAAATAGTCAACCGCCGAAAGAAAGGTTTTGCGTTTCCGTTTTTGGAGTGGCTCAAAGAAGAGAATGAACTTCGTTTGATAATAGATGTTAATAGAAAAACGAAAATATTTAACGAAGAGTATTTAAAAGAAATAATTAAAACCGGGCATAAAAGGTATAAACAGCATCTTTGGACGCTTTATCTTTTCAGCAGGTTTTTAAAAAAGGAATTTTTATGAAATTTAAAATAAACAAATATTTAATTGATGATATCGAAAACAAAGACCATCCTAGTGACTTTGAATTAACAGGTGATTATTCGATATTAATTCTTAGACTTCCTTTTATAAATGAAGAAAATGTTGAAGTGGTTTCATATGCTTTTTTGATTAAAGAGAATAAAGTATATAAATATGACAGAAAAACAAAAGAGTTTGAACTTTTGGGGACGTTTGGTGATTTGTATGAATACCTTGATGTAAGAGTGGATAAAATCTTAGCCAAGATATCCAAACTTCATATAGCAATAGCTAAAATGGAAGATGATTTGTATGAAAATGATATGCCTGTGGATTTTTCAAACAGCTGGCTTAAATATAAAAAAGAGCTTGTATTGATTGAGAGGTTAATGGGTCATAGTCTTATAGCGTTTGAGAGATTTATGAAATATTACAAAAATAATTTGGATGAACTTGCATTTAAAGATTTGGCCGAACATATAGACAGGGCATTCAGGTTTTCTAAAAACGCAATAGAAAAACTTGATTATCTGTATGAGTTTTTTAAAGCAAAGCAGGATGAAAAAATGAATAATATAATGTTCATTTTGACAATTCTTTCTGCGATTTTCCTCCCACTTACCTTAATTACAGGGTTTTTCGGTATGAATACCGGAGGACTTCCTTTTACGCAGGATCCACAGGGAACGCTGAAAGCCATAGGACTTTCAGTGCTTTTTGAAGTGCCGTTTGTGTTTTTTATTTGGAAGCTTATGAAAAATTAATTTCTATAAAGCATATAAGGGTTTCTCTGATTGGTAGGCATTATATCCATATACTGGATGTTTACGTGAGGAGGAGTGTTTAGCACACATATAATTGCGTTTGCGATATCTTCAGCATTAAGTGGAGTGTATCCTTCATATACTTTTTTTGCCTTTTTCTTATCACCTTTGAACCTTACGTTTGAAAATTCCGTCTCAACCGCACCCGGTGCAATGTTTGATACTTTTATGTTTGTTCCGTATGCATCTATATTCATACTTTCGTTTAGGGAATGAAGAGCCGCTTTGGTAGCTGCATAAACATTTCCACCGGGATAAGGTGTTTTGCCTGCTACTGAGCCTAAGTTTACAATATGACCTTCGTTTCGTTCTTTCATGTGTTTAAATATAGGTTTTGTCACGTATAAAACACCTTTGATATTTGTGTCAATCATTGTTTCCCAGTCCTCAATATTCCCTTCATCAATTGGTTCTAGCCCTAAAGCAAGTCCAGCATTGTTTATAAGAATATCTATATGGGTAATCTGTAAAATTTGCTCTATGGTTTTAGTTACCGCTTCTTTGTCTTTTACATCTAATGTAAATGCAAGAGTCTGAACATCAAGGGTGTTTTTAAGTTCGTTTAGTTTTTTTTCGTCTCTTCCGGTTAGTATCAGATTTACACCCATGTCGTTTAGAGCTTTTGCAGTTGCTTTTCCTATTCCGGAAGTTGCACCTGTAATAAGAGCGATTTTTCCTTCTATGAAATTCATTGTATGCCTTTTTTAACGCATTATAACAAAAGAAAAATTTAATATTGTAGTTTATGATGTTATTGTTAAAATCACATTATCCGGAAGGTTACCAAAAGGATTTATTATTGCGAAAAAATAATAAAATTATTTAGTTTAAAAAAATATAAATTTTACATAGAACATGCTTAATTTTGAAAGAATAAGAATAAGATGAATACTCTAAATTATTATAAGAGGATAACTGATAAAAAATCCAAAATAATAAGATTATTATAAACTAAACCTGCCACAATATGACGCTAAAAAGTTATAATTGTATTAAAAAGGCAATATATGAGAACAAAAGAAACTTTAAACAATCTTCTTAAAATTCTCAATATTCTTTACAGCGGCGGATATGTAACTATTAAAGGACTTATGAATGATTACGGAATGAGTGAAAGGACTGCCAGCAGGTATTTGAACGAATATTTACCTGATGCAGGGTTTCCAATTGAAAAAGTCGGTAGAAAATTCAGACTTGCAAACAAAAATCCTGAAATAACGGGAGCGATTGAAGCAATTGAAAATTTTGCAAAAGAAGTGGGTTTTTATAATGATATTAAAGATTTTATTAAAACAATCAAACAAAACTCTTTATCAACATATATGAAACTTCATATTGAAAACATCGGAGATTATATTAAGGAAGTTAATTTAATAGAACACGCCATAAAACAAAAAAGAGTTATTAAATTTATTTATGATAACGGATACGAATATGAAGTAAAACCTCTTAAAATTGCAAACTTTGAAGGATATTGGTATCTTTTGGCACTTGATAGCAATAAATACAAAACTTTTCATCTAAAATCTATGAAAAATATAACTAAAACAGATAAAACTTTTGAAATTTCCCCTGCTTTTCTTGAAAAACTTGATAATGCAATAAATATATGGTTTGAGCCTGATAAAAAACCTTTTAGAGTTATCTTAAAAGCTGACGAGTGGGCAAGTAAATACTTAAAAAGAATCCCACTAAATCCAACGCAACGAGAAATAGAAACACTGCCTAATGGAGGAAGTGTTTTTGAAATAAAAATAACCCATGAAATGGAAATAAAAAGATTTATCAAAAGTTTCTTACCTCAAATTAAGGTAATTGAGCCAAAATGGCTTGATGAGGAATTAAAAGAAGATATAAAAGATTATTTAAAGAGTTAAATCCGCCATAATACGATATCAATACATATTATTCTTCTAAAATAAGGGGAGTAATGAAAATAGCTGTGGTTGGAAGTAAAAAATTTAACGTTAATGAAAAGTTTGAAGAGATAATGGATGAATTTTTGAAAGATTTTAAAGATGTAAAGTTTGTAAGTGGTAGTGCTGATAGAGCTGACATTTTGGCTCAAAAATATGCAAAAAAAACATTGAATTTCAATTAAAATGTATTATCCAAATTGGGAAAAAGGGACGAATCGAATATCGGTATTACGTTTTGGAAGGTAAAAGTAGAGACACTTAGTATTCTTTTAAATTTTCAAAAGAGTTGAATAAGGATTTGTGGATTTATAATTTTATGGAAGATAGGTTTTATAAATATGAAGAGTAATTCTGGTAGAATATTGGAAAATGAAAGGAGAGAGGATGAAAGATATAAAAAAAATTTGTAATTTTTTTAAAGAATATCAAAAAGAAAAAAACAAACAATTTGAAAGAGTGTGTAAATTTCTTAAAAAATTCAGAAGACAAAAAGAAGAAATGAGATTAAGAGGTTTTAACGATTTTAATTATATTGAACTTTTAAAGGGATTTGATGATGAAAATACACATTCAAAGATAATTGCCGAATTTTTAAATCCTGACGGCAATCATTATCAGGGAAAAATTTTTTTAGAAAATTTTTTTAAAATATTGGATATACCATTTAATATTGATAGATGGAATGTCACTACAGAAAGGTTTGTGGGAAATTGTATTGACAAGGGACAGGGAAGAATTGATATATATCTGACAAACGGTAAAAAACATATTATTTTAGAAAACAAGATTGAAGCAGGAGACCAAGAGGCTCAAATTTTCAAATATGTTGAGTGTTTGTATAAAGAAAACAAAGATGAGTTGAATCCAGATGATATTTTGGTCTTATATCTTACAAAAGACAAACATTTACCCTCAAAATATAGTTTAGATTATTATAAAATAAAAAACGGTTATTTAGACAAAAATGGTGAAAAAAAAGCAAAAATAAAATGTATTTCTTATGATGAAATTTTAATCTGGATGTATAAAAACCTCCAAGCGGTGGAGAATATCAGCAATTTAAGAGAAGCAATAACACAATATATAAAAGTTGTCAAAAAAGTTTTAAACAAGGAGGATGGAATAATGAATCTGAAAGATTATTTGCTAAAAGAAAAAAACAAGGACGTATTGATTACATTAGTTGAAAATAAAGAAGAATTTGATAACTATGTAAAAAACGATGAAGAATGTCAAAAAATTATTGAAGAGGAAAAATTAGATGAAGTTTTAGAAGAAATTTTTAAATTAATCAGAGTTGATATAATTGAATCAATAAAAAATTACATAACAAATAATTACGAATATTTAGAAGGTCACATTCCTTTTGGTGATTTTAATAAAATGGCATATATTCTATTTAAAAAAGAAAATTTAAAATATATCTATATGCTTACTACATATCAAAATTATTATAAACTTTATTTATGTAAATATATAAAAAACGAATGCGATAATTTACCTTGTATTTTTGAGTTATGTAAAAGCAAAAGCTGTTATACGTGTATTGACGATTCTCAAAACAGGTGTTTCGAAAAAAACTGGATTAATTCTTTTAATGATGATAATTATAAAAATTTATACATAGAATATTTAAAAAATAAAGAGAAATGTCTTGAAAAAATAATAAACGAAATAACGAATAAAATAGATATATTAGAAAACAAAAATTAACCCGCCACAATAGAGCAGGAAAAATATTATTATTCCCTCAAAAAAGGGGGAATAATGAAATCTTTTATCCTTCCAGTTCCTAAAACCCCTTCAAAAATTGATTATCATTACTTTTGCGAATGTGGAAGTGAGTTTGTTTCAAATAATGGTAATGAAATATGTAAATGCGGAAATAGTAGATTTTATGATTATGATGATATAAAAAATTATAATGTCAATTTACTCGAAATTGAGAAAATTAAAAACGGATATGTTGCATTTTTTGAGTATCCTGTATTCAGAGGAAACATTAAAATTGAAAGAAAAGTTATTTTTAAATATGAGGATTTTTTGAAATTTGAAGATTTGTCAGGAGATGCTAAAAACAAAGATGATTTAATAGCCGAATTTGTAAAGCTTGTAATGATTAGAGAAAACAAATGGAAAAAATATTATTTTCTTTTGGAGAGAATGAAAATAAACGCTTTTGTTTTACTTTTAATAATCCATAAAGACCCGGAAATGGCACTATGGAGTTATGTAGATATTGAAAAAATACATAAATTAAGTGTAAAAGAATTTTTAGAGAAATTTTTAACAGACAAACCTAAATCAATTAAAAAAGCAGTGTTTTACAGATATAAAAAGTTAATTAAAAAGTGGAAATATAATTACTATTTTGATTTGCTTGTGTTTAATGCGATAGATGATGTGAATTTACAAAGAGAACTGATTAAAAAAGCTACAAATTTAAATACCGTTTTTTATTCAAATGATGAGGAAATTTTAGAGTTTGCAAAGTTTTTAAAAAACAATTTTACTCAAAGAAAAATTTACAACTTTTTACAAAAAACCATAAAATCAAAAAATTTAAGTGAATATATTTCTCTTTTTAGAGATAAAGAAATAACGATAATAGATAAAAAGAGTATTGAAAATACATTGTTAAAAACAACTGATGAAATTGAATATGTTTATAAATTTAATAGAAAATATCAATTTAAAAATTTTATTTTTGAACTACCAAAAACTTCATTTGATTTAGTTAGATATTCATTTGAGCTGAAAAACTGCCTTGAATCCTATATTAAAATCCATAACAATAAATCATTGATTTTTGGCGTTTACGAAGAAAACAGACTAAAATACGCAATAGAACTCGATATTACAAGCAAAAAACTTATTCAGGCACGAGGTTTTGCAAATTCAAGGGTAAATAATAAGGATTATAAAGTGATTGTTGATTTTGTAAATGAATTTAAGGAAGCTATATGAAAATAAGTGAAATAATAGATATTAAAAACAAAAACGATATAAATTTAGACATTAATGATTTGGATACGGTTTTTTCACATGAAGGATTTGCATATGTAAAAACGATTAATTGCAAACAAATAGATGAATGTGTAGAAAAAATTAAAAAATTCAGATTTAATCCGAAAGGTGTAATTGTAAAATTTAAAATCAGCGATGATTTATCACTCATTGAGATTGAAAAATTTATGAATTTTATTTATGAAATATCAGATGAGGATGCGGATATAATATTTGGAAGTGAAACAACTGAAAATGAAGAAATAGAAATTAATCTGATTTTTACCGGAATAAATTTAAAGGATTAAGAATGGCAAGAACTATGATGACTATATGTGAATACATTATAAATGTTAGAAAAAAAGACACGATTTATATTGTATTCAACGAAGTTTACAATAAAGTATTGACAAAGAGAAAAAAGTTAAACGATATGTTCGAACTAATTGATAAAAAAAATGTTGACTACAAAACAAGAGAAGAGTTTTTAAAGTTTATGAAAGAGAATTTGCCTAATGTTAAACTAACTGAAGTAGGAGATTATTTACCTCTTGAGATTTTAATTTTTCCATATCTTGGAACTATTGCTATTGATGTGGATATTAACTCAAAAGAGTATGAAATTATTACTGAAAAATGGGGAAATCTTTTTGGTGAGGATTTTATTAACGATACAACTTTGCTTTGGGTTATGAAGTATATAGATGCATTAGAAATATGGGAAGAGAGAAAGAAAACATGGGAAGAAATGTAATTTGAATATGTAAAACATATAAACAAAAAATATTTGATTTAATTATGAAAAATTAAAAAAAAGGATAGAAAATGAATGTATTTACTAAAGAATTTGAATGTCTTTTAAATTTTATAGGTTGGGGTGACCCTATAAATGGATTATGGACAATTGGTATTGAAGAAGGTGGTGAGTGGTGTAAAAATGATATTAAGGAGGTAAAAAAAGAGATAAAGTCAAAATTATGCCAATCTTTTATTGAAGAAGAAGGTTCTAATTTAAATTGGCCTGTTGCAAATGGTTGTGCAAAAATAGGGTGTAAGCTGTCTGCGAATTGTAACAATTGGACTGAATATAGAGATAATATTTTATGGAAAAAAAACAGCAAAATATTTAATGGTAATATATATCCGCTTGGTCGAAAAACAATATATAAAAATTTTCCTAAATGTTATGAAGAATTATTTGGAATAACCGAAAATAATTTAAATACTTACATAGAGACTGTTAAAACAATCAGATTTCCTTTAATAAGAAAATTGAAAAAACAATATGCCCCAAAAGCAATTATATGTTTTGGAAAAACATATTGGGATGAGTTTATGGAAGTTTTTGAACTTAAGAATAAAAATTTTAAAAACAAAGAACATTTTAAAATATTTGAAAATGAAAGAATAATATTGATACCTCATTTCAGTAGAGGACATATGTCTGACGAAAACATTGAAAGTTTAGTTGAAATATTAAGAAGTTGGGATGTTAAATTACCTTAATAAAAAAATTAAAAATAATTATAAATTATTGCAAGGAATTTAAAATGGCTATTTCATTTGTTTTACAGGATAGTCATATTTATTATTTAATTTATTTGGATAAGTGTTATGTAAACGTTAACACTTTTGAAAAAAGAGAAAATAGATTTTATGAGATGGAAAATGAAAATGTATATAAATTGGTAAATTACTTTGAAGATATAGCGTATACCAAAAGATACTCACGAAAAATTTTAGATTTGAAGGTTTCATTGTTAACCTTTAATGTATCAAAAGAAGCAAAAGAGAAATTGGGTGAGCGGTTTTGCACTCATTTTATAAGGGATTATGATTTACATTTTTTATATCAGGATATTTACGCAAAACATTTTATTCTAAACTGGAATGCAATAGAGAAAAAAGAAAAAAACTTTATCATTCAGCCAAAACTCTTCCCGTTTTATATAAGTTATCTTGATGTAATGATAGATGAAAATTATGATATATATCATAAAAATCAAAGAATTACACCAAAAGAAGTTAATGAATTGGAAAAAGAGTATAAAAAAACTCTTATTCCGATTATTAAGAACAAGAATAAAATTTATAATGCTTTAATGAATGATTTAAAAAAGAAATATTACAAAACAAAAAGCTTTATCAAAAATATGAATTTGTGGGATTATAACTTAATGGGGCATATTGAATTTTTTAATATAGCAGGCGATGTTATATTTGAAGATTGGATACTTTTTGAGAATTTTGATTTAAGCCCTTGCAGTTTAAAAATTTACGAGCTTGATATTGAAGTTAATCATATTTTATGGAGGCTTATTGACGCTTACGGGTTAAGAATAGTAACTGCAAAACTTGATGTTTGGAGTGAAGTTAAAACAGATTTGCAAAAAAGTTTTAGAATTTAACAAAACCCGCCACAATAGAAATTTAAACTTCTTATAATTTTCAAGGCAAAGGAAGTTCCTTAAATTTGGAACAGCTACAGATACTTCCCGCCGGGGCTAAAAGAGGTTATTTTAGGGTGTTTTTACCTCTCAGCTCCTTAATACACTTAAAGGAAAAATATGAATTTTCAGGAATTTTCGTATAAGAGATACAAAAAATTCGTATATGACAATGGAAGAAATGAAAATTTTGAAGATTTATATCCGTTTGTTATTAAAAATATCGATAAATTTTCCAAAGAAAGTTTAATTTCAATAAAAGAAATTTTAAATAGTGAAATTACAAAAGCCAGAACTTCAAAAACCTTTTCAACTTTTAAAATAGTTAAAAATACTCCAGATGAAATTAGAGCATTTAAGCAAATATTGCATTATGTTTCCACATACGGATTTAATCTACAAGGAGAGGATGTTTATATTGATAATCCCTATTTTAAAGAAATTGAAAAAGAAGCTATATTTATTGAGAGTATATCAATAGAAGAATTTAATAAAAGAGTGATTAAAGATTTATATACAACTTTACAATGGAGCAATGAAGAAATTGAATTTATAAAAAATTATATCTCAAATCTTGATATAGACATTACTTCAATTCCTTCAAAAGAAATAAAATATATTTTATACAAACATTTATCGATAATTCCGAAAAATATTGATGAATTTTTTGGATTTTTAAATTATATAGCAACCAATAAAACATTGTTTGTTAAAAACGATGAAACCATTGAAAGTTTTAAAATTAATCAAAAGAAAATTATAAAATATATTCATTCATATATAGAAAAATACGGAATTATTCCGCTTTGCGAGAATTTCAACCGATTTAAAACACTATTTCTTGCCGTTAAAGAATCAAATAAAAAACTTATAAATAAAATCTCAAAATTCAGTAAAAAGTATCATAAACCATATAAACTGCCTGATTATTTATTAATTACAGAGAGTATTAAAAAAAACAATTTTGACATGATTAAATTTTTAAAAATTATTGAAAATATGGATATAAGCTATTTAACGAAACTTTATAATGCCGTTAATTATAGAATATACTTAATTGAAAACAACATCGGTTATGGATTTTACAAAATTAGAAACGGCAAAATTTTTATACAAAAAGAAGATTTCGGCAATATTGAGAAATATTTAGAAGTTAAAAACATTTTGTTAAATAGAATCAAGGAAAAAGTTTTATTGAAAATAGAAGAAAAAAAGTTTAGCCTGGATTTTGACAAAATAAAAGACTATGCAGTACCTGTCAGTGGTAAGCAGTTTTTAGGCGATGTGCCATTTGGCACTAAAATTTCCGGATTTAATGTTGTTGGAGTATATTGGCATAATGTTGTTGGAGAAAGTATTGATTTGGATTTTAGCGCTACAAACGAAAAGCAAAAAATAGGCTGGAATAGTGAATGGAAAGAGGAAAACATAATTTTCAGTGGAGATATGACGGATGCTAAAAACGGAGCAAGCGAGAGTTTTTATATAACAAGCGGAATTTATAGCTTTAAAATAAACTATTTTTCTACTCGCACAGTAAAAGTTGATTATACTTTGTGGTTTGGAAAATTGAAAAATGTTACGAATGAAAGAGATTTGCCAAATACAAGTATGATAGATAATTTGGTATTTAAAACAAATGATTATTTAGACAGTTTTACCACTCACAAAACTATTGGCTTATATATAAATGGTGATTTTTACATTGGTAATTTTTCACTGCCAGATAGTCTAATATCTTTTAAAGATGATAAAAATATTTTAAAATCTCTTGAAGCATATTATAAAACAACACTGAAAATCAAAGATTTGAATCTATCGCTTAAATATCCGATAAAAGAATCAACAAAAGATAGACTTATTTTTCTTTTTTCATAAAGCAGTCATAATAGAACATTTAAATGATAAATATATAAGAAGGTATAAAATGCATACTCTAATTCCACTAAATATCAAAACAATATATTCGGAAACTGATTCTATTATTTCTATCCCTCTTTTGGTTAAAAGAGTGAGTCAGCTTAGATTTGAAGCGCTTGGAATGGCTGATTTTGACAATATTTATAAAATAAATATTATATATTTCTTATTATATTAAAAAATAGGAAAATTTTTTAATATTGATACTAATAAAATAGAGTATTTTATGAATAGTATTCTTGGGAAAAATTTTTTAAAAACTCTAATATACAATGTATTGAAATTTATATAAATAATAAAGATTCAAATAAGTTTGTTAAACTAAAACAAAAAAACTTAAAATTAAACTTACATAAAAAGAGGAATTACATTTATTTATCAATCAAATTTTGGATTTAGTTTATATTAAAGGTAAAAGACATATACTTTTTTTCAAAGAAACAAATAATTTAATTTCAAAAATCAGGCAAATGTTTTTGATTTGTAAAAAGATGATGATTTTTAAAAATACTTGAATACATTTTTCAAACATTTAATGGTGATAATAAACTTATTATAAAAGTTGGATAGAAAATGTGTTTATTGAATATAAGAAGTAAAAGCTTTAAAATTATTATGGGTTTTAATATAAAATTTAGTGTCTGTCACTAAATCTTAAATGGTGGAGATGTGGGGAATCGAACCCCAGTCCAGAAGCAGATTACCCTAAGCGTCTACACGCTTAGTCCGTTGATTATACTGCTCTTCCAGGC
The DNA here is from genome assembly GCF_054656815.1 of Nautilia lithotrophica. Taxonomy (NCBI): domain Bacteria; kingdom Pseudomonadati; phylum Campylobacterota; class Epsilonproteobacteria; order Nautiliales; family Nautiliaceae; genus Nautilia; species Nautilia lithotrophica. Next base: position 510,773 of record NZ_BAAHXN010000002.1, read on the forward strand.
TCAGCGGACAAAGCCTTATTGGAAGAGAGGGGTGCTTTGGTTTCGGAAGTTTTCCCGCACCCGGTGGAAAACCTCCTATCCGCACTTTACTCTCTCTCCAAGGCGGCGGAAGACCTTGTTGGAGAGAGGCGCCCTAACTACTAACGATTAAGCAGCAGCTCTAGCTACTGCTGGGCTGTAATTTGTATTATTTGCTGCGTTTATTTTTTTTGGGCCGTTTTAGCGCTTACCCAGGCGCGCGTGCAGCTTAGGGCTTTCTACCCCTGTCGAAATCCATGTCATCCCCGGAAGGGCTTCATTGAAGCCTATCCGCGAATGACCTGTGTAATAATATCAAATTTTCCTTAAAAAATCAAGTAAAACTTAAGGTTTTTTTAAGGAAAGCGTAATTTTATTAATGAATTATAAAATATTTTTTTGACAAATAATGTCGTATTTAAAGATGGGAAAGGGATTAGGGATATTCCCGATTGTTATGAATTGATTTCTTCTTTGATGATTTTGGCTATTTTTGATATTTTTTTAAGTTTTTCCGAATTATTTATATCTTCAAGAAGCACTTTTATAAATGCGCTTCCCACAATTACGCCATCAACTCCCTGGGCTTTTTGGCGGGCTGTTTTTTCGTTTACACCAAAACCTATATATAGAGGTGTGTCAGTGATTTCTTTTATAGTGTTTATAATTTCGCTCAAGTCTTCTTGTTTGTCTGCACCGGTAATACCAGCATATGCTACCATATATATAAATTCTTTCGGGTTTTTTAAAATTTTTCGAATCCTTTCTTTTGAATCAGTAGGAGCTACAAAAGAAATTAGCGGAAATTTTTCTTTATATTCAACGGCTTCTTCATAAGGAAGATCCGGAATAATGAACCCTTTAACACCGGAATTTTTTGCTTTTTCCACCATAAAATCATACCCTTTGTGGTAGAAATTGTTAAAATATCCCATCCAGTAAGTATCGATATCTTTTGCAACGTTTTCACTTACTTCAAAAACATCGTTTAATCTAAAGCCTCTCTCAAGGGCTCTTTTGTTTGCTTCCTGAATAATAGGTCCATCTGCCACCGGGTCTGAAAACGGAATACCAAGTTCTATAGCGTCGCTTCCGGCTTCTTTTAATGTCCAAATCAAATCATTGGTAAAATTTTTATCAGGATAACCTGTTGTTACGTATGAAATTAATTTTTTCATCGTTTTCCTTTGGTATAATTAAGTTAGTGAAATTATACCAAAGGATGGTAATGAAAAATACTTTGAAAACATTGTATAAAAAAGACAAACTAACTATGATTACCGCATATGATGCGCTTTTTGCAAAAATTTTTGATGATATTGCAGATATTATTTTAATTGGAGACAGTCTTAATATGAGTTTTTTTGGAGAAAGCGATACTTTAAATGCTACTATCGATCAGATGATATATCATACAAAAGCAGTATGTAACGGCGCAAAAAAAGCTTATATAGTTTGCGATATGCCGTTTGGAAGTTATGTGACACCGGAAATCGCACTTGAAAATGCCGTAAGAATTTATAAAGAAACGAAAGCCGATGCGGTAAAACTTGAAGGCGGTGTTGAGAAGGCAGACCACATTAAATTACTAACAGACAACGCAATAGCGGTGGTGGGACATATCGGTCTTATGCCGCAGTTCAGCAGAAGCGAAGGCGGTTATATAGTAAAAGGAAAAGACGAAAATTCAAGAAAAAAACTGCTTGAAGACGCTAAAGCCGTGGAAGAAGCGGGTGCAGTTTTGCTTGTAATTGAAGGTGTAAAAGAAGATGTGGCACGTGAGATTACCGAGAGTGTAAATATTCCGACTATAGGAATCGGAGCGGGAAGATATACGACGGGACAGGTGCTTGTATGGAGTGATATGCTTGGATTTTTTGAAGAGTTCAAACCTAAATTTGTCCGCAGGTATTTAAACGGAGCCGAGCTTGTAAGGGAAGCTGTTAAAAAATACGTAAATGATGTAAATAACGGGAAATTCCCGGGTGAAGAGGAAATTTATTAATGAGAATTGTTGAAGTTGAAAAAGTAAGTTTTGACGAGGCTTATGAAAAATCTTTAAGACCTCAGAATTTAGATGAATATATTGGTCAGGAGCAGATTAAAAAAAACCTGAAAGTTTTTATCCAGGCCGCCAAAAAAAGAGGTGAATCGCTTGATCATATACTTTTTTTCGGACCCCCTGGGCTTGGAAAAACAACTCTTGCAAATATAATTGCAAGTGAAATGGGAAGCAATCTTAAAACCATTTCGGCGCCAATGCTTGAAAAATCCGGAGATTTGGCTGCTATTCTTACAAACCTGGAAGACGGGGATATTTTATTTATAGATGAAATTCACCGCCTTAAAGCTTCAATTGAAGAGGTGCTATATTCCGCAATGGAAGATTTTAGACTTGATATAGTTATAGGAAGCGGACCGGCGGCACAAACTATAAAGCTTGATGTTGCGAAGTTTACACTTATAGGTGCCACTACAAGGGCTGGAATGCTTTCCAATCCTCTTCGTGACAGATTTGGTATGAGTTTTAGGCTTAATTTTTACAATACGTTTGAACTTGCCGAAATAATAAGGCTTGCAAGTAAAAAACTTAATAAAGAAATAGAACCAAATGCCGCGGAAGAAATAGCTAAACGCTCACGTGGAACACCAAGAATCGCACTGAGGCTTCTTAAAAGAGTGAGGGATTTCGCAGAAATTGAAGATGAGAAAAAAATTTCACACAAAACAACAAAATACGCACTTGATGAGCTCGGAATAAATGAACACGGATTTGACGAACTGGATATTAAGTTTTTAACGCTTCTGGCGGATGCAAAAAAACCTCTTGGTCTTTCAACAATAGCGGCGGCGTTAAGTGAAGATGAAGGGACTATAGAAGATGTAATCGAACCTTTTTTGATAGCCAACGGATTTGTGGAAAAAACACCAAAAGGCAGAATGGCTACCCGTAAAGCGTATGAGATATTAAGATTTCCGGCCGGAAGTCTTTTTTAAGGAAAAAGGATGAAATTTTTAACTTTTTTAACACTGGTAGTCGGATATTTTGTATATCTTACCTATAAGCCTTATCTTTTGGATATTGCGATAGCCTCTCTTATGGCTATTGCATTTGGAAAAGTAGGCGTTATTGTTAGTAATAAAATAAAAAACAAATATTTATCATCTACCATTGTTACATTATTATTTGCGCTTTTAATTTTTGGGCCTATTTTATATTTTGTAATAACGGCAGGAAAATTTATTTCACATATTGATATAGAAGATATAAAAAATATAATCGTAAAGGCACAGGATTTATTGCAGTATCTTCCGGGGTTTGTAGCTAATAAAGCCCAGGAATATATAAATCCGGATAACATTGCCCAAATTTATAATACAATTGTGCCTATAATAGGAACATTGACCGCAAAAAGCGCCGTGTTTATAAAAGATGCCTTTTTAATTGTTGTGTTTTTCTTTTTTGCGACTTTATATGGCAAAGAGATTATGGAATTTTTTAAGAATGTAATTCCTTTGGAAGAAAGACAATTGGAAAAACTTTTTTTTGGAACAAGCGAAGTGATGAGTGTAGTTTTTTATTCAACCGTTTTTACAGCTATTCTTGAAGGAATACTTTTTGGAATAATTGCTTCGGTTTATGGTTTTAATTTCTTTTTCTTTACTATAATGTATGCCTTTTCTTCTTTGATTCCGGTAATTGGAGGGGTTATAATGTGGGGCCCTGTCAGTTTGTATTTATATTCTATAGGTAACACGACGGGTGCTATAGTTGTCGCTGTTTATTCTATTATAATGATATCAATTATAGCTGATACGTTTATAAAACCTATTATAATAGAGTTTGTCAAAAAAACATTTGAGGCTGATACGGAACTTAATTCTCTTCTTATTTTCTTCTCTATTGTGGCTGGGCTTTCATCATTCGGGCTTTGGGGAATCATTATTGGACCAGCGGTTACGGCAATGTTTATATCAATATTACGATTTTATGAGAAGATTTAGTCAGATTAACTCAAGTTTTTTAAAAAATACAATTAAAAAACTTGACATATTCTTTATAATATTGTATAATCACATTGTCAAAAAACAAAAAAGAGTGCCAAAATGAAAGAAAAAGTTGAGTTAGTATTAAATGAATTAATACAGGTTTACTTAATGAAAAGTAAACCGCTTAGCTCAACTAAATTAAAAGAAATAGCAAATTTGCCGTTTTCTGCTTCAAGTATAAGAAGTTATTTAAAAGAACTTGAAGAGTATGACCTGGTTGTAAAAGAACATTTTTCCAGCGGGTCATATCCGAGTGTCAAAGCTATGAAATCATTTTGGCAGGATAGTCTGAAAAACAGGACTATCAATGACAAAATTGACTTAGAAGAAAAAGCCAAAGAATTAGATATATATATTATGATAGAGATGTTTGAAAATCAGTTGCTTGTTGATGTATATAACCTTAATAATAAATTTATTGTTTTGGAATTTGAAAAAGATGAGGTCGTTTTTAAATATGACCATAATTTATATACTCTTTTTAGTTCCGTAAAAGGTATTTTATTAGACGAACTTAGAAAATATCTTTTACATATAGGACTTAAAAAAGAGTATGACAAAATAAAACATCTTTATAAATACAAAACATATAATAGAAAATTTATATATAAAGAAAATATTGCAAGTCACACTTTTGAAAATTATGAATTTAACAAATTTCCTAAAGGTGTCAGTTTTCTAAATAATTATTTGATTATGAAAACTTTACAAAATGAGGAAAATTTATATAAACATGTCCTTATTATAGGGGATGTTTATACTGATTTCTTTGAAATTACCAAACCCGTGAAAGGAGGGGAATAAATGAGCAAAAAAAAGCACCATGAAAAACAGCATGAAGAAAAAAATGAAAATCAGGTTGATATAGAAGCTCTTCAAAAACAAAATGAAGAACTTCAAGCAAAACTTGACGAAGCTTTAAGAGCATACGCAAAATGTGAAAATGACAAAAAGCTTCTTCAAAAAGAAGCGGATAATGCAATAGAGTATGCATATGAAAAATTTGCAAAAGATCTGTTGCCGGTTGTTGATTCTTTAGAGCTTGCGATAGCCCATGCAGGTGATATTGAAAATAAAGCAGAAGCATTTGACAAACTGCTTGAAGGTGTTGAGCTAACACTTAAAAAAATGCTTGACACGTTCAAAAATCATGGAATTGAACCTGTGGAACATAATGAATTTAACCCTGAAATTCATCAGGCAATTCAACAGGTTAGCAGTGAAGAACATGAAGAGGGTCAAATAGTTGACATCTACCAAAAAGGTTATACTTTAAAAGGTAGAGTTATCAGACCTTCAATGGTTACAATTAATAAAAAATAATAAATTTTAAGGAGGAAATAATGGGAAAAGTTATAGGAATTGACTTAGGAACAACAAACTCAGCAATGGCGTATTATGATGGAAAAGACGCAAAAATTATTCCTAATAAAGAAGGTAGAAACACTACTCCATCAGTAGTTGCTTTTACTGATAAAGGTGAAATTTTAGTAGGTGAACCTGCTAAAAGACAGGCAATTACAAACCCTGAAAGAACAATCTATTCTGTAAAAAGAATTATGGGTATGATGTGTAATGAGCAAAAAGCTCAGGAAGCTAAAAAACATGTTCAATATAAAATTGTAGATAAAAACGGAGCATGTGCCGTAGAAGTTGATGGAAAAGTATATACTCCACAAGAAATTTCAGCAAAAATTTTAATGAAACTTAAAAAAGACGCTGAAGAGTTCTTTGGTGAAGAAGTAACCGAAGCTGTTATTACAGTGCCAGCATATTTCAACGACAGCCAAAGAAAAGCAACTCAAGAAGCAGGTAAAATTGCAGGATTAAATGTCCTAAGAATTATTAACGAACCGACTGCAGCGGCATTAGCTTACGGACTTGACAAAAAAGGTGAAGAAAAAATCTTAGTTTACGACCTTGGTGGGGGAACATTTGACGTAACAGTTCTGGAAATTGGTGATGGAACATTCCAGGTATTAGCAACTGACGGAAACGCATTCCTTGGAGGGGACGACTTTGATAATAGAATCGTTGACTGGTTGATTAGTGAATTTAAAGCAGAAACTGGAATAGATCTAAGCCAGGATAAAATGGCTCTTCAAAGATTAAAAGATGCAGCTGAAACAGCTAAAAAAGAATTGTCAACAAAAGATGAAACAGAAATCAACTTGCCGTTTATTACAGCTGATGCAAGCGGACCAAAACACCTTGTTAAAAAATTAACAAGAGCTAAATTTGAAGCAATGATTGATGATTTGTTACAAGAAACATTAAAACATATTGACACTGCATTAAACGATGCGGGACTTAGCAAAGACGAAATCGATGAAATCGTAATGGTTGGTGGTTCAACAAGAATACCAAAAGTTCAAGAACTTGTAAGTAATTACTTTAATGGTAAAAAATTAAATAAATCAGTTAATCCAGATGAAGTTGTGGCACTTGGTGCGGCAATTCAAGCAGGGGTATTAAAAGGTGACGTAAAAGACGTTCTATTACTGGACGTAACACCGCTTAGTCTTGGTATTGAAACACTTGGTGGGGTTATGACTAAAATTATCGAAAAAGGAACAACAATTCCTGTTAAAAAATCACAAATATTCAGCACAGCTGAAGACAATCAAACAGCGGTTACAATTCATGTATTGCAAGGTGAAGCGGAACTTGCTAAAGATAACAAATCACTTGGACAATTTAACCTTGAAGGAATTCCACCAGCACCAAGAGGAGTGCCTCAAATCGAAGTTACATTTGACATCGATGCAAACGGAGTTCTTAATGTAAGCGCTAAAGATAAAACAAGCGGAAAAGAACAAAAAATTACAATTACAGGAAGCTCAACTCTAAGCGAAGAAGAGATTGAAAGAATGATCAGAGAAGCTGAAGAAGCAAACAGAAAAGAAAAAGCTAGAATCGAAGCTATTAAAGCTAGAAACGAGCTTGATGCTGTAGCATATCAGGCTGAGAAATTCATAAACGACAATAAAGATAAACTTGGAGATGTTAGCGCACTTGAAGCTAAAATCAAAGAAGCAAAAGAGCTTATTGAACAGCAAAGTGAAGATAAAGCTAAAATTGACAGCCTTAAAAATGAAATTACAGCTGAAATGCAAAAAGTTGCACAAAATATGCAGCAAAACGCAGGTTCTCAGCAAAATACTCAAAACGATCAAAACAAAGGCGGTGACGACGACGTTATCGATGCAGAAGTGGAGTAATCCACTTCTTCCTTTTTTATTAACTTTATTATATGGTGTCTGGCACTTATATTTTTGTTCTTAATATTCTTTTATAGTTTTGATCCGTATTATTATTTAAATGTAATATGAGTATAGAAATAGAACAATTTATATGTTAAGCCAAATAAAAGATCCGCTTGAATATTCGTATTTTTTATTGTTTTTTAATTGTAATTTCAAATGGGACCGAATCTTTTATATGCAGATCCTGCTGAGGGAAAGGAATGCTTATTCCGGCTTTATTTAACGCTTGATATATTACTTTTAGAAATTCGCTTCTTGTCCTTCTTGGACGTCTTGCATATTCGCCTTTTACCCATACGAATAATTCAAAATTAAGACTACTATCAGCCATTTCCATAAAAACCACAAGCGGTGTGACATCAAGTGTAGGATGTTTTTTAATAAACGGCAAATGTGAATTGTTAATTGCACCTAATACAACTTTTTCTACTTTGTCTATATCAGTTCCGTATGCTACGCCAAAAGGCACTCTGAATCTGACGATATCATCGCCAAGTGTCCAATTGATTACATTATTTTGAATAAATGACTGATTAGGGATTATTAAGTTTATGTTGTCATTTGTTCTGATTATTGTAGAACGCATTGAAATATCTACAACTTCTCCTCTTGTATCCTGGTCTATTTGTATGTAGTCTCCAACTTTTATCGTTCTTTCAAACATCAAAATTATGCCGCTTACGAAATTGCTTACGACATTCTGTAATCCAAAACCTATTCCAACGGATAGTGCACCGGCAATTATTGCAAGAGAACTTAAATCAAGCCCCACAACTTTTAACGCTATTAAAAATGATAAAGTTAAAATCGTGTAATAACCCATATTGGCTAGTAAAGTTGCAGTTGAATAAGAAATATTTTTTTTATGTCTTAGTTTGTAAATAAGGTATTTGTAATATTTGCCTATAAACCATCCAATTACCAACACTAATATAAAAATTGCAAAATTAAGAGGGGTAATTGTTCTGTTTCCGACTTTAAAAATAGGGTAATTTATGATGTTTATGGTTTTTTGAGTAAATATTTCAAGTTCTTTTTTTGCTCCGTAAACAAATACTTTAGCGCCAAAAGCAAACTTTTCAAAATCAATTACTATTTGGTTCGTTGAGTTATAAAAATTGGCATCAATTTTTTTTGCATAATCCAAAAGTTTATCGTCGGTTTTGAAAGCGTTTTTGTCTTTTTCTTTAATTTCATTTAACCAGATTATCAGTTGGTTTTTAAATAAATTTTTATAAATTTCTTTTCTTTGTTCAAGTGTTAAATTTATAAGACTTTGTGTTATATCAATGTTTGATTTGTCATTTAAGAGTAGCCATTTTTGAAGGTTTATTTTTAGTTTTTCAAGTTTTTGTTGGTTGTTTAATAATTGTTTTTGAATAGAGGTTATATTTTTTTTGGCGCTTTTTATATTAAAAGTTATTAAACTTAATTGTTTAAAAAGTTTTTTTTCAAAAATATTGAAATGGTTGTTTAAAAAATCCAGTGTATTGTTTTGAATATCGAGTAATTTTTGAAAATAGATTAATTGGATTTTGGAAATAGGGTCATTTTGATTTTGTAAAATAGATATTTTGTCTTGCAATTCGCTAATGCTTTTTGGAAGAGTGTTCATTAATGTCAATAAGTCAATTAATCTGTAAATTGAATTTATATATTCTTCTTCATTTAACGGGTTGAGATTTATTTCAGGCTGTTTAAATTTTAACGTGTTTATTTTTAAAATTAAGATTTTAGCAAATGAATAGTTTGGCGAATTTTTAGGAATCTCTTTGATAATATCGTTTAATGATGAAGCATAAATATTTATTGTAAATAATAAAATAAATAACAATCTCAAATTATATCCTTAATTTTTTTGTAAGGTAGTGTTTGAATCTTTTATATAAAATTCTTTAGTGTCTATTGTATCATTACCTTCTACTATACTTACTCTCCATTTTCCAGTAAAAAAAGGTCTGATTGTAATGTTGGAATACGTTCTCCATCTAACCCCTGCGAAAATCGGAAGCTGAATATCTGCATAAAGTTTCCATACGCCGTTTACTTCTTTTTCCCAAACAAAATCAATTAATGAATTTTCTTCAATGTCTGTAAAATATGCAAATGCATACACTTTTTTGTCTTTTGTTGTAAAAACATTTGTAATTTCTACCGGTGTTAAATTTTGAACATCTTTACATGTTACAAATTCCTTTACATCGTATCCGAATAAGCTGATAAATAAAACAAAAATCAATAAAACTTTTTTCATTTTAAACCTCCAATATAATGGTTACAGGGCCGTCGTTTATAATATCAACTTCCATCATTGCACCAAATACGCCGTTTTTTGTAGGAACATATTGATTTAGTTCGTTTATCATTTTATCATAAAAATTTTTTGCTTCGTCTGGTGGCATTGAATTTTGAAAATTTGGACGCGTGCCTTTTTTTGTGATAGCAGGTATGGTGAAGTTTGGAATTAAGAGGATTTCACCTTTTATATCCGTAACACTTTTTTCAAACCTTTCACCGAATATTCTTAAAGAGGCAATTTTTTTTGCCATTTTTTTAAGTTTTTCATCATTGTCGTCTTTTTCAAATCCGATTAAGACATTAAGACCCGAATCAATTTTATTTACAAGTCTTCCATCGACGCTTACACTTGAGTGTTTAACTCTTTGAAGAATCGCTTTCATCAGCAAGCTCCACTAAAAATTTCGCCACTTTTTCACTATCATTCGGACATTCTACGACTTTATACTCTTTTATTCCGATTTCATCGGCCAGATGTTTATATTCCACTTTCAGTTCCAAATCAGTCTCGCTGTTGTCGATCATAAACGAAATAGGATAAATCAGGACTTTTTCGTTTTTAAATTTTTCAAGTTCTTCATGAAGATAAGGTTTAAGCCACTCGGCAAAACCGAATCTTGACTGATATGCAAGATTTATTGATTTAAACCCGGGAAGCATTTCTTTTAAAATATTTACATGTTTTTCGATATGTTCTTGATATTTGTCACCTTTATCAATCATTTTTTTCGGAAGGCCGTGGGCAGAAAATATCAGATGCCACTCTTTAGGATTTTCGATGTTTTTTAATATATTTTCTTTAATTATTTCATTAAACCTTTCATCTTCAAAAAAAGGTTTGACAATACTGATTTTTCCTTTAAAATCTATTTCTTTCAATTCATCAAGTGAACTTTCATATGTTGTAAAAGAGTAATGCGGATAAAGCGGTAAAAGTATCACTTCATCATATTTTTCGATAACATCTCTAAGTTTCGGTTTGGTATAACGCATGGCATAAATAACATCGCAGTTAGCATAATTTTTCATATTATCACAAAGCTTTTGGGTTAAATCATAAATTCTGCTTCCTCCTATACTTTCATAATTTTCCCATACTTTTTTATATCTGAGATTTGAAATAAGAGGCGCTAAAAAATGTCTTATAGGAGATGAGATTATTCTTTTGTCTTTAAACATATTGTATAAAAACTCTTTAAGTTCATCAGCGTTTCTGGCTCCACCCATATTAAGTAAAATTATCGCTTTCATTATACCTCCACATATTTGTTTATATTTATTCCGAAACCTTTTAGGGCGTTAAATTCATTTTTGTGTCTGCTGAAAAGATTCAGGTTTTGAATACCCAGAGCTTTTAATATCTGTGCACCGATACCATACTCTTTTTCGGCTTCTTTTGATTCGGAGTCTATAAAAATAATCACTCCGCCGTTGTATTTAATGTAGTCGAGAATTTTTTCATATTCTTTTAAAATTTCACTATTTAAAAGAAAATCCACATTTTTTGTAACTTTGTAAAATTTGACATTTGTGGTTTTTTTAGGATTATTTGCTAAAACATAATGTCTGTGGTTTAAGTGGTCGACAAATTGTATTTTTTTAAATTTAACACCATCTATTTCCAAAGTTTCTTCTTTTTCTTTTTTAATCAAAGTCTCAAACTGAAGTCTGTATTCAACTATGTCTGATATATAGACAACGGCCAAATTATGTTTTTTAGCAAAATCGGCTAAATCTTTTCTTCTTGCCATTGTGCCGTCTTCATTCATAATTTCACATATTACGGCGCTCGGATATACACCCGCTAATTTACAGATATCAACGCTTCCTTCCGTATGACCTGTGCGAACAAGCACTCCTCCTTCTTTTGCGACAAGAGGAAAAATATGCCCCGGTTTTACAAAATCATCAGGCCTGCTGGTTGGCGATGATAATTTTTTAATTGTTAAATCTCTTTCAAACGCACTTATTCCCGTTGTGCATTCTTTAGCATCCACGCTTATTGTAAATGCAGTGGAAAAACTTTCTTTATTTGAATCCACCATCGGTTTTAAGTCCAGTCTGTTAGCAATTTCATTTGTAATACTTACACATATAAGCCCACGGCCTTCTTTGGCGAGGAAATTAACTTTTTCAGGTGTGGAAAAAACACCGGCATAAACCAGGTCGCCTTCGTTTTCCCTGTCTTCATCGTCAATCATAATAATAATATTGCCTTTTTGAATCTCTTTTATTGCTTTTTTTACTCTTTCAATAGAATTTGGCATATAACAGCACCTTTTTTATGGAATTTTACTATATAAACCGCTAAAAGTGATAAACATTCTAATTGCATTCATCATGGCCTGAAATTGAATATAATTTCTTTCACCCTTAAAATGAAACTCTTCAACTTTAAGGTTTTTTCTGTCAGCTACACCAACAAATACCGTTCCGACTGGTTTTTGAGGTGTGCCGCCGGTAGGCCCTGCAATACCGCTTACTGCCAATGCGTAGTCGGCTTTGCTGATTTCAATGGCACCTAAAAGCATTTCTTTAACAGTCTGTTCGCTAACCGCTCCGTATTTTTCAAGAGTTATTTCTTCCACACCTAGCCATTCGTGTTTAATTCTGTTGGCATAAGTAACTACACTTCCGTCAAAGCAGTTGCTTGAACCGCTTATTTTTGTAAGATGGCTGGCAATAAGTCCTCCGGTGCAGCTTTCTGCAAATGTGATTTTTTTCGGAGGCAAATTGTTTACGATATGTTCGAAAAGATTTCCGAAAACAACTGTCGGAATTACGTTTAAAATCTCTTTTTTGACAATATCTTCAAGTGTTTCAGTGACTATTTCTATAAATCCGCCTTCATGTTCAATAATTGTGTAATTTAATTTATGTGCATTAAAAATAGGCTCTAAAAACATCATGGTTGTGTCTTTGTCGAATTTGAAAACATTAATACTTTCATATTCGGGTGTGATAATAAAAATTTCCGGAATTTTGTCTTCTAACAGAATAACGTTTAACGGATGTAAGTATTCTATTAAAAAGCTGTTTTTTGTATATTTTGCTTTTTCCGGAATTAAAAAATCATCTTTTACTACTAGCTGCTGGTTTGTAAGATTGGCCAGAATTCTTGCAACGAGCGGGTATGTTTTTTTGTTTGTTACGATTAATGTTTCCTGTGATGGTTGGAATTCTATATCAAACGTATCTATATATCTGATTGAGTTGTAATCAATAACTTTTAACAATTCTTCTTTTAATGCCTTTTTAAATTTCCACTCTCTTCCGACAAATAAAATTTCCATTTCAGTCCTTTGTGATATAATTAAGGATATTGTATCAAAAAGGGGACAATATGAAAAAGAAAAAAGATCTGCCTGAATATCAGTTGCCAAAAGACAAGGTTTTTAAAAAAAATGGGAAAATGAAAGAAAAGTTTTATCAAAAAGAGCTTTTAAAACTTCAAATCGAACTTGTAAAACTGCAAACATGGTTAAAATTACAAAATAAAAGACTTTTGGTTGTATTTGAGGGGGTGGATACAGCCGGTAAAGACGGGACAATAAAAAGAATTCTTGAATACTTAAATCCGAGATTTGCAAGAAGTGTGGCACTTGACAAACCAAGCGACAGGGAAAAAAGCGAGTGGTATTTTCAAAGGTATGTGCCTCATTTTCCGGCTGGGGGAGAGATGGTGTTTTTCAACAGAAGCTGGTATAATCGGGCTGGGGTTGAGATTGTAATGGGTTTTTGCACACATGAAGAATATCTTAAATTTATAAGACAGGCTCCGAGATTTGAAGAAATGATAGTGGATGACGGGATTAAATTTTTTAAATATTATCTTGATATTACAAAAGAAGAGCAGTATAAAAGACTCAAAAAAAGAGAAACAGACCCTCTTAAAAAATGGAAACTTTCAACTCTTGACTGGAAAAGTTACAAGCATTATGATGATTATCAAAAATACAAAGAAGATATGTTTGCAGCTACATCTACGCCTTACGCACCATGGGTTATTGTAGATGCAAACGATAAAAAAAGGGCCAGAATAAATGTAATCAGGGATTTACTTTCTCAGTTTGAATATGATGAAAAAGAGTATTTTTATGAAGCGGACCCTGAAATAGTCAAGGTTGTTTCACACATTGAGTAGAAGCTGTGAAGTAGGTAAGTAGATAAGTTGTGAAGGAAATTTTGAAATGTTTTTCTTCACAACTTAACAACTACACAACTTAACTACTTTTTTTGGTATAATACCTTGCAAAAAAGGAAAACCTCAATGGATTATAAAGATACTCTTCTTTTGCCTAAAACCACCTTTCCGATGCGTGGAAATCTTCCTCAAAACGAGCCTAAAAAATACAAAAAATGGTTCAGCGAAAATGTATATGAAAGAATGAAACAAAATAGAAAAGGAAACGATAAATTCAATCTTCATGACGGACCTCCGTATGCAAACGGGCATATTCATATAGGACATGCTCTTAATAAAATTTTAAAAGATATAATTGTTAAATATTACTATTTTCAGGGCTTTGACGTTCGATATACTCCGGGATGGGACTGCCATGGGCTTCCTATTGAGCAGCAGGTTGAAAAGAAAATAGGTCGTGAAAAGAAAGAAAGTCTTCCTAAGAGTAAAGTAAGAGAACTTTGCCGAGAACACGCCGCTAAATTTATTGAAATTCAAAAAGAAGAGTTTCAAAATCTTGGAGTGATAGGGGATTGGGATAATCCGTATAAAACTATGGATTTTGAATTTGAAGCGAATATTTATAAAGCTTTGGCTGAAATTGCAAAAAAAGGTCTTTTGGTAGAAAGAAGCAAGCCGGTATTTTGGTGTATGCACGATAAAACCGCACTTGCAGAAGCAGAAGTTGAATATGAAGATAAAGAAGACTATTCAATTTATGTTGCGTTTCCTTTAAGTGAGGAAGCTAAAAATAAACTCGGAATAAATAACGCAAGCATTGTGATCTGGACAACAACTCCTTGGACACTTCCTGCAAATATGGGAATTGCTCTAAATCCGGAAGAGAAATATGTTTTAAGTGAAGATGGAAAAATTGTAGCAAAAGAGCTGTATGAAAATCTAAAAGAAGCTGAGGTAGTAAGCGGTGAAATTGTAAAAGAGTTTGATGCAAAAGATCTTGAAAACTTAAAAGCAATAAATCCTCTAAACGGAAGAGAATCAGTAATTATCCTTGGTGAACACGTAACGATGGACGGAGGGACAGGATGTGTCCATACGGCTCCGGGGCACGGTGAGGAAGACTACAGAGTATGGCTCAAATACGGATTTGGTGAAATATTGCAGCCCGTGGATGATGAAGGTAAATACTCTAACTTAATCGTAACTGAAAAGTTACTGCCTGAAGAGTTTAAAGGTATGCATATATTTGAGGCAAATCCTAAAATTTTAGATCTTTTAGGTGATAGCCTGGTTAAAGTATCTAAATTTACGCACAGCTATCCGCACTGCTGGAGATGCCATAATCCGGTAATTTTCAGAGCTACTAAGCAGTTTTTTATCGCAATGGATAAAGAAGTAAACGGAAATACGCTAAGAAACAGAGCTCTTAGTGAAATAGAAAAAGTCGAGTTCACTCCTAAATCAGGTAAAAATAGACTAAGCACAATGGTTGCAAACAGACCTGACTGGTGTATAAGCCGCCAGAGAGACTGGGGTGTTCCTATTGCATTTTTCAGAAACAAAGATACGGGCGAACTTATTATCGATGATGAAATTATCGAAAATATTTATGAAATATTTAAGGTTAAAGGCGCTGATGCTTGGTATGATTTAAGCATTGAAGAGCTGCTTCCTGAAAATAAAAAAGATTTGGCTTCGAAACTTGAAAAAGTAAACGATATTTTAGACGTATGGTTTGACAGCGGATCAACTTGGTTTGCCGTTCTTAAAAACGGACCTTATGATGCAGGTGAATATCCTGCGGATATGTATCTTGAAGGAAGTGATCAGCACAGGGGATGGTTCCAAAGCTCACTTCTTGTGTCAACTTCTATTGAGGAAAGAGCTCCTTATAAATCAATACTTACTCACGGATTCACCGTAGATGAAAAGGGTGAAAAAATGAGTAAGTCTAAAGGTAATGTCGTAGCTCCTCAGGAAGTTTCTAAAAAATTCGGAACCGAAATTTTAAGACTTTGGGTTGCTACGAGCGATTACAGCGGAGATATTAAAATCAGTGACGGAATTTTAAAACAAGTTGCGGAACAATATAGAAAAATAAGAAATACAATAAGATTTTTACTTGCAAACGTAAACGATTTGGAAGAGATTAAACTTACAAACCCTTCTATGATTGACAGATGGATTTTGGCAAGAAGCAAAGAAGTATTTGATGAAGTGGTTGCACTTTTTGGTAAATACGATTTTTCAAAAGCGTTTAATATTTTAAATAACTTCATTGTTACAGAGCTCAGTGCGATTTATATGGACGTATGTAAAGATAGACTCTATTGTGAGCCTTTAAATTCCGAAAAGAGAAGAAATTCTCAAAGCACAATGGCAGTGATTGTGAAAGAGCTTATTTCACTGCTTGCACCGGTATTAACATATACGATGGATGAAGCGGTTGAACACGCGCCTAAAGTTATAAAAGAAGATGCAAAAGACGTGTTTGATTTTGTATATACACCTCTTACAGCCGTGGAAAATCCGATTGATGATGAAATTTTGGAAATCAGAAGAAGATTTTTTGAAATTGTGGACAAACTCAAAAAAGAAAAAGTTATAAAAGATACACTCGAGCTTGCAATTGAAACAAATTATGATAAATTATTGGTTGATGAAATGGCCGACTTTTTTGTAGTAAGTTTAATCGGTGATGAGATTGAAGGTGATGTTTTAGATGAATTCCATATAAGTGATGAGCAGTTTGTTATAAAAATTAAACGCTCACCTTTACATAAATGTCCAAGATGTTGGAGATATTTGGCTAAAGAAGAAGGTGCATTGTGTGATAGATGTGAAAAGGCAATAAATGGATAAACCTGTTCCGTTTTGGTTTATAATTTTAAATATTATTATTATAGTGGCAATAAGCTACATAGTTTATAGATGGCTTAAAAGTATAAAAGGAGATTTTTAATGATAACACTTAAAGAAGCACTAAAATTGTCAAAAGAAGAATTAAAAGATTTAAAAACAGAAATTAATAAAAAAGCAAAAGAAAACAAAGAGCTTGGCGGATATGTTGAGCAGTTTTTAGGTAAAGATCTAAGTGAAATGGGTGATGGTGTTCCTATCGCAATTAAAGATAACATTAACGTAAAAGGTTGGGAAGTTACATGTTCTTCTAAAATCCTACAAGGATATGTGAGCCCTTATAACGCAACTGTAATTGATAAAATGCTTGAAGCGGGACTAAGTCCTTATGGTAGATGTAATATGGATGAATTTGCTATGGGAAGTTCTACTGAAACAAGCTATTATGGTAAAACTTTAAACCCGCATGATACAAATAGAGTTCCGGGGGGAAGCAGTGGTGGTAGTGCCGCTGTAGTTGGTGCCGGACTTGCAGTTGCAGCACTTGGAAGTGATACTGGTGGATCTATCAGACAGCCTGCAGCGTTTTGCGGGGTTGTTGGAATGAAACCTACGTATGGGAGAGTTAGCAGACTTGGACTTGTGGCGTTTTCAAGCTCACTTGATCAAATAGGGCCTATTACACAAAACGTGGAAGACGCAGCTATTTTATACAATATTATTGCAGGGCATGATCCAAAAGATTCAACGTCAGCACCGGTTGAGAATAAAAAAATAGAAATTAACGAAAACAGAAAGCTTAAAATTGCCGTAATTGATAATTATATCGATGAAGCTGATGAGGATATTAAAAAAAGACTTAATGATATTATCACAGAGCTTGAAAAAGAAGGACATACTATCATTCATAAAACTCTAATGAACTCAAAATATGACGTTGCAACTTATTACGTGGTTGCTACTGCGGAAGCGAGCTCAAACCTTGCAAGGTTTGATGGTATGAGATACGGAAACAGAATTGAAGGAAAAGATCTGAAAGAAACATACAAATTAACAAGAGCTCAGTTTGGTGATGAAGTAAAAAGAAGAATTATGCTTGGAACTTTCGTTCTTTCAAGTGGATATTACGACGCTTATTATTTAAAAGCACAAAAAGTAAGACATTTAATCAAAAATGAATTTGACAAACTTTTTGCTGAAGCTGATTTGGTTCTAACTCCCGTAACGCCGACAACTGCATTTGAATTTGGAAGCAAAAAAGACCCTCTTGAGATGTATCTAAGCGACATATACACCATCAGCGTAAACCTTGCGGGAGTTCCAGCTATTTCACTTCCTGTAGGAAAAGATAAAAATAATATGCCAATCGGACTTCAGCTTATAGCTAAACATTTTGACGAGCAGACATTGTTTGATGGAGCGAAAATAGTTGAAAATTTAGTAAAGGAAAGCAAATGAGAATAAAATACAAAGCACTGACATTCGAAGACGTTTTATTAGTCCCTAAATATTCAAACGTATTACCAAAAGATGTTGATTTGACTACTAAATTTACAAGAAACGTTAGCTTAAATATTCCATTGGTATCCGCAGCAATGGATACAGTAACGGAAGCAAGAGCGGCTATAGCTATTGCAAGACTTGGTGGAATCGGCGTAATCCATAAAAACATGGATATTGAAACACAGGCAAAAGAAGTAGAAAAAGTTAAAAAAAGTGAAAGCGGAATTATTATCGATCCTGTAAAAGTATTCCCTGATGATACTATTGCAAAGGCTCTTGATATTATGGCAACTTATAGAATTTCGGGTGTGCCTGTAGTTGACAGAGATGGTAAATTAGTGGGTATTCTTACTAATAGAGATCTTAGATTTGAAAAAAACACAACAAGATTTGTAAAAGATTTAATGACACCAATGCCTTTAATTACAGCAAAAGAGGGTATTTCACTTGATGAAGCAGAAGACATTCTTCATCAGCATAAAATTGAAAAACTTCCTATTGTTGATGATCAGGGTTATTTAAAAGGTCTTATTACAATTAAGGATATTCAAAAGAAAAAAACTTATCCAAACGCTAATAAAGATAAATTCGGCAGACTCAGAGTTGCAGCGGCTGTAGGTGTAGGAAACGGAGTTGAAAGAGCGGCTGCTTTAGTTGGTGCGGGTGTTGATGTAATTGTTGTAGATTCTGCTCACGGGCATTCGCAGGGTATTTTGGATGTTGTAAAAGCTATTAAAGAAAGATTTGACGTAGATGTAGTAGGTGGAAATGTTGCAACAGCCGAAGCTACAAGAGCGTTGATTGAAGCGGGTGCAGATGCTGTTAAAGTAGGAATCGGTCCTGGAAGTATATGCACAACAAGAATCGTAGCTGGTGTAGGGGTTCCTCAAATAAGCGCAATTGACGAATGTGCAAGAGAAGGTGCAAAATATGGCGTTCCGATTATTGCGGACGGGGGTATTAAATATTCAGGCGACATTGCAAAAGCACTTGCAGTGGGTGCAAGCAGTGTTATGATCGGAAGCCTACTTGCCGGAACAGAAGAGAGTCCTGGTGAAACCATTATGTATCAGGGAAGACAATATAAAGCATATAGAGGTATGGGAAGTATCGGTGCAATGCAAAAAGGAAGTAATGATAGATATTTCCAAGAAGGAACTGCTGCAGATAAACTTGTTCCGGAAGGTATTGAAGGAATGGTGCCTTACAGAGGTAAAATTGCAGATGTTGTTCATCAATTAATCGGTGGACTCAGAGCTTCTATGGGATACTGCGGTGCAAAAGATATTCCAACATTTTGGGAAAATGCCGAATTTGTAGAAATTACAAGTGCTGGATTAAAAGAATCTCATGTTCATGATGTAACAATTACAAAAGAAGCACCAAATTATCATCAATAAATTATAACTTTTTCTTTTCTCCCTTATAAATATTAATTATCTCTTAAAATAAACTTAAAAATAAGATAAATTTTGGTATAATTTATAGACTTTGTAAAAATTAAAAAAAGGAGTGTGTATGAAGAAATTTCTAGTAGGTATGGTAAGTGCGGCAGTTCTTGCTACAAGTGCAATGGCTTATCAATATATTACAATCGGAACAGGTGGGGTTACAGGTGTTTACTACCCAACAGGTGGTGCCATTTGTAGAATTATGAACAAAATGAAAAAAACTACAGGTGTAAAATGCACCGTAGAAAGCACAGGTGGTAGTGTTTATAACATAAATGCTATTAGAAAAGGTGAGCTTGATTTTGGTATAGCTCAATCAGATGTTGTTTATCAAGCTTATAATGGTGAAGGTAAATTTGAGGGTAAACCTTTCAAAGGTGAAAGAGTAGTAATGTCAATTCACCCTGAACTTCTTACACTTGTAGTAAGAAAAGACAGCGGAATTAAAAACTTCTTTGATCTAAAAGGTCACAGAATCAATATCGGAAACCCTGGAAGCGGTAACGAAGCTGCTGTGAAAACGCTTTTTAGCGCATGTAAAAAAATTAATCTTAATCAATTAAAAGTAGAGCAGTTAAAAGCTGCAGAATGTCCAAACGCTCTTAAAGATAAAAAAATTGACGGATATTTTTATATGGTTGGACACCCAACTGCTAACATCAAAGATGCGGCAAACTCTACATCAATTGATTTAATTTCACTTGATAACGTTCCTGCGGCTCAAAAACTAGTAGCTGAAAAACCTTATTATGCTTGGGGAGTAATTCCTGCCGGAATGTATAAAGGTGTAAATCATCCTACAAAAACTTACGGGGTTAAAGCTATTTTAGTAACAAGTGACAAAATGGATAATAAAACAGTTTATTATTTAACAAAAGCTATTCTTGATAACTTCGACAAATTCAAAAAAATGCACCCTGCATATAAAAATTTAACTAAAAAAGATCTTTTAAAAGGTTTCGATCATAAAATTATGCACCCAGGTGCCGTTAAAGCATTTAAAGAAGCAGGACTTCTATAATTCTTTTTCCCCTTATGGGGTCTTATAATTAAATATAAAGGAGTAAAATGTCAAAACCTGAAATGTTTAAAATAAATGAAGAACTTGAAAAAGAAATTGATGAGATAGAAAAAGAAGCCGAAACGGGTAAAATCGATAAAGATCTTGAAGAAGAGATATTAACCGAGTTAGAAGGTCAGAGAAATTTTAAAAGCGGGCCTCTATATTGGTTAATAGCTCTTATTGCATTCAGCTGGTCAATTTATCAGCTTTATGTAAGTTATTTTCCCGTTAACTCTACGATTGTAAGAAGTATACACCTGGCATTTGCTATAGTTTTAGCTTTTTTAATTTATCCTGTTATCAAAAAACCTAAATTTTTAAAAAATGTGCAGTGGTGGGATTGGATTTTAGCTATTGTAGGCGGATTTGGAGCGGCATACATTGCAATTGATTATGTAGGGCTTTCAAATCGTCCGGGGGATTATCTATTTAGAGATATAGCAATAGGTGTTGTTTTTATGATTATTCTTTTAGAAGCCGGAAGAAGGGTTATAGGTATTGCTTTAAGTATAGTGGCAATTGTTTTTTTGCTTTATGATAAATTTGGTCAGTATCTGCCTGAACTCATTTCCCACAAAGGTGCTTCAATTGAAAAAATAATGGCTCAGATGTATTTAACTACTGAAGGAATTTATGGTGTTCCATTAGGTGTTTCAGCCGGATTTGTATTCTTATTTGTTCTTTTTGGTGCTTTGCTTGAAAGAGCCGGAGCAGGGGAATATTTTATAAAGCTTGCTTATGCTATGCTTGGTAAATATTCAGGAGGTCCTGCAAAAGCGAGTGTTGTTGCAAGCGGACTGACAGGTATTATCAGCGGAAGTTCTACCGCAAATGTTGTAACTACCGGAGTTTTTACCATACCTCTTATGAAAAAAGCGGGATTTCCTGCAGAAAAAGCAGCGGCAGTTGAAGTAGCAGCATCGACAAATGGTCAATTAATGCCGCCAGTTATGGGTGCTGCGGCGTTTATTATTGCTGAATTTTTAGGCCTTGCATATACCGATGTTATAATTGCCGCGGCAATTCCGGCAATTGTCAGCTATCTCGGACTTTTATATATCGTTCATCTTGAAAGTAAAAAACTGGGATTAAAAGGCGAAGATCCTAAAAACCTGCCCCCAAAACTTAAAACATTTATAAGCGGGCTTCATTATCTTATTCCTGTTATATATTTAATGTATGTTTTAATTGTCCTTAGACAATCTGCTCAGATGGCGGCATTTAGTGCAATTTGGCTTTTGATGGTTATTATGGTGATTCAGTATCCATTTTACGCTTTGTTTATTGCTAAAAGGAAACTTATTAAAGAAGACTTTACGCAAGGTTTTATAGATATTTTCCATGGTATGGTTGCAGGTGCCAGAAACATGGTTCCTATTGCGTTGGCAACGGCCCTTGCAGGTATAGTAGTAGGAAGTATTACTTTAACTGGTATCGGACAAGTGCTACTTGATGTAATTGATACTTTATCTAATGGTAATATTTTAATTGTTTTACTGCTTACTGCATTTATTTCGTTAATTTTGGGAATGGGACTTCCAACAACCGCAAACTATATCGTGGTAGCATCTTTAACTGCACCTGTAATGCTTCAGCTTGCTCAGGATAATGGATTTTTAATTCCGGCAATTGCAGCTCATTTATTTGTGTTTTATTTTGGTATTTTGGCCGATGATACGCCTCCTGTAGGTATAGCGGCTTATGCGGCTGCAGGGATTGCAAAATCGGATCCTATTAAAACGGGGCTTCAAGGATTTGCTTATGATATAAGAACGGCAATACTTCCTTTTATGTTTTTCTTCAATATGGAAATGCTGTTAATTAGCGGTGTAAACGAATGGGATTATAATGAATTTACTTTTATAAGCGATCCTTTTAAAATTGCACTGATTTTTGTGACGGCAATGCTTGGTATGTTTAGTTTTTCTTCTGCAACTCAAGGTTATTTTATTAAGCATACAAATATTATTCAAAGATTACTTTTCTTAGCCGCAGTGCCTCTATTTATGCTTCCGAATTTGATGGTTGAATACTTAAAAGTTCCTAATGAATATGTTTCTTATGGAATTGGTTTTGCTATCTGGGTTTTAATTTATTTGTGGCAAAAAGCACAAAAAAATTAAGTCCTTTCTCTTTTTCCTGTTTACTTTTTATTAACTTTCCATTACTATAATTATAAAAAACTTGAAGAGGAGTTGTTATGCTATTAAATGAAATGATTATTGATGAAAACAATATGGCATTTATTCCATCTCTTGGAACATCTTATCAATTAAATAAAACGGCAAAAGAAATTATTGATTTATTAAAACAGGGAAAAACAAAAGATGAAATAGTAAAAATAATTGCTGAAAACACCGGAGCTAATTGGAGAGATGTTTATATTGATGTAGAAGATTTTTTTCAAAAACTTAAAGTTTACGGACTAATTCAATGAAAATAGCGATAAGTGGGTTAAATAATACCGATAATCCAGCTCCGGGTATACCAGTTGCAAAGAGTTTAATGGATGAACATAAATTAATTGGATTAAGTTATGACCCGAATGAGCCTGGAATTTATCAAGGTATATTTGAAAAAGTTTATTTAATGCCTTATCCATCTTTAGGATATGATGAGTTTAAAAAAAGAATAACTGAAATTAAAAACAAATCCAATATAGATATAGCAATTCCTAATTTAGATGCCGAACTTCCTTTATATATTAAATATCAAAAAGAAATTGAAAAACTCGGAATTAAAACGTATCTGCCTAGTCTTGAATGCTTTGAAATGAGAGATAAAAGCAAACTTCCTGAATTTAGTAAAAAGCTTGGCGTAAAACATCCTAAAACAATAGAGATCGTATCTTTAGATGATTTGATAAAAGCGACGAAAGAACTCGGTTTTCCGGTAATGGTGAAAGGTAATTATTATAAAGCATATAAAGCATATAATCTGGATGAAGCAATTGAATATTATTATAAAATTTCCAATGAATGGGGGTTCCCTTTACTTGTTCAGGAAGTTATCAGTGGAAACGAAATAAATTTTGTAGGAATTGGTAATGGTGAAAAACTGATTGCGGGTGTCGGAATAAAAAAACTTACAACAACTGAACTTGGTAAAGTATGGAGTGCTATTAGTATTAAAAATGATGCTTTATTTAATGCAAGTAAAAAATTTGTCGAAACAATAGGGTGGAAAGGTGCTTTTGAATTTGAAGCAATGAGCGATGGAAAAGACATTTATTTAATTGAGATAAATCCTAGATTTCCTGCATGGGTTTATTTTGCGACAATGCTTGGAATTAATTTGCCAAAAATTATGATTAATTTGATAAATGGTCAAAAAGTTAAAGAAAATTTTAAATATCCCGTTGAGAAAATGTATGTTAGATATGTAGAAGAAACAATTGCTGATTTTAATAAATTTTCAGCTTTAATTTCTAAAAAAGAGATATAAATTAAGGAGTTAAAATGTATGAAAAACCTACAATAAACAGAGTTGATTTTGCAATGGCAAGTAAATATGGAAGTCCTCTCAAAACACAAAAAATAAGAAGTGAAATAGATGGTGTTAATGTTCATGATTTGGTAAATAAATATGGTTCGCCTCTTTTTGTATTTAGTGAAAGAATAATAGAAGAGAAATATATGGAATTTAAAAACGCTTTTACAAGCAGATACCCAGAAGTTGAATTTTGGTGGAGTTATAAAACCAATTATCTGGATGCAATTTGTAAAATATATCATAAACTCGGAAGCAAAGCGGAAGTAGTAAGTGAATTTGAATATCAAAAAGCAAGAAGACTCGGAATAGAAGGAAAAAATATAATTTTTAACGGCCCATATAAGCCAAAAGAGGCTTTAATAACAGCTGTAAAAGAAGGTGCAAAAATTCATATCGATCACTGGTATGAAATTAATGATTTAGAAGAAATAGCTGAAGAATTGGAAATTGAAATTCCAGTTGCAATCAGATGTAATATGGATACCGGTGTTTATCCACAATGGAGCAGGTTTGGATTTAATATTGATAATGGTGAAGCTTATGATGCTATTAAAAGAATTTATGAAGGAAAAAAACTTTATTTAACGGGACTACATTCTCATATCGGGACTTTTATGTTAAGTGCCAACGCATATGCAAACGAGACAAAAAAATTAATCGAACTCAAAAATAAAATCGAAAAAGATTTCGGTTACGAAATAGAGTATATTGATATTGGTGGTGGATTTGCTAGCAAGAATAGGTTAAAAGGCGTATATCAGGCCCCTGAAGTTATTGTTCCGAGTGCTGATGAGTATGCTGAAGCTATTACTAATGCGGTTTTTGAAAATAACAAAGGAAAACTTCCAAAATTATATTTAGAAACAGGTAGGGCTTTAATTGATGAAGCGGGGTTTTTATTAACGAGTGTATTCGCCGCAAAAAGAATGCCTGATGGAAAAAAAAGTTATATTGTTGATGCCGGGGTAAATTTATTATATACCGCTTTTTGGTATAACTTTGATATAGCTTTAGATAAAAGATATGAAGGTTTAAACGAACCTTCTCAAATAAATGGTCCTCTTTGTATGAATATTGATATAATTGCTGAAAATATAATGCTTCCGCCACTTAAAAGAGGAAGTGTATTAAGTATATGGCCGGTTGGTGCTTATAATGTTACCCAATCTATGCAATTTATTAGATACAGACCGAAAATTGTATTAATAGATAAAAATTCAAATGCACATGTTATTAAAGAAGCTGACGATTTAGAATATATTGTAGAAAAAGAGATCATACCTGATTATCTTAAAGGATAGATTTGGATAAAGTAAAATTTATTTTTAAACCTTATATTTCTATCCTTTTTTTGAGGGATATAAAAGCGGGGTTAGTTCTTTTTATTCTTTCATTTTTGTTACCTAGTGTTGGCATATTAGGAATAGTAGCAATCTTATCAACTATATTGTTTGCCGAGTTTATAAATGTAAGGGATGAATATTTAAAATATGGGTTTTATTTGTATAATTCGTTATTAGTGGGAATGGGCGTTGGATATTTTTTTGATGTGACCATTATTACTATATTACTTACGATAATGCTATCCATTTTAACTTTTTTGGTTTCTTTTAGTATTAATAGGGTGTTTGTTAAATATTCTTTACCACTTTTATCCTTACCATTTGCAGTTGTCAGCATGGTTTTTTATCTTGCAAGTCTTAAATATACAGGGCTTTTAAGCAACATTTTATACAGAAAAGCAATATTTGATATGAATTTACCTTTTGATGCTTTTTTTAAATCGATGGGAACTATATTCTTTTTGCCTTTTTCATTTGCCGGATTTGTAATAAGCTTGTTAATTCTTATTTACTCAAGAATTTTATTTTTATTGGCTTTTGTAGGATTTTGGATAGGTGTCTGGTTTCATTCTTTTTTTGTGCCGTTTTCTCAGGCGTTAAATTCACCATATAATTTTAATTATATTTTAATTGCCATGGCATTGGGGGGTGTTTTTTTAATACCCAATATAAAAAATTTTCTTTTGGCTTTTTTAGCTGTGTTTTTATCTATTGTTTTGATTGATGCGATGGAAGTGTTTTTTAATATATATGCACTTCCCGTGTATACTTTACCATTTAATTTTACTACTCTTTTGTTTATTATGATTTTGTATAGTATGGGGTATTTATTCTTTAATTACAATATAAAAGATACGCCTGAAAAATCGCTTATAGCATTTCTTAGCAATTTTTATAGATTTGGTGGAAACGATATTAAAATAAATTTGCCTTTTACCGGTGAATGGTGTGTATATCAGGCTTTTGACGGCGAATGGACACATAAAGGAAAATGGAAATATGCATATGATTTTGTAATAAAAAAGAATGGTAAAACGTATGCAAATGACGGACTTTTTTTAGAAGATTATTATGCTTTTGGAAAACCTGTAGTGGCACCTGTTAATGGTTATGTTATAGCAAAAAGAGATGATTTACAGGACAATTTTATTGGTAATGTTGACAGAAATAACAATTGGGGAAATTATATTATTATAAAAAGCGATTATGGATATTTTGTAGAAATTTCACATTTAATGCAAAATTCAATAAATGTAAAAGTAGGTGATTATGTTAAAGTTGGTGATATTATTGCGAAATGTGGTAACAGCGGATATTCTCCAGAGCCTCATATTCATATCCAGGTCCAAAAATATGGAATTTTAGGAAGTGAAACGATACCTTTCAAATTTATTGATTATATTAAAGAAAATAAGCTTTACTTCTATTCTCTACCTAAAAAAGATGAAATTATAGAATCAACAGCTATTGATAAAGCTATGAAACTTAGACTTACTTTTATTTTGGATGATAAATTTACATATGAAGTTATTGAAAAAAATAAAAAATCTAGTTTAGAATTAGTTGTAAAAATGAATGAAAAAGGTGAATTTTATTTTTTTGATGGTGAAAATAAACTTTACTTTTATGCTGACGAAAAACTTTTCTATTTTTATGAATATGAAGGAAAAGAAAGTATTTTGAAAGAAATTTTTAAATTAGCACCGAAAATTCCATTAATAAATAAAAAAGTTGAATATTACGATGTTTTACCACCTCAGTTTATATATGGTTTATTTAAAAAGGTTATAATTGAACTGCTATTGCCTTTTAATTTTAAATTATTTGATAAAAAAGTTTTTTATGAAAAAGAGATGTTAAAAATTAAATCGAAATTTGGCGAAATTGTTTTTTCTTTTTACGAAAAAGGTTTTGATAAAATTAAAACTGATAATTTTGAAATAAGGAGAATTAATGAAAAAGATAATTTTAATAATTAGTATCGTAATGTCGTTATTTGCAATTGATATTAAAAAGGCATATTACGAGTCATATAATTATGAAAAAATGGGTGATTATAAAGATGCTATAAAAGTTTTAATTCCGGTATATAATAAATATCCTAATGGATATACACTTAATTTAAGACTTGGATGGCTGTTTTATCTTAGTAAAAAATATCAAAATGCACTTGATCATTATAAAAAAGCATCTTTAGTCGCACCATATTCAATAGAGGCAAAACTTGGAATAATGAGAACATATCTTGCGGCCGGTGATTATGATAATGCTTTAAAAGTCGGGGATGTAATTTTAAAAATGGATTATTATAATTATTACGGAAATTATTATGAAATAACAGCGTTAATGTATAAAAAACAATATGATACTGCTTTAAGTTTAACAAATAAAATGTTGAGTTTGTATCCTACAAGTATTCTGTTTTTGGTTAAATTAGGTGAAATATATTACGTAAAAGATAAAAATAAAGCTAAAAGAATTTTTGAAGATGTTTTAATATTAGATCCTAATAATATAACAGCAAAAGAGTATTTGAGTAAATGAGAATACTTTGTTTTGTTAATTATGAGATAAAATTTAATAAATTTGATGTTTATTATGCCAAAGACGAAAATGACTTTTATGACAAAATAATTAATAAAAAATTTGATGTGTTGATTATTTCATTTGACTATTATTCGGAATATTTAAATATTAAAGATTATATTAATTATAAAGTGATTTTTTTAACAACTTTTTGCGATAGCTATATATATAAGAAAATTTTGGAAGTGGCTGATTATTGTTATTTAACTCATGAGTATGATAAGTTAATTATTAGATTGGAATATTTACAAAAAAAAATATTGAAATCCAAATCCACGATATATAAAAAAGGGAATATATTATATAATTTTAATACAAATGAATTATATATAAATTCTGAACCAATAAAATTAAGTAGTGCTGAAAATGAACTTTTAAAAACATTAATAAAAAACAAAAATATGTATCTTTCCAAAGAAGATATATTAATGCAATGTGATAGTATAGAAAGTGAAGCATCGATTAAAGTTTTAATATCACATCTTAGAAAACTTGGTATTGATATAGAAAATCAAAAAAATTTAGGATATAAAATTAAGGAGTAAAAATGAAAAAACTTATAATAAGTGTAGGATTAATATATTCATTTGCTTATTGTTCAAATATTACGCCTTATATTAGTTATTTAAATTATGATAAAAATACAAATAAAGATAATGCTTCTATTATAGGTATTTATTTATCTAGTTTTAAAAGTCCTTATAAAACTGAAATTGACGCTGAATATATGAAATTAAAATATAAAGATACTCCTGATTATAAACAAACTGATCTTACATTAGCATTTCATTATTTTAAAGGTAATAATTATAAATACAAAGTAGGTATTCATAACATTTTTTCAAGTAATCCCGAAACAATTACAAAATACCAACCTGGAAATATGTGGAGACCATCCACCACAACGACAACTACAAAATATAATAATTCATATGATTTTGTGTTGTTTGGTGGCTTTATGTATTATCAATACCTTAAATTTAATGCAAATATGGATTTTTATTACTCTAATTATGAAAACTTAAATGTATATCAAATTTCTCCATCATATGGTTTCAATTTTGGTAATTATTATTCAAAAATAGGTTCTTTTTATGTAGAAGGAAAAGTTAACTTTATAAAATTGAGTAAATCTGATGCTGCACCAAGAGATAACTACGTCAATTTTGATTTTAAATTACAAAATTTTAAAGGTCCATGGGTTACAACTCTTAAGGCAAGTTTAGGAAAAAATGCATATAAAGTTTCTGATGGTGGTTTTGTAGTTTATAATTTAGGTGATGAATATAAATATAATTATTCTTTTGGTATTTCTAAAAAAATAAATACCAATGATTCTGTTTCTTTTAAAATAGGATATGATGTTTTTGAAGAAACCCAAGGATATGAAGCTTCTTCGACATCATTTTTAATTAACTATACACATAATTTTTAAAAAAACTCTTTAACGATTTCGAACCTGTTAGCAGTCATTATATGTATTTTTGGATGTTTTTTGAGTAATTTATTAAATAAATTTCTGCTTAATTCCATACCGACTTTATATTCTTCCTCTTCGCTAATTTTATGTGCTTTAATTAATTTTTCTATCCATTGTTCAGGGACATAAATTCCAGGAACGTGTGCATGTAAAAATTGAGCGGTTTTTAGTTTGGTAATTGGAAAAAAGCCTAGTATAATTTCGGCATCTTTTCTTTCGTCTTGAAACTGGGATGTTATTTTTTGTTTTATTTCAAGTAATTTTTCAACAATGCTAATATCATATACCGGTTGTGTAATAATCCCGACTGCATAATTTTGAACTTTTTTAAATATTTTTCTTTCAATAGTCGCAAAATTTTTAGCATAAGAATTACTAACTGCAAAAGGTGTAATCGGTTTTGGCTTTATTTTAAATTCTTTACCCGCATAATCCATTCCGTTGTTAAAAGCTCTTATGATTTCTAAAAGTAATATACTGCTTCCTTCTACAACAGCCTTTGCTTTTGGCTGGTCTGACATATTTGCAGGGTCACCTGTTAGTGCTAAAATGTTTGTAACCCCTAAATCATTTGCGCCTAATAAATCACTTTGAAGTGCTATTTTATTTCTATCTCTCATACTCATTGTGGCTATTACAGGTTTTTTAAATTTTTCCTGTAATTTAAATGCCGCAATAATCGAGTTATATTTTAATTTGCTTAATGGGCAGTCGGTTGTAGAAAATCCGTCAATATATCTGTAAGCTTCACTTTTTTTAATTTTTTCAATCATTAAATCAACTGTAGGCAATTTAGGCGGGGTGGTTTCCAGTGTTATATATTTATCTTTTAATTTTTCTTTTAACATATACTTCCTTTGCCAAATTATTACGAAATGATATAATAAAAACAAAAAAATAGGAATATAATGAAGGTTAAAGGGAATTTTTGGATTGAAAAAGAAGGGAAAAGTTTTTTGGGAAAAGGAAGAGTGGAATTATTAAAAAAAATTGATAGATATGGTTCTATTTCAAAAGCGGCAAAAGAGATGAAAATGAGTTATAAAGCTGCATGGGATGCGGTGGATATAATAAACAAATTAGCAAAAGAACAGGTTGTCGAAAAAGTAAGCGGTGGAAAAGGTGGCGGTGGAACCAGATTGACGCAATACGGAAAAGAATTAATAGAAATATTCGAAAATGCTGAAAGTAATTTTAAGATGTGTTTATCGGAACTTGAAGTGTTTTTAAAAAATAAAATTTAATGATAAAATTACAACAAAAAGGCTATATATGGTTTTAATGATAGATAATTATGATAGTTTTACATATAATATTGTCCAATACTGCCTTGAACTTGGTGCAAATTTAAAAATAATCCGAAATGATGAAATGAGTGTTGAAGAAATTAAAAAATTAAATCCGGAAAAAATTATCATTTCACCGGGTCCTTCTACACCCAAAGAAGCTGGTGTGAGTGTTGAAGTTATTAAAAAAATACAAAAACCGATTCTAGGGGTTTGTTTAGGACATCAGTCTATAGCATATGCTTTTGGCGGTGAAATTATAAGAGCTAAAAATTTAATGCATGGTAAAACTTCGGATATTCAAATAATACTGAAAGACGATATATTTGAAGATTTGCCAAATAAATTCAG
This sequence comes from Nautilia lithotrophica, assembly GCF_054656815.1. Lineage (NCBI taxonomy): Bacteria > Pseudomonadati > Campylobacterota > Epsilonproteobacteria > Nautiliales > Nautiliaceae > Nautilia > Nautilia lithotrophica. The sequence continues at coordinate 541,963 of NZ_BAAHXN010000002.1, forward strand.
AGTTACCAGATATCATTCTCTTGTTGCAAATCCTGAAAAGCTGCCGGAATGTATTATTCCTACATCATATTCGTTAGATGATAATGAAATTATGTCTTTAAGGGTAAAAAATAAACCTATTTATGGTGTTCAATTTCACCCGGAATCTATTATGAGTGAATATGGAAAAGAAATTATTAATAATTTTCTAAAATTATGAAAAAAATTATTTTTATTTCATTATTTTTTTATTCTTTTTTATTATGGTATGGCGTAAATTTTCTTTCTTATTCTATAGTTGATGTTAGAAGCATTGAGCATTTTCCATTTTTAAATTATATTTTAAACTTCGTTTTTTTTCTTTTTGGAAAAAATGATTTGGCTTTAAGAATTCCGGGTGTTATCACTGCATTTGTCAGTGTTTTGTTGTTTTACAAAATAACGTTTTTTTATTTAAAAAAAGAAAAAGATAGATTCTTTGCAACTTTAATTTTTATGTTAATACCCGGAATGATTATTTCTTCTTTAATTGTCAATAAATCAATATATATAATATGTCTAACACTATTATTTGTATATTTATATAAAATAAATAAAGCCATTTCATATATTTTGTTAGGTTTTCTGGTGTTTTTGGATTACAGCTTTATATCACTTTATTTTGCATTGATATTTTATTCTATATATAAAAAAGACAACTTATTATTGTTATTGTCTTTATTGTTTTTGGCAATTAATGCCAATTATTTCAATTATGACATTGGCGGTAAACCCAAAGGTCATTTTTTAGATCTTTTTGGGACATATTTTTTAATTTTTTCACCTTTTGTATTTATATATTTTTTGTTTGCGATTTATAAAGGTTTGTTGGATAAAAAAAGGGATATAATATTTTTTATAGCTTTTTTTACATTTATTATTTCAATAATTTTATCCTTTAGACAGAGAATAAACATTGATGATTATGCACCTTATACATTAATTTATATTGTGTATATGGTTAAATATTATTTAAATTCATACAGAGTTAGGTTGCCTCAATTTAGAAAAACATATAAAACTCTGTTCATAATATTGTTTGTTTCTCTTTTTGTTTTTGATTTAGCTCTTTTTTTTAATAGATATACACCTGCAAGGAATTTAAGCAGTAGTTACTATTTTATAAAACCTCTTGTAAAAAAATTAAAGAAAAATCGTATTAATTTTATTTTTAGTGATAATAAACGTTTAATAAAAGCACTAAATTTTTACGGCATTAAAAATGGTAATGAATTTAAGTTAATATATAAAAAAAGAGAAAATAAAGTTTCAATTTTTCACAAAAACAGAAAAATTTTAGAAATTGATGTTTCAAAACTAAACACAATATAAAAAAATTTTTTTCAAATTATAAAATAAGATTATAACTTTGTTCAATAATGATACAATTTCTAAAATAAAATTCAAGGAGATTTAATGGCTCAAAAACCGATTCGTGAATATGACGGAAAAAAACTTTTTGCCCAAAATTGGGATAAATATTTTAGCGGATTAAATTATCCGTTTGAAAGTGTTCTTGTAACAAGTGGAGATGAGTTAAGAGCTAAGGCAAAAGAGCCTGGATATGAGTGGTTAAATGAAAAAGCTTTGGTTGCTAAACCTGATATGCTTTTCGGTAAAAGAGGAAAAAACAATCTAGTATTGTTTAAAGTAAATAAACCGGGTGATGTGACTTTAGAAGATGCTGCTAAATGGATTGATGAAAAAAGAAGCGGAAAAGTTACACTTCTTAGTGGACAAAGCGGTGAACTTACTCACTTTATCGTAGAGCCTTTCACACCTCATAGTGAAGATGAGGAATACTATATTGCTGCTACTACATTTGATGAAAATAATGATGTTTTATATCTAAGTGCACATGGTGGTATGGAAGTTGAAGAAAACTGGGATAAGGTAACAGAAGTGAAAATTCCTATCGATGCAAGTGACGAAGAAATCGAAAAACTTGTAAAAGAAAACATCCCTGCAGACATTCCGGCTGATAAAAAAGACGTATATGCAAACTTTGCTATTAATTTCTATAAATTCTTTAGAGACCTTAACTTTGCATATCTTGAAATAAACCCTGTAGTTATCGTTGGAAACAATGTATATCTGCTTGACCTTGTTGCAAGATTAGACGATACTGCCGGATTTATGATGAAAGACAAATGGGGTGATATCGAATTCCCAACACCATTTGGAATGCCTGAAAAATCACCTGAAGAAAAAGCTATTGCAGAAGCTGATGCAAAAAGCGGTGCTTCACTTAAACTAACAATTCTTAACCCTAAAGGAAGAATCTGGACACTAGTAGCTGGTGGTGGTGCTTCAGTTGTATATGCTGATACTATTGCTGATATGGCTGGCGGTGTTGAAGATTTAGCAAACTATGGTGAATATTCTGGTGGTCCGACTACTGATGAAACAAGATTTTATACTGAAACGGTTCTTGATTTGATGACAAGAGAAAAAGATCCAAAAGGTAGAGATAAAATCTTAATTATTGGTGGTGCGATTGCAAACTTCACAGACGTAGCAAAAACATTTACAGGTATTATCCAAGCATTTGAAAAATATGCTGATAAAATGAAAGATGTTGGAACAAGAATTTACGTAAGAAGAGGTGGACCAAACTACGAAAAAGGTCTTAAAGATATTAAAGCGGCAGCTGAAAGACTTGGGCTTCCTATTGAAGTTTACGGACCGGAAACACATATTACAGATATCGTAAGAATGGCACTTGAAGAAGATAAAAAAGGAGCGAACTAATGGCTAACGAATTATTTACAAGGGACACACAGGCAATATTTTGGAATAATAATAAATCTGCAATCCAAAGAATGCTTGATTATGACTATATTATTAAAAGAGAGAAACCATCAGTAGCGGCAATCGTTGCTCCTACTAGCAGCAATAAATTCGAAAAATTCTTTTTCGGAACTGATGAAGTAATGATTCCAATTTACAGAACTACAGCAGATGCTGTTAAAAACCATCCTAATGCTGATGTATTATTAAACTTTGCATCATTCAGAACTGCTTATGATGTAACTATGGATGCTCTTGCAATGGATCAGTTCAGAGTAATTATGATTACTGCTGAAGGTATTCCTGAAAGAAATGCAAGAATTATGAATAAAACAGCAAGAGAAAAAGGTGTTACTATCATAGGGCCTGCAACAGTTGGTGCAATTGCTCCGGGTGCATTTAAAGTAGCAAATATTGGTGGAACTATTGAAAACATCGTAAAATCTAAACTTCACAGAGCGGGAAGTGCTGGACTTGTAACAAGAAGTGGTGGTTTATTTAACGAACTTTCAAATATTATTGCACTTAATGCAGATGGTATTGCAGAAGGTGTAGCAATCGGTGGTGACAGATTCGTAGGATCAGTTTTCCTTGATCATATGTTAAGAATGGAGAAAAACCCTAAAGTTAAATATATGATTCTTCTTGGTGAAGTTGGTGGTAGAGAAGAATATAAAGTGATCGAAGCTATCAAAGAAGGAAAAATTACTAAACCTGTAATCGGATGGTGTATCGGGACAATTGCTAAACACTTCTCAAGCGGTGTTCAGTTTGGTCACGCAGGTGCGAGTGCAAATGCTGACGAAGAAACTGCGGAAGCTAAAAACAGAGCAATGAAAGAAGCTGGAATTCATGTTCCTGCAAACTTTAACGAACTACCTGATGTAATCAGAGGTGTTTATGAACAATTAAAAGGCGAAGGCGTAATCGGAGAAATCGAAGAGCCAACAGTTCCTCCAATTCCGGAAGATTATAATAAAGCATTAGCAGCTGGTAAAATCAGAAAACCAAGAAATTTCGTTTGTACTATTTCTGATGATAGAGGTGAAGAGGCAGTTTATGCTGGTATTCCAATTAGTGCTGTTGCTACACCTGATACTGGATACAGCATTGGTGATGTTATTTCACTACTTTGGTTCAAAAAAAGATATCCTAAATGGGCAACTGACTTTATTGAAACTGTAATCAAAACAGTTGCAGACCATGGTCCTGCTGTATCAGGAGCACACAATGCAAAAGTTACTGCAAGAGCAGGTAAATCAGTAGTTGAAAGTTTAGTAACTGGTTTATTAACAATAGGTCCAAGATTTGGTGGTGCGATTGATGGTGCAGCGCACTATTTCAAATATGCACATGATAACGGAATGAGCCCTAAAGAATTCCTTGCATATATGAAAAAACAAGGTATTCCAATTCCAGGAATCGGACATAGAATTAAATCTGTTAGAAATCCAGATAAGAGGGTAGAAGGACTTAAAAAATATGCGGCAGAGTTTTTCCCTGCGACACCTTTACTTGATTATGCTTTAGAAGTTGAAAAAGAAACAACTTCTAAAAAAGAAAACTTAATTTTAAATGTTGACGGAACAATTGGTATATTAATGGTTGACATGTGGAGAGCTTTAGGGTATACTGAGAAAGAAATAAATGAATTTATTGAAAGTGGGACATTAAATGCGTTCTTTATTGTTGGAAGAAGTATTGGATTCATCGGACACATTCTTGATGAGAAAAGACTTGGAATGCCAATGTATAGACACCCATGGGATGATATTCTTTACCAAGTTGACAAAGCAGAAGAAATTAAATAATTTTTCTTCTGCATTTACACTTATTGAATTATTAGTAGTAATTATTATTATAGGTATTATTGTAGCTACCTTATCATTCAATTTTTCTCCAAACCGACTTCAATTAGCAGCTGATCAGTTAATTAAAGATATTAAATTTACTCAATCACTTGCATTAAAAGATGATAAATATCAACCTTTTCCAAAAACTACATCTACATCTGATCAAAATCAAAGTAAATATTGGTTTAAACAATGGTGGCATCTAAAAATAACCAACACAGGAAATACAATTTATTACTATATTTTCAGTGATTCACCTTCTAATGCAAGTAGTTCAAATTTTGACGAAGGATATTCACATCTTAGTGAATTAGCTATTAATCCATTATCAAAAAAATATTATATCGGTGCACTAGTAGCAGATTATAGTCCGGAATTAAATTTATCATCTTATGGAATTAAAAGGATTGAGTTTACTGGATATTCATCATCAAATATGCCTACATCATTAGGAAATAGAATTGATATATTGTTTGACAATTTGGGAAATGTTTATTTAAATGAAGGAACTGCTGGAGATGCTGGTGATATTAATCCTTTTGCAAATGTTAGAAAGCTATTAACAAGAAATGTAAAAATTAAATTATGTAAAGATACAACTTGTTCAAATAATAATTGTATTGCAATTGAAATTTCACCATCTGGCAATGTAGAAGAAGTGGATTGTAATTAATAAAAGCTTAAAATACTTAAATAACAAAATTGAATTTAAGAAAAATAAATTATAAATATGTATAAAATAAAAATAATATAAGAAATAAAAACATTAGTTCAAAAAACAAATGTTAAAATTATGTGTGAAGTGTCAGGCACTAAAAACTAGATGATGGTATTGATTTTCATGTAAGTATAAAGTAATTGTAACAATACAGATCAAAATATAGACATTATATGAATAATAACTAAGTATTATCATAGCAGTGCCAGACCCTAAGTTAGATATAGATTAGTAAGAAAAGCGATAAGAAAGTAAAAAATATAAAATTTCCTTAAAAAAAGGAGAATAGGTCTTGACAGGGG
>NZ_BAAHXN010000003.1:0-117144 GCF_054656815.1 Nautilia lithotrophica
TTTTAATACTAATTGGGTCTGGCACATGTTTGATTCAATCCATTATAATTTTTTACTTTACATCCCTATATTATCCATTGTCAAAATCCTAAAATTTGTTTAATTAATTGTTTTTTTTATTTATCCTAGAGTTATATTTAATCTTTTTTTCAACTTTATTTTATTCAATATATTATATTGATATTTGTTATTAATTATTATAAGTTAAAAATTTAACTAATTAATTGTTATAAGTTATATATCTTTATAATTTTTATTATTTTATGCAATTTGAAAAATATTCTTTTGTAATACAATGAATTGAGCCATGTTGTTTAATTAGGGTATTTGCATTTATAGGAATTATTTCTCTATTCGGAAATATTTCACAAAATAAATCATATACATATTTGTCTTTATTATCTTCATATATAGGAAGCAATACAGCATTGTTTATTATTAAAAAATTAGCATATGTTGCAGGGAGACGTTGATTGTCCCATGTTTTTGGTTCAGGAAGTGGTAATGGAATTATCTCAAACTTAGTTTTTTTAAGTTCTTGTTCCATTAAAAAAAGTTCCTCATAATGAATGTCATTTTTGTTTTCACATTTGCAATAAACAATGGAATTTTCATTGATAAATCTAGCAAGTGTATCTATATGAGAATCAGTATCGTCTCCTTCTAAAAAGCCGTGATTTACCCATATTATTTCATCTACAAAAAGCTCTTTTTTTAAAAATTCTTCTATTTCCTCTTGCGTTATAGGATAATTTCTGTTTGGTTCTAGTAAGCATTGTGAAGTTGTTAGTAATGTTTTACCATTAGTATCGATACTTCCACCTTCAAGAACAAAATTATAGCTTTTATCTATATTAAATAATTTTCTAGAAATTTGATTATCTAAATTTGCAGGAAACTTTAGTCCCCAACCATTAAATTTAAAATCAAGCAGTTTTATTGCATTGTCTTTTTTTATACTAATTGCACCGAAGTCTCTTGCCCATGTATCATTGTTTTTTATTTTTTTAAATATGAAGTTTTTATGTTTTAAGTGAGAAATTGTGTTTTTGTCTTCATAACATATTAATACTTTTTCATATTGTGCTATTGCATAAGCTATTTCTGTAAAAGTGTTAATAGCTTCATTTAAACAACAATTCCAATCTGTATTTTTGTGAGGGAAAACTAATTGCACAAACTCCTGTTTTTCCCATTCTGGTATTAAATAGTTCATTAGATACCTTATAAAATTTGCTTATATTATTAAAAGAATATGAAAATTATACTATACTTAATTTTGAAAAAAAAACTGAAGGAGCTTTTATGTTAAAAAAATTAGTATTTGGTAGTTTATTAAGTATGGGATTATTATTTGCTTACAATCCATTAGATGGTGTAAAAGCACAAAAAGCGGAAGCTTTAAAAATCGTAGGGAGCAACTTTGTAACCGCACAAACGCTTAAAAAATGGATTAATGAAGGAAATGTTAAAATTGTAGATGTTAGAGAAGGTCCGGAGTTTATGGCAGGGCATATTAAAGGTGCAGTATTGATTCCAAGGGGTGTAATATATGGGGCTGTAAAAAAAGGTAAAATTAAACCAAATCAAAGAATTGTAACTGTCTGTAGAACAGGACATAGAGCATTACTTGCAGCGGCCACACTTAAAAAATGGTATAAATTTGATAATGTATATGTTCTAAAAGGCGGAATGAAAGCATGGATCCAAAATGGTGGAACAGTTATTAATGCTATGAAATTAGGTCCAGTGAAAATACAACTTCAAAAATAATTTTTACCCTTTTTGGGTATGATAAATATTTAGTGTCTGTCACTTTAATTCTAATTTTTTAATATGAATAGAAAGAGACATTAAATGTCTCTTGGATCTGCGATTTTACCTGCAATTGCACTTGCTGCAGCAACTGCGGAGTTGCTTAGGTATACTTCGCTGCTTCTGCTTCCCATTCTTCCTCTGAAGTTTCTGTTTGTAGTGGCTACGGCTCTTTCTCCATCACCTAAAATACCCATATATCCTCCAAGACAAGCACCGCATGTAGGATTGGCTACAACTGCACCTGCGTCAATTAAGATATCAAGGATTCCTTCGTGTTCGGCCTGTTTGTAAATTCTTTGAGTTGCAGGAGTAACGATTAATCTTACTCTTCTATGAACTTTTTTACCTTTAAGTATTTCAGCGGCGATTCTAAGGTCACTAAGTGTTCCGTTTGTACAACTTCCGATATATACCTGGTCGATTTCAATATCGTCTTTTACAGCCTGGCTAATAGGTTTGCCGTTGCTTGGAAGGAACGGATACGCTACAAGCGGTTCAAGTTTGTTTACATCTATTTCGATTACCTGAGAATAGTTTGCGTCAGGGTCTGAATAGTGGATTTTTGGTTCGCTTCTTAAAGGATTGTATTTTTTTACTTCTTCTAAAAATGCTTCGGTAATTTTGTCATAAGCTACGATTCCGTTTTTGGCTCCCGCTTCAATAGCCATGTTACAAAGGCTCATTCTGTCATCCATCGGCAGGTTTTCAATAACTTCTCCCGTAAATTCAAGAGCTTTGTATAATGCGCCGTCAACGCCTATTCTTCTGATAAGTTCTAAAATAAGATCTTTTCCGTAAACGTGCTGCTGTCTTTCACCTTTGAATATGACTTTGATACTCTCAGGAATTTTAAACCAGCTTTTTCCGGTAATCATACAAAATGCGATATCGGTAGAACCCATACCCGTAGAAAAAGCTCCTAAAGCGCCGTGTGTGCATGTATGAGAATCCGCACCGATAATAACGTCACCAGGAATTACAAGACCTTTTTCGGGAAGCAATCTGTGCTCGATTCCCATATCTTTTTCGTCAAAAAAGTTTTTAAGATCGTGTTTATATGCAAAATCCCTGTTTATTTTAGCCTGATTTGCGCTTGCTATGTCTTTTGGAGGGATAAAGTGGTCTAAAACTATTGCGAAATTATCAGGTTTGGCAAGTTTTTCGGCACCGCTTTCTTCAAAAGCTCTGATAGAAATTGGAGTTGTAATATCGTTTCCGATTGTCATGTCCACATCGCACATAATAATTTCGCCGGGTTTAACCTCACGACCTATGTGCTCAGCAAAAATTTTTTCAGTAATGGTCATAGGCATATGTATCCTTTTTTAATGAAATTATAACTAATTTGCTATAATATATAAAAAAGGGTGAAAATGGCTAAAATTTTCATTTTTATAGGAATTGTTTTTATTCTGATTGGTCTGATTTTGTATGTATTTAAAGGGTTTCCGCTTTTCAGGCTTCCGGGTGATATCGTAATAGACAAAGGAAATTTTAAATTTTATTTTCCGATTACTTCTTCAATTATTATAAGTATTGTGTTAAGTATAATCTTTAGTATAGTCTCAAGGTTTTTAAAATGAGACTTTTTATTGCAACGCCTGTGCAATTTCCAATATACGGAGCTATTAAAAACTCGCTTTCAAAATATGTGGAGGGTAAATGGGTAGAAGGATGGAATCTTCACCTGACGCATAAATTCATAGGGGATGACGAACCTGAAAAATATAAAACAAAATTAAAAGTGAAAAATGAAATGTTAAAAGTTAAAGGGATTGGAACATTCGGTAATAAAATTATATATTTAAAAGTGGATGTCAGTGACGATATAAACAGACAGATAAACGAAAAATTCGGTTTAAAAAACGACAAACCCTTTAAACCTCACATAACGCTTTGTAGAATTAAAAATATTAAAGATGAAAAATTCTGGGACGAGCTTAAAAAATATGAAAACATTGAATTTGAAATACCTCTTGAGGTATATCTTTACAAATCCACACTGACAAAAAAAGGTCCTGTATATGAAAAAATTTACAAATATGAATAAAGCCGTGGCGTTAAAATATAAAGCTTATGAAGAAAACGCTCCTAAAGTAATTGCAAAAGGCAAAGGGAAAATTGCAAAAAAGATTATAGAAAAAGCAAAGCTTTACGATGTTCCTCTTTTTCAAAATGAAACTCTTGCGGATATGCTTTTAAATGTTGAAATTGGAGAAGAAATACCGCCGAAAATGTATAAGGCCGTGGTGGATGTTTTTATATGGCTTTATAAACTTGAGGAAAAGGCACAATTAAGCAAGTAGTTTAGTGGAAATGACTAAAGAATTATGATATAATATATAAAATATAAGGAGGGGAAAATGGAAGATTTAAGAGTATTATTGAAACTTGCAAGAATGTCCATATTGGAAGAGTTCGAAGGAAAAAAACTTATTGATAAAGAAGAATGGATAAAAAAATATCCTTTTTTGGCAGAAAAGAGGGCATGTTTTGTTACACTTAAAATGAAAGATAAACCAAGAGGAAGTAATCTTAGAGGATGTATAGGATCAATTCTTCCTTACAGGCCTTTGATTGATGATGTGGTGGCGAATGCAAAAGCAGCTGCATTTGAAGATCCGAGATTTCCGCCTTTAACGCCTGAAGAGTTTGAGAGGGTGAAAATTGAAGTAAGTATACTTACAATTCCGGAAAAACTTGAATATGAGGATAAAGAAGACCTAATGAGAAAAATACGTCCGGGGGTTGACGGGGTAATTTTACAGCTTGCAAACCATCAGGCCACTTTCCTTCCGAGTGTTTGGGAAGAACTACCGGCGTTTGAGCTTTTCTTTGCACACCTTTGTATGAAAGCAGGGCTGCCTGGTGATTGTCTGATGTATCATCCGGTGATTTATACATATCAGGCAATAGAAGTTGAAGAGGAAGAATAATTCTCGAAAAAATTTTTTCGGGTAAAAAAATACTTTTAACAGAACTGAAATTTAAAGGATTTACGATTTTGCCGATTTGGTATAAAAGAGTTGGGGTATTATATGTTAAGCATCGAGAGATACGGATTGAATTCTGCAAGTTTTAATTTTTCTTTTACAACCAGTGAAGGTGATAAAATTGATCTTAAAATGTATGATTCGATAGAAGCATTCAGTTCTTATAAAATAGGTGGAGAATTTGAATCTGAAGAATTTACAATAAAACATGAATATGGATATGAGTTTCATTACGAAGGCAACGGGCTTAGTGAGCAGGACCTTAAAGAGATAAAAGAGGCTTTTGAAAAAATAAAACCTCTTTTTGAAAAATTTATGAAACAAAAAGAAGCAAATGAAAAGGTTATGATAAACACCGCTCAGATGTTAAAAGCATACCTTCCTAAACCCAAAGACGAAAATCATGCAAATGCGATTAAAAACGAGGGTGTAAAAACGTTTGATGCTGTTTTAAAGCAGATTCAGGCCACACTTGATGAGGTAAAAAAAGCGAAAAAGCTGTTTGACAGGCTTTTTGACGATTCTAAAAAATTGGAAATTTTTGCTTAAGCCTTATAAAATTTCACAACAAGATATGAAAATATAACAGCCAAAATAAGCCTTATTCCGACTAATATCCAAAAATTTGCACCAAACAAAACGAATAAAAGAGGATCTTCAATTAAAGAATGGGCTATCATAAGAAACGTTCCGACATATAAAAGCTCTTTTTTTGTGAGTTTATCTTTTTCGGCTATTAACACGCCCGCTCCGTAAGTAATTCCTAAAATAATTCCTGTAATAATTGAAAATGAAGCGCTCAGGTTTTTGTTTTTAAAGAGTTTTGTTCTGATAAAATGCATTATAAAAATAATAATAGTAATCAATATAATAATTTTAACTGCTAAAACGGATGCGTTATATAAAGAATTACTGAGCAATTCCCAAAACGAATCGTAATGCGGTAGAATTATCTTTTTTTGAAGAGTTTTACCTTCTATGTGAATTGGAAGAAGTCGGAAAACTATTACGGCGATTATTCCGACACCTATTCTTAGTAGAGTCGAATACCAGTGAGGCATTGATAGTTTTTTCATAATCGTATTTTCAACGGGCAATGCGTGAGCAATACCTAAAAAAAGTCCGAGAATCGTCCATTCGTAAGGCGTTAATCCCAAAGGCGCGGCGAATGCTATAGCTGCATAGAGATTAAAAAGCACTCCCGCCGCAATGGAAAGTGAAACTTCGGGGGATAGCCCCATTATAGAAGTAATCGGTTCAAAAATAAATGATATTTTTTGAAGTATTCCGAGATAAATCAGAATATCAGCTAAAAGATAAAATGGTATTACAAGTTTAATGATTAAAAGAGCTGTTTTTAAAGCCTGGTTTATCAAGGGATTCATTTATATTCTTTTTAAGGAATTATATCAAGCTTTTTAAATAAATTTTTATACTTCAACTCTATTTTTACCATTTCTTTTAGCTTTATATAAATTAATATCAGCTCTTTTAATTGCGTCAAATATTGAAGTATCATTATCTCTTATTTCACTTACACCTATACTTATAGTGAATTCCAAATGTTTTTGACCAATATCGATTTTTATTTTTTCTATTTCACGTCTTATTTTTTCTGCTATTTTATATGTATTTTCTATATTTGAATTTGGTAAAATAATAATGAATTCTTCACCTCCGTATCTAATAAAAATATCATTTTTTCTTATGATTTGTTTTATGGTATCTGCTAATGCAATCAAAACGAGATCACCTATATCGTGCCCATATGTATCATTAATTTTTTTAAAATCATCTATATCAAGCATAAGTATTCCCACTTGTGTTTTTGATACTTTGTATTGTAAAAATAGCTCTTTTGCTTTTTCTTCTAAGAATCTTCTGTTAAATATTTCTGTAAGGCCATCTTTATATGCTTTATTTGAATATTTTTTAACTTTTTGTGTAAGTAAAGAAATATATGCTTTTATATCATGAGCAACATCTATAAGATTATTTTTATATATGTCAAGTTCATCTTTTTCTTTTGTTTTTTCAGGAATTTTTTCAAATTGTTGTGTTTTTATGTAATATAATATTTGATTCATTTCGTTTAATTTATCAAACAGCCATTTGAAAAGCATAAATATTATTGCAAAAATAAATAAAAAACTAAAAACTTCAAGACTCATTTTATTTAAAGCTCTTTGCTTAAGCATATGAAGACTTGAAGATATATCATCTTTTATAACTAAATAAGCCATTGGTTTATTAAAAAAATCTTTTATTTCAATTTTTGTAAAAACAAATCCATTTTTTGTTTCTAATCCAGGTTTTAAATTAATATTGTAAATATCTCCTAAAACTTTCCAATCCTTAAAGGAAGGTAAATTTTTAAAAAATGTATATTTATTTGGAAGTAATGATTTTTTTAGCTCTTCATTGTTTAAATAGATACTTACATCTTTTACACCTAAATTTTTAAATAATTGTTTGAAGATTTTTATATTAATACCAAATGAAACACTTCCTAATAATCTGTCTTTATAGACAATAGGGTAAGTGGCTCTAAGCCCTGGATAAAGACGGCAAACATAAAAATGAGTGGAAGGTGAAAATGATGTGCTAACCCATACAATATCAGCTCTTGCTTTACTTACATCCATGTTAAAAGCTTTTAAATTTGCAAAATTAACAAAACTTATTGCAGGTCTTTTAAAAAAATGAATTTCTTCTAATAATCCTGAAGAATGTAAATGTTTATATAAAGGTATTACAAAATTAATGAGTTCTGTTCTATTATTATCTAAATAAGATTTAATGACAATATTAGAAGAAGATATAAATTTTGCAAATGAATTCAAGAAGTTTTTTTTATCTTTAAGGATTACATTATATTCATTTTTTCTTATATTATATATTTGTTCAGCTTTTTCTTTTGAAAGAATATTTATACTTTTATTTGTATAATAAATTGAAGTGCCAATTACCAAACAGCACATTAAAAATATAGATATATAAATTTTAATTCTCAAATTGAACCTTTATGCCCAAAAAGGGCAAATAATTATTCTGCTTTTAAAATTGCCCCGTTACTTGCGTTTGTTACAAGCATTCTATATTGTTTTAGCCATTTACCAGGAACTTCTTTTTTAATCGGTTTAAATTCTTTTTTTCTTTTTTCAATTTCTTCTTCGGATAAATCGACGTTTATTGAGAAATTGTCAACGTCTATTTCGATAATATCACCATCTTTAAGAAGCCCGATCATACCGCCTTCCGCCGCTTCTGGGCTTACGTGACCGATGCTTAGCCCCCTTGTGGCACCTGAGAATCTTCCGTCCGTAATCAACGCAACGTCGCTTCCGAGCCCCATACCCATAATTAAGCTAGTAGGTGCGAGCATTTCCTGCATTCCAGGCCCCCCTTTAGGACCTTCGTATCTGATAACTACAACGTCGCCTTTTTTGATTTTGCCGCTTGTAATTCCCTCAATTGCTTCTTGCTGAGAGTTAAAGCAAACAGCACGGCCTTTAAATTTTCTCTCACCCGTAATTCCGGCTGTTTTAATAACACATCCTTCTTCCGCGAGGTTTCCGAAAAGTATCGCAAGACCTCCCACTTTGCTGTAAGGATTTTCGATAGGGTGTATTACTTCCGGGTCTTTAACCTTTGCGTCTTTAATTCTATCAGCTACCGTTCCACCTTCGATTACAGGGTTGTCAAGGTAAAGGATAGTATCGCTTCTTCTGCTGATTTCCTTCATAACCGCACTCATTCCACCGGCTCTGTGGATATCTTCCATATGAACCGTTTGAAGTGACGGGGAAATTTTTGCAATATGCGAAGTGTGTCTTGCGATTTCGTTTAGTTTGTGTAAATCAAAATCAACATCCGCTTCTTTTGCGATAGCCATCATGTGAAGAACCGTGTTTGAGCTTCCACCCATTGCCATGTCTACCACGAATGCGTTGTGAATTGCTTTTTCGTTAATAATATTTTTGATTCTGTATTGTTCTGTAAGCTGTTCGTCTTTAGCGATTTCACATATTCTTCTGGCTGCAGCTCTTAAAAGTTCTTCCCTCTCAGGCGTAAGAGCTAAAACGGTTCCATTTCCTTTAAGCGCGATACCCATAGCTTCTATTAAAGTGTTCATAGAGTTTGCCGTAAACATACCCGAACAGCTTCCGCCTCCCGGACATGCAAGACATTCGAGGTTGTAAAGTGTTTCTTCGTCGATTTCACCTTTTTCGAATTTACCTACCCCTTCAAATACCGTAGCAAGGTCAATCGGAGTTCCGTCAGGCATGTGTCCCGCTCTCATTGGTCCGCCAGTTACGAAAATAGACGGAACGTTCACTCTAAGAGCTCCCATTACCATACCCGGTGTAATTTTGTCACAGTTAGGGATACAGATAAGTGCGTCGAGTTTGTGTGCGTTCATAACAGTTTCGATTGAGTTTGCGATAATCTCACGGCTCGGCAAAGAATAAAGCATACCGTCGTGACCCATTGCGATACCGTCGTCAACGCCGATTGTGTTGAATTCAAACGGCACACATCCGTTTTTTCTGATTTCGTCTTTAACGATTTCGGCATATTTGTTTAAGAAAAAGTGTCCCGGGATTATTTCGATAAAAGAGTTTGCAACACCGATAAACGGTTTTTCAAAATCTTCGTCTTTAAGTCCCGTAGCTCTGAACAGACTTCTGTGAGGGGCTCTGTGCCATCCTTTTTTTACTTCATCACTTCTCATGGGTTTCCTTTTTTATCGTTATTTTATCACAATTTTAAGGATTTTAATTTGATATAATTACGCTAAAAAATATTAAAGGTTTTAGTTTATGTTTTATTTACCAAGTAAAGATGAATGCGATGAGATTGTTGCAAACTCAAAGCAGTTTTTTTGTAAAAGTTTTACGTTTAAAGAGAGGGAAATTGCCGTATATCATTATAAACAGGGCAATTTTGAGGAGTTTGAAAAATTTAACGCGTGGGAGCTTAGAGGTCTTACGTTTGTAAAAGAAGGCAGTGAATGGAATAGGTTTCCGGCTATTCACAAATTTTTTGAGCTAAATCAGGCTCCGGGATGGATGGAAGAGGATCTCAAAGACAAAAGGGTGATAAAAGTCAGTGAAAAAATAGACGGCACGTTTGTTCATCCCGTAATTGTAGGAGGGGAAGTTTATTTTAAAAGCAAGCTGAGGTTTGATTCGTATCAGGCTCTGAGAAGCCAGGAGATTTATGAAAGCAGCGAAAATATAAAAAAGTTCGTAAAGCACTGCTTTGATAACGGGCTTTTCCCTATGTTTGAATATATTTCGGAAAAATCGCAGGTTGTTATGGATTACAATAAAGAAGCCCTGATACTTACACAGGTGAGGGACTCGGAGGGTAATTATTTGCTGGATTTTGAAAAGATGGCTGAAAAGTTCGGTGTGGAATACGCCGGAATATGCGAAAACAAGCCTTTAAACGATTATATTAAAAACAAAGGCGTGTGTGTCAGCAAAGAGGGGTGGATTCTGGTTTTTGAGGATATGAAATTCGTAAAGGTAAAAACGGACGAATATTTAAAAAGACATAAAATTCTGGGAGATATAAAAGAGCACAATATTATCCAGATGACGCTTAGCGGTGAGATAAAAGATCTATTTGAAATATTAAACCCGAAAAGCGAAAAGTATGAGTTTGTAAAAGAGATACACGACAGATTCAGTGAAAAATACGATAACCTTCAAAAAGATCTTATTGGGATAATAGATTCTTTTGAGGGGACTTTGAAAGAATTTAAAGAAAAGTATCAAAACCATCCTTTTTACGCAATATTAAGCGAAGCGTATAAAAAAAGAAAAAAACAGCCACCCCGTGAGACGATAAGACAATGGGTTGAAAACAACACCAAAAAGCTAAAAAACGCTAAGAGGTTTTTAGGGTTATAATCTCTTTGTTTTTGATCATTAAGATATCTTCCGCCTTGGCTATCGTTTCGGCTCTGTGGGCGATTATGATTGAAGTTCTCTCTTTTAGGAAACTTTCTATGTTTTTGAAAACTTTCTCTTCCGTATCAATATCAAGGGCTGAGGTTGATTCGTCAAGTATGATGATTTTGGGTTTATGAAGCAGGGCTCTGGCTATAGCGACTCTTTGTTTCTGTCCGCCGCTGAGTTTTACGCCGTTTTTACCTACATAAGTGTTTAGTTTCTCAGGCCACTTTTCGACTGTTTCTTTAAGCTCGGCAAGTTTAAGGGCATTCCATATTTCATCTTCCGAAAACTCTTTTCCGAGTGTCAGGTTAAATAGAAGCGTGTCGTTAAAGAGTCTGGTTTCTTGGAGTATGAGGCTGACATTCTCGCGGATTTTATCAAGTCCGATTTCTTTAAAACTGACCCCGTTATATTTTATATCGCCTTCGTTTGGTGTAAAAAATCCGGCGATTATTTTAGCAAGCGTCGTTTTACCGCCTCCGCTCGCACCGATAAGGGCTGTGATTTTATTCGGACGGATGGCTGCCGAAGCGTTTTTCAGTATCCAGTCGCTTTCAGTGTATTTGAATGAGATGTTTTGAATTTTAACTTGTACCGGGTTTTCAAAAGGGGTTTGTTTATGCGGGAATTTAGGCTCGGTTTTAAGCTCAAGTGTTTCGTTGATCCTATCAAGCGCGGCTTTTGCGGCGAAATAGCTGTATTGTATGGAGATAATATCCTGAATAGGCGTCATCATAAACCACAGATAACTGTAAACAGCCAGCATAAGCCCGATTGTAAGGTTGTCATACGCTACGGCTAAAATCCCCGCGGCTCTGAATATTTCAAAACCTATCAAGAACACCAGGAAACTTAGTTTGTTAAACGCTTCAACTTTGTAGCTGAAATCAAACGCTTTTTGTTTAAGCTCTTTTGTGAGATTGAACAGTTTTTTGAAAAAGAAGTCCTCTTTGTTGTATGCTTTTATCTGTTCAAACAGCTCAAGCGTTTCGATGAGTGCTTCTTGGAATATGGAAATAGAGCGGTTTTGGGCGGCTTTGTATTTTTTTACCTTTCTTGCAATTTTACCCGAAAGCACCACCACAAAAGGGTTAAGTATCAATATAAAAAGCCCGAGCTTCCAGTTGATTAGAAGCAAAACTATAGCGACTCCTATCAGCGTAAGGGCGGAAATTACGAAGCGGGAGACAGATTTGATTAAAAACTCTTCAACTGTGTTTACGTCACTGATAAGCCGGCTGGCTATATCCCCGGTTTTCAGGTTTTCGTATTCGTTGATTGAGAGGTTTTTTAGATGGCTCAAAACCCTTAGTCTGATTTTATAGGTGATGTCTTTTGTGATTTTTTCAAAAAAATAGGTCTGTGCCACGTTTAGGGCCACAAACATACTCCTTAAAACAAGCACGATTATAAGAGTTACGATTACGTAGCAAAATGCCGAGCACTGCCCGAATATATTGCTTAGGTTTTCTATCCATAATCCCGGCTTTTTAAGCAGAACTTCATCGATTAGAAGAGGCATGAGCATAGGAATAGGGATTGAAATTATTGTTGCTATTAATGCTATAATTTGTGCAATGATGAATTCACGTTTGTATTTTTTGATCTCTTTTATCAGATGTTTGAATGTATACAATTTCAACCTTTGGGAGTTTTTATGAAAATTATACTAATAATGTAGAATCAAGTAAAGCATATTAGTGACAGACACTAACTAGCGAAGTTTTTAAAGTGGTGCGGGAGAGAGGACTCGAACCTCCACGCCTTGCGGCACTAGATCCTAAGTCTAGCGCGTCTGCCAGTTCCGCCACTCCCGCAGATGAAAAGTGGTACGCCCTGCAGGACTCGAACCTGCGACCTACGGCTTAGAAGGCCGTTGCTCTATCCAGCTGAGCTAAGGGCGCTTATTTGAGAGCTTTTGTTGTTTGGCGCGTCCGGTAGGACTCGAACCTACAACCTACGGATCCGAAGTCCGTTGCTCTATCCAATTGAGCTACGGACGCTCAATTAGATAGAACAATGGGGTGGATGACCGGACTCGAACCGGCGACCCCCAGGGCCACAACCTGGTGCTCTAACCACCTGAGCTACACCCACCACAAGTGGGTAGCCCGCAAGCTTCTCACTTATAGTGGCTTAAATGGTCGGAGTGGAGGGACTCGAACCCCCGACCCCCTGGTCCCAAACCAGGTGCGCTAACCAAACTGCGCTACACTCCGTAAGCTTTGTGGACTGAAATTATATGTAAAAAAATTTTTTTTGTCAAGAATTTTTCTGGGAAATTAAGAAATTTTTAAATTCTTCAATAGGCATAGGTTTAGCAAAATAAAATCCTTGCAAATAATCGCAATTAAACTTTTGTAATATTTTTACTTGGTTTTCAGTTTCAACCCCTTCAGCTATGGTTTTTAAGTTAAATTTATGTGCAAAATTGATAATTGTTTCCACAATTGCTAAGTCTTTTTCAGATGATTCAATATTTCTTATAAATGACATGTCTATTTTTAAAAAGTCTGCTGGTAAATCTTTAAGGTATGTTAAAGATGAATATCCTGTTCCAAAATCATCAATTGAAAGTTTGAAATTTTTTTCTTTAAAAAATTTAAAAATTTCTTTGGTATATTCTATGTTACCAGCTATTTCGCGTTCAGTAAGTTCAATTATTATAGGCTGATTATTTACATTTTCAAACATTTCTTTAATATGATTTTGATCTGTTAATGATTTACCGGAAATATTAAAAGAGAGTGGAATTTCAATTTCTTTTAAATATTTTAAATATTTTGGAAACATTATTTTTTCTATTTCTTTAATATAACCGCTGTTTTCTGCAAAATCAATAAAAGTATTTGGATAAATAATTTCATTATTATGTTTAATTCTCAATAATGTTTCGGCGCCAGCAATTTTGAATGTTTTCGATTCTACATAAGGTTGAAAATGATATAAAAATTCTTCATTTTTAATTGCATTAACGATTAATTTTTTAATATCGGAGTATTCTATTATTTTTTGGTTAATTTGAGGGTTGAAAAACTCATATGTAAAATCACCTTTTTCTTTTGCAATTTCAAGAGCTAAAAACGCTTTTTCTATTAATTCGGTTATATTTGTTGAATCTTTAGGATATAATGATATACCTATATTAACGGATATTTTATTATGAAAATCTTCTAGATGTTTTACTTTATATAAAATTTTATGAATTATGGAATATAAATCATTAATTGAATTATATTTAACAAATACAGCAAACTCATCACCACCAATTCTTGAGATAATGTCTTCTTCGTAAAATATTGTTTTTATAAAATCAGCAAATTTTCTAAGCAGATAATCTCCGGCGGCATTTCCGTTTAATTGATTAAAAATTTTAAAATCTCTTAAGTCAATTATAATACATGCATAGGAATACTTAGGATCAATTTTTTTCGAAATTAAATTAATAAATTCATTTCGGTTTGGTAAATCTGTTAATATATCTTTTTTTAGTTTGTTTTGAAGCGTTTTTTCATGTGTAATATCGATGGCTAATGAAATGTAATATTTTTTGCCATTAGGGGCTATTATTGGGACAATTTTATCTTTTAAATAAAAAATATGCCCATTTTTATCTTTATTAATTAAAATTGTTTCTACTACTTCATTATTAAGAAGTTTTTCCCATAACTTTTGATAAAATTCATCCGAATGGTAACCTGATTTAAAGATTCTTGGGTTTTGACCAAAAAGTTCAATTAATTTATATCCTGTTATTTCTTCAACGCTTTTATTTGCATATAATATATTTGCATCTTCATCAGTAATAATAACCCATGAGTATGCTTTATCTAAAGCTTCTTGTAGTAGTTTTAAATATGTAATATTTTCAGATTTTTTTAAAGCAAATTCAATATCTTGTTTAGCTTCTTCAAAAATAGAAAGTGATGTATTATCAAAATCATAAGTATATCTCGAGCAAATTCCAATTGCCGAATATAGTTGGTTGTTTTTAAAAATAGGAAAAAAAAGAATAGATCTGAAATTACGTTCAAGTAATGTGTTTATTAATTCTTTATTCGGAAAGTCAATTTTTGTTAAATCATTTATTATCATGAATTTATTTTCAAGCATATATTTTGTAGCCATACATTTATTAGCATATTTAGGGTCAGCTTTAAAAATTTTACGCAAAAAATCTAAAAATTGCTCATCATAATTTCCAATACAATATTTAGGATCCATTTCTGAGGAATCTATCTTTTTTATAGAAGCACATACAAATTCATAATTTCCTTTTTTATATATTTGTTCTACAATTTTTGAATATATTTCTTCTTCATTGTCTTTTGTAATTATTGTTTGATTTATTTCTTTTAGAATATCTATTAAAAACTCTTTTTTATATTCATCTGTCACGTCTATTCCAAAAACTAATCCTGCATAAGAGCCATCATTAAGCTTTATAGTTTGAGTAAAAAATTTCATTATTAAACGTTTGTTGTTTTTATTTACAATTTCAAGTGGTTCATAAGTAGCCGGAAAATCTTCACCTTTTAATCTTTTTTTTACCACTTCTTTGATTTTATTTCTTTTAGGACCTGGAGGGAAAACTTCTTCTGCAGACATATTTAAAAGTTCTTCATATGTGAATCCCAATAATTCTTGAAGTTTTTTATTTGCATAGATTATTTTTTCTTTATAAAGCATTATCGCAACATAAGGTTGTTTGTTGAAAATTTCAAGAATTTGGTTAAAATCCATTTTTTTCCTCTAAAAATATATTTCGTGTTTAATTATACAATATTATTTAAAATATCAAGTGTTTTGTTAAAAGGAATTAATTCATTAGGAGATTGTTTTAAAAAGTTTTCCATTGCTTCTTTTTTGTTAATAGCTTCGTCAAGTTCCGGATCTACGCCTTTTTGATATGCGCCTATTCTTATTAGAACTTCATTTTCTTTTAAAAGTGAATAAAGCTTTTTAAATTTTTGGGCTTTTTGTAAATGTTCTTGTGTTACGATGTTGTTCATCACCCTGCTGGCTGAATTTAGGATATTTATAGGTGGATATATTCCGCTGTCTGTAAGTTCTCTGCTTAAGATAAAGTGCCCGTCAAGAATTGAACGGGCCTGATCGGCAATAGGATCGGCGGATGTATCGTCGCCTTCTACAAGAACGGTAAAAAATGCAGTGATTGAGCCTTTGTCTTTTTCTTTTCCGGCTCTTTCCATAAGTTGGGGAAGAAGCATTATAGCGCTTGGCGGGTATCCTTTAGATGTTGGGGGCTCTCCCATAGCAAGGCCAATTTCTCTTTGAGCCATTGCAAAACGCGTAATGCTGTCCATTAAGAACAGGACGTCTTTGTTTTTGTCTTTAAAATACTCAGCCACCGCCATTGCACTGAAAGCACCGTATTTTCTCATTAAAGCCGAATCATCCGAAGTTGCTACAATTATTACGGTGTTTGTAAGATCCCCTCCGAGTTGATGCTCGATAAATTCGGGAATTTCGCGGCCTCTCTCACCAATAAGTGCTATTACTTTAATATCGGCACTCGCGCCTTTTACGATCATACTCATAAGAGTGGACTTACCCACACCGCTTCCGGCAAAAATACCGAGCTTTTGACCTTTACCGCATGTTAAAAGGCCGTCGATGGCTTTTACTTTTGTTTCAAAAACTTCGTTTATCACACCTCTTTTCATAGGTGAGATGGGTTTGGTCATAATAGGATATTTAGTTTCAAAAAATATATCGCCTTTATCATCAATCGGGTTCATAAAAGGATCTACGACTCTTCCGAGCAGTCCTTCGCCCACGGGAATTTGCATTCCGTTTTCGTCAATATAGATTTTGTCTCCGATTTTAAAACCTTCAAGAAACGAAAAAGGAGTCACCACAAATGAATTCTCATCAAGTGCCGTTACCATTCCAAGTATTTCGTGATTTCCTGAGCAGATTTTGACAATATCTCCGATAGAAGGATTTAGCCCTGTAGCTATGAGATTGGTAGGGTTTATTTTTTTAACAATCCCAAACGGCTTTGAAAGAGGCTTTTTGCCGATTTTGTCTTTTATGCTGCTAAGAGCCATTCATATCCTTTGACGGATAAAAGTTTATTAAATTCTCAATTCTCAATTCTTAATTCTCCATTTGTTAAAAGTGTGTCTGTATAGGTGCGTTTATAATATTGAAAAATTCTTCCCTGGTTTTTTCTTCGAGGAATATTCCTCTTAAAGCACTGCTTGATGTATAAGAGTGTTTGGTCTCAACGCCTCTCATTTCCATACACATGTGTCTTGCGTGAATTACTACACCTACACCTTTTGGCTGAACCACTTCCATAATCGCATCGGCTATTTGTTCTGTGAGCTGCTCCTGAATTTGCAGTCTTCTTGCAAATACGTTTACCATTCTTGGGATTTTACTAAGCCCCACAACCTTTTTATCAGGAATATAAGCTACGTGAACTCTTCCGAAAAACGGCAAAATGTGGTGTTCGCACATTGAATAGAATTCAATATTTCTAACCACAACCATTTCGTTGTTTGTAGATTCGAAAAGTGCGTCGTTAAGCACAACTTTTGGGTCTTTAAAATACCCACTGCAGATATATTCGAAACTTTTGGCAACCCTTTTAGGTGTTTTTACAAGCCCTTCTCTATTGACATCTTCACCGATTGCTTCAAGAATCATTTTGGCGGCTAATTCAAGTTTTTCTAAATCAACGCTCATTGTTATCCTTTAAAATTTTTGGTATTATACCCTTTAAAAAAAGGATTTTAATGTTAGAAGCAAAAAAAATTGACACTGCCAATAGTATAATCAAAGCTGTAATCGAAAATCAAGACTTAGAAGCTAAAAAAGACAAAATTGCAAAACAAATCGCAAAAAAAGCTAAAATTCAAGGATTCAGACCTGGTAAAGTTCCTGTGAAAGTTGTTAAAAAAATGTATGCTGCGGATATCGAGCAAGACGCAATCAGCGAAGCTGTAAGAGAAGTGCTTGACAATGGTTTGAAAGAGCTTGGAATTACTGATATGATTGCTGAACCTGAAGTAACTAAATTTGAGAAAAAAGACGACAAAATCGAAGTAGAAATTAAAGTATACACAAGACCTGAAATCGAAATCGGTGATGAATACAAAGAATGTGTTCCTGAAGTTGAGGTTCCTGAAGTAACTGACGAAGAAGTAGAAGAAGAAATCAAAAAAATCGCTGAAGCTCAGGCTGAAACTAAAGTTTCAAGAAAAAGAATTTTAAAAGAAGGTCTTATCGGAGTAATCGATTTTACAGGTTATATCGATGGTGAAAAAATGGAAAATGGAAGCGCTGAAGCGTATCCTCTTGAAATTGGAAGCAACTCTTTCATCCCTGGATTTGAAGAGCAGCTTGTAGGAATGAAAGTAGGTGAAAGTAAAAGAATTAAAGTAACTTTCCCTGAAAACTACGGAGCAAAAGAAATTGCAGGGAAAGAAGCTGAGTTTGACGTAACTCTTCAAGAAATTCAGGAAAAAGTGCCTGCGGAAATTAATGACGAACTTGCTAAAAAATATATGGCAAAAGAAGATGCAACTTTGGATGAATTAAAAGAAATGATTAAAAAGTCAATAGAAGACAGAAAAAAAGCTGAAGCTTTTGCACCTAAAAAAGAAGAGATTCTTGAGTGTTTAGTTAAAAAATATGAAATTGATCTTCCTGAAAGCGTTGTAGAAAAAGAAGTTGAAATTATGATTAACAACGAAGCTCAGAAAATGAGTCCGGCTGAACTTAAAGAACTTCAGGAAAACCCTGAAAAAGTAAAAGAACTTAAAGAAAAACTTTTACCTGAAGCAAAAGACAGAGTTAAACTTACATTTATTATTGACGCTATTGCTAAAAAAGAAGGCGTTGACGTAAGCGATCAGGAACTTACTCAAATTTTATATTATGAAGCAATTATGCAAGGACAAAATCCTCAAGATGTGGTAAAATATTATCAAGAGAATAATTTACTTCCAATAATTAAAATGAATCTGATTGAAGAAAAACTTCTAAATAAACTTTTAGAGGATAAAATAAAAGGTAACGATTAATGAGTATTTTAATTCCTACAGTTATTGAAAAAACAGGAAGAGGTGAGAGAGCATACGATATATACTCTCGTCTTTTAAAAGACAGAATTATTATGCTGCAAGGTGAAATTAACGATCATGTATCAAGCATAATAGTGGCTCAGATGCTGTTTTTGGAAGCTGAAAACCCTGAAAAAGACATTTATCTTTATATCAATTCGCCGGGCGGGGTTGTTACCAGCGGAATGGCGATATATGATACTATGAATTATATAAAACCCGATGTAGTTACCATTTGTATGGGACAGGCTGCAAGTATGGGTGCGTTTTTACTTTCTAGTGGTGCCAAAGGCAAAAGATTTGCACTTCCACATGCAAGAATTATGATACATCAACCTCTTGGGGGTGCTCAAGGTCAGGCAACCGACATTGAGATTCATGCTAAAGAAATATTAAGAATGAAAAAAGAGCTTAATAAAATTTTAGCTGAAAACACGGGTCAGAGTGTGAGAAAAATTGAAAAAGATACTGAAAGAGACTTTTTTATGAGTGCAGAAGAGGCTCTTAAATACGGATTAATAGATAAGGTTCTTAAAAAAAGAGAAAACTAATGATAAGTGAAAAAAATGATAAATTTTCATCGGTAAATGATGTTGTTTCAGGTTTAAACGAACCTTCCTCACCTCTTGAGGAATTTGCTAAGAAAGTTTTTGATAAATTAATTGAAGAGAATGTTCCTCCAATTCCTTATTATTATAAAATGTATTTTTTGAATATGCTTGATGAAGAACCCGAAAACTTTAAAAATCAAGTATATGAATATATTACATTAGAAGAAACTAATGAACTTGAAAAAGATTTAGAAATTGAGAAAAAACTAAAGCAATCATTTAAATATTCTAAAGAATTGCTTCAACATACTGCAGTTTTATATAAAAATTCACAGGCTATTAAAGAAATTTTTGAAAGATATAAAAGTGAAACAGCACATATTGCGAATCCTAAACTTTTTGAAAGATTAATAAATGGATTTGAAGAAAAACTTAAAAAAATAAATGAAAAACTCGAAAATGAACTGAATCAAATAAAGCTGCTTTATTCAAAAAATGTCGAAATATTAAAAGATATAGAGAGTAATTCAATATTTGACGCAAGATATGGAATTTATAATAAAAAATTCTTTTTAAAAGAACTTCAAAAAGAAATTAAACTAATTAAGAAATTTAAACACAAAAGTAGTGTTGTAGTTTTAAAAATAAAAAATAGTGTAGTTGAATCTTTAAAATCGGAAAAATCAAAAATTTTATTAAACAGAAGCGTTGCAAAAATAATGCTTAAAACATCTAGAAGAACTGATATTATCGCTCATTTGGGTGAAGGTGTTTTTGCAATGCTTTTAAAACATACTGACAGAGTAGGAGCATGTAAAACAGTTGAAAGACTTTCTGATGTAATAAGTAATTCTGCAATATTTTTAGAAGGTGAAGAAATTAATATTAAGATTGTATCCGGTATTGTGGAAATTATGAGTGATGAAGATGTAGAACTTTGTCTTTCTCATGCACTTATGATGATGGAAAAAGCCGAAAATGATGATGTGTTATATTATATTTATGAAGGAAATTAATGGCTGTATTAGATATTGTTACATATCCAAATAAAATATTAAAACAGATTTCAAAGCCTGTTGAGAGATTTGATAAAGATTTGCATAAACTTTTAGATGATATGTATGAAACAATGATAAAAAATAATGGAGTAGGACTTGCAGCAATTCAGGTGGCTGTTCCTATCAGGGCTCTTTTAATAGATATTGGAGATGAAGAGGGTAAGCAGAGCAAAGATACGCTTATTGAAGTTATAAACCCTGAATTTTTAACGTGGGACGGCACGCAAAAAGACACTGAAGGGTGTTTAAGCGTTCCTGATTATTTTGATGAAGTTGAGAGATACAAAAATGTAAAAGTTAAATTTTTCGACAGATTCGGAAAAGAACACGTTATGGAAGCCGAAGGTTTGCTGAGTGTCGCTTTCCAGCATGAAACGGATCACCTTGACGGACATCTGTTTGTGGAAAGACTTGATTATATTAAAAGAAAGAAGTTTGAAAAAGAGTGGAAAAAACTGCTAAAACAAAAACGAAAAAAATAAATTCAGCTACGCTTGATGGATTTAATGCCCAAAAAGTAGAGGTTGAAAGCTCTTTTACTAAAGGGCTTCCCGGATTTGCTATAGTTGGGCTCGGCTCACAGGCAATTCAGGAAAGTAAAGAGAGAATAAAATCGGCTCTTTTAAACAACGATTTTGAATTTCCCCCACTTAAAATTACTATTAATTTAGCTCCGGCTGATTTGCCAAAATCAGGTTCGCAGTTAGATCTTCCCATAGCTCTTAGTATTTTATATCATAAAAAAAATATTGATTTAAGAGAATATCTTGTTCTTGGAGAACTCGGGCTTGATGGGAGTTTGAAAGATACAAATTCAATATTTCCTATTATTCTGTCACTCAAACCAAAAAAAGTGATTATTCCTCTGCAGAGTGCCGAGAAAGTGAGCAAAATACCGGGTGTTGAAGTTTATGCTTTTTCGCATATTAAAGAATTTGAAGAGTTTGATCCTAAAAAAGTGGAAAATAACGGCTTTAACTACATCCACATAAAAATAGATGACAAAAAATATTATTATCTTGAAAATTTCGAGCTTGATTTTAAAGATGTCTTGGGACAAAACCAGGCAAAAGAGGCGGCTTTGATCTCTGCGGCCGGATTTCATAATATTTTGTTTGAAGGAAGCCCGGGGGTCGGAAAATCGATGATAATCGGCAGGATGAGGTATATTTTACCTCCTATGAGTTTAGAAGAAATATTAGAAGTAGAAAAGTATAATTCCCTTGAAGGCAAAGAAGTTACGTTTAAACCTCTAAGACCTTTCCGTTCGCCCCACTATTCGTCTACAAAGGCGGCGATATTCGGAGGCGGCAGCAGGGGTGCGAAGATAGGGGAGATTGCGTTTGCGAATAAAGGAATGCTCTTTTTTGACGAGCTTCCGCATTTTCAAAAAGATGTGCTTGAGAATTTAAGGCTTCCACTGCAGGATAAAAAGGTGCTCATTAGCCGTGTAAATTCAAAAATAGAATATGAAACCGATATACTTTTTGCGGCTGCCATGAATCCGTGCCCGTGTGGAAATCTTTTGAGCATTAATAAAGAGTGCAGATGCACGGATCTAGAAATTAAAAGATATAAAAACAGAATCAGTGAACCTTTATACGACAGGATAGAAATATATCTGCAAATGACTGAAGATGATTCAAAAGATACTATTTCAAGTAAAGAGCTGTTTGAAAAAGTTTTAACGGCGTTTGAGATGCAAAAGGGTGAATTTAACGCAAATCTTCCTGAAAATTATAAATTCGATATGGAAAATGGTGCTTACGATATACTGAAAAAGGCGATTGTTAATTTTGGGCTTAGCAAAAGAAGTGAATTTAATCTGCTAAAAGTCGCTAAAACCGTTGCAAATATAAATAAAAGAAATAAAATTCATAAAGAAGATCTTTTAAAAGCACTTCAGTTTAGAAGGCGTTAGATGAAAATAATAGCCGATACTCATTTTGGACACGATAATATATTATTATATGAACCCGTAAGAATGCAAAAAGCGAGAATGGAAGGTTATGAAAATTTTGATCGGTTTTTAATTGAACATCTTAATTCATATATCTCAAAAGATGATGAAGTTTTGCATTTGGGAGATGTTGCATTTGGAGATAAATATACCTTGGCAAAAAAATTAAACGGCAAAATCACGCTTATCAAAGGCAATCACGATAAGCAAAAACATATCGAATTTTATAAATCTTTAGGCTGGGATGTAATTGAGGATATAAGGATTGAAATAGATATAGATAAAAGCTGGTTTGAATATTTAAAATATAAATATGATAAAAAAACAACTTCAAAGACAGCTTGTCTGGTAAAAGAAATAAGCGGTAAAAAAATACTTTTTTCACATTATCCTGTATTTAACGATAATCCTTACGATGAAAAATTTAAAGATATTTCAAAATTGTTACAAGAGATTTTTACTTTGTGTAACTGCGATATTAATATACACGGACATACGCATTCATATATGGTTGCGGATAAACGATGTATAAATGCATGTTTGGAAGTAAATGATTTTAAACCTCTTGAAATTTTTGAACTTTTATGATTGCTTTGTTGAAAATAAATATAAACTTGTTACAATAAAATAAGAAAACTTTTAAGCCTTACATTTAAGGAGTCGATATGAAACCCGCATTTAAAGAAGTATATACGTTTGATAAGAAGTGTTATGAGGAGTATAAACTTACAGAAGATATATTAATGGAACATGCCGCATATTCCATGGCACTTGAAATATATAAAAGAGTGCCTAAAGATTCAGTGATAAATATTGTAGCGGGTCCGGGCAACAATGGTGCTGATGGGGTAACTCTTGCAAGAATATTGCTTGGTGATTATCATGTGAATCTATATATGCCGCTTGGTGCAAAATCCGAGATGTGTAAACTGCAACTTGAAAGATATAAAGCCGTAGGCGGCGTGGTTGAAAATGAATACAAAAATTGTGATTGCCTTGTGGATGCTATTTTCGGGAGCGGGCTTAAAAGGGATTTGAGTGAAGAAATAGTGTCAATTATAAATAAAATGAACCATTTACAAGCATTAAAAATAGCATGTGATATTCCTACGGGAATAGATGATAATGGTAATTTACGTCCCATTGCATTTAAGGCTGATTTGACGGTAACGATGGGTGCCGAAAAAATTTCTTTATACAGCGACGCGGCAAAAGATTATGTGGGTGAGATAATAAAAGCGGATCTGGGGGTCAGTTTTACTAAATATATTCATAAATGCTGTTATTTTATATTGGAAAAAGATGATTTAATAACACCTATTAGAAAAAAACAAAATTCACATAAACGTTCATACGGACATTTGGGAGTATTGGTTGGGGACAAACCTGGTGCCGGAATTTTAGCCTCACAGGCGGCGTTTAATTATGGATGTGGACTTGTAAGTGTGGTAAGCCGTGAAAAAATTCAAACACCTTATGAAATTATGCAAACTGGAAAAATAGAAAACTTCAGCGCACTTGCTTTTGGGATGGGTATGAATAACCATTTTGACGATATTTTGGATGATATAGTAAAACTTGAAATTCCTATGGTTATTGATGCGGATATGTTTTATAAAGAAAAAATAAAAGAATTTTTAAATAAAAAAGCCGTATTTACCCCTCATCCTAAAGAGTTTGCAAGTCTTCTTAAAATTTTGGGGTTTGGCGAATACAGCGTAAAAGATGTGCAGGAAAGAAGGTTTGAACTTGCGGAAAAATTCAGTGAAAAATTTCCGCATGTAGTGCTTTTGCTTAAAGGTGCTAACAAAATAATAGCTTACAATAAAAAACTTTTTATAGACCCTAAAGGAAATGTAGCGTTGGCAAAAGGTGGAAGCGGGGATGTTCTTGCGGGGATTATAGGCTCACTTCTCGCTCAGGGATGGCATCCTTTAAAAGCAGCGATCCATGGAAGTTTAGCTCATTCACTTGCAGGACATTATAATCCGAATTATGCTTTGACTCCTATGAAAATTATTAAAAATTTAGAAAAATTAATATGATTTTTGATAAAGTTTTTTAAATTCTTCACATTTTTCCAAAAGTTCTTCTTTTTTACCTTTACAAACTATCTGTCCGTTTTTGAAAACAAGTATTTCATCCGCATTATCAATTGTATGAAGTCTGTGGGCGATAATAAATACTATCATATCTTTAAGGTTGTTAATAGCATCCATTATAACTGCTTCACTTTTGTTATCAAGTGCACTTGTCGCTTCATCGAGTATTAAAACGTCAGGGTTTTTATAAAGAGCCCTTGCTATGGCAATTCTTTGTTTTTGTCCTCCGCTGAGGTTACTGCCGTTTTCCTGTAAAACAGTGTTTATTCCCTCAGGTAAAGATTCAACAAAATCAAGCAGATTTGCTTTTTTAAGTGCATTTTTAACTTTTTCTTCGTCAATTTCCTTGCCATAAGCGACGTTTGCGGCTATGGTGTCGTTAAATATATGGACATTTTGAGGAATATATGCGATTTTTTCTCTTAAATCTTCAAGGGAATAGCGTTTCATATTTTCATTGTTTATTAAAATTTCACCTCTGTTTGGATCATAAAATCTCATAATAAGACTTACAAAAGAGCTTTTTCCACCACCGCTGTCACCCACAAGCCCAACTTTTATAGGTTTTTTGGCAATGTAGTTTATATTTTGAAGAGCTATATTGTCCCCGTATTTTAATGATACATTTTTAAACTCTATTTTTTCGATATTATCAAGTTTTTTATCACCAGATACAATCTGAGGTTTAAGATTGAAAATTTCTTTTAATCTTTCGTTTGCAGCAATAGCGTTTTGAAGATTTGAATATGTATTTGATGCTCTTTTAATAGGTTCTGTCATCATAAAAAGAGCCGTCATAAAAGAAAAAAAGGCACCTACACTCATCTGTCCAGTAATAACCTCATGACCACCTACTATAATAACTATTGCTGCTACGGTTGCGTTCATAAGTTCGAGTATAGGATTTAAAAGTGCGGAAGTGCGAACTGCTTTAAGGTTTATTTTTAAGTATTTTAAATTTTCTTCTTTAAATTTTTCATATTCGAATATTTTTGCGTTGTATGCTTTTATTGTTTCTATGTTTTTAAATATTTCACTTAGATGTTTGTTTAAATCAGCAGTTTTGGCCTGGGATTGTTTTGAGAGTTTTTTTAGTTTTTTTGCTATTTTATTTATTGGATAAATGATAAGTGGCAAAATAATAATTGCAAAAAAAGCGAGTTTTGGGCTTTGGTATATTACAACACCCAGCAAAAACAGAGCCATTAAAATATCTCTTATAAAGTTTGCTAAGTCGTGGCTTATGGCACTTTGTATTCTGTTGATATCGTTGATTATTCTACTGACAAGTTCGCCCGAGTGTGTTTTTTTAAAATAATCCATATCAAACATTAAAATATAGCTTAAGAATTTATCTCTGATTTTTCTAACCACATCTTCGCCTATATATGTGACGTAGTATGTTTGAATGTATCTTCCGAGTCCTTTTATGAAATAAACTAAAACTATAGCAAACGGAAGCATATAAAGAAGCTGTTCGTTTTTTTCTATAAAAATTTTATCAAGCACCGGCTTAATCAAATATGCTACGGCGGCGCTCGATACCGAAACCATAATCATACCGATTATTGCGAAAATTATCTGTTTTTTATAATCTTTATAATAGGGAAAATACTCTTTAAAAAACTTCCACACTCTAAAACCTTTATTTGTTATAATTTTAATTAATATTTTATCGAAAAAACGGATATTTTAAAACAAAGGATTATATTGGATTTAATAGTTAGGCTCTCTGCACTTGGAGATATTATTCATACTGCTATAGTTCTTCAGTTTTTACCTGAAAAAATTGACTGGGTCGTTGAAGAGGGTTTTGCGGAAATTTTGGAATATAATCCTAAAATAAATAAAATTTTAAGAGTTAATCTTAAATCAATTAAAAAATCTAAATCTAATATTTTTAAAGAGTATAAAAAAATTAAAAAATTTGGTGTTTATGATAATGCCATAGATTTTCAGGGACTTATAAAAAGTGCAGTTGTTGCCAGAATTTTGGGCAATGAAGTTATAGGCAGGGAAAATATAAGAGAAAAACTTGCCAAAATATTTTATGATAAAAAAATAAAAACATCTGATCATACAATTGGTAGATATAGAGATATGATAAACGAGATATATGGATTAAATATTTCTGAAGAGGAATTTATAAATCATAAACCTTTTTTATTTTATAAAGAGGAACATATAAAAAAAGAATATCTCTCAGATAGCAAAAAAAATATAGTGTTTATAATCGGAAGCACCGCTCCAAATAGACAATATCCTACTGAAAAATGGATAAAGCTTGCAAATAAGCTTAATGAAAATATTTTAATCCCTTATGGAAATGAAAAAGAAAAACTGATAGCAAAAGATATTGCTAATAATAGTGATGCGAAAATAATGGATAAAATGAGTTTGAATGAATTAAAAGCAACACTTAGTAGTGCTGATTTGATTATAGGTAATGATACGGGTCCCAGTTATATAGGATGGGCAAATAATGTTCCGACTATTTTATTATATGGAACTACACCTATTAGCAGGATTTATGAAAATAAAACAACAAAAATAATAAAAAGTAAAACGGCTAAGTATTTGGATAAACTTGATAAAAATGATTTTTCCATTAAAGATATTGATGTTGAAGAAATTTTGGAGAAAATTGATGAGTTTTAATAACTTTTTGTATTATGGATATATTTTTTTGGAACAAATATTAAAAATATCACCAAAATTTGTGAAAAGATATTTAAAAAAATTATTGACGTTTCTGTTTTATAAGTTTGATACAAAAAGAAAAAAAATAGTGTTTGTCAATCTTGATTTAGCTTACGGGAATACTCTTTCAAAAGAGCAAAAAGAAAAAATTGTAAAAAAAGTTTACGAAAATTTTATAAATAATTTATTTGAATTTATAGAACTTTCAAAAATGAGTAAAGAGGACTTGGCTAAAAAAATTGAATTTGAGAATCTTGAAATAGTAAAAAATGAGCTTCAAAAAGGTCCTGTGATTTTTACGGGGGCACATTTTGGAAACTGGGAAATTTCTTTACTTGCAATTGGGGCTTTTATTACCCCGGTAAGTGCAGTTGTTCGTGAAATAGACAATCCGAAGTTAAATCAAAGAATAAGAAAAATACGTGAAAAATTTAATGTAAAAATATATGGGAAAAAAGGTGCACTTAAAAATTTAATGAGAGATTTGAAAAATGGAAGAAGTATAGGAATTTTAATTGATCAAAATACTGCAAAAGAAGAAGGTGTTGATACTATATTTTTTGATAAAAAAGTGCTTCAAACACCAAGTGCTGCACTGCTTAGTAAAAAATTTAAAATCCCAATTGTAATGGGCTTTGCCGAAAAAAAAGATGATAAATGGGCTATAAGTTTTAAAGAGGTGTTTATTTGTGAAGATATTCAAAGCTGCGTTGATAAACAATCTAAAATAATTGAAGAAGAAGTTAAAAAATATCCAGAACTTTGGTATTGGTTTCACAGAAGATTTAAGCACTATTATGAGGATAAATATGAATAAACTAAGTGTAGTTATTATTACTAAAAATTCTGAAAAGTTTATAAGTAAAGCTATTCAGTCGGCTAATTTTGCAGATGAGGTTTTAATTCTTGATAGCGGAAGTAGTGATAAAACCTGTGAAATAGCTAAAAGTTTGGGGGCCAGAGTCGAATATCAAGAGTGGCTCGGATTTGGGAAACAAAAACAAAAAGCAGTCGATTTGGCTAAAAACGACTGGGTGTTTGTGCTGGATTCAGATGAGAGGATTTTGCCTAAATTACGAGATGAAATAATAAATGAACTACAAAACCCTCAATATGATGCGTATTTTGTTGCGAGGTTGAATAATTTTTGGGGCAGGGATATAAAACACCTCGGGCTTTATCCTGATTATTCGATAAGGCTGTTTAACAGGAAAAAAGCAAGGTTTAACGACAGAGACGTTCATGAAAGTGTTGAATGTAAATGTAAAAAGGGATATTTGAAAAATCCTATGAAACATCTTGCTTATGAAAGTATAGAAGAGTTTATAGCTAAGCAAAACAGATATTCTTCCATAGGTGCTAAACCTAATAAAATAAAAGCAATTTTTTCGCCTTTTTGGACATTTTTTAAATTATATTTTATTAAACTCGGATTTCTTGAGGGTTGGAACGGGTTTGTAATTGCCAAACTTTATTCACAATATACGTTTTGGAAATATATTAAGGATAAAAAATGAAAATATTGGTAATAAAATTCAGAAATATTGGAGATGTTCTTTTAACTACGCCTCTTATAAAAAATCTTAAATTAAATTTTTCAGATGCGAAAATAGATGTTGTGGTTAATAAAGGCACGGAAGCAATGCTAAAACATAATCCCGATATTAACGAAGTTTATACTTATAACAGGGATGAATATAAAAAATTACCTTTAGTGAAAAGATTAATAAAAGAGTATAAGTTTTTAAGAAGTTTTAAAAATTATGATATCGTTATTAATACTACCGAAGGTGACAGGGGGGCTTTTATTGCAAAATTTTCTAATGCGAAAATAAAAGTCGGGTATCCTGTCAAAAAAAACAGAATGCTTAAGAATGTTTTTAATTTCCAAATGCCAAAACCTCCTCTTTTAAGACATATAATAGAAAACAACCTGGATGCGGTTCGAGTTTTGGAAAAAGACATATATGAAAAAAGAGTTTATATTTATTGGAATGAAGAAGATGAGAAAAAAGTTAAAGAGTTGCTGCCGGAAACAAAGTTTGTGCATATTCATCCGGTTTCGAGATGGCTTTTTAAATGTATAAAAGACGAATTAATGGCAAAAATCATTGATTTTATAAAATCCAAGGGGTATGAAGTTGTAATTACCGCAAGTCCTGATAAAAAAGAGATTAAAAAAGTTGATGCAATACTTTCATATTGTAAAAGTAAACCTTTAAATTTAAGCGGGAAGCTTAGTTTGAATCAAGTTGCTTATCTTTCTAACAAATCTAAACTTTTTGTTGGAGTGGATACGGCCGTTATGCATATGGCGGCCGCTGTGGATACTCCTGTTGTGGCATTTTTCGGTCCGAGCGGTGCGTTTAACTGGGGACCTTGGGATAATGAATTAATGGAGAGTGGATATATGAAAAAGAATGGAATTCAGACTATGGGTAAACATATTGTGATACAACATGACTGGGATTGCATTCCATGCGGAAAAGATGGATGTGACGGAAGTAAAATCAGTGATTGTCTAATGCAGTTTGATATGGAAAAAATTTATAAAATTATTGAGGAGAGATTGTGAGAATTTTAGAAATGGAATATTCAAAAGGATGGGGCGGACAGGAAAAAAGAACTGTTAGGCTTATTAATAATTTAAGTGATGAGTTTGAAGTGTTTTACGTTGCTCAACCTGATAGCAATATTGTAAAACATAAAGATGAAATAAAAGCTACGATATTACCTTTAAAAATGAAACATATTTATAATCCTGTGACTATTTTAAAATTGATAAATATTGTGAAAAAATATAATATAGATATTATTTCTACTCATTCCGGAAAAGATGCATGGCTTGGAGCGATTGTAGGTAAACTGACTAATACTCCAGTAATTAGGACAAGACATTTATTAACTAAAATAAATTCGCCAAAATCTTATAATCTCAGCACCATAACGGTTGCCGTTTCAAAAGCCGTTGAAAATTATCTTAAAAGTATGGGAGTTAAAAATACAACTACAATTTATACCGGAATTGATACAAATTTATATAAACCTAATAATCTAAAAAAATTAAGAAAAGAATTTAATATAAGTGATGATACTTTTTTAATTGGAATTGTTGCTGTGTTAAGGGCGGCTAAAAGGCATAAAGATTTAATTGAAGCAGTTTCACAAATTGATGGAAATGTGAATCTAATAATTATAGGTGACGGACCTCAATGGGATAATCTTCAAAAGTTTATAAAAGAAAAAAATTTAGAAGATAAAGTTATAATGACGGGCAGAAGAGACGACGTGGCGGAAATTTTGCCAGATTTGGACCTTTTTGTTCTCCCTTCAAAAGAAGAAGCGCTTGGGACTAGTATTTTAGAAGCGAGTGCTTGCGGTGTTCCCGTGGTGGCAAGCAATATCGGAGGTATTGCCGAATGTGTAAGGGAAGATAAGAATGGTTTATTATTTGAAGCAATGAATTCTGATGATTTAAAAGAAAAATTACTTGAAATGATTAATAATAAAGAAAAATATGAGTATTTTAAATCTAATGCAAGGGATTTTATTAAACAAAACTTTTCTGTTGAAAAAATGGTTAGAGAAACTGAAGATCTATATAAAAAAATAGGGAAAAAATCATGAGCGTCCCCGTTTTGATGTATCATCATGTTTTAAGTAAAGATAGTTTTATTGCGACAGGGATAGACAATTTTGAAAAACAGATGTATTTTATTGCAA
The DNA here is from genome assembly GCF_054656815.1 of Nautilia lithotrophica. Taxonomy (NCBI): domain Bacteria; kingdom Pseudomonadati; phylum Campylobacterota; class Epsilonproteobacteria; order Nautiliales; family Nautiliaceae; genus Nautilia; species Nautilia lithotrophica. The sequence goes on from NZ_BAAHXN010000003.1 coordinate 30,968, forward strand.
AAAATTACAAAACATTAACAAGCGAAGAGTTTGAAAAGTTTAAAAAAGGGAAAATAAGTATTCCTAAAAATAGCGTATTAATAACTTTTGATGACGGATGGCGTGACAATTTGGAATTAGCTTATCCGATTTTAAAAAAATTTAATTTAAAAGCCACGCTTTTTATAGTAACCGGGTGGGTGGACAAGGCAAGTGAAAAGGAATATCCTTTTGTTGAAAGAAATCACAGTGAATGTAAACGTATAGTAAAAGAACGTCCAAATGAAGTAATACTTAACTGGACTCAAGTTGAAAATATGCAGGATGTTTTTGATATACACTCTCATACACATTTTCACAGGGATGATTATTTCGGTAAAATTTCATTAGAAGAAGAACTGGTTTTGTCAAAAGAAAAAATTAAACAAAATTTAGGAAAAAACACTACTCATTTATGCTGGCCAAGGGGGGTCTATAATAATAAAGACATCGAACTTGCTAAAAAAATAGGTTATGAGGTTTTATATACGACCAAAAGAGGTATTAACAAACCTGATAATAAACTTGATGAAATTAAAAGGATATCAGTAAAAAAAGATGAAAAATGGCTAAAAAAGCAACTTTTTATATTCAAAAATGATGTTTTAGGAAGTATATATTCAAAGGTGAAAAATTGAAAATTTTACTTGTCAGAAATGATAATTTAGGGGATTTAATCTGCACAACACCGGCAATTGAAGCGTTAAGGAAAAAATATCCTGATGCTCAAATTGATATTGTTGTAAATAGTTATAATTTTTTAGGAATAAGAAACAATCCTTTTATAGACAAGATATATGTTTATACCAAGCCAAAACATGTAAACGGAATTATTAATAAATTAAAAGCATTATTTGGAAAAATTAAAATTTTTAATGATATAAGAAAAGAAAAATACGACATAAGTGTAGTTTTTAGAAGCGGATATTCAAGCTCGGCCGAGCAGTTTAGCAATATAAGCGGTGCTAAAATGCGTATAGGCGTAAAAGATAAAAAAAACAGAGATAAATTTACGCATCATATTGAGCTTAATCCGGATCATCATGAGGTTGAATTTTGTTTTGATTGTTTAGAGCCTTTAGACGTCAAATATAATAATGAAAAAACATTTTTTTATTTGGAAAATGAGTATATTGAAAAATACAAAAATTTAGGTGAGTATATTTTATTTCATATATCTAGTAGAGTTAAAGAGAATAAAATTTCAAAAGAAAAATTTAAGAATATCTTTGATAAATTGAATAAGAAAATAATTATTACTGCAGAACCTAATGATTTTTCAATGGCTAAATGGTTAGAAGAAAACTCTAAAGCAACATTTGTAAAAACTTCATCCTTATTGGATTTAGGTGGTGTAATAGTAAATTCTAAACTTTTTGTGACATTAGATGGTGGTGCTATGCATATGGCACCAGCACTAGGTGTAAAAACCATTGCGCTGAGTGGTAAAACAAATATGAATAAGTGGTATCCATGGGGATATAAACATTTAGTGCTTCAAGATAAAAGTAAAATAGCTGAGAATATTAATAATGATTTGATAATTAATAAAATTGAGGAGAATTTGTGAAGTTTTTGTATAAAAAAAGGAATAGAAAACATATAAAAGATTATGAAGTTACCTTAGAAGATATAAAAAGTTCAAAAACTATTTTATTTAGTATGTTTGGTAGATATGGTGATGTAATAATAGGTTTTTCTATTTGTTTAGAGTTTATTAAAAAATATCCTAATAAGAAATATGTTTTTATAGTTTCTCCACAGCATTATCCTTATATATATGAATGTGTTAAAGATATGGATAATGTATTAATATTCACATTTAAAAAAAACAATATATTAAAATTAATATACTTGTTAAATAAATTATATAAATTGCATCCTGATTTAGCTTTTAATCCTTTTTCATGGTCTGATGAAAGTGAATTTTTTATTACCTTTGCAAAAAAATTTTCTTTTTTTAAAAATCAAAAATTTTATTTTTATGATAATTATTATAATATAATGAGAAAATATTTAAAATTAGAATTAAAACAAATCAAATTATATGATATTAAATATGATTTCAAGAATATTTTGATTTGTCCAGAATCGAGTGAAAATAGAAGAAGTTTAACAATTGAGCAAATAAAATTTTTAATAAATAAATATAAAGATAAGCATATAACATTAGCAGTAAATAAGAAAATTAAGATAAATGAAAATATAAACCAATTTTTGTTTTCAAAAAAAAACTCGAAAGAATTTTTAAATTTAATTAAAAAAAGTGACATAATAATGTGTGTAGATAGTGCACCACTTCATATTGCAATGTTATATGACAAGCAAATTATTGCATTTTTTTCTTCATCAAGTCCAAGGAGAGTGTTAAATAGTGATAAATATGTTTTACCTGTTAGAAATAATGTGTTATATGGTGTAGAATGTGAAGATAAAACTTGCAATGAAGCAATTTGTTTGGATTTTATTAAAGAAAGATTTGATAAATATACTTTGGAAACTAAAAGAACAAAGTTAATTTATAATTGCCCTATAAAAAAGGAGAATATTGAAAGCGTTTATTAAGTTTATATTTTTTTTGAAAAAAAAACAGATAAAATCTATTGATCAATTAAAAACACCTAACACATTTTTAGTGATTTCTAATACAGCATTAGGGGATACATTGTTATCTACCCCTGCAATTAAAAGTTTAAAAAAATCTTTTCCAAATTCTAAAATAATTGCAATATTAAAATCTTCATATTCACCTCTGTTTAAAAATTATAAATATATTGATGAAATTATTGAATATGATGGCAATGTAAAAGGTTTTTTTAAAACACTTTTTAAATTAAGAAAAAAACACATTGATGCAGCTCTTATATTTCATTCAAATTCACCTTTTGATATTTGGCTTAGTGTATTAAGTGGAATAGAATTTATTTTAAAACATCCTACCAATACGCCTTTAAAAAAATATCTTTCATTTAATTTTGAAAAAAAAGATCAGCATACTATTGAAGATAGGTTAGATCTGGTAAGATTAATAGGTGGGAAAGAAATAGATAAAACGATGGAAATTTCGCCTTTAAATAATGAAAAGCTTTTACAAAAATATAAAAAATATAAAAATTATATAGGATTTCAAATAGGTGCAGCAGATAAATATAAAATGTGGCCTATTGAAAATTTTATACAATTAGCAAAGAGAATGAAAGATGAAAAAATATTGATCACAGGGGTCAAATCTGAATGGGAATTAGGTGAAAAAATTGTCAAAGAGTGTCCAAATGTAATCAATATGTGTGGAAAATGTTCAATTAATGAACTGCCTTATTTGATTAAACAATTAAAAATATTGGTAACTAATGATACAGGAACTATGCATTTGGCCATTGCATTAAAAGTTCCTACAATATCATTATTTTCACCTACATCTTCAAAAGGAATTGGACCTTATCAAGATTTAAAAATTCATAAAATAATACAAAAAAATGGTTCTTTTATACAAAAATTACCTAAAAAAGAAAGAGATGATACTGCAATGAAATTAATTAGTGTTGAAGAAGTTTATAGAAAATATAAGGAACTCAATGAGGTTTTTTGAAAAACTTAAGTTTGTATTTAAAAACAAATTAAAAAATAATAAAATTAATTTTAATATTTATATTAAAAATCCTAAAAATGTCTTTCTTGGGGAAGGTTGTAAAATTTTATCTAATGTTACAATTATTGCAGGAAAGAATGGAATAAAATTAGGAAATAATGTTACATTAAATAGATATGTATATCTAGAAGCTACAAAAGGTAAAATAATCATTGGAAATAATACGGAAATAAATAATTTTACTAAATTGGATGGAAGAGGGAACATTATAATTGGTGATAATGTATTAATTGGACCTAGAGTAGATATTATAACTTATCAGCATATATATTTAAATAAAAATAAACTTATTAAAGAGCAGGGTGATATTGTAAAAGATATTGTTATTGAAGATGATGTTTGGATAGGTGCGGGCAGTATTATTTTAGCAGGTGTAACAATTAAAAGAGGTGCAGTTATAGGTGCGGGAAGTGTTGTTACCAAGGATGTTAATGAATATGAGGTAGTTGCTGGTGTTCCTGCTAAAAAAATAAAGGAAAGAAAATGAAGTTTTGTTTATATAATGTGACAACTGCAATAAAACAGGGAGGAATAGAAACTTTTTATTGGGAAGTTGCAAAAGAATTGCAAGATAGAGGGATAAAAGTAGAGTTAATTTCTGGACAAGGCAATTTTATAAAATATCCTGATATACCTTTAAAACAATTTGATTTTACAAGTAGGAATAAAATAATAGATTTAGGAAATAGATTTAAAAAATGGGGAGAAAGAATTAGTTTTTTTAAAAATGCTTATTCGTATTTGAAAAATCAACATTATGATTTTTTTTTAATTCATAAGCCGTTGGATTTTTTTACTGCATATTTTATGAAAAAAATAAATCCGAATTTAAAAGTAATATTTATATCAGGTGGGGAGGATTTTTACGGGTTTGATAAATTTTTTAGTAAATATATTGATTATATGTTCGCGGTAAGTCGTGATAATGCCAATATTATAAAAAATAGATATAAAAGAGATGTTCAGATACTGCATAATGGAGTAAATACGGAACTATTTAGAAAAGATGAAAGTATTAGGATAGAATATAGAAAAAAATATAAACTGGATAATAACAGAGTTTTATTAAGTGTTGGAAGAATTGTAGGTTGGAAGGGATATCAATTAGTTATTAAAGCTATTAGAGATTTAGATGTGAAATATGTGTTGATTGGTGATGGAGAATATTTAAATGAATTAAAAAAATTAGCAAAACAAGAAAAAGTAGATGATAAAGTATTGTTTTTAGGTAGTGTTTCTAATAAAGAGCTTTATAAATATTTAAATATGGGTGATATTTTTGTTCAGCCAAGTATAGGACATGAAGCGTTTGGTATTACTATTGTAGAAGCAATGGCTTGTGGACTGCCAGTAATTGCAAGTTATAATGGTGGAATGAAAGATATTATTGTTGATGGTGAAAATGGTTTCTTTTTTGAAGTAAATAATATTGAAAATTTAAAAGAGAAAATAAAAAATGCTTTGAATCACAAATTTAAAGATGTTAGGCAATATGTTATAGATAATTTTACTTGGAAAAAAACCGTTGATAAATTGTTAGGGCAAATTAAAAAATGAGAAATTTATTAATATTTTTTTTGGGTATTTATTTATTTGGTTTTTTTATTGAAGGGTTTAGTTTTATAAAATATATAGGTTTATATGGAGCAATTTTATTTTTTTTGATTGATTTATTTTTATATAAAAATATTTTAACTCTAAAAAAGGTATTTGTTGAAAATAAATATTTATTTTTTAGTTTTTTTGTATTACTAATTACTATTATATTATCTATTATATTTGCATATTCAGATTTAAGACCTAGTTTAAAAGAGTTTAGAGTAGAATTTTTAAATATAGGCATATTTATGTTAATTAGTTTATGGATCGAAGACAAAAAATTATTGTTTAAAGTATTTTTTTATAGCTTGATTTTAGCATTTTGTTTCGATGTTTTTAAATTTGCTTATATGTATTATCTTAGTAATCCTGAGCTTAATTGGTCAATTAGATTGAATAGAAGTTTTAGTAATTATTTTGAAATTTTATATCCATTTATTTTAGCCAGTATTTTTATAATAAGAAATAAATTTAAATATATTGTAATAATATTTTTGTTATTTGCTTTTTTCGAATTAATTTTAACGGGTGCAAGAGGTGCATGGATTGAAGTTTTAATAGAAACAATAATTTTTCTTTTATATTTAGAAAGAAAGTATTTTAAAAAGTTTTTATATTATATTATTGGTGGATTATTTATAATTATTTTTGTCGGTTTGTATTTTTATAAATATTCTTCTTTATTTCAACAAAAAATCAATCAAGGATTATCACCTAATGGCAGAGATGTAATTGTTGAAACAAGATTGCCGATTTTTATAAAACATGGTAATTTTTTATTAGGAATAGGAGGTCCAGGAAATTATCAATATAATAAATTTTTAAATGATTATAATGCTCCTAAAATGTATGGATTATCAAAAGAAAAAGAATTTTTTTATTGGGCTGATGAACCTTTTTTGTTACAAATATTTTATAAAGAGGGAATCTTAGGATTGATGAGCTTTTTATTTTTCAGTGGTATGTTTTTATTGATAATGTTTAAATATTTAAAAATTAATTATTCGATAGAGTATAAATTATTTATTGTTTCTATAATTAGTTCATATGTAGGTTATTATTTTATAAGAGGTTTAGTTGAAGGTAGAAATTTTAAATATATACTAGTATATTTAACATTATTTTTAATTATTAAAGAGTCAACAAATGAAAATAGCATACATTTATCCTGAAAAACTTCCAAGTAAAAAAGCAAGAAGCGTTTCAGTTGTAAATACTTCTTGTGAGTTATCTAAATTAACTGATACTACTCTTTTTTATGAAAAAAGTGGTAAAAATATTTTAGAATTTTATAATTTGGAATGTGAAAGGTTAAACTTAAAACCGATTTCAAAAAAATTTATAATACGAAGTAATAAAATTTTTAATTTTAATTTGAAAAAACACTTAAAAAACTTTGATTACATTTATGTAAGACATTTAAAAACCGCGGAATATTTAATAAAAAACAGATTGGATATTATTTTTGAATATCATGAGATTTTTTCAACAACAAATAAGAAAATCGAAGAATTAGAAAGTTTTGTTGTAAAAAATTCAAAAGGTATAGTATATACCAATTATACTTTAAAAGCTGAAGTCGAAAAAACATTTGATATCAAAAAACCATATACAATAGCATATAGCGGGTGTGGATTTCAGTTTGATTTTATTAAAAAAGACTTTTCTAAAATAGATGAAATATATTATATTGGAAGTTTCCAAAAGTGGAAAGGGGTAGAGTTTTTAGTAGAAAATATGAAATTTTTTCCTGAGATCACATTAAAAATTGTTGGAGATGGTGATAAGGAAAATATACTGGATATAATAAAGCGATTTAATTTAAAAAATATTGAATTCCTTGGTTTTAAAACGCATAATGAAATAAAAAATATTTTAAAAGAATCCAAAGTGACAATTATTCCAAACATACCAACTGTTTATAATAAATATTCAACTCCAATTAAATTATTTGAGTATTTAATGAGTTCGAATATTGTTTTAAGCGCAAATATGCCTACGGTAAAAGAAATTATAAAAGATAACCAAAACGGCTTTTTATTTGAGTCTGGTAATAATGAAGATTTTGTCAATAAATTAAAATATATTTTATCACTTGATAGTTTTAAACTAGAAGAAATTTCAAAAAATGCTTATAATACTGGCAAAGAATTTACGTGGGCAAATAGAGCAAAAAAAATAATCAACTTTTTTAATGAATTGGAAAAAAGGACAGATAAATGAAGACAATAAGCATAATAGGCCTAGGTTATGTAGGGTTACCATTAGCGGTAGCATTTAGTGAGAAGTATAAAGTGATAGGATATGATATAGCAGAATGGAGGATAGAAGAGCTAAATAAAGGATATGACAGAACATTAGAAGTAAGCGAGAAAGAGTTAAAAGAGGCATTAAATAGAGGAATTAAATTCACAAATAAACTTGAAGAAATAAAAGATGCTAATATATATATAATAACAGTTCCGACACCAATAGACAGCCATAAAAATCCTGACTTGACACCTTTACAAAAAGCCAGTGAGACAATAGGAAAAGTATTAAAAAAAGGTGATATCGTAATATATGAATCTACAGTATATCCAGGATGCACAGAAGAGGTTTGTGTTCCAATTCTTGAACAGACAAGTGGTTTAAAATATAATGAAGATTTTTTTGTAGGATATTCACCAGAGAGAATTAATCCCGGGGATAAAGAACATACAGTAAAAAAGATACTTAAAGTAACATCAGGAAGCACACCAGAAATAGCAAAAGAAATAGATGAGTTATATGCAAGTATAATAGAAGCCGGAACACATCTGGCACCAAGTATAAAAGTAGCAGAAGCCGCGAAAGTAATAGAAAACACCCAAAGAGATATAAATATAGCGTTTGTAAATGAGTTAGCACTTATATTTGATAAATTAAATATTGATACAAAAGATGTGCTTGAAGCTGCAGGGACAAAATGGAACTTTTTAAAATTCACCCCGGGATTAGTAGGTGGTCATTGTATAGGAGTAGATCCTTATTATTTAACATATAAAGCAAAAGAGATAGGATATCATCCGGAAATAATTTTAGCAGGTAGAAGATTAAATGATAATATGGGAATATTCGTAGCCAATAAGGTAATAAAATTAATGATACAAAAGGGACATACTATAAAAGGAAGTAAAGTATTGGTATTAGGAATAACATTTAAAGAGAATTGTCCAGATATAAGAAATTCTAGAGTAATAGACGTAATAAGAGAGCTTGAAGAGTTTGGTGTGAATGTAGATGTGTATGATCCATGGGCAGACAAAGAAGAGGTTAAACTAGAATATAATATAGATTTACTATCAACAATCAACTATCAACAATTGTCAAATTATGATGGAATTGTTTTAGCAGTAGCACATCAAGAGTTTAAAGAGATAGAAAAAGATTTAGAAGCATTAACAACAAACAGACCTGTTATTTATGATATTAAAAGTTTCTTTGATAAATCTTTTGTGGACGGAAGATTATAGTGAAAATAACTTTTTTACGTTTAAAACCAAATAAGTTTGGAGGGGCAGAGAAGTATCTTCAAAGATTAACTGAAGAATTAAAAAAAAGAGATATAGTTTTTGAGATTAGATATTCAACCGCACCTAAATTTTTGGCAAGCTGGATTAAAGCTATATGGTTTAATATTGAGGTGTGTTTTGTTAAAAAAAATAAATTTTATTTTTCCCTTGAAAGAATAACGTGTCCTGATATATATCGGGCAGGTGACGGGGTTCATAAAGTTTTTTTGGAAATAGAAAAAAAATCAAAGTTGAACCCTTTGCATTTGGTTTATTTGTATATAGAAAAAAGAATGTTTGAAAATGCCAAAAAAATTATAGCTAATTCAAATATGGTAAAGAATCAAATCATAAATACGTATGATATTAAACCTGAAAAAATCAAAGTGATATATAACGGGATACCTTTAAAAGAAAAAGTTTTTTTTGAGGATATCAAAAAAGAATTTGGTATTAGTAATGAAAAAATTTTGCTTTATGTTGGTAGTGGATTTAAAAGAAAAGGGGTAAAAGAAGCACTTAATATTGTTTCTGAGCTTCAGGGTGATTTTAAATTATTTGTAGTAGGAAAAGAAAAAAATATCGAATGGTATAAAAATTATGCGAAAAGTTTAGGAGTTGAAAATAAAGTTATCTTTACAGGTCCGAGAGGTGATGTGGATAAATTTTATTCTATGGCGGATATTTTTATATTTCCGACAAAATATGAGCCTTTTAGCAATGTGGTTTTGGAAGCTTTGAATTTTGAAAATGTAGTGTTTACTACAAAAATGAACGGTGCAAGTGAAATTTTGCCTGAAGAATGGATAATAGATGAAAATATTATAAATAAAATTCAGGAACTTTTAAATAATAATGAAAAACTTGAAAAATTAAAGAAAAAGGCAAAAGATATATCTAAAAATTACAGCATAGAAAAAAACGTAGATGAAACAATTAAGGTTATAAATGAAGTTATTAATTGAACCTCCAACTTGGCTGGGTGATGCCGTAATGGCAAGCGGAGCGATAAAAGCCATTTTGGATGAGCTTAGACCTGAAAAGTCTGTAATTTTCGGAAGTTTTGTAGCGACTGAGCTTTTAGAAGAGTGGTTTGATGAAGTGATACTAATTGATAAAAAGCATAAATTTAAACAATTTAAGGATTTTCCGAAAGCTGATATGTTTATTAGTTTCAGGACGAGTTTGTATTCTAAAATTTTGGGATTGAAGGCAAAAAAAAGTTTTTATTTTGATAAAAATCTTTCAGGGCATATGGTTGAAAAATATTCTAAATACGTAAATATTATAATCGGAAAAAATAAAGTTTATTCACCTGTTTTGCCGTATAAGCCTAAATATTTTCAAAAACCGACACTTGGAATAAATCCTGGTGCCACATACGGGAGCGCAAAGAGATGGTATCCGGAAGAGTTTGCTAAAGTTGCAAATACCTTGGGTGAGAAATATGACGTAATTATATTCGGAGGTCCGGGGGAAGAGGATATAGCAAAAGATATAGAAAAAAATCTCGAAATTTCAAATTATAAAAATTTATGCGGCAAATTAACTATTAAAGAACTTTGTGAATATATCGGAGGGCTTGATCTGTTTATAACAAACGACAGCGGTCCTATGCATATAGCTGCAGCTTATAATGTGTCGATTGTTGCGATTTTTGGTCCTACGAATTACAAAGAAACGTCTCCTTGGAGTAGTAATTATAAAATTGTTACAAAAGATTTAGAATGTGCTCCCTGTATGAAAAGGGAATGTCCTTTAGGACATCATGAATGTATGAAACTAATTAAAGCTGAAGATGTAGTAAAGGCTGTAAAGGAGCTTGTGTGAAAGCGGCGTTTTTAGATAGAGACGGAGTTATAAATATCGATACTGGATATGTTGGGAGCATTAAAGATTTTAAGTTTAAGGACGGAATATTTGAGCTTTTAAAACTGCTTCAAAATCTTGGATTTAGCCTTTTTATAGTGACAAATCAAAGCGGAATAGCAAGGGGTTATTACAGTGAAGAGGATTTTTATAAACTGACGGAATGGATGAAAGAAAAGTTTAAAAAAGAAGGCATTGAAATAAAAGATGTCCGGTTTTGTCCCCATCATCCCGACATTACGGGGGAATGTGAATGTAGAAAACCCAAACCCGGAATGATTTTGGATTTGGCTGAAAAATATAATATTGACCTTAAAAATTCTATAATGATTGGTGACAGTGACAGGGATATAGAAGCGGCAAAGCGAGCCGGAATAGAAAAAACGTTCAAAGTTGAAGAGAACTTATATGATATAATTAAAAAAATAAAAAAGGAGTTTTTGTGAAATACTCTGATATAGATTTTAATAATAAAACCGTTGTAATTACGGGCGGTGCCGGATTTATAGGAAGCAATCTCGCTTTTTATTTTCAGGAAAACTATCCGAATTGTAAAGTTATAGTATTTGATAAATTTAGAAGCGAAGAGACGTTTAGCAACGGAAACCTTAAGAGTTTCGGTCATTTTAAAAACCTGCTCGGATTTAACGGCATTATTATAAGCGGGGATATAAACAATAAAGAGGATTTGGCGCGACTTGAAGAATACGATATTGACTATATTTTCCACGAAGCCGCTATTTCCGATACGACTGTTGCCGATCAGAAAATAATGATTGATACAAATGTAAACGCTTTTAAAGATTTATGTGATTTGGCCGTTAAGAAAAACGCTTCGATGATTTACGCATCATCCGCAGCAACGTACGGGAACAGCACTATTTTTAAAGTAGGGCATGAAAAGCCGAACAATGTTTATGGGTTTAGTAAACTGATGATGGATAATCTTGCAAAAGAGTATTTCGACAAAATTAGAATAGTGGGACTCAGATATTTCAATGTATACGGACCAAGGGAATATTTCAAAAATAAAACCGCATCAATGGTTCTTCAGTTCGGACTTCAACTGCTAAAGGGAGAAAGTGCCAAGCTTTTTGAGGGAAGCGATAATATACTGAGGGATTTTATTTATGTTGAAGATGTAATTCAGGCAAATATAAAAGCATGTGAAACTGATAAAAACGGCGTATATAACGTGGGAACGGGAAGAGCTAGAAGTTTTCAGGATATTGTAAATATTTTAAAAAGAGAGCTTGAAATTATAAGAGACGATACATATATTCCAAACCCTTACATAGGTCAGTATCAGTTTTTTACCGAGGCGGATATTGAAGATACGAAAAAATACCTTGGATATGAGCCGAGATTTTCTTTAGAAGAAGGAATAAAAGCGTATTTACCTGAAATTATCAGGATATATGAAGAAGAAGTTAGGTAGTAAGGGTGAAGGCAGAAGGGTGAAGGGGAGAAGGAACAGTTACAGAAATTTGATAGTTTGGCAAAAATCTATGGAATTGGTAAAAGAAATACATAAAATCACTATGGCATTTCCAGATGAAGAAAAGTTCGGGCTTACTTCTCAAATAAAAAGAGCCGCTGTTTCCGTCCCAAGCAATATTGCAGAAGGGAAAGGGAGGGGGACAAATAAAGATTTTATATATTTTTTATATATTACTTTGGGTTTTTTGTATGAATTACAAACGCAATTGAAACTTGCTTATGAACTCGGTTTTGTTAAGAATTTTGACGCAATTGATACTTTATCGATAGAAATAGAAAAAATGATTAATGCATTAATTAATTCTAAAAAGGATAATAATGAATAACAACCTTCAACCTTCAACCTTGAAACTTAAACCTAAAATTGCTGTAATAGGTGATTTTATGATAGACCATTATCTGTGGGGCAGGAGTGACAGGATTTCACCGGAAGCTCCCGTGCCTGTGGTGGAAGTGATTAAAGAAGAAGACAGACTGGGCGGAGCCGGAAACGTTGTGAATAACCTTTTGGCACTCGGAAGCGATGTCCTGGTATCTACGGTTATAGGTAAAAATTCCGAGAGGCTTTTAGAGCTGTTAAAAGAAAAAAATATAGATACAAGCGGGATTTTTATTGATGAAAGCCGTGAGACTATTATAAAAAGCAGGGTAATTGCAAGCAATCATCAGGTAATAAGATACGACAAAGAAACAAAGACTCCTATATCTTCCGAATATGAAGAGAAAATATTAAATTATCTCAATGAAAATATAGAAAAAATAGATTTGATACTTCTAAGTGATTATGAAAAAGGTGTTTTGACGAAGTCTTTAACTCAAAAAATAATAAAACTTGCAAACAGAAACAATAAAAAACTGATAATAGACCCTAAAAAAGATTTCTCTAAATATATAAACGCATGGATGATTAAACCTAATAAAAAAGAATTATCAACAGCTGCCGGAATGGATATAAATACTGAAGAAGATCTAATTAAAGCCGGATGGAAAGTTAAAAAAGAGCTAAATCTTGATTTTCTTCTTGTAACACTCAGTGAAGAAGGAATGGCTCTTTTTGGAGAGGAATATATAAAAATTCCTACAATTGCAAAAGAAGTATATGATGTAACGGGTGCCGGTGATACTGTTTTGGCAAGTCTTGGGTATTATTTGAGTAAAAGTGAAGATTTAGTTGAGGCTATGAATTTTGCAAATGCCGCTGCCGCTGTAGTTGTGAGTAAAATAGGAAGCGCAACGGTAACCCTTGAAGAGATTGAAGAGACAGAAAGAAGAATAGACAACAGCGTGGATTATAAAATAGTGAATTTTGAAAAAATTGCCCATATTGCAAATGATTTGAGAGCTCAGAATAAAAAAATAGTGTTTACCAACGGATGTTTTGATATTCTGCATTTAGGGCACGTTAAGTATCTTCAAAAAGCAAAGGCGCTTGGAGATAAACTAATAGTAGGCGTTAATTCAAACGATTCCGTTAGTAGATTAAAAGGGCCTGAAAGACCGGTAAATGACGAATACGACAGGGCGTATCTTTTAGCAAGTCTTGAAGTTGTTGATTTTGTAGTAGTTTTTGATGAAGATACTCCTTATGAGCTTATTAAAAGAATAAAACCGGATGTTTTGGTTAAAGGTAAAGACTACGAAGGAAAAGTTGTAGTCGGAAGCGATATAGCAAAAGAAGTAAAACTTATAGATTTTGTTGAAGGCAGAAGCACCACAAGTATAATTAGAAGGGTGAAGGGATAAAGTTTAGGAAGAAGGCAGAAGGTTAAAGGATGAAGGTGGATTGTAAAAAAATTGAGAATGGAGAATAGAGAATGAATAATTTAAAAAAGTGTTTGCAAGAACATATACAAACGGCAAAAAAAATGCAAGACCTGCTTCCTTTGATTAAAGAGGCCGGGGAATTGTGTCTAAGTGCTTTAAAAACCGGTAACAAAGTAATGCTTTGCGGTAACGGCGGAAGTGCGGCGGATTCTCAGCACATTGCGGCGGAACTTAGCGGAAGATTTAAAAAAGAAAGAATTCCTCTTGCAGGAATAGCGCTAACGACCGACACGTCGGCACTTACCGCTATCGGGAATGATTATGGGTATGAATATGTGTTTTCAAGACAGCTTGAAGCATTGGGTAAAGAGGGAGATGTATTAATAGCCATATCCACAAGCGGTAATTCCCCTAATGTAATAAAAGCTATTGAAAGTGCAAAAAAAACAGGAATAAAAGTTATAACATTAAGCGGAAAAGATGGCGGTAAAATGAAAGAAATGGGTGATGTGAATATTGTAATCCCTTCAAACGACACACCAAGAATTCAGGAAATGCATATTATGGTCGGGCATATGATCTGCGCTTTAATCGACGAAGGGTTTTAATATTTCGTCAACAATAAGTTTCGCCCCTTCTTTTTTATTTATTTCGGCTAAATTTTGAGATATTTTTTCCAGATCGGCATTGAATATCAGACTTTCTATTTTTTCGATATCAATTTCGTCTTGTCTGATTACAAAGCCGGCATTTTTATCTTCTAAAAACTTAGCGTTATAGTATTGGTGATCTCCCGCGGCGTATGGATACGGAATAAAAAGAGCCGGAATCCGGTTTGCCGCAAGTTCAAAAAGAGTGGAAGCTCCGGCTCTGCTTATCGCAAAGTCCGCTTTTGATATTTTTTGAACCAAATTCGGATCAAAGTCAAATACCTCAGCGTCAATTTTATTTTGTGTGTAAAAATTTTTTATTCTTTCAAAATCCCTTTTTCCTGTCTGGTGGATGATTTGTATGTTTTTTTCTTTTAATTTAGGTGCGAGATTTATCGCCAAATCGTTTATAGCCAAAGCCCCCTGGCTGCCGCCAAGAAAGATGATTGTTTTTAATTCTTTTCTTATTCTTGCCGTATCAAAAAAAATATTTTCAACCGGATAAGGGTCTTTATAAAAAAAAGTATTGAAAAATCTTTTGCTAAAAGGTTTTAAGAGTTTGTTGAGCGAGCCTATGTGTGCGTTTTGTTCATGAATAAATAAGGGGATGAAGTTAAAAAGTGCGGCAAAACTCGCAGGTGCCGCAGAATATCCTCCGACACTGAATACAGCTTGAATATTGTGTTTTTTTAGCAGTTTTTTTGCCCTGAACGAGAGTTTTAGGATGTGTATTAGCGAATTTATTTTACCTAAGCCTTTTTTGTTTACCACGCCGCTTGAAGGAAGAAAGTATTTGGCTTCAAATCCTTCATCGTTTTCAAACCACGCTTTGTCTGCACCTGATGTTGAACCGATGTATATTGGCTTTATGCCTCTTTTGTTGAACTCTTCTTTTATAACTTTTGCGATTTTCAGATGCCCTCCGGTGCCACCCCCGGTTATTGCAATTTTTTTAATTCTCAATTCTCAATTCTCCATTCTCAATTCAGTTTTGCTTTTTTGCTGATCATTAAAACCATTCCGATTGCGGTGCAAAGAGCCACAAGCGAACTACCCCCGTAGCTTAAAAAAGGAACGGTAAGACCTTTAATCGGAATAAGTGATGTTACACCAAGACCGTTGAATATAAACTGGATCATAATAAGCGTTCCTACACCGAAAGCAAAAAGCTGATACTCTTTTTTTTCGCTGCGGTTTGCGATTTTGTATATTCTGTAGACGAGTGCGAGCATTAGTATAACTATAACGCTTATACCTATAATTCCCGTCTCTTCCGCAATTCCCGCCAAGACGAAGTCCGTATGCACGTCTGAGAGGAAACCTAATTTGAATATGCCGTTTCCGATTCCCTGACCGATAATTCCTCCGTGATAGATGGCGTTTAGAGACTGCTCAACCTGTCCGTAACTCATTGAACTTTCTACCGTAATATCCGGGAAAAAATTGTTAGTCATCAGGTGAAGCCATGCTTTAAATCTTGCATATCTGTATCCGGAAGAGAGGATTGCGGCTATAAATACGAAAATACCTCCTGCTAAAATAATCGTAAAAGTTTTAAATTTACCTCCTGCTATTAAAAGCAAAAATGCAAATAAAAGACCCATAACCATAACCTGTCCAAGGTCTGACTGATATGCCAAAATAAGATACCAAAAGCCTCCGAGTATTATGATGTAACGGATAATTAGCTGGAATTCTTCCTTTAGGGTTCTGTGACCTTTTACCTGTCTTGTGAAAGACCATGATAGGAAAAAAATTACACCTAATTTAAAAAACTCAACCGGTGCGAATTTAAAAGGACCTATTTTAATCCATCTTTTGGCTCCGTTAATTACGGGAGCAATGCTTTCAGGCAAAAAAGGCATGGCGATAACCAAAATAGCGGATATTATAAGAATACTCCAGCCTATTCTTTCAAACCACTTATCCGGATCAAGTTTGGCAAACCAGACCATTATTGCAAATCCCAATATTCCGAAGCCGATATAACGCATTACAAAGTGATATTCGCTTAAATGTTTGGCATGTTCGAGGTAAACAGGCAGGGAATATGAAAAAAGAGCCCCGATTAGCATCAGTATACCGACAATTATGAATATAAGGGAGTCGACTTTTTGCAAATTTCACCTTTATGAAGTATAATATTGATAGAATTTTAACAAATTTATAATGAAAAAAGTGGGAAAATAGAAAATTGTAAATAACGCATTATTACGGAATAAAAATTGCTTGTAAAAATAAAAAGGAGTAAAAGTGGCATTTGAGATAAGCAAAAGTTTCGATATCCTTGAAAAATCACTTCATTACAGAAAAATCAGACAGGATATGATTGCCAGCAATATCGCAAATGCCGATACTCCTTATTACAGACCTAAAGACATCAGATTTGAAGAAGCATTGCAGGCTGAAGTTGATAAAAAATTTAATATAAGATCGGCTCCAAAACTCGAGCTTGCAAAAACACAGCCCGGACATATGTCAGCTCCAGATGAGAGTTCAGATGCTAAACCGATTGTGTTTTACAGAGACGGGCATTTGGCAAGAAACGATGGAAACAGTGTGGATATAGACGTTGAAACGACTGAAATGGCTAAAAACAATATAGCGTATAACGCTGCGATTCAGGCTTTGAGAAAAGATATTGATATCTTTAAAGCCGTAATAGATTCAAGCAAAAATATATAAGGGTAAATGATGGGATTTTTTAACAGTTTTGATATTTCCGGATACGGGCTTTCGGCTCAAAGATTTAGAATTAATATA
The DNA here is from genome assembly GCF_054656815.1 of Nautilia lithotrophica. Classification (NCBI taxonomy): domain Bacteria; kingdom Pseudomonadati; phylum Campylobacterota; class Epsilonproteobacteria; order Nautiliales; family Nautiliaceae; genus Nautilia; species Nautilia lithotrophica. Next base: position 48,313 of record NZ_BAAHXN010000003.1, read on the forward strand.
ATTTCCGAAAATATAGCCAATGCAAATACTACAAGAACAGATGAAGGCGGACCTTACAGAAGAAAAGAAGTGATTTTTAAAGCTGTTCCGTTTGAAGAACAGCTAAATCAGGAAATAGAACAAAGCTCTAAATTCCATCAGTATGAAAACCCTCTTGATGAAGAAGGTGAAAATTACGCGGTGGCGAAGCCTCCGATTGAAACGGTTGTGGTTGACAAAGTGGTAAGAGACGATTCCAAACCTATTTTAAAATACGATCCGTCTAACCCGGATGCGGACGCAAATGGATATGTCGCTTATCCAAACATTAATCCCGTTATAGAAATGGCCGATTTATTAGAAGCCACACGTGCTTATCAGGCGAACGTAGCGGCGTTTCAAAGTGCGAAGACAATGGCGAACAGCGCTATTAATATTTTACAAAGTTAAGGAATAGGAAATGGCTTTTATAAATAAAGTTGAAAATGCAAACAATATCGGAAATATTGTTAATAATAAAAACAAAGCCGACGGCAGTTTTGAGGATTTGTTAAAAAAAGAACTCGATACAACTAACAATATGATGCAAAATGCCGAAAAAGCCGAAGCGGATATAGCTACGGGAAAAGTTGAGGATTTGGCAAAAGCTTCTATTACGATTCAAAAAGCGGAAATGCAAATGAAAATGGTTTTGGAAGTAAGAAACAAAGCCATTAACGCCTACAAAGAGCTTCTAAAAACACAAATTTAATGAAAAACACTAAAATCCCCGTAATTTATATAATTTTTTTTCTTCTTGTAATGGCACTTTTCGGTGCCTTTTTGTTCTTTAGTGTTACCAAACCCAAAAGCTATTTCAATCCCAAAATAACAAAAATAGAAAGCGCCATAAGAGGAAGTATAAAAACCAAGAACTTCACTTTGGCGAAAAGTGAAAAAATTTACAGCGTGTATATAAATCCGGCTTATATAGAAAAAACAAAAAAAAGAATGTTTATAGATCTTTTCAGTATTTATACAGGTGTGGATAAAAAAACTCTTTATAAAAAACTAAACAAACATAAAAAAAGAATTCTTCTTGCCAAAGTAGATTTAAAAACAAAGCAGCAGCTTGTGTATCTTAGAAGAATTCTTGATTATTACAGGGTTTTTACTTCTATAAATGGTGTAAGACGAGCTTATGATATTGAAAGTGTAGTATATGTAGGTAAGAATAAATATGAAGCACTTTTTAAAAGACTTTATCCTTACGGAGATACGTTTGAGCCGTTTTTAGGAAGATACCTTAAGGACAAAGGAAGAGGTGATAATGGTATAGAGGATTATTATGACAATATATTAAGACCTCAGAAAAATGGTAAAATCGTAGGATACAGGGATGTTAGCGGAAATATAATTTATGATAAAAATTCTGTCATAGAATATCCAATAAATGGGAAAAATATAGAACTTAATATTAATCTGGTTCTTCAAAGAAGAATAGAAAAGCTTCTAGATGAGGCAAAATCTCTCTATCAAGCAAAAGAGGTAATGGCTGCTGTTATGGATTCTAAAACAGGTAAAATTTTGGCAATTGCCTCTTCAAACAGGTATAATCCTTCCCATATTACTAAAAAAGACATTCCTAATATGAAAATAAGTGCTGTTAGATATTTATACGAACCCGGGTCTGTTATGAAACCGATTACTTTTGCGATTTTGCTTGAAAACAAAAAAGTAAATCCTTATGAGGTGTTAAACGGATATAACGGAAAGTGGAAACCTAAATGGAGAAAAACATATATTAGGGATGACGACGCTTTTGCATGGCTTAGTGCGGAAAATGCTCTTGTGTATTCGAGTAATATCGTTATATCGCAGCTTGCATTAAGACTCACACCCAAAGAATTTTACGAGGGGCTTAAAAATTTCGGATTTTCAAAATACAGCGGAATTGACCTGCCTTATGAATTAAAAGGTGTAATCAGAAGTTTAAGAGAGCTTAATTACCCGATTTATAAATCAACTACGGCATATGGTTATGGGATTATGGTTAATTTTGTTCAGCTTTTAAAAGCATATAACGCGTTTAACAATAACGGAATTGAAGTAACGCCTAAAATTGCCAATGTTCCAACGAAATCTAAAAGGGTAATAAGCGCCAAAACGGCAAATGAAATGCTAAGAATTTTAAGAAAGATAGTTTTAAAAGGGACTGCTAAAAACGCATATATTGAAGATATTTTTACAGCGGGTAAAACCGGAACAGCACATGTAAGCGTTAATAATAAATACGAAAAAATATATAATTCTTCATTTTTCGGTTTTGCAAACGATAAGTCCCGTAAATACACTATTGGAGTAACTTTTTTAGATATCAAAGCCCCTTTTCCTAACTACTTTGCATCTCAAAGTGCTGTACCATTATTCAAAAAAATTGTTATAATAATGAAGGATGAAAAATTAATAGGGGATTAATATGGCTCAAAATCTTCCTCAAGCGCTGCTTGATATGCTTAATTATCAATTTTTATCGTTGCCAATATATAAAATATTAATAGCTTTTTTTGTATTTTTTTTCTTTTTGTTTGCGAGGAAGTTTTTTACTTTAATAGTATTATCGTTTCTAAAAAAAATTGTTTCGAAAACAAAAACGGAAGTTGACGATAAGTTTTTACATGCTATTAGAAATCCTTTGAGGTTTCTATTTATTATTGCGGGAATATATTTTCTTTTTTATTTCCTGGAAGCAAACGGTGCGATTTTAAATCATTTACTTAAAGGTCTTTTGATATTCGATCTGTTTTGGATGATTTATAATGTTATAACCGAATTTGAAGATTATGTGTATCATATATTGGGTAAATTCGGAAAAGCTTCAAGAGAACTTGCTTCTTTTTTAATCAAACTTACTAAAGTTTTTATAATTACAATAGGTGTAGTTGCTCTTCTTCAGGACTGGGGTATTAATGTAACTGGGTTTTTAGCTTCACTTGGACTTGGAGGTTTGGCGTTTGCGTTGGCTGCAAAAGATACGGCTGCCAATATTTTCGGGGGTATTGCCATTTTAACCGATAATATTTTTAAAATAGGTGAATGGGTTAAAATTGGAAATGCGGAAGGAATAGTCGAAGATATCGGAATGAGAACAACTAAAATAAGAGCATTTGATAAAAGGCTTATTGTAGTGCCAAATTCAGTAATTGCCAATTCAAATGTCGAAAATTTCAGCAGGCGTGACAGACGTAGGATTATGATGAGATTGGGACTTACATACGATACTACGCTTGAAACCATGGAAAAGATTTTAAATGAAATCAGAGAAATGCTTATAAATCATCCCGATATACACAATGAACCTATTTTGATATATTTTGATGAATATCAGGACAGCTCACTCAGCATATTTTGTTATTTTTTTACAAAAACTGCGGTTTGGGACGATTATTTAAAAATAAGGGAAGATGTTAATTTCAAAATAAAAGAAATAGTAGAAAAAAACGGCGCTTCATTTGCATTCCCTTCAAATAGTTTGTATATTGAAACGCCGGTAAGGATTGAACATGCTTAAAAAATTATATAAAAAAACATTAGGTTATAAACTTTTTTTAGGTTTTTTAATAGGAATAGGTGCTGTTATTCTTCTAATTTTATTAATGCTTACTCCAATAGGGAGTGGAGTATTAAAAAAAGTAATTGAATCTAAAATCGATAGATACATACCCGGGGCTGAAATTACATATTTGGATTATGGGGTTAATAATTTTTCTTTGGCCGCAAAAAAAGGTCATAATATAGTAAAGGTTTACGGTGCAATTTTTCCTTTGAATGCTATGTTTGAAGGCAATATTGAAAATTTATCGGAACTTTCACCTTATTATCAGGGTAAAATGAATTTAAGTGGAAAAATATTCATTGATAGAGATGATTTTGTAATTGAAGGCATGTCCTTTTTTGCTAACGGATATATGAATTTTAAAGTTAAATTGAATGATAAAGTTAGTCTGCAGGCAAAAGGAAGTGATTTTGACCTAAAAAGATTATTATATATTTTAAAAATAAACTATCATTGGGTTGAAGGTAAAACCGATATTCAAATAGACAAGGAAAAGAATTCTTTATTTAATGTGGTTTTTAAAACGGACGGAGAATATAAAAAAAGAGTTAATACTAAGTTTAAAGCTATTACTAATATAAAAATGAAACATAAAGATAATTTAAATTTTGATTCAGAAATAAATTCGGAAATTGGAATTATAAGTTTGAATGGTGAAGTGCATAATGAAAAATGGGGTTATAAATTTAAAGCTACAAATATAGATTTATTGAAATTAAAACCTATTTTATTATATCCATTTAAAGAAATAACTTATTTTACTGGTGCATACGAGTCCTCAAATGATGTATTAAAATTTAAAGGTAAAAATTTTGAAGGGTTTGCGGACTCTAAAATAGAATTAACCTTTAAAATGAATGGAAAAGAATTTTTTAAATATCTTGGAATATTGAATATTTTGGATGGAAAAATATCCGGAACAATCAAAATAAATGATAAATTTGGAACATTTGATATCGTAAGTAATGATACAAAGTTTTCTAAAAATAATTTTACTAATAGATTAAAATATTTAATAGGTATAGATCTTTCAAAAGAAAACACCGGAAAAGTATTTTTTAAAGGACATTTTGATAAAGATAGAGTTATTTTTGATATGTTAAGCACTAATCAAAATATATCTTTAAGCGTTAAAAAAGGAAAATTTATTTATCCTGATAAATACGATATTGTGTTGTATTTAAGAAAGGATAATAATGTATTTAAAATTTTATTAAAAAACGGAATCATTAAAGTATTAGAAAAAAGAGATTTTAGAGAAAGAGATAATAAAATATTAGTCTTCTAATATCAAGTTTCTTGACTTTTCTTCCTAAATCTTGTATAATTACATTGTAAAAAATAATAATTCTTTAAAGGAGGGGATAATGTGGCCAACAGTATTTGATCCTTTTAAAGAATTACAAGACATTGAAAGAAGAATAGGAGCTGTATTAAGTTCAAACAGACCTGTGCAAAAAGTAGAAAGTTTTACACCAGCAGTTAATGAAAAAGTAGATGAAAAAGGTTATTATTTAGAAATAGACCTTCCAGGGGTAGAAAAAGAAAATATAGAAATTTCTGTAAATGAAGGAATTTTAACAATTTCAGGTGAAAGAAAACTTGAAAGAAAAGAAGAAAAAGAAAACTATACAAGAATTGAAAGTTTCTTTGGTAGATTTGAAAGAAGCTTTAAATTGCCAGCAGATGCTGACGCAGATAATATTGAAGCTAAATATGAAAATGGTGTATTAAAACTATTTATTCCAAAACGTCCTAAGCCGGAAGGTAAAAAAATCGAAATTAAATAACTTTCCGCCTTCCACTTTCATCCTTCATCCTTAATCCTTTACTAAATAAGACTTATTTTGTAGCTATTTAATATCTAATTCATATTTGTTATAATCTCCTTGAAATAAATCAAGGAGTGAAAATGTTTGAAAAACTCTTTAAACTCTCTGAGAAAAACACAAATGTATCAACTGAAGTAAGGGCCGGGTTTACCACATTTCTTGCCATGATGTATATTGTCCCAGTAAATGCAGGTATAATGAGTTTAACCGGAATGCCGTTTGACGCATTAATTACTGCTACAGCTGTTGTTACAATTATTGCAACAGTTCTTAATGGATTTTGGTCTAATACACCTGTTGCTATGAGTGTAGGAATGGGGCTTAACGCGTATTTTACGTTTGGTTTAGTTAAAGGCATGGGAATTCCATGGCAAACAGCTCTTGGAATTGTTATGATTAGTGGTTTGATTTTTTTACTTTTGTCTTTTACCAAATTTAGAGTTTGGGTTCTTGAGTCTGTTCCTATTGATATTAGACGTGCAATAAGTGCGGGTATTGGAGCGTTTATTGCGTTTATAGGTCTTCAAGGAATGAAAATTATTGTAAATAATGATGCCGTTCTTGTAGGGCTTGGTAATTTACATGACCCTAATGTATTACTTGGAATATTTGGATTTGCCGTAGCTGCAATTCTTTACGCATACAGGGTTAAAGGCGCGTTTATTTTTTCTATTTTAATCACATCTATTGTCGCATGGGTATTTGGACTTGCGAAATTGCCTGATGGTATCGTTTCACTTCCGGCAAGTATGTCACCTATTGTATTTAAATTTGATTTGATGAGTGCATTAACTTTATCTTTGATCCCTGTAATTATTACATTCTTAATTACGGATATGTTTGATACAATCGGAACACTCGCTGGTATTGGAATGAGAGCAGGTTTATTTAAAGACGGAAGTAAAGAACTTCAAAAAACTCTAGAAGCTGACGCTGCTGCTACAGTTATCGGTGCAGCATTAGGAACTTCAACGACCACTTCGTTTATTGAAAGTGCAGCTGGGGTTGAAGAAGGGGGAAGAACCGGACTTACTGCTGTAGTTACAGGGCTTCTTTTTATTACTACTCTGTTTTTCTTACCGATTTATAAAGCTATTCCGGAAAATGCGATTTATCCTATTTTAGTAATGGTTGGTGTGTTGATGTTTAGTGAGCTTAAAAATATTGATTTTCAAGATACAACTATAGCGGTTAGTGCTTTTGTAACAGTTATTTTAATGCCTCTTACTTACTCAATTACGCTTGGACTTAGTGCTGGATTTGTTCTTTATTTGATTCTTGCAGCGTTTAGAAAAGAATTTGATAAAATAAATATTGGAACAATTACACTTGCAATTATTGGTTTAATGGCATTTATATTTCATTAAAAACAAAGAGTTTTAAACTCTTTTCCTTTTTTTAAGGAAATAATAGAATAAAAATTTCCTTCATTTTTCATTTTTTACTTTCCACTTTTCACTTTATTATATATTTATATGATATAATTCCATCCCCCTGAACGTAAAAGAGGTTTTGCAATTAGTAAGTAATTAAGTTGTGAAATTGTGAAGTTGTGAAAATATTATCAGAAACTTTGCAAAATCGCAGCTGACTAATTGCAAGAGCTGGTCTTTGACCTAAGGGGTAATTGATAAGTATCCGAGTTTCAAGTAGCCAAGTTCCGAGTAATTATGAAACCTGGAACTTGGAACCCGGAACCTGGAACCAAAACAAAGGGAGAAGTTATGAAAGTTAGAGCATCAGTTAAGAAAATTTGCCCTAAATGTAAAGTGGTAAAAAGAAAAGGGATTGTAAGAGTTATTTGTGAAAATCCTAGACATAAACAAAGACAAGGATAAAACATGGCGAGAATTGCAGGGATAGACTTACCTAAAAAGAAAAAAATCGAATATGCACTTCCATATATTTATGGAATCGGTCTTACTACAAGTAGAAAAATTCTAAAAGACACTGGAATTGATCCAAACAAAAGAGTTTATGAACTTACTGAAGATGAGATTTCAACATTAAATAAAGAAATTCAAAACAATTACATTGTTGAAGGTGAACTTAGAAAAATCGTTCAGCTTAACATTAAAGAACTTATGGACCTTGGATGCTATAGAGGACTTAGACACAGAAGAGGATTGCCTGTTAGAGGTCAAAGAACTAAAACAAATGCTAGAACCAGAAAAGGTAAAAAGAAAACTGTTGGCGCAAAAGCTAAATAAAGGGTGAGAGATGGCAAAAAGAAAAGTAACTAAAAAGAAAAAAATTAAAAAACAAGTAGGTCGCGGGGTTGTATATATTTCAGCGACATTCAACAATACAATGATTACTGTAACTGATGAAATGGGTAATGCATTATGCTGGAGCAGTGCAGGTGCGCTAGGATTTAAAGGTAGTAAAAAATCTACACCATTCGCAGCACAGCAAGCTGTAGAAGATGCTATGGCTAAAGCTAAAGAATACGGAATTAAAGAAGTAGGTATTAAAGTTCAAGGACCTGGTGGTGGTAGAGAGACTGCAGTTAAAACTGTAGGTGCGATTGAAGGTATTAAAGTATTATGGATGAAAGACGTAACTCCGTTACCTCACAACGGATGTAGACCAAGAAAAAGAAGAAGGGTGTAACGATGGCAAGATATACAGGACCAGTTGAAAAAATAGAAAGAAGATTAGGTGTTTCACTTGAACTTAAAGGTGAAAGAAGATTAGCAGGTAAATCAGCACTTGATAAAAGACCTTACGCACCAGGACAGCATGGACAAAGAAGAACAAAAATTTCTGAATACGGATTACAGCTTAGAGAAAAGCAAAAAATCAAATATTATTATGGTGTTTTAGAAAAACAATTTAGAAAATTCTTTAAAGAAGCAAACAGACAAGAGGGGAGCACAGGGGAAAACCTAATTAAACTTCTTGAAAGAAGACTTGATAATGTAGTTTACAGAATGGGATTTGCAACTACTAGAAGATTTGCAAGACAACTTGTTACTCACGGGCATGTATTAGTAAATGGTAAAAAAGTAAACATTCCTTCTTATTTAGTAAAAGAAGGTGACAGAATCGAAATTAAAGAAAAATCTAAAAATAACGTTCAAATTCAAAGAGCGCTTGAGTTATCTCAGCAAACTGGTATTGCTCCATGGGTTGATGTTGACAGAGAAAAATTAGTAGGTGTATTCCAAAGAATACCTGAAAGAGAAGAAGTTAATATTCCGGTAGAAGAGAGACTAGTAGTTGAGTTGTACTCTAAATAATAGGGGCTAAAAAATGAATAAAATAAAAACAGAAGTTTTAATTCCAAGCGATGTTTCTTTCAAAGAAGAAGGAAACAAAGCTACAATTGAAGTGTATCCTTTTGAAGCAGGTTTTGGAGTAAGCGTTGCTCATCCAATTAGAAGAACGCTTATAGCTTCAACGCCTGGTTTTGCACCTATTGCACTTAAAATAGAAGGTGTAAAACATGAATTTGACTCATTAAAAGGTATGCTTGAAGATGTTGCAAGTTTTATTATTAACCTTAAAAACATCAGATTTAAAATTAAAGAGGGCGATGAAGCAGTAGTTGATTATGTGTTTGTAGGTCCTAAAGAGATTAAAGGTAGCGATTTAGCTAACGATTTAGTTGATATTGTTACACCTAACGAATACATTGCAACATTAAATGAAGAAGCAGAACTTAAACTGACTTTAATTATCAGAAAAGGCATGGGATTTGTTGCCGTTGAAAACTTTAGAGATGAAATTCCAGAAGGTTTCATAGGACTTGACGCATATTTCAGCCCTATTAAAAAAGTAGTTTACAATATTGAAAATATCTTAGTTGAAGACGATCCAAATTTTGAAAAAGTAATTTTTGAAGTTGAAACTGACGGACAAATTAGCCCGATTGATGCATTCAAAAACGCAGTTAACAACTATTTAAATCAATTTAGCGTATTTTCAAAAGAATTTAAACTTGAACAAAAAACATCTCAAAGCGTTGAGCTTGATGATATTTATAATGTTTTGTTTGAACCTATTGAAAACCTTAATCTTAGAAGCAGAAGCTTCAATGCACTTGATAGAGCAGGAATCAGATTTGTAGGTGAACTTGTTTTAATGGGTAAAGAAAAAATTTCTAATATCAAAAATCTTGGAACTAAATCATTAGAAGAAATTTTTGAAAAATTAGAAGAAATTGGATTCCCGTTAAATAAAACATTGCCGCTTGATATTAAAAAAGCAATTGAAGATAAACTATCACAACTTAAGGAGAATTAATGAGACATAAACATGGATACAGAAAGCTAGGTCGTGTTAGCGAACACAGACAGGCACTTCTTAGAAACTTAGCGTGCGATTTAATTGAAAATGAAAAAATTGAAACAACAGTTCCTAAAGCAAAAGAACTTAGAAAATATATAGAAAAAATTATTACAAGAGCTAAAAAAGCTGATTTTAACACTCACAGATATGTTTATTCAAAACTTGGATCAAACGAAAGAGCAAAAGCGGCAACTAGAAAAGTAATTGAAGAAATTGCACCTAAATTTGAAAACAGAAATGGTGGGTATACAAGAATTATAAAAACAAGATTCAGAAGAGGTGACGCAGCTGAAATGTGTATAATTGAATTCGTTGGAGAATAATATGGCTGAAATTCCTTTTTCTAACGAAGATTTAAAAGAAGCTGTGGCTAACGTTCTTGACGAAGTTAGACCAATGCTTCAAATGGATGGCGGTGATGTTACGTTAATAGACGTAAGAAAACCGATTGTTTTTGTTCAATTACAAGGTGGATGTGTAGGGTGTGCAAGTGCGGGTGCTACACTTAAATACGGAATTGAAAAAGCATTAAAAGAGAAAATTCACCCGGACCTTGTAGTAATGAATGTCCCTCATGGATATGAGGATAAATTGGATGAGCTTGTCAAATATTCATTTTGATTTAAAAGAACTCCTTAAATCTGCGATTGAGAAAAAGGAGTATGGGAAAGTGATGAAGCTTATTGAAAAGCTTTTGTCAGACTCCTCTTCTCCTTTTAATCACGAAGAAATAAACGGAATAATGTTCAGTGATGTAAAGTTACTTGTAAAGACAAAAGAAGATTTGGAAAATATACTTCTTTCTACAAAAGTGATATTTGAAAATAAAGAAGATCTGCTTGAATTTTTTGAAATGCTTTTGAATTACGGATATAAAGAAAGTGCAATAAGTTATTTTGAGAAATTACTTTCAAACTTTAACGATTACGAATTAATAGACGGATTTAATACTCTCTTACAATAATGTGATATAATTAAGTCATGAACTACAAAGAACTTATACAAAAAGAACTTATTACTGACAATACAAAAGAACTTAGTAAAGACAGGCTATTTTTAAAAACCAAACAGAATGAAAAATACGCTAACAATATATCAGATTACATTACCCCAAAAGATTTAATCAATAATCTTAATCTAAAAACTAAATTTATTGGAATAACAGGCACAAATGGAAAAACAACTACTGCATTTGTATTAGGTTACCTTTTACAACAAGCCGGCTTTAGTGTAGGAATTCAAGGAACTGAAGGCTTTTATTTTAATGGAAAGAAAAAAGAGGCCAAAACCCTGACAACTCCTCCCATATTCACAACGATTAAAAGAGCCGTGAAATATGAACCGGATTTTTATATTATGGAAGTTAGTTCCCACGCGATCGTTCAGCAAAGAATAGAAGGTATTGAATTTACGGCTAAAATACTCACTTCATTTTCTCAAGACCATCTTGATTTTCATAAAACGATGGAAGAATATAGAAGAGTTAAAGAAAGTTTTTTTCAGGATGAGGCTATTAAAGTTGTGAATGGAAAACTGAAAAGTCGCCAAGTTCCAAGTTCCAAGTTTCAATTAGTAAATGTAGGAGGTTTTGATTTCAAAATAGATTCTAAAAATTTATATGTTTTGGAAAAACCTATTGTCGATGATGTTCCAATGGCGGGAGAATTTAACAAAATGAATTTCTCTCTTGCAATAAAAGCTGTTGAATTGATACAAAAAGATTTAAATAAAGCTTGGAACCCGGAACCTGGAACTTGGAACTTAAAAATTCCCGGAAGAATGGAAATAGTTTCGAAAAACCCTCTTGTTATAATTGATTTTGCACATACGCCTGATGGAATGGAAAAAGTTTTGAGTAGTGTGGAAGGTAAAAAGATTGTAGTTTTTGGTGCGGGTGGTAATAGGGATAAAGATAAAAGATATTTGATGGGTGAAATTGCCGATAAATACGTAGAATATATAATACTTACTGAAGATAATCCAAGATGTGAAAAAGCGTTTGATATATGTGAAGATATAGCAAAAGGTATTAAAAATACACCATATAAAATCATTACAAACAGAAAAGAAGCTATCAAAGAAGCATTAGACATAGCCAAGAAGAAAGATTATACATTAATGCTTTTAGGCAAAGGTGATGAAAATTATATAGAATATTGTGAAGAAAAAGTTGATTATTCGGATAGGGAAATTGTGAAGAAGTTGTTAGGTAATAAAGTTTTTAAGGTTAGTTAGGGTTATTATGGTTATTAAGTTATTGAGGTTGTTAAGGTTTGTTAAAGTTATAGAAATTTATTAAATTAAAAATATAAAAAACTTAAATAATTTAAAAAAACCTTAATAACCCTAATTAACCTTAATAACTTTAATAACTTAAAAACTAATAATTTATTTGTAAAATTAAAAAAAATATGTTATAAGTCGCAAAAAATTTAAGGAGCGTAATATGCAAATGCCAAAACCAAAAAACGTAATTTATATGTGTCAGGTCAAAAGACCGCCGAGTTTTCCAAAACCAAGCTGTGTTAGAGAAGGAAAAGAAGATCTTTTTCAGTTTACTCAGCAAAAAATGATGGAGATGGGAATTGACCCTATGGTTAACTGGATAGTCCCAACCGGATGTCTTAACAGATGTAACTTCGGACCGGTTATGATGGTGGAACCAGGTCAGTATATGTATGTAGATCTTGATAAAGATAAAATTGAAAGAATTCTAAAAGAACATATTATCGGTGGAAATCCGGTAAAAGAATATTTAATTCCGGAGGAATTCTGGGCATAAGGATATAAAATGACAATAGAAATGCTTTATTCCAAAATACACAGAGCTACGGTAACGGACGCCAATTTAAACTATGTCGGCTCCATTACTATCGACGAAGAGCTAATGGAAGAAGCGAATTTGCTTGTCGGGCAAAAAGTAGATATCGTAAATATTAATAATGGTGAAAGATTTTCTACTTATGTTATAAAAGGGAAAAGAGGGAATCGTGACATATGTCTAAACGGAGCCGCGGCAAGAAAAGTTCATCCGGGCGATAAAATAATAATAATAGCTTATGCAAACATGACACCCGAGGAAGCTAAAAGTTTTAAACCTGCAGTGTTGATTGTTGATGATAATAACGATATAATTGAAAAAACAACTTATTTGCAGGAGGGGTAATGTTTGGTAATGTAGATTTAAACGAAATGCTTCAGAAACTTCAAGAGCAGATGCAAGAAGCCGATAATAAAATATATACTGCAACAAGCGGCGGTGGAATGGTCGAAGTAAGTGTGAATGGAAAGTTTGAGGTAATAGATATCAAAATAGACGATTCGCTTTTGGAAGATAAAGAATCGCTTCAGATTCTTTTAATGAGTGCAATTAACGACGCTATAAAAATGGCTGTTGAAGATAAAAAATCACAGGCTTTAAATATGTTTGGAGGAATGAATTTAGGACAATGAAAAAGTTAATATTTTTTATCCCTCTTTTTCTTTTAGCGTCAACTTATCCGGATTTTAGACCATGTTTAATTAAATATTCTTTTATAAAAAACTCTGTCCCTATAATTAAAACAAAAAGTATCACTTTTAAGAAAAAAAACTGCACTGATTATGACCCTTTTACCGGAATGTGCGTTGTTAAATCCACTAATAAAAAAGTTATAAAATTTTTCAAAAACCCAAAACTCGGCTGGTGGGCTGCAAGTGTTAAAAATAATGAAATATATGTCGGAAACTATGCTAAAAACGAAATCTTTTTTTCACCCGCACTTCTTAGTGTAAAGGCGGTGAAGAACAGCGTGGTTACCGATATGTTCTGCAGAGCAATAGGAATCGGAAGAGGAGACGGGTTTATAAAAGGTGATATGGTTGAGCATTTTGTAAAATACGGATACTGGGGAGATGTTGGTATAGAAGTTGATGAAAATATGAAAATTGTCAGTTTTGATCCTTTTTATGTAAAAAATATAAAAACAGGCCAAAAAATAGTAAAAATAAATAATAAAAATGCAACTCCTGAAACATTTAATAAATATATAATACAAGGTATTAAAGGTAAAAAAATAGTTTTGACTATTAACGGAAAAAATATAAAACTTACAATAAGAAAGAAAAAATATCTTTACACTCCACTTGAACATTTCGGAATATCGGTAAATGATCAGCTTATAATAACAAAACTTCCTGAAAAACTTCAGCAGATATATTTTATAAAACCGGGTGCTAAAATAATAAAAGTAAACGGCGTGGAAATTAAAACTTTTGAAGAGCTTAAAAAAGCACTCTCAACTTACAAAAATGTTACAATTTCACTATATCAGCAAGGTATAACGGCTACAATACCATTAAGGTAGGAAATGGAAGATTTTATAAAAAAAAATTTAATAAAAGCACCGAGTTTTCATCCGTATTATGAAAAAGCTTTAAATGAGATGTTGTTGGCGGGAGGTAAAAGATTCAGACCCAAACTCCTGCTCTCAGTCGTAAAAGCGTATGAACCTCTTTTGGTAGAAAATGCAAAATATGCGGCTTACGCGATTGAGCTTATACACACATATTCATTAATACACGACGACTTGCCTACTATGGACAATGCCGATCTTAGACGCGGCCATCCTACACTTCATGTAACGTATGACGAAATTACCGCATTATTAGCAGGAGACGCTCTTAATACATATGCGTTTGAGATTCTTTCAAAATCTCCGTTTAGCAGTGATGTTAAAGTCGAACTTATTAAAATCCTAAGTGAAAACGCCGGAGCCGGCGGTATGGTTTTGGGGCAGGCAATAGATTGTTATTTTGAAAATAAAAAACTGAACTTGGATGAACTTAAATTCCTACATCTTAATAAAACTGCGAAGTTAATTGCGGCAAGTTTGCAAATGGGAGCGGTTATCGTAAATTTAGATAAAAAACTGCAGGAAAAATTATATAATTTCGGAATTGATTTGGGAATTCTTTTTCAGGTGCAGGATGATATACTGGATGTAACAATGAGCAGTGAAGAAGCGGGTAAAACAACCGGCGTTGATGAAAACAAAAATACGTTTGTAACACTTTTGGGGCTCGATGGCGCTTTAAAAGAAGCGGATGTTCTTGCCCAGAAGTTAAAAAATGAAATAAGCAGATTTGATGAGAAACTTAGAAAAGAATTAGAACCGTTACTCGAAAAATATTTATACAGACATAAGGAGAAATAATGAACTTAAGAAAAAAAATGGCGGATACGATCAGATTTTTAGCTGCCGATATGGTGCAAAAAGCAAATTCGGGGCATCCGGGTGCGGCTTTGGGTCTTGCTGATATTATGACGGTATTCAGTGAAGTGGTAAATATTACTCCGCATAATCCAGAATTTGTAAACAGAGACAGGGTAGTATTCTCAGGTGGGCATGCGACTCCTCTTATTTATTCAATGCTTTTCCTTTGGGGGTATGACATTACTTTGGATGATCTGAAAAACTTCAGACAACTAGGGAGCAAAACCCCGGGACATCCGGAATTCGGGCACACTCCGGGAATTGAAGTAACTACCGGACCTCTTGGGCAGGGTGTGGCAAATGCTGTCGGATTTGCAATGGCTAAAAAGTTTATGAGTCTTAAATTCCCTGAAATAAACCATAAAGTATGGTGTTTTTGTGGTGACGGGGATTTGGAAGAAGGAATTTCTTACGAAGCATGCTCTTTAGCCGGAAAACACAAACTTGAAGATTTAATAATTATATACGACAGCAACAATATTTCAATCGAGGGCGAAGTAAGTATAGCTTTTGAAGAGGATGTTCAAAAAAGATTCGAGTCACAAGGATTCAGAGTTCTTGAAATGAACGGGCACGATTATGAAGATATTGAAAAAAAATTAAACGAAGCCAAAAACAGCGACGGAAGACCTACTTTGATTATCGCCAAAACAGTAATAGCAAGAGGGGCCGTAGGACTTGAAGGAAGCGAAAAAACCCACGGTGCGCCTTTGGGTGAGGATGTAATTAAAAAATCAAAAGAAGCTGCGGGATTTGATCCTGATGAAACGTTTATAGTTCCTGAAGACGTGCTTGTGAGATTCAGATGTGTAAAAGAAAGAGGAAAATTAATTGAGGCTGAATTTAATAAAAAAGCAAATGCCGGAGAGATTAAAGCGTTTTTTGAAAAAGACTTCAGTAAAATCAAATGGCCTGAATTCGAAGAAGGCGCAAGTATCGCCACAAGAAAAAGCAACGGTGAAATTCTTAATGCCATAGCAAAAGCGGTTCCGAGTTTCCTAGGCGGAAGTGCGGATTTGGCACCGTCAAATAATACGGCTTTAAAAGATGAAGATGATTTTCCGCATGGTAGAAACCTACATTACGGAATCAGAGAACATGCAATGGCGGCTATTAACAACGCATTCAGCGCATACGGATTCTTACCGTATGCAGCTACATTTTTGGTATTTAGTGATTATTTAAGAGGCGCTCTTAGAATTGCGGCACTTAGCAGTCATAAAAACTACTGGATTTTTACTCATGATAGTATCGTAGTAGGTGAAGACGGCCCTACTCATCAGCCGGTTGAACATATTACTTCTTTAAGAGCAATTCCGAATCTATACGTATTCAGACCTGCAGATGCCAATGAAAACGTAAACGCATGGAAAGCGGCACTTGATATCGATGCTCCTGTAGTATTTGCGTTAAGCAGACAGGGGCTTAGAAACATAACACCAAAAGATGTTGATTTAAGCAAGGGTGCATATATTTTAAGAGAAGGAAACAGCGATATTACTTTGGTGGCCAGCGGAAGCGAAGTTAATCTGGCTGTAGAAGTTGCTAAAAGAATTGATGCGAGAGTTATAAGCGTTCCTTGTTTTGAGCTTTTTGACGAGCAGGATGAAGAATTTAAATCGTCTCTTTTCAAAGGCAGAGTAATTGCAATAGAAGCAAACAGAGCATTTGAATGGTATAAATATGCCGATGAGGTAATAGGAATGAATACATTCGGTGCAAGCGGTAAAGGCGGGGATGTATATAAACATTTCGGATTTGACGTAGATGCGATTGTAGAAAGGATTGAAAAATGATATTGGCAACTCCAGGACCTGTTGAAATTCCTTATTTTGTAAGGGAAACCTACCTTAGGGATACGATTCATCACAGAACTCCTGAATTTAAGGAGATTCTGCTTGATACTTTAAACAGATTCAAAAACATTACAAAACTTCCTTATAACGTTTTTCTAAGCTCTTCCGGAACGGGTGCAATGGAAGCGGCTGTAATTAATACCGTAAAAAATAAAGCATTAACTGTAAACGCCGGGAAGTTCGGTGAAAGATGGGGTAAAATATGTAAAGCCCACGGTATAGAATTTAGTGAAATCAAATACGACTGGGATACTCCGGCACTTGTTGATGATGTTATTGCGGCCATTAAAGAAGATGATTCAATCGATACGTTTTTTATTCAGATTAGTGAGAGTGCGGGAGGACTTAGACATCCTGTGGAAGAAATTGCCGCAGAAATAAAACTTATAAATCCTGACATTATCGTGGTGGCTGACGGAATTACAGCTCTTGGTGTGGAAGATTTGGATACAAGTAATATCGATATCGTAGTGGGAGGAAGCCAAAAAGCATTTATGCTGCCTCCAGGACTCAGTATGCTTGGACTTAGCGATGCTGCGGTTGAGAGAATCGGAAGCGGCAGAGGGTTTTATTTTAATCTCGCAAACGAAATTAAAAAACAAAGCGAAGGAACGACAGCCTTTACTCCGGCAACGGGGCTTATAATCGCATTAAACGAGGTACTGAAAAAACTTGAAGACATAGGGCTTTATAATCATTATGCAAATACAGCTAAAAGACACAGAGCGATGCTAAGTGCGATTGAGGCTGTTGGACTAAATATTTTTCCTCAAAATCCTGCACTTTCAATGGCGGCGGTTTACAGCGACAAAGCTGAGGAAATAAGAAAAATACTGAAAAACAAATACGAAATCAACGTAGCGGGCGGTCAGGATCATATGAAAGGCAAGCTGTTTAGAATCAATAACATGGGGATTATAGAGGATAACAAAATGGCGTATATATTGAATTCTTTAGAATTGGCGCTTGAAGAGCTCGGAATCAGAAAGTATGACGCTACGGCAGTAAAAATATACAGTAAAGAGAAATAATGATATTAAAACACGACATACCTCAGGGGGCGAAATTATATTTCGGTAAAGAAGCTAAAATAAAAAGAGAAATAGAAAACATTGCGGCGGAAGTTTTTGAAACACTTGAATTTGAAGAAATTGTAAGTCCGTTTTTTTCTTATCATCAATTAGAGGCACTGGATGAAAAGGAGCTTATAAGATTTACGGATGAAAAAAACAGGTCTTTGGCACTGAGAGGTGACAGTTCTATTGACGTTATCAGACTTGTTATCAAAAGACTCAAAAGCGAAGCCAAAAAATGGTTTTATATTCAGCCGGTATTCAGAGCGCCGAGTAATGAAATGTATCAAATAGGAGCTGAGAGTTTAGGCGGTGATTTGGTTGAGATATTAAAAGTCAACAAGCTTATTTTTGAGAGACTCTCAAAAGATTACACACTTCAGCTCTCACACATAAAAATACCTCAAAAAGTAGCGGAACTTACGGGGCTTGATATAGAAGATATTAAAAAGATGAGACTTTATAAATTTAAAGAAGAATGGCTAAACAAACTCGTTTCAATTCATAAATTGGAAGATCTGAATAATTTAGAAGTGTTTCCTGAGGAAATAGCCGCTTATTTAAAAGAGCTTAAAAGTGTGGCCGAAAAACATGAAAATGCTATAATTGCACCGTTGTATGTAGCGAATTTAAGATATTACACAGGTGTTTTTTACAGATTTTTAAAAGATAACACCGTTTATGCAAAAGGCGGGGAATACGTGGTAGAGGGTGAAAGAAGCGTTGGATTTTCAATATATACGGATAATTTATTAAAGGATATTAATGGTTGATTTGATAGTCGGACTTCAATGGGGAGATGAAGGAAAAGGGAAAATTGTTGATTTGGTGGCAAAAAACTATGATATAGTAATCAGAAGCCAGGGTGGACACAATGCCGGCCATACCGTGGTGGTGGACGGTAAAAAATATGCACTTCACCTTCTTCCGAGCGGTGTGCTCAATCCAAACGCCACAAACGTAATCGGAAACGGGGTTGTTGTATATCCTAAACAGCTTATTAAAGAAATCAGAAGTTTTGAACACAATATAAAAGAAAAACTTTTAATTTCCGACAAAGCTCATATGATACTCGACCATCATATTGCAATAGATCAGGCAAGAGAGAAACTCAGAGGCAAAAACGCAATAGGAACAACAGGAAGAGGTATCGGTCCCGCGTATGCCGATAAGATTGCAAGAGTCGGCGTAAGAATGGGTGAACTTAGAAATATTCCTAAACTTATTGAAAAACTTGTGCATTATTATGAAATGAATAAAGGGTATTTTGATTATCTGGGAATAGAAATTCCAAGTATTTCCAAACTTGAAGAAGAGCTTAAAGAATATAAGGAAGAATTAGGGAGTTTAATTACAAACACTACCCAGTATCTTTGGGACAATATGGATAAAAACATGCTTCTTGAAGGTGCTCAGGCTACGCTTCTTGATATAGACCACGGAACATATCCTTATGTTACAAGCTCGAATACAATTGCAAGCGGGGCTCTTACAGGAAGCGGAATAGCACCTAAAAACCTGAATAAAGTAATAGGAATAGCAAAAGCATACGCCACAAGAGTCGGAAACGGACCTTTCCCTACGGAAGATGATGGTAAAGCAGGCGACAAAATAAGAGAGCAGGGCGGAGAATACGGAACGACAACCGGAAGACCTCGAAGATGCGGATGGTTTGACGTGGTGGCTGCAAGATATGCGGTAACTCTTAACGGATGTGACGAGGTTGCTGTTATGAAGCTTGACGTGTTAGACGGATTTGATAAAGTGAAAGTGTGCGTAGGGTATGAAATTGACGGAGAAAAAATAGACTATTTCCCAAGTGAGCTTGACGATGTAAAACCGGTATATGTTGAGCTTGACGGATGGGACGGCAGTGCACACGTGACTAAATGGGAAGATTTACCGAAAAATGCACAAAAATATATTGAATTTATAGAAGAAAAAATAGGAACCAAAATCAAATACGTCTCAACCGGAGCGGAAAGAAACGCAACGGTAATTAGATGAAAACAAAGTTTGATAGCGTCGTAAAAGTAAAAAAACAAAAAGTCGATGCTATTGAAAGAAACCTTCAAAAAATAAACGTTTCTATTCAGAATTTAAAAACCAAAATCGAAGAGCTTACAAGAACTCTTCTTTCTTTTACTTTTCCAAAAGAAGGAAACTTCGCGCTTCTTAATCAAATCAAACACCAGCAGCATATTATAAGAGATGAAATTCAAAATCTCAAAAATCAGATTATGGTTTTAGAGAGCCGCAAAAAAGAGCTTTTGGAAGAGCTTAAAAAAGCAAATATAGATTATGAAAAAATGAAATACCTCCAGGCTGAAGAAATTAAAAAAATAATTAAAGAAAAGAGACTGAAAGAGTCAAGAGATTTGGACGAAATAGCGATTTTATTAAGGAAAAATGGTGAATCCGAATAAAATATACTTAACTCAAACCGATACTACCGTAGGATTTTTGTCGCAGGACAAAACAAAGCTCAATAAAATAAAAAACCGCCCCTTAAATCAGCCGGTATTAAGAGAAGTTGACAGTTTGGAAACCCTCAAAACATTTATAAGAGTTCCGGATAAGTATAAAAAAATGCTAAGAAGAGCAAAAAAAACCACGTTTATTTTTCCAAACACAGAGAGTTACAGGGTGGTAAAGGATGAAAGACATTTGGAATTTTTAAAAAAATTCAAATGGATGTATTCAACTTCCGCAAATCTTCACAAAAAACGTTTTGATGAGGTATGGGCAAAAGAACAGGCGGATATTATTGTGGAAGATAAAAGAGGATTGTTTGAGGGAGAACCTTCATCTATTTTTAAATTATCAAAAAATAAAATTAAAAGAATAAGATAAAATTGAGAATGGAGAATTGAGAATTGAGGATTGTAAAAAAAGTCACACTTTTCACTTTATACTTTACACTTTACATTCTTGTAGCCGGTTGTAGCACAAAAACCACTCCTATATACGCAGTTATAAAAACTCCGAAATTCAAAGCAGCGGATCAGGGATTTTTGGAAAAAGGTTTCGGGTATAAAAAGCTTATAATTTACAAAGCTGCAAACGCACCGGTTGAAATAACTTTAAAAAATTCGTATATCTGTATGAACGGCAGATGTATGGATAAAGTGAAGTTTATTAAAGAATATATGCCGCAAGGCTACCCTGCAGACTTTTTTGATAAAATTTTGAGCAAAGAATGTGTAGACGGGTTTTATTGTAAAAAAGAAAAAAACAAAATTTTATTTAAAGATAAAAAAAACAATATTTTAATAATGATAAAGGAACTTAATTGAATATTTTAGTGACAGGCGGGGCGGGATATATCGGTAGTCATGTAGTTAAACTTCTTTTAGAAAACACAAATAGCAATGTAACGGTTATCGATAATTTTGTTACTGGGTTTGAATCTACAATAAAAGAACTTAAAAAAATAAGAGATTTTGATTTTATAAAAGCTGATTTGAGTAACTGGAATGAAATTGAAGAAATATTTAAAAATAATAATTTTGATGCGGTTATACATTTAGCAGCCAGTCTGATTGTGCCTGAAAGTGTGGAGAAACCTCTGAAATATTATCTAAACAATACCGCAAATACTGCTAATTTAGTCCGCACTGCAAACGAAAGCGGTGTTAAAAAATTTATATTTTCTTCTACGGCCGCTGTATATGGAGAGCCAGATGTTGGAAGTAACCAGGAAGCCAAGTTCCAAGTTCCAAGTGATTTTAAAATTTCTGAAGACTATCCGACAAATCCTATAAATCCTTATGGGCAGAGCAAACTATTTAGTGAAAAGATAATTCAGGACACGGCAAAAGTAAATCCTGAATTTAAATATGTGATTTTCAGGTATTTCAATGTTGCGGGTGCTGCACCGGATTTAACAATAGGACAAAAAACCAAAAACGCAATCCATCTTATCAAAGTGGCAAGTGAATGTGCTGTAGGAAAAAGAGATGGAATGTATATATTCGGGACAGATTATCCTACGCCTGACGGAACGTGTATAAGGGATTACATCCATGTAATGGATCTGGCGGATGCACATATTAAAGCGGTTGATTATCTTGATGAGAATGAAAGTGATGTTTTTAATATCGGATACGGAAAAGGCGCAAGTGTAAAAGAAGTAATTGATACAGTTAAAAAAGTAAGCGGTGTGGATTTTAAAGTAGAAACTGCACCGCGAAGAGCGGGAGATCCGGCAATGCTTATTGCCGACAACTCAAAAATAAAAGAAAGAATGCATTGGCAGCCAAAATACGATGATTTGGAAACTATATGCAAAACGGCATATGAGTGGGAGAGGAAACTAATTTGATATAATTTTAAAAAAGGGGCGGGGATGAAAAAATTTTTAATTTTATTTTTGTTTGTAATAAGCTTATTTGCAAAAATCAATATCAACACGGCAACAATGCAAGAATTACATTCTTTAAAAGGTATAGGTCATATAAAAGCCGTAGCGATTATGGAATATCGTAAAAAACATCCGTTTAAAAAAATAGAAGATATCATGAAAGTAAAAGGAATAGGCAAAAAAACGTTTGAGAAAATAAAAGATGAGATAGAGGTTGAATAGCAGACTGGTATATTGGTTATTTGTATATTAGGAGAATATATTGGAATTAGGGAAATTGGAAGTATATAAATTATCTCTGAAATTAAGTGATACAATTTGGCAAATATACATGGATTTAAGTAATGATTTAAAATATAATATCGGATCTCAGGTAATTCGCTCTATTGATTCAATCGGTGCAAATATTGCAGAAGGTTTTGGAAGGTTTCATTATAAAGATAATATAAAATTTTATTATAATGCAAGAGGCTCATTGTGGGATTCAAAACATTGGATTTATTTAATGTATAAGAGAAGTTTAATTGAGAAAAATGAATATGAACAAATAATAAAAAGTTTGGAAATTTTAGGAAAAAGACTAAACATTTTTATTAAAAGCATTAAAAATAAAAATGCAACTAATAACTAATACACAAATAACTAATACACTAAATCAAAAGGATTTACATTGAAAATAGCTATAGCCGGAACCGGATACGTAGGACTTAGCAATGCAGTGCTTTTAGCACAGAATAATGAAGTGGTGGCACTTGATATTATTCCGGAAAAAGTGGAACTTATTAATAAAAGAATAAGCCCAATTGAAGATAGAGAAATTACCGAATTTTTCCAAACCAAAGATTTGAATCTTAAAGCTACGACAGATAAAAAAGAAGCTTACGAAGGCGCGGAATACGTTGTAGTAGCTACACCGACTGATTATGATCCGGTAACAAATTATTTTAATACCAAATCAATCGAGAGTGTAATAAAAGACGTAATCGAAATTAATCCCAAAGCCACAATCGTTATAAGATCAACTATTCCGATAGGATATACCGAAAGAATCAAAAAAGAATTCAATTACCCAAATATTTTTTTTGTTCCTGAATTTTTAAGAGAAGGAAAAGCGCTTTTTGACAGCCTTTATCCAAGCAGAATAATAGTAGGTGAAAAATCAACAAAAGCAGAAATATTTGCAAACTTACTTAGAGACGGGGCTTTTAAAGAAACTATCCCACTACTATTTACAAACAATACAGAAGCGGAAGCTGTGAAACTTTTTGCCAATACATACTTAGCTATGAGAGTTTCATTTTTTAATGAATTGGATACTTTTGCGGAAATGAAAGGTTTGAACACCAAAGATATAATTGAAGGTATTTGTCTTGATCCGAGAATAGGCAACCATTACAATAATCCGAGCTTCGGATACGGGGGATATTGTCTTCCTAAAGACACTAAACAATTATTAGCAAACTATACAATAGAAAACATCCCTCAAAAATTAATGGAAGCAATAGTTGATTCAAACACAACAAGAAAAGAGTTTATAGCCAAAAGAGTCCTTGATAAACTATCAACCATCAACAATAAACAATCAACAGGCACCGTAGGTGTATACAGACTCATAATGAAAGCCGGAAGCGATAATTTCAGAAGCAGTGCAATATTTGACGTAATGGAAATGCTTAAACCTTTTGTAAAACTTGTAGTATATGAACCAATGGCAAAAGGTGATGAAGTTGAGGGAGTTGAGTTTGTAAGCGATTTTGAAGAGTTTGCCAAAAAATCAGACGTAATACTCGCAAACAGAATAGACGAAAACCTTCAAAAGGTAAAAGATAAAGTTTATACGAGGGATATTTATTCGAGGGATTGATAAAGAAAAAGGATAATTAGTGATAGAATTTCATATAAAAGTATTTAAAGAAATATTGGAAAAACTGGAATATGATTTAACTGATAAAAGTTATATAGATATTTTGCAATATATAGAAAAAGAGGGGATCATCAACAGCATTTATGAGTGGAAAAAATTGAGAGAAATCAGAAATTCCCTTTCTCACGATTATCCTGAAGAAATTGAGTCTGTAGTCAATGCAATAAATCAAATGTTAGACAGTATAGAAATATTTGAGAAAATAGTTAAAAAAGTTGAGGAAAAATATGAATACGCAAATCAGATTAAATCCGGAAGAAATTAAAATTATCAAAAATACGATTAATAAAATTTTTGGTAAAAGTGATATTTATATATTCGGAAGCAGGATTGATTTGAGTAAAAAAGGTGGAGATGTGGATATATTTGTAATTCCTCAAAATTATGAAAATATATATGAAAAACGGATAAAAGCGAAAATTGATTTAAAAGATGCTCTTTTTAGAAACGTAGATATTGTCATACATAAAGATTTTAATAATTTAATAGAAAAAGAAGCGTTAAAAGGTATTAAAATATGAAGATATTAATAACAGGAACAGCAGGATTTATAGGTTTTCATTTGGCAAAAAGACTTCTTGAAAGAGGCGATGAGGTAGTAGGACTTGATAATATCAACGACTATTACGATGTAAATTTAAAATATGGAAGATTAGCTGAGACAGGTATTGAAAAAGAAAAAATAGAATACGGGAAACTAATAACAAGTAATAAATATCCAAATTACAAATTTATAAAATTAAACCTTGAAGATAAAAATGCTATTGATAAACTCTTTAAAGAAGAGAAATTTGATAAAGTCTGTCATCTTGCGGCTCAGGCGGGAGTAAGATATTCACTTGAAAATCCTGATGCATATATTCAAAGCAATATCGTGGGACATATGAATATCCTCGAAGCAGTAAGACACAATGGTGTAAAAGCATTAAGTTATGCCAGCTCTTCAAGTGTGTATGGTTTGAATAAAAAACAGCCGTTTTCAACGGATGATAACGTAGATCATCCTATAAGTCTTTATGCAGCTACAAAAAAAGCGGATGAGCTTATGAGTCACACTTATTCGTATTTATATAATATACCTACAACGGGACTTAGATTTTTTACTGTTTACGGACCTTGGGGAAGGCCAGATATGGCATTGTTTAAGTTTGTAAAAAACATACTTGAAGACAAACCGATAGACGTGTATAATTATGGAAAAATGAGTAGGGATTTTACATATATTGACGATATAGTAGAAGGTATTGTAAGAGTAATTGACAATCCACCAAAAGGCAATCTAAATTGGGATGGAAGATCTAGTGAAAGCGTAGCGCCTTATAAAGTATATAATATCGGAAACGGAAGTCCTGTTAAACTTATGGATTTCATAGAAGCGATAGAAGAAACACTTGGCAAAAAAGCGAAAAAAAACCTGCTTCCGATGCAACCAGGGGATGTGCCAAGTACTTACGCAGATACTACAGATCTTGAGAAAGATTTAGGATATAAACCATATACGGATGTAAAAGAAGGTATTAAGAAATTTGTTGAGTGGTATAAAGAATTTTATAATTTATAAGGGGAAAAGGAAATTCATTGAAAAAAGTTTTGATAGTTTTTGGGACAAGGCCGGAAGCAATAAAAATGGCTCCACTTGTTAAAGAATTTGAGGAAAATAGTGATATTTTTGATGTAAAAGTTTGTGTTACAGCTCAACATAGAGAAATGTTAGATCAAGTTCTTGATATATTTGAAATTAAACCGGATTATGATTTAAACATTATGAAAAAAAATCAGGATTTATATGATATAACTTCTAATGTTCTTTTAAAAATGAAAGAAGTTTTAAATGATTTTAAACCGGATATTGTTTTAGTTCATGGTGATACCACAACTACAAGTACTGCATCTCTTGCAGCTTTTTATCAAAAAATAAAAGTAGGCCATGTGGAAGCCGGACTTAGGACATGGAATATATACAGTCCTTGGCCTGAAGAGGCAAACAGGCAGATAACAGGTATTTTAGCAAATTTTCATTTTGCACCTACTAAAAGTAATAAATATAATCTATTAAAAGAAAATAAAAATGAAAAAAGTATTATAGTAACAGGAAATACAATTATAGATGCTTTATACATCGTTATAGAAAAGATAAATAAAAATGATTTTTTAAAGCAAAAAATAGAAGAATATTTCAAGAATATAGGAGTTAATCTAAATAAAAAAATAATATTAGTTACAGGACATAGAAGAGAAAATTTTGGAGAAGGGTTTATAAATATATGCAATGCTTTAAAAGAAATAGCACTAAATAATCCAAAAATTAGTATAGTATATCCGGTACATTTAAATCCGAATGTAAGAAAACCTGTTAATGAGATTTTAAAAGGGATAGAAAACATAAAATTAATAGAGCCATTAGGGTATATGGAGTTTGTATATTTAATGAACAAAAGTTACATAATTTTAACTGATAGTGGAGGCATTCAAGAAGAAGCTCCAAGCCTTGGCAAACCTGTACTTGTTATGAGAGAAAAAACAGAAAGACCGGAAGCTGTTGAAGTTGGAACTGTTAAATTGGTAGGTACTGATAAATCAAAAATAATAAAAAAAGTTGAAAAATTATTAAGAGATAGAAAAGAGTATGAAAAAATGAGTAAATCTCATAATCCATATGGAGATGGTAAAGCAAGTGAAAGAATAGTTGAATTTTTAAAGGAGAATTTATGAAAATTAATGTTATAGGTCTTGGTTATATAGGACTGCCAACTGCTGCACTTCTTGCAAACAAAGGGTATGATGTTCATGGTGTAGATATTATGCAAGATGTAGTTGATACAATAAATAGAGGTGAAATTCATATAGTTGAACCTGATTTAGATACTTTTGTAAAAGCTGCGGTAAATAGCGGTAAACTTAAAGCCGATACTAAACCCACAGAAGCAGATGTGTTTATTATAGCAGTTCCAACCCCTTTTCATAAAAGTGGATATAATATTCCTACTCCAAATATTAATTTTGTAATAAGTGCTACTAAATCAATAGCACCTTATGTAAAAAGTGGCAATATTGTTATTCTTGAGTCAACATCACCTGTTGGAACAACAGAAAAAATTGCAGAAATTTTAAAAGAAGAAGGAGTTGATATTTCAAAAATTTATATTGCTCATTGTCCTGAAAGAGTCTTACCAGGGAAGATAATGCAAGAGCTTGTAGAGAATGATAGAATTGTAGGAGGATTAACGTCAGAAGCTACAAAAAAAGTAGCAGAATTTTATAAAACATTTGTATCGGGAGAAGTGTTAAAAACTGACGCAAAAACAGCTGAACTTTGTAAATTAACAGAAAATTCTTTTAGAGATGTGAATATTGCTTTTGCAAATGAGCTTAGTATAATTTGTGATAAATATGGAATCAATGTATGGGAACTTAGAGAATTGGCAAACAGACATCCAAGAGTAAATATTCTTTATCCTGGTGTTGGAGTTGGAGGACATTGTATTGCAGTTGATCCATGGTTTATTGTTTCAGATGC
Source organism: Nautilia lithotrophica (assembly GCF_054656815.1). Classification (NCBI taxonomy): domain Bacteria; kingdom Pseudomonadati; phylum Campylobacterota; class Epsilonproteobacteria; order Nautiliales; family Nautiliaceae; genus Nautilia; species Nautilia lithotrophica. Next base: position 76,000 of record NZ_BAAHXN010000003.1, read on the forward strand.
AAAAGATAAAGCTAAACTTATTAAAACTGCAAGAGAAGTAAATAATTATAAAACTGAATGGGTTATAGAAAAAATTAAGAATGAGATTTTAAAATACGAATTAGAAAACAGTAATAAACCCAAAGTTGCTTTAATGGGACTTGCATTTAAACCAGATATTGATGATTTAAGAGAAAGTCCAGCACTTTATATTGCAAGAAGACTAAATAATGAATTTGATAATTTGCTTTTTGTAGAACCAAATATTAATAAATTTGATGAGTTTGAAATTATAGATTATAAAAAAGCTGTTGAACAAGCAGACATTGTTGTGTTTTTAGTCTCACATAAAAAATTTAAAAATTTAATTATTGAAGATAAAAAGATACTGGATTTTTGTGGTGTGAAAAAGGTGTAAAATGAAAGGAATAATATTAGCAGGAGGGAGTGGAACAAGACTTTATCCAATTACAAGAGGGATCAGTAAGCAGTTACTTCCAATATATGATAAGCCAATGATTTATTATCCACTCTCTGTGTTGATTTTAGCTAAAATAAGAGATATTCTAATTATTTCGAATGAAGAATATATTGAAAATTATAAAAAATTATTTGGTAATGGAAATCATATAGGATTAAATATAGAATATTCTATTCAAAAAAAACCTAATGGACTTGCAGAAGCCTTTATTATTGGTAGAGATTTTATTGAAGATGATGATGTATGTTTAATATTAGGAGATAATATATTTTATGGGGATAGTTTTAGTCAATTGTTGCAAAATGCAAAAAGTATAGTTAAAAAAGAAAAAAAAGCAGTTATTTTTGGATATTATGTTAATGATGCAAGAAGTTATGGAGTAGTAGAATTTGATAAAAATGGCCAAGTTGTGAGTTTAGAAGAAAAACCTAAAATTCCTAAAAGTAATTATGCAGTGGTTGGATTATATTTTTATCCAAATGATGTAATCTATAAAGCAAAAAAAGTGAAGCCAAGTAGAAGAGGAGAACTTGAAATAACTTCAATAAATGAAATGTATTTAAAGAAAAAGAAACTTAAAGTAGAAGTAATGGGGAGAGGATATGCATGGCTTGATACTGGAACTCATGATAATTTATTGGAAGCTGGATTATTTGTTTCAACTATTGAAAAAAGACAAGGTCTAAAAATTGCTTGTATAGAAGAAATTGCATATAGAAATGGATGGATAAATAAAAAAGAATTGTTTTTGTTGGCTAAACCTTTGTTAAAAACAGAATATGGAAAGTATTTAGAAAAAATTGCAAAGGAAAATAATTGAAAACTATTCTTATAACAGGTGGTGCCGGATTTATAGGAAGCAATTTTATTCCATATTTTTTAGAAAAACATCCTGAATATAGTGTAGTAAATTTAGATTTGCTTACATATGCTGGAAACCTTGAAAATTTAAAAGAAGTAGAAAACAATACAAAATATAAATTTATAAAAGGTGATATTTGCAATAGAAAACTTGTAGAATATATCTTTAATAAATACGATATAAAAGGAGTTATTCATTTCGCAGCTGAAAGCCATGTAGATAATTCAATTAAAAATCCGGGAGTATTTGTAAAAACAAATGTAGAGGGAACATATACATTAATTGATGTGGCTAAAAATTATTGGATGGAAGAGCCTTTTAAATATAAAAATGAATATAAAGGATGTAGATTTCATCATATATCTACTGATGAAGTATATGGAACTCTTCCGGATAATCCAAACATATTATTTACAGAAGAGACACCATATGCGCCAAATTCACCTTATTCAGCTAGTAAAGCAAGCTCTGATATGATTGTAAGAAGTTATCATCATACTTTTGGAATAGATACAATTATCACAAACTGCTCAAACAACTATGGACCAAAACAGCATGATGAAAAGCTGATTCCCACAATAATAAGAAACGCACTGCAAGGTAATCTTATTCCAATATATGGAGACGGTAAAAACATAAGAGATTGGCTGTATGTGCTTGATCATTGTAAAGGAATTGATTTGGCATATCATAAAGGAAAAGCAGGAGAAACGTATAATATTGGTGGAAGAAACGAAAGAACGAATATTTATATTGCAAATAAAATCTGTGAAATTTTAGATGAATTATATCCAATAAACACTAATAGACAAATAACAAATAACAAATTAACTTCATATAAAGAGTTAATCACTTTCGTAAAAGATAGACCAGGACACGATAGAAGATATGCAATTGACGCTACAAAAATAGAAAATGAGCTTGGATGGAGAGCGGATGAAAATTTTGAAAGTGGTATTGTTAAAACTGTTGAGTGGTATTTAAATTATAAAGATGGAAAATGGCGAAATTGATAGATATTCCTACTTTTGTTGATGAAAGAGGAAAGTTAAGTGTGATAGAAAAAATTGATAATTTTGATATAAAAAGAATATATTATATTTATGGTAATAAAAACAATAAAAAAAGGGGCGGACATAGGCATAAAATAACCAGACAAATATTAATTGCTATAAGTGGAAGTTGTGAAATATTTTGTGAATATGAAAATCAAACGACTGAAACTTTTATATTGAATAATCCCGAAAAAGGCTTATTATTAGAACCTAAAGATTGGCATATAATGCAAGATTTTAGTAAAGATTGTATTTTATTGGTATTGGCTTCTGAATATTACAATGAAAATGATTATGTATATGAAAGGTATACTAAATGATAATAGAGTATGAAAATTTAAAAAAAGTTAATGAAAAATTATTTTCTAAATATAAGGAAAAGTTTAATGATTTTTTGGATACAGGGTGGTATATTTTAGGTAAAAATGTTGAATCTTTTGAAAAAGAATTTGCAAGTTTCTGTAATACAAATTATTGTGTAGGCGTTGCATCTGGCTTGGATGCTTTAATTTTATCAATAGATGCTTTTGATTTTCCAGAAAATAGTGAAATTTTAGTTGCTTCAAATACATATATTGCTACTATACTTGCAATTGTAAAAAATGGATTTAAACCTGTTTTAATTGAACCAGATATAACAACATATAATATTGATCCAAATAAAATTGAAGAGAAAATTACCAATAAAACGAAAGCAATTCTTGTAACACATTTGTATGGTAAAGCTTGTGAGATGGATAAAATAATTAATATTGCACAAAAGTATGATTTGAAAGTGATAGAAGATTGTTCTCAAGCTCATGGAGCTGAATTTAAAAATCAAAAAGTAGGAAGTTTTGGGGTGGGTTGTTTTAGTTTTTATCCAACGAAAAATTTAGGGGCATTAGGTGATGGTGGTGCTATAACTTGTAATGATGAAAATTTTATGCTAAAAATAAAAGCATTAAGAAATTATGGAAGCGATAAAAAATACCATAATAAGTATATTGGTTATAATTCACGACTTGATGAAATACAAGCAGCTTTTTTATCAGTAAAATTAGATATTTTAGAGGATATTATATTCCATAAAAGAGAATTAGCTAAAATATATTTAGAAAATTTAGATAATAAATTTGTTAAACCAATTGAAGATAAAGATTATTTTGATGTATATCATATTTTTAATATTAGATTTGATAAAAGGAATGAATTAAAAAAATATTTAGAAAAAAATGGAATTAAAACGGAAATTCATTATCCTATTCCTCCTCATAAACAACCTGCTATGCAGAGTATAATAGAAGGAGAGTATCCAATAAGTGAAGAAATTCATAATACTACATTGTCTTTACCTATTTCTTATTTTCATACCAAAGAAGAAATTTACAAAGTAATTGAAATTATTAATAGGTTTTAATATGATTACAACAATAGTTGATAAAAATTATTTATATAAAGAAGCAAGATATTTATTAGCAAGTATTTATAAGTATATGCCACATGAAAAAGTTTATCTTTTTATAGTTAATTGTGCTTCTGAGGATATAAAAAAAGATGTATTAAGTTGGAATCCAAATACTATTATTGATTTTAGAGAATTTAAAGTTCCTCAGGAACAGTATAAATCTTATATGTATGTTATGATGACTTTTGTTTTTGATTGGTTATTAAATGAAATAAAAGTTAATGAAGATATAATATATTTGGATGCTGATATTGTCTTAAAAAATGATATTTCTGAATTGTATAAATTAAAATATGATTTAATGTTTAGATACCAACCTTTCAATAGAATAAAAGGACCTACAACCAATGAATTTGGGGGAATTATGAATAATGGTTGTATTGTAATGAAAAATAATGAGGTTATGAAAGAATATTCAAAAAGATTAAGAAAAAATATTTTAGATTATTTAAAGACTAAAAAAAATCCGATAATTTATGTAAAAGAAGCAAAAGTTATTACATGTATTGACCAAGAAATGTTATTTACTACTTACTTAGAAATGCAAGATAAAATAAATTTTTTTCCTTTAAACGATATTTATAATGATACTCATTTTACAAAAGAAGGTAAAGTTTGGCATGCAAAAGGTGTATGTAGAAATTATCCTGAATATTTAATAGAATGTTGGAAGTATGGAAGAAAAGATGTAAAAATAATTAGGGAATATGGAAGACTATATTATCGTAAATTAAAGAAAAATATAAAAAGTTTTTTTATTGAACCCCCTGAATATTTTTATATTAGAGAATTGGGTGATATAGTAAATACTTTAAAAATTAAAACAATAACAATAATTAATAGTCATTTTTATATTGAAAATAAAAATATATTAATGAATTTTAATATCATTTGTTATGATACAGATCCAAAAATATATTATAAAAATAAAAATAAATTGAAAAAATTAAATGTGTATCATAAATATATAATATATGATACACAAATAATTAATAAACAATTTACAGATTTATTAATTTGTGAACAAAAAAATTTCAGTATAGCAAATCTAGTAGATTCAAATTATAAACTTATTAAAAAGATCTAATAAAAAAGGATAAATTCTAATGTTTTATAAATATAGAATTTCAGAAGAATATATTTTTTATTCAAAAAAAAAGCAAGATGTTGAATCTATTAAAAGAACATTATTTATAAATCAAGAAAAATATTATAATTTTTTACATCCAAAATGGACACATTTTTTAAGAAAACAAGAAATAGAATTATTGGTATCAAAACTTAAAAAAAATCAAAAAATATTAGAAATTGGTAGTGGTGATGGTTATGTAGCATATATATTAAAAGAAAAATATGGTTTAGATATAACTGCTTCAGATTTAAATCCAAGATTTCCCCAATATACAAATGTATTAAAAATAGATGGGCAATCAACAAATTTAAAAGATAAACAATATGATGTAATAATCTCAATTCATGTATTAGAGCATATTGAAAATATTGATAATGCTATGCATGAGTTCAAAAGACTTTTAAAAGATGATGGAAAAATGTATCATTTAGTTCCATCAACTAACACAATGTTATTGACAATTTTTATGCAACCATTTTCATATATCAGAGCCATATATTTGTATATTAATGGATATTTTTTTACTAAATATCAACCATTTAGAAATAAAAATATTTTGAGATTTATTAAAAATTTTATATTAACTTTAAATCCAATTAACTTGATTTGGGGAGCAGGTCATGGTGTTTATAATAGATTTGGATGTTTATATTATTGGAAAAGAGAAAAATGGAAAGAAACTTTCGAAAGAAATAATTTAGTTGTAGAAGATATTCAAAGTAATGAAATTCTTTATAGTTTGCATAAAATTTTTCCATTTAAATTTTTAAAAGTTCGTAAAATGATTGCGAGAATATTTGGAGGTTCTTCTAATTTATTTATATTAAGAAAAAAGTAAGTATTATTAGGAAAATTAGTTATGTTTAAAAAAATTTTTAGGCACGGTAGTGCATATTTAATAGTAAGTTTACTTACCAAAGCTACTGGATTTTTGTTATTACCAATTATAACAAAATATTTAAATTTATCAGAATATGGCTTATATACAAATTTACAATCAACTCAAAATATTTTATATTTAATTGCAACATTAGGTTTAGATTCAGCATATGGGAGATTTGTTTATGATTATAATTCATCTATTAAAAAATTAAGATTATTAACGAGTACAATTATAACTTTTTTTATTTTTTGGAGCATTATTTATTTAATTATATCTATTATTGGGGTGTATTATTTAATTGAAAGTTGGGGTTACAAAGAATTGTTAATATCTATATTATTACCTTTTATCGTTTTATTTCAACAATTTTCTGCTTTAAATGTTTTTTTAATGCAGTCAAAATATCAGACTAAAAAAATATTAACTATAACTACTTTTAATTTTTTTGCTGTTCAGTTAATATTATTAATATTGTTAATTTATTTTCACATGGGAGTGAAAGCTTTTTTTGTATCACAATTTTTAGTAGGATTTATAACTTTATTAATTCATATAAATATAATGAGAAAAGAAAATGTTATAAAAATTTTTTTATTTAATAAGAATACTTTTAAGAAAACTTTTGGATATGCATTAGGTTATGTCCCATTATCTTTTAGTAGCTGGATATTTAATTTAAGTGATAGATATATTATTACTTATTATGTTTCTCTTGCAATGGCCGGAAAATATTCCTTTATAATTCAATTGACTTCTATTCTTCAATTTATTACGCAATCTATAGATACTGCTTTTACTCCAACTTTTATGAAATTAATGAAAGAAAATACACAAAAAAATAGTAAAAGTATTGAAGCATTTTTTATAGTTTTTATATATTTACTATTATTAGTATACTTGACAATGGTGTTTTTTTTACCATTTATTATTCAAAATTTATTTCCTTTAAAATATCATGGGGATTATTTCTTAATTTCTATTATAGGAATGGGATTTGTTTTTTTATCTATAAGAAAAATTTTTGCAAATATATTAGTATATTATAAGAAATCTTGGTGGATGAGTATGAGTGGCTATTTACCAGCGTTACTGAACTTAGTGTTAAATTTTATATTTATACCAAAATATGGAATTTATGCAGCAGCTTGGACTACATTATTTAGTTTTTTTATATATGCTGTTATAGTATTTGCTATGGCTCAAAAATTAAAAAAATTTATCTTACCGTATGAAAAATTTTTATTTTTATTTTTAGTTTCAATTATTTTTAGTTATGTAAGTTTAAAATATAATAAAATTACATTAGATTTTTTAATGTTATTAATATTTTTATTTATAGGGAAAATGTTTAATATTGATAAATTATTAAGGATATAAAAATGATAAAAAAATTATTACAAAAATGGATTAAGCCAAATGGTATTTCTGTATTAATTGCAGCACAAAATGAGGAAAAAACAATTAAACCTTGTGTAGAGTCTTTTTTGGAATTTGGAGATGAAATAATAATAGTTACAAATGGTTCAACTGATAATACAAGGGATATTTGTAGAGAATTAGTAGAAAAATATCCAGAAAAAGTGCAATTTTATGATAAACCTGAATTGCCAGATTTATATCATAATCGAGCTTTTGCTTTAAGTAAAGCTAAATATAGATGGGTAGCAAAATTTGATGCAGATTTTATAGCTTATACTGATCAAGATGGCGAATTAAGTATATCTAAACTCAGAAATAAGATATTAAATACATTACCTTTTTGGTTAATAGCATTTAAAGTTAAACTTATAAATATTTATAGGACAATTAATGAGTGTGGTATAGATAGAAATAAAAGGAAAAAAATTGATAAATATAAAGTAGAAGGACATTATGTTCCTCAAGTATATTCTGAAATGGCAAAAGTTTTTTTAAATACACCTTTATTAAAATTTATTAAGATAGGGAGGTGGGAGCATATCCCATATAGTAGGTTTTATATAAATATAAAAACTAAAAAACCTTATATTTTTCATTTAACTTTAAATGATGATAAAACTTTATTTTATCGGTCAGAAAGAACTAATTGGAGAGAGTTAGGTGATTTTAAAAAATATCCTACATTAGAAGATTATATACTAAAATATGTATTACCAATAAAGTATAAAATGCCATTAAATAAAGCAATTGAAAAATATATAAATGAAGATGTTTTACCATTTTTACAAGAATATGATGAAAAAAAATATTATCCATATCCAAAAATAATAAAAAGGCTTATAGAAAATGGATATTTTAATTAAACAGTATAATTATTTAAAATTTTCTCTTAATCAAAAAGGTCAATTACTCGATAAAAAATTGAAATCACCACTAAACTTTCAATACCATTATAGTTCTTTTATATTGTCTTCTATTTTATTAAAGGATGATGAGTATTTAAATAAAGTACTTAACTATTATTTGTCTATTCCAAAAGATATAATAAAACCATCAAATGATTTTAATGTTATGTTATTATCATTAGCTATTATATTTGATGAGAATAATAAATTAGATAAAGAAAAAATATTAAAAACTTTTTATCATAAGAGTGATGAAGAATTATATAAATTAAATAATAATTTTAGAGCTTTAAGACTTGTTGGATTAATACTCGATAATAAATTGTCAAATAAAAATTTAATAGATAAAATAAATTCTGAAATAGAGTGGATTTTGGATCTACAATTTGACGATGGTTTTTTCCCTGATAGTAATATGAAATATAAAGTAGAAAAAAATAAAGGTGTTTCACATCTTACATATCATACTAAGATAATGATGTGTGTAGGATTAGCTTATCTTTATACTAAAGATAAAAGATTAAAGGATAGTTTTTTTAAAGCTTTAAAAGTTTTACTTGAAATTTCACTTGAAAATTACTATTTTTTTTATGGAAGAAGTACCAATTCATTATTTGGGTATGGAAGTTTATATTTGGTATTTATTTTGGCTTATAAATTTTCAAATAATAAATTATTTTTGCAAAAAGCAAATAGTTTATTAAAATTTTTAAAAAATTATCAACATAAAGATGGACATATATCTATTAATTTAAATAAAGAAGATAGCAAAAGATATGGATTTGATGGGTATATGTATGATATAGTTTATAATGCTTATTCAAATGCTTTATTTTTATTAGGAAATAAATTTTTAGAAGAGATAAAAAGTGAAGAATATAATTTTGAATTAGATAATTCAAAAATTAGAGTATATAAAAATAGTGGATTTATAGTATATCAAAATAAAAACATAAAATATTGTTTGAATTATAAAGGACATCAAAATAGTTTGAAACATAAATTTGATAGTAGGGTTAGTCCGTTAAGTTTATTATATTATTCAAAAAATGATAAAAATATATTATCAGCTGTTAGTTTTTATCCTCAACCTATATTAAAGTTAGTTGAAAATAAATTTACTTTTTCTTTTATATTTCAAAGGATTAAAAATATAATGTACAAAATAAAATATAAAAAATATTTACCTTTGCTATCAGGAAATAGCTTTTATTATGAAAAAAAAGGAACATGTTTTTATCCTTATGAATTAGTTAAAGTTATTTTTATTTATGATACTCTTATATTGAAATTTAAAACAAAGAGTTTAAAAAAAAATTTTTATGATAAATGTATAATTAGTATTAGAATGAGCAATTGTATAAATTATAATATATTCTTTTATGAAGAAGTAGAAAGTTTTTTTTTTACAACAAAATTTAGTAATTTAAAGTTTAATAAATTTTATAGTAATAATAAACAAATAAAAATAGAAACAAGTACAGGAGTTGATTATTTGAAAGTTTATGAATTTAAAAATATAAATAAAATAAAGGTAAAAGTATTATGAACATTAAAAATACAAAAATTTGGTTATTTTTTAGAAGTATAAAAACTTTTTTAAAAACTTTTTCATTAAGAAGAGCAAAATTTGTATGGTATGAGGGAAATTTAAATATAGAAAAATTAGATAATGATATGCTATTAACTCAAATAGGATATTTTGGACATCATTTGGAAAAAGCTCTTAAACATCATAATCGAGGTAAAAGAGGAGTTGAAAAAAGAAATAAACTTGAACTTTTGTTAAATGAGGCAATTAAAAGAAGAATAAAAGAAGATAAAGTTTTTAATTGGGCGAAGGATGTGATAAAATATTTTGATAATAATAGTGAAATCTATATAAAAGAAATAGATGATATTAAAATTCATCCATATAAAGATGATATATTAAAAGCTATAAAAGAAAGAACAACAATTAGATTTTGGCAACAAAAAGAAGTACCAAATGATATAATAGAAGATATACTATATACTGCTATGCATGCACCACTTTCTTGTAATCGCCAAAGTATAAGATTTGTAGTAGTAAAAAATAAAATAGAAAATATGGTAGTTGGAGATAGCAATAACAAATCTATATTTGAAAAAGCACCAATGTTGATTTATATAGCAGATGATGATAGATTTTTCCCTGAAAAATATGGGAATGCATTAGATGTTGGTGGTGTTTGTGCAATGATTCAACTTGCAGCAAGTGTTTATGGTTTAGGAAGTGTTTGGATATATCATTGTGAATCTTATGAACAAAATAATTTAAAAAAACAATTAGGGTTACCAGAATATATGTATATATATTCTTCTATTGCATTAGGATACCCTTTGGATAAACAAGAAAAACCTCCTAGGTATTCTAAAGATAGATTTATTTTACATAAAAAATTGTAATTATTTATGTGAGAGTTTATAACAAATTAAATTATGGAGAATAATTAATGAAATTGTATTATTTAACTCGATCGTATTATCCTTATCAAAAAGGTGGTGGACCTTTAATGAGACGAGGTGCTGTAAATTATTTACAGGATTTAGGGTGGGATATTGAGGTAATTATGCCAAATTATGATTCAAAAGAAATTATTAATGAAGGGAATATTACTCAAATACCGTTTCAAAGGAAACATATTCAAAAATTAGCTTCATTATTAGAAAGAATAGGAGTATATGAAGATTATCTTGATAAATGGGTAGAAGTAGCATTTAAATATTTAAAAAACAAAATAAGAAGAAATGATATTGTTTTTGCTACAAGTGGCGGCGAGCTTGGAATGATTAAACTTGGCTCATTATTAAAAAAAGAAATAGGATGTAAATTTGTAGTGAATTTTAGAGATCCTATTAATTATGGATTCATGAATGGATTAAGAAGAGATTATAAATTTCATATTGGGAGGGAAAAAGCTCACGCTAATTATATTATAAATTCAGATTTAATAATTACTTCTTCCTTAGCTTATGCAGAAATTTTAAAAAAATGGATTCCTTTTTTAAGGCAAAAAATTAAATGTAATTATTTTGGTTATATAAAAAAAATTAATTTAAATTTAGAAAATGAATCTTTACCAATAAAAATAGCTTATGTCGGTACGATGAGTAAAACACAATCTCCTGAATTATTGTATTATATTTGGAAAAAATCTAATTTAAAAAATATAGAAATATATTATATAGGCGATATTGATAAATATAGACCGTTGAAAAAAATAAGAAGCAAAAAAGATAAATCAGTTTATTTTATTAAATATATGTCTCATGAAAAATTTTTAAATTTTATGGAAGATATTGATATTGGTTTTTTAAGTTTAACGAGTGATTATTTTGGAGTTTGTATCCCATCTAAATTATATGAATATATTAATTTAGGAAAACCTATATTTGCAGCATTACCTGATGGTGATGCAAAAAATATTATTAATTATAATAAATATGGTATTGCTGAAAATTATAAAGATTTAAATAAATTGGTAGAAGGTATGCAAAAAATTGCGGATATTATACAAATTAAAAATTTTAAAAAAAACATATTAAATGATCGGGATAAATGGTTCATGAAAAATAGAATTAAGGAAGTAGATGTATGGTTGAAGACATTATAATGAGTATAGAGATATGTTAGTTTATATTTACTATAAGGAAAAATTCGAATGAAAAAAATAGTGCATTTAACTTCTGTTCACCAAGCAAAAGATAACAGAATATTATTTAAAGAATGTCAAACTTTAAGTAAAAATGGTTATAGTGTAAAATTAGTTTGTGCTGATGCTAAAAACGAAAAAATTGGGAATGTTGAAATTATAGGCTTTCCAAAACATAAATCAAGAATAAACAGAATGTTAAAAACTTCTTTTTTAGATATGATAAAAATGTGTAAAAAAGTTGATGCCGATTTATATCATTTTCATGATCCCGAACTTATTTTTGTGGGATTATATTTAAAATTAAAAGGGAAAAAAGTAATATATGATATTCATGAAAATACTTCTGCAGCTATTCTTTCAAAAGAATATATTAAAAATTTGTGGGTGAAAAAAATAATTTCTATAATTTTTGAAATTTTTGAAAAAAGTGTTGTAAAGTTTTTTGATGCTCTTGTAACCGCAAGACCTGATATTACAGAAAAATTTAATCATAAAAGAGTAATCACATTAAGAAATTTTCCTTTTTTACCTAAAGAAATAAAAAAAATAAAACAAAAAAGTATAAAGCATAAAAAAGTTGTTATTTATGTTGGAGGAATGACAAAGATTAGAGGTATAGAGCAATTAATAAATGCATTTAAGAAAATTAAAAATGCAGAATTATGGTTATTGGGTCCTATAAAAGAAAAAGAGTTATATAATAAAATAAAAAAGGCTGAAAATGTAAAATATTTAGGGGAAGTATTGCCAGATGGAGTGTTTGATTATATTCAAAAAGCTGATATAGGAATTGTTACTTTTTTACCGGCACCAAATCATGTTACTACTTTACCCACTAAACCTTTTGAATATATGGCTTGTGGATTACCAATGGTAATGTCTAATTTTGAATATTGGAAAAATTTTTTTAATGGATGCGCATTATTTGCGAATCCTTTAAAAGAAGAAGAAATCATAAAAGCAATAGATGAGTTAGTAAATAATGATGAATTAAGAAATAAAATAGGAGAAAGAAATAAAAAACTTATATTTGAAGAGTATAATTGGGAGAAAGAAAGTCAAAAACTTTTAAATTTATATAAGGAGTTATTATGCTAAAATTTGCTCTTGTAGGATGTGGTAGAATAGCTAGAAGACATAGTGATTTACTTGGGAATAATCAAATAAAAAATGCAAAACTTGTAGCAGTTTGTGATATAGTAGAAGAAAAAGCAAAAGTAATTGGAGAAAAATTTGATATTCCTTATTATACGAATATGGACGAGATGATGCAAAAAGAAGATATAGATGTAGTTTCTGTGTTAACGGAAAGTGGAAATCATGCTAAACATGTGATTAATTTAGCTAAATATGGTAAGCATATAGTTGTTGAAAAACCTATGGCATTGACTTTAGATGATGCAGATAAAATGATAGAAGCGTGTGATAAAAATGGATGTAAATTATTTGTAGTGAAACAAAATAGATTTAATGTTCCAGTAATAAAATTAAGAGAAGCTTTAGAAGCAGGAAGATTTGGTAAGTTAGTGCTTGGAACGGTAAGAGTGAGATGGTGTAGAACACAAGAATATTATGATCAAGCTCCATGGAGAGGAACATGGGCAATGGACGGAGGAGTACTTACAAATCAAGCAAGTCATCATATTGATTTACTTGAATGGATGATGGGAGATGTGGAAAGTGTATTTGCAAAAAGTATTACAGCTCTTGTAGATATAGAGGCAGAAGACACAGCTGTTGTGACATTAAAATTTAGAAATGGAGCATTAGGAATTATAGAAGCCACTACTGCAACAAGACCAGAAGATTTAGAGGGTTCTTTATCTATTTTAGGAGAAAAGGGTGCTGTTGAAATAGGAGGCTTTGCTGTTAATAAGATGGTTCATTGGCGATTTACCGAAGAATTACCAGAAGACAAAGAAGTATTAGAAAAATATTCTGTAAATCCTCCTAATGTTTATGGATTTGGGCATAAAGAATATTATGATCATGTGGTTGATTGCATTTTAAATGATAAAGCCCAATTAGTTGATGGTTTAGAGGGAAGAAAAAGTCTTGAACTTATTATGGCTATTTATGAATCTATTGAAACTGGCAAAGAAGTGTTTTTAAGATTTCATCCTAAAAAATGTAAATTAGGACAATCTAATGAATAATAATATTATTTTAGAAAGTGGGATAGTAGATGTACAATTTGGAAAGAATTGTAAAATTGTAAAACCTGTGAATTTATATAACTGTGAAATAGGAAATAATTGTTTTATAGGCCCTTTTGTAGAAATACAAAAAAATGTAAAAATTGGAAATAATTGTAAAATACAATCTCATACTTTTATTTGCGAGTTAGTGACAATAGGAAATTATTGTTTTATTGGACATGGAGTAATGTTTATTAATGATCCTTTTATTAATAATGGTCCAGCAAGGGGTAATAAGGAGTTTTGGAAAGAAACAATAATAGGTAATAATGTTTCAATAGGGTCAAATGCCACTATTTTACCAGTGAAGATTTGTGATAATGTAGTAATCGGTGCTGGTAGTGTGGTAACGAAAGATATTACAGAACCAGGTATTTATGCTGGTAATCCTGCAAGAAAATTAAGGAATTTTTAATATGGTTAAATTTTTAGATTTGAAAAGACAATATGAAAGTATAAAATCAGAGATAAATAAAGCTATATTTAATGTAATAAATGAAAGTGCTTTTATTGGTGGAAAATATGTAAAAATATTTGAGGAAGAGTTTGCTAAGTATCAAGGAGCTCAATATTGTATAGGTGTTGGAAATGGAACTGATGCACTTGAGATAGCAATAGAAAGTTTAGATTTGCCAAAAGGTAGTGAAATAATTGTTCCTGCAAATAGTTTTATTGCTACAAGTGAAGCGGTTACAAGAACAGGACATAAAGTTGTATTTTGTGATTGTGATGAAAAAAATTATACTATTTCTATTTCTTCTTTGAAGAAAAAAATTACACCTAATACAAGTGCAGTGATTGCTGTTCATTTGTATGGACATCCTTGTGATATGGATGAAATTTTAAAGATAGCTAAAGAAAATAATTTAATAATTATAGAAGATTGTGCTCAAGCTCATGGTGCAGAATATAAAGGTAAAAAAGTAGGAACAATTGGAGATATAGGAACATTTAGCTTTTATCCTGGAAAAAATCTTGGTGCTTATGGAGATGGAGGAGCTATTGTTACAAAAGATGAAGAATTAGCAAAAAAGTGTAGAATGATAGCTAATCATGGAAGAATAAATAAGTATAATCATGAGTTTGAAGGACGAAACAGTAGACTTGACGGATTACAAGCAGCAATATTATCTATTAAACTTAAATATTTGTCAGAATGGACGGATAAAAGAATTTCTATTGCTCAATATTATTTGGATAATTTAAGAGATGTTAGGGATATTGTTTTACCGAAAAGAGAGAGTTGGGCTAAACAGGTTTATCATCTTTTTGTAATTAGAACTGAAAAAAGAGATGAATTAAAGTCTTTTTTGCAAGAAAAAGGAATTCAAACGGGGATTCATTATCCTATAGCTTTACCTAAATTAAAAGCTTATGAATATTTAAATCAGGCAAATGAGAATTTTATTGCTAATAATATTGATAAAGAACTATTAAGTTTACCGATGGGGGAACACTTAGAAGAAAAAGATGTGAAATATGTTATAGAAAAAATAAAGGAATTTTTTGAATGAAGATAGGTTATGTGGCTGTTGATATTTTACCTATTAATAATGCAGGAGCGGTAAGAAATACTTTTTTTATTGAATTTTTACAAAATGAAGGTCATGAAGTTATAGTATTTTCTTCTGTAGAGAATGAAAAATATAATATCTGTTTAAATAAAGTGAAATTGGCTTCAAATAAAGCATCTATTATAAAAAGGATATTTAAAGAAATAATTTATGGGATAGAATTATTTTTTAGGATAATTTATAATAAAAGGCAAGATATGTATGTAATTTCATCTCCACCCTTTATTGTGACCTTAATAAGTTTTTTAGCTGTTAAATTAAAAAAGGGAAGGATTGTTTTAGATATAAGAGATTTATATCCAGAAGTGTTGTTTCAAAATAAGATTTTAAATAAAAACTCTTTTTTAGGAAAAATTTTTTCTAAAATAGAAAAATATTTATATGATAAAAGTGAAAAAATAATTACTGTAACGGATTATTTAAGGAAAGATATCAATAATAAGACAGCTACTCCTGTATATGTAATCAGAAATGGATTTGATGAAGAAATTTTTAAACCTATAAGTGAAAAATTTAAAGATTTTACTATTGTTTTTCATGGGACATTAGGGAGGTTTCAAAATATTGAGTTGTTATGTAAATTGATAGAAGAAAAAAAAGATGTAAAGTTTTTAGTAATAGGAGATGGAAGTAAAAGTCAATTAATAGAAAATTTACAAGTAGAAAATTTAACTTATATAAAAAAAGTACCATATCAAAAAATTCCAGAATTAATTTCTAAAGCACATATTGGTATTTCTTTGAGAACAGATGATTTCATTAGTCAATCAGCATTTCCTGTAAAAATCTTTGAATATATGGGGGTTGGAATTCCAGTTATTGTTACTCCAAAATCAGAATCAGGAGTTATAATAGAATATTATAAATTTGGGTATCAATGTGATAACGATATAAAGCAAATAGCTAGTTGTATAATGAAAATTAAAGAAAGTTATGATTTATTTTTAGAAAATATATCTTCTAATCGTCAACTCTTTTCAAGACAATACCAAAGCAGGAAATGGAAAGAAATATTATAGTCCTTTTCTACTCACCATCACCCAAATAGTTTTAAAAATTGTCTTAATCTCAAGCCATAATGACCAGTTTTTAATGTAATAAAGATCATACATAAGTTTTTGATATGCGTCTTCTTCGTTTGCGCCGTAAGGATAGCATACCTGGGCCCATCCTGTGATTCCCGGTTTTACAATATGTCTAAGGTTGTAGTATGGGATGTTTTTTTCAAAAATTTCAATCCAGTATTGCCTTTCAGGTCTTGGACCGATGAGGTGCATATCGCCTTTTATTACGTTCCAAAGTTGAGGTAGTTCGTCAATGCGAGTTTTTCTCATAAATGCCCCCCATTTGAAAATCCTTGGATCGTCTTTGCTTGCAAATAGGGGTATGCCTTTTTCTGCATCTGGGACCATACTTCTGAATTTGTAGCAGACAAATTCTTCACCGTTTAATCCAACTCTTTTTTGTTTGAATATTACGGGCCCTTCAGGGGATTCTTTTTTAATTTTATATGCAGCATATATCATAATTGGTGAAGAAATTATTCCAAGAGGAATTGCAATAGAAAAGTCTATTAGACGTTTTATTATATATTGGAATTTGTTATAAGATTTTATTTCATCTAAAAAATTTATATTGCTTCCATCTCGAGGAATATACACTTTTCCAAGATATTTTTCTAAGAAATGTTCAATGGTAATAAATTCAATACCTTTAAACTCTAAGGCTGTCAAATATTTAATAAGTTCATCCGAAATGTTTTTTGAAGTATTTAGAACAATAATTTTATATTGAGAGTTTTTACAGAGTTTTGATATTTCATTTATTATTTCTGATGAAGGTTTGTTTTTTAAGGATATGTTAACAAGATTATACTTTTTTTTAATTTGATTTAGTTCTAGTAAATTAAATTTATATTTATCACCTAATATTATCAAATGTATCCTTTGTTTTTTTTAGGTAGATTATTGTTATAATAACAAATATTTTAATAAAGGGATAGGATGAAAAAATATCTTAATATTTCAGAAAATAGATTTTCAAATAAAATAGCGTTTTTATTAATTTTGATTGCTTATGTTTTTGCTTTGGGTGTAAGATATTATTATTTTTCATGGGCGAGTGGAATTAAAGAGTTTCTGTGGCATGAGACTCTAATGATAAACAATGTTGACGGGTATTATTATGCCGCAGGAGCGAAAGAGTTGCTGAATAATTCGCATGTAATAGGGAACTTAAATCCATATCATTCCTTACCGAGTATGCTGACTGCCGCAATAGTTAAAATTTTTCCTTTTTTAACGCTTGATCAGGTTATATTATGGATGCCGGCTGTTTTTGGAAGTTTGTTGGTTGTTCCTCTGTTTCTTGTAGGCAGGACTTTTAAAAATGATATTTTAGGTTTTACTGCTGCACTTATAGGCGGTATTGTATGGAGTTATTATAACAGGACAATGGTGGGGTATTATGATACGGATATGCTGGTAATAGTTCTTTTAATGTTTATAGTGTGGGGAATTATTGAATATTTGGTAAATGATAATACAAAAATGTTTTTGTTTGTGCCGTTTATGATAATTTTATACGAATGGTGGTATCCTCAAAGCAGGACGGTGCTTTTAGCGCTTGTAGGGATGAGTTTTTTATATAGTTTGGTGTTTAAAAGAAAGCAGGAAAGTTTTATTTTTGTTTTGTTTTTGATAGTGGCTTTGTTTGGATTTAAATTTTATATAAATGCAGTTTTGGTGACAGTTTTATATGTCGTATATATTAAAAAACAGGATTTGTTTTTAAATTGGAAAATAATTTATGGAATGTTTGGTATTGCTGTTTTAGTGCTGTTTTTCAGCGGGACGATGCATTTGCTCATAGGTAAGTTTTTGCTTTATTTTAACAGAGCTAATAGTGCGGGAGAAGGACTTCATTTTTATAATGTGTCAAAAACAATACGAGAAGCGTCACAAATACCTTATAATGTAGTGGCAAACCGTATAAGTGGTGGCATGGGCCTTTTTATTTTTTCAATAATCGGATATATTTTGATGATAATCAGATATCCCGTTATGGCTATTTCCCTTCCTATGTCGATAATAGGTATAATGGCTCATAAACTTGGGCTTCGTTTTACGATTTATGCGGTGCCTTTTTTTGCTCTTGGATTTGCTTATTTGGTGTTACTCATTAGTGAATATGTTTCAAAACTATTTATTAATGATAAAATAGCCAAACTTTCTAAAATAGTATTACCGTTGATTTTAATAACACCTTCGCTGTATGCGAATATAAAACACGTGATTAATTATAAAATGCCTACAACTTTTTTAAGTCAGGAAGTCGAAAGCCTTGATAAACTCTCTCATATTGCCAAACCTGAAGATTATGTAGTAACATGGTGGGATTACGGATATCCTATAAGATATTATGCTGGGACTAAAACATTAGTTGATGGTGGGAAGCATAGCGGGGAAGTAAATTTTCCGGTAAGTTTTGCATTGACTCATAATCAAATAGCTGCAGCCAATATTGCAAGGCTTGATGTAGAATATACAGATAAATTGGAAGTAGCAAGAGAACTTGGCAATAAATTTAAAACAGAAGGTTATATTAAAGATATGATGAAAAAATACGGATTTAAAAATCCAAATGAGTTTTTAGAAGTTCTTAATAATCCTGATTTTAAATTACCTAAAAAAACAAGGGATGTTTATTTTTATTTTCCTTACAGAATGTCTGATATATATCCTACTGTAGCCGTTTTTAGCAGTATAGATTTGAAAACAGGAAAAGTAAATCAGCCTTTTATCGTAGCTACAAGAGTAGTTGCGGCAGGGAAAGACGGGCTTAAATTTGCAAATGGTATATGGATGGATATGAAAGGAAATCTGCACTGGGGTAATAAATTAATACCTTTAAATGAGATATACATAGGATTATATGACAAAACCGGCAAATACAGGGTAATAAAACAACCTTTTAATTCAAGATCGAATGTAGTTGTAATTTGGTATAAGCCTTTGAATAAAGTTTTGATTTTAAGCAGGGATAAGTTAAACGCCACTTATGTGCAGATGTTTTTCTTGGAAAACTATGATAAAAATCTGTTCGAACCGGTAATCATAAATCCGTTTGTTAAAATTTACAAACTTAAAAAATAACCTCTTTTGTTGAGGTTTTAGATAGTGATTGGTTGTTTAAGTTTTTGAAATATAAAATTGTGTTTCAAAAAACTTAACAACTTGTAAACTAAAAATAACCCAATCCTGTTATTGACATATCAACATTTCTCTGCTAAAATATCCATAAATACATTCAAAAGGCTGTTAATGAAAAAAAATCTGGCACTTTTTATATTTGTTTTGTTAATTATAGGCGGAGTTTACGGATTATATAAATATATTGTTTTTAACGAAAATTACGCCGAGAGTAATGCGGTATTTGTAAAATCGGATTCTTTAACGTTTTTAAGCTTCAAACTTCCGGGTAAAATAGAAAAAATTTACGTAAAAGAGGGTGAAAACATCAAAAAAGGCGAACTTCTCGCAAAACTGGAAACAAAAGAGCTCGAAATACAAAAAAAAGAGCTTCTCGCAAATATAAACGCTTTACAAGACAAAATAAAAGCAACGGAAATTCAAAAAGAAAAACTTGCAAACGATATAGACACAAACCTGAAACTTCTAAACAACGAAAAAGAAAAACTTCAAAAAAACATAGAAGCTATGGCTTTTTCAATAGATGCTATGAGATATAAACTTGAAAAATTAAAAGATGATTATAAAAAATTTCAAAAACTTTACAAACAGGGTAAAGTTTCAAAAGAAAAGTATGAAAGTGTAAAAGTTGCTTATAACTCTTTAAAAGATCAGATGAGTGCACAGGAGAGAAAATTTGAAGCTTTACAGCTTGAAAACAACACGATCGATATGAAAGTAAAACTTACACTAAACAACAAAAAAGAGATCCAAAGACTTGAGAAATCCATTGAAGCTCAAAAAAATCAGCTAAAAGCTCTAAATGAAAAACTCTCTTTAATAAATACAAACATACAAAACTCATACATTCATTCACCGATAAATGGAAGGGTAGCCAGAAAATTTGCAAATGACAACGAAGTGGTCGGTGCTGGTATGAAAGTTTTGAGTGTAGTCGATCCGAAAGATTTGTATGTGCTTGATTTACTTGAAGAGACTAAAATGAAAGGAATTAAACCCGGGTGTAAAGTAAAAATCCATATTGATGCATTGGATAAGGATTTTGACGGAGTTGTAAGTGAAATACTACCTGCAAGCGCCGCTACGTTTGCATTGGTCCCAAGAGATATCAGCAGCGGTGAATTTACCAAACTCGCACAGAGATTTTACGTAAGGATTAAATTTAACAAAATCCCGGAAGATGTTTTGGTTGGGATGTCGGGTGAAGTTGAGATTAAGAGAATGGAGAATTGAGAATGGAGAATGGAGAATTAAAAACAAATATTATTAAAGACAAAACGTTTGAATTTTCTCTCAAAATAATAAAAGTATATAAATATTTAAATGAAAAAAAAGAATTTGTACTCTCAAAACAATTGTTTAGAAGCGGTACATCTATAGGTGCAAATGTTGTTGAAGCGTTAGATGGTATTAGTAAAAAGGATTTTAGAAATAAAATGTCTATTGCCCTTAAGGAAGCTAGAGAAACAAAATATTGGCTGGATTTATTAATTGCAAGCGATTATTTACCTCAGAAAAAAACTGGGCAAGTTTTAATACTTTTAGAAGAAATAATAAAAATTTTGGTAAGAATCGTTAAAAATGCAAACTAAAATTCTCAATTCTCAATTCTCAATTCTCAATTTAACAACATGGGTGTTGTTGGTAGTTTTCGGAGCTTTCATGGCAGTCCTCGATACTACAGTCGTGGATATTATCGTGCCGCGTCTGAAAGGGCCTTTATCAACCGATATGTATGGCGTGCAGTGGGTGATAACGGCGTATATGATAGCGGCGGCGGTGGGGCTTTTGATAGTTGAATGGCTTATTAAAAAATACGGAAACAAATGGATATACATTATTTCGGTGGCGGTATTTACTATTGCTTCGTTTTTGTGCGGTATTGCTAATTCCCTTTCGTTTATAATCGTAGCCCGTGTTATTCAGGGGTTTGCGGAAGCTATGATAATGGTTACGGCTCAGGCTATGCTTTTTGGTTTTTTCCCGCCTGAAAAACGTGGTATTGCCATGGGTATATTTGCCCTTGGCGTTGCGTTTGCCCCGGCAATCGGTCCGACGCTTGGAGGGTATTTGACGGAATGGTTCAGCTGGAGGGCCGTGTTTTTTGTGAATGTGCCGATTGGTATCGTGCTTGTGATATTCGGTTCTTTGCTTTTGCCTGATAAAGATGAAAGAAAAGAAGAGAGGCTCAATTTTATTTCAGTGGCGTTTTTAACCGTTGCGACAGTTGCATTGCTGATACTTTTAAGCAAGGGACAGCAGTTTGGGTGGTTTAATTCTTCACTGATTGTGTATCTTGCGTTTATTACGTTTTTCGGGACACTGTTTTTTATAATGAGTGAGTATTATTCCAAAGAGTCTCTTTTTGATTACTCGCTTTTTAAAAACCCTTACTATTCTTTGGGGATACTTATCTATTTCGTTTTGCTTGGCTTTTCGATGTATCAGTATTTTTATCTCATTCCTATGTTTTACGAGCATATAAAGGGCTTAAGTTCCATTCAGACTGGGCTTGGGGTGCTTGGGTTTGGTATATGGATTGGAGTTTTCAGTATGATAGCTGGGGCTCTTAGTGATAAATTTTCACCGGTGCCTGTATTAATCGCCGGGGCGGTAATATATCTTGTAAGTTCTTTTGTGCTGTTTCCGAGTATAAATTACTATACGCCGTTTTATGAGGCGGTTTTAAAAACCATGCCTTTTGGTATTGCGATGGGGCTGTTTTTTGCACCGATTACGGTGCTTGTTATGAACAACTCAAACGGAAAAATCGAACAGGGTATAATGACAATGGATTATGTGCGCTTTATCGGTGGGAGTTTCGGGACGGCAATTGCCACAAACAACCTTGTGTTTTATTCCAACAAAGAGTTTGACGGAATGACGACGCTTCAGAATTATCATATTACGAACGATTTTGTATCAGCCCTTGAAAAGTTTTTAGGCAGTGCCGGAAAAGAAATATTCAGAATGTTAGAAGAATTTATGAGTGCGAGTTACGGGTTTAAATACGTCTGGCTTGATGCAGGATTCTGGGGGCTTGTGGGCAGTTTGTTTGTTTTTATGTTATTGTTTGTAAATAGTAAAAAATTAAAAAAAGGAACGATATGAATGGAGAATTGAGAATGGAGAATGGAGAATTAAAAAAAATAATTTTATTCTTTTTATTTGCACTTGTTTTAAATGCGGAAAGTTTTAATCAGATAAAAAATGAAATAACAAATTCTCTTAAATACAAAATGCAGGAAAAACGGGTTGAAATTTTTGCGAGTAAATTAAAAGCGGCTGAAGCTAAAAATTACGGAAGTCTTGATTTCGAATATAACGCCGTGCATCTTTTTAAACAGCCTGTTATGAAGATGGATACAATGCAGGCCGTAGCCGTTAATCCGTCTACCAATCAGCTGATTTTCGTTCCCGTTCATTCCGAACTTCCAATGAGTGACAAAAACCATTTTACGGGTGTAATAAAATATTCTTATCCGCTTTTTAGCGGTTTTGCTCTTACAAATATGATAGAAAAATCAAAACTTGAACTTATAAAAGAGAAATTGAATTTAAAAAACATAAAAAGAGAGCTTATTTTAAATTCAGCCGAATTATATTCGAACATATACGCCCTAAAAGCAAAAATAAACGCACTTAAAAAAGCCGAAGACGCCCTTATCAGCGCAAAGGAAAAGGCCGAAGGGTTTTATGAAGAGGGACTTATCAATAAGTCGGACGTCGATGAAATCAAAGCCAAATATTTTGAAATCAAAGCACTTATTAAAGAAACAAAGGCACAAAAGGATTCTTTGCTTAATCTTTTGGGATATCTTGTCAACAAAAATATTTCCGATATTGACGGGGTTAATATTGAAAAAGTCAGGTTTAAGCCCGATTTTCAAAAAAGACCCGATGTAAAAGCAATAAAAGAAACCCTCAAAATTTCGGATAAAAACATAGCCCTGGCAAAATCAAAATATTATCCTCAAATCGGAATAGAAGCCGGAATAAAAAGAGAAGCCGACAATTTAACGCTTACTCAAAACGATTATCAAAATATTGACAAATCGTATATTGCCATAGGAATTAAGTATAATATATTTGATGCAGGTGAAAAAAACGCCGAACTTCAAACGGCTAAACTTGCTAAAAATGCCCAGATGCTTTTTTATAACGATTATTTGAATAAAATCAAAACGGAATACCAAAATGACCTTGAAACGTTAAAAGCCCTTTATGTGCAGCTCGATGCGGCCGGGGAAGAAATGAATGCCAGGGAAAGTTATTACGAATACATACAAGCAAAATTCAATGAAGGTCTGGCTGACAGCAGCGACCTAAACGATGCAATAGCAAAGCTTGCAGAAGCGAGGGCTAAAAAAGAAGCCGTAAAAGCCAAAATATTTTTCCTAAAAATAAAGCTCAGATTAAACGGAGGCTATTATGAATAAAAAAAATATAATTTTTATTGTCGTAATTTCATTGTTGGCGGTATCGGCATATCTTATCTATAAGAAATTAAATCCGAAAAAACTGCCTCCTTACCTGATAGAAGCGGTGGGAAAAATTGACGGCGATTTGATAAACATAAACACAAAATATCCGGGCAGGATAATTAAATTAAATGTTGACACCGGTGATTTGGTAAAAAAAGGCGAAATATTAGCTGTTCTTGATTCCAAAGAGTTTAAAGACAAACTAAATGCTTTAAATTACGAAATTAAAGCCAAAGAAAACGAACTTGCCTTTATGAAAAATAAAATAAACAGCACAATTAAAAAAGCAAAAACGGCAATAGACATTAAACAAAAGGAATTAAATTCCCTTTATCCTCAAATAGATTCTCTAAAAGCCCTGATTGCACAGGATAAAAAAGACGAAAAAAGAATAAAATCCCTTGTAAAAAGAAAACTTGCAAAACCTCACGAACTCGAACTGGCTATACTTAAGACAAAAACGGATATAAACAAATTAAATTCACTCTTACAAAAAGAAAAAGCACTGAAACTTGCGGTGGATATTGCAAAAGAAGACTTAAAAACGGCAATTGCCTCAAAAGAAAATATCAAAGCTTTAAATAACGCAATTAATGCCCTAAAAGCAAAGAGAAATGAATTATCAAATGTTATCAACGAGCTAACTCTTTATTCACCGGTTAACGGATATGTGGACGCAAAGCTTGCAAACGTGGGTGAGGTTGTGGGTGCAGGTATGCCGGTTGTTTCGGTAATTGATCCTAAAAGTTATTATTTAAGCGTATATATAGATGAAATAAACAACGGCAAAGTAAGATTGGGTGATAAAGCGGTGATATTCCTTGACTCATTCCCTGATAAACCGATTGAAGCTGTTGTAAGTAAAATTTCAAAAAAAGCGGAATTCACACCAAAAGAAGTTGCAGTCAGAAGCGACAGAATAACAAGGGTGTATGAAGTAAGACTTAAGCCTTTAAGTCCTTGTAAATACTTTAAACTCGGACTTCCGGCTACGGGTGTGATACTTACAGGTAACGGAAGTCTTCCCAAATCACTTGATGAATTACCAGAATTATAATGGAGAATTGAGAATGGAGAATGGACAATTAAAACGGGGTTCCCGAAAAGTCGTGAGACTTTTTGGAGTATAGAGAGAATGAAAAAGTTGCCAAGTTCCGGGTTCCAGGTTCCAAGTATGAAGAAGGTTGAAAAAAGGAAAATTATTCTATGAAAAATGGAAAATTAAATAATCAATACATCAATATACCAATAACAAATAAACCATTATGTTAAGTGTAAAAAACGTAACCGTAAAGTATAAAAACGTCACGGCCGTTAAAAACATAAGTTTTGAAGTAAAAGAGGGGGAAATTATCGGTCTGATCGGTGCGGACGGGGCTGGAAAAAGCTCTCTTTTACACGCAGTTGCCGGGGTTAAAAGGTTTGAGGGGGAAATAAGTTACAATGGAATTGTTTACAAAAGTCCCGAAGAAGCCGAAAAAATTAAAAAGTTTATAGGGCTTATGCCTCAGGGGCTCGGGCTTGTTTTGTATGATTCTCTTAGTGTAAAAGAGCATTTTGATTTTTTCAGAAGTTTAAGGAATGTAAAAAAAGATTCGGAATACGAAAAAAGACTTCTCAAAATGGCGGGACTTTATGAATTTCAAAATAGACTTGCGGCAAATTTAAGCGGCGGTATGAGGCAGAAACTTTCGCTTATTTTAACACTGCTTCACAGACCCAAACTTCTTATTCTTGACGAACCTACAACGGGAGTAGATCCTATAAGCCGTAAAGAGCTTTGGGAAATAGTGGATGATATAAGACGAAAAGAAGGAATAATCGCCCTAATTTCCACGGCATATATGCAAGAAGCCGCCCTGATGGACAGGGTTATGCTGTTTGATGAGGGGGAAATTATCGCTTCCGGGAAAGTGGATGAACTTTTGCAAAATGCCGAAAATTATACCTATGAGGGTGAGTTTGAATGCGAAAAGTGTATATCGTTTAACAATAAAACGTATTCATTAAACTCTTTAGACAAAAAACACGCCAAACCTACGCTTGAGGCTTTATTTTTTATAAATTCGCTTAAGAAAAATCAGGAAATAGTTAAAATTACCCTTGAAGAAAAAAACACTCAAATACCGGATATTGTGGTAAAAGCAAAAGGCCTTACCAAAAAATTCGGCAGTTTTGTCGCCGACGATCACATTGACCTTGAACTTAAAAGCGGGGAGATTTTGGGGCTTTTAGGTGCAAACGGAGCCGGAAAAACCACATTTATGAAAATGCTTTTAGGACTCTATCCGATTGACGAGGGCGAGCTTTATCTGCTGGGTGAGAGGATAAATTCATACAAAGACAGAATAAAACTCAAAAGCAAAATAGGCTACGTATCCCAGAGATTTGCATTATACGATGATTTGAGCATTTCGGAAAATATTGATTATTTCGGAAAAATGCACGGGCTTTCAAATAAAGAGATAAATGATAAAAAAAGATTTTTTGCAAGACTTTTGGGGTTTGAGAGGTATTTAAACGAATTTCCAAAAGACGTGCCGCTTGGAATAAACCAGCGTTTTTCGGTAGCGGTCGCCCTGCTGCATGATCCTGTCGTTTTGTTTCTGGATGAGCCTACAAGCGGGGTTGATACGGTGGCAAGGGCAACATTTTGGAAACTTTTAAAAGAACTTAAAGAAAAATGGAAAATTTCGATTTTAATTACGACCCATTATATGAGTGAAGCGGAATATTGTGATAGGGTTGTGGTTTTAAAAAGAGGTAAAAAAATAATAGACGACGAAGTTGAAAATTTACACGAAAAATTCCCGAATTTAAGTTTTGAAGAGATATTTATAAGATATTACGAGGAGAATGCATGAATGTGGGTGTAATAAAAGCGTATTTAAAAAAAGAGTTTATAGATCTGGTGCGATCTAAAATGATTATTATGGTTTACCTTATGCCCACTCTCATAACCCTTCTGTTCGGATACGGGCTCAAAATGGAAATAACCCATGCCAGAACAATAATAATAGACAAAGACAACACAAAACTTTCAAATGAAATAGTTAAATCTTTTACTCATTCCAAATATTTCGATACAAAACTTTTAAATATATCGGACAATGCCGCATTGAAACTTGTTAAACAAAATAAAGCCGATCTTTTTATCATTATCCCTCATAATTTCGAAAGAAATTTGATACATTCCAAAAATGCGGAAGTTGGAGTGTTTATAGACGGAAGTTTTCCTCTTAGGGCCACAACGCTTGAAGGGTATGTAAACGGGATGTTTATTAACATTTTGGAAAAAAACGGCATTGAAACACCGGTAAAGATTAACCAGAGAAATCTTTTCAACGAATCAATGAGGGATGAAAATGCGATAATTCCCGGGGTTATCGGTTTGGCTTTGCTGATTGCTCCCTCAATTCTTGCCGCACTTTTAATTGTAAAGGAAAAAGAGCTAGGCACGATTTTTAATTTTTACTCAACACCCCTTAAAAAAAGCGAGTTTTTAATTGCCAAATTAACCCCGCCTTTTATTTTACATTCCCTTAATGCAATTATTTTGCTTTTATGGGCGGTTTACTGGTTTGATCTGCCCTTTAAGGGAAGCTTTTGGCTTTATATTCTTGCGAGTGAGCTGTATATACTTGTCAGTGTCGGAATAGGGCTTTTGGTGTCAATCGTTACTTCCACACAGGTGGCGGCTCTTGTTCTTTCGGTTATCATAACCGTAATTCCGGGATTTTTGTATTCGGGTATTATGATGCCGATATCTTCTATGACGGGCGAGAGTTACATAGAAGCGCATATGTTTCCGGTAATGTATTACAACCATATAATTTACGATACATTTTTAGTCGGAAACGGGTTTGATTCTTTGCTTAACATAAAATACCTGCTGATTTTGTTTTTTTATGCGGTTATGCTTTTAAGTATCGGATCACTGCTTTTGAAAAAGGCGATAAAATGAAAGGTTTTTATGCCGTATTTAAAAAGGAAATACTCTCTTTTTTGCGTAATATAGGGCTTGTGTTTTTTGTGCTTTATATGTTTACGTTTGATATCTATACGGCCGGAAAAGGGATAGAGATTAAACCTAAAAACGTCAGTATCGGTTATGTTATAAATTCCGGTGAAGCAATACCTCAAAAAATACTTTCCCATTTTCACAAACCTGAATTTCAACCGCCTAAAAGGTTTTTAAATGAAAAAGAACTTAAAAAAGCTATTTTTAACCGTGAAATAATGGTAGGAATTATGTTCGACAAAGATTTTGAAAAGGATTTTCTCTCTCGAAAAAATGCCCGGATAAATGTTTTAATAGACGCCACCGCTTCGGCACAAGCACAGGTAACGCTTATATATCTTAATCAGATAGTATATTCCATGCTTAATGCGAAATTTCCTCTTGATATTAAAATCCATAAGCTTTTTAACCAAAATTCCAATTCCGAGTGGTTTATGAGTCTTAGTGAGCTTATGAGCGTTATTACTATGCTGGCTTTGATTCTTATAGCCGTTGTGTTTGTAAAGGAAAAAGAATCGGGCACCTGGGATATTATGCTTTTGATGCCTGTAAGCGGAAGCGTGATAATTTTAGCCAAAGTTCTCTCTCAAATAGCTTTATTGATGGTTGGTGTGTTTATAAGTGTGGGCATTGTGGTGTTTGGGGTGTTTAACGCGCCGATAAACGGGAATCTGTTCGCTTTTTTTGTGCTTTGTTTTTTCTTTGCTCTTTCACTTGGCGGAATTGCGCTTGTAATAGCGGCATTTAGCAGAAGTGTTATGCAGGTTTCACAGCTCAGTATTGTAGTTATGATGCCTCTTTTGTTTTTAAGCGGTGCATGGACGCCTATCAGTTCTATGAATGAATTTTTACAGGCTTTAACAATTATATCACCGGTGAGGTATTTTATTGAAGGAACTGAATCGATATTTTTCAGGGGAACTTCATTTAACGATCTGCTTCCTTATTTTGCCGGTGAAATTATTATAGGTTTGGTATTATTTTATATTGGGTTTAGAAAAATGGGGCGACTGTTTTAATAAATGGGAAATTTATAAAAGTTGTTGAGGTTATTAGAGTTAGTTAAGTTTTAAAGTTACTGTGATGACTGAATAACAGATTACAAATAACAAATATACCAATAACAAATTAACCATAATAACCTTTCAAACATTAACTAACCTAAATAACTTTAACAACTTAATTAACTAAAAAGGACATCTATGCGAGATATACAAAAAGAATTTTTAGATAACAGAAACATAAATAAAGATGTTTGGAGAATATTTAGGGTTATAAGTGATTTTACGGATGCGTTTGACGAGCTTGAAGATATCCCGCCCGCCGTTTCAATATTCGGAAGTGCAAGGGAGAAGCCCGGGCATTATTATTATGAAAAAGCAACTGAAATATCAAAAGAGCTTAGTGATAAAGGGTATGCGATTATAACCGGTGGTGGCCCGGGGATTATGGAAGCGGCGAATAAAGGTGCAAAAATCAGCATAGGGCTAAACATAGAACTACCCCACGAACAGATAACTAATCCGTATGTAAAAACAAAATTGAAATTCAAATATTTTTTTACAAGAAAAGTGACTTTTTTAAAATACAGCGTTGCAACCGTGATGATGCCGGGTGGTTTTGGAACTTTGGATGAATTAAGTGAAGTGCTGACACTTGTTCAAACTAAAAGAATGAGTCAAATTCCTATCGTGTTTTTCGGAATTGAATTTTATAAACCCCTTTTGGATTTTTATGAAAAGATGCTAGAAATGAAATACATCTCTCCTGAAGACAAAAATTTGTATTTAGTTACTGATGATGTTCAAGAGGTAGTTGAATATATTTCAAAAAATGCGCCTATTACGGAAATAGTTAAAAATAAATAGCATCTCTTCTTCCTTTTTATAAGGAAAAAATACTTCAAAATATCTTGCATTTAACATTAAAATCATTTATAATTTCAGTCCACAAAAGCGTGGAAAAACCACGAGATCTTTAAAAAGGAAGGCTATGGAGAAAATCAGAATTAAACTTCAAGCATACGATCACAGAGTGCTTGACAAAGCTGTTAGCATTATTACAGATGCTATTAAAAGAACTGGAGCGGAAGTAAAGGGACCAATTCCTCTACCTACAAAAATCAGAAGATATACGGTATTAAGATCACCTCACATTAACAAAGATTCAAGAGAGCAGTTTGAAATCAGAATTCACAGAAGAATTGTTGATGTTGTGAACGCATCGCCTGAAACTGTTGATCAACTTATGAAGTTAGAGTTGGCACCAGAGGTTGATGTAGAAGTTAGGGCATTAAGTTAAGGAGAATTGAATGGAATTTATAGTTGAAAAAATAGGAATGAGTAGGACTGTAGGAATCCCAAGTGTTCCGGTAACATTATTAAAAGTTGTTCCGGCTAAAGTTTGTGAAATTAAAGAAAACAAAGCTTTAGTTGCATACGCAAATGGGAAAAAAATCAATAAACCAATCGAAGGTATGCAAAAAAAATACGGATTAAGTAAAGAATTCAACAGATTTGTTGAACTTGAAGTTGCAAATACTGAGCCTGGAGATTTAAGTGTAGAACCACTTAAAGAGGCTAAAAAAGTTAAATTAACTTTCAAATCAAAAGGAAGAGGTTTCCAAGGTGTTGTAAAAAGACACGGATTTGCTGGTGGACCTGGTGGACACGGTTCAAGATTTCACAGAGCACCTGGATCAATTGGTAACTGTGAATGGCCTGGACGTGTTATGCCTGGTAGAAAAATGCCTGGTCAATACGGAAACAAAAACGTAACAGTAAACGCTGAAGTATTAGAATATGATGAAAACATGGGCGTTCTTGTAATTAAAGGAAGCGTTCCTGGAGCTAATGGAAGTTTAGGAAAAGTAAGGATTGTGAAATGAGTATAGAAGTAATTAAGCAATTACCTGAGGATTTTCAAAACATCAATCCGCATAACCTTTATTTGTATGTAAAAGCATACCTTGCTAATCAAAGAGCAGGAACTGCACATACAAAAACAAGAGGTGAAGTAAGCGGTGGTGGAAAAAAACCTTTCAGACAAAAAGGTCTAGGAAGAGCTAGACAAGGTAGTATCAGAGCGCCTCACTTCGTAGGTGGTGGTGTTGCACACGGACCAAGAAACGAAAGAGACTGGTCTCAAAAATTAAACAAAAAACAAAAAAGAGTAGCACTTAAATATGCTCTTAATGAAAAAGCTGAAAACGGAAAACTTTTTGTTGTTGACAGCATTAAAATCGAAAGCGGAAAAACAAAAGACGCTGTAAAATGGCTAAATGAAGTTAACCAAAGAGATTATCTAATCGTAGTTGACGAAATGGATGAAAAAACATTTTTAGCATTCAGAAACATTCCAAACGTGTATATCATTACACCTGAAGAATTAAACGCTTATTATGCAAGTGTATTCCACAGCATTATTTTTGATAAAGCGGCTTACGAAAAAGTTATAAAGGGCTAAGCGATGGCGGATATTACAGATATTAAATCAATTGTATATACAGAAAAAGCACTAAACCTTCAAGAGCAAGGTGTGCTTGTAGTGCAAACTACACCAAAAGTGACTAAAAATCAACTTAAAGAGATTTTTAAAGAGTATTTCGGAGTAACTCCGCTTAAAGTTAATTCACTTAGACAAAAAGGAAAAGTGAAAAGATTTAGAGGAATCGAAGGTAAAAGACCGGATTATAAAAAATTCTATGTTAAATTACCTGAAGATGCAAAACTTGAAAGCCTAAGTGTATAAGGATAGAAGATGGCAGTAAAGAGTTATAAACCATATACACCGTCAAGAAGATTTATGACAACGCTTGACAACAGCGACATAACATCAAAACCGACGGTAAAAAAACTATTAATTAAACTTCCTCAAAAAGCAGGAAGAAACAACCTTGGTAGAATTACATCAAGACACAGAGAAGCTGGTGCGAAAAAACTTTACAGAATTATCGATTTCAAAAGAAATAAATTCGGTGTGCCTGGTAAAGTAGCGACAATCGAATATGATCCATATAGAAACTGCAGAATTTGTCTTATCAGCTATGTTGATGGTGATAAAAGATATATCATTCAACCTGAAGGTTTAAAAGTTGGTGACACTGTTATGGCAGCTGAAGCAGGACTTGACATTAAACCTGGTAACGCAATGAAACTTAAAAATATCCCTGTAGGGACAGTTGTGCACAACGTTGAAATGAAACCTGGTAAAGGTGGACAAATCGCAAGAAGTGCCGGAAACAGCTGCCAAATTATGGGTAGAGAAGGTAAATACGTTATTTTAAGATTACCAAGCGGTGAGATGAGATATATTCTAGGTGAATGTATGGCAACTATCGGAACTGTTGGTAATGCTGATTACCAAAACATTACTATCGGTAAAGCCGGTAGAAGCAGACATCTAGGTATCAGACCTCAAACAAGAGGTATTGCTATGAACCCGGTTGACCATCCGCACGGTGGTGGTGAAGGTAGAAGTAAAGGTAACCATCCTGTTACACCTTGGGGTATGCCGACTAAAGGTTACAAAACTAGAAAGAAAAAACAATCTGATAAATACATCATCTCAAGAAGAAAGAAATAAGGATAGCTCATGGCTAGAAGTTTAAAAAAAGGTCCTTTTGTAGATGACCATTTAATGAAAAAAGTTTTAAAAGCTAAAGAAGAAAAAAACCCAAAACCAATTAAAACTTGGTCAAGAAGAAGTACTATTACACCTGAAATGATAGGTTTGACTATCAATGTTCATAACGGAAGAGATTTCGTGCCTGTATATATTACTGAAAGACACGTTGGATTTAAATTAGGTGAATTTGCACCTACCAGAACTTTTAGAGGACATAAAGGTTCTGTTCAAAAGAAAATTGGTAAGTAAGGATAGGTGATGAGTAAAGCAGTATTAAAATTTATAAGACTATCGCCAACAAAAGCCAGATTAATTGCTAAAGAAATTCAAGGTATGAATGCTGAAGAAGCACTTGCTAAATTAGAATTTATGCCAAACAAAGCGGCAAGAGTAATCGCTAAAGTTGTTGCAAGTGCTGTTGCAAACGGCGGATATGATGCAAATGAAGTTGTAATTACTTCTTGCAGAATCGACAGAGGTCCGTATCTAAAAAGATTCAGACCAAGAGCTAGAGGTATGGCAAGCAGAATCCAAAAACCTACAGCACATATTTTTGTAGAAGTTGAAAAGGAAAGCTAATGGGTCAAAAAACGAATCCAATCGGACTAAGACTAGGGATAAACAGAAACTGGAGAAGCAGATGGTTCATTAACTATAACACTATGCCTGAGAATGTTTTAAGTGATTATGAACTTAGAAAATTCCTTAAGAAAAAACTTTATTACGCAGGTATCAGTGATATTATTATTGAAAGAACTGCTAAAAAAATCAGAATTACTATTTTTGCAGCAAAACCTGGTATCATCATTGGTAAAGGTGGTAGTGAAATCGAAGCTTTAAAAGCTGAACTTCAAAAAAGAATTGGTAATAAAGAATTAATTCTTAACATTAAAGAAGAGAGAAAACCACAACTTTCAGCACAGCTTGCGGCTGAAAACGTTGCTACTCAGATTGAAAGAAGGGTAGCATTCAGAAGAGCTATGAAAAAAGTTATTCAATCTGCACTTAAATCTGGTGCAAAAGGTATCAAAGTTCAAGTTGCAGGAAGACTTAATGGTGCTGAAATGGCAAGAACTGAGTGGTATCTTGAGGGAAGAGTTCCTCTTCATACATTAAGAGCAAAAATTGATTACGGATTTGCCGAAGCTTTAACAACATACGGAATCATCGGTGTAAAAGTTTGGATATTCAAAGGTGAAGTTCTTCAAAGAAAAATGAATTCTGACGATACACAAGCGCCAGAAAGAAAAGCTCCAAGAAGAAGAAAAGGACGCAGAAATGTTAATGCCAAAAAGAACTAAATATAGAAAACAACAAAAAGGTAGAAACAGAGGTAAAGCCTACAGAGGCAGCACTCTTGCATTCGGAACATACGGTCTTAAAGCTGTAGAGCTTGGAAGAATCAATTCAAGACAAATTGAAGCTGGAAGGGTTGCACTTTCAAGAACTATGAAAAGAACAGGTAAAATCTGGATTAGAGTATTCCCTGATAAACCTCTAACAGCAAAACCTGTTGGGGTGAGAATGGGTAAAGGTAAAGGTAGTGTT
This sequence comes from Nautilia lithotrophica, assembly GCF_054656815.1. NCBI lineage: Bacteria > Pseudomonadati > Campylobacterota > Epsilonproteobacteria > Nautiliales > Nautiliaceae > Nautilia > Nautilia lithotrophica. Next base: position 110,502 of record NZ_BAAHXN010000003.1, read on the forward strand.
GAAGAGTGGGTTATGAATATTAAACCCGGAAGAATTATTTTCGAAATCACTGGTGTGAATAATGAAACTGCCGTTAGGGCATTAACTCTTGCAGCTGCTAAATTACCATTTAAAACAAAAATTGTAAGCATGGAGAGTGAAAATGAGCTATACTAAATTAAACGTAGCGGAACTTGTTGAAAAGTCTGAAAAAGAGCTTCAAGATCTTTTAAAAGAGAAAAAAATGGAGCTTTTTGAAACAAGAATGAAATTAAAAACTATGCAGCTACAAGATACTTCTCTTGTTAGAAAAATTAGAAAAGACATCGCAAGAATTAAAACTGCGATGAGAGCAAAAAGGGGTAACTAATGCCTAAAAGAATAATTACTGGAAAAGTTATCAAAAAAACTGGTGATAAAACTATCAACGTTTTAGTTGAAAGAAAAGTTTTACACCCTAAATACCATAAAATTGTTAAAAAATTTAAAAAATATCTTGTTCACGATGAAAACAACGAAGCAAATGTTGGCGATGTTGTAAGCGCAATTGAACACAGACCAATTTCTAAAAGAAAATCTTTCGTTCTTAAAGATATTCTTGAGAGAGGAGAATAAGAATGATTCAACCATTTACAAGATTAAAAGTTGCTGACAACAGCGGTGCTAAAGAAATTATGTGTATTAAAGTTTTGGGAGGGTCAAAAAGAAGATATGCTTCAGTAGGTGACATTATTGTCGCTTCTGTAAAAAAAGCCCTTCCAAACGGTAAAATTAAAAAAGGTCAAGTTGTAAAAGCGGTAATCGTTAGAACTAAAAAAGAAGTTCAAAGAGAAAACGGATCACTTATAAGATTTGATGATAACGCGGCTGTTATCATCGACGCTAAAAAAGAACCAATTGGAACTCGTATTTTCGGACCGATCGCGAGAGAAGTAAGATACGAAGGTTTCCAAAAAATTACATCACTTGCTCCGGAGGTGTTATAATGGGTGCTAGAAAAAATTTACCTCCTAAATACAAAATCAAAAAAGGCGATACGGTAAAAGTTATCGCAGGAGATGACAGAGGAAAAACTGGTGAAGTTTTAAAAGTACTTGTTAAAGATGCTAAAGTACTTGTTAAAGGTGTGAACGTAGTTAAAAAGGCTGTTAAGCCAACTGAACAAAACCCAAAAGGTGGGTTTGAATATATTGAAAAACCAATTCACATCTCAAATGTAAAAAAAGTAGAAGGCTGAGAAGATGTTTGAAGTACAAAAAAAATATAAAGAAGAAGTTAGAGCAAAATTAGCTGAAGAGTTTGATATTAAAAACCCAATGCTAATTCCTAACATTGAAAAAATCGTTGTTAGTGCTGGTGTTGGTGAAGGAAGCAGAGATAAAAAATTCCTTCAAAGCGTAGCTGATACATTAACAATCATTACTGGTCAAAAAGCAGTAATTACACCTGCAAGAAAGTCTGTTGCAGGGTTTAAAGTAAGAGAAGGAATGCCTGTTGGTGTAAAAGTTACACTAAGAGGTGAAATGATGTGGAATTTCCTTCAAAAACTAATTTCAATCGCACTTCCAAGAGTTAGAGACTTTAAAGGTGTAAAAAGAGACGGATTTGACGGAAGAGGTAATTTTAACTTCGGTCTTACTGAGCAATTAGTATTTACTGAAGTTGATTATGATAACATTATTAAAGTTCATGGTATGAATATTAACATTTCCACAACTACTGAAGACGATAAAATGGCTGAAAGAATGCTAGAACTTATCGGATTCCCATTCACAAAAGGAAAGTAATATGGCAAAAAAAAGTATGATAGCTAAAGCTAAAAGAAAACCAAAATTTAAAGTTAGAGCATATACAAGATGCTCAATCTGTGGTAGAGTTCACTCTGTTTACAGAGATTTTGGTATTTGCAGAATCTGCCTAAGAAAAATGGCAAACGAGGGATTACTCCCTGGTGTTAAAAAAGCAAGTTGGTAAAAGGATGCCAAGATGATGAATGATATTATTGCAGACGGATTAACTAGAATCAGAAATGCCGCTATGAGAGGTTTAGAGGTTACTCAACTTAATCACTCTAAACTAATGGAAGCGGTATTGAAAGTTTTTGAAGAAAAAGGTTATATTGAAAGTTTTAAAGTAATCGAAGATGGAAACAAAAAATTCATCAACGTTACTTTAAAATATGATGAGAATGGTAACTCTGTTATCAATGAAGTTAAAAAAGTATCTAAACCTGGTAGAAGGGTTTACAAAGGATACGAAGATATTAAAAGATTTAAAAACGGATACGGAACTTTAGTTGTATCAACAAATAAAGGCGTTTTACCTAACGATGAAGCTTACAAATTAAAAGTAGGCGGCGAAGTAATCTGTAGTATTTGGTAAGGAGATAGTTTATGAGTAGAATAGGTAAACAACCCGTAAAGTTAGCTTCTGGCCTTGAAGCTAAACTTGAAGGGAATAAATTAATCATTAAAAAAGGCCAAGACGAAAAAGTTATAGACACTAAAGGTGTTGTTAAAGTAAATATTGAAGGTGATACAGTTTCTTTTGAACCTGCAGAAGAGAGCAAATTCGCAAAAGCAATGTGGGGAACTGTTAGGGCTTTAGCTAACAATGCAGTTATCGGATTAACTCAGGGGTTTGAGAAAAAACTTGAAATTAATGGTGTTGGTTACAGAGCAGCTGTAAAAGGAAATGTTTTAGAATTACAACTTGGATATTCACACCCTATAAATTATGAAATTCCTAAAGGTATTACTATTACAGTTGAAAAAAACATTATTACTGTAAAAGGTAGCGATAAACAACAAGTTGGGCAAGTTGCTGCTGAAATCAGAAGCTTTAGAAAACCTGAGCCTTATAAAGGTAAAGGTGTTAAATATGTTGATGAACATATTATTAGAAAAGCTGGTAAAACAGCTAAAAAATAAGGGTGAGAGATGAGAAGAAGTAAAGCATTAGCTAAAAGAGACTTAAGAAGACTTAAAAGAAAAAGAAGAGTTAGAGGTAGAATCAGCGGAACTGCTGATATGCCAAGAGTTAGTATTTATAAATCAAATAAATACTTAGTTATTCAAGCTATTGATGATGTTGCTGGTAATACGTTGGCATTTTTAAATACTGCACATTTAGAAAATAAATTACCTTCAAACATTAACGGAGCAAAAGAAGCAGCTAAACTTTTTGCTGAAAAATTAAAAGCTGCTAATATTGAATCAGTTAGATTTGATAGAAACGGATATAAATATCATGGTGTAGTTGCAGCGTTTGCAGATACTCTTAGAGAAAACGGTATAAAATTATAAGGAAGGCAAATGGCTAAAAAAGCTCAAGTAATTAGAGATTATAACAGAGAAGAATTTGAAGAAGTAGTTGTTAATATCGGAAGAATTACTAAAGTTGTTAAAGGTGGTAGAAGATTCAGATTTAACGCTTTAGTAGTTGTTGGAAATAAAAAAGGTATAGTTGGAATCGGAACTGGAAAAGCTAAAGAAGTTCCGGATGCAATTAAAAAAGCAATTGACGATGCATTCAAAAACTTAGTTAAAATCGAAGGTATTCATGGTAACACTATTAACCATGACGTTCAAGCTAAATACAATGCATCAAAAATTTTACTTAAACCTGCAAGTGAGGGTACAGGGTTAATCGCCGGTGGTGCGGTAAGACCAGTGCTAGAACTTGTTGGTATTAAAGATATTTTATCTAAATCACTTGGTTCAAACGAACCTCATAACCTTGTTAGAGCTACTGTTGAAGCTCTAAAAATGATTAAAAGCAAAAAGGCGTAATCATGGCGTTAAATAATTTAAAACCAGCATGCGGTTCTACTCATAAAACTAAAAGAGTAGGACGTGGAGCAGGTTCAGGATACGGAAAAACTTCTACAAGAGGACAAAAAGGTCAGAAATCAAGAACTGGTTATTCTCAAAAAAGAGGTTTTGAGGGTGGTCAGCAACCACTTCAAAGAAGATTACCGAAAGTTGGTTTCAAAAGTAGAGTTGTAAAACCTCAGGCTATTAATGTGGATAAATTCCCAGCAATAGTTGAACTTGAAGAAATTACAATGGAAGCTTTAGCTAATATTGTAAAAATAAAAGCTAAAAAAGTAAAACTGATAGGAACTAAAGCTAAAGAGCTTAAAGATAAAATTAAAGATGCTAACATAACTACATCTGGAAAGTAAGGGTATGAATCCGATAGCTAAAAAAATATTAATTACCCTTGGTTTCCTTCTCATCTATAGAGTTCTTGCATATGTACCTGTTCCAGGGGTAAATATTGATGTAATTAAAGAATTTTTTTCAGGTCATCAGAATGATGCATTAGGTTTACTTAATATGTTCAGTGGTAATGCTGTAAGTCGTATGAGTATTATTGCGCTTGGTGTTATGCCTTACATTACTGCGTCTATTATTATGGAGCTACTTGCTGCAACATTCCCTAAACTTGGTGAAATGAAAAAAGACTCTCAAGGTTTTCAAAAATATATGCAAATAGTTAAATATTCAACTGTGGCTATTTCTTTTATTCAGGCAATAGGTATTGCAATAGGTTTAACTTCTATGACCGGTAAAATGGGTGAGTCTGCAGTAATGATAGATACTTCTACATTTGTAATATTAACCGCCTTTTCGATGATGGGTGGAACTATGCTTCTTGTGTGGATCGGTGAACAGATCACAGAAAGAGGTGTTGGTAACGGTATTAGTTTAATTATCTTTGCCGGAATTGTTAGTGCTATTCCATCTGCAATAGTAGGAACGTTAAATCTTGTGGATGTAGGTGAACTTTCTGTAATAGGATTAATATTTATATTATTTATTGTAGTTGCTACAATTGGATTTATTATTTATGTAGAACTTGCTGAGAGAAGAATACCTATTTCTTATCAGAAAAAAGTTTTAATGCAAAATAGATTCAAAAGAGTTATGAATTATATTCCTATTAAAGTTAACTTAAGTGGTGTTATTCCACCAATTTTTGCAAGTGCGATTTTAATGTTTCCTCTTACGGTTTTAAGTGGTGTTACAAATCCTGTTCTGGTTCAAATTAGAGATATTTTAAATCCTAATGGATATTTGTATCATGTATTATTATTTATTTTTGTTATTTTCTTTGCTTATTTTTATGCTTCAATTGTATTTAACGCAAAAGAAATTGCAGAAAATCTTAAAAAACAGGGTGGCTTTATTCCTGGAATCAGACCTGGAGAACAAACTGCTAAATTTTTAAATGAAGTAGCAAGTAGACTTACATTTTGGGGTGCGCTATATCTTGGTGCTATAACTGTTATGCCATGGCTACTTGTAAAACTAATTGGAATTAATTTCTATTTTGGTGGAACCGCGGTTTTGATTGTTGTGCAAGTTGCAATTGATACTATGAGAAAAATACAAGCACAGCTTACAATGCAAAAATATGATACATTATCGGTAACGGGGCTTTAATGCCTCTTTTTATTTTAGGAGAATAAATGGCAATAGCAATTAGAAAACCTCAAGAAATTGAAAAAATCAAAATACCTGCTAAACTTGTTGCTCGAACTTTGAAACTTTTAAAAGAACATACCAAACCTGGCATTACTCCGCTCGAACTTGATAGAATAGCCGAAGAATTTATTAGAGAAAATGGAGGAAGACCTGCTTTTAAAGGTTTATATGATTTTCCAAATAGCGTATGTATTAGCAGAAACGGAGTAGTAATTCACGGAATTCCTACAAATGAACCTTTAAAAGAGGGTGAGGTTGTCGGTTTTGATGTTGGTGTTGAGATTGATGGGTGGTATGGAGATGCAGCTATTACTATAGGTGTTGGTAAGATAAAAGAAGAATATCAAAAAATGATAGATGTTTCTAAAGGGGCGTTATACCACGCTATAGAAAATATTAAACCTGGAATGAGATATAAACAGATTAGTAAACTTATTGAAGATTATATTGTATCTCACGGATATGTTCCACTAAAGGGTTACAGCGGTCATGGAATTGGTAGAAAACCACATGAAGAACCTCAAATTCTAAATTATGTAGAAGGGAAAGCAAATCAGGGTGAAAAAGTTAAAAACGGGCATGTTTTTTGTTTAGAACCTATGCTTTGCCATAAATGTGGTGAACCTATATTAGCAGATAATGGATGGGATGTTTATTGTGAAGACATGGAAGTTGGAGTTCATTATGAACATCAGGTTGCAGTAATTAACAATAAAGCAATAATATTAACAGAGGAGGAATAATGGCAAAAGACGTTTTAGAAGTAGATGGAATTGTAACAGAAGCGCTTCCTAATGCAATGTTTAAAGTAGAATTAGAAGGGCTTAAAAAAGAAGTTTTGTGTCATATAAGTGGAAAAATCAGAATGAACTATATTAAAATCGTTCCAGGCGATAAAGTAAAAGTAGAAATTAATCCTTATAGCTTAGATAAAGGTAGAATTACTTACAGATATAAATAATTCTCCTCTTTTTTTAACTTCTTTTATTCTCAACACTATTTTTGCACAATCTATAATCTTATTATGTTGATAATTGTGAATAATTTTTATATATATTTGCAATTAAAAAGAATAATTGACTAAAATGCGGTTATTTTTAGTATATATAATGTATGATTTTAATAAGTTTTAAAATTTTTTCACAATTTTTAAATTTTTTTGTGAAAATCTA
>NZ_BAAHXN010000004.1:0-96970 GCF_054656815.1 Nautilia lithotrophica
AACTTCAATAACTTCAATAACTTCAATAACTTCAATAACTTCAATAACTTCAATAACTTCAATTTGAAGTGCCAGACACTAAGATAAAGCGTTTGGTATAATTATTAAAAATTTTAAAGGATAGATATGAACATAGTTTTTTTAGATGCGCTGACACTCGGTGATGTTGATTTTGAAAAGTTTAAAAAATTCGGAAGTGTGAAAATTTATCAAACCACAAAACCTTCCCAAACACTTGAGAGGGTAAAAGAAGCTGATATTGTGGTTACCAATAAAGTGGTGATTGATAAATATATAATGGATAATGCTAATATTAAATTCATTCAGATTGCCGCAACCGGGATGAACAATGTGGATTTGGAATATGCAAAACAAAAGGCAATACCTGTAAAAAATGTGGCTGGGTATTCGACAAATGCCGTTATTCAGCAAACATTCGCACTGGTTTTAGGACTTTTAAACAAAGTGTGTTATTTTGACAATTATACGCGCAATGAATATCCTAAAAGTGAAATATTTACACATATTCAAAACTGGTTTGAAATTTCAGGAAAAAGATGGGGAATAATAGGGCTTGGTGAAATCGGAAGGGGAGTTGCCAAAATAGCCAAAAGTTTCGGTGCCGAAGTGGTTTATTATTCTACAAGTGGAAAAAACATTAATCCCGAATATAAAAGGGTTGAACTTAATGAACTCTTAAAAACCAGCGATATTATCTCAATCCACGCACCTTTGAATGAAAACACAAAAGATCTTTTAAATTACGAAAAACTTTCACTGATAAAAGATAACGCTGTGCTTGTTAATCTCGGAAGAGGCGGTATTATCAATGAAAAAGACCTTGCCAAAATTTTAGAACAAAAAAATCTTTTCGTAGGACTTGACGTATTTGAAAAAGAACCCGTAAACGCGGATAATCCTCTTTTGAAATTTAAAAACATAACGCTTCTAAGCCCTCATATCGCATGGACAAGCATTGAAGCAAGAAACAAACTGATGGATGGGATTTACAAGAATATTGAAGAGTTTATAAAAAGCGGGAATTAAGCCGCTTTTTGATCTACGTGAACATCCATTTGAGGATAAGGGATGTTGATTCCTTTTTCATCAAATGTAGTTTTGATAGTTTCAAGAAGTTCGCTTCTAACACTCCAGTAATCTTCACTTTTAACCCAAGGTCTTACATTAAAGTTTACACTGCTGTCTGCAAGTTCAGCTAAAGCTACTGCAGGTGCAGGGTCTTTTAGAACCTTCGGATGGTTGTTTAGGATCTCTTCAAGAGTTGATTTTACAAGTTTGAGATCGTCTTCATAACCGACACCGATAACAAGGTCTATTCTTCTGATAGCTTCTCTTGAATAGTTTGTAATATTTCCGCCGATAATGTTTGAGTTTGGAACGATAATCACTCTGTTGTCTCCTGTTTTGAATGTTGTATTGAAAATACCTATTGCATCCACTACACCTACAGCTCCACCCGCTTCAACAAAATCACCTACCTTAAAAGGTCTTAAAAATAATAAAACTACGCCAGCACCGAAATTTGCAATATTTCCCTGAAGTGCTAAACCTACAGCCAATCCAGCTGCACCTATTATGGCAGCAAACGATGTTGTATTTACACCCAATGTGCCAAGAGCCGCTATAATAACTAAAACAATTAAACCAAAATAAACCAAGTCTCCTAAAAATTTTACCAGTGTGACATCGGTGTTTGAACGTTCAAGCATTTTTCTAAATAAACTAGTTAAAAACTGCGCAATCCATTTACCTATAATATAAATTGCAATTGCACCAAGAATTTTAATTCCCCAAGCAATTGCAAGAGCTAAAAATCCGCTCATTTTTTCTCCTTTTTTTAATTTAATTTTATATTAACATTATGACACATAAGTGATTATTTGTCATATTTTTGCCAGTTGTTTGATTTGATCATATTTTTTAAAAGTTTTACATATTCTTCTTTTTTTTGTGAATAGTTTATCATTGTTTCTGCGGCGTCAAGCCCTGTGAACTTTTTGTGCTTTTTAAAAAATTTATATCTTAGATCTCTAAATTTTTTATATGCGGGGTTTCTGTTTAGGTTTCTCATATATGCAGCAATTGAAGCTTCTAAAGAAGGGAAAATTTTAATTGAATAATCAATATCTATATGTTCGTATTTACTTTTAGGGGCTAGCCCTTTATTTGAATATGTCCAGTGACCGAATATATTATTTGCTTCTTTTACAAATCTGCTTTTCCCCCAGCCGCTTTCTATCGCAGCTTGGGCTAGTGCAAGGGAAGGGGGAATTATATTGATTTTTTTTAAGAATTCTTCTTTATTTGTAATATCTTTAATTTTATATATTTTTGCTATTTTGGCTAAAAAAGCTATTTTTTTAGGATTTATTAAATAATACGGGTCATTGAATATATCTATTATTAATTTTCTTAAATGAATAATTTTTTTGTTTTCTGCCTGAATTAAAGGGAGCATTATCTCAACAAATGCTTCTTTTTGCTGTTTTGTCCCTTTAACTTTATAATACCACGAAGGAAATGCGCCATATAAATTTAGAGCAAGTGCAAGTGAAATAAGTTTTTTCAAATATTCTCCTTAAAAAAGTGTTGGTTCTAGCGCTTTTAGTCTATAACTTTTTCTATGTAGATCGCTAAATCCGTATTGCTTGATCTCTTCAATATGTCCTTGTGTAATATAGCCTTTGTGTTTTTTAAAATTATACATAGGGTAATTATCGGCAATTTCAATCATATATTTATCCCGGCTGACTTTTGCCAAGATGCTTGCTGCGCTTATCTGTTTGATTTTTCCGTCACCTTTGATTATAGTTTCAATTCCCAAAACCCCGAAATTTGAATTTCCGTCAAAAAGATATTTTTGGGCTTTTAAGGTGTTTTTTATTTCATTTAGTGCATACTTTATTGCAAATGATAGACCTTTTTTGTCAATTGTTTTGTTATCTACAAATACTATATGATATTCACAGGTTTCTTTTATAATCTCAAACAATTCTTCTCTTTTTTTTTCGCTAAGTTTTTTGGAATCGTTAAGTTCTCGTAAGAAATTTTCCCACTTTTCACTTTTCACTTTTAACTTTTCATTTTTGAATACGCATCCCGCCACTACAAGAGGTCCGGCTATAGGTCCGCGTCCTGCTTCGTCTATTCCGCAAATCTCCACTGCCAAAACGGTGTTACCTCCACTTCGAAATTTTTGTTTTTAATTTCAAACTCATTTGAAATTGTAATAACCTGAACTTTTTTTACATCTTTTACTTTTTTAAGTTTTTCTTCCAATATTTCTTCATTGGCAAATGGCATTACCATTATTCCGAGTTCTTTATTAGGAAGATAAAAGCTAAGGGTATCTTTATAATATATTTCATCTTCTTTAAGTTCTAAAAATATAATATTTTCAAATGTTAAAAGAATGTTTTTTCTATTTGTAAGTATGTTTTTGAAAGCAAAATTGTATGAATAAAATTTTTTGGGAGATTTTGGAGAATTAAATTTATTGACTTCAAAAATGATTCTTTTTTCGATAAGTTCGTTTGTAGTTTTGTAAAAGCTGTCTTTGCTTATTTTTATGCGTTTTTTAAGTATCTGATATATTTGATAAAGTGTAAACTTTTCACCTATATGGGAAAAATAAAATTTCAAAATTTCTTTGTTATACGGCAAAAGGTCAAATGTGTCTTTTAAATATTCGTCTTTAAAATAGTCTTCTAAATATATACTCCTTGGCAAGTTGCCCGTTTTTAAAAATTTATCAAAGCTGTGCGTGATACTTTGAGAGTTGTCAAAAGAAAAAAACTCTTCAAAATCAAGGCCTTTGAGTTCGATGTTTTTAAACCCTTCAAGGTCAAATTTTTTATCTGTTATAATGAAGGTTGTAACGGGAGGGATTTCAATTGAAAAATCATAATTATCAAGAATCAAAAGCTCAATTCCCGAAAAATCAAAATTTTTTTCCCTGTAATCGGAAAAATCTATATATTTGTATTTCCCTTTGAAATTTTCAAGGAAATTAAACACTAAGAATGTTTTCCCCACACCCTTCGGTCCGGAAATAATGGTATTTTGAAAATCGAGTTTAATTTTTCTGTCGTGAATTTTTTTTGGAAGCATTAAGCCCCTTTAATTTTATCTTCATGTATTATAACATAATCAAAAATCCTAAAAACGCTATTACACTTTCATATAAAAAGAGATTTTCCCCGTATAAAACTCCGGAAAGTATACTTCCAGCAAATGCCGCCATACCATAGGCTATTCCGGCATAAAACTGCTGAGCAAGGGTTTTGTTGGCGTAGTGTTTAGAAATATAAAGTAGAGCCGAAGTGTGAAAAATAGCAAAAGAAAACGCGTGTATAAGCTGTGAAAGCGCCACCATTGTTAGATTTCCGGGAAAAAGATAAAGTATAAACCATCTAAAAGCGGTTAAGAGAATGGATATTTTAAGTAAAAACACCGGTTTAAATCTGCTAATAAAGCGGTGCTGAAAGATGAATATAAAAATTTCCGCAGTTACACCTATAGCCCACAGCCAGCCTATGTATTCTTTCGGTATGCCGTGGTTTAGGTTGTAAATGGTAAAGAAATTGTAAAACCCTCCGAAGCTTATTTGTAAAAACACAACGGCCATCCAGAATTTCCACTCTTTTGCGAGATTTATGGAAGAAGAGGATTTCGTAATCGTTTTATCTTCAAGAAAATATAGCGCCGTAATGTTTGTAAGTATCATTAAAATAATAAAAAGCCACACAAGATCGCCGTTTATGTAAGAAAACACGATTCCAAAAAGCATAAACCCGATACTTCCGTATACCCTTGTTTTGCCGTATTTTTCTTTTAGCTGTTCTATCGCTATAGCCTCTATATAAGGGAATACGACACTGAAACTCACACCTATTAGAAAAAATGCAATTAAAATAATATAAAAATTGTGACTCAGCAGTAAAAACGATGAAAGCGTAGATATTATAAGCGCTAAGATGTAATCGAGCTTGGTTAGGGGCTTTTTTAGATAAATAAAAGGAGTTACGAATCTCGCAATCGGAAGCATTGAAAAAATAATCCCTATCTCTTTTGCGTCAAATCCTATCTGTTTAAAGAATTTGGGCATAAAAATAACATAATCGCCTATAAGTGTAAAAAAAAGAAAATAAAAAAGACTTAAAATAAAAAAGGTTTTATTTGGCATTTAACTTTTTTATTGAAGTTATCAGGTTGTTTAGATTTTTTTGTGTTACAGGGTAATTGAATTCTCTTTGTTTTTCACAAAACGTTGCACCCGGCCACCACGGGTCGTTTTTAAATCTCGGAATAATGTGAATATGAAGGTGAGGAACCATGTTTCCGAGTGCTGCAATATTTACTTTATCGGGATTTAGTGTGTTTATGATCGCTTTTTCGATTTTTTTGGTAAGAAGTGTGATTTTAACTGCTTCTTCGTCGCTTAAATTGCTGAATTCTTTTATGTGTTTTTGGGTGATAATTCGTATGTAGCCCGGTATTTCGTCTACAAGTATAACTCTTACAAAATCATTTTGGAAAATTACGTTTTCATTTTGGGGGTTGCAAAGAGGGCAGGACATTAGTTCCCTCTGCTGCCAGGTTTAACAGGGGTGCTTCCGGCTTTGCACATAGGGCAGTTTTCCGGATCGTAAACTTCAAAGTCGAAATCATCAAGCGCAAAAAAAGGTTTGTTTTCAGGCAGTTTGCACTCACTTTTTCTTTTGCTTTTTCCGTTTACCCTTTGGCATACGCCTCTGTTGGCAATAGCGGCAAATGCCACGACTTGGGCGCCTCTTTTTTCAACTTCCCTTGCGGCTTCCATTGCGCTTCCGCCTGTAGTAATGATGTCTTCGCAGATTAGGATTTTTTCGCCTTCTTTAACCTCAAATCCGCGTCTTAAAGTCATTTCACCTTTAACTCTTTCTGTAAAAATAAACCTCACGCCTAAAGCACGTGCGAGTTCATACCCAGCAAGAAGCCCGCCGATTGCCGGTGAGCATACGCTGTCCACTTCAATTCCAGCTTCTTTGATCTGTTTAGCAAGCTCACGTGCTAATTTTTCGGCAACTTCCGGATGTTCCAATACTCTTGCGCTTTGTAAATAATATTCGCTGTGTTTACCACTGCTTAAAAGAAAATGCCCTTTTAAAAGGGCGCCGTATTTTTCGTATATTTCTCTTACATTTTCCATTTTACATTTTCCATTGTTTAATTTTTTAAACTTTCATAACGTCGTCGATTTTTTTGTTTACTATTTCATCCACTTTAGCAACATAAGTGTCGGTAATTTCCTGAACTTTATCAAGCCCTCTTTTTTGATCGTCTTCTGTGATTTCTTTGTCTTTAAACATTTTTTTGATGTCGTCGTTTGCCTCGCGTCTGATGTTTCTGATTGCGATTTTTGCTTTTTCACCGAATTCTTTAGCTTTTTTAGCCTGTTTTTTTCTCTCTTCTTCTGTCATTGGAGGGAAGTAAAGTTTAATAACATCTCCGTCATTATTTGGATTTGCGCCGACATTTGCTTCCTGAATCGCTCTTTCGATATCGTTGATAATTGATTTATCCCACGGGCTTACCACAATTGTAGTAGCGTCAACCGCATTTACGTTTGCTACCTGGTTTAGAGGTGTGGGTGCTCCGTAATATTCAACTTTAACCCCGTCAAGAACGTGTATTGATACTTTTCCTGTTCTTAATGTGTTTAAATCTTTTCTTAAAACCTCTATACTCTTTTCCATATGCTCTTTGGCAAACTCAAATACCTCTTCCATTATTCCTCCTTTAATATTAATCTTGAAATCATTTCATAATTATATCTTATGATTACCCTGTTTCTGTATTTTTTCAGGGTAAAATCAGGCTTATATTCAAAATATCCGTTTTTAACCTTAACGCCTTTCCATCCGAGTTTGGTAATATAAATGTTTACATACGGCTTATTGGTATATCCGCTGATTTTAGTTATTTTATTTTTATCTCTTTTTATTTGAAGGTTTTTTATATTTAAAATTTTGATTTTAAGTTTTTTGGCAATATTAACTTCACCGGTCAGGGCGAATCTGTCTATATCGTTTATAGGTGAATTAAGCCCGTATGCGCCGGGATTTTGATTGGCTATGATAGGGAAAAAAGAGTTGATTATTTTTTTAACCCTCTCGTTATATTCCCCGTAAGGGTAAGCATACATATCCGGCACATAACCCAAATATTTTTTAAAAGCGTTAATTGCTTTTTTTGTATCTTCAATTATTTCTTTATCTGTTAATCTAGCTAAGTGCGGGTGCGACCAGCTGTGAACTCCGAGTTCGCCGTATTTGGCGCACTCTTTGACCTGTTCCCAGCTCATAAAATCGCCCCATTTCTGAGTTGTGGCTTTGGTGTAAACGAAAAGCGTAAACGGAATGTTGTATTTTATAAAAACGGGTAGTCCGTTTTTATAAAAACTTTTATAGCTGTCATCTATAGTAAAAACGACGACTTTATCAATATTTTTACCTTCTTTTTGCATTTTTATAAGGGTAGATAATTTTACGGGTTTGAAACCTTTGGATTTGATGTATTCGAAATATTTTATCAATTCTTTTGAAGACGTATTTGTGTAAGGGTGCCTGTTGTCGTCGATTCTGTGTAAAACGAACAGATGCGCCTCGGCTAAAAGCCAAAGCGGCAATAAAAAAAGAAAAATTAATCTCATTGTTTTACTGGCGCTTGAGGAACACTCGGAACAGCCGGAGTTGATTTTGTAGTTTGTTTTGTTGTTTGAACTTTTACTTCATCAAGGGCAGAAGTGTTTGCCTGTTTATTATACATATATACAAGGGTTAAAGTATTTAAAACAAATAAAAGTCCAAGTATCATAGTTGCTTTTGTTAAAAAGTTCATCGGTCCTTTTGCACCAAATACCGTATCGTTTGAGCTGGAATATGCACCAAGTCCCATTGATTGTGATTTTTGAAGTAATACCAAAATAACTATTGCTACTACCAAAATAATCTGAATAGTAAATAAAATACCGGTCATTTTTTACCTTTTTTGGATAGAATTATATCATAAATTGAGGATGGAGAATTGAGAATTGAGAATTGAAAATTATGGGGCTCCCAAAAAATCAAAGATTTATTGGGGTATAGAGGGAAAAATAAGCAGCTTTAACAGGTTTGCCCATACATACGGCGAATATAATGTTATTCAAAAGAGAATCATTAAAAAATATCTTCCGTTTGTAAAAAATAGGATTGTCGATTTGGGTTGCGGCAGTGAGGGGCTTTGTAAATATAAAAGTTTTGAGTTTTACCTGGGTATTGACAGCAGTGAAGAGATGCTTAAAAGAAACCCATGTAACACCATAAAGGCCGATTTTAATAAAAAAGAGTGTTATGAACTTTTAAAAAAACAAAATTTTGAACAGATTGTGTCATTTTCTGCACTTCAGTGGGCGGAAAGTCTTGAATTTGTATTTAGAGAAATTAAGAATTTAAAAAAAGATTATTTATTGGCAGTTTTTACTTCAAATACTTTCAAATCCCTTCACGAATATTTAGGGATAAATTCACCAATTTGTTCAGAAGATGAAGTTTTAAAAGCATGTGAAATTTTAAAACCAAAAGATATTGAAAAACTTTATTACGAAATGAGTTTTTCTTCACCTAAGGAATTACTGGAATATATTAAATATTCGGGTGTAAGTGGTAATGTTAAAACAAACGTGTGTAAATTAAAAAAATTTTTGAAAAATTTTCCAGTAAAACATTTGGAGTTTGAAGTGATTGTGATAAAATGGTTATAGATAGGATGATAAAGGGGGTGGGATGAAAAAAATATTTTTTACTATAACAAGTGTAGGTGTATTGTTGTTAGCACAAATGAATCAGAATGATGAAAAATTAATCATAAAAATTGCATCGGAAGCATACAAAGAATATACACAGATTTTAAAGAAAACTTTGAAAACAAAATTGCAAAATGAAGGTGAAGCAAAAGCAATAGAATATTGCTACAACAATGCCAATTCTTTGACTATGAAAACAGGTGCAAAATTAAGTAGGGAATTGAAAGTAAGAATAAAATTAAAAAGAATTTCATATAAAAACAGAAATCCTTACAATCGGCCGAATATAAATGAGTATAAAATATTGAGAAAAATGCAACAACAAAAAAGAAATAAAAATAATTTAGTTATTGTCGAGTATCCTAGAAAAATTCAGATATTCCAAGCTATTTACGTTAAAAAAGTTTGTTTAAGATGTCATGGAAGTATGCTGGATATAAATGTAAAAAATACATTAAAAAAATATTATTCATACGATAAAGCTATCAATTATAAACAAGATGATTTTAGAGGAGCGGTTGTAGTAACAATTGATAAAAATAGTTTTAAAAAACATTTCAATGAGTTAAACAAAACTAAGTAATGGTGGAGACAACGGGACTCGAACCCGTGACCACCACGCTGCCAGCGTGGTGCTCTACCAACTGAGCTATGTCCCCAGAAGTTCTAAAATCTCTTTTTCCAAGTTATAAAGAGAATATCTTGCGGATTTAAATTTTTCAGATGTAATTATATCAAAAAGTTTAAAACTTTCTTCCAAAACTCTTGCACTTTCTTGAGCTCTTTTTAAATTAGAGATTATTAAGTCTTTTAAATTGTTTCTTGTTTGTTCGGATTTTGTTGAAGGTTTTAAAATATCATGTATGGAATCCCTGTATTTTACAAATTCTTCATAATTTGGGATTTTAATATGTCTTAAGTTTTTAAGTTCTTTTGCAAGGGGTGAGTTGAATTCATATCTTAAAATATCTTCAACTACCCTGATTCCTTCTTTGTATCTATTGATATTTGCATCAATAGTGCGGAAAAGAGGAGGATTATTCTTCACTGTTTAAGAATCCTAAAATCTGAAGAAGTGAGATAAATAGGTTTAGAAAATCTAAATACAATGCAACGGCTGCTTCAATTTCACTTGATACATTTCCTCTTATTATATTTTGAGTGTCGTATAAAATAAAGAAACTAAAAAGCACCGCGCCTACGCTTGCGATTGCAAGTTGAAGCATTGGAAGGTGTAAGAAAATATTTGCGATACTTGCAACAATCATAATAATCAGTGCGATAAACAACATTTTGCCCATTGTAGTGAAATTTCTTTTCGTATTCATTGCAAAAATTGTAAGAGCTGCAAAAGCAACTGCCGTAAGCCCAAACGCTTCACCAATTACATATCCCATATTTGCTGCAATAAACATAGCAAGAGTAGGTGCTAATGTAAATCCTGTCATAAACGTAAAAGCAAATAATAAAACTAAGTTTAGAGGAGTTTTATTTTTAGCTGCATATATTCCAAAAAGTAAAATAAACTCTAAAATAACCGCACCCCAATAAGTAAATGTAAGTGACCCGGTGGCATAGTTTACCATATTACCTACAAAGCCCATACCTACATATGCGCCAACAGCACCAGCTATTAAACTTCCTGCTAACAACTGATAAGTTCTTTTAACGAAAGTATTAATATCAGTTATTTCGTGAGTTTCGGTGTAATTTATTGTTTTTTGAGTATTGATATCAATATTTTTTGGACTACCTCCAAAATCTTTTGAGCTAAACTTCATAAAACCTCCTCTTTTTTTGGGAATTATACAACAAAAAGGATTAAATTAGCGTTAAAAAGTTTCATTTGCAACAATTAAGAATTAGGTAAAAAGTTATTTTTGAAGAATATTAAAATCAAAATATTTGCTTTTAAATCCATCAGGAATTTTGGCATATTGAATTGAAGCCGCTCTTAAATTATTTGCCTCTTGCCATAAAAGTCCAAGACCAAATCTTGCTTCGTAAAATGAAGGGTTTTTAAGTTTTGCAAGTTCCATTAAAGCTACAGCGTTTGAATGATGCCCAGCACCAATTGCAGCTACGGCGGCATGATATAATGTATGAGGGTCTGTTATATTTTTATTATTAATCAGGTCGTTATATATTACATAAGCCTCTTCAAAATGTTTTGTGTATAAATTTGCAAAAGCCACTCTTGTTAATATGGGAATTAAATCAAAATTTTCTTTTTTCGCCTGATTTACTAAATTTAATCTCACTTTATTTAAAAGTCCTGAAATTTTGGCAAAAGTAAAATACCAGTCTCTTACGATTTTTGCGCCATAATAAAAGTCATTCATATTCAATTTTTGAGAAAAAAACATTGATTGATAATTAAGGGCAAGTTTGTAAACAGGTAAATTATGATTATTGGCATAAAAATATAATAAATTAGCAACTATTTCTTTTGGATACATACTTTTGAGTTTCAATGCTTCATATGTATAATCTTTATCAAGCAAGGCTTTTGAAGTAAGTCTTGCTATAATCCATGTAGGCGTATTTTTTTCATCTTTTTCTAAAAACGCTGCCATATTCACGGCGTTATTTTGGACTATTGCTAGAAGGGCTTGTTCTAAAATCGTATTATCGTTTAAATCTTCTTTAATGGAACTAATAAGGTATTCGTTTGTTTTTTTAATTTTACCGAGTGCCATCAAAGCATAAATACCGCTTTTTAAATCATTTGGATTTAAATGGTATGCCCTTAAAAAATGAATATAAGCATTATTATAATCACCTAATTGTGCATAAGTTAAAGCCAAGTCGTAATGTAATATATATGAAGTATCCCTTTTTTTAATCAATTGTTTAAATTTTTGGTTTGCAAGGTAAATATGTCCGTTTAATGCTAATTTTAAAGCATTTGAAATTTTAATATTTAGTGCGGAATAAGTAGCACTTTTACTAAGATATGACTGAGACTCCTCAATAGAACCTATTGGAATTCCCGCAATTCCTTTTTTAAGATATGAAATTGTCTGGTTCATATTAAAAACTTTATAAGGGGCGTAATAAAAGAAAAGATCGTAAAAATCTTCTTTCTGTTTTAGGAAATTTTCTTTAAAATATTTTTGGGCTGTTTTTGTTTCAAATAAAGAAGGTTGTAAGTAAACATTAATTGGATAAATATTATTATCTTCAAATTTTTTTAAAATAGTTGAAGCTTCTTTAAAATCTGAAAGTTTTAAATCCACTAAAGAAAGAGCAAATTGAGATTCGTTTCTGTCCGACATTGCAAGATACGTTTTTGCTAGTGAATATTCACCTATTCTTGCAAGAGAAAGTCCTTTGAAAAAAGGATCGTGTTCAATGTTTTGAGCTTTTGTAAAATCTCCATAATATTCATAAATCGCACTCAAAAGTTTATTAGATTCTTCAAAATAAGGGTTTTTTGTTTTTAAAGCCGGAATAGATTCAAATTCATATCCCATATAATACATAACCACTGCATAATAATAAGGATAACTTTTTAGCTTTGCTATTTCAGGTAAAAAAGTGTAAGCTAAATGTCTATAATAATCAAAAAGTTTTTTATTCTTAAGCATAAGAGCCGCATAAGTGGCATTAATTGCGCTTAAAGCACGATTGTCTTTGTTTTTAATTGCTTTTTGGAAATATTCCAGCGCTTTTTTATAATTTTTTTCGTCAAGTTTGATAACGCCTAAATTATAATATGATAATGCTTCCGAGTAGCTTGAGAGTTTGTTTAAAATTTGCAGGGCTTTTTCTTTTTCTCCTTTATTGTAAAGAATAGTGGCTCTTTTTATAAGTTGTTTGATTTCATCTTTTTGAATAATGTGTTTTTTTTCCAGTTTTTTTGTGATTTCAGTAATTTCAGGTGAAAGAGCAGCAGATGATTTCTTTTTTTTAGTTATTACGACGGCGGCTAATATCAAAAGAAGAATGATTGTTACCAATAAGAGAATAATTATAATAAGTATGAATTTGTTTTTCTTTTTTTTGGTTTGTTCGCCTTCTTCTATAACAATTACATTTTCTTCTGTATTAGTGTTTTTTTCTTCTGCCACTATTTACCTTATAAATATTTTTTAAGTATATCCGGTATTTGAATGTTGCCGTCTTTTGTCTGGTAATTTTCCATTATGGCTACAAGTGTTCTTCCGACTGCCAAACTGCTTCCGTTTAAAGTATGGACTAATCTGTTTTTCTTTCCTTCTTTATATCGGATTTTTGCGCGTCTTGCTTGAAAATCCCTTGTATTTGAAACAGAACTTATTTCTCTGTATCTGTTTTGAGAAGGAATCCATACCTCTAAATCTATCGTTTTAGCCGCACTAAATCCAAGATCTCCCGTGCATAACATTAATTGTCTGTATGGAAGACCCAGTTTTTCAAGAGCGCTTGAGGCACATGCAACCATTTCTTCAAACATTTTATCACTATCTTCCGGTTTTGTTATTGCTACGAGTTCCACTTTGTCAAATTGGTGTTGTCTTATAATACCTTTGGTATCTTTTCCGTAACTTCCCGCTTCTTTTCTGAAGCAAGGCGTATATGCAGTGAGTTTGATAGGCTTTTGCAAATCGGTTATTATTTCATCTCTAAACAGGTTTGTAAGGGGAACTTCTGCAGTTGGAATGAGATATAAATTTTCATCTTCAATTTTAAATAAATCTTCTTCAAATTTTGGAAGCTGCCCTGTTCCGGTCATTGTCTCTTTGTTTACCATAAAAGGAACATAAACCTCTTCAAAGCCCCATTCTCTGTTGTGGTCTAAAAAGAAATTAATAAGTGCTCTCTCAAGCCTTGCCGCATCTTTTTTCATAACAGTAAAACGGCTTTTTGCTAGTTTAACTCCCCTTACAAAATCTAGCCAGTCAAGTTTTTCACCTAGTTCGTCATGAGGTTTTGGCTCAAAATCAAATACCGGAACATCGCCTACTCTTTTAATTTCAACATTGTCATTTTCATCTTTTCCGATTGGAACGTCTTCATCGGGAATGTTTGGAATTATAAGTGCTTTTTGTGATAAGGTTTCTTCAATATATTTTAATTTTTCTTCAAGAGAAGATATTTCTTCTTTTAAATTATTTACCTCTTTTTTAATCTCTTCAGCTTTTTCTTTCTCGCCATTTTTCATTAAACTACCAATTTGTTTGGATAAAGTGTTTCTTTGTTCTAAAAGTTTGTCAAGTTGTGTTTTTAATTCTTTTTTTTCTTTAAATAAATTTTTGATTTCTTCAAGGCTTTTTTCATCAACGCCTTTTAATTTTAATCGGTTTGAAACTTGCTCAAAATCTTTTTCCAACAGCTTTAAATCAATCATTAATTCCCTTTATTTATAGTAATTTCATTTTTGGTATAATACTTGGGTAATTTTAACATAAAAGGAGCGTGAATGAAAAAGAAATTATTAGCACTTGGGCTTAGTGCGTTAGTTGCTAGCACATTAATGGCAAAAGAAATTAAAGTGGGTATTTTACAACCTTTAACAGGGCCTATTGCATCATTTGGACAAAAAACACTTGATGGTATTAAACTTGTTCATGAAAAATACAGCACATTACCAAATGGTGATAAAATTGTTTTAGTTGTAGTTGACGGACAATTTGACAAAGTTCAAACTGTTAACGGGTATAAAAGACTTGTTAGTGGTGAAAAAGTTGTGGCTGTTGAAGGACCTCTTGCTAGTTCTATGAGCTTATCTATTAAAAGATTTGCTGGTGCTACTAAAACACCTACAGTTACTCAAATTGCTACAAACCCAAGAGTTACAAAAGGAAGCAAATATATAACAAGAGCATGTTTTACAGACGATTTCCAAGGAACTGTTGCTGCTAAATATGCATTAAAACATAATCTTAAAACTGCGGTAATCGTATTTGATATGAAACAAGATTACTCTGTAGGTTTGGCTAAAGCATTTGAAAAAGCATACAAAAAAGATGGTGGAAAAGTTCTTAAAAAACTATTTATAAATAGTGGTGATAAAGACTTTAACGCTCAAGTAGCACAAATTAAAAAGTTAAATCCTGATTTTATTTATACACCAATCTATGCGCCTGAAGAAGGACTTCTTGTAAGACAGCTTAGAGCTGCTGGTGTAAATTCTCCAGTAATGGGTGGTGATGGTATTGCTGACCCTGCACTTCTTAAAAAACTTGCTGGAAAAGCGGCTAATGGTGTAATGTATACTGATCACTTTGACCCTGCAAAAGCGCCTACTGCATTATCAAAAGAATTTATTAAAGAATTTAAAGCAAAATACGGAAGATTACCGAGCGCATTCGCAGCAACTGGTGCTGATGGATATTTATTAATCTATAACGCAATCAAACAATGTGACACAAAAGCAAATAAAACAAATCTTCAATTTAAACAATGTATCAATGACGCAATTAGACATACTAAAAACCTTGAAGCTGTTACTGGATATTTAACAATTGATCCTAAAACCGGTAACCCAATCAACAAACCTGCGGTTGTTGAAGAAATCGTAGACGGAAAAGTTGTATTTAAAGAACTTATCAAGCCTTAATTTTTTCTCCCTTTTGGGAGTGAAAACATTAAACGGCATTAAGGTGCTTTTTAATGTTTTTATTATTTTAATAAAGAGGTAAAATGGATTTTAGTAAACCAATAGAAATTGCACCGGACGTATATTGGATAGGATATGTAATACCGGATGACCCATTCCAGTGTCATGTATATTTGATTAAAAACGGAAGCGAATCTATTCTCATTGATCCTGGAAGTATGATAACTTTCCCTGTAGTTCTTGAAAAATTGACTTCTTTGATTGAATTAAAAGATATTAAATATATTATTATGCATCATCAGGATCCTGATATTGTAGGATGTTATTCTACATTTGAAAAAATAATGCCAAAAGGGGAAAGATATATTGTTACACATTGGCGGACTGAAATGCTTTTAAAACATTATATGTGGGAAACCCCTTTTTATTTAATAGATCAGCATAATTGGAAACTTAAAGCTGGAAAAAGAGAACTTGAATTTGTTTTTACCCCTTATGCGCATTTTCCTGGTGCTTTTTGCACTTATGATAAAAAAACCGGTATTCTTTTTTCCAGTGATTTATTTGGTGGGCTTACTGATGAGTTTTCACTTTTTGCTAAAGATGTGGATGATTACTTTGAAGCGGCAAAACCTTTTCATAAGCATTATATGCCAAGCAAAGAGGTTTTACATCATGCCTTAAAACAGGTTCAAAAAAAACATCCTTTGATGATAGCACCTCAACATGGCTCAATAATTAAGAAAGAACTGATAGATCCTCTTATAGAAAAGCTAAAAGATTTAGAATGTGGATTATACCTTCTTGATGATTATGAAAGTGATCTTTTTATTTTGAATAAAACTGATGAAGTTTTAAAAAAATTTTTTAAAGATACGGTGTCTTTAAGTTCTTTTAATTTAGTTTTAAGAAATCTTTTTGATAATATAAAAAACGTAATTCCTTCCATTCAAAAAATTGAAATTTGTGGGATATCTCCTTTATCTGAGGTAGAACATTGTTTTTCATTTGGTGAGGATCATAAAATTGTTGAAATAGATCATATGGATGAAAATTATTCTTATAAAAAAGTGTTATTGCAAAATGACAAGAAAATAGGTGATATTTATATTATTATAAATAAAAATATAAATAAAAAAGATAAAAAACTTTTAGAAATGCTTTTAAATAAAATAGCAGTTCCTATTGCTATATCCTTGGAAAAGGAACTTATTTTAAGGGAATTAGAAGATAATAATAAAAAACTTTATGAAAAATCAATATCAGATCCTTTAACAAAACTTTATAATAGAGAATATATGAAAGAGTTTTTAACACAAAAAATTGAAGAAGCAAAAAGATATAAATTTCCGTTAAGTGTAGCAATGATCGATATTGATTTTTTTAAGAAAATTAATGATACGTATGGACATCTTATAGGAGATTGCGCATTAAAAGAATTGGCTGAGCTTCTAAAAAGTAATTTTAGAGGATCTGATATTGTTTCAAGATATGGAGGAGAAGAAATTTTTATTATTATGCCTTTTACAGATTCAAATAATGCATGTAAAAAACTTGAAAATTTTAGAAAACTGGTTGAAGAACATAATTTTTGTGATAAAAAAAATATAAAATTCACTATAAGTGCGGGGGTATGTGAATATTCGGTAGATAATGACGAAAATGTCGAAGATTTGATATTAAAAGCAGATAGAAAAGTTTATTTTGCAAAAAAACAAGGAAGAAATAAAGTAATTTGTGAAAAGGGGGGATAAAATGAGTAACATGAAAATAATTGACGAGGAAGTTAGATTTGAAGATGTAAATCAAGATAATAGACCTGTGGTTTCAAAAACAGATATTAGGGGGAAAATTATTTATACGAATTCTGTTTTTAGAGCTCTTTCAGGTTACAAAAAAGGTGAAATGGAAGGTCGTCCACATAGTATTGTTAGACATCCAGATATGCCAAAGAAAATTTTTGAGGAAATGTGGGATACAATACTGCAAGGTAAAGAATGGAACGGAATAGTAAAAAATTTAAGAAAAGATGGAAAATATTACTGGGTAGATGCTACAATTATGCCTATAAAAGATGAAAATAATGCTATAATCGGATTTATTTCTGCTAGAAGAAAAGTAAGTGAGGATGTAAAACGGGAACATGAAAAATTGTATAAAGAAATGAAAAAAAAGGAAAAGTAAATGGACATTGGTTTTGTATTGCAACAGATTGTAAACGGGTTTTCCCTTGGAAGTATGTATGCACTGATTGCAATAGGGTATACGTTGGTTTATGGAGTGCTTAGACTTATTAACTTCGCACATGGTGACATTATGATGGTAGGTGCTTTTATGGCATTTATCTTTTTTAAAATTATGGGACTGAATTTTTACGTATCTGTATTATTTGCCATTATTTTTACCGCAGGTGTTGGTATATTGACGTATGCGAGTGCTTATAAACCTCTTTTGGATAAAGACGCACCTAAAATTTCTCTTTTAATTACGGCAATCGGTATTTCATTTTTCTTAGAATCTCTTTTTAATGTTATTGCCAATCAGTATTTAGGCGGAACTTATCAGGCGTTTTATTTTCCTAAATGGTTTTCTCATATCATTCATATGGGTTCATTGACGGTTCCTGTATTAACGATACTTGTTCCTATATTAACACTGGCTTTATTGGGAATAGTGTTGTTTATTTTATATAAAACGAAAGTAGGTATTGCAATCAGGGCGCTTGCTTTTGATATCCAAACCGTTAAATTAATGGGAGCGGATTCCAATAAAATTATTGCTTTCGTGTTTGCCTTGGGTAGTGCTTTGGCTGCGATAGGTGGAATCGCTTATGCTATGGCGTATCCGAGCATCGATCCATATATGGGTATGCTTGTTGGTCTTAAAGCATTTGCCGCTGCTGTTGTTGGTGGAATCGGAAGTGTAACAGGTGCTGTAATTGGTGGATTTATTTTAGGTTTTGCAGAAGTTGCGATTCCGGGATTTTTTCCGGAACTTGGAGGATGGAAAGACGCTTTTGCGTTTATTTTCTTAATTTTCGTGCTTCTGTTTAAACCTACTGGTATTATGGGTATAGATTTTGAAAGACAAAGGTTTTAATGATGGAAAAGGCAAAAATGAAAAATATGGGTGCAATAAAATATTTCGGAATTATAGGAATTGTTACGGCTTTGTTTTTAGGGTTTTTATATGTGTCACCTAATCTTTTTAACGATTATACGATTACCGTTTTGGGTAACGTGTATATATTTATAATTTTAGCTGTAAGTTACAATCTTATAAACGGAGTAACGGGGCAGTTTTCACTTGAACCTAACGGATTTGTGGCTATTGGTGCGTATGTGACTGCACTTTTAATGTTGAGTCCCGAAATAAAGGCTGATATGTATATGATTGCAGATCCTTATCCGTTTATCAGGGACATATTTTTGCCTAATCCTTTCTTTACATTGATTATAAGTGGTATAGTTTCCGCACTTGTAGCATTAACTCTAGCTTTTCCTGTATTTAGGGTAAGAGGTGATTATCTTGCAATCGTTACACTTGGTTTTGGATTTATAATTAGAATATTTTTAATCAACAATCCTGAGATTTCAAACGGATCTATGGGACTTGATAGTATTCCTGGGTTTGCGAGTTACTTTTGGATTGGTTTTACGGCACTTGTGACGATAGTGCTTGTGTATAATATTGTTTATTCAAAATACGGGCGTGCGATGAAAGCGGTAAGGGATGACGAAGATGCCGCTCTAGCAATGGGTGTAAATACATTTAAAACAAAAACATTAGCCTTTATGACTAGTGCGTTTTTCGAAGGTGTAGGTGGTGGACTTTTGGCTAGTTCAATTGGGTCTATTTCTCCGGATCAGTTTACATTTATGCTGACATTCCAGTTACTAATTATTATTGTTTTAGGTGGACTTGGAAGTATGAGTGGGGCAATTCTTGGAACACTTCTGTTTATCGGTGGTATGGAAGTATTAAGACCTCTTGATGACGCGACGTGGTCTATCGGACCTGTGCATGGAATACCAGGTCTTAGAATGGTTGTGTTTAGTTTGATTCTTTTGGGAATTATGCTATTTGCAAGAAAAGGTTTGTTTGGTGATAAAGAAATTTGGGATTACATAAAAGTGAAAAGAGGAAAGTAAAAATATAAAGTAAGAAAACTTGCACGACTTGCATAAGCTGGTCGGGTGTAAAATTATAAAACCAATATACCAATAACAAATTACTGAAATACAAGGAGTATTAATGAGTGATATTTTAAAAATAGGAAAATATGAATTTACAAGCAGACTTATAGTAGGAAGCGGAAAATATCCTGATTTTCAGACTACAAGGGATGCGACTCTAGCGAGCGGTGCTGAAATGATTACGGTGGCTGTAAGACGTGTAAATATTATGGATCCGAATGAAGAAAATTTAATGGATTATTTCAAAGATACTGATGTAAAAATTCTTCCAAATTCTGCTGGATGCACAACTGCCGAAGAAGCAATTACGCTTTTCAGACTTGTAAGAGAAGCTACGGGTATAGATATAATTAAACTTGAAGTTATAGGCGACACTGCTAAAACACTTTATCCTGATGTAATGGAAACTCTTAAAGCTTGTGAAATTTTGGCAAAAGAAGATTTTACGATTATGGCTTATACGAATGACGATCCGATTATGGCTAAAAGACTTGAAAACGCTGGAGCACATGCGGTTATGCCTCTTGCCGCACCTATTGGAAGCGGGCTAGGTATTCAAAACAGATATAATGTGGTGTTTATTAAAGATGCTGTAAACGTGCCTGTAATTGTGGATGCTGGAATAGGGACTGCAAGTGATGCGGCTGTTGCAATGGAACTTGGGGCTGACGGGGTTCTTACAAATACGGCAATAGCTCAAGCAAAAAATCCAATAGCAATGGCAGAAGCTATGAAGCATGCGGTAATAGCCGGAAGAATGGCATACAAAGCTGGAAGAATTCCTAAAAAACCTTATGCTACTGCGAGTTCTCCTCTTGAAGGGTTAATTGAATTTTAATAAAAGGCTTTTTGCCTTTTTAATTAAAAAAAATTTGATTTTTATGATTTGGTGACAGACACTTGTATTAAGTAATTGTATAATATGAGTATAATATTAAGATACAATTTTAAATAAACATTAAGGATATTAATGAAAAGTCTGATTTTAATTTTATTAAGCGGTATTTTATTATATTTCGGGGCAGTCATATATTTGTATGTAACCCAGGAGAATAAAATTTTTAATAGAAAATGGGCTAAACCTGTTGAGCCTAAAATAGCCCAAAAAATATTTTTTAAAACAACTGACGGGATAGTGTTAGAAGGTGCTTATACTAAAAACGGAAATAATCTGCCTTTGGTTTTATATTTCAGTGGAAACGCAAACAATGTAATAGAATTTCTTGACACAATAGCGCCAAAACTTAAAGATTACAATTTTATTGGATTTAACTATCCCGGCTATGCCGGAAGCGAAGGGAAGCCCTGTGAAAAATGCATACTTAAATATGCACTTGAAATATTTGACAGATATAAACCCGAAATAATCATAGGAAGAAGTTTAGGAAGTGCTATAGCGGCATTTGTGGCATCTAAAAGAAGAATTAAAAAACTTATTCTGATAACACCTTTTGATTCGATTGTAAGCGTTGCAAAAAGTAAATACCCGTTTTTACCTGTTGAAAAACTGGTTAAATATAAATTTAAAGAAATTCAATGGATAAAAAATGTAAAAGCACCCGTAAATGTGTTGCTGGTTGAAAACGATGATATCATTCCTCAAAAAAACATTGATAACTTAATGAAAAAAATACCGAATTTAAATAAAAAAATTATAATAAGCGGTGTTAAACACGGATATATTTATGAATATGGCAATATTGAAAAAATCTTAAACAAACTTCTTAAAGATTAATAAAAATTCTCTTCTTTTTTCTTTCAAAAAATTTAATAAATTTATTTCATTAAAATAATCAACTTTCTTATAAAGTGTGTATAAAAGTAATGTTTATATTAATAATTTATTAAATTAAGATTAATAGAAGTATAAATGTGATATAATGAAACAAGGGCTGCGTTATATCTTTTCGTTTTTGTTGAGTTACACTATGTAAAGGAGAAAAAATGAATAAGCTTTTTAAGAGTTTTTTAGTGGTTATTTTATTGTTAATTGGAAGTTTAGCATATAGTGAGGGTGATTATGATAAAACGATCGTCGTTTTAAATCAAAGTAGAGATGATAAAGTTAAAAATGTTTTTAAAGAATTAATGCAGTATTACGAAGACGAAAATGAAGACGGCTTTTTTTCATTAGTTAGTGAAGACAGGTTTTTGCAAGATTATATGCTTTTTCAACAGGCGATTGAAAATGATTTCAGAACATACGAAATTTTGGATTTTGATTATTGGATTGACAAAATAACCTCAGATGGAATTAAAAGATATTTATACGTAAAATGGGTAAAAAGGTATCAATATTTAAACGGAACAAGAGAACTTGTAAAAAGAGGATATTCTAGATTTTTATTTGATGAGATTAATGGAAAATATAAATTAATTGAACTTGCCGGAAATGTATTATGGGGTGATAGTTTGGCCGAATGGAAAGAAGAAATTCCACATATTGCAGGGGAAGTGCCAGAAGAGAACAATCTTCCTGATTTAACGGTTGTTGATGTTTCTTGTGAGGATATGGACGGATATGTTCGTATTAAATTTTATTTGAAAAACATTGGTTCTGTGGCTACACACGCAGGAGCTATCGAGTGGTTGGCTAATCATTTGGGAGGAATGGGGGATACATCTAAAAGCGGAACATATTATTCTGATTTGGCACCTGGTGAAATAAGCTCTCAAATAGTATGGGAAGATCATGATAATTTAGACTGCTCAGGAACAAGTATTATCGTGAAAGTTGATCCAAACAATGAAATTGAAGAGTCAAATGAAGAAAATAATGAAGTAAAAATAGAGCCATAATAAAGGTAAAAAGTATGAAAAAAATAATATTTTTAATATCAATGGTTTTTATAATGGCGGGCTTTGCAAAAAATAATAAAGACAATAATGAAAAATGGACATTTTTTGGAAGGCTTGTAGGATATGTTCAATCTGTGAATGTTACCGGTTCAAACTCTCAAGACGCTCAAAAGGAAGGTTTTACCCATAATCAGGAATTAATGATTAGGTTTTTGGGGCCTATTAAAAATGCAAAAGCCGGAATTGAAATAAAAGGGAGGGCTACCAATGATAACAATATACAAAAAGACGGGACAAGTTTATTATATTTTCACTCTTTTATAAAAAACGATATATGGTATCTTGAAGCAGGGGATGTAGCCGCTTCAATGAATCCTTATGTGTTTGGTGGAAGTTTAAAAGGTTTAAAAGCAACATACACTTCACCTAAAAAACATAAAACATGGAATTATGTATTTATAGGAGGTGTAAAAAAAGCCACATGGAAAGAATTAATGCAGAGTGTTCCAAATGAGCAACCTAATGGATATAGTGGAGCTTTTGAAGCAAAATATATAAATAAGCGCTCTCAAGAGATTGCTTTTGTAGCTTCTGTATATAAAGATGATTTATCTACAGGCGATGAAACAAATACAACTATAAACGGAAAAAAAGGTATTGCATTCGGAATTCACAGCAAATGGAGATTTAATAGGTATTTTACGTTAAAAGGTAGATTTGGACTTTCAAATGCTACGGATGATATAAGAAATAATAAGCCTATGTCTTCCCATACAGCTTTACAAATTAAGTTAATGACAAAACCTTCTTTAAGAAAATTGAGAAGCAATTTTATATATACAAGAATTTCGCCAAATTACATATCCTTAACGGGCGGAACAAATAAAGACATGGAGCAGTTTGAAAATGCTAACAGCTGGAGAATAACCAATAGGCTGACTTCAAGGTTTGGATTTAGATTTAAAAGGGATAATTTAAACCATGATTTAAACGGAACAAAAAGAACTGCGTATGAGCATATATCTTTTAAATACAGACCCAAAAGTATTAAAAGATCCAATGTATATATTAAATTTTCGAATATGGATATAAACGGACGAGGTGAAGATAGTAATACAAAAACAGCTGGAATAACGTTTAACTTAAGACAAAAAAGCGGTTGGAAATATATGGTTGGGTTAGATTACAGCAATGCCAATGACAATAATTCAACGGCAAATATTACAAAATCTTTAAGAGTGGGTGTAGGATATAAAAAAAGAATTTCAAAAGAAAAATATTACACATTAAATATAACTTTAAATCATAACAGAATCCAACAAAGTAATGTCAGAGATAAAAATTACGGGGTTAAAGTTGATGTAAGTTACAATCATAATTCTAGACTTTCATTTGCTATGAATTATCTTTCAAAATTTGCCCACAGGGAAATGAGCCAAAACAGCGAATATTCTTCTTATCAGGCAAGAGTTAATTACAAATTGAATAATAAAGGGACAAAATCTGTAAGGTTGTTACTTGAAAAAAAACATAACGATATAGAAAATACTCCAAGCGCCAGTTACGACGAGTATAAAGCAAGACTATCGTATGTTTTTAACTTCAGCAGCCGATAGGGGTTATTATGAAAAAAATACTTTTCATTTTTTTTATTTTTTTCTCTTCACTGTATGCTAATATAAACACCTGCCCAACCGAAGTTACCAAAATAGTAAATGCCCAAAAAGATGGATATATTGATGATATTACTATTAACGGAAGGGAATTCGATTCTTTAGATGAGGAGGAAATAGTTTTCTATCCGGAAGATCTCGAAGACGGAAAAGTCGTAATAAGGGGTATTTTGGAAAGCAACTCAAAAGATGTTCCGGTTAGTAAATTGCGTGTTGCCGTATCTGTTGACGGGGGGAAAAGCTGGCATATAGCAAAAGGTAATGAAGAGTGGGAATGGAGTTTTGAGCCGGAAATCGGAAAAGCTTACAGGCTCTCTTTAAAAGTGGTAAGGGTTGTTAAAAAAGAGATACCAAAACTTGATATTAAGCCCGTGTTTATTACTTCCGTAAAACCGGACAGGATTCTAAAAAACAGCAAAACCGAAATAATTATAAAAGGAACGAATTTTACAAACAATCTTAAATTTTCACTTGAATCTGAAAAAATAAAAATAACCTCTGTTGAATTTATCGCTAAAGACACAATCAAGCTTAAGTTAAACGTTCCGGAAAAAACGGATGTTGATGTATCGGCGATTCTGTTTAAACCCCCTGAAAGTTCAGAGTGGTTTAAAAGCAACGCACACGTTTGGTTTGTGGGTCCTATAAAAATCCCTAAAAACATAAAGCTTCAATGTGAAAGTGAAAAAAAAGAAGAAAAAATCGTAACTATAGCTTTGGAACCGCAATCACTTGAAAAGTATGTAACCAGTATAGAAGATACCGGAACAAGCCAAAAAATTCATTCCGGGATAATGAGGGGTGCAATTCCGTTTTTAGATGATCAGCTTAAGCTTAAATGGTCGGCTGGTTACAATATCGAGCCTGCATACTATATCGTTTCTTTTTATACGGTGGATAAAAAAAGAATAAAATCATTTATAATACAATCGAATGACAGCAGAGGTTCTTTAAAACTAACACCTGCACAGCTGTATGAATTATACAAACATATCCCAGCTAATTTTACACCTGAAAATGATGAAAATAAAAATCCGGAAAAATACAAACTCGGTTATTATGTAAAAAACTATCCTGGTGCAAGGTTTCTTTTTTGGAAGGTTGAAGCTTTCAAACATATAAAAGGCTGCAAAAAAATTGCAATAGTAAAAATAGGCGAATCGAAATTTGAAGTCTTAAGAATGGGAAAAGCACCTACAGGGACAGTTTGTGATGAAAGGAACAAACTGCTGAGCGTCACCAAGATAAAAGGAAGCAACAGCGAAAATTTCTATCCCGGGGACACGCTTGAACTATACGGTAAATTCAGTCTGGAAAACTCACCTTGGAGCCCGAAAGATTTGGTCGTGGACTGGGGGGACGGGACATATGATATTATTGATTTGCACGAATATGACAGAGATTCGGCAATTTCCTGTGAACATATCGGCGGGGAAAACAGCTTAAGCTGTAATATTACCAACAGCGGAATAAATCAAATTATCAGTCTAAAAAAAGAGCATACCTACACAGAAGCGGGAAGATTTAAAATCAGGGTATATGTATTGCCTGTTGAAGAGCTTGGCAAAGCATCCCAAATTGCAAAAAGAAACAGACAAAACGACGAAGCTTCGCTGTTAAACAGATTTTATTATTATGCCAAAGCCGGTAATGTGAAAAGCGACGCTTTTGAACAGTTTAAAGTATCTTCTGTAAATAAAATCGAAAAAATGCAAACGGCGAGTGACAGGATTTTTGAAGTATATTGCAACCCTTTGGATGTTTATATAGTAAAAGACCCTGACGCAAACGGACCGTTGAAACTTACTTCTTTAAAAATAGACCATTTCTCTTCAGATGAAAAAAACGAAAAAGGCTTAAAATTAAAAACTTTTAACGCCGCTTCGCTATTAAATAAAGATAAAACCCCTCACACATCCGTCACACCTTGTAGTAAAGCGTTTTTTGCAGTGGCTAAATTGCGTTATCACGGCAAAGGGGTGGTAAGAATTTCCTGGTTTGTGGACGGGGTAAAAGTTCAAATGCAGGATTTCGAACTGGGACCTACGCCTAACAGAGACAATTTAAATTATAACGATCCGAAATCATGGAGTAAACCAATCGATGAGATTTTAAGCATAATGTCTCCAAAACTGCCTGTAAAAGAGATCAAAAAACATAACATATCTGTAAAAGCCGAAGTCCTAAAAAAACAGACACAGAAAATGATGGATTATTCCGTAATGGGTATTTATAACATACTAGAAAACGGCAAAAATAAGGAAAAAGCGCTTATAGCAAACGCCTATTATGATGTTAAAAAACAAAATGGAAATAAACCATGCGTGTTTTTATATCCAGTGAAAAACAATAAATATTTAATGGTATTTGATTTGAGAAATCTCAAAAAAAGCGACAATACATACAGCGGTGAGGGTAAAGTTCTGTTTCGTCTGGCAAACTCTTATAACGGGGTTAGTGAATACTATTTGTCGATACAATTTGAAAACTGGGAAGTAGATAAAAACCTTGTGGTCAAAAAAGGCAGCCTTTCAATAAACAATTCATTACCAGTAACCACAAGTGCGGGTATAAAACTCACCATAAAAAAATTCAGTGCCTATTTAAACGGAAAAATAGAAATCAAAGCCGACTATGCTCTAAGCGACAACTCTTTATATAGCGCAAAAAACAATAAACCCGTAATATGGAAGGATTTATCATCAATAGTTTCTTACGACGGGGATATATATATCAAAGATCTGTCATTACCTATAACAAGAATAGGCTGGAGCCTGTTTAATATCTCATCACAAAAAGTTGACATAGACTTAAGCCATAAAGAAGGAAAAGGCGGTGATCTCGGAGTAGCCGACAGAAAATGGGTTGGAATTAACATTAAAGAAGGAAAACTTTATCCTTATACGTTTAATTTGGCCAATGAGCTTTCTTTGCCTATTGGGCATTGGGTTATAAACGGCAGCGGGCTTAATGGTAAATTTAATCAAAAAGAGCCTTTTTCACATGTTTTAGGTGAAGGGAAAATAGGCTGGGATGCAATAAGTGTTGAGGTGAAAGGCAGTAATTTAGAAGCGAAATACAAAAACTTTTATATTGATATGCCTTGGCCTAAAGTTAGATTAAAAGGCGGAGATGTAACATTAAACTATAAAGTTTCAAGCAAGAAAGAAACGGAAGTTGAAATAAACCTTCAAAGCAGTGAAAAACCGGTCGAAAAATACGGCGCTTTGGAGCTTAGAATTAAAAAAATAAAAGGTTTTGCAAAAGTTGATAAAGAAATGGGAATGTTTGCCGATGCCACGCTGATTTTTTATGACAGGGACAGAAAGCAGAAAATACCGGTTGATATAAACGATATGTTTTTCAGTATGTTTGAAACAGTGGGATTCGGTAAAAACAATGCGTCATTCATTCAGATATCGCTTAAAAATCAGACAATCAATTTAGGTGGGGCTGTTTTAAACGTGGAAAAAGTTCTTTTAAAATCGTATCACAAACACGGAAGTGCAAAAAAATTAGATGCCGATTTCAACGCGTTTTTAACACTTGAAAAATGGAGCCAGACTTCCACACACATTACTTATGCTTTGAGTAAAAAAGGATCATTGCTTGCCGATGAACTTAAAGTGGCTAGATTCAAACCTGTTACAAGAAGTTATCCTCTAAGCAAACCTATGAATAAAAGCACGCTTAAAGATTTGAATTATATAACAAGGTCTAATTCAAAAGCACGCTATGCGTTTTACACCTCTCCTTTAGGTCCTAAAAGCGATGTTTCGCTGTATCCTCATTTAGCAGGTGTGAGTGTGAATATGACGGGTGATGAATGCGGTGCCATGGAGAGCGACACATTCAGCGCGCATGTAAATACAAGTTATTTTCCGGGTGCTCCCGCTGTTGAAGGGACTTTTAGATACGGAACGCTTGAAGGAAAAAGTTACTGGCTTATATATACTAAGCTTGATAATGCCCATATACCAATTTTCCCGAGTGTATTTTTGTATATGATAAAAGGCGGTGCCTGTTATCACTTTGATCCAGATGACCTGGTTAAAGGATCCGGTTGTAATTCAAAACCGAGTATGAGTCATGGGCTTGGTCTTGCTTTTGGAGCCGGTGTAATGGTCGGGGATGAAAATTTATTAAAAGTTCAAAGCACACTTGTAATTAATAAATCGGAAAACAAAGTAGGTTTTTACGATATAAAAGGAACACTGTTTAAAAAAGTGGATATTAAACAGGGGAAAATGGAATATGTGTATAAAAGCCATTTCCAAAGCACAATAGGTGCTCAAGTTTCATTTCCTAATAATTCAAATCCGGTATTAACCGCAGATGCCACAGGAGGTGAAAACGGAAAAGTTGATTTATATCTCGGAAACACATATTATCTGCATGTAGGAACGGAAGATGATCCTCTAACCTGTAAAATGCTCATGTTCAGGGGTGATGGGTATTTTATGGCCGGAACTGATATAAAAGGCGTTAAAGCCGGTTTTCATTCTTATTACGGATTTAGTAGTGTAGGTGACAAATCTTGTGAAAAATCAAGGGCAAACTGCGCTTCAATAGGTGTAGATACAAGAGTAAATTATCAAATGTATTATGACCCTTTTTCTTTTTTATTGTATGCCAATGAGAATTATCATGCAAAAGCCTGTATAAATTTTGGTAAACCATTAGGAAAACATTGTGTTGGCGTAGGAGCTTTGGGTTATTTTAAATTGGGATGTTGCAATCCTATAATAGCTTTGGGTGGTGCGGAAATAGATTTTCCTTCACCTTTTCCGAATGTAGGGGTAGATATTGGTTTGAAACCAGCGTTTTTTAAAGTCAATATTCATTGGTAAAGGG
Source organism: Nautilia lithotrophica (assembly GCF_054656815.1). Classification (NCBI taxonomy): domain Bacteria; kingdom Pseudomonadati; phylum Campylobacterota; class Epsilonproteobacteria; order Nautiliales; family Nautiliaceae; genus Nautilia; species Nautilia lithotrophica. The sequence goes on from NZ_BAAHXN010000004.1 coordinate 28,915, forward strand.
CAATTATGAAAAAAATAAATAAAATATTTGTGATACTTTTTTTAGTGAATTTTCTTTTTGCAACTTCTTCCATTCCTGAAAAATACCGCACATTAAATGTGGTTTCTGATGGAAAAGGAACATTGAGATTCAGATGGTATGTTCCCCCAAGATACTGGTCTGAAAAAGGATGGGTTTTATTGTGTGATAATAAAGAAGTTAAAAAAATAGCCTTTTCTAAAAAAATGATTTATTTCATCAAACTTTTAAAGAATTCAAAAATGGATCAAAAAAACCAAAATGCATTAAACATAGAACTTTTTAAAATTTTTATGGACTTTGATTTGGCTGTTAAGGACGGATTGGCAGCAATGTTGAATGTGAAAAAAATCGGTAAATGTGAGTATATTTTAAAAGTAAAGGGGTCAAGAGATATTATAATAAAAAGTAAGCCGATTGATGCTTATAAAGCAACTCCTTTACCCACAAAACCTGTTCATTTAACGGCTAAAAACACTAAAAAAGGAATTTCTCTTTTTTGGAATCCTCCTAAAAATAAAGAGAATGCCCCTTTTGCATATAAAATTTACAGAAAAAAACCAGACAACACATGGAGGCTTTTAACTAAACCTTTTTTGGTTACAGGTATAAAATGGGATAAAAAAAGAGCCTTATACACAGATGTGTATGCACCCTTAGAAAAAAAAGTAACATATAAAGTGGAAGGGATTGATATCTTTAATAGAATTTCCAAGCCGGCTTTTATATCAATTTATCATCCGGATAAAAAGGCTTTAATACCACCTTCCGAGTTGAAAGCAATTCCTATTAACAAAGGTGTGAAGTTAACCTGGAAACCATCTGTTAATCCACTGGTATACGGATATATTATAGAAAGGGGAGAGTGGGCGGAAGGATTTTTTACTTTACTTACGAAAGAGCCTTTAACAAGAAATGTTTCTGCTTATGTAGATAAAACGGCTAAAGAAGGGGTAAGTTATATTTACAGAATAAGAAGCGTAAATTTAAAAGGTAAAATCGGAAAACCCTCAAACTTGGCAAATGTGGTTGTTTCATCGGATAAAACACCTCAAAAAGCGGGTTATTTAAAAGCAAAAGTGTATCCTAACATGGTAAAACTCACATGGCAAAAAGTTAAAGGAGATATATTAGGATATATAATAGAAAAAAAATATGAAGGGTATGAAAAATGGGTGGCGTTAAACGATATACCTGTTAAAGATAATTATTATGATGATATATTTGCTTATAATGCGGCCGGAGCAGTATTTTACAGATTAATTAGCATAAATATGAGCGGTAATAAATCCGAGCCTTCAAAAGCCGTTCAAGTAAAGCTGCCGGGGCATTTACCTGTATATGCGCCGGATATAAACAAAATAACTTTTAAAAAAGGTAAAATAATTATAGATTTTGAAGTTTCAAATACAGGACAAAAACCCAATAAGATTATTGTTTACAGGGGATTAATTGATGATGTAAAAGGTAAACCGGTAGCCGAAGTTAATCCGAAAGAAAAAAGTTTTTTTGACACTGATATTTTATATGGAAAAACATATTGGTATGCCCTTCAGGCGGTTTCAAAAACTAAAGAAAAAAGTAAATTAAGTCAAAAATATTTAGTAAAAACATATAGGTATGAAATACCAATTCCCCCAAAACCAAAACTTACATATTTTAACAAGCCTTTTAAATATGTAAAAATTGAATTTAATCCGCCTGTTAAAAATTTAGGAATAACCATTTATTCCAAAGAAAAAAATCAATCAATATGGTTAAAAAAAGCATCTAATGTAAAAGGAAATTTTTTTATTGATACAGACATACCATCAAAAGGGGAAATCAGTTATAAGATAGTTTATAATACGCCTTCATTGATGGAAGGGCAGGCTTCTCAAAGCACGAACATCGTTATAAAATAATTAATAATAAACCGCTTTATTCCTTCCAGTCTTTTTGGCTACATATAACGCCTTATCAGCATTTATTAATGCATGTTGAATGTTTTCTTCGTTTTGGCTATTTATAATATAAATTCCCAAACTTACGGTAATTTTTATTATATTATTTTCAAAAATAATTTGCATATTTCTTATTTCATTTAGAATTTTATTTGAAATAACATCAATGTCTTTTTCTGCAATATCATATAATAAAATTACAAACTCTTCACCGCCGATTCTTGCAAAAAGATCATTTTCCCTAATAATTTGTTTAATTTTTGAAACGAATTCTTTTAAAACTAAATCACCAGCTTTATGTCCGTAAGTATCATTAATTGTTTTGAAATGATCAATATCTAACATAATAATCGTGAGATTTTTGTCTTCTCTTTTTGCTTGCATTAAAAGTTTTTGTGCTATTTTAAAAAATGCTCTTCTGTTAAATATTTGTGTTAATTCGTCTATTAAAGCCAATTGTTCAAGTCTTTTGCTTTTTTCTAAATTTTCCTGTGCATATTTATCTAATTGGATTGAAATTAAAAATCCCAGAATAGAAAAAGCAATTAAACTCATAATTAACGTCATAAAAGAAAATGTATCAATCGCATATAAATTGAATATTTTAATAACAAATAAACTAATGAGTCCATATAAAGATATAATAATTGCGATTTTTCTGTTTGTAGCAATATAAGCTGTAAGTATTGTAAAATCTATCCACACAGGTAAAAATATATTGTATTTTGCTACGACAGTCTGTAAAGATATGAATGTAACAATTACGAAATAAGTAATAATCTGGATAGTGTAAAGTTTCTCTTTAAATTTTATTAAAGCAATATACATAATTATTAAAAAAAACAATAATGTAGTTGTATTAAAAGTTGCTAAAGTAGGTCTTGGAATAATATTTAAAAGTCTTAAAACAAAAAAAACAAATGCAATGATAATAGCTAAAAACAGACTTATTTTAGTTACATTGTATTTAAATTCATCTAAACCAATAATTTTATTATCCATATAAATATTATAGCAAAATTGGAAAATATTAAAAGTGACAGACACTGATTAGAAGAAGATAAGTGGCGGAGAGGGCGGGATTCGAACCCGCGGAGGCCTTGCGACCTCAACGGCTTTCAAGGCCGCCGGTTTCAACCACTCACCCACCTCTCCATTTTAAAACTTAAGCTTAAGTTTTTTTAAGTGGATGGTGCCCGGGGCCGGACTCGAACCGGCACGGGAAAAGCTCCCGAGGGATTTTAAGTCCCTTGCGTCTACCAATTCCGCCACCCGGGCTTTGTGAAGTGAAAGTTTATCAAATAAATCTTAAAATAAGCTTAAAATGGAGGCGCCACCCGGATTCGAACCGGGGATCAGGGCTTTGCAGGCCCCTGCCTTAGCCACTTGGCTATGGCGCCATAGTAAATTTAAAGCTTTAAATTTACTGGAGCGGGCTACGGGATTCGAACCCGCGACCTCCACCTTGGCAAGGTGGCGCTCTAGCCAGCTGAGCTAAGCCCGCATTTAAGGACTAAAATTATATAAAAAAACTAAATAAAATGCAATAGTTTTAATCTTAAAAGAATAAAAAAGAGAGGAAAAAGAATATAAAATATGTTTATTATAATTTAGGACCGGCTTTTTCGTATTCTACACCTTCTGGGACGTCTTCGTATCTTTTGAAATTTTCAACAAACATACTTGCAAGTTTTTTAAGTTGATTATCATATGCGTCCTTATCTTCCCAAGTGTTTCTCGGATTTAATACTTCTGTATTTACTCCAGGAAGTTCTTTTGGGATTTGGAGTTCAAATACAGGGAGTGTTTCAAATTCTGCATCGTTAATACTCCCGTCAAGAATTGCGTTAATACACGCTCTAGTGTCTTTAATACTCATTCTATGCCCAACACCATATGGTCCACCTGTCCAACCGGTATTTACAAGATAAACATTTACTTCATGTTTGTCAATTTTTTCACCTAAAAGTTTTGCATAAACTGTTGGATGAAGAGGTAAGAAAGGTTCACCAAAACATGCACTAAATGTAGCAACGGGCTCAGTAATTCCTCTCTCAGTTCCTGCAACTTTAGCAGTGTATCCGCTTAAGAAATAATACATTGCCTGCTCTTTAGTAAGTTTTGAAACAGGTGGTAACACTCCAAATGCATCTGCACTTAAAAATATTATATTTTTAGGATGTCCTCCCTGAAGTGTGCATTCATGATTTTCAATATGTTCAATAGGATATGAAACTCTTGTGTTTTCCGTTTTGCTTCCGTCAGTATAATCAACTTCGCCATTGTCTTTAATTACAACATTTTCAAGTAAAGCGCCTCTTTTTATTGCTCCGTAAATTTCAGGTTCGCTGTCTTTATCAAGATTGATTACTTTTGCGTAACATCCACCCTCGAAGTTAAATACTCCCTTATCATCCCATCCGTGTTCGTCATCACCTATAAGTTTTCTTTTTGGATCAGTTGATAAAGTTGTTTTACCTGTTCCGGAAAGTCCGAAAAATAATGCAACATCACCTTTTTCCCCAACATTTGCAGAGCAGTGCATAGAAAGTTTACCTTCAAGTGGCAGCCAATAATTCATCATAGTAAATATACCTTTTTTCATTTCGCCGCCATACATTGTTCCGCTCATTACCGCTAAGTTTTCTTCTATATTAAAAGCTACAAAAATATCACTATTAAGACCTTCTTTTTCCCATTCAGGATATCTTGCTTTTCCTGCAACTAAGAAAGTAAAATCAGGTTTAAAGCTTTTAAGTTCTTCTTCTGTTGGTAATATAAACATATTCATAACAAAATGAGCTTGCCATGCTATTGGTGTAACAAATCTTATACCTCTTCTACTTTCTTTAGAAGCACCAACAAAAACGTCAACAACATATAATTCATCTTTTTTTGAAAGTTCTTCTTTAGTGAAAGCTTCAAGTTTTTTGAAAGTATCAAGAGAGATTGGTTGATTTATATCACCCCATGCTATGTATTGATCACTTGGATGTTGTTTAACAAAATATTTATCTTTGGGACTTCTACCCGTAAACTCGCCAGTATCAACAGCCGTAGCACCGCTTGCAGTTAACTCTACTTCACCTTTTTTAAGCGTGTCTTCAATGATTTTATCATAACTTGGATTGTGTATTATCTTGTTTGCTTTAATACCAATCTTGTCCAATTCTTTTATCATAAAGTTCTCCTAATAAATGTGGTTGTATGGAATAAAATTATAGCAAAAAAATAGCAACACAAATAGTTGAAAGTGAAATTAATTTGTAAGAAGAGTAATGTAGTAAGAAAAAAGGGGAAGATTATAAATCTTCTTCAATCCCCGTTTTTTTAAGAGTGAATTCTACGAATTTATATGCAACGATGATTAAAATCGGCCACATAAAGAATAGAATCAGTCCCCAAGTTGTATTAATATGTTGTGCTTCTGGTGTAATACCATTTGGCAATAGTTTCTCAGAAGCGAAAAGGAAGCTTCCAAGAAATAGTGTTATTAATGCTAAAAATTTTCTCATATCCACTCCTTAATATGCATGGTCGTCTGTTAAGATTTCTTCTTTTGTAATAGGACCAGCTTTTTTCATTTGATACCAAACATACATAATGTATCCTAAAACAAAAGGAACAGCAACACTAACCCATGCCATAACCATTAGTGTATATTTTGAACCTGATGCGTTTTGAATTGTTAAGCTGCTTTGTAAGTCAGCATAGCTTGGATAAAACGCAGTTCCGTTTAAACCAGCTAATGTAAATACGATAATTCCGATAAGAACTGTTCCTAAACCTGCAGCCCAGATACCTTTTCTTGAACTACCGAATCCGCTTTGGAATACACCAAGAACGAATAGAACAACACCTACTAAAAATACGATTAACTGAATAGCACCGAATGCTAATAGGTTTTGTAAATATTTCCCTGCAACTAATGAAACAGTTCCTTTTGGATCATGAATGTCGTATGCATAACCTTTTAAGGTAATTAGTCCGTAAAGAACGATTACTAAAGCTACAAGTAATACAACAAAACATCTTTTAATTACTGCTCTAAGTCTTGCTACTACATCAGCAAAGTCAGTTTCATCTAAGTCGTTAATTAACCATAAAGCTCCAAGAATTCTAGCTACCGCGAATACTAAAACACCCATAGCTAGGTTGAACCATGCACCATGTCCAAAATCAATTGCAGCTTCAAGACCTCTTAGATTAAATCCATCTTTAGCAGTTCCCCACTCAAGAATTCTTGTTGCAGGATCATATGTAAAGTTTGAACCTGTAAAGAATGTTCCAACTGCCGCACCGATTAAAACGATACCTACAACCCCATTGAAATATAAGAAAAATTTGTATGCACCTTTTCCGATAAGGTTACCAGTTCTGTTCATATATTCATAAGATACCGCTTGAAGAACGAATGCGAAAAGAATTAACATCCATACCCAATAAGCCCCACCGAATGATACAGAATAAAATAGTGGGAATGCTGCGTATAATGCACCACCAAACATTACTAATGTTGTAAATGTAAGTTCCCATTTTCTACCAAGAGAGTTTAATATACCTCTCTCTTCTGTTTCATTTTGTGCAACATGGAATAGTGTTTGTCCACCTTGAACAAATGTCATGAATAAGAATAGTCCTCCTAGAACCGCAACAATTATCCACCAATAAACTTGTAGATAAAAATGTGTTGCGTCCACTGTAATTGGTGCCCAAGTCATTAGTGCGCTCCTTTTGGTCCGTTTTTAACGACCGTAAATAGGATTTTAAGCTCTGCAATACCAAGGATTACGAAAGCTGTTAAGAATAAGAAAAATGTTGCTTGAACATTTTGCAGTGCAATTGGTGTTACTGATTCGCTTGTTGGTAACACACCAAATACAGTCCAAGGTTGTCTTCCGATTTCTGCAGTCATCCATCCGAAACTTGTTCCAATCCATGGAAGTGGAACAGATAGAACTGCAAGTTTTTGAACAAGAGTATTGTTTTCGAAAGTTCCTTTTAAAATTGATACATAAGCTAAGATGAATAATAAAATGAACCAGAATCCAAGTGCAACCATGATATGGAATGAATAGAATACAGGTGCAACTGGTGGATATAATTTAGTAGGATCTGTTAAGTATCCATAACCCATTAAGTCTGCTCTTGTAACTTTTACTCCATTTACATCTGCTACAACTTTATAGAATTCAGCTTTTGCTGCTTCCATTCCTGCTTTATCATTATTAGCTTTTGCTTGATGGTAAGCTTTAAGTGCTTCAATAGCTTTTGCACCTTCTTCATGAAGTTTATCAAATGACCAAATACCATATTCAGGATTTCCGTTTACTAAGTCTTTTAGACCAGGAACAAATGCGTTTGCATCTCTTTTTCCAAGTAACGATAACATACTTGGTAATTCAATTTTGAATGCGAATGCTTCATCATTGCTGTTAGTATTTCTTGGATCAACTGTTTTAGGAATACCAATAGCTACGATAGGTGCACCTTTTTCACCAACAATTAAACCTTCAGCTGCTGCAATTTTAGTAGGTTGCGTATTTGCAACTTCATAAGCGTGCTCGTCACCTATTACAGCTGTAAAGATTGAAGCTACTAAACCGAAAGCTGCTGCAACTGTTGCAGATTTTTTCGCGAAATCTTTATGTTTTCCTCTAAGTAAATATAGAGATGAAATACCTAAAACAAATACGGCTGCAAGAGTATATGCACTACTTACAACGTGTAAGAATTTTACCTGTGCAACAGGCTGTGTAATCATTGAAAAGAAGTTTGTCATTTCAAGTCTTGCATTGTCAATGTTGTATTTATAGAATTCACTACTTGGATGTTGCATAAATCCGTTTGCAATAAGAATCCAAAGTGCTGAAAGGTTTGAACCAATAGCAAGTAACCATGATGATGTTAAGTGAACACCTTTGCTAACTCTTTTCCATCCGAAGAATGCGATAGCCGCAAATGTTGCTTCAAGGAAGAATGCAACAATACCTTCAACTGCTAATGGTGCTCCAAATAAGTCACCAACAACCCATGAGTATGTAGACCAGTTAGTCCCGAACTCAAATTCGTGAATAATACCTGTAGATAGACCGATTGCGAAGTTAATACCGAAAATTAACTGCCAAAATTGTGTAATTTCTTTCCATTCAGCTTTTCCAGTTTTTACGTAAATCGTTTCAAAAAATGCTACGATAAACGACATACCAAGTGTAAATGGCACGAAGAAAAAGTGGAAAAGTGCTGTCATAGCAAACTGGGCTCTCGCCCACTCAAGCATGCTGTAATCTACCATGCTATTCCTCCTTTTTTTGTTTGTCGGTCGTGACTTTTGTCAAGTGGTTTAAATAAAGTGCTTTTTGTGCTTCTTCCCCTTTTACTTTTGAACTAATTGTAGGGAAGAAAAACACTTTTAAAACCACAAAAATCACCACCAACTTAATAATGATAATCAGCCAAAGTTTTTGACCGACGCTTGACATGTTTTTAAAACCGTCAATGTAAAAAAACAGAATGCGTTTAATCATAAGCCCTCCTTCGAGGCTACGGAAATTATATATCAAAAAAATGGGGGTGTCAATAAATTTTAATCTATATTTAATAGAAAAATAGTCTTTTTATACATATGAACATTCATTTGTTTTAATTTATGTAAGATTTTTGTCAGAAAGCCCTAAAAAAGGGCAATTTAAGAGAAAGATATCTTTTATTCTGATACAGAAACTTCTTTAACTTCACTTTCCCATAAACCATGTTTTGTGCAATAAGCCATCGCAGTAAGTTTAAGTTTACTAGAAGTAGGAACAATATAAAAATCAACTTCAACATGGTCTTTTTGATTTCCAAGAGTTCCAGGTGTAAATGTAGCCTGTCCAAGTAGAGTTTCTCCATTCCATAATTGAACATATGCAATGTAATGATCAAAATCATCTGGATGTGAGTATTCGTTACCAACTTTTACTTTTACTTTGAATTTTTCACCTTTTTTTGCAGTGTCTTCACAATGAATAAATGGTGAGTGTCTGTCGATATAATCTTTTTTTGCTTCTTTATCGATTTGAGAAATGTCTTGATATCTGTTAATTTTTGGCATTTTTGCCTCCTTTTGTTAAAATTTTTAGGTATTATAACAGAAAAAATTAAAAAAGACAAATTTTATCTTTTTACTTAAATACTTAATTGATAAAAAATATTAAAAAGGTAGTAATGAAAAAAATTGAAATTTTTACGGATGGAAGCTCTCTTGGAAATCCGGGTCCGGGCGGATGGTGCGCAATTTTAAGGTATAAAGGACATGAAAAAATATTAAAAGGCGGTGAAGAACATACAACTAATAACAGAATGGAACTTATAGCGGTAATAGAAGCCCTTAAGGCTCTTAAAGAACCTTGTAAAATTGAGTTGTATTCCGATTCTACTTATGTTCTAAAAGGAATTAATGAATGGTTGGAAGGGTGGGTTAAAAAAAATTTTAAAAATGTAAAAAACCCGGATTTATGGAGAGAGTTTATTAATATAAGTAAACCGCACAAAATAAATGTAAATTGGGTAAAAGGACATTCCGGGCATAAGGAAAATGAAATTTGTGATAAAATTGCAAAAGAGGAAGCGAATAAAAGGAAAAAATAATGCTTATTTCTCAAGAAGAGATTAAAAAATATCTATCACAAGTCCCACCTTTGCCTAAAAGCGCTGCAAAAGCTCTTAAATATTTAAAAGAGGGTGATTTAAGAAAAGCAGCAATGGAAGCTGAAAATGACTTGGTTTTAAAAAAACAGATAGAACATGTTGTAAACTCTGCTTATTTTTCACTTCCTAATAAAGTAGAAGATACGGTTCAGTTATTTACGATGATAGGGCTTGAAATGGCAAAAAGCCTTGTTTATAGTTATATAGTTTCCCTTCTTGAGCCAAAAGAGTGGAATATTTTTAATATAAATTTCAAAGATTTTCAGGCGCAATTTTTAGCTGTTTATGAAGAATACATGATTTTAGAATTTGGAAAAGAGAAATATAAAAAATATCCGGAAATTGGTGCAATTATTCCTGTTGCGGTATGTGTATGCGATATGCTTTTGGGCGATAAAAAAAGAGAAGTTGAATTAATAACAGAATCAGCACCATTAGAACTTGGAACTTTACTTAAGCGTATGACAGGTATGACACTTTTTGAAATAGCCGCAGAAATTGCTAAAATTTGGGAGTTAGAAGACGAAAAATGTGAAATTATAAAAAAAAGCGAGTGTATAGATTGTAAAAATCCTATAAGCGCATTGACACATTTTCTATTTTTTTACCTGGTAAGCAAACCTCAGTTTATGGATTTAAATTCATTGATTGAATTTAATCCAGAATGTATGGATTTGATACCAAAAACAACACAAAGGATAATGAATGCAGATCAGTGAACTCGAAAAGAGCTTGGGGTATCAGTTTAAGAATAAAAAATTGATAACCGAGGCTCTCACTCACAGAAGTTATAAAAAAGAGGTAAATAACGAAAGATTAGAATTTTTAGGTGATGCTGTAATGGATTTAATAGTTGGTGAATATCTTTTTCATCTTTTTCCTAAAGCGGAGGAAGGTATTTTATCTAAGTTAAGAGCCGCACTTGTTAATGAAGACTCTTTTACAAGACTTGCAAAAAGACTTAATCTTGGTAAATATTTATATCTTTCACCTGCTGAGGAAAACAATAACGGAAGGGAAAAGCCATCAATTCTTTCTAGTGCCTTTGAGGCTGTAATAGGTGCAATATATTTAGAATCGGGATTTGAAAAAGCAAAAGAAGTGGCACTGAAACTTTTAAAAGAAGAGTTTCCGATAATAACACCTGAAGAATTGCTTAAAGATTATAAAACTACACTTCAGGAAATAACACAAGCTCATTTTGGGGTGGTTCCGGAATACAGACTAATAAGTGCAAGTGGTCCCGATCATAAAAAAGAGTTTGAAATAGGTGTATTTATACAAGACAAAGAATACGCAAGAGCAAAAGGTAAAAGCAAAAAAACGGCACAGCAAGAAGGTGCAAGACTTACTATAGAGATGTTGAAAAAAGAACTTAATTTATAAGTTGAGAAGTTGTGAAGTTGGTAAGTTGTGAAGTAGAAAAAAGATGACAAACGGCAAAAAAGGAAGATAATGTTCAATAGTTTTGGTGAAATATTTAGATTTACTACATTTGGAGAATCGCATGGAAAAGCTATCGGGGTTGTCATTGACGGAGTTCCAGCGGGGCTTGATTTTGACGAAAAATTTTTACAAAGCGAGCTTGATAGAAGAAAACCCGGAAAAAACAGATTTGCCACACAAAGAAAAGAAAGCGATAGGGCAGAAGTGTTAAGTGGTGTTTTTGAGGGGAAAACAACAGGAACACCTATAGCAATAGTGATTTTTAACAAAGACCAAAAAAGCAAGGACTATTCAAATATAAAGGATATTTTCCGTCCAGGACATGCTGACTTTACATACTTTCATAAATACGGAATTAGAGATTACAGGGGAGGTGGCAGAAGTTCCGCCCGTGAAACCGCCGCAAGGGTTGCAGCGGGTGCAGTTGCAAAAATGCTTTTAAAAGAGCTGAATATTGATATTAAAGCCGGTGTTATTGAAATTGGTGGGGTAAGAGCAGAAAAAGAAAACTACGAATATGCAAAAAAATCACCTCTTTTTGCCCTTGATGAAAAAGCCGAACAGAAATGGATAGATCTTATTGATGAAAAAAGAAGCGAGCATAACTCTTTAGGCGGTATAGTGAAACTTAAAATAGATCATTTACCGGTTGGTTTAGGTGAGCCGATTTATTATAAGCTTGATAATGTTTTGGCAAGTGCTATGGTGAGTATAAACGCCGTAAAAGGTATATATATAGGTAACAGAAAAGCACATGAGCTTACAGGATATGAAAATAATGATGAAATTACAAAAGAAGGCTTTTTAAGTAACAATTCAGGGGGAATACTCGGTGGTATAAGTAACGGAGAGAGCGTTGAAGCTGAAATATATTTTAAACCAACACCTTCTATTTTTAAAAAGCAAAAATCAATTGACATTTACGGCAACGAGGTGGAAGTTGATCTAAAAGGAAGACACGATCCGATTGTGGCTGTTAGGGGAAGTGTTGTAGTAGAAGCAATGGCTGCGTGTGTAATTGCGGATATGTTAATGCTTAATATGACAAGAAGAATAGATTATATTAAAAAGATTTATCAATAAATATGTATTGCAAGCCATATGGCCGTTTTTTTGGTTTTTATTAAAGTGTGCGGTGTGTTTGCCGGAATAAAAAGCCAGTCGCCTGCTTTTAGTTTTTTAATTTCCCCGTTTATTTCTATTTTGGCACATCCTTTTAAAAGCACGACAAATTCATCTTCTTTTTGGCAAAAAGTTTGAGGGGTTTTTAGGGTGTTTGAGATTATTTTTTTTATTTCTACGTTTTTATGTTTTAGTAGAATTTCAAAAGTTTCACTATCAATACTTGGTAAATTCTCTATTTCAAATAAATTGGACTTTTCATTTTTCATTTTACGCTTTTTACTTTCTTCGCTTTTTCCCAAAACTTTTTAAGAGCCCTTTTCTCTTTCCATCCTATTTTATAGTAAATAATATTATCAAGGTAATCTTTGGCTTCTTTGGTTGAAATACCGGTTTTTTTGGCATATTTTTTAAGAACGCTATAAGGAATTTTCTGTTTTTGGTTTAAAAATTTATGTATCAATTTTTTATATTTTTCATGATTTTTGTTTGTGCAAAACAGAGCGAATACAAAAGGTAATTTATAATGTTCATACCATAGTTCGGCTAAATCTATGCAGTGTTTTTCTTTAAATGCTTTGTCACCAATTACAACTTTACCTTTTGTTTTCAAAATTTTAGCTAAAACATTCGATGTCGCTGATTCATAATCTTCTCCTTCCCCCGGACATACCAAAACAGTTTTAACTTTTTTGTTTGCAGCGATTCCAGCATTTAAACATTTTCTGTTTTTGGCTTTGATAGAAGATATAAATGCAGCGTCTATTAAACCTTTTTCAAACCATACATTTACTTTTGATGGATATGATTTCTTTATTTTTATGCCATTTTTTTTTAAAAATTGATAAAATGGCAAAAGGTTTAAATAATCAATATGACCTATAAGCATATCAGCCTTTTTTGGATATTATTTTATCATATAAATCGAAGTTGATATGTCAAAATAAGGAGTTTTTATGGTGAAAGTCGAATTTTTAGGACCGATTAATAAAGAAAATATGGAGATAGATGTAAGTAGTTTAAAGGAATTAAAAGAAGTTTTATCGGAAGATGAAACTTTAAAAGATTGGCTGGAAAATTCAGCTGTTGCAGTTAATGATAAGCTTGTGGCTTCTCTTGACGTGAAACTAAATGATGGTGATAGAGTGGCAATACTTCCACCTGTTTGTGGAGGTTAATAAAGCCGTCAAGTTCCAGGTTCCAAGTTTAAAGTTGTAAGAAATATTGTAAGGAGATGTTATGTTAGAAGTTTTTAAAGGCGGAGTTCCGGTTATACCAACTCTTGAAAGGTGGTATGAGGAGTTTAAGCTTGAAGGATATGGTGCAATGATTCCGTTTATCGGTATAGTAAGACCTGATAACGGAATTGAGGGGTTAAGTTTTGATTTATACCTTCCTATGCTTAATGAGTGGTTTAAAAAGTGGCAAAATTTAGATGACTGCAAAATAACAATGGCGCATAGTTTTGGTGATGTAATGGTTGGTGAAACCAGCTTTTTATGTGCAATTTTTACAAAACACAGACGAGAAGGCTTTAAATACTTAGAAGAGTTTGTAGAAGATTTTAAGGCAAACGCGCCTATTTGGAAATATGATTTAATTAACGGGAAAAGAGTGTTTGCAAAAGACAGGGCAAAAGAGCTTCCTGGAGCTGGGATATTAAGTGAAAAGTGAAAATTAAGGAGAAATAATGGCGCATATTAGTTTTGACGAATCTATAAAAATTTTAAATGAAAATCTTCCGAGCGTAAAAGCAAGTGAGAGGCTTTTTTTGGAAAATGCCTTAAATAGAGTGTTAGCCGAAGATATTAAAGCAAAATACGATAATCCGTATATGCCTACCGCTTCAATGGACGGATATGCCATACGATATGAAGATATAGATAAAGAAATCAGAATAATAGGAAGAAATCCCGCAGGTAGTTTTGAATATGATAAAATCAATGATGGTGAAGCGGTTAAAACATATACAGGAAGTTTTATGCCACAAAATAGCGATACACTTGTGCCTATTGAAAATGTTGAAGTTGATGGGGATAAATTGATAATTAAAGAAAAAGTTGAAAGAGGTTTTTCAGTAAGACCGGTTGGCGAAGATTTTAAAAAAGGCGAAACTCTTCTTAAAAAAGGCACACTGATTAAGGCCGGTGAAATAGGTGTATTGGCTTCACTTGGAATTCCGGTTGTGGATGTCGTTAAAAAACCGGTAATATCAGTCCTTGCTACGGGTGAAGAAGTAGTCGATTTAGATGAAGAATATAAAATGGGACAGATTAGAAGCTCAAACAATTACACTCTTACCGCACTTGGTAAAAGTTTGGGATATGAAACCCATAATTTGGGAATTGCAGGTGATAATAAAGTAACTATAAAAAATAAAATAACTTCCGCTCTTTTAAACAGCAATATTGTTGTAACAACCGGTGGGGTTAGTGTAGGGGATTTTGATTTTGTAAAAGAGATTACCGGTGAATTTGAAGTTCTTTTTCATGGCGTAAATATAAAACCTGGACAATGGATTATGATAGCCCGCGCAGGGGAGAAATATATTGTTTCTCTTCCGGGATTTCCTTATAGCAGTTTTGTTACGTTTTTATTGTATGTAGTGCCTATTGCGGATGCTTTTGAAAATAAAAAATCTTTGAAAATAATTGAAGCAAAGCTCAGAGACGATTTTATTAAAAAGTTTAAAAAAACCCAGTTTGTGGCTGTAAATATTAATTTTGAAAATGGGGAATATATAGTTGATACTAGAGGGAAAAAACAGGGCAGTAGCGGAATATTAACAAATTTAATAAACAACAATGCTTTAATGATGCTCGATGAAGGGCTGTATTCTTTAAATGCAGGCGAGAAAGTAAAAGTTTTGGTTTATTAGATATAATTTTGAAAAAAGGAGAATTAATGAAAAAATTAATTTTAAGTTTATTTGCGGCATGCGGATTATTTGCAGGTAATTTTGCAAATTTACAAATCACAAATGATACTATTATGATTGAGGGACAGGCTAAAGTTACTTACGAACAGCCTTTTTATGTAAGAGGTGGGTATCTAATCCATTCAGATAAATCAAACTTTTTTTATGCAGGTGTAAAAAGTGAAGGTCAGGCTATTGGCATTGATATTCCTGTGAAATTTTCATTGTTTGTTGATTTCGTTCATACTTCAAAAAACTCTGCATTACCTGTAGGGTTGGGTGCTTCAGGATATATTCAGCAATTTTCGATTCCTGTGTTTGTTAGGGGAGAGTTTGAATATGCACCAAAAATTTTAAGTTTTGATGAGGCGGATAAATATATGAAATTTAAAGTTGAAACCGGAACACAATTTATAGAGAATGGAGAAGTTTTTATTGGCTATAGAGATATAAGGTTTGATCATAATTATGATAGCAGTTTGTATGTAGGTGTAGGCTTTACATTTTAATTTAGTTATTATGGCTCAATTTACTTGACATTTTTTAGATTAAATTATATAATTATAAAAAACTTAAGGAGAGGGAAATGTCAAGAGTAGTTGGATTTAAAAAAATTGAAGCTGTTTTTAAAAAAGCGGCAAGTTTAGAACTAGATAAATCGAAAGCTGACAGAATTATCGATATTGTAGAAAAAAAATTTCATGATTTATTATTAGTGGCAGTGGAGAAAACCGGATTTAACGGAAGAGATATTATTATGCCTGCGGATATGCCGTTAACAAAAGGTTTTGAAGAAAGTATCAGAGAGTTTAAAAAACTTGAAGAAGAAGTAGACCTTAAAGATGTGCTTTTATATTTGGAACAGATTCCGCCTTTGAAATATCCTATTTCAAAAGAACTTGAAGAGATGCTGCCTGAATATATAGGTGCATTAATGCTTATTGTGGCTAGAGTATTAAAACATGTAGGGGCTGATAAAAAACCAAGTGTTGAAGATATAGAAAGAACAAGCAAGATTTTAGACCTGACTTTATAATCAGGTCTTTTTTAATTTCTTAAATAATTCTAAAAGTGACAAATACTAGTTATTGAATTGAGAATTGAGAATAATTTGGTGTCAGGCACTTTTAAATTTATGGTAAATTATATTGCTTTGATTATGCTTTTAGTATAATTTCATTAAAAAGGCTGATAATGGATATTAAAACCCCTGCATATGTTATTGAAGAAAATCTGCTTGAAAAAAACCTCAAAGTTTTAGATAAGGTTCAAAAAGAAGCTAATTGTAAAATCTTGGTAGCTTTAAAGGGTTATGCTACATGGTCCACTTTTGACTTGCTTGAAAAATATTTAGCAGGAGCTACTGCGAGCGGTCTTTGGGAAGCGAAACTCGCTAATATGAAACCTTGGGAAGTGCATACTTACTGCCCTGCTTTCAAAGAAGATGAGATTGATGAGGTTGCAGATATTTCGCATACGGTTGTATTTAATAGTTTTAACCAGCTTGAAAGATTTGAAAATAGAGTGAAATCTAAGTCTTTAATAGGTCTTAGAGTAAATCCGGGTGTTTCAAGTTCGCCCGTGCCTTTATACGATCCATGCGCGCCGTTTAGCCGTCTTGGAATTCCAAAAGCGAATTTCAGGGCAGATAAGCTTGGGAATGTAAGCGGACTTCACTTTCATGCGCTTTGCGAGCAGCTTGACGATGCACTTGAGAGAACGCTTGAAGGATTTGAAAAGCTGTATGGGGAATATCTTAAAGATATGGAATGGGTAAATTTCGGCGGCGGACATCATATTACAAGAGAAGGGTATAATGTAGATAATTTAATTAAAATGATTAAAGAATTTAGAAACAGATATCCTAATATCAAAGACGTATATCTTGAACCTGGCGAAGCGGTGGGGCTTAATGCTGGTTATCTTGTAGCTGAAGTGCTTGATATTATAGATAACGGGATGAAAATAGCCATACTTGACACATCTGCAGAAGCTCATATGCCGGATGTCCTTGCAATGCCTTACAGACCCGTGGTAAGAGGTGCTGGGGAACCGAATGAGAAAAAATACACTTACAGACTCGGCGGGGTTACATGTCTGGCAGGTGATGTAATAGGGGATTATAGCTTTGATAAACCTTTGGAAATAGGTGATAAGATTATATTTGAAGATATGGCGATTTATACAATGGTTAAAAATACCGCATTCAATGGAATTAAACTCCCGGATATTATTATAAAAAGAAAAGACGGCTCAATATACAAGGCAAGAGAATTTCATTATGAGGATTTTAAAAATCGTTTAAGTTAAATTCCTCACTAAATTTTTTTACTTTTTCAAAAGGCAGGGCAGGTGAAAAGTAATATCCCTGGATATAATCAACATCCATAAATTTTAAGCTGTTTAATTGAAATTTGTTTTCAACCCCTTCTGCTACGACTTTTATATTTAAATCTTTACATAAATGCACGGTGTTTTGACAAACCAAAAAACCTTTTTTTGTCTCTATTTCATCAATAAGCGTTTTATCAAGTTTTAGTTCATCAAATTTATGCTTAATTAATGTTTCTAAAGAAGAATATCCCACTCCAAAATCGTCTATTGATATTAAATAATTGTTTTCAACTAGCCTGTTGATATTTTCTTTAGCTCTTTCATCTATAAAACTTCTTTCTATTATTTCAAATATAATATTTTCTTCTTTAAACATACCGATAATTTTATTTATTGCATCAGTGCTTTTCAATGTGTCTGGATGCAGGTTTATGCTTATTTGTGGGAAAAAATGTTCTTTTTGCCATTGTAAAAGATCTTTTTTAATCTGTTTACAAACCCAAATATCGATAATAGGTGCCAAACCAGATTTTTCTATAATATCCAAAAAGAAAGGCCCTCTTATTTGTCCGTTATCGTTATATCTAATCAAAGCTTCAAATTTTTGTGCTTTATTGTTTTTTATATCAATTTTTGGCTGGTAATAAATCATTAAATTATCTTGGTTTAAATCATTTATAAGTTCATTTAATTTTGTATTTGCTTCTATTAGTTCTTGGTTTGCCAAAAATGCTTTAATGTCTTTTTTAGCCCTTAATTCATCTGTAATTTCAAGGTTATTTTGTAATATGTGTTTTTTTCTCTCTAACGATTGAATTTCAAAATATTTTTTAATGAAATAAGAATAAACAAGCGTATCGATTGTGATTAAAACTACCTGAAAAAGTGGAACTACCAAAGAATTGGTTTTCAAATAACCATCAACAAATACTGGCGTTGACCATATTACATTATAAGTTGTAAAATGTAATGGCACTGCATTAATGAATATGTAAGCTAAAATTAAATTTAATATAGGCAAAAAAACAAAAGGTATAAATAAAAATCTATTAAATACAATTATTAAAAATATTATAATATCGTTTATATTGAAAATAACAAAAGGCGAAGATATTTTAGCGATGGTTTTTACCGTTTCATTTTTAGCATATAATAATAGAGCAATTAATAAACTAAGTCCTATTCCGGCACCGCCTATATTGATAAATATTCTGTGAAACTCTCCGTATGTTAAATTTGGTAACATCTGTTTAAATAATATCTCTTTTCCAAAAAGGGCACTGACCATATGTTCTCCATGAATTCCCACAAACCAGAATAATTGAACTAAAATGTCTCTAATGGCTAATATAATAATATTAGGTAAATCAAGAGATAAAGGATTGAATTTATCAATAACAATATCCATTATTGCATCTATGGAAATATAAATAGTCATTGTTGCAAAATAAGCCGCGAAAAATACAAAAATATAATTAAAGAATCTATAAATATGATAATTTCCGTCAGATATATTTATATGTAAACTTAATTTAGGGTAAAAGAGTTTCAAAAAGTATGTTCCAAAAATCGGTGCAAATATAGTTGCAATAGTAAACCCATAAGGTAAAATTAATGGAAATTCAGGATTTTCATAAATTGTAATCGATAAAAATAGAATAATTGATAAAAAAATAGCTATTATTTCTGATATTTTAATTCTTTTGGCTATAAAAAAAGCAATTGAAATTGTAGCAATTACTGATGTAAAAGAAGTTACTACTTTTGTAAAGTCATCTAATATATTGCGAGGAATGAAATTTAAATGAAAATAATCCATAAATATTTTTAGTAATAATAAAAAAGCTGTAAAAATTATAAAAGGAATAACTGCTACAAATGCTTCTTGCAAAGTAATTATAAATGCTACTATTCTTTTATTTAAAAGAAATTTCAAATGTTAAACCTTTAAAATTTTTTTGAATTATATCAAATGTTGCAAGTGCAATATTTAAAATTAAAACTAATACATATCGTATCTTAAAAAACTGATATTTAAATGATTTTTAAAAATTTTAAGATTTTTCCGTTTTTAGTGTAAAAAACGCAATTGTTACCAAAATCCACCCTATAAAAAATAAAAATGCGCCAATAATAACTATATATAAAATACCTCCCCAGAAAAAGAAATTTGCGGCTGTATTAAATAATTTTTCGTTTGTAACAACTCCAATAGCGGAAAAAACTTTTTTATACATTATTCCCAATACGATTTGAATTGCAACAATAAAGATGAATAAAAGAATTGTTCCTATTCCGAATGCTGCCATAGCCGTATTTTCATCCGTTAATGATGCAGCTATTCCGATAGTGGCGCCAGTAATGAATATAGTCATTACATAACTTAATAGACTTATAATTAATGCGATAAGCCAGTTTTTAAAGATATTTTCTTCTTTATTTTTGTCTGAAAGTTTTTTTATTGCAATTGTCAAAAGTATAAGTCCGGCAATTGCAAATAAAAATCCCAAATATGGAATCCATGTAAAAAATAGACAAACTGACCCAATTCCACCCAGCAATTTTATGGATTTTAGGTCATCGCTATTTAATATATCCGTAACTGCAGAAATATCGGGCATGTTTAAATGTTTGGATTTTAACAATATGACTTCGTTTGCAAATTCGCCGTTTTCAATAAAATCTACAATGTCACCTTTTGAAGGTTTTTCTTCTGATTTCCATTCGCTTAAAGTGAATTTATATCTTTTTCCCTCATCAGTAAGTATTATTCCTTCAGTTTCAGTGATATGAATAATTTCCCCCTTCATTTTTTCTCCTTTTTTTTATTAATGATATCAAAATTAAAGCAATATTAAAAATTTGCTTATAATTTATCTTTGGTATAATACCGCCAAAAAAAGGCATATGTTTTGGCTAAAAATTTAATAATAGTGGAATCTCCGGCAAAAGCGAGAACGATAAAAAACTTTTTGGGAAAAGATTATGAAGTTGTTGCAAGTAAAGGGCATATAAGAGATTTGCCTAAAACGTCTTTTGGAATAAAAATAGAAGAAGATAAATTTATTCCGCAATACAGAGTAACAAGTGACCATCAGCCAATAGCCAAAGAATTAAAAGAAAAAGCAAAAAAAGCAAAAACCATCTATATTGCTACGGATGAAGACCGAGAAGGGGAAGCTATAGGTTATCATATAGCCCACGTAATAGGTAAAAAACCGGAAGATCTTCCAAGAATTGTTTTTCATGAAATTACGAAAACTGCTATAAAAAAAGCACTTGAAAACCCAAGGACTATCGATATCAACAGGGTAAACGCTCAGCAGGCAAGAAGACTTCTTGACAGAATAGTAGGATATAAACTTTCACCTCTTCTTAATAAAAAAATTCAAAAGGGTCTTAGTGCCGGAAGGGTTCAAAGTGCTGCCCTTAAACTTGTGGTTGACAGGGAAAGGGAAATTAGGGCGTTTAAACCTCAGGAATACTGGAGTATTGAAGGAATTTTTAAGAAAGTTGAAGGTTCTTTAGTAAAATATAACGGAAAAAAACTTGATAAATTTGACATTAAAACAAAAGATGAAGCCCAAAAAATAGTAAATGAATTAAAACCTCTCGAATATGTTGTAAGGGAAATTGAAACAAAAACCACAACCGTTAAATCCCCCGCACCTTTTATGACTTCAACACTTCAGCAGGTTGCCAGTAGCGAACTTGGGTTTAGCCCGAGAAAAACTATGCAGATCGCCCAGAAACTTTATGAAGGTGTAAAAACACCCGTAGGTGAGACGGGTATTATCACATATATGAGAACGGATAGTTTAAATATAGCAAAAGAGGCTCAAAGCGCGGCAATTGAATTTATAAAACAGCATATCGGCGAAGAGTATGCACAGCCAAAAACATATCAGACAAAATCTCAGGGTGCTCAGGAAGCGCACGAAGCGATAAGACCTGTTGACGTAAGACTTACCCCGGATGATTTAAAAAACTATCTAAAACCGGATGAGCTTAAACTTTATACTTTGATTTTTAACAGATTTCTTGCGTCCCAAATGAAAGACGCTAAATTTGAAACCCAAAATATTTACATCTCAAACGATAAAGGCGAATTTAAAATCAGCGGAAGAAAACTTGTATTCGACGGATTTTACAAAGTTTACGGAAAACCTAGTGCAAATACTTTGCTTCCGGAATTTAAAAAAGGCGAAACCCTAAAACCCGAAGAGATTAAAGCCACCCAGCATTTTACAAAGCCGCCTGAAAGATACACGGAAGCCAGTCTTATTAAAAAACTGGAATCGTTAGGTATAGGAAGACCTTCGACTTATGCGCCGACAATTACCCTTTTGCAAAACAGAAATTATGTAGAGGTAAAAGATAAAAAACTGCACCCGACAGAAATTGCATTCAGCGTAATAGAAACGCTTGAAAAACATTTTCCGGATATTGTGGATGCAAACTTTACGGCCAATATGGAAGAGATGCTTGATGAGGTAGCGGAAGCCAAAAAAGACTGGCAGGAGGTTTTAAAGGAATTTTACAATCCGTTTATGGAACTTGTAAATAAAGGATATAAAGAGATTCCTTCTCAAAAAATCGCTAAACCTATTGACGAAACATGCCCTTTATGCGGGGCACCGCTTGTTATCAGAAAAGGAAGGTTTGGTGAGTTTATAGCTTGCAGTGCATATCCGAAATGTAAATACACACGCCCTATTGAAGAGAAAGAAGAAAAAAAAGCCGATGTTAAATGTGACAAATGCGGTGCCGACATGATTATAAAAAGAGGAAAATCGGGAGAATTTCTTGCGTGCAGTAATTATCCGGAATGCAAGAATACTAAACCTTTAAATGAACCGGAGGTTTTAGAAGATGTGAAGTGTCCTGAGTGCGGCGGGGATATAGTAAAAAGAAAATCAAGAAGGGGCGAATTTTACGGATGCGCAAATTATCCTAAATGTAATTTTATATCAAAATACAGACCGGTTAATAAAAAGTGTCCTGAGTGTGGATATTTAATGGCAGAGAGAACATATAGAAAAAAAGATATATATGAATGTATTAAATGTAAACACAGAGTTGATAAAAATTAAAAGTGACAAATTAAGGATGAAATTTGAAAATAGGAATAATGTCCGATACACATAGAAAGGCCGGCAGAGCCAAAAAGGCCATTGATTTGCTTTTAAACGAAGGTGTTGAGTTTATTTTGCATGCTGGGGATATAGTGGAAGAGGAAGTTTTAGAATATCTTGAAGCATCAAAGATAAGATATGCTGCGGTTTTAGGAAACAATGATTTTCACCTTTATAAAGTAATTGATAAGTATAATCTAACTACAGAACCACATTATTTTAAACTTGCGGGTAAAACATGGAAACTGATGCATTATCCGAAATATATGTTTCCTTTGGATACGGATATAATCGTTTACGGACATACGCATGATGTTGACATTACATTTAATGGTAAAAATCTAATTTTAAACCCGGGTGAAGTGTGTGCAAGGGATCACGGATTTTCAACATGTATGACGCTTGATGTCAGTGAAGGAAAATATATAGTTACACTATTTTATAGAAAAATTAAAACAAGTGAATGGAAAACAAAGGTAAAAGAGTTTATCTTGCCAAAGGTTTAAAATGAAAAAAATATATCTCTGTGCCATAAGTAATATACGAAGCGGTGCGTGCAATGAAGACTGCAGATTTTGCACGCAAAGCGTTAAATGGGGTGCGGATATAAACAGATACAGACAAAAAGATCTAAAAACCATTGTAAACGAAGCTAAACTTGCCAAAAAAAACATGGCAGCGGGATTTTGTCTTGTAACAAGCGGCAAGGGACTTGATGGTAAAACGCTCGAGTATGTCTGCTCTGCGGCAAAAGCAGTCCTTAAAGAAGTCGATATATCTATTATAGCCTGTAACGGAACGGCTGATAAAGAGTCGTTAAAAGAACTTAAAAAAGCCGGTGTTAAAATATATAACCACAACCTTGAAACAAGCCGTGAATATTATCCCACAATCTGTTCTACCCATACTTGGGATGAGAGATTTCAGACATGTGAAAATATTAAATCGGTTGGACTTCAACTCTGTTGTGGGGGAATATTCGGAATGGGTGAAAGCGAAAAAGATATTGAAAGTTTTATAAATTCCTTAAAACAGCTAAAACCCAATGGAATTCCGCTGAATTTTTTTATCGAAAATGAAAAACTGCCTTTAAAAGCCACCCATAACAAAGAATTTGCTTTTACAATAGTAAAAAGATTTGCAAATGAATTTAAAGAAGCTATAATAATGTTGGCTGGCGGAAGGGAAATAGTGTTTGGCAATGAATGGACGGAGGCTTTAAAAGCCGGTGCCAATTCAATTGTAATAGGCGACTATTTAACGACAAAAGGTGAAAGACCGGACAGGGATTTAGAAAAATTAATTAAAGAAGGGTTTGAAATAGCCGATGAGTGCTGAATTACTTATTATATCTTTATCAATAATACTTTTAATATCGCCGTTTTTGAGTAATACGCTAAAACTACCAATATCCATGGTTGAAATTACACTTGGGGCAATATTCAGTGCGGTTGGTTTTATACATCATAATGAAATGTTTAATTTACTGGCTGAGGTTGGGTTTTTGTATTTGATGCTTTTGGCCGGAATGGAAGTTAATTTAAAAGATCTTTTTAAAATGGAAAAATCTCTTTTTAAAAAAGGAATTTTGTTTTTAATAATTTTAAATCTGGTTAGTATGCTTTTTGTTTTCGTATTTGGTTTTTCAAAAGTTTTTTTGGTTATTATGCCTCTTATATCCATTGGTCTTATGATTTCAATTCAGCAGGAAATTGGTAAAAAAGAGTGGCTTGATTTAGCCATTAAAATAGGTGTTTTGGGTGAACTTATATCAATTTTGATTTTAACGATTGTAAGTGGGTATTTTGAATTTGGATTTGGTAAAGAACTATTAATAAACATAGGAATATTATTTTTATTTTTAGGATTTTTAGCAATTGTGTTTTTTATGATGAGGGCTCTGTTTTGGTGGTTTCCAAAACTTAAACATTATCTTATGCCGGGTGTCGATAAATATCATCAGGATGTAAGGATTGCTATTAGTTTCTTTTTTATTATGATAGCGTTTTTAATGAAAATACATCTTGATGTAGTTCTTGGTGCGTTTGTGGTAGGGGTGTTTATTGCGACATTTTTTGAACATAACAAAGATTTGGAACATAAACTTGCTCCTTTTGGTTTTGGATTTTTAATTACCATATTTTTCGTTCATGTTGGAAGTTCCTTGAATTTATCGCTGATATCATTTAATATGATACGAGATTCATTGATGATTGTCGCAGTAATGATTGCAATTAGGATTTTAGCATCGGCCGTTTTTTATTTTACTTTGGGATTAAGAAAAACGATTCTTTTTGCACTTTCTCTTTCGATGCCGCTTACTTTATTGATTGCAACGGCGACTCTTGCACATCAGAATGGAACCATCAGCGATTATTGGTTTAATGTATTGGTTTTCACGGCCGTGCTTGAGGTTATTGTGGTAATGATAAGTGTAAAAATAATAGAAAGAAAAGTTCAGGTATAAAGGGTATAAAGCTCTTTTTCTTCAAATTCTACTCTTGATTTTAATGCTTTTCCGAGTTTTTGTAATTCTATTTTAAACTGATCTGTTTTAATTTTATTTACCGAATCAAATCGATTGATAAAATCTGCAATTGCTTTTGAAATTGATTTCATTTCTTCTTGTTTATTATTAATAAATTCTAAGATTTTTTCGTTATTTTTATATTTACTTTTCATATATGTGTAAAAATAATTGTCTTCGTATATGATATGTAGTCTATATTCATAATGAAACTTTTTAAGAATTTCTGGTATTTTGTCAAATTGTTCTTTATATAAATTTTTTTCAATTTTATGATAAAGCGAAAACAGATTTTGATGATCATGCTTAAGTTCTGTAATAAGTTTATCTTCAAAAGTATAAATTTTTTTAAGTTTAAGCAGTATGTTTTTAAACATTCCCATTATTAATCCTTTCCGGACTTTTCATATTTTAACGAATATCAAATTAAAATTGATTGATTTTGATCAATAAAAAAATAAGATATGTGATTTGATATAATTTCACCAAAAAGGATATTAATGGTAGTTACCAGATTTGCACCAAGTCCTACAGGATATCTTCATATAGGTGGATTAAGAACCGCTCTTTTTAACTGGCTTTGGGCTAAAAAAAACGAAGGTAAATTTAGATTAAGAATCGAAGATACGGATTTAAGCAGAAACAAACAAGAAGCTGTTGATGCGATATTAAAAGCATTTAACTGGACAGGTCTTCACTGGGATGAAGAGGTGGTTTTTCAAAGCGAGAGATTTGATATTTATAAAAAATATATAAACGAACTTTTAGAAAAAGGCATGGCTTATAAATGCTATCTTACAAAAGAAGAGCTTGAAAGCATAAGAGAAGCAAGAATGAAGGGCGAAGAACCCCCTATAGATATCAGAAAATATAGAAATTTTGAAGGTGAGCTTGATAAGCCTTATGTTATTAGATTTAAAGCACCGCTTGAAGGAAAAGTTGGATTCGAAGACGGGGTTAAAGGAAAAGCGGAAATTGACGCAAGCCAGGTTGATGATTTCGTAATCGCAAGAAGCGACGGGACTCCTACTTATAATTTCGTTGTGGTAATAGACGATCACGAAATGGGAATGACTGATATTATAAGAGGGGACGATCATTTTACTAATACCTTTAAACAGGTGCTTGTGTATAAAGCGTTTGGATGGGATGTGCCGAAATTTTACCACGTTCCTATGATTCACAACGAAAAAGGCTCTAAAATGAGCAAAAGGGACGGAGCCGTTGACGTTATGGAATACAAAAAAGAAGGTTATCTTCCAGAAGCGCTGCTAAATTTTCTTGTAAGACTTGGATGGAGTCACGGCGATCAGGAAATTTTCAGTATTGAAGAAATGATTAGACTATTTGATCCAAAATACATCAACAAAGCACCAAGCAGATACAATAAAGAAAAACTTGACTGGCTGAATCAGCACTATATTAAAAACTCACCTAATGAGAGAATAGAAAAACTTTTAAGAGATGATTTTGGTGTGGATATAATTGATCACGACAGAAAAGAGATTTTAATAGATGAACTTAAAGAAAGAGTTAAAACCCTTAAGGAAATGGCGGCTGAAATAAATAAAATCTTAACGCCACCTAGTGAATATAACGAAAAAGCCGTAAAAAAATTCTTAAAAGATGAGGTGATTGCAAATCTTAGGGAATTTTTAGTTTATTTAAATGATAAAAATCCTAAACTTCCACCAGAGTGGCATGATGTAATGGATGAGTTTTTACAACTTAAAGATATTAAACCAAAATTCCTTATGCCGCCGCTTCGTATAGCAATGGTAGGAGATACAAAAGGTATAGATCTTTCTGCACTTTTAAGTGTTCTTGGCAAAGACGAAGTTAAAAAAAGAATTTCTTCTCTTCTTGCAAAATACGAGGTTTTCTAAACCTCTTTTTTTAATAAATAAAAAATTGCGAGCATAATTAACGCATACACCATATCAAACCCCAAAATTGCAATAATCACACCCATTGAGACTACCGCGGCAAGTGTGGTTTTGCTTTTTAATATTTTAAATGCCGAAAGGGATACTAAGAAATAGATCAAAACAAATACCCCGTTTGAATATGTTATTAAAAAATCAATCTTAAATCTAAACATAAATTTTAAAACACTAATTGCTAAAATAATTCCCATGATTACGAAAAGAGCCTTTTTAAATCCGATATTCAAGGTCGTTGAAAGACGCGTTAGAGATGCTACGTATAAATTTAAAGCCATTATACATATAATAAACGCCACCACCGCCATAACTTTATCGGCGTAAGGCATTATGTGTGACGCTACACTTACAAGCGAGTGGAGGTTTTTGTCTTCACTTCCATAAGCGTTAAATACAAGCAACGAAAAAGTAACGGCCATATACATAAATGCTACTATTATTATTCCGATTACGACGGCTTTGAAAAAGTCGTTTTCGTTTTTAAATTCGTGTGAAATATGGCTCATGGCTTCAATTCCCACAAAGCACCAAAATATTATTCCGAGAGTTTTGATTATGTGAATTTTGTGGGAGGTAATGTAGTAATTTTGAAAAAAAGATATAGTAAAAAACGTTGAAATTATCGTAATTATTGTAATTGCTACGGCGATGTTTATGTTGGATGAGATTGTGAGACTCATCAGGTTTAAAATCAAAATAATTCCGCTCGCCAAAAGTATAAATTCAATCAGATATTCGCTCCCAAACGCACCCGCGAGGTATGAAGCGGCTGTGATAATTACAACCGGCGGGCCTATTGGGATGATTGAAAGGTATAGAAGTTTTGTGGCAAATCCCATTTTTTCACCGAAAGCTTCTTTTACAAACGTAGCACTCCCTCCGGCACTCGGGTACATAATCCCGAGTTTTCCGAATACAAACGCAACAGGCAGTATCATAAGGGCTAATACAAACCATAAAACAAGTGCGGCCCATCCGCTGTATGTCGCACTCAGAGCCGGAACAATAAACACGCCGCTTCCAAGAAGCGTAATTACGATAGTGGCTATACCTTGGATTAAATTCACAAAGAACCTTTTTTAAAATTATATCAATTTTCCATAAAGAAACAAATATTGTGATATAATTTCTTAAAAGAAACAAAAGGTTTGAAATGACATTAGGAGAGAAAATAAAATTCTTTAGAGAGAACAAAGGGCTTAATTTAAGTGAGCTTGCAAGCCGTGCGGGGGTTGCAAAGTCCACACTTTTTAAAATAGAGGAAAACAAAACCAATCCCACCATCAATACTATCTGGGCGATTGCCGAGGTTTTAGGGGTTCCGTTTGGAGAACTTGTGGGTGAAGGTGAAGTAAAGGGTGAAGGTGTCAGCGTTGTTTTAATAGAAAAAACGGATGAATTTGAAAGTTACAAAATGAACCTAAGAAGCGGGGCCGAATATATAGCAAAACCGCATTTTGCCGGGGCGGTTGAGAGAGTCTATGTTTTAAAGGGCGATGTGAAAGTCGGAAGCGTTGATAATATTCACCCTCTTCATGCAGGTGAGATATTGGAATTTGAAGCGGATAAAACGCATATTTATTCGGCTCTTACCCCTTCAATACTTATCGTTACGATTTATTATCTTAAATTTAAGTATTTTAAAGAAGATGTTTTTGTAGATGTGTTTGATAGGGAGGTTTATGAGAGGCTGAATTTTTATATTCAAAGTGGTGTAGAAATTATCAGGGTGATTGCAAAGCATGATAAATTCGACGCCCAAAACGTAGTAAAAAACGAACACGGGATTTTTATATACGGCGATATAAACGTTAAATTTGATGAACCTTTAAGTATCCGTGAGTATGAAAAAAGGGAAATTCTAAAAAATTTCAGCGAAGAGAATGTTTATGCGTGTTATTTGGCGCTTATAGGTGAGGTGGAAATGGCGAGAGAATTAATGGAAAATTGAGAATGTTTCAATGGAAAATGAAAAGGAATATTATAAATGAAAAATAAAGAAAAAAAAGGTCTTCTTGAAATGATAGGGGCTACTTTTATTTGGGGTAGCACCCCTTTAATGTCGATATATTCTGCCCTTCCGAGTGGGGTGTTTGTATTTTTTAGAGTTCTTTTCGCATTTCCTTTTATACTTTATTTTGCCGTGAAACGCACCGGAATTAAGGAGTTTTTAAAACTGCGTCCTTTTTGGCCTTTATTAATTAGCGGTATCGCACTTGGAGTGAACTGGGTGTTTTTCTTTTTGGCATTTAATTATACGGATGTGGCAACTGCGGTTACTATTTATTATGTGGGACCTATTATTTCTTTACTTCTTGCCGGAATGTTTTTAAAAGAGAAACTTAATAAATTCATAATAATCTCTTCTGTTTTTGCTTTTTTAGGAGTGATTATAAGTAATGGCGGGATAAGTTTAAGCAAAGGTGCCCTGCTGGCGTTTTTAGCAGCTGTTAGTTACGGAGCGTTGGGTTTTTTTTCGAAAATAGCCACAATGCATCATAGAGCTGCTGCCGTAACTGCATGGCAGATTCTGATTTCTATTTTTATAACCGCTCCTTTTTTATTTTTTAATGATTGGCAGTTAAGTTTACAAAGTATAATTATCGCTTTTATTACAGGGGTGGTTCATACGGCACTTGCTTTATTTTTATGGTATGACGCATTAAATTACATAAAAGTTTCACTTGCTTCTATTTTGCAGTATCTGGATATTGTGTTTGCTATGATTTTAGCATATCTGTTTTTGGGGCAGGTTCCTGATTTAAATCAGTTGATTGGGGCAGTTTTAATTTCACTTGCCGGAATGTTAAGCACATTGAAAGAAATCAAAAAATAAAATGTGCTATAATTAATCTTAAATTCACAAAAGGAGAAAGAGATGCTAAAAAAAATTTCAGCAATGCTGGTAACGGCGGGGGCTTTGTTTGCTTCAACAATGACTTTGGATATGAATTGCGTTTACGGACCTAACAATTTCCATACAAAAGGTGCCGAAACTTTTGCCAAACTTGTTGAAAAATATTCAAATGGAACTATTAGAATCAAGGTTCATGCAGGTAATTCTCTTGTTAAAGGCAATCCTTTAAAAGCGGTGAAAAATGCCGTTGTGCCTATTAGCGATATGTTTTTACCATTTACTTCAGGTGGCGGGAAAGTGTTTGGTATTTCAGCTCTTCCGTTTATCGCAAAATCTTATGACGATGCTTACAGATTATATGAACTTTCAAAACCCGCTTATGAAAAAGTGTGCAGAAAATGGAATCAAAAACTTCTGTATGCCGTAAGCTGGCCGCCAAGCGGTCTTTATACCAAATGGGAAGTTAAAAGCCTTAAAGACTTTAAAGGCATTAAAGCCAGAACGTATGATAAAAATTCAGCCAGATTTATTCAACTTGCAGGCGGTAGTGCCGTGGCGCTTCCATGGGCTGAGGTTTATTCTGCTCTGAGAACTGGGCTTGTAAATGCCGTGGTTACTTCTTCTGTATCAGGAAAAGACGGGAAATTTTGGGAAGTTTTGAGTCACTTTACAAAAATAAATTATGCATATCCACTTCAGGGAGTTACTATTAATCTTGATTATTGGAAAAGTCTAACACCGGCTCAGCAAAAAGCAATACTTAAAGCCGCAAAAGAAACAGAAGCGATGCAGTGGAAAGTATCTAAAGAAGAAGATACAAAAGCTTTGCGAACTCTTCAAGCACATGGAATGGTCGTAGAGGAAGCAACGCCAACACTAAAAAAAGAACTTGACCAAATAGCTGATAAAATGCTTAAAGATTATCTAAAAGATGCGCCAAAAGATGTTAAAGAGATATTTAAAAAATACAGACAATGAAAAAATTAGTAAAAATTTTTGAAAAGCTCTCAAACTTTGGGGCTTTTTTTTCTTCCATTGCTTTTATTTTATTAACAACCCTTATATTAATTGAAATTTTTTCTCGGGCAATTTTTAATCATTCTACGATGATTGCTGATGAATATAGTGGTTATTTCTATCTGGCTTATGTATTTTTGGGGTTAGGGTTTACATTTAAAGAAAACGGCCATATAAGAATAACCATTATTTATTCCAAAATGCCTAAAAATATAAGAAAAATTATGGATTTGTTTGCAGGAATTATCGCATTGGCGGTAGTAGGATTTATATTTTATCGTTCTATTATTTTATGCTGGGAATCTTATAGCTATGAAATGGTAAGCGAAGGGGTTAGCGAAACGCCTTTATATCTTACTCAAATTCCGATGGTGGTTGGGCTTTTTATATTTTTACTTGCTATTGTGGGATTTTTAATAAAGGTTGTAAATGATAAGTGATCCTCTTTTATTAACCGCTGTTTTAGTTGTTGTAATGTTTTTCTTTTTACTTATGGGGGTATGGATTGCGATTTCTCTTATTGTAACCGGAATAGTGGGAATGCTGATTTTCAAAGTTAATCTGCCACCTATTATCAGCATTTGGGATAAAATAGGCTCTCTTCTTGCAAGTTCGATGTATGACACTCTAAATTCCTGGTCTTTGGCGGCCCTTCCGATGTTTATTTTTATGGGTGAGCTTTTGTTTAGAAGTGATATTTCCACCAAGCTTTTTAACGGACTGATTCCATGGTTTAATAAAATCCCGGGAAAACTTCTTCATATAAACGTGGCGGCATCGTCATTATTTGCCGCAGTTTCCGGCTCATCTGCAGCTACAACGGCAACTGTTGGAAAAATTACATTGGAAGAGCTTAAAAAAAGAGGTTACGATAAAAAACTGGCTATCGGTTCGCTTGCCGGAAGCGGGACTCTTGGGTTTTTGATACCGCCAAGTCTTATTATGATTATTTATGGTGTTTTGGCGGACGTATCTATTGGTAAACTTTTTATTGGTGGAATTTTACCGGGACTTCTTTTGGCAGGTGCGTATTCTATGTATATAATTATAATATCAAAAGTCAGAAAAAACGTTACTCCCAAAACAGAAAAAGAGTATAGCTGGGGTGAAAGAATTAGAGCCGTTAAGGAATTAATCCCGGTATTTTTACTTGTGGCTTTGGTGCTTGGAAGCATATACGCAGGTTTTGCCACTCCTACAGAAGCTGCGGCTTTGGGGGTGCTTGGCAGTATTGTCCTATCTATCTATTTTAAAACATTGACATGGGAAGTCTTTAAGGTTTCAATGCTGAATTCTATAAAAACGACCGTTATGATAAGTTTTATAATCGCGGGTGCTGGATTTCTTTCGCAGGTAGTTGAGTTTTTGGGGATTGCAAGGGCTGTAAGTGAGTGGATAGCTTCAATGCATTTAAGTCCTTATATGCTTATTTTGGTAATTGGCATTATGTATATAATTTTGGGGATGATACTGGATGGAATTTCCATTGTGGTTATGACTCTTCCGATTGTGCTTCCGATTGTAATACATGCGGGGTTTGATCCTTTATGGTTTGGGATATTTCTGGTTCTTATGGTGGAACTTTCTCAAATAACGCCGCCTGTTGGGTTTTCGCTTTTTGTAATACAAGGGATTTCGGGTGAAAAAATCGATTATATTCTTAAAGCAACGTTTCCTTTTTTTGTTATAATGATTTTAATAGTGGTAATTATTACATTGTTTCCTGAAATTGCACTATATCTGCCAAGGACAATGATAAAATGATTAAATTAAACGCTGATTTGGGTGAAAGTTTCGGAAATTACAGACTTGGAATGGATGAAAAAATTATGCCGCTTATTGACATGGCAAATATTGCATGCGGGTTTCATGCGGGAGATCCTATTATAATGGATAAAACCGTTCTTTTGGCCAAAAACGATAATGTGGAAATAGGGGCACACCCGGGATATCCTGATCTTTTGGGATTTGGAAGAAGAAGTATGAAATGCAGTGGCTTAGAGATTGAAGATTACATTATTTATCAAGTGGGTGCTCTTGATGCATTTTGCAAAAAACACGAAACGGATATTAAATACATAAAGCCCCATGGTGCTCTTTATAACGATATGATGGGGGATGCGGAAGTGTTTAGGGCTGTATTGAACGCGGCAAGTGTGCTAAATCTTCCAGTTATGATTCTTAGCAGTTCTAAAAACGAAGAATATGAAAATATTGCTGATGAGTTCGGGGTTAAACTGATATATGAAGTGTTTGCAGACAGAAACTATACGGATGACGGGTTTTTGGTGCCAAGAAGCAGACAAAATGCCGTAATTAGTAATAAAAATGAAATTCTTGAGAGGGTTTTGATGTTTAAAGAGGGGTATATTTTAAGCGAAAACAAAAAGGTTTTGAATCTAAAGGTAGATACTATCTGTGTGCATGGGGATAATGAAAAGGCTCTTGAGATAATCAAAGCCATAAGAGAAATCTTATGAAGTTTAAAGTAGCGGGGGTTGATAGTTTAATAATTGAATTTGGTAATGTGATCTCACCTGAAATCCACAGACTCGTTATGAAAAATTATGAAATATTAAAACCTCACTTTTTAGAAGTTACCCCCTCATATACTACTATTTTGGTCAAATACGGAATAGACAGAACATATGATGATGCACTTGAGGGTATAAAAAATATGCTTGTTGAAGACATAGAAGAATTGGAAGAAACCTCGGAAGTGATTGTAATCCCTGCATTTTACGATGAAAGTGTCGGGTATGATTTAAAAAGGGTGGCCGAATATCACAAAATAAGCATTACAGAGGTAATAAAAAGGCATTCTGTAAAAATATACGACGTTTACGCGATAGGATTTTTGCCGGGCTTTGCGTATATGGGGATTGTGGATATTCCGACTCCCAGAATTCCTCCAAGAAGTGAAGTGGCTAAAGGCTCTATCGGAATAGCCGGTGAGCAGACGGGTGTTTATCCTATGAAAAGTCCGGGAGGCTGGAATATAATAGCAAGAACTTATAAAGAGATGTTCAGTGAAAAGATTGACGGGTTTTCACTTCTTAAAGTTGGTCAAAAAGTTAAATTTGAGCCAATAACAAGGGCTGAATTTATCAACAGAGGCGGCGAAATTGATTAAGGTGATAAAAAGCGGTTTTTTAAGCACATTTCAGGATATGGGAAGGGCGGGATATACCGATATAG
The DNA here is from genome assembly GCF_054656815.1 of Nautilia lithotrophica. NCBI lineage: Bacteria > Pseudomonadati > Campylobacterota > Epsilonproteobacteria > Nautiliales > Nautiliaceae > Nautilia > Nautilia lithotrophica. The sequence goes on from NZ_BAAHXN010000004.1 coordinate 63,061, forward strand.
GGCTTACTCACAGCGGGGTGATGGACGAGTTTTCATATCTTTTGGCAAATGCTCTTTTAGGTGATAAGGAAAAGGCATGTGTTGAAATTACGTTTGGTAATTTTGAGTTTGAGGTAATGAGGGATTTTTCTGCCGCCGTTTGCGCAATTGACGGGGAAGTTGAGATTAATTCTCAAAAATATAAAATAAACAGAACCTTTAAACTGAAAAAAGGCGACATTGTAAAAATAAAACCTTTAAAAAAAGGGAATTTTGCATATTTGTGTGTAAAAAACGGCTTTAATGCGCCAAAAAAATACGGAAGCTGCAGCGTGAGCATAAGAGAAAAGATATTAGAGCCTATAAAAGAGGGTGATGTATTAAAACTTAAAAATCCGCAAACTATTCCCAACAGATATGCAAAAATTTCTTTTAACATTCCTGAAAATTTAGAACTTAGAATTATATTTGGACATCAAAAAGAGCTTTTCGACACGGCCGAATTTTTAAATAAAGAGTTCCAGTTAAAATCAATCAACCGCCAAGGAGCGGTTTTAAAAGGTGAGGTTAATCCTAAAAAAGGTGACATCATTTCAGAAGGTATAAGTTTCGGAAGCGTTCAGGTTCCTTCAAGCGGTGATCCTATAGTGCTTTTAAAAGAACATCAGACAATCGGGGGATATCCTAAAATCGGAAACGTTTTACCGCTTGATTGTTTTAGATTGTCTCAGTTTAGAAGAGGAAAAATTAAATTTAAAGAAATTTCACTTGAAGATGCCAAAAAGGAAATGATTGAGTTTTATTCTTTTTTTAAAAAACTAAGGTTTTCTTTTATAGAAATGTATCATTAAAATACAGGAACATAAGTTTCTTCTTTAGGCGGTGGCGATTGCGTTGTGAAAAGCTCTTTATGCCCGTTTATTTCGTATGTTTTTACACCTTTTGGCACTTTGAATTTTCTAATAAGTTCCGGATGAATTTGAAGTAGATGTTTATAAAAGTATGCAAATGCCGGTGCCGAAACCCTACCACCCGACATTCTTTTTCCAAGTGAGCTTGAATCGTCGTTTCCAAACCACACAAGCGTTTCACTGTTTGGCGTAAATCCACAAAACCATGCATCCCTGAAATCGTTTGTCGTTCCTGTTTTACCGGCTATTTCGATTCCTTTTACTTTGGCGTTTCTACCAGTTCCTTTTTTTACAACATCCTGAAGTATGTTGACGATTAAATACGCCTGATAATCGGGTTCAATGTATTCGTGTTTTGGCTCAATGGTAATAGTAATGTTTTCTTTTGGTATAGTTATTTTTTTAACTATATGAACTTTACTTTTTATTCCGTAATTGCTGAATATCGTATAAAGCTCACTGAATTTCCACATACTCTCACCCACACTTCCAAGGGCGATGCTTAAGTTGTTTGGAAGTTTGTCAAACCCGAAGTTATACATTTCCTTTATAACGGTGTCAAGTCCCATTGAAAGAACAAGGTTTATGGTGGCTAAGTTTCTGGAATGCACCAGAGCTTCTCTTAATGTTATAAGTCCTAAAGTGTTTTTTTCGTAGTTTTTAGGCTTCCAGTATTTGTCTTCTTCTGGGGTATCGCTTGGAATTTTAAAAGTTCTGCTAATATCCGGAATAAGACTTGCAGGGTTGTAGCCGATATTAAGGGCAATTTGGTATATAAATGGTTTAATTGCACTTCCCACGCTTCTTCTTGACTGGACTGCACGGTTGAATTTGCTTTTTTTATAATCCGCACCACCAACAATTGCCAATACTTCACCTGTTTGTTGGTTAATGTTAATCATTGCTCCATTAAGTATGCTCTCATTAAGATCAGGATTTAGTTTCAAAACCCTTTGTTTGTTCCATTTAATTGTTTTTTGTGCAATTTTTTGGGTTGGCAAATCAATTGTCATATATATGTTATAACCTCTGGTAAACAGGTCTTTGTATTTTGGAAGCAGTCTCATAATGGCCGTATCGACTGCATAAGGTGCTTGATTTTCAATCATTTTTTTATAGACTATGGGACGCTCTAAAATTGCTTGTTTGTATTCCGAAGGCGAAATCCATCCTAAAAGATACATCCTTTTTATAATTCTGTCGGCCCTTTTGATATTTAAATCATAATTTTTGGTAGGGTCATAAAGTGAAGGACCTTTAGGAAGCGCTATAAGCATAGCTATTTCTTTTAAATTTAGATCTTTTAGGTTTTTGTGAAAATATCCGTATGCGGCGGTTGCAACGCCATAATATCCGTGACCAAAATATATCTGGTTTAAGTATCTTTCGAGAATTTCCTCTTTTGTGAGAAAATGTTCAACTTTCATAGAAATTATCATCTCTTTGAGTTTTCTCTCAATAGTTTTTTTGCGGTTTAGATATATGTTTCTTACAAGCTGTTGTGTAATCGTAGAAGCGCCTTCAACCTTCTTTCCGGCTTTTATATCTTTTATTAAAGCCCTTAAAATTGCATTAAAATTTATTCCTTCATGTTCGAAAAAAGAAGTGTCTTCCGTAGCGATAAGCGTTTCGATTAAACGACCCGGAATGTCATCGTATTTTACGTAGAATCTGTTTTCTTTTTTATATTTTACGGCTATTAATTTTCCGTTTCTGTCGTAGAATCTCGCACTTAAAGGAGGATTGTAATATATAATTTTTTCACTTGCAAAACGGGTAGAATTATATAAATATATAAAATAACCAAATATTCCTAATGTAATCAAAAACCCTATAATTAGAAAAAAAGTAAATATTTTTTTAAACAAATTGTCCCTTTAAAAAATCTATCGTTTCAGAAATTATATCAATTTCGACATTAACCCGTCCAATCAGCCTGAATATGGGTGATTTTACCGTAGGAGGCCGTATGGCCCCTATTAGTATGTTGCGGTTAAATAATTGCTTTTGCTTTAAAAGGAGTGCTTTATTGTCTTGGGCGGGCAGAATTTTAATTAATGAATCTGAATTTAAGATTAATTTTCTCTTATTTATTTCATTTTTATAGAAATTTCTATTTTTTTCCATTTCTTCAAGGGCGTAATATGCCAATAGTGCATCAACTGGACTGAGAGCCGTGGTGTAAATTACGCTTTTGGCCCTGTTTAGAAGATATGAAATAATTTCCTCATTGGCTAAAATGTATGCCCCATAGCTTCCAAGCGCCTTTCCGAGTGTTCCCATTTTGATCGTTTTTGATGGGTTTAAGCTGTATTCGTCCGTAATACCCATAAGATTCTTACCAAGAACACCCACGCTGTGCGCTTCATCGATTATAAGCGTTCCGATTTTCTGGGCGTAATCGGTTATATTTTTATCAACTTTGTCCCCTGCCATTGAATATACGCCTTCAACGGCTGTGAATACACGCTTGTATGATTTATAATCTTTTGATTTTTCTATTAGATCTTTTATGTCGTTGTGTTTAAAAAACCTAACTTCAGCACCCGTTAGTTTGCTTCCGACTATGCCGCTTGCGTGGTATTCTTCGTCCACTAAAAAAAGATCCCCTTTTCTTCCGAGTTCAAACAGAGCCATATTCGCCAAAAAACCGCTGCCAATCACCAAAGCCTCTTCAAATCCGTTTAGGGCTTTTAATTTTTCTTCAAGAAGTTTGTGTGCCGTGTGGTATCCGTTTACGAGCATGGAGGCTTTTGCGCCGTGAGAATTAAATTCCATTGCATGTGAAAAAGCTTTTTTTCGAATGTTTTCGTTTTCAGAAAGTCCCAAATAGTCGTTACTTGCTAGGTCTATGATATTTTGAGGATATATTTTTCTTTCTCGAAGTCTGTTTTTTTTCTTTAAAACTTCCAATTCTTTCTTATACATTATTGTTTTGAGACCTTTTTTGTTAAAATTTTATCAAAAAAGGCCTTTTATGGATATAAGAAAAAAGTTTTTGGAATTTTTTGAAAGCAAAGGGCACAAGGTTTACCCTTCAGCGCCCCTTGTTCCGGATGATCCGACACTTTTGTTTACAAATGCCGGGATGGTTCCTTTTAAGCCTATTTTCACAGGTGAAAAACCGGCACCAGAGCCACCAAGAGCGTGTTCGTCACAGCTTTGTATGAGAGCTGGCGGAAAACACAACGACCTTGAAAATGTGGGATATACCAACAGACACCATACTCTTTTTGAAATGCTCGGAAACTTCAGTTTCGGGGATTATTTTAAAGAAGAAGCTATAGCTTATGCGTGGGAGTTCGTAACCGAAGTGCTTGAACTGCCAAAAGAGAAGTTATGGATTACGATTCATGAAAGCGATGATGAAGCGGGCAAAATCTGGGAAAAATATGTTCCTAAAGATAGAATCGTAAAAATGGGAGATAAAGACAATTTTTGGCAGATGGGTGATACGGGGCCATGCGGACCATGCAGTGAGATACATTTCGACCAGGGTGCGGATAAGTTTAATTCCCCTGAAGATTATTTAGGGGGAGACGGAGACAGATTCCTTGAAATTTGGAACCTTGTATTTATGCAGTATAACAGGGATGAGAGCGGTAAACTGACTCCTCTTCCTAAACCGAGTATCGATACGGGAATGGGGCTTGAGAGAATTACGGCTATTAAAGAGGGTGTAACGAGCAACTACGACAGCTCAATTTTCAGACCATTACTTGAAAAAATTGTAGAGATTACAGGAAAAGAATACCATACGGACAAAAGAGGTGCGAGCCACAGAGTAATTGCCGACCATATCAGGGCTGTTACGTTCCTTACAGCCCAAGGTGTGCAGTTTAGCAGGGAAGGTAGAGGATACGTTCTTAGAAGAATTTTAAGAAGAGGTGTTAGGCACGGATATCTTTTAGGGATGAGAGAACCTTTTATGTATAAAATCGTAGATACTTTAGCTGAACAGATGGGAGAGCAGTATCCTTATCTTCTTGAAAAGAAAGAATCGGTAAAAGATACTATAAAACTTGAAGAAGAGAGATTTTTCGAAACGATTGACAAAGGAATGCAGCTTTTCGAAGAAGAGCTTAAAAAAACAACAGGCGATACATTCAGCGGCGAGGTTGCGTTTAAACTTTACGACACATACGGCTTCCCGCTTGATTTAACTCAGGATATGCTAAGAGAAGTAAACAAACAGGTTGATATGAAAACGTTTAACGCACTTATGCAGGAACAAAAAGACAGAGCCCGTGCAAACTGGAAAGGAAGCGGGGATATTAAAATTAACCTAAAAGACCTTGAAAAAGTGGAAAACAACAAATTCGTAGGATATGAGCATACGGAGTATAAAACCAAAGTAAAAGCCCTTTTTGATGAGAATATGAATATGGTTGATTCTCTTAGCGGCAGCGGATGGGTTATGCTTGAAGAGACTCCTTTTTACGCAGAAAGCGGTGGACAGGTAGGAGACAAAGGAGAGCTTGTTAAAGGCGATAAGGTAGTTGCAAAAGTTGTAGATACCAAGAAATTTGACGATAGAAACTTAAGTAAAGTAGTTGAAGCAGAGCTTAAAACAGGCGATGAAGTGGTGGCTAAGGTTGATGAGAGCAGAAGCGAAATTGCCAAAAACCATACGGCTACGCATCTTCTTCACGCGGCACTTAGAAAAGTGCTTGGTGAACATGTGACACAGGCAGGTTCTTTAGTTGAGGCAAACAGACTGAGATTTGACTTTACGCATCCAAAAGCTCTCACAAAAGAGGAACTTGATGCGATAGAAGAGATGGTAAACAGAGTCATCGCCAAATCTATTCCGGCTGAAGTTAAGGAAATGAGCATTGATGAAGCTAAAAAAATGGGTGCCATGGCGCTTTTTGGAGAAAAATACGGAGATGTTGTAAGGGTTGTAAAATTTGGTGATTTCAGTATTGAGCTTTGCGGTGGAACCCATGTAAACAATACGGCTGAAGTTAACAGCTTTTATATTATTAAAGAAAGCGGTGTAAGTGCCGGGGTTAGAAGAATTGAAGCCGTTGCAGGATTTGGTGCGTATAAATACGCTAAAAATTATAGGGATTTAGTTGAGGAAATTAAAGCTGAAAACAAAGCAAAAGATCTAAAAGCGTTTGTGGAAAAACAAAAAGAAGAGATTAAAAAACTAAAAACTGAAATCAAAGAGCTTGAAAAAGCGGCGGTTAAAGAGATTAAACCGGTAAATAAAGACGGCATCAACTACGTAATCGAGAGAATAGACAACGCAAATCTTAGAGAAATCGCAACGGACCTTAAAGGAAAAGTTGATAATCTTGTAGCATTTTTAGCGGGTGAAAATAAAGGTAAAGTTACACTTGTAGCCGTATCTACAATTGATAGTGTTAAAGCAGGAGATCTTATTAAAAATTACGCCCCAATAGTTGGCGGAAAAGGTGGAGGAAAACCTGATTTCGCACAGGGTGGGGGAAAAGATGTAAATAAAATAGATGATATGTTAAAAAAAGTTAAAGAGGATTTTAATATATAAATAAGGGGAATGGATGAAAATTTTGCTTGTTGAGGATGATAAACAATTAGGGAGAGCATTAAAAAAAACATTAGAAACCAAAGGTTATGAAGTAAATCATATAGAAGACGGGGAAGATGCTTTTAATGATATTTTGATTCATGAATATGACGTTTATCTTTTAGATATTAATTTACCTAAAATTGACGGACTTAAGTTAATAAAACTTATCCGTCATAAAAATCCTCAAGCTATTATAATTATGATTACCGCATCTGCACAGATAGAAGATATGGAAAAAGCATATGGTGAAAATCATGACGGATGTGATGAGTATATAAAAAAACCTTTTCATTCCGAAGAGCTGCTGCTTAGAATAAATCATTGGTTAAAAGTAAAAAAAGAAACATGCAATAAAAGTAATGATAAAGATAAAATCACACTTGACAATATGGATTTTTATTTCGATACATTTGATTTGTATATTGATGGAGTTTTGGCAAATCTTAGAAAAAAAGAAAAAAGGCTTCTTGCAATTTTACTTAAAAACATAGGAAAGACAGTTACAAAAGAAGAAATTGTAAATTTCGTGTGGGAAGATGAAAAAAGAAAAGAGTATCCTTTAAGGCAACTTGTAAGTGAGCTTAAAAATAAGTTGCCAAAAGATTATATTACATCCGTTGTAGGTATAGGGTATAGGTTTGATAAAAAATAAAATAACTCTAAATAAGGTTATTTTTTTATTTTTTGTTGTAGTTACATTAGTTACTTTTATGTTTATTTATATGCAATATAAAAGTTCAAAAGATATATTAATACAGAGTTATGTAAACAAATATGCCTTTCAATCTCTCCAAATTAAAGAAAAATTCAAAAATATTTTTGACAAAGCCTTATATACTTTTAAAAGTCATGAAGAGAGCGATATAGAAAAACTATATCTTTTGCCTTTTTTTTATGAAAAAGGACATATTGATCTTGAAAATGTTGCAAAAGTATTAAATTCAGATGTTGATAAAGGACATTATGAAATTTTTATAATTGACAGGAATTATAAAATTATTGATGCAACATATAAACCTGATATAGGTTATGATTTAGGTAAATTCCCGGCATTTAGAAAAGTTTTAGATGAAATATTTTCCGGTAAAAAAGAAATTGATGTATCTCCAATATTTTTAGATATAGCTTCTATGAATTTGAAAAAATATTATTTGATAAGATCACCTGATAAAAAATATCTGTTACAACTTGCTTACGTTGTTGATATTTATAATGATTTGGAAAAAGTTTACTATTTCATTAAACCTACTATAAAAGATTTAAAACTATATTTCGTAAATAAATATATGATTTATAAAATAAATATGAAAAAAAGATATCAAAAGAAAGTTCCTTTGAATTTATTGTATGAAGAGTCATTGAAAATATTAAATGATATAATTAAATGCGAAGGCGATAAACATAATATAAATCTAAGTCAAAAAAACGAAATATTATTTAAAAAAGTAGTAGATTTGTTTGCTAAAAATAACAACATTATTAAAAAGATAGATTTAAATAAAAATGAACTTATAATGTATACTCTTATAAATTCTGTATTTGATAGAACGGACAACCGAGTAATTATTAAAACCGTATATAATATAAAACATCTTAAACAGGACTTGAATAAGCTTTTGAATAATCTTTTGTTAACTTTTTCTTTTTTAATATTAGTATTTGTTCTTTTATATATAGTAATTATTCATCGTTCATCTCAAACAATAATTAAATTAGTAAACTTTATGAAGAAAAACGAACCTTGTGATGAGTGTAATTCATTCATTAAAGAAATTGATGAATTAAAAGAAAGTTATAACACTTTGCATTATAAATTGAATAATGAAATTGAAAAAAATAAAAATCTTTTAGATTTAAATAGAAGATTTATAGTAGATACCATTCATCAGATAAGAACGCCTCTTAATGTTATTATGCTTAATACTGATTTGTTAAAACTTGAAATTAAAGATAAAAATGTGCATGATATTATAGAAGAAATTGATGCCGCAGTGGCAATGCTTAATAACTCATATGAAGATTTGGCTTATCTCTCTTCAAACAGAGCCATAACATATAAGCCTTCGCATATAAATATTTCAGAAGTTTTAAAAGAGAGAGTGAGTTTTTTTAATACGATTGCAAAAGTAAATGATAAAGAGTTAATAGTCGATATAGATGAAGATATTGAATATTTCATTAATAGAATTGAATTTGAAAGAATTGTTGATAACAATATTTCAAATGCAATTAAATATTCAAATGATGAAGAAATATATATAGAACTCAAAAAATATAAAGATAAAATAATTTTAAAATTTAAATCATTTGGCGAGCCAATCAAAGATCCAAAAAAAATATTTGATAAAAATTATAGAGAACAGACTCATAAAAGGGGATTGGGGCTTGGACTTAATATTGTTAAAAATATTTGTGACAAGTATTCTATAAAATATAAAGTTTATTATGAGGATGAAATGAATGTATTTGAGTATATTTTTAAGGTATAACTATTTTGATACAATTTCAATAAAAAGGTTAAAATGATACTTTGCAGTTCTTCGCCCACAAGAGCTAAATTATTAAAAGAAGCAGGAATTAATTTCATACAAAAAAGTTGTTTTTTTGATGAGGAAAGTATTAAAACATCCGATCCTTATGAATTTGTGATTATTGCCAGTTACGGAAAGTTTAAGAGCTGTTTGGGATGTTTTCCTAATGAAAATATAATTACAGCAGATACCGTTGTAACTGATGGAACAGAAATATTAAGAAAAGCAAAATCAAAAGAAGATGCTAGAAAAATTTTACTAAAACAAAGCGGAAAAGAGATAAGAATAGTTACATCAATGTGGGTAAAATATAATAATCAAATTTTTTCAAGATTGGACGAAACAATATACGAATTTTATGATTTTATTGAAAAAGATTTGGAAAATTACCTAAATTCAGGTGAATGGCAAGGAAAAGCTGGTGCATGTATGGTTGAAGGTTTTTGCAAAAAATATATAAAAAATGTAAAAGGTTATGAATCAACCGCAATGGGACTTTGTGTGGAAGAATTATTAAAAATTATAGGAGGGGAAAATGCTAATTAGGGAAATTCAGGAATTTCAGAAAATAAGGAAAGACGCAAGAGCATATTTTTGTTATCTACTGCAGAGAAATCTTCCAAACAGACTCCCAAATATTGGAATAGATGTTATATATGAAGGACTTGAAAGAATTGTGCATGAATTACCGGGAGCAAATGCGGCATATATACTTGATGCTGGTGGTAAACAGATTAGTAAAATGATTACGATAAAAGAGAAATATAAAAACTTTCAGGTGGAATTTAATCAAGCAAATCGAACATATTTTTACAAAGCGGTTAAAGAGAAAAAATGTATATTAACTGATCCTTATCCAAGTTTAATAGGCGGAGATATGGTTGTAAGTGCGGCAATGCCAGTTTTCAATGACAAAGGTGACCTTTTATATGTAGCAGTAATAGATTTACCTCTTGAAGAAATTTTAAAGTTTGTCCATCATGAAAGAGGCGATACTTGGGCTCATAATTTTAATAGAATAGTTTATGGAATTTTTGCAGGAGCTCTTTTTGCAATTTGTGTTTTATTGTTTTTTGATGGGATTAAGATGTTTTTTACATATACGCTTAATAACATAGATGTTAAAAAAATGTTTGAGTCAACAATTTTGATTACTTTGTCTTTGGCCCTTTTTGATTTGGTAAAAACACTGCTTTTTGAGGAAGTAATAGGTGAAAAAGAGGATCATCCATTTGCGATACATAAAACAATGATTAAATTTTTAGGAAGTATTGTAATAGCTCTTGCTATTGAAGGACTGATGCTGGTATTTAAATTTGCTATGATTTCACCTCAAAAACTGATGTATGCCGCAGCGCTTTTGGCATCGGTTACATTTTTATTAATAGGACTTGCATATTATATGAAAAGTGTTGGAAAAGACATTAAATAAAGTGAAAAATGAAGGAAAAATATGAAAATTGGTATTGTTGATTACAATATGGGAAATCTCGCAAGTGTAAACAATGCGTTTAAAAAAATTGGCGTCAATGCAGAAATTGTAAATAATGCTGATAAATTAAAAGATTATGACAAACTGGTTTTTCCGGGGGTCGGTGCTTTTGGTGATGCAATGGAACATTTGGAAGAAACCGGGCTTGATGAAGCAATGAAAGAGTTTGTCAAAACTGGTAAATATGTAATTGGCGTATGTCTTGGTATGCAGCTTTTATTTGAAAGCAGTGAAGAATTCGGAAATCATAGAGGGCTTGGCATAATTCCAGGCAAAGTAGTTAAATTTGATAAAGAAAAAGTAAGAGGACATAAAATTCCGCATATGGGTTGGAATAAAATGTTTTTTAAAAAAGAAACCCCTCTTTTTAAAGGACTTGATGATCCATATCTTTATTATGTGCATTCTTATCATGTTACTTGCGATGAAAAGTATGTAATTGGAAAGACTATATATGGATATGAATTTGTAAGTGCTGTAAATAGGGATAATGTTTTTGGATTTCAACCACATCCGGAAAAAAGTCATAATGCAGGACTTAAAATACTTGACAATTTTGTTAAATTATAAGGAGTTTAAATGATAATATTTCCCGCAATTGATTTAAAAGACGGACAGGCTGTAAGGCTTACTAAAGGGTTGATGGATAGTGCGAAAGTATATAGTAACGAGCCGTATGAATTAGCAAAACGTTTTGAAGAAATGGGTGCCAAGTGGCTTCATATTGTAGATTTAAATGGAGCTTTTGCAGGAGAGCCTAAAAATATCGAACAAATTGAAAAAATTAGAAAAAACACAAACCTTAAAATCCAACTTGGCGGTGGTATAAGGGATGAAGATACGATAAAAAGATATCTTGATTTGGGGATAAATAGATTGATACTTGGAAGTATTGCGGCTAAAAATCCTCAAAAAGTAATGGAACTTGCCGATAATTATCCCATAGCAGTAGGTATAGATGCGAAGGATGGATTTGTTGCAATTGATGGCTGGGGGAAAACGGAAGGAATTAAAGCGAGTGAACTTGCTAAAATTTATGAAAAATCAAAAATAGAGTGTATAATTGCAACAGATATATCAAAGGATGGAACGCTAAGCGGTTTAAATATTGATTTTATACTTGAAATTCAAAAAGCAAGTAATAAACCGGTAATTGCAAGTGGTGGTGTTGCTAGTGAAGAAGATATAAAAAAAGTAAAACAAAATCATATTTATGGGGTAATAATAGGTAAAGCATTTTATGAAGGTAAAATAGATTTAGAAAAAATTTTAAAGGAGTATTAATGGGCAAAATATTAGTAGTTGATGACTCTTCAACAATGAGAAGAATTATAGTAAATACTCTTGCAAGGCTTGGATTTAAAGATACTATTCAAGCGGCTGATGGGGTAGAAGCTTGGGAAGCATATCAAAATAACAAAGATGAAATAGACGCAATTATTACAGACTGGAACATGCCAAATATGAATGGATTAGAGTTTGTAATGAAAGTAAGGGAAGTTGATTCTAAAACACCTATTATTATGGTTACTACCGAAGGTGGTAAAAAAGAAGTTATTACTGCACTTAAAGCAGGTGTTAACAATTATATTGTTAAACCATTTACCCCACAGGTTTTAAAAGAAAAACTTGAAGCGGTTCTTGGAAGCAAATGACAAACAATTATTATGAGTTAAGCGTTAAAGTTTCATCTTTTAAAGATGAAATCGAAAATTTTTTAATGGAACGCTTTTTTAACGGAATAGAAGAAAAAGATAACACACTTATATTAAGAAGTGAAGATAAATTTGAAGACTTAATAGAAGAATTAAAAAACTATGTAAATGCATTAGAAGAAATATTTGATACTAAAATAGATTTAGAAATAGACATAAAAGAAAAATCTAATAAAGATTGGATTAAAACATATCAGGAATCAGTAAAACCAGTTGAAATTGATGAGTTTTATATACACCCAAGCTGGTATCCACCTAAAGAAAATAAAATAAACATATTAATAGACCCTGCTTTGGCGTTTGGAAGTGGTCATCATGAAACTACAAGAAGTTGTGTTAAGGCAATTAAAAAATATGTAAAAGAAAATGATAGTTTTTTAGATGTCGGATGTGGAAGTGGGATATTGGGTATTGTTGCAAGTAAACTTGGTGCAAATGTTGATGCTTGTGACACTGATGCTATAGCAGTTGATAGTGCAAAAGAAAATTTTGAATTAAATAAGGCAAAATATGAAAATATTTGGCATGGTAGCGCTAATGACACAGATAAAAAATATGATGTTGTAGTTGCAAATATCATTGCAGATGTATTGGTGTTTATTTCAAAAGAATTAAAAGAACGAGTTAATAGTTATTTAATACTTTCGGGTATAATAGATAAATACAAAGATAAAGTTTTAAAAAAATACAGCGACTTTGAACTAATAGAAGAAATCCCTGAAAACGAATGGGTTACATTAATTTTAAAAAGGAAATAGATGGCACAAAAGAAGAATGACGATAATTTTTTTAATAAAAATCCTCTGATATTATTTATAATCTTTGCACTAATTATTATAGTTATTTTTAGAAGTATAGCACCAACAGCAACAGGTGAAGTAAGTGCAATTGTAAACGGAAATCAACCAATTATGCATTTAACATATTCCGATATTAAAAAACTTGCACAGCAGAAAAAATTAGAATATGTGGCTATAGGTAAAACTACCATTAAAGCAAAACTAAAAGATGGTGCAATAATAACCGTCCAAAAAGTTCCAGGCGATACTACTCTTATACCAATATTAGATGAAAACAATATACCATATGGTGCAATGAATGACACTAATTGGCTAAATGATTTAATTTTTGGATGGATTATTCCTATATTTATATTTTTTGCGATATGGATGTTTTTGGCTTCTCGTATGCAAAAGGGTATGGGAGGCGTTCTTGGTGTAGGAAGTGCCAAAGGTCTTATAAAAAGTGAAAAGCCAAATGTTAAGTTTGACGATGTAGCGGGAAATGATGAAGCAAAAGAAGAAGTCAAAGAAATTGTTGATTTTCTTAAAAATCCAGAAAGATATATCGAACTCGGTGCAAAAATCCCTAAAGGTGTTTTATTGGTAGGGCCTCCGGGGACAGGTAAAACACTTCTTGCAAAAGCAGTTGCGGGTGAAGCGGATGTTCCGTTTTTTGCAGTTAGCGGAAGTAGTTTTATAGAAATGTTTGTAGGTGTCGGTGCTGCAAGGGTGAGAGATCTATTTAACCAGGCTAAAAAAGAAGCACCAAGTATTATTTTTATAGATGAAATTGATGCAATCGGTAAAAGCAGGGCAGCTGCGGGTCAGTTTGGCGGAAATGATGAAAGAGAACAAACTCTTAACCAATTATTGGCGGAAATGGACGGATTTGATTCCAACGAGCCGGTAATAGTTTTGGCCGCTACAAACAGACCGGAAGTTTTAGACCCAGCACTTCTTAGACCTGGAAGATTTGACAGGCAGGTTTTAGTTGATAAACCTGATTTTGAAGGAAGGGTTCAGATTCTTCAGGTTCATGTTAAAAAAATAAAAGCCGGAAAAGACGTAGATTTAAGGGAAATTGCAAAAATGACGGCAGGGCTTGCCGGTGCGGACTTGGCGAATATTGTAAATGAAGCTGCACTTCTTGCCGGTAGAAAAGGTAAAAAAGAAGTTAACCAGGAAGAGTTTGTTGAGGCGGTTGAGAGACAAATTGCGGGACTTGAGAAAAAAAGCAGACGCTTAAATGAAAAAGATAAAAAAATCGTTGCTTATCATGAAAGCGGTCACGCCGTAATTGCGGAAATTACCCCTGAAGCCAGAAAAGTGAAAAAAGTTTCAATCGTTCCAAGAGGACTTGCCGCTCTTGGATATACTTTAAACCTTCCGGAAGAAGACAAATATTTAATGCAAAAAAGCGAACTTATAGCAGAAGTGGATACGCTTTTAGGTGGGCGTGCTGCAGAAGAAGTGTTTATAGGCGAAATTTCTACAGGTGCTGGTAACGATCTTGAAAGAGCAACTGATATATTAAAATCGATGGTAATGATATACGGAATGACAGAAGTGGCTGGACTTATGGTGCTTGAAAAGCAATCAAACAGATTTTTAGGCGGAGGGTTTGCACAGGCTAGAGAATATTCGGAAAAGATGCAAGAGGATGTAGATAAATTTATTAAAGATACGTTAGAAGAAAGATATAAACACGTAAAAAGTAAACTTAGAGAGTATTCTCCTGTAATCGAAAAAATGGTTAAAGAACTTTATGAAAAAGAAGTTATTGAAGGTGAGAGGGTAAGAGAGCTTATTAAAGAGTTTGAAAATAATGAAAATAATATTACTGAAGATGAAAAAAATACTGAAACAGAACAAAACAATAATGAAAAAGAAGGAAATAATGAAAACTGAAATTATTTTAAAAGAAGGGTATCCTTTTATATTTTCGAGCGGTGCACTTTTTATTCTTTCATTACTTTTTCATTTTAACGCATTTTGGCAGATTATTTTTTTTGTAATCTTTGCTTTTTTTGTTTATTTTTTCAGAAACCCGGAAAGAGTTCCGGAAGACGAAAGTAAAGGGGCCATTATTTCCCCTAGTGATGGTGAGATTATTGAAATAACTGAAGCGGTAGCACCGATTATACATGAAGAGATGATAAAGATTTCAATTAAACTTTCTATTTTTGACGTTCATGTTCAAAGAAGCCCTATTGATGGTGAAATAACCGCAAAAGAGTATATTCACGGGCTTTTTTTAGCGCTTGGCAATAAAAAAGCAAGTGAGCTCAATGAACAGCACAGAGTATTATTTACAAATAATTCAAAAATTATTGTTAATCAGATAGCAGGGTTTATTACAAGAAGAATAGTTGATTTCGGATTATTTGGAAAGGTAAGACTTGGGGAAAGATATGGAATGATTATGTTTGGAAGTCAGGTAGATTTGTATATTCCTAAAAATGCGAAAATTAAAGTAACGGAATTTCAAAAAGTAAAAGCAGGTGAAAGTTTAATAGGATTTTTGAATGAAGATTAAGTTTGCTTATCTTATTCCAAATTTTTTTACGGCTTTAAGCGTCTTTTTTGGAGTGATGAGTGTAATTGCCTCATCGCAAGGTAAATATGAAAAAGCATTTATTTATATAGTTTTTTCATTAATTGCCGATGGACTTGATGGAAGAGTTGCGAGACTTACAAACACCACCAGTAAATTTGGAGTCGAATTTGATTCACTTGCAGATATTGTGGCATTTGGTGTGGCACCGGCAATGCTTCTGTTTTTTGCAATTGGTGAACATTATGGAAGATTTGGGGCACTTGTGAGTGGGTTATATGTCGTGTTTGGGGCGATTAGACTTGCCAGGTTTAATGTTACAACGAATGAAAATGATCCGAGATACTTTATAGGGCTTCCGATTCCTACCGCTGCGGTGGTGCTTGGAAGCTGGGTTATGCTTGATGTTAGTTATAAAAGTGGTTTTGATTTATTTATTTTGGTAGGTGCTTTGTTTTTAGGACTGATAATGGTGAGTAATTTCAGATATCCTAGTTTTAAAAAAATAGATTTAAATAAAAATATTGCACTGAAAGTTTTAATTATTATAATCATTATAGCTTCATTTATTTACTTGTATCCTATTGAAGCATTATCGACTATTTTGACTTTATATGCATTTTATGGTGTGTTTAGAGGGATAAAAGGATATATGAAAGTGATCAAATCTAAACGATAATTTTTTTCCATTGACAAAAAATTAAAATTAGTGTAAAATGATATAATTTTAAATTATAAATATAAAGGATTTCCATGGAAATGGTTAAAATTTTTGATACAACTCTTAGAGATGGGGAGCAAAGTCCCGGTGCTTCTATGACTATAGAAGAAAAAATAAAAGTAGCTCGCCAACTTGAAAAATTAAAAGTAGATATTATTGAAGCAGGTTTTGCAGCTGCGAGTCCCGGAGACTTTGAAGCTATTAACAATATAGCAAAAGAGGTAAGTGAAAGCACAATATGCTCTCTTGCAAGAGCTGTGGAAAAAGATATAAAAGCGGCGGCAGACGCTATTGCCCCGGCAAAACTTAAAAGAATACATACTTTTATTGCAACAAGCCCTATTCATATGGAATATAAGCTTAGAATGAGTCCTGATGAAGTAATAAAAAGAGCAGTTGATGCGGTTAAATATGCAAGAAGTTTTGTTGAGGACGTTGAGTTTTCATGCGAAGATGCCGGAAGAAGCGAAATGAGCTTTTTAAAAGAGATTATTTCCGCTGTAATAGAAGCCGGTGCTACGACTATTAATATTCCTGATACGGTCGGATACAGATTTCCTACCGAAATGGGAGCAATGATTAAAGAACTTACGGATTATTTTCCAAAAGATATAATTTTCAGTGTGCATTGTCATAACGATTTGGGACTTGCTACGGCAAACTCTCTTTACAGCGTGCTTAACGGCGCAAGGCAGGTTGAGTGCACAATTAACGGACTTGGAGAAAGAGCCGGAAACGCAGCGCTTGAAGAAATAGTAATGGCTATTAAAGTAAGACGAGATCTGTTTGACGGAATTGATACAAGGATTAATACAAAAGAAATTTATCCGACAAGCAGGCTTGTAGCAAGTGTTACGGGAATTGAACCACAGCCTAATAAAGCAATTGTAGGTAAAAACGCTTTTGCTCATGAAAGCGGTATTCATCAGGACGGAGTATTAAAACATAAAGAAACATATGAGATTATGAGTGCTGAAAGTATAGGGCTTGATGTAAAAGATACTATCGTTCTTGGTAAACACAGCGGAAGACATGCGTTTTCAAAAAAACTTGAAGCGTTAGGATTTAAATTAAATCAGGAAGAGTTAAACGAAGCGTTTATGAAATTTAAAAAACTTGCTGATAAGAAAAAAGAGATTTATGATGAGGATATTATAGCCATACTTAATGACACAATGGATTCTACACCTAAAACTTATGAGCTGATTTCTTTACAACTTAGCGATTGCAGCGACGGAATGCCAAGTGCCGCAGCTAAAATAAAATTTGAAGATAAAGTTTATGTGGATGCAGCAATAGGAGAAGGGACTATTGATGCAGTATTTAAGGTAATAGACAGAATTAGCGGAATAAACGGGAAACTTCTTGATTATAAAGTAGAAGCGGTAACGGAAGGCAAAGACGCTTTGGCTAAAGTTATGGTAAAAGTTGTGTTTGACGAAAATAAACCGGCTGTTATGGGGCACGGGCTTAGCATTGATACGATGCTTGCAAGTGCCAGGGCGTATATAAACGCACTTAACAATTACGTGCATATGAAAGATCTTTTACAGAAAAAAATAAGTTATAAAGATAGTATATAAATTGAAAAACATTAATGGAAAATGTAAAATAATAAATAAAAAAACAGGACAGAAATGATAAAAGTAGCAATTTTAGGAAAACCAAACGTAGGTAAAAGTTCACTTTTTAATAGAATATTAAGAGAAAGAGATGCTATTGTAAGTGAAAAAGCCGGAACGACAAGAGATGTAAAAAAAAGAGAAGTAAGCCTTGATGATGATTTGGAAGAAATAATTCTTCTTGATACGGGAGGACTTGAAGAAAGAGACGAGCTTTTTAATAAAGTAAAGGAAAAAGCGCTTGAAGTGGCAAAAGATGCGGATTTGATTTTGTATATGGTGGATGGAAAAACGATTCCTGATGAAGAAGAAATTAAATATTTCAGAAGTTTGCAGAAACTCGGAAAATATATTATTTTGGTTGTCAACAAAATAGATAATGACAAAATGATGGAAAAGGTTTATGATTTTTATGAGCTGGGGGCAGATGAAATTTATCCTATTTCCGTGGCTCACAACAGAGGTGTGGGAAAACTGATAGAAAGAATTAAAAAGTTTGTTCCCAAAAAGCCTAAAACGTTTGAAGTAAGCGAGTTTGAGCAGGAGATTCCGCTTGAAGATCTTCTAGCGACTGAAGAAAATGAAGAAAACCTTGAAGAGATTAAAGAGATAAAAGTTGCTATTGTTGGACGTGTAAATGTGGGTAAAAGCTCACTATTAAACGCCCTTGTAGGAGAAGAGAGGGCAATAGTAAGTGATGTTGACGGAACTACGATAGATCCGATTGATGAGAGCATCTGGCATGAGGGTTGGAATATTACGTTTGTGGATACTGCGGGGATTAGAAGAAGAAGTAAAATAAAAGATATCGAAAAATATGCACTTTTAAGAACCGAAAAAGTATTAGAACAGGCCGACATAGCCATACTCGTGATTGATGCGAAAGAAGGTGTTGTGGAACTTGACGAAAAAATCGGAGGGCTTATTGATAAGCATAAAAACGGCGTGATTATCGTTGCTAACAAATGGGATGAAAACTCAGAGGAGTTTCATAAATTCAGAGATGAAGTGTATTATAGATTTAAATATCTTTACTTTGCGCCGTTTTTGGTTGTAAGTGCAAAGACCGGTAGAAATATAGACAAACTTAAAGATACAATTATTAAAGTCTATAAAAATTATTCAAAAAGAATTCCGACTTCAACCCTAAACAAATGGATTGAAGAAGCCACTATCAAACATCATATTCCAACTGATATAGGCGGTAAGGAAGTTAAAATTTTTTATGCGACCCAATATAAAACAAAACCACCTACGATTGCGCTTGTTATGAATAGAAATAAACTACATTTTTCATATAAAAGATATTTGGTAAACTTTTTAAGGAAAAAAGAAGACTTTACAGGAACGCCAATTGTTTTTGTAGCAAGAAAAAAAGGAGAAAAAAATGAAGAAGCTTAGTATTGCATTAATTGCAGCGGGACTTGTTAGCCTTGCAAGCGCGGATTTATTGAGTGTTAGCGCCGGTTTAGGGTATGAACAGCAGAATATTAGCGGATATGTAAAACTGAATAATACTATAAACTATTTTAATAATTCTTCAGCTGAAACAGATGGAAATAGTAATACAGGGAATTTTGGATTAAGTGATGAAAAAAATCCTTATGTATGGGTTAAGTTTATCCATCCAATTCCTATATTACCAAATATTAAAGCACAATATACAAAGTATGACACTTCCGGACATAGTGACTACATAGCAGGAAATGTGGAAATTTTTGGGGATGTAAAAATTCCAACGGCACTTACAAACGCAACCACTTCACAAACAATAGATTCTTATGATTTTACATTTTTTTATGAATTTAAACCTGTAGTTGCTGATATTGAAGCAGGTTTTGGTTTAGATATATGGAAAGGACACACCAAAATTTATGGAACGGGCGGTGGTGTTACCAAAACATGGATTGACAATGATTGGGATGTGGTTTTGCCTTATCTTTACGGGCATGTAGAAACAATGAAAGTATTTGGTTTTTCCTTAATTGGGGATATTAAATGGGCAAAAGCTGGGGATAACCATCATTATGATTATCAAGGAGCGTTAAAATACACTATTGATGTTCCTGGACCAGTCAATCCATTTGTAAAAGTCGGATATAGATACAAAGAAGCTTATGGCGTAGATGGTGATAATGAAACACTTTTAAAATACAAAGGTGCATTTTTAGAAATAGGAGCGAAGTTTTGAGAGTAGTAAGTGGAATGAGACCTACGGGTAATTTGCATTTAGGTCATTATATAGGTGTTCTTAAAAACTGGCTTGAGTTGCAAGAAAAATATGACACGTTTTTTTTCGTTGCTGATTGGCATGCTCTTTCAACTAAATATGATGAAGGCCTTGATTTAAAAGAGCTAAGCATAGAACTTGTAAAAGAGTGGATAGCATGTGGAATTGATCCTGAAAAATCAACAATATTCATTCAAAGTGACATTAAAGAACATGCGGAGCTTTATCTTGTTTTGAATATGATTACGCCTGTTAGTTGGCTTGAAAGAAATCCAACATATAAAGATGCAATGGCGCAGGCTGAATATAAAGACAAAAACAATGCGGGATTTTTAACATATCCTGTCCTGCAGACCGCAGATATTATTTTATACGATGCCAATCTTGTGCCGATCGGGGAAGATCAAAAACCGCATCTTGAAATAG
Source organism: Nautilia lithotrophica (assembly GCF_054656815.1). Taxonomy (NCBI): domain Bacteria; kingdom Pseudomonadati; phylum Campylobacterota; class Epsilonproteobacteria; order Nautiliales; family Nautiliaceae; genus Nautilia; species Nautilia lithotrophica. The sequence goes on from NZ_BAAHXN010000004.1 coordinate 83,584, forward strand.
CAAGGGAAATTGTAAGAAGATTTCATTATCTGTTTAAAAAAGAAAATGTGTTTGTAGAGCCAAAAGAGCTTCTAACGGAAATGCCCCGTCTTCCCGGACTTGACGGCAGAAAAATGTCTAAAAGTTACAATAACGCAATTTATCTTGATGAAACAAGCGAAGATATCTGGGCAAAAGTCCGTCAGGCAAAAACCGATCCTGCAAGAATTAAAAAAACGGATCCGGGACATCCTGAAGTTTGTATAGTTTTTGAATATCATAAAGCTTTTTCAAGTGCTGAAGAGGTAAAAGAAATAGAAAACGCCTGCAAAGCGGGAAGTATAGGATGCGTGGAGTGTAAAAAAAGATGTGCAGCGAATATTGAAAAAATAGTTGCGCCTATTAGAGAAAAAAAAGCATCTCTTAATGATAATGAAATTTTGGATATAATAAAAACAGGAGAAAGAAAAGCCAAAGAGCTGGCTTCTAAAAAAATGGAAGAAGTAAATAAATTAATTTTTTAAAGGAGAATTATGAAAAGTAAAAAATTTGCATGTGCTGAAAGACTACAGAGATTTTTAATGGCATTTATGATGATAATTATTTTAATGTTATTGGCAAATGGTGTTACAACTATTGCATTAGCTCTTTTGGCGTTTGTAGCTATTATGCTTTTTATATATGGAGCATTTGATTTTTGCCCAAGCACGTGGATTCTTACAAAGCTATTTGGCAGCTGTTATTGTGAATGTAAAGAGGAGGAATAATGGGAACAATAAGTTATAAAGACGCCGGTGTTGATATAGATGCCGGAAATACATTAGTAGAGAGAATTAAACCTTTCGTTAAAGAAACATTTAATTCAAACGTAGTAGGTGGTATCGGAAGTTTTGCAGGGGCTTTTAGATTGCCTCAAGGGTATAAAAAGCCTGTGCTTTTAAGTGCGACTGACGGCGTTGGAACAAAGCTTAAACTTGCGATTGATGCGAAAAAATACGATACTGTCGGTATAGATCTTGTGGCTATGTGCGTAAACGACCTTATCTGTAATTTCGGTGAGCCTCTATTTTTCCTTGATTATTATGCTACCGGGAAATTGGATGTTAATGCCGCTGCCGCTACGGTAAAAGGAATAGCCGAAGGATGTAAACAGGCTGAGTGTGCATTAATTGGTGGTGAAACGGCTGAAATGCCCGGAATGTATAGTGAAGATGATTTTGATTTGGCGGGATTTGCCGTAGGGATTGCGGAAGAAGACGAACTTAACCCTAAAGTAAAAGATGGGGATATTCTACTTGCACTTCCAAGCAGTGGTATTCATTCAAACGGATATTCACTTGTGAGAAAACTTTTCTTCGATAAGCTTGGTATGAAGTTTGACGATGAAATTGAGGGTGAAAAACTTATTGATATACTTCTGACACCTACAAGAATTTATGTAAAAGAGTTTAAAAAATTCAAAGATAAAATAAATGCACTTGCACATATTACAGGCGGAGGAATTGTCGAAAACCTTCCAAGAGTTCTTCCTGATGATTTGGAAGCGGTAGTTTATAAAGATAAAATTAAAACCCTGCCGATATTTGACTTTATGGCAAAATATGTGGATGAATCTGAAATGTATAGAACGTTTAATATGGGTGTAGGTTTGGTATTGGCCGTAGATGAAAATAATGTGGATTATATTACTTCGAATTCAGATGCATATGTAATAGGAAAAATTCAAAAAGGACAAAAAGGAGTAAAACTAAAATGAACCCCTCCCGTTTGCTCTCTAAAATAGTAGTAAAAATAGCCACAACTAAATTCCCTAAATTTATTCAGTGTTTTATTAATAAAACATATGTGAAAATTTTTCAAATCGATATGGAAAAATATGAGCCTGAAAACCCGTGCGATTACGAAACGTTGAATGATCTTTTCATCAGACACAAAAAATATATCGAATTTTATGAAGATGATGATATTTTAGTTAGTCCCAGTGATTCTGAAGTAATTGCCAACGGCGATATTGAAGATAATTTCGTTTATCAGATTAAGGGTAAAAAATATAAAATTGATGAGTTGATACCATATGAAACAAAAATTGACGGCGGTTATTTCATTAATTTATATTTATCACCTAGCGATTATCATCGTTTTCACGTTCCTATTGATATGGAGATTGTAAAAGCTACGTATATTCCGGGTGAATTAAAACCTGTAAAACCTGCTCAGCTCGAAAAAGAGCTTGTTTTTCCTAAAAATAAAAGAGTGGTGTTAAGATGTAAAGATAAAAAAGACAGGTATTTTTATTTTGTAGCGGTTGGTGCTATGATTGTAGGAAAAATTCATTTGAATTTTGATGAAAGACTTCAAAAAGATTATAATGAAATTACTACATTTGAATATAAAAATCCTGTTAAATTGAGAAAAGGTGATGAACTTGGAAGGTTTGAATTTGGAAGTTCAATACTTCTATTTTTCGGGCCTGATCATTTTAAATATTTAAATCAGCAAGACAATGTGGAAGTAGGTGATATTTTAGGAGAAATTTATTAGAACGGAGAATTGAGAATTGAGAATTGAGAATTTAAGAAAAATAATTTTTTCTTTTTTATTTTTGCCTATGTTTTTATTTGCCGTTGATCAGCAGAAACTTCTTGATTGTTATGAGATTTTTGATCAAAAAAGAGCAGAACTTGAAGCAGAAGCTGAAAAACTGCTTGAAAAACAGGAAGCCTTTGAAGCACTTAAAAACACATATATGGCGTTAATGAAGAAAAAAGAAGAAAAATTAAAAAAGCAGCAGGCGGAAATAAATGCATCACTTGCAAAAATAGAAGATGAAAAAAAACAGATCGAAGAACTGATTAAAAAAAATCAAAAAATTTTAGAAGAGATAAAAAAAGCAAAGCTTGATAAAATTACTCAAAGTTATGCAAAAATGCGTCCGAACAATGCTGCTCAGATTCTCTCAAATATGAAACCTAAAGACGCACTTGAGATACTTCAAAAGCTTCAACCTAAAGTAATGGCAAAAATACTTGCCAAAATGGACCCAGCTAAAGCTGCTACCCTTACACAAATGATGCAAAACGGAGAAGACAATGCAAGCACAGATACTTCTAACCGTTAATGGTGCTAAACATTTAATAGCAAAAGCTTTAATAGAATATTTGGATTTTAATAAAAGAGTTTATATTGCATACGGAAGCACAAATAATTATCTTCTTTATCATCTTGAGATAAAAACAGACTCTCTTTATGCAGCTGGATGTAATGTTAATGCTAAATTTAATGTTACTACAAATAGAGACAATATTATAATTTTACAAAACGGAATGCTTGTGGATATTGAAGATTTCGACATAAATGAAAATGATGTTTTTATAAAAGGTGCAAATGCTCTTTGGTATGAGAGCGGACAAAAATATGCTGCGGTTGCCGCTGCAGATCCAAATGGCGGGACATATGGAAATTTTTATGTTAAAGCAGTATGTAGAGGAAGTGAAATAATAATTCCGGTAGGACATGAAAAACTGATTCCATATTTTGTGGAAACTTCACAAAATGTAGATTTTGCAACAGGAAGCAAAATAGCTATGCTTAAATTTTTTAAAGGACAAGTATTTACGGAAATAGAAGCTTTTAAAATATTATTTAATCTGGATGCAAAAGTGATACTCGCAGGTGGTTTAGAGGACTCAAAAGGTGCAGTCGGGTTTTTAGTAGAAGGTGAAAAAGTAAAAGAAGCAATTGATTTTTCTGAAAAATATAATAATTTAAACATATTGCAAAAAGTAAATTTTTATTATTAATAGTTTAGCGTAATATTTTTAATTCCCTTATATTTGGTATAATTCTAAAAAAAGGTTTAGTATGCTTATAAAAGAAGCCCAAGTGCCTTTTCTTGCCAGAAAAATAAGCGTTGATTTATTAAATAGCGGTTTAGTAACCTTTCCTAAAAATATGGATGCTGCCACAAAAGAAATAGAAGAAATTATAGAAGATGATGTGGCTTGGGAAAGAGAAATAGAAAATAAAGCAAGAGAAATACTTGCACAGCAAGAAGAAGAGAATGAATTTTTGTTTTACGATGTAGATAGAAGAGAAGTTTTCAAGCTTATAAAAAGCAAAGTTGCTGAAGAAGAAGGGTTTAATTTAAAAAGAGACGAAAGAGTGGATGATCTTTCTCATTTTATCGTAAAAGAGCTTTGGGATAAAGAATTAATTGATTATGACGTAAGAGACGGAAAAATTAAAAATATTATTTATAAATCAATTATGGAATTTTTACACAGGGAAATAGAAGCGAGAGACGAAGTATATAGAAAAATAGAAAATTATAAAAGACCGCTTGTTCCGGGAAGTGAAGAGTTTGAGCTCGTGTTTCAGAGGCTTTATGAACAAGAACTTAGAAAAAGAGGACTTATTTAAGTGAAAAGTGAAAAATTAAAAGTGAAAAGTTTTTAAAGGGAAATTATGAAAGTAAGTATTTTACTTGAAAACGGCATGTTTTTTGAGGCTAAAGGTTTTGGAGCTGAGGGAACGGCTGTCGGTGAAATTGTGTTTAATACGTCTATGACAGGATATCAGGAAATAATAACCGACCCGAGTTACGCCGGGCAGTTTGTTGTGTTTACAATGCCTGAAATAGGAAACGTGGGGGTTAATGCAGATGATATGGAAAGCAAAAAAGCATGGCTTAAAGGCGTAATAGTAAGAGAATATGTGGATACATTTTCAAATTTCAGGGGTGAAAAAAGTCTTGGTGAATTTTTAAAAGAAGAAGGGGTCCTTGGAATCTGTGAAATTGACACCAGATATCTTACAAAAACAATAAGAAACCAGGGTGCTATGATGATGATAGCATCAAGTGAAATACACGATAAAGACGAACTTAAAAAAATACTTGATTCCACACCTACCATTCAGGAAATAGATTATATTAAAGAAGTTACCACAAAAGAAGAGTATATTCATCCAAACGGGGCATGGAACGATAAGACTTTGAGCTACAATCCTAAAAAAACAGACAAAAGAATTGTGGTTTACGATTTTGGTGTAAAAAGAAACATTTTAAATGAACTTACAGAAGCCGGAATGGAATGTATTGTCGTTCCAGCCCATACACCTGTTGAAAAAGTAATAGAAAAATATGAAAATGGTGAAATTCAAGGTGTGTTTTTAAGCAACGGGCCTGGGGATCCTTTGATTTTAAAAGATGTGCATGAAAAAATTAAAAAACTGCTTGATGCAAAAGTTCCGATGTTTGGTATCTGTCTTGGACATCAGCTTTTAAGTATCGCGCACGGATATCCGACATTTAAACTTAAATTCGGGCATCACGGAGGAAATCATCCTGTTAAAAACTTTATAGGTAAATATCCGGAAGTGGAAATCACCGCACAAAACCATAACTATAACGTTCCTGAAGAAATTGAAGAAATTGCCGAGGTTACCCATAAGAACCTTTTTGACGGAACAATCGAAGGTGTCAAATATAAAAATGAAAAAGTTTTTTCAGTTCAGCATCACCCTGAAGCGTCTCCGGGACCTAGGGATGCGAAATATATTTTTAAACAATTTTATGAAATGATTTAAAATGAAGTTTGATATTCTAAACAAATTGATGTTTGGGATTTTCGAACTTTTTATTCTTTTTGTAGCAATCTTTGCACTTGTAACAACATTTATGTCAAATCCGCTGGTTTCAACTCTTATTTTTTTCTTTCTTATCTATTTTGCCTATTATTTAGCTATAAAATATTTTATGGAGGAGTGATATTAGTGACAATCTGAAAAAATTAGTTTTTTATTTATTTTTTTTGGCGGTTTTTATTTTTAGTGTTTATTATATTTATTATCAATACAAAAAGACGGAAAACAATTATTTAAATGAGCAGTATCAATTATTTACGCATGTGTTTGAAACATCAACAATTTCTTTGAATAATATCGCCGATACAATATTTTTTTTAAATATAAACAAACCGGAAATATTAAAAATAATATATCAAGCAAATATAGATAAAAATAAAAGAAATGTTTTAAGAGCAAAATTAACGGAAAAGCTCGAAAACATATATAAATTTTTACAAAAATACGGAATTAGACAATTACATTTTCACCTTTTAGACGAAATAAGTTTTCTTAGGTTTCATAGACTTGACAAATATGGGGATTCTTTAAAAAATATCAGACCTTCATTGGTTTATGTTAATAAAAATAAAAAAATTATAAGAGGTTTTGAAGAAGGTAGGATTTTTAATGGATTCAGAAACGTATATCCTCTCTTTTACAAAGGCAGGTTTATAGGGTCTGTGGAAATATCATTTTCTGCAAAACCGATTATTAATATGATTTATAAATCATATCCTGCTTTTTACGGACTATTGTTAAAAAAATCGGATATTAAAAAGAAAGTATGGAATTATCTAAATAAAGATAAAAAGTACAGAATTGAGAGTATGCTGGATAAGAATTTGGTTTGGGATAAAAAAGTGTTGGATTTTGCTTTAAGTTTAAAGTATCTGAATAAAGATGACCTTAAAAAGTTGGAAAAAAAATTTTCAAAAATAGTTAACTTTAATAAAAAATATATTTATTTGACAGCATATAAAAATGAAAAATACATTTTAATGATATTGCCTATTAAAAATATAAGCGGCAAAACTATAGCATATTTCGTTTCAATAAAAAGGGATAATTATTTAAACGAACAAAAAACACTTTATCTATTATTAGGAATTATTGTTACGATATTATTTATTGTTTCCGGTTTGTTATTGCATCTTTATATTAAAAAGCGATCCAAATATCTGGATTTATTGAAAGAGTCTTCTTATAAGGATCCTTTAACTAAACTATTAAACAGAAGAGGCCTTTTGAAAATTTTACCAAAGCTTGAAAAAAACTTTTCAATAATTTTTTTAGATATTGATAAATTTAAACATATTAATGATAAATACGGACATAAAACGGGGGATGAAGTTTTAAAGGAGATTGCAAATATCTTGCAGAATAATTTAAGAAAAGAAGATTTAATTGCAAGATGGGGCGGTGAAGAGTTTTTAATTATTCTTGCTACCGGTAATAAAAAAGCTGCAATGAAAATAGCTGAAAAATTAAGAATGAATATCGAAAATAACATTAATGAACATGTGCCTAAATTTACTGCGAGTTTTGGTGTTGTTTCAAACGTAAATAAGCACAATTTCGAAGAGAAACTAAATCAGGCGGATGAATATCTGTATAAGGCAAAAAATGAAGGAAGAAACAGGGTTATTGGACAATAATTCCCTGGTTTATCAAATAAAGCAGAATAATTCCAAAAACTATTCTATATATACCAAACGCGTTTAATGTGTATTTTTGAACAAATTTTAAAAAAAGTTTTACAGCCAGATAGCTTGCAATAAAACTGACAATAAAACCTACAGATAAAACCAAAATATTTTGATTAGTGAATGAGTTAATATTTTTTACCAGTTCATAACCGCTTGCGGCAAACATCGTAGGGATCGCAAGTAAAAAACTAAAATCCGCCGCTGTTTTTCTGGAAAGTCCGCTTAGCATTCCACCTATTATTGTCGCTCCGCTTCTGCTTGTTCCGGGTATTAGGGCAAATACCTGAAAAAATCCTATAACCAGTGCCTGTTTTGCTGTTACTTTTTCAACATCATTAATTTTAACTTTTTCTTCGGAATATATTTTTTCTACAATAAAGAATATTATTCCACCTATTATAAACATCCATGCGGCTGTTTTAATTGTAAAAAGTTCTTTAATTTGATGTCTTAATAAAAACCCTATAACCGCAAGAGGTAAAAAAGCAAGAATCACTTTTTTCCAAAGATTTATTTCTTTAAAGTTTATTTTTTCCAAATATATCCACACTATTGCCAATGTCGCACCAAGCTGTATTATAACTTCAAATGCAACATTTTCCACGCTTTGTTTTAAACCTAAAAGGGTGGAAACTATTATCATATGTGCTGTGGATGATATTGGTAAAAACTCTGTAATTCCCTCAACTATTCCGAGTATAATGCTATCTAATATAGACATTGTAAACCTTTGTTTTTTAAATAAAAGGAATTATAATATTTAAAAATAATAAAGGCAAAAAGTGTTTGATGTTTTTAAAAAAAAACATATCTGCATAGCACATAGAGGTTATAGGGCTTTTTATCCTGAAAATACAATCGCGGCTTTTAAAGCCGCAATTAAATATTTTGATATGTTTGAGTTTGACGTTCAATATACAAAAGACAAAATACCGGTGGTTTTTCATGATGAAAGTTTGCCCAGAACCACAAACGTAAAAGAAATCTTTAAAAGAAAAAGTTATAATTTATGTGAATTTACATATGAGGATATAAGAAAACTCGACAATGTTTCCTGGTTTATAAAATCAAATCCTTTTAATAAAGATTTGGATTATAATAATCTCTCTTTTCCCAAAAACTCAATTCCTTTACTGGATGAAGTGCTTTTATTAATAAAAAAATATAATTTTCCAGCCAATTTGGAAATAAAACCTTCTTTTTTAGATGATGAGTTTATAGTAAGTGATATATTACAAAGAATTGAAAAATTCGATGTAAAACATTTGATTTTAATTTCCTCTTTTAATCATAATTATGTAAAAATGATAAATGGCTTTTATAAAGCGGCCCTGTTTGATAAAAAAACCGATAATTTGGTTAATTATATTAAATTATTAAATGTTGACGCCTATAATATTGATAAATTTAACGTAGATAAAAAGGATGTCGCAGATTTATTAGATATAGGCGTTTTTACCAATGTTTATACGGTGAATGATAAGATAGAACAAAAAAAGTTGTTTGAAATGGGTGTAAAAGGTGTTTTTTGTGATTATTTTTCCTGAAGAAGTCTGTTAAACACTTTTAGAGTCATTTTAACGTCTTCCAACGCATCATGATAATTTACGTTTTGTTTTCCGAAGAAAAAAGCCACACACTCTTCAAGTCTTGGCATTTTTTTCTTTTCAAGCACTACAACATCGGCAGAATAATACATAGTGTCAAAAATAGGGATGTCAATTATATTTGGAAAATGTTCGGCTCTTTCAAGTTCTCTTTTTAAAACCCCGAAGTCATATAAAACATTATGTCCTACCACCATATCAAGTGAATTGAATATATTTAGAAATTCATCTTTTTTTTCTGCAAATGTAGGTTTGTGCTCTATGTCTTCTTGTTTTATTTTGTGAACTTCATACGCTTCTTCACTGATTTTCGCTTTAGGATTCAAAAAATCGTAAATTTCCTCAGTTTGAAGGGTTTGCATATCCTGGATAACTATTGCGTAAGATATAATATATCCGTAAATATCCGTGGTTTCAGTATCGAATACACCTATTTTTTTAATTTTAAATTCTTGAGGGACTTGTTCTAAATCGTTAATATATAATTTTAAAAACTCTTTTGTCGAAAATACCTTTTGCCTTTTTATAGGCTTAAAACGTCTCATTTTTCCTTCTTCTTCTAACGCTACCGAAATTAAATAATCTTGATAATTTCTAAAAATTACATTATCGCTAAGATCTTCATTTAAACAATTAAGAAGGTATTTTTTATCATTTTTTAATTTTTCTATAGCATATTCTCTTGTTTTTTTATTAAAAGCCGTAGCAAGTCTTAATGTTTCAATTTTTTGAGGTAAACTCAACGTATCCCTTTTTTATGGAATTATACATTAATTTTCATTTTGGCATTTTCCATTTTTCATTATTAAGATATAATTACATATAAAAAAGGTTCCGTATGCCAAAAAGAGAAGATATTAAAACTATATTGCTTATAGGTTCCGGTCCTATAGTAATAGGACAGGCCTGTGAATTTGACTATTCCGGCGTTCAAGCCGCAAAAACGCTTAAATCACTCGGATACAGGGTTGTTCTTGTTAATTCAAACCCGGCTACTATTATGACTGATCCCGAGTTTGCGGATGCCACATATATAGAACCTATTACTTCCGAAGTGGTTGCAAAAATCATAAAAAAAGAAAATGTTGATGCGATACTTCCTACTATGGGTGGTCAGACCGCTCTTAACGTTGCAATGGAAATGTATGAAAAAGGAATGCTTGAAGGTATTGAATTTTTAGGTGCGGACCCGGAAGCTATTAAAAAAGGTGAAGACAGGGAAGAATTTAAAAAAGCAATAGAAAGAATCGGTCTTGATATGGCCAGAAGCGAAACCGCTCATACGCTTGATGAAGCTGTAGCAATTGCAAAAGAAATAGGGTTTCCTTTAATAGTCAGGGCTGCATATACTTTGGGAGGACTTGGAAGCGGTGTGGCATATAATATGGAAGAGTTTGAAGCTTTAGCAAAAACGGGTATCGAAGCAAGTCCCATCAATGAAATAGAAATACTTGAATCGCTTCTTGGATGGAAAGAATATGAAATGGAAGTTATCAGGGATAAAAACGATAACTGTATTATAGTCTGTTCGATTGAAAACGTAGATCCTATGGGGGTTCATACGGGGGATAGCATTACCGTTGCACCGGCACTGACTTTGACTGATAAAGAATATCAGAAAATGAGGGATGCCTCTTTTGCGATTCTTAGGGAAATAGGTGTTGATACAGGTGGAAGTAATGTTCAGTTTGCCGTAAACCCAAAAAACGGAAGAATGATTGTAATTGAAATGAATCCTAGGGTTAGTAGAAGCTCCGCTCTTGCGTCTAAAGCCACAGGTTATCCGATTGCAAAAATTGCTACACTTTTGGCGGTAGGATTTACTTTAGATGAAATTAAAAACGATATTACGGGAACTGCTGCAAGCTTTGAGCCGGTAATTGACTATGTTGTTACAAAAATTCCAAGATTTACATTTGAAAAATTTCCTCAGGCTGATTCAACCCTTACTACTTCTATGAAAAGTGTAGGGGAAGTTATGGCGATAGGAAGAACGTTTAAAGAATCTGTGCAAAAGGCTCTTTATTCACTTGAAACAGGGCTTGATGGATTTGAAAAAATAGAATGCAGTGAAGATGAACTTATTAGAAATATAAGAACGCCTAATGAAAACAGACTGCTTTACGTTGCCGAAGCGTTTAGAAGAGGCAAAAGCATTGACGAAATATTTGATATATGTAAAATCGATCCATGGTTTTTAAATCAGATTAAAGAGATTGTAGAACTTGAAAAAGAGATAACCCCTGCAATCTTAGAGAACGAAGATCTGTTAAGAAAAGCCAAAACATATGGATTTAGTGATAGGATGATTGCCAAACTTATAGGCAAAACCGAAGAGGGCGTATATCAGGCAAGAAAAAAATTTGGTGTTGAAATCGACTACAACGAAGTCGATACGTGTGCGGCCGAATTTGACACTACTACAAGTTATCTTTATTCAAGTGTAAATGTTACTAAAAACGTGCCTTTGAGAAAGAGTGATCTTGAAAACGATAAAAAAGTGTTGATTTTAGGTGGAGGACCTAACAGAATCGGGCAAGGTATTGAATTTGACTACTGCTGTGTGCATGCGGCATTTGCACTTGAAGATTTGGGTGTTAAAACAATTATGTATAACTGCAACCCGGAAACCGTCTCAACAGATTACGATACCAGTGATGTTCTTTATTTTGAACCTATTACGTTTGAAAGAGTTAGAAATGTGGTTGAACTTGAAAGACCGGATGGTGTTATTGTTCAATTTGGAGGACAAACCCCTCTTAAACTTGCCAAATCACTAACGAATATCAATGCAAATATTATAGGAACATCTGCTGAGGTAATTGATACGGCAGAAGATAGGGAAAAATTTTCTGCATTTATAGAAGAACTTGGTCTTAATCAGCCGGCAAACGGAACCGCTTTTACAAAAAAGGAAGCTTATAAAATAGCTGAAAATATCGGTTATCCGGTGCTTGTAAGACCAAGTTACGTGCTTGGCGGAAGGGCTATGAGAATAGTTTATAATGAAAATGAACTTAAAGCATATATGGATGAAGCAGTAAGCGTATCTAATGAGAGTCCTGTTTTAATAGATAAATTTTTAGATAGAGCAATAGAACTTGACGTAGATGCTATAAGTGATACAAAAGAAGTGTATATCGGTGGAATTATGCAGCATATTGAAGAGGCCGGAATTCACTCAGGGGACAGTGCGTGTTCGCTTCCAGCTGTTAGTATTAGTGAAGAAAAAATTAAAGAAATAGAAAACGCAACAAAACAAATAGCTCTTAAACTTGGTGTTAAAGGGCTTTTAAATATCCAATACGCCCTTCATAAAGATAAACTATATTTAATTGAAGTAAACCCAAGAGCAAGTAGGACTGTTCCGTTTGTATCTAAGGCTACGGGACTTCCTCTGGCAAAAGTTGCTACAAGAGTTATGTGGAATTTAGCATATAACCCTGAAGTAAATAATGGTAAAGTATTGCAAGAAGCGCTTAGTTTTTATGACAAATTTGGGGTTGTAACATTTGACGGAAATGTGTTTAAACCAAAACAAAAAGGGCATATTGCCGTTAAAGAAGCTGTATTTCCATTTAATAAATTACCTGGAGCAGATTTAATACTTGGACCTGAAATGAAATCAACAGGTGAAGTTATGGGAATCAGTGAAAGCTTTGGGGAGAGTTTTGCAAAATCTCAGGCTGCATGTAAAAATTTCCTTCCAACAAGTGGAAAAGTGTTTATTTCACTTACGGATATAGATAAAGAATTTGCGCCTGAGCTTGCAAAAGCATTAAAAAGCCATGGATTTGAAATAGTTGCTACAAGTGGAACATATAAAGTAATTAGTGAAGCAGGAATAGAATGTCAAAGAGTTTTGAAAATCAGTGAGGGCAGACCTAATATCGTAGATATGATCAAAAACGAAGAAATTGCACTTGTTATTAATACAAGCGATAATAAAGCAAGCAAAGATGATGCTAAAATAATAAGAAGAGAGGTGCTAAATCAAGGAATTCCTTACTTTACAACAATTGCGGCGGCATTTGCTGCTGTTGAAGCGATTGAGTTCTTACAAACAAGCGAAGAGAAAGTAAAATCCATTCAGGATTACTTTAAAAATTAATCTTTCTTTTTTTCTTTTACATCTTTTTTATAAATATAATAACAATGACATAATAAACTAATATATCATTAATAAGAAGCAATAATATAATTGATAACAATTAGGTATATAGTGTATGACTTTATGATCAAAAAAGAATTTTAGAATAAATATACAAGAGTTTATAAAGTTATATAATAATAAGTAAAAGAAATAATAAGTGCGTGATATATATAAATTGAATTATGCAGTATCAACTTTATATATTTAGGAAGAAACAAAATATTTATGAAATAAAAAAATCACATGAATAAAACTTAAAGAAACCATCTCATAGCATTGCAAGACTCTAAACTAGGTATAAATTAGATAAGAAAAGA
>NZ_BAAHXN010000005.1:0-83514 GCF_054656815.1 Nautilia lithotrophica
ATTGAAGTTATTGAAGTTATTGAAGTTATTGAAGTTATTGAAGTTATTGAAGTTATTGAAGTAAATTGGTATATTAGGATATTTGTGTATTAGTTATTAAAGTTTTTAAAGTTGTTAGGGTTACTTTGGCGGTTTGTGTCTGCCGCTGTTAATTCCCAATTATTTCTCTACTCCAAATAAAATCTACCGATTTTTTTGGGACCCCGTTTTTTCTGCCCCATAAAATCTACCGATTTTTTGGGGACCCCGTTTTTTTAATTTTCATTGTTTAGTATTGTGTTATAATTAATAAAAAAGGTTTTAAATGAGGGTATTTTTACTTTTTATTTTAGCGCTATTTTTAAACGCAAAAACAATGATAGCAAGTTATTACGCAAAATATGGGATTTTCGGAACTATTGCAGAAGCAAACGCAATATACGAAACAAATGGAACAAATTATAAAATATTTACAGAAAGCAAGGCCCTGGGACTTGCCGCTACACTTTCAAAACATATGATTCAGACTTATTCAAGTATAGGTGTGATTAAAAACAATATCCTGATTCCCAATGCATATATATCCACAAGGAAAAAAGGTGATGATTTTTACAAAAGAATATATCTTTTTGACCATAAAAACAAAAAAATAATCCGTCTTAAATACAAAAATGGAAAACTTGAAGCAAACGAAACCATGCCTTATTATACCCCTGATGACGTGCTTAGTCTATATTTTAACCTCCCTACTTACTTAAAACGACTTCCTAAAAAAGAAATTTATACATTCTATGCATTAGGCGGTAGAAAAAGTGATGGAAAAGTTGATGTAACCTTTCCAAAAGGCAGGGAACTTGAAAAAGTAAAAGATACTTTTGACAACGCAAAAGGCGTATATATAAAAGCAAATTTATACAACAAAGTGTTTGCAGGTGACAAAGGTATCTTATATTTGGTAATTGATCCAAAGAATTGGGTAACCATTAAAGGAATGGTTAAAAATGTTTTAAAAATAGGGGATTTAAAAGGAGGAATTAAAAATTTTAAACTAATCCCTTAGTTTCCAGATATTTTGTATCGTAATTATTGTTTATGAAATCTTCGTTTTCAAGCATTTTAAGATGGAAAGGTATTGATGTTTTGATTCCGCTAACCTGAAATTCTTTAAGCGCTTCTTTCATTACATTGATAGCTTCATTTCTGTCTTTACCCCAAGTAATTACCTTAGCAATTAAACTATCATAATACTGAGGGATTACATATCCTGCATATACATGAGTATCAACTCTTACATCTTTACCACCAGGGATATAAAGTTTTTGAATTTTTCCTGGACTTGGAATGAATTTTTCAGGATCTTCCGCTAAGATTCTGCACTCAATCGCATGCCCTTTGATTTCCACTTCATTTTGAGAAGGTATTTTTTCACCTTCCTCAACTCTTAACATCCATTCTACAAGGTCTATTCCTGTAACCATTTCACTTACAGGATGCTCAACCTGAAGTCTTGTATTCATTTCCATAAAATAAAAGTTAAGATTTTTATCCACTAAAAACTCAATTGTTCCGGCACTATAATAACCAATAGCTTTTGCGGCTTTTACTGCAGTTTCATGCAGTTTTTTTCTTGTTTCTTCATCTAAAATATTTGCGGGTGATTCTTCTATAAGTTTTTGATGTCTTCTCTGAAGAGAACAATCCCTTTCACCCAGATGTATTACGTTTCCGTGTTTATCCCCTAAAATCTGCACCTCAACATGACGAGGTTTTTCAATATATTTTTCCATATAAATGGTAGGGTCCCCAAATGCGCTTTCAGCCTCACTTGATGCAGCAAGAAATGCGTTTTCGATGTAACTTTCATCCTCAACAACCCTCATTCCTCTACCGCCTCCACCACTTGCGGCTTTAAGGATTACCGGATATCCGATCTCACTCGCCACTTTTTTGGCTTCTTCAACAGAACTTATAGCACCTTCGCTTCCCGGAATTACAGGCACGCCTGCTTTTTTCATAACTTCTTTGGCTTTGGATTTATCGGCCATCAGTTCCATAACTTCAAGAGAAGGTCCTATAAAGGCGATATTGTGTGCTTTACAAACTTCAACAAATGTCTGGTTTTCACTTAAAAACCCGTATCCCGGAAATATTGCGTCACATTCTGTCATTTCGGCAGCGGTTATAATTGCAGGGATATTGAGATAACTTTCGTTACTTCTTTCCGGTCCTACACATACGGCACCATCCGCAAATTTAAGATATATAGCATCCTTATCGGCTTTTGAATATACACAAACAGCTTCTTTATTTAATTTATGAATAGCCCTGATTGCCCTAAGGGCAATTTCCCCTCTGTTTGCTATTAAAATTCTTTTCATTTATACCCTTTTAACCCTAAAAAGAGGGGTATCGAATTCCACTGGTTGCCCATCTTCAACAAGAACTTCCAATATTTCACAATCAAATTCGGCTTCAAGTTCATTCATTATTTTCATAGCTTCAATAATGCAAAGAGTTTGACCTTTTTTAACCTTGTCCCCAACTTTTACATATGGTGGTGAATCTGGACTAGGTGCTTGATAAAAAGTTCCAACCATTGGTGATGTAATAAGCTCACCTTCCATACACTCAACACTACTTTCGGTGCTTTGTGTATTAGCTGGTGCTGGTGCTGGTTGTGCAGCTTGGACTGGTTGAGGGACTACGTTTTGAGCAACATTTTGCACCTGTGTTGCAGATTTATCCAAATAAATTCTAAATTCTTCATTTTCATACTCTAATATGTTGGCCGTTGATTTATCAAATGCTTCAAGAAGCTTTTTAATTTCTCTTAAATCCATTTATACTCCTTATTTCTTTAGTTTATCTAAACATTCGTTTACAGCAAAACTAATTACTTCTTTTGCCTTTTGCTTATCTTGCAAAGCGGTAATAAATTCATTTAATGTATATTTATTTTCTATTGCATTTAATGTGCAGATACAATAGTTTTCCATGTCTTTATTATTTCCTATGCATCCTTTTAAATAATTATATTCTGCTACCATTGGATATCTAGCAGCAAAAAGCATGCCTGCTACACTTAATAAAACTAATATCTTTTTCATTTATTCTCCTTTAGTATTTTAAAATAATAACATAAATTTGATACAATTTTAAATAATTGTAATGCTGAAATTATGGTGATATAGCAACTATAAAACTATTAAACAAAGGAAAAATATGGGTGTTAAATCCGATATATGGATTAGAAACATGGCTAAAAATTTTGATATGATATCCCCTTTTGAAGAAAAACAGGTTAGAAAAGGAATTATAAGTTACGGGGTAAGTTCATATGGATATGATATTAGGGTCAGTGACGAATTTATGGTATTTACAAACATCAATTCCACGGTTGTAGATCCTAAAAATTTTGACGAAAGAAATGTGGTAAACATAAAAGGCGACTGCATTATTCCCCCAAATTCATTTGCTCTTTGCAGAAGTGTGGAATATTTTAAAATGCCAAGAGACGTGCTTGCTATTTGCGTTGGCAAAAGCACATACGCTAGATGCGGCATAATCGTAAACGTAACTCCGATAGAACCTGAATGGGAAGGACACATAACGATAGAAATAAGTAACACAACACCTCTTCCGGCAAAAATTTATGCAAATGAGGGTATCGCACAGCTTATTTTCTTAGGCGCTGATGATAACATATGCGAAACAAGCTATGCGGACAAAAGCGGAAAATACCACGGACAAAAAGGAATAACATTACCTAAGGTAGACAAATGAAACTTTGTATTGCATTAGACAATCCGTCAAAAAAAGAAAATCTGAAACTCGCAAATGAATTAAAAGAATATGCAAAAGACTTATGGCTTAAAATAGGTTTTAGAAGTTATATTAGAGACGGAAATGAATTTATAAAAGAATTAAAGTTAATGGGTTATAATGTTTTTCTGGATCTGAAACTTTACGATATCCCAAACACTATGGCAGATGCGGCAGAAGAAATAGCAAATCTGGAAGTAGATATGTTTAATGTCCATGCAAGTGCCGGTATAAAAGCATTGCAACAGGTTATGAAAAGAATTGAAAAATATGAAAAAAGACCTTTAGTGCTTGCCGTTACGGCTCTTACCAGTTTTACTGATGAAGAGTTTAAAAAAATTTATGGTGAAAGTATTGAAAAAAAAGCAAAAGAATTCGCAAAACTCTCACACGAAGCGGGGCTTGATGGTGTAGTGTGTTCAGCGTTTGAGAGTAAAATGATTAAAGAAATAACCAATGAAAATTTTATTACCTTAACACCCGGAATAAGACCTTTTGGAGAAAATGCAGGGGACCAGGCAAGAGTTGCTGATATTAATCTAGCAAAAGAACAAAAAGTAGATTTTATAGTTGTAGGAAGACCGATATATAAAGATGAAAACCCAAAAGCAAAAGTTGAAAAAATATTAAATAAAATCAAGGAGATTTAATGAAAAAAATTATTTTAAGTTTAAGTATTGCAGCAAGTTTATTTGCAAGTGACAAATTACTTTCTCAAAAAGAACTAAACGAAGTTTTAAAAGCAAGTTTAATATATCCAAAACTATCACAAGACATCAAAAAAGGAATAGTTAAAGTAAGAGGCGTATTTAAAGACGGATTTTATATTATAAATATCAAAACGCCAAGAGGAGCGGGAAATATATATATTACAAAAGACAAAAAATACACAATACTCGGAAACGTTCTAAACAATAAAAACGGAAATCCATTAACAGCAAACTTTCCGGTTAATAAAAAAATAGTTCAAGAAGGTGTAATTTTCACATTCGGAAAAGGTGATAAAGAAATATATTTAATAACAGACCCTGAATGTCCTTACTGCAGAATGATGGAAGCCAAAACAAAAGAAAACTTAGAAAAAAACTATAAAGTTCACGTAATTTTATTTCCTCTGTCATTCCACAAAAATGCAAAAGCTATGAGTTATTACATTTTAGCAGGTAAAAATGACGCGGAAAAAGCGAAAAGATTCAGAGAGGTGCTAAGTGGTAGCAATGCATGGAAAAATTACCATCCTTCAAAAGAGGAAAAAGCAAAATTTGATAAAATATTAAGTAATTCAAAAAAAGCGGTAGAAGAATTGGGTGCAAGAGGCACACCTAGCGTATATGACAAAGATTTCAACAAAATCAACTGGACTACATTGGGAGAGAAAAAATGAGTTTTATTGACGCTACATTATGTGCAAGTCTCAAAATTATAAGAGCTCTTCATGAAGAAGAAAATATTTTTGAAGAAAAAGGTATAGGTTTTGGCGGGGATAGAAGTCTTAATATTGACCTTATAGCTGAAAAAATATTTATAAAAGCTCTTAGTGATTACGGAAATATTTTAAGTGAAGAAGCAGGTTTTATAGACAACGGAAAAGATAAAAAGATAATAATAGACCCTATTGACGGAAGTTACAACGTTTCAAACCATATTCCTTATTTTGGATGCAGCGTATATCTTGAAAATGAAGCGGCCGTTGTTGTAAATTTAAGCAATGGTGATTACTTCATAAGAGATAAACACGGAAAAAAATTCGACAATCTTTTTAGAAAACCTTTTGCGGCCAATTACAGACACGATGTGATTATTTTTGAAAAAGCTTATAAAAATCCTGATATCGTTCAAAAATTAAGTAATCACTCTCTTAAATTCAGAGCGCCGGGCGCACTTAGTTTGTCTTTATGTTATGGAGAGTTTGCAAAAGCGGTTATTTACAAAGGTGAAATAAGAGAATTCGACATAGCAGCTGCAAAATTTTATAATAGTGAGTGTCATTGGCATTTTGAAGATGATTTAATTTTAATGAGTCCTAAAAAGCAAGATTTAGAGGAAGTTTTGAGTATAATAAAGGAATAAAAATGGGATTTAGCAACTTTTTAAAAAAATTTAAAAAACCTCAACCCACCAAACAGGAAAAAAGCACAACATGGATAAAATGTCCGGCTTGCGGTGCCATCAGTTTTTATAAAGAGGTTCAAAAGGAATTTAATACATGCCCTAAGTGTGAATATCATTTCAGAATGAGTGCACAGGATAGAATAAATCTGCTTGCAGATGAAGGCACTTTTGTGGAATTTGACAAAAATCTAGAACCAAATGACCCTTTAAACTTCGTTGATAAAAAAAGTTACAAAAAGAGGGTCGAGGAAAACTACAAAAAAACCGGAAGAAAATCATCCGTTATTAGCGGTGAATGTAAAATTAACGGCATTCCTACACAGCTTGTTGTATTTGACTTCGCATTTATGGGTGGAAGCCTTGGAAGCGTTGAAGGTGAAAAAATAGTAAGAGCCGTAAACAGGGCAATAGAAAAAAACCATGGTTTAGTGATCGTATCCACTTCAGGCGGGGCAAGGATGCAGGAGAGCACATTTTCTTTAATGCAGATGGCAAAAACGTCTGCGGCACTTGCCAGCCTTGCAGAACATAACCTGCCATATATTTCTGTTCTTACGGATCCTACATTCGGAGGGGTTAGTGCTTCATTTGCGTTTTTGGGTGATTTTATTATTGCAGAACCGGGTGCTATTATCGGATTTGCAGGACCTAGGGTTATTAAACAGACAATTGGAGAAGACCTTCCTGAAGGTTTCCAAAGAGCCGAATTCTTACTTGAACATGGTCTAATTGATATGGTAATCAAAAGAAATGAATTAAAAGACACTATCGGGAACTTATTAAAATATACATTAAAACAAGTTAGCTAATCCCTTTTCTTTCTTCACAACTTATCCACTTACCTACTTCACAACTTAATAACTTTTTACTATAATTCGCCAAAAAGGCAATATGTGGCTATATATGCTCTTCTGGACTGGGACACTTTAAAAAAATATGATGTTTCAATAAAAGATTTCTGTAAAACAGCAAAAGGCCTAAAAGCCAAAATACTACAATACAGAGATAAAAATTCACCATTGGAAGAAAAAAAAGAGCGTCTTTTTGAAATAAGAAAATACTGGAAAAAACCATTAATAATCAATGACACCATTGAACTGCTCCCTTACTGCGACGGAATTCATATAGGACAGGAAGACCTCAAAAAATTATGTGATACTTACAATTTGTCTGCTTTTGAAATAATATATGCCATAAAAAATGGAGAATGGAGAATGGAGAATGGAGAATTTAAAATTATTAAAAATAATTCCCGGTTTATGAATCAAAACTCTCAATTCTCAATTCTCAATTCTCAATTCATAATTGGTCTTTCCACCCACAACAAAGAAGAAATCCTTGAAGCAAACAAACTGCCGTTAAATTATATCGGACTTGGTGCATATCGCCCCACTAAGACTAAAAATACATCAAATATTATAGGAGAAAAAGTTATAGATTTAATAAAATTTTCTAATCATCCCGTCGCTGTTATCGGAGGCGTTAAAATTTATGATAAAATTCCGTCAAAATTTAAAGTGATAGGAAGCGATATATGCAGATTAACGTCTTCTCGATTGAGAAAAAAGAAGATTTTCAAAATGAAATAAAAGATTTTATAAAAAAGTCAAAACCTTTCGCTGATGTTAAAAACCACATTTTATACTCCAATAAACTTGCCAAATCAGAAAACCCGAAATCAGAGTATTCAAAAATATTTGCAAAATATGTTAATGACGGATATAACGTTATATTAACCCCTGAGGGGAAATTAATGGACTCTTACGAATTTGCAAATATTTTCGAGCACTCTAAAATTAATTTTTTTATAGCAGGTGCTTGGGGTTTTGATGATGAATTCAAAAAAAAGGGAATTAACATATCGCTAAGCCCTCTTACTATGAGCCATAAAATCGCAAAATTAGTTTTGTTCGAACAAATTTACAGGGGGTTAAGTATAAAAAACAATCACCCATACCACAAATAAGGAGAAGGAATGAATATGAAAAAGTATCACTTATACAAGGAAATGCTGCTGATGAGAAAGGCCGAACTTGAAAAAATATTAAGCAGTCTTTCAAACGAAATAAAAGATATAAACAAATGCGAAATAAACGATGAAGCGGATTTTGCTGCCGCAAGCATGGATAGCGGAAGAGATTATCAGATATATTTAAACCAAAAAAAAGAACTTGAAGAAATAAACGACGCACTTAAAAAAATAGATGAAGGCACATACGGAATTTGTGAAATGTGTGAAGACCCTATTCAGGAAGCAAGACTTAAAATTAAACCATATGCAAAATATTGTATAATATGTAGAGAAATAATCGAAAAAGAAGGAAAATAACATAAAATGAAAAAATATACTCTTTTTAGCATAATTTTAATCGCATTAATTACTTTATTAGTATATATGGAAGAAAATAGTGTAACAACATTCAGTCTGCTTGGAATAAACATTACACTACCAAATGCAGTTTGGACTGCAATATTTTTGGGTATATTTTTTCTTTTTTCAATTATATTTTTCGGTGTTCTGAATATAAAAGAATATTTTTATAAAAAAAACATACAAAAAGATATTGAAATTTTAATAACAAATATTAAAAACAGAATTCTTTTCAAAGAGCCTCTAAAAAAAGAGGTAAAAATCCTAAAAAACTGCAACAATTTCGTAAATAACATAAACGGGCTTGAAATAAAACCCAAAAAATGTGAAAGATTTGAGTTTTTAGAAGATATAGAAAAACTTATAAACGGGGAAGTAATAGAAATTAGTAAATATAAATTAAATGAAGATAATCCGTGGTTTATCCAAAATATAAAAAACAGACTCAAAAAAGATGAAAACTTTGCAAAAGAGGTTTTAAAAAAATACAAAAATGAAGAGCTGAAAAAACTGGCATTTAAGATTTATGCAAAAAACGCAAGTATAAATGAGATTTTAAAATATGACTATGAAATTGACGTTGAAACAATTAAAGCACATTTAAAAGACCCTGACGTAAAATTATTATTTGAAAAAGCCTCTTTAACACCTAAAGAAGAGATTGAAATAGCAAAAAGCATTCATCAAACACTTGATCCTGACAGAGAATTTGAAATAGTAGAACCCCTTAAATGGGCAAGTGCGTATTTAGCGTTAAAATACGAACACATAGAAAAAGCTAAAGAAATAATTGAAGAAAACGAGCTTAAATTTTTTGAATATTTCTTAAAACTCAGAGAAGCGGGTGTGAGGGCGGATATTGATGAATATATCGATTCTGAAATCTAATCCCCCCTATTTCTTTTTAGCTCCCCTGGCCGGTTATACCGATTTACCTTTTAGAAGCGTTGTAAAAAAATTCGGATGCGATATGACATTCAGTGAAATGATAAACGTAAACGCCGTTGCTTATCATAATGAAAAGACAAAAAAAATGATGGAAAAATCTCCTCTTGAAACACCTTATTTTGTGCAAATTGCAGCAAACAACATAGAAAACGCCATTAAAGCCGTAGAAATTATAAATGAAATCGAATGGATAGACGGAATAGACATAAATTTAGGCTGTCCCGTAAACAAAGCAAGACGCAGCGGTTTTGGAGGCGTGCTTCTTAAAGATGAAAACAGGGATTTTTTAAAAGAAGTTGTTGGTGCCATTGTCAAAACATCAAAAAAACCGGTAAGTGCAAAAATGCGTATAGGATTTGACAAGAGTGTCGTGGAAGACAGGGCTAAACTGCTTGAAGATTTAGGCGTAAAGTTTTTAACGATACACGGAAGAAGCGTTAAACAGATGTATAAAGGCAAAGCCGATTATGACGAAATAAAAAAAGGCGTAAAAGCGGTAAACATCCCCGTAATAGCAAACGGCGACATTACTGATTATGAAAAAGCGAAATTTGTCATTGAATATACCGGGGCAGCCGGAGTGTCAATCGGAAGGGGGGCTGTCGGAAAACCTTGGATTTTTCTTGAAATGAAACAACAAGGTGCCATAACCCCTAATCAAAAAAAAGAAGTAATACTTGAACATTTCAACCAAATGGTTTACTGGTATGGTGAATATGGGGTAATATTATTCAGAAAGCATGCACATGCATACTCAAAAGGTATTGCAAAAGCAAGTGAATTCAGAAGCAAAATGAATGAAGTAAAAGACCCTGAGACTGCAAGAAAACTTATTGAGGAATATTTCAATGTTTAACGGACTTATAAGGGAAACGGCAAAAATAAAAAGTTTTGGAAACAATAAATTAAGAATTTTGGCAAAATACAGACCCAAAATAGGTGATAGCATTGCAATAAACGGCGTGTGTCTTACAGCCACAAAAATATATCCGGACGGATTTGAAGTAGAACTTTCGCCTGAAACCCAAAAAATAGTCCCTCTTGAAAACTATCAAGCCGGAAAAGAGGTGCATATAGAACCGGCCCTCAGATTTGGTGACAGAATTGACGGACATCTAATTCAAGGACATGTGGATGCAATTGGTGAAATACTTGAAATCAAAAAAAACGCCAATTCTTACGATGTAATCATAAAAACCGACCCTAAAATAATGAAATACATCGCCCCAAAAGGCTCGATTGCAATAGACGGCGTCAGTCTGACCGTCAATGAAGTCTTCAGTGACAGATTCAGACTTACCATTATCCCCCATACTTTTGAAAACACTCTTTTTAAAACATATAAACTTCCCCAAAAAGTAAACATTGAAACAGATATGTTCGCAAGATATATCTATCATATGCTTAAACATTCTCCCGATGATATCAATGAAAAAATTCTTGCTTGGTGGTGATAATCAAGTTATGGAAGTTAGTTAAAGTTATTGATGTTAGTTATGGTTATAAAAGTTAGTTAAGGTTGTTGTGGTTAGTTAAAGTTGTTTAACTTTTATTATTGAAAAACCCTAATTACCAATATACCAACTACTAATACACTAATAACAAATATACTATTTAACTAATTAAAAACTTAACCAACTTTAACAACTCAATGACCCTAAAAAACCCTTCCTTATTTTAAATTTTTCAAAAACTGCTTGGCTTCATCCAAATCCATAAGGGGTATAAGTTCGCCCTCTTTTACGTAATACCACTCCCTTTTATCTATTTTTCTGCCAGTAGTTAGCCTTGTCTCAAGCACGTCATTTTCGAAAATCTCCACATCCCAGTCTTCTTTATAAGATTTGCTTTTTTTGCACCACTCTTTTCCGTTTGAGTGTATAAAATCCCTTTCAATCTCATCACCTGAAAGATATAGTTTAGCAACATAAGCAGGACCGAATTTAGGAATAAAACACCCGTTGGTTTTAAAATGAATCCATTTTCCTTCTCTTCTTTTAGCAAGTTCAACTTTTGCTTTTTCTATAATATCGATTAATTCTTCGTCAGTATATTTTGAAAAATCCATTCAAACTCTTTTTTATTCGAATGATATTAAAAAGATACAATTTTAAGCAAACTTTAAGAAATTTAATATTTTTAATCCATTTTTAACCCTGATGTTGTATACTGATAGCGGGAAATTAACTTTTAAGGAGTGGAAATGAAGAAATTAATTATGGCTGTAAGCGTTAGTGTAGCTTTAATGGCCGGAAATTTAAATTTAAAAGTGGATAATTCAGCTATTCAAAGAATAGCACCAAATCAAAACGGCCTTGTAATGTCATACTCTTCGGTAGTTCAGAAAGTAATTCCGAGTGTTGTAAACATTTCAACGGAAAAAATGGTTAAAACTAAAATACCGGAACAATTCAGAAAATTTTTTGAAGATCCTTTCTTTAAAAGATTTTTCGGACCTTTTGGAGAGATGCCAAAAGAGCCTAAAGAACACAAAGAATATGCACTCGGAAGCGGTGTGATTGTTACAAAAGACGGATATATAGTTACAAATAACCATGTAGTTTCAGGTGCTACCAAAATTATTGTAAAACTGCATGACGGAAGAAAATATACGGCAAAACTTATAGGAACGGATCCTAAAACGGATATTGCGATTATTAAAATAGACGCCAAAAATTTAAAACCGATAACAATTGCCGATTCAAGCAAAATAAAAGTGGGAGATATCGTCCTTGCAATAGGAAATCCGTTTGGACTTGGGGAAACGGTTACTCACGGAATAATAAGCGCTCTTAACAGAACGTCAATAGGGCTTAATGATTATGAAAATTTTATCCAGACAGACGCCGCAATCAATCCAGGAAACAGCGGGGGAGCACTTGTAGATCTTAAAGGAAGACTAATAGGTATCAATTCAGCAATTATAAGCAGAAGCGGTGGAAACAATGGTATAGGATTTGCAATTCCGAGTAATATGATGAAATTCGTAATCACATCACTTATCAAACACGGAAAAGTGGTAAGAGGATATTTAGGCGTAATGATAAGCAATATTGATTCAGGTAAAGCAAAACTTTACGGAATAGACCATGGTGTGCTTATCAATAAGGTAGAACCAAAAAGTGCGGCAGACGCGGCAGGGCTTAAACCTGGCGACATTATTGTGGCGGTAGACGGGGAAGAAGTTAAAAACGCAGGGGAACTCAGAAACAAAATAGCTTTCAAAGGACCGGACGCAAAAGTAAACATCAAAGTATACAGAAACGGAAAATATATTACTTTAACGGCAAAATTAAAAGCACTTAAAACCAAAGTGGAAACAATTGAGAGCATAAAGCTTCTTGAAGGAATAACACTTAAAGAAGACAAAAACCAAATCGTAATCGATAAAGTAGCACCAAATACATATCCTGCAATGGTTGGATTACAAAAAGGTGATATAATCCTAAGAATAAAAACAATTAAAACAGGAAAATGGATTGATGTAAAATCAATTGATGAATTAAAAGAGCAATTAAAAGATCTTGATAGAGGTGATGTTCTTCTTGAAATAAAAAGAGATAATTCAATCTTTATAATTCAGATGTAAGGAAATAAATGAAAATACTTTTAGCACCGAGCGAGAGAAAAACGTTAGGGGGAGAGAATCCCCCTATTTCAAAAGAGAGTTTCATCTTCCCAGAAATTTACGAAAAAAGAATAGAAGCCGTTAAAAAATACGACGAATTTTTAAAAACAACCGATGATATAAAAAATTTTGGAGATGATAAAACTTCCGTATTTAAAAGACCTACAAAAAAAGCAATACTCAGATACAGCGGGGTTGCATTTGATCATTTAAAATATAACGAACTTGATGAAGATTTCCAAAAATGGATAGATGAAAACGTATATATCTTTTCCAATCTTTTCGGAGTGATAAGCGCCGGAGATATGATTCCTCACTATACCTTAAAACAGGGGGCAAAACCCGGATTTGACATCTATTCATATCATCACAATCTATTTGCGCCAATACTTGAAAAAATCAATGAAAACGAGCCTTTTATAGATTTAAGGGCTAAATTTTATGAAAAAATATATAAACCAAAAAACGCAATTACTTTTAAATTTATAAAAAACGGCAAAGTGGTAAGTCATTTTGCAAAAGCTTACAGGGGAAAACTTACAGCAATTATCGCAAAACACAAACCAAAAACTTTGGAAGATGTGCTTAAAATTCCTTTTGAAGATATTAAAGTAATAGAAATTCAGGAAAAAAAGGGAGTTAAAGAGATAATTTGCGAGGTTGATTAAACGTCAAAATCATCCAATCCTTCAAAATCGTCAAACCCTCCCTCAAAATCATTATCTGCTATTTCATCTTCATAACTCTCAAAATATTCGCTCGTCATAACATCTTCATCAAGGTCCGCAGACACATCGTCAAGTTTAGCGTCAAGCTCTTCAAGCTTAGAATCTATCTCATCAAGTTTTGAATCTATTTCACTTAAATCGTTTTGCAAAACCTCGTTTATTTCACTACTATCCATTCCCAAACTCTCCCCCATCTGAACAGGAGAAACATTATGGTTAAAAAGCAGGTTATAAAGCCCCATCCCCGCCATTGCACCGGTTAAAGACCCTAAAAAGCTACTTCCAAAGCCACTTGATAAACTGCTTGAAGTCGAATTTGTCTGAGTTTGAGGTTTTACTTTGAGATCCTCGCTTGAAAACTTTTTTTCATCTTTTCCTTCAAGTTTTGCCACTCTTTTATCCAATTCATCAACTTTTTGAACAAGTTTTTCTAGAACAAGCCCCATTTTTTTAAGTGTATTTTCAATATTTTGAGTATCCATTACTACTCCTTTTTTTTAATTATATCTTTATTTTTAGTTTTTTGTAACTTTTGAAGAGGTGTTTCTACGACATAAAAAAATTCCGGATTCAAATCATTATAAAAAAGTCTGACTTTTGCTTCCTGATACAATTTTTTCTGTTTTATTTCGGTTATTTCACCTACCCTTGCACCCTGATAAAAAACGCCGTCAAGCCCGCTTGTTATCACCAAATCACCTATATTTATCTGTTTAAATTTCGGAATGTATTTTATTGTGTTTATTTTTCCGTAAAAAATTCCCGGAATTTTATCTTTTCCTATATATACCGTGTAAGAAGTTTTCTCATTAGAATTTAAAAGTGCCAAAGAGTAATTTGAATAGTGTTTAACAACAATACCGGCAGCCAGATTATTATAAACCAGTCCTCTAGGTGTTGTAAAAGGTTTGCTGTAATTTACATAAACCTGCGTAAAATCAGGAAGTTTTGCATAAGAAATCACCTGTGTAAAAACTACATTCGGAACATCCAGACTCTTAAAATATTTCAAATCTTTACATGTGGCGTATTTAACGGCAATTTTTTGTATTTCGTCTTTTAAAAATTTATTTTCTATAAGAAGTTTTTGAAGCGTGTCTTTTTGGTCTATATATTCTTCGTAAATCTCTTTCCATGTTGTTAAAAGGGAAGAAAAAGAACTTTTAAGAGCGTTTGCGCTCTCAAGTGTGTATTTTTTAATAACCGGAATCTGAAAAAACAACACTATTACAATAGTTAATATTAATAATAAGCGTCTACTCATCAAGCGTTGCTAAAATTTCTATTTCATCCAGGACTTTACCCGTTCCTTTCGCTACCGCCAAAAGAGGCTCTTCAGCAATATAAACCGGAAGCAGCACAAGATCGCTAAGATATTTATCAAGCCCTTTAAGAAGTGCACCACCACCTGTAAGCACTATTCCGTTTTCAACAATATCTCCGGCAAGATCGGCAGGCGTTTCTTCAAGAACCTGTTTAACGGCTTCGCCTATCTCTTTTACCGGTTCTTTAAGTGCTTCTCTTATATCTTCACTGGTAACCGTGATTGTTTCAAGAAGACCCGAAATTCTGTTTTTACCCTGAACTTGCATTTTAAGCTCTTCTTCGAGTTTAACCGCACTTCCGATTTCCATTTTAATCTCTTCGGCTACTCTTTCACCGATGATTAGGTTGTATTTTTTATTTATGTAATCGACGATGCTCCTGTCAAACTTATCACCAGCAACCCTGATCGACTTACTTACAACAAGTCCGCCTAAAGAAATAACGCCTATTTCGGTCGTTCCTCCTCCGATATCAATAACCATACTTCCCTGAGGTTCTTTTACTGGAAGTCCTGCACCAATTGCTGCAGCCATAGGCTCTTCAATCAGATATACTTCCCTAGCCCCTGCACTCATTGCAGATTCTTTTACGGCCTTTCTTTCAACCTGAGTAAGTCCGTAAGGAACGCATATAACAATTCTGGGTCTAATTAGACCTTTCCTGTTATGAACTTTTTGAATGAAATATCTTATCATTTCTTCCGTTACGCTGAAATCGGCAATTACCCCGTTTTTCATAGGACGGATGGCTACAATGTTTTTGGGCGTTTTACCCACCATCTCTTTTGCGGCTTTTCCGACGGCTAAAACTTTCTTTTTGTGTTTGTCGTCTTTAATAGCTACAACGCTTGGTTCGTTTATTACTATCCCTTTGCCTTTTACGCTAACAAGCGTATTGGCGGTCCCTAAATCTATTGCAAGGTCGTTACTGAAAAGTCCAAGTAATTTATTTAGCATTTTCTTCCTTTTTGATTAAAATAGGCTCGGCTTTGTTTTCAATTACATCTTTTGTAATAATAATTTTATATCCTCTATATTCCGGAAGGTTGAACATAATATCAACCATTGCTTCTTCTAAAATAGCCCTGAGTCCTCTGGCTCCGGTTCCTCTTTTAATTGCTTTATCGGCAATTGCTTCAAGGGCTTCCCTTTCAAATTCAAGTTCAACGTCGTCAAGTTTAAACAATGCCTGATATTGCTTAATAAGAGCGTCTTTAGGCTCTGTTAGAACCCTGATTAAATCATCCCTTCCGAGTTCCCTAAGAGTCGCAATTACCGGAAGCCTTCCTATAAGTTCCGGAATAAGGCCGTATTTGACTAAATCTTCCGGCTCTACAAGTGCAAAAATGTCGTCTTTTGTAAGTTTTTCTTTTGTTTTACCTAAAAATCCGACCGTAGCGCCTTCGAGTCTTTTTTGAATAATCTCTTCAAGCCCGTCAAACGCACCGCCGCAGATAAACAGGATATTTGAAGTGTCTATCTGAATAAATTCCTGATTAGGGTGTTTTCTTCCTCCCTGAGGCGGAACGTTAACAATTGATCCTTCTATAATTTTAAGCAGTGCCTGTTGAACACCCTCGCCGCTTACATCCCTTGTAATGGATCTGTTTTCGGAAAGTCTTGAGATTTTGTCTATTTCGTCTATAAACACAATACCTCTTTGGGCTTTTTCGATGTCATAATCGGCCGCCTGGATAAGTTTCAAAAGCACGTTTTCTACATCTTCTCCTACATATCCCGCTTCCGTTAACGAAGTGGCATCGGCTATTGCCAAAGGAACGTCAAGAAGTTTTGCAAGAGTTCTTGCTATAAGCGTTTTACCGCTTCCGGTAGGTCCTATCATAAGGATGTTTGATTTTTGAATTTCCACATCCGTTTTTGCACCAAAAAGTATTCTTTTATAGTGATTATATACTGCTACCGAAATAATTTTTTTGGCTCTTTCCTGCCCTATTACATACTCGTCCAAATGCGATTTTATCGCTTTTGGCGTTAAGAGTTTTATGTCTGCCGGTTTTTTATTCTCTTTTTTTTTGTTTTCGGCACCCATTATTATTTCATATGCGGTTAATACGCAGTTTTTACATATAAACGCCGCATCATCAGGCGCCGCCAATAGCGGATTGTCTTCTGTTTCAAGACTGCCGCAGAAACTACACTTTTCTATCATATGGTATTCCCCTTTTCGAATTTAATACGAATTCGCATAAATGTTTTACATATTCGTTATCTGTATTTTCAATTATCTCTTTTGCCGTGTCTTTAAGCGGTTTTCCGCTTTCAAACAGAGCTTTATACGCCTTTTTAATAGCATCTATATCACTTCTGTTTTCAAATCTTCTTCTAAGTCCCGTAAGATTAAGACCTCTTAGTTTAGCTCTGTTGCCTTCCGCTATTGTAAACGGCGGAATATCCTGTGCAACGGCGCTTGCACCGCCTATCATGGCATGTGCACCTATTTTTACAAACTGATGAATAGGCGTCATTCCTCCCACTACTACAAAATCTTCCAAAACCACATGTCCTGCAAGTGTTGCCGCGTTTGCCAAAATGCAGTTATTTCCTATGATTACGTCATGAGCCACATGGACATATCCCATTAAAAGATTGTTATCACCTATTTTAGTTACGGCCCCTCCGCCTTCGGTTCCGGGGTTAATAAGTGTAAATTCTCTGATTTTGTTGTTGTTTCCGATAATAAGTTCCGTTTTTTCCCCGTGATATTTCAAATCCTGCGGCTCGCTTCCAAGCACCGCGTGAGAATAAATATGATTATTATCCCCTATTGTCGTATATCCGGTAATAATTGTATACGGGTCAATTATATTATTATCACCTATTACTACGTTTTCGTCAATTATTACGCCTTCACCTATTTTGCAGTTTTTGCCTACTTTACCTTTTATAATCGCTTTCATTAATTCTCCATTCTCAATTCTCTATCTATACCCCAAAAAGTTTACCAACTTTTCGGGGACCCCTTTTTTAAATTCTCTATTCTTCATTTTTAATTATTTATCCATTATCATGGCTTTAAGCTCGGCTTCGCTTACCAGCTCTCCGTCCACATAAGCTTCACCTTTAAGCTGCCAGATTTTTCCTCTGTGTTTTATCGTAGAAACTTTATATACCAGTTTATCACCCGGAAGCACAGGTTTTCTGAATTTAGCTTTGTCAATACTCATAAAATATACCACTTTGTCGCTTAATTCTTCTTTACTCATAATTGTAAAAGGTAAAATCGCACCCGTTTGCGCCATACCTTCGATTATTAATACACCTGGATATATCGGATGTCCCGGAAAATGCCCCTGAAATACCTGGTTTGTAATGGAAATATTTAAATAACCTTCAACATATTCGCCTTCTTTAACTTCCGTAATTCTGTCAACCAATAAAAACGGATATCTGTGAGGAAGCATCTCTTGAATCTGATTAATATCATAAACCATATATTATCCTTTTTTATTAAAATTTTATCAAAATTTCTCTTACATCAGGATAAACTTTTGCTTCAATATCGACTTCATACTTTTCTTTAATCTCATCCACAACAATTATCGGCGACAAAGAGTATTTGGTATTGGTTATTTTTTCCCTAAACTCAATCTCTTCTTCAACACTTGGGGGATTTTTGATTATTTCTTTAACATTTTGGTATTTTTTATTTAAAATTTCATTAAATTTCGCAATTTCCACAAAAATTATCTGCATTCTGTTAAAATACCCGATCCCGTCTTTTACAAAATCAATTCTTCCTCTCGCAGGTCTTTGAAGATACGAATAAAACAGAATATAACTATCCACAATTTCCCACTTTGCATCTTTACCCCAAAAAGTCTCAGGACTTTTCGGGGACCCCTGATTTTCCATTTTCCATTTTACATTTCCTCGCAGCAGTCTGTAATTGAGGAAATTTTCTTTGATTATTTTATATTCTATACCTTTATCTTCATATTCAAGCCTCTTTTTATAAATCTCTAACCTTTCTTCTATGCTTGCAGGAAGCGTTTGTCCGGTTATGGGATTTAAAAGTTCATCTATTATTTCCTGATGCCGTTTTTGCTGCCAGATACCATAAATACAACCGCAATAATCCTGCCTATACATCTGAGTTTCTTTTGCAAACTGCTGCTGAGCCTGGGTTCCGCCTTTTTTTCGGTAATCGGGAGCGTAAAAATCAATGCCGTATTTTCTTTTTATAACTTTTCCGATTGAATTTAACTGCTCTTGTGATTTCATGGGTGACATTAAAAGAGATGTTGTTATTTTATTATCCCCCGTTTTTTGTGCAAACTTTGCGGTAGCTTCCAAAGAATGGTCAAAACATATAGAGCATCTAACACCCTTTTCCGGCTCGTTCTCTTTTCCCTTCACGGCGTTAAGCCAGCTTTCATAATCATATTCGCCTTCAACATATTCTATTCCGAGCTTCTTGCAAATCCTTTCGGTATCAAGAGAACGAAGTTTAAATTCGGAATAAGGATGAATATTAGGGTCATAAAAAAAACCGATTATTCTTTCATTAGGAAATTCTTCTTTTAATCTTTTTAAAAAATATCCGGCATCAACACTGCAGCAAAGATGGGCAACCATTAAATTAGCCTTTTTGTAAGATTATAACAAAAAAGCCCTCAGCTAACGCCAGGGCAAGAGAGTTCAACATAAATTTTAAATGTATCCTCTTCTTCATTTACAAAAAATCTGTGTTTTTTACAAAAATTTCCATTCATATAATTTGCAATTTTTAAAGATTCAAATTCGGCTTCTTCTTTTGTATCAAATGTTTTTGGAAACTCAAGATTACTATTTTTTATACATCCACACATTTTTTCTACATCGATTTTATACATTTTTACTCCTTTAAGATAATTTTTGTCCGAAATATATCAAATTTTTTTGCAATTTCAAATTTTTTTGATATATTAAGCCAAAAAAAGGATAATAATGACTCAAACTCAAAAAGAGATGATGGCTCTTGTAGGTGCATGCACACAGGAAGCCGGTGATAAATTTTTAGTTCCAAGCGAACTAAACGGGGAATTTAATAAAATTCTTACTAAAAAATTCGAAATTTTTAATGAAGACACTCAGGAAAAATATGATCTGATTATTGAAGAAAAACCGGGTGATTTAATAAAAATTTACGAAAAATTAAACGATAAAGGCATATATATTACAACAGCCTCTTCTTTGGAAGACAGAGATCTTTTTGCAAATCTCAGCAAACTTTTTTATATCGTAATGCCTTATTATTTCATTGAAGATAGCGGAGAAAGAAAAGCTTTGGTTTTTGCAAGCAAAGAGATTCATCCTACAGCCGACCTAATAAGACACAGAAGCGACTTCGTAGAAAACACCCATTATTACCATACGGATATTCATCTTGCAAGCTTCGTTCTGCCTAAATATATTTTTGAAAATATCAAAGACGTTATTAAATTATAAGTGAAAAGTGTAAAGTGAAAAGTGAAAAATTTTCTAATGCAATCGTATTAACAGGCGGCATAGGGACGGGCAAAAGCACCGTCGCCTCCTTTTTGAGGATGTTTGGTTATAAAATAATAGACGCCGATAAAATAAGCAAAGAGGTATTTGAAGAAAAAAAAGAAAAAATAAAAGAAATTTTCAAAACTACAGATAGGAAAAAACTAAGAGACATCGTATTTAACGATAAAGAAAAACTAAAAACACTCGAAAGCATCATTTTGCCGGAAGTTAGAAAAAGAGTAATAAACCTCGCCGAAAAATATGAAAAAGACGGCGTTAAATATTTTGTGGATCTGCCTTTGTATTTTGAAAAACAAAATTATCCCGAATTCAATAAAGTTTTAGTAATTTACGCCCCAAAAGAACTGCAGATAAAAAGGGTAATGCAAAGGGATTGCGTGAGTGAAGAGCAGGCCCTCTCAATTTTAAACAACCAGCTTGATATTGAGCTTAAAAAGCAAAAAGCCGACTACGTTATCGACAATTCAAAAGATTTAAAACACCTCCAAAAAGAGATAGAAAAATTTATAAAAGAGATATGAAAAAGTTATTAAAGTTAGTTAAGTTTTTAAAAGTTATTAAAGTTAGTTAAGTTTTTTAAGTTATAAACCCAAATTAACTTCAATTAACCTTAACTAACTTTTATAACCTTAACTGACCTCAATTAACTTTAATTAACCATAAAAACTTCTTCCCATTTTTTTCATTTTCCTTTAATAAAGTGCTATAATATTTCAAAGGATTGAGATGAAAAGAATATTCGATCTGGATAGAGAGGCATATTTAATTATCGAAAATGCCGATAAAGAAATAAAAAAGCTTTTTGATGAGTTCGAAAAAGAAAAAAAAGAATTTATAACTAAATTTAAACAAGATCTTGTGATATATGAAGAATCTTTGAAAAAAGAGATGGATTCAAATTTAAAAAAATATGAAATTTCTTTACAAAAAAATCTTCAAGAAAAAGAAAAAAAACTGATATCCGTTTCGGTTGATAAAAACAAACTTTTTCAAAAAATAAAAGAAGAAATATGCGGGCATTAAAATACGCTTACGTAAACGCGCTTGTAAGAAGCCTTAAAAGTGAATTTTTAGATAAAAGCAAGCTTCTTTTATATGAAAACAGCGCCGATTTATACAATATGTTAACCCAAACCCATTATAAAAACATTTTAACATCCCCCGAAAAAGTGCATATTGATTTAGACACACATTTTAACAAGCTTTACAATAAAATAACAAAACCCTTAAACAAAGATGAAAAAAATCTGTTTTATCTATTTTTTTCAAATGAAAAAATAGACAAAAAAATAGCAAACTTAATAAAAACCTCTATTGATAAAATCTCTTCAAAAGACCAAAGGGAATTTAAAAACATTATCGGTAAATATTTTGATCTAATCAACATATTTACAATATTGAAATACAAAATAATATATAATCTCAAAATAGAGGATTTTTTTCACTCTTTGCTGCCCTATGGCAATTTGGATAAAAACAGACTTCAAACCCTAAGTTCGTCAAACAACTTATACGAATTTGCTACAAATTTACAAAACCTAATCGACATTCCTAATAAAAATTACAATTTTACTTTATTAAAAAAAGAACTTTTTACAAATTATTACAAATCACTTAACGGCGTCTGGTTCGGATACCCCTTTAAACTCTCCGTTCCTTTTGTGTTTTTGATGCTTAAAAAAAGAGAAATATCAAATATAAAAGCCGTTTTTACGGCGTTTAGTTATAATCTCTCAAAAAATGAAATTGAAGAGATGGTGGTATAAGATGTTTTTCCCGGAAAAAATGTTCAAAGTAACGTTTGAAATCCCCAAAGAAAAAATAGACACGTTTTTAGAAACTCTGGGGAAAGAAAAAATATTTCACATTAAAAAAGATTCCGTTAAAAAACACCCCTTAATTTATAAAATCAACAATTTAATAAAAAAAACGGCCGATCTGCTTTCAATTATAAACGAACCGTTACCTTCACCCAAAAAACACGAATTTACCATTGAAAATATTGAAAACATCCTGTCTTTACTGATTTCAGTATATGAAAACGTGTCATTCCGGGAAAAAGAGTATCAAAGGAAAAAAGAATCCCTTCAAAAACTTGAAAAGTTTTTGAGTATATTTAACCTTTCAAAAGAAGAATTAAAATTCAAATTTTTAAAATTCAAAGCATTTTACGCCGGTTATGAAAATTTTGAGGAAATAAAACTCGTATTGAGTGCTTATGATATATTGTGCGTTTATGAATATTTAAACGATTTCATCCCCGTGATTGCCGTTTACACGCCAGGTTCGGAAGAAAAAACCTCAGAAATTTTGCAAAAATTCACAATTACCCCTTTTAACGACGATTTATTCAATTTGGACATTAAAGATTTGGAAAAAGAACTTGCGCTAATTAATGAAGAAAAACAAAAAATAATAAAAGAAAAAGAAACCCTTAAAAAAATATATGCCCATTTGTTGTATCTCAAAAACCTTTATGAAGTTAAAACACACTTAAAGGAAAAAAGGGATTTTTATATTTTAGAAGGGTGGATACCAAAAAGTAAATTTAAACCCATGCCTTTTATAAAACATAAAGAAATAGATTATATAAACGCCCCTACATTGCTAAACACACCGGAATTTTTCAAACCTTTTGAAAATCTCGTAAAGACATATTCCCTTCCGAAGCCTTATGAAATAAACCCTACAATGTTTTTTGCCGTAATTTTTGTGTTTTTATTCGGACTTATGTTCGGGGATATAGGACAGGGGGCGGTTTTGGCCGCAATAGGTTATTTTTTAAAAACAAAACAAGAAATTCTTGGAAAAATTATGTTTTTAAGCGGCCTTTCGTCAATGGTTTTCGGTGCAATTTACGGACATTTTTTCGGTTTTGAGCTTTATCATCTGTTTTCCCCTATGGAAAACATCAATACGCTTATAGCTTTAAGTATATTCGCCGGCGGTGTAATCATTTCAATAGGCTTTGTTTTATATATGACCACAAATTATAAAAAAGGCGATATTAAAAAGCTTATTTTTGGCGAAAACGGGCTCTTGTCTTTTAGTATTTATCTGCTTCTGTTATGGATAGGCGTTAAAATGTTTATTTTACACACGGATATCAAACTCGATTTATTTATTTTAGCAGGCTTGTTTATTGTGTTTACCGGCTATACAATATATGAAAGCAAAAAAACATCCCAATCCCTTTTTCATTCCGTTATAGCGCTTTTGGAAAATATCACAAACACCGTATCCTTTGTAAGGACAGGTGCTTTCGCACTGGCTCACGCGGCACTTTTTTTAGCGGTGTTTACCATTGCTGAAATGATGAATAAAACGGGATACTGGATTACGATTATTTTAGGCAATATATTCGTTATAATACTTGAAGGGGTAATCGTTACCATTCAAACGTTAAGACTTGAATATTATGAATTTTTTAAAAGATTTTACGAAGGAGGAGGATATGAATACAAACCGTTCGAACTATAAAAAAATGGCGGCAATACTGCTATTCTTACCTATGATATTGTTTGCGGGTGATAACTCTTATGCTTATATAGCTTCCGCACTGGCTGTGGGACTTTCAAGTATTGCAGCCGGAATAGCGGTAGGAATGGTGGGAGCGGCTGCTATGGGAAGTATAGGTGAAAAGCCTGAGATTTCTACAAAAGCCCTGATTTTCTTAGGGCTTGCGGAAGGTATAGCGATATACGGACTTATCGTATCAATTATGATTTTAGGAAAAATATGAAAATAACTTTTATTGGAAACAAAGAAGAGTGCCTTGGTTTTTCACTTTGCGGGATAGAGACTATTGAGGTTAAAAATTTTGAAGAAGATCTTCAAAAAGTTTTAAAAAACAAGCAGATCGGACTGGTTATCGTAGCGGACAGATATTACGAAACCTTTAAAAACAAATTTTCTAATTACACCAAAAAAAACGCTCTTCCTGCCATTGTTTTTATTCCGTCATTCGAAAAAACATACATGCAAGAAAGCATAAAAGGATATCTCTCAAATGTTCTCGGAATCAGACTTTGAAAAATTAAAAATAAAAGCCTTAAAAGAGGCTGAAAATTTGGCAAACCGAAAAATAAATAAAGCAAAAGAAAAACTGCAAAAACAAAAAGAGCTATTTTTTAAAAGCTTTGATATGGATAAAGAAAAAAAACTATTAAAACTGAAATACGAAAAAATATTGAAAGAACAAGAACTGCTCTTGCAAAAAAAATACGAATCGGAATTTAAAACGATTTATGAAAAAGTTTTTGAAAAAACCAAAAAAGAGCTTTTGGAAAAAATACGACAAAACGCCCCAATCCTTTGCAGATGCTTTCTTAATAAAATTGACGAATATGAAGGCTGCCTTATATTGCCTAAATATTTAAAAGGAAAATGTAAGAGCCGTTTTGAAATAACGTATTCGGACAATGACTGCTTCATTTTTAAAACCGAAAACAAATATATCGTGTTTGACCCGGAAGAAAGTATCGAAAACGTATTAAAAGGCCTATTATGCTTAAAATAATTTCCGTTAACGGACCTATAGTAAAAGCTCTTTATGAAAACGAAACGCCTTTAATGTTTGAATTCGTATATATAGGGCAAAACAGACTAATCGGCGAAATAATCGGAATTGACAAAAAAATCATCACCATTCAGGTTTATGAAGACACTACATCGTTAAAATTAAACGAACCGGTTTACCTAACCGGCAATCTTTTAAGCGCCACTCTCGGGCCCGGACTTCTTGGAAACGTATATGACGGAATACAAAGGTCTCTTTTTTCAATGCCCGAGAGGATTCAAAAAGGCACAAAATCAAAATCTTTGGATGAAGAAAAAAGATATTTTTTTAAAGCTTTAAAAAGCAAAGGTGATGAGGTAAAAAAAGGAGAAATAATAGGCGAAGTTGATGAAAACGGAATAAAACACAAAATTTTAAGCGATTACGAAGGCGTTATCGAAGAAATTGAAGACAAAACCTGCACTATTAAAGACACAATAGCAACAATCGGCGGCAACACCCAAACAATGATCAAAAAAAGACCCCTGAGAATTCCCGCTTCTTTTGAAAAAAGACTCTCACCAAAAATTCCTCTTATAACCGGACAGAGGGTAATTGATTTTATGTTTCCGATTGCAAAGGGAGGGTCGGCTTCGATACCAGGCGGATTCGGGACGGGCAAAACCATTTTGCAACAGACACTCGCAAAATACTGCGATGCGGATATAATCATTTATATCGGTTGCGGTGAGAGGGGAAATGAAATGACGGAGGTTTTGGAAGAATTTCCAAAACTAACGGACCCTTACACCGGAAAACCTTTAATGAACAGAACCGTTTTAATCGCCAACACTTCGGATATGCCGGTATCCGCAAGGGAAGCTTCCATTTATCTCGGTATTACCATAGGCGAATATTATAGAGACCAGGGCTATCATGTGGCTCTTATGGCAGATTCCACATCCAGATGGGCTGAAGCTATGAGGGAACTTTCAAGCAGAATGGGAGAGCTGCCTATGGAAGAAGGATATCCTGCGGATATTTCATCAAAAATAGCATCTGTCTACGAAAGGGCTTCAATCGTCCAAACACACAGCTCAAAAATCGGCTCGCTTAGCATAATAGGTGCAGTCTCACCGGCCGGCGGCGATTTTTCGGAACCCGTAACCATACACACCAAACGCTTTACAAGCGTATTTTGGGCCCTTGACAAATCCCTTGCGAATGCAAGGTTTTATCCGGCGATAAATTACTTAAACAGCTATTCGAGCTATGAACTTGACGAATGGTGGGAAAAAATCGGAAATCAAAAAGAGATAAAGCAGTTTTTTAACGATATACTTCAAAAAGACGCAGCACTACAAAAAATCGTCCAGCTTTTGGGCGTTCAGGCACTCCCTGAAGAGGAAAAAATCACACTTTATACCGCAGAACTGATAAAAGAAGCATTTTTGCAGCAAAACGCTTTTGACGAAATTGACGCATTCTGCACCGCGCAAAAACAGATGGAAATGGCAAAAACTATAGTGTTAATACACAATATGTGGCAAAAAGCGTTTTTAAGCAAACAGATTCCTATAGACATACTTAAAAACCAGCCTGTAATTTCTGAATTTATAAGGGCAAAATATGAAATTCCGAATGAAGAGTATAAAAAATATGAAACGTTAAGAGAAAAAATAGAAACTTTTTACAATGAATTTATAAAAAATTACGGAGAATGATATGAGAGTAGAATACGAAGGGGCCGTAAAATTAAAAGGAAACCTGCTTTTTTTCGAAACTATTGAAGGCGTGGGTTACAATGAAAGCGTAACATTAAGATACGGAAATAAAACCCTCAAAGGGATAGTAAGCGCAATAGATGAAAAAATAAGCGTTATAGAAATTTTAGGTGACACATACGGGCTTGATATAAACAAAATAAAAGCCGAATTTCATTTTAAGCCTCTAAAAATAAAACTAAGCGAAAATTTAATAGGCAAAACACTTGACGCATTTGCCAATCCTATTGACGGGATAACGGAATATTACGAAAAAGAATCGGATATTAACCTCGGTGCTTACAATCCGGCTTACAGGGAATACCCAAAAGATATAATTCAAACCGGATTCAGCGCTATTGACGGATTAAACACTCTTATAAAAGGGCAGAAATTACCCGTTTTCGCTTTAAGCGGTCTGAAAAACGACGAATTTGTAGCAAAACTTGCTACACAAATATCCATAGAAAATTCCCTTATAGTTTTAGCCGCAATAGGTATGAGATTTGAAAGAGCCGAATATTTAATTAACAACATATCCTCAAAAAATTCACAAATTACCATTTTCTTAAATCTTGCAAACGAACCTACGATAAACTCCCTGCTGCTGCCAAGATCCGCCCTGACATTTGCCGAATATATGGCTTTTGAAAAGGGTAAAAACGTTATAGTAATATTATACGATATGACAAATTACGCCAATGCACTACGCGAAATTTCATCCAAAAAAGAAGAAATCCCCGGCAAAAAAGGATACCCGGGATATATGTATAGCGATTTGGCATCAATATATGA
This sequence comes from Nautilia lithotrophica, assembly GCF_054656815.1. NCBI lineage: Bacteria > Pseudomonadati > Campylobacterota > Epsilonproteobacteria > Nautiliales > Nautiliaceae > Nautilia > Nautilia lithotrophica. The sequence goes on from NZ_BAAHXN010000005.1 coordinate 27,481, forward strand.
AAGAGCCGGAATTATAAAAGGCAAAAAAGGCTCAATTACCCAGATTCCTGTTTTGACCCTTCCGGATGACGACATAACCCACCCGATAGCGGATCTGAGCGGATATATTACGGAAGGTCAGATTGTATTTAGCCGCTCTCTTCATAAAAAAGGGCTCTTTCCGCCTATTGATGTATTAAGTTCTCTTTCAAGACTGATGAATTCGGCTATTGATTCAAGACATAAAAAATTTGCCTCCCAGCTTTATTCGTCTTATGCAAATGCAAAAAAAATAGAAAGTTTCGCTTCAATCATCGGTGAAAGCGAACTTAGCGAGCTTGAAAAAAATTATCTAAAGTTCGCAAAAAAGTTTGAAGAAAACTTCATAAGCCAGGACCTTCCGAGAAATATAAACGAAACTTTTGAAATTGCGAAAAAACTATTAAAAATATTGCCTCAAACCGAACTTACAAGACTTTCACAAAAAGAAATCGGAGAAATATATGATTAAAAACAAATCAACTCTGATTGAGCTTAAAAAAGACCTTGAAATTGTCCATGAAGGGGAAGAGATTTTAAGCAAAAAAAGAGATTTATTACTTAAAGAAATTATGCAGATAGTGGATATTGTGGATAAAAGAAGAAAAGAATTAAACGAAACAATAAAAAGCAGTTATAACATACTGATTAAAGCTCTTATGGAAAACAAAAATTTATCGCCCGTTCCATTTGTAAAAACGGAACTCAAAGTCGTTCAAAAAAGTTTTTTAGGAATTGTAATTCCGAAAATAGATTTTAAAATTACAAGCCGGCCCCAAATAGAATTAAATACAAATATTTTTGAAGATTTGGCAAGGGAAAGTTTTTTTAAAAGCTTAAAAATGATACTGGAACTTGCCGAACTTGAAATAAAAATATGGAAACTTTCAGTAGAGTTAAAACAGACCCTAATAAGGGTAAACGCATTAAAATACCACTATATACCAAAATATGAAAAAGAGATAAAAGAAATCAAAACATATCTTGAAGAGAGTGAAAGGGAATTTATAGCCGTAATTAAAAAGCTGAAATAAAAGTTATTTAGCTAATTGGTATATTTGTTATTGGTATATTGATAAGACTCTGGAAAATATTATTTTGAGAAAACATCTGCAGCGTAACGGTCAAAATTTTAGAAAATTTTGGGCACCGTAGCGAAGCCGTTTGAAAAAAATAATATTTTTCAGAGAAGAGGATTAATATATTTTTTCATTTTTTACATCTAAAATGATATAATTAATCAAAAAAGGGCTTCACATGAAAACAAACACAATAATTGCGGAATTTCCACTGGCTAATACCAAAGAAGGACTTATAACAGTTTCACATATTAACGAGCCATACGGGGAAGGAAGTAAACCGGTGGTAAGTATAGGTATATCTTTAAACGGAGATAATGAAAAACCCGACTGGAAAGCACATATTCCTTATGAAAACATTGATGACGTAATTGCGGCGCTTAAAGCTGCAAAAGAGAAATTTTCAAAATAACGGATGAGATTTTTCTTTTTGGTTTTACCGGTTCTGTTGTTTTTGGGATGTTCGAGTAAAATAAATCTTGCCGATTACAGACCGACTTTCGTTCCTAAAAATAGCGTGGCACCTACAGATTTTTCACCGAAAATAAAAAAAATATCCATTGTCAGATTTCCGAAATACAATTACAGACATTTAGATTTGAGTCAAAACGCAACATACAGATTAAGTTTTTTACTGCAAAATTCCAAATTTGTAAAAGTATTAAGAATCATAGACGAAAATCAGATAAATGACGAAATAAAAACTGCAGAAATAGCAAAGGAAACAAAAAGCGATATCGGGGCCGATTATTTGATTAAAGGCTCAATCCTAAACGTCACTTACACACCAAAATATCACCGAGGCTATTACTATTACGTAAAGAATAAAAACGGACAAAAAATCAGAAAATACTCACCTCCGTATTATTCATACGAAGCCTGCACGCAAATAAATATCCAGATATTTAACCTTCCTGAATTCAATAACGATTACGACAGAATTTTCAGTGCATGTTCGTATTATTCCGATAATATCTCATATACAAGGTTTTATTCAAATTTAATAATCAAAGCTTTAAATAAAACCATTTCAAACGCTTATAATTCCATCAAAAAATTTTTCGCACCGAAAGGTTACATATACGAAGTAAGAAAAAACGGGGATGATTTAATAGCCAAAATCACACTCGGAGCCAATCAGGGAATGTATGAAGGATTGAAATTAAATATTTACGATTTGAAAAAAGACCCAGTGACCGGCGAAATTGAAAAATATAAAATAGGTGAAGGCGAAGTCAGTAACATAATATTTGGCAATTCATGCTGGATTACCATAGACCTGGACGATAATAAGCAATTAAAAATAGGTGACATGGTAGAGCCTAATTTTGATACCTCTTTTTGGGATCTGTTCTGATGAAAAAATGGCTGGTTTTATTAACTATTTTTTTTATTTCCTGCACAAATCCGCAACCTCCAAAATGGTATATAAATACACCAAAAGATAATCCAAACTTTTTTTACGCCTCTGCCGAAGGATATACAAAAGAAAATGCCATCAAAAACGCTTTAAACGACATAGCTTCAAGAATAAATGTAAAAATCTCCTCCAATTTTGTCATAAACAAAGGTATTCACAACCAAAAAACATACAATGAAATATACCAGCAGATAAATACACAGGTAAACGATATAAGCTTTAACAATTATGAAATTTTAAAAACAAAAAAAGAAGATGATAAATATTATGTGCTCTTAAGGGTAAATAAACAAAAACTGATTCAAAATTTAAAAACAAAAATTCAAATCTCTCTTGCAAATATAAATTTTAACAATCAAAATGCAATAAACAACGTGATCTACGCATACAAAATCTTACACAAACTAAAAAAATTAAAAAGCGAAATTTTTATACTTGAATCACTTGGATTAAATATTTCCAATTACATTGATAAACTAAAAAATATCGAAACAAAAGCTATGAATATTATATTAAACACAACTTTTAAAATTAAAACAAACATGTTTAAAAACCAGACAATCGAAGCTTTTTCAAAATATATCGTTATTTCCGAAAACTCGGAAAATATTATAAAAATAAAAATCGATATTCAAAAATATCACCTGCTTGAAAATTTCATAATAAAAGGCAAAGCTTTAATTTATATTGACAGACCTTATACCCTAACTTTTTTAGGCAATTCTGTTTCTTCTTATAAAGAAGCCCAAGCTTTCGCGAAAGAAGAATATAAACTCAGACTCTTAAAATTATTAAACAAAATTTTTAAATTCAGTGTTTTTTAATTTTTGCAAAATAAAACCCGGAATATGCACCTTTTGGCAAAATTCTTATGGTTTTGGCTACATCGGGATGATACTCTTTATCTTCCCATTTGGTAATTCCTCTTTGAATATTGTCAATCGGAAGATCTACCTCAACAACTTCCGCGTTGTCGTATCTGTTCAAAAGAAAATCAACACTTTCTTCATTCTCTTCAGGCGCAAATGTGCAAGTTGCAAAGATCATCTCCCCACCAGGTTTTAAGGATTCAAAAGCGGAAATAATAAGTTCTTTTTGAAGTTTGGCAAATCTCCTTACCCTTTTAAGGTTCCACCAAGTAATACCCTCACTGAAATCTATATGTGCCTCGCTGCTGCATGGTGCGTCCAAAAATACTTTATCAAACATTTCACCCGTCGCCTTATATACAAACCTTCCGTCTTTATTGTAAGTTTGTATGTTTTTTGCGCCGTGTTCTTTAAAATTCCTTTTCATTCTGAAAAACCTGTTTTTGTCAGGCTCTACGGCACTTACCTTGTTTGCCGTTTCGCTGAATATAAGACTTTTACCGCCGGGTGCCGCCGCCAGGTCCAATACCCAGTCGTTTTCGTTTACATCTAATGAAATAGCGGATATTATGGATGAAAGGTTTTGAATGTATATTTTATTGGCCGTGTATGTTTTTGATTTGGTAATTTTTTTTCTCTCTTCAATAGGAAGGGTATATACCCATTTGCTCCACTTAACAGGTTTTGGGTTATATCCTTCTTCTCTTAATTCATTAATAGCTTCAATTCCTGCTTTATGTTTGTTTATTCTAAACGAAAACTCATTTTTTTCTTTTAATCCTTCTAAAATTTTAGGATTTATTCTGTTTATTCTTTCAATAAAAATAGCTTCATTGTCTTTATTTCTCACTTATTAATCTCCTTTTATAATTTAGGAACTTTAAAAATATCGGGATGAAGAGGTGCAAGCTCTTCATTTCTGTCAATATTGCCATACCATTCGTGAAATTGATCGGCAACTTTAAAAAGCCAGTCTATAAGTTCTTCTTTTGCTTCTTTTTTTTCTCTGGCCTTATCAAGCACATCTTCCACAAAATGGGCAAAATTTTTAATTCTGTCTATTTTTAAATAAGCGACCGCTGATTTAAGATTATGAAACATTCTGAATAAATCATTAACAGCTTCATCGTAATCAGTATAAAGCCTCTCAATCGTTAAATCAAGATTGTCTTCCATAATATCAAGCATCATTAAAAATTCTTCAATGATATTAGAATCAAATTCATTGTATAAATAATCCTGAATTCCCATTTTAAGCCTCCTTTGCAATGAGAGGCAACTAAATTAACCTTTCATACTCTTCAAAATCCATTTTCCAAACTTTAGTCCCACAAAATCTGTCACCTTCCGGACATACAGGTTTAATACCTTCAATATATCTTAACGCACAAGGCGGCAGGAATTTATCTGCAGCTTTTATGCCTGCTTGTTTAAGCTCCATAACCTGCGCGTAAACAATATCGAATATCTCTTCCTGGGCGTTATAACAAAGCCTCATCTGAGCTTTGTGTGCAAATTCCTGGAAATCGTTATGTTCAATTATTTCAATATTGTGAGCATTTAAAAGCGCATAAGCGGCTTCGCAAAATCCGATAGATTCTTTTTGATTTTCAAAAAAGTCATATGAATACTCAACGGCCCTTAAATACAACTCTTTTACGCTGTTGCATATTTTCGGCATATAAAAATCTCTTTTATAAATACTTTCTAATTTCGGGCGAACTGCCGGGGAGCGTCTGTGACGCTGGTTTTGAGCATCAGCACTTAAAGAAAGTTTTATATATGAATTAAAACTTCCTAGTATCGCTTCGTCAAGATATATGTTTGAAACTCTTAAAACGCCCGCATAATTTGCGTTAAGTTCAAAATCGTAATCCACTATATCAAACACCTCAACTTTTTTGGTGACATTTTTTTCTTTTTTAATTTTTTCAATATCTATATTCGGAAATACAACTTCTTCATTTTCGGCAAATTCAATTAAAGGTGCAAGATTTTCGTCAATTTTTAACATTTCTCTTTTAAGCTGAGATATAAACTCTTTTGCTTCGGCTTTTGCTTCGGGTATCACCTTTACTGCGTTTATGTATCTTAAAGCCGTAATAATATTTATAGTATGGTAAAGATGTGCGTTCATTCCCATCGGAAGCAAATATCTGGCAAATTCCTGGGCTCTTTTTTTTGCTTCTTTTTGTTTGAATTTAGGAAGAACCTTTTCTATTTCAGGTGTAAGCTCTTCAATCAGCTTTTCATAATAAAAAAACATATTTTCATAGTATTTTTGCCACTTTTCTTTATCTGCATTTTTAGGATACGTAAAATTTTCTATTTTCATTTTGGCATATCTCTGGCTTACCTGCTCGGAATTGTAAAAAGGATGAGCATGTAAAAGCCTCCATATCAAAAGCCTGCTCATTCCTTCAATTAAAAAAGTAAAATTGTAATGCATAAGCGTAGTGTGGTGCCCCGCTTTGAATATGGAATTTAAAAGTTCATTTTTTTTATCCCACTTAGCCGCACTTTCAGGCGTCACTATATGCTTTCCGAAATAACAGCTTCTCGCACTTCCGACTGCTATATCCGTAGGTTTATATTTACTCTCAAGTGCTTTTACAATCATTAAAATCCTTTATACATTTCAAAATAAATTGGTTTTCCGTCATCTAAATAAATAAAATATTTACCATTTTTAATATAAACTTTGAATATTTTAACATTTTGCGCAAATTTATCCAAATAATAATTATTTGCGTCTGATAAAAAAGTAATCTTTTTTGGCAATTCCATTCTCATAAGTGCATTGTCTTTTTTACTTACATACCAAACCACATAAGGTGCAGGTATGTTATATAAAGAATTAGTCGTTTGCATTGATATAAAAGAATAGTTCTTTTTTTGAGAAACATTTATATATTTCGAATTTAAAATGTCATAATACAAAACTTTTAATGCAATGTTTTTATAATGTTCGTTTTGAAAATTTTTTTCAAGAATATTTTTTGAAACATTCATATTTTTAACGACATCACTCAAAATAAATACCATTATAGAAAGAATTACAATGGAAATCAAAATTTCTATCAGCGTAAAAGATTTTTTCATTTTATATCCACCGAATAATATATAACTTGATGATTATTGTTATAAACTTTAATTTTATTTATAGAAACATTTACATTTTTATTGTTGATATTTTCGTTCATTGAATAGTCAAGTTCTTTTTTTACATTTATTTTATCCCGTTTTAAAACATGAATAATTTTATCGTTACGAATATCAAAATCTTTCACTTTTTCATAAATATTTTTCCCGTTTCCAAAAATTGCGACACTTGATTTATATACGAAAGTATTGTAGTCCTTATTGATCAAAAATAAATGTTTTACATTTGAAGTAACTTCCAAAACTACACCCATTATAATAAAAACAATAACAACACTTATCATTATTTCTATTAAAGTAAACGCTTTTTTCAATAATAACTCCCGATTTTAGGAAAATATTTTTTGTTTAAAAACATCTCTTCAGCTTCTTTTTCAGTTTTTGCTTTTTTTATGCTAAAAGGTTTAAATACATACCATCCGTTTTGACATTTTAATATAAAACTATCCCCTACTCCGTTTACTACTTTATATTTAAAAACCGGTGTTTTTTCATCTTCTTTTTCATATAGTTTTTTTTCAAATTCTCCGTTTATAAATTCAAAAACTTCGGGGTTGTTACAATCAAAAACAACTTTTTTATTACTAACAATATCATCATTTTTATACACAACAATTTCACCATTTGGAGATAACTCATCTAATAAATCGCTAATTTTAGAAGTAAGATAAAAAGAAGGAAGCTTTACAGCTAAAAAACTGACAATGCCTATTATTAATACGACAATTATTAGCTCAACTAAACTAAAACCTAATTTGCGCATTCACTAAATTTTATGTCTTTATTTTCCCCGCTTCCGCCTTCTTTTCCGTCTGCACCCAAAGATATGATATCTACACTGCCGTCGTTGTTTACATAAATATAATCATTCCCCCATGGATCTTTTGGAAGTTTTTGCGAATTTAAAAATCCGTTTGCTGGATAATTTTTATATTTTTGCGCATCGGGATTGTGGATAAGCGCTTTAAGGCCTTCTTCGGTAGTTGGATATGCCCCTTCATTTACTTTAAACGAATCCAGTGCATCTTTTAGTGATTTCATCTGAACACATACAAGTTTTCTTTTAGCCTGTTCACTCTGTCCTATTAAATTTGGAACTACAAGTGAAGCAATAAGTCCCAAAATTACGACAACAATCATTACTTCAATTAAACTGAACGCTTTACGCATCTAAAACCTTTTTTAAAATTGTAACAAAAGAAAACTCCAAAAGGAGTTTATCTTATTGAAGAGGTTTATTTGAACCTATAGAAAGATCACCATTTGAAAAATTAACACTTACATAATATCCTGAATCAGAATCAATAAATACAAATTCGTTAGTCAAGTTACCATCTTCATCTCTTACTTGAGCAATACCGTTTAATGTAACATTATTATCTGTGCTTGGATCTCCATCCGGATCAATAGTTGGATTTAAAACCAATGTTCCGCTTCCTGAATCACTACTACCATCACTACACCATTCTGTTTGATAGTTAAATCCATTTTCATTAACACTTACTTTTCCATAACATTCTGTATCATCTGCCGCACTTGAATCATAATAGTAATAAGTTCCTTGTAAATCATTTGTTGTTAATGCTTTAGCTTCTACACCTATACCAAAGCCTCCATCAACATTATCTACTACAATACCAGCTCTTGTTGTTCCAGCTCTTATTATTACGTTCGCAATTTTCCCTCTTGCATCAAAAACATCTAAATGAGAACCATTTACTTCCCATGTTCCATTAGAACCATCTACATAATCAACCCACGTTCCATTTAAATCCGCAGTATTTGTTGAATTAATTTCTATAACACTAAAATAAATACTTCCATCTGTATCAAACTCCATATAATTATAAGTTTTATTAACTATTAAATTTAAATCATCAGCTGTAATATTTTTATCAGGCTGTTGTAAACCAACTACAAACGATGTATTCGTATCTGAAACTGGAATTACTGCAACACCCAAACTTCCTGAGAAGAAATAGAAAATATCACTATCATTTTTATCTCTAAAAAATACGTTTCCGTATAAGTTTTCAATTTCTCTACTTCCATTTACGTCGCCATATGCATTACCTTTGATTTGATAAGTAATAGTGCTGTTTTCCGAATTGTATGTAAATGTAGCATAATCCCCTGCTCTTGCAGCACCGTTAAAACTATAACTTGTAGCGCCAGTCATTGTCGGATTTAATGTTGCATATAAAGTCGCATTTACATCAGTTATAAGAACAGCATTTCCATTTCCATTTACATTTACATTTATAGTTGCAGAAGAATTTTGTTCTAAAATCTGCTTTACTTCATTTACAATTGGTAAATTAGAAGAAGTATTTACATCCACCGTTGTAACATTTGAAAAATCACACACATTACTTGTTAAATCACAACCAGCAATACCATGCAACATTGCACCGATATATGAAGCAATGGTTGAATTATTTTCAGCCAATACCGCAGGTGTAATTCTGTAACTATTTGTAGATACATTCAAATCAGCCAAAACACTATTTCCTATTTTAAGTTCCAATTCTACAGGTGCACTAGCGCCATTTAATGTAAAATGACCAGTTGAATCCGTTCTGACACAATTATCTGTGCCCTTTACACATACACTAATACCCTTTAAATAACTTGCTTCTATCGTTCCTGTCACACTAGATGAACTACTTCCACCGCCGCCACCGCAGCCAATCAATAATAAAGATGCAGTTACACCTGATAATATTAAACTTGTATACTTTTTCATTTTTTCTCCTTTTTTAATATTCATTTAATTATAATTCTTTTTGTGATAAAATGTCAATACAATAAAAAAAATTTAACCTTTAAAGGAAAAAATGAGAAAATCAATTGCTTTATTAATTACAATGTTTTTTTTACTTTCTATAATATTTATTTTGAATGTTATTCTTAATAAATACGAAATTTATACAAACAAAAATCACACAACTTATATAGCACAAAACTCCATAATCATCCGCAATACTTTAAAAACTTTATCAAAAATTTCCGATCAAGTAAAAACATCAGAAGATTTAAAAAAATTATTTACAACAATTCCTTTATCAAGTAATAAAGGTGATTTCAGGATTATTTACACAATTCAACCACTTTTTAATAAAATTGACATTAATGCTTTATTAAATCAAAATAAAATTAATACTTTTATAGAAAATTACATAGATAATATATTAAATTATTATCAGGTAAAAGATCCTGTTTTGTTTAAAGATTTATTATTAGATACAATAGATTCGGATGATAAAGAGAGAGAAGCATATAGTGAAATTATTATTCAAAACCCTTTTTTTCAAAACGGAAAAATTTATAATATTACACATTTAGAACAAATTGAACACTATTATTACAAAAAAACAAATGATAAAAATATCTTTAATATCCCATGGAATGAACTGATTTTTTTTGGAAATGGAAAAAAACACATTATTGAATGCAATTTAATAAATAAAAATGTCGCACAATTTTTAGGTTTAACCCGCAATAATGCAGATACATGTAAATCCTTACAAACGGAAGAAAATAATGAAACTATTAAAAATTTAAATATAATTGCATATGATGGTAATCAAAGTTTTTGGATAAAAACTAATATAACTTATTTTATAAACCAACAAAAACAAAATATAAAAATTACTTATGATTTACATAATAAAAAGGTGATTTCAATTGAGAGTAATCCTATATACTAAAGATTTTAACGAAAAAATTAACGAACCTGTTGATATAATTTTATCACCTCAATATTACTGGATTAAAAAAATTGATATCCCCTTAAAATCCTTAAAGGATGCTAAAAAAATAGCAAAAAGTTTATTTAATTTAGATAGCTCATATATTTACGACGCTTTTGAACTTGATAATAAATTTTTTGCTTACGCAATCAAAAAAGATCTAAAACTTAATATAGACAAAAAATATATCAATTCCATAAGATTAGCCCAAACTGAACTTTATAACTACGATAAAATAAACGTTTCAGAAAATCACTCAATCCAAAAAATAGATGATTTGCTTTTTTGTTTTCCAAATGTTGAAAACGCACCGGATATTAATGATATTATTAGTAAAATAGAATTATCAAAAAATACAATAAGCCTTTATAATCGAATAAATATTAACAAACCTTTATTAATAAGTGTCGGAATAATAATATTATTAATCAATATTTTCTTTTTTTTAGGATATATTCAAAATAAATATGCAATCAACAAATTAAATCAAAAAAAAGATAACTTACTCAAAAAATATAACTTGCCATCAACTACATTACAATTAAATTCTATATTAAACAATTTAAAAAAAGAAGATAAAAAACAGACACAATTAAGAAAAAATTTAGAATTTATAACCAATACACCATTAAAAAACAACGAAGAATTTTTAAATCTTTCATATGATAAAAATTTTAACTTAGAAATAAAAACGAATAGAAGTTTTGATGAATATTTTTCAAAAAAATTTAAAGTAACCTCATTTCTTAAAAATAATATATATAAAGCGATTTTATATGAATAAAAAATTACTGATTTTATTATCAATTGTATTATTACTTATCACTCTAAATATAATAAATTTATATGTAAAAAGCCAAAAAGAATTACAATCACAATACCAAAACTATCTTTTAATAAATAATAAAGTAAATCAAATCTTAAGCCTCAAAAAAAAATATTCTAATAATGCTTTAAAAATATTAACATCGATTTGCATTATCAAAGATAATCAAATAACTTGCAATAACCTTTCAAAATCTGATTTAAGAAAAATAAATTATTTTTTAAAATCTAATATTAAAATAAAAAAATTCAATCTTTTAAAAAAAGATAATAAATACATTTTTTATGCGGAGATTATTAAATGAAAAAATTTTTTGCAATACTTTTAGGTTTTATAATAGGATTTTATTTTTTTATGCCTAAGAAAAATTTATTTTATTTAATCCAAAATAAACTTTATCAAACCTACAATATAGCTTTAAAAACTGACATCAAATCAAATATTTTTAAATTATCACTAACAAATGGAAATATATATTTTAAAAATATTAAAATAGCCACATTTAAAAATGCTGATATTTATCCTTATATTATTTACAATAAAATTGAGATATCAAATATCAAAATTCCTATTAATAACCTAATAATATATAAAAGCAAACTTATCCAAACTATAACAAACCCATTAATTATAAAAATAAAAGCTTTTTCTAATTTTGCAAAAAAAATTTATGGTGAAATAGACATTTCAAAAAAAGAAATTAAATTATACTTTAACGACATAAAAAATAAATCTATTAAACAAATTCTAAAAAAAGATAAAAAAGGTTACTATTATTATGAAAAATTTTAAATATATTAATATATTCATTATATCTTTTTTATCAATGGGTATTATATGGGAAATTGTAAGTTTTTATTTACCTAAATATCCGGAAATATATAACTTAGAAAAAAATAATAACAATTTTTATAATATAAACATATCCAAAATTTTCATTTCCAATAAAAAAGTTACAAATACTAATCAAACAAATATTAAACAAATTTCAAATACACTAAATAATCTTGAATTAAAAGCAGTATATAATGATGGTAAAAAAGCTTTTATTATTGTAAAAGATAAAAAAAATACCATTTTTTTAGATTTATATCAAACATATAAAGAATATAAACTGATAAAAATATCAAGCACTTACGCAATTTTTCAAAAAAACAACAAAAAATATATATTGTCATTTAACAACAAACAAAAAAATAGAGTAAAAAAATATTCAAATTCTTCAACCAAAAAAATATCAAAAAAAGTAATTAATGAATATAAACACAATTTTTCAAAAATCTGGAATGAAATAGGAATAATAAGAAACAAAAAAGGTTACAAAATTACTTATGTAAAAAAAGGCGGAATTTTTGATAAATTAGGTTTAAAAACAGGTGATATAATTGTAAAAGTAAACGGTGAAGAAATAACAAATGATATACAGGCCTGGAATTTGTATAATAATATTGATAAATACAACTATCTCGAAATCGAAATTAGAAGAAATAATCAAACAAAGGTTATAAATTATGAAATTAATTAAATTATTCATTATTTTAAGTGTGATTCTTTACGGAGCCAAAATTGAGCTAAATTTTAAAAACTTACAACTTAACGATTTTATTAATATGGTTGCCAAAATAACAAATAAAAATATTTTATTAACAGACACATTAAGAGGCGAAGTTAATTTTATTTCCGTAAAACCTGTCGATGAGAGAGAAATTTATGACATATTATTAAATGTTTTACGCTCAAAAGGTTATACGATAGTATCGGAAAACGGATTTTTAAAAGTGGTTAGATCATCCGAAGCGTTAAAAGAAGCACCGGTTTTAAACAATTCAAAATATTTTATGACTACCAATATAATTAAACTGAACAATATTCCCGTTAGAACAGCTTATGCAACAATAAATTATTTAAAAAGCAAATACGGCAAAATTGTAATAAACAAAGAACAAAACATATTAATTATTACTGATTACCCAAAAAATATCAAAACAATAAAACAACTATTAAAAAAAATTGATACCAAAAGAAAAAATGACATTATATTTTATGATCTAAAATATACTCAAATTTCTAAAATTTATTCAAAAATCACTGATATTGCCGCCTCTTTATTTGATCCAAAAATATATACATACAAAATTATAAAAAACGAAAACAGCAACGGAATTATTTTAGTCGGAAACAAAAAAATAATAGAAAAAATATTACAAAACATACAAAAACTAGATACAAAACCAAAACAATTGGATCAGATAACAGAAATAATTACACTTAAAAATTCAGACGTTTCAAATATGGCAAAAATAATAAATAAAATAGCTTCGCTTAAATATAAAAAAAACACACCTTCCATTACAGAAGACAAAGAAACAAACTCACTGATAATAATAGCAACACCAGAACAGATGGATACAATAAAAACAATAATCAAAGCTCTTGATATTCCTAAAATGCAGGTTTATGTAAAAGCAAGAATATTGGAAATAAGCAATCTTAAAGCATCACAAATCGGATCAAAACTGGGTCTTTTCGGCGGAAGTGCAGGAAGTAGCGGTTTATACACAATGAGTGCAAATATGGGAGGTCCAGCGATTGCATTTGATGTCACTTCTTTAGGATTGAGTATTCCGACAATAAAACAAGGATTAGCACTTGGAGCAACTATAGATTTATTAGAAACATTCGGTGCCGCAAAAAAATTAAGCGAACCATCAGTTCTATGTATAAACAACACACCATCTACAATTTACGTAGGAAAAACAATTTCAGTAAAAACAGGACAAACTACTTCAACATCAACAAGTATTTCTTATTCAAGACAAGACATAGGTTTAACTTTACAAATCAAACCAAGAATAGATAGCGACAATAAAGTTTCATTAGATGTAAAAGCGGTAGTAGAAGACATTTTACCTGGTTCTCCAGATCTTACACTCCCTACAACATCAAAAAGAGATATTAAAACAACTACGATTGTAAATAACGGGCAAAGTATTATAATAGGTGGTCTTGTTAGAAACAATAAAGATATAACTATTAAAAAAGTTCCTTTTTTCGGTGATATACCAATTCTCGGCGCTTTATTTAGACATAAAGAAGTTAATGAAGACAAAACAACACTTGTAATAGTTTTAACTCCTTATATCGTTAAAAAAAGTATTGATTTAGATAAATTAAGATTAACTCTTGGAAAATTAAACGAGCTTGAAAAAAAATTTGCACTTGAATATATTAAAAAAAGAAAAATCAAATGAAACAGATAAATAATATAAATCCAAAAGCTCTGCAAATTGAAAATTTCAATATAGAAGACGGAATTAAATATTCCCTTCTACCCGGAATTTACGAAGAAAAAAAATTTTTTTTCACAACACAAAACTCATTAATAGATGCACTAAATTTTTACAATAAAACAGACATTCCTTTAGAATTGATAATTACAGATGAAGAGTCTTATAATAGACTTTTAAATCAATTTTTAGAAGTTAAAACACAAAAAGAGTTGCAAAACAGCGATATTGAAGTGGAAGAAGAACTAACTCTAGATGATTTTATAAAAGGCGGACTTGATATATTAAATTCCGAAAATTCAGCTCCTATTATAAAATTTGTAAACTCAATGTTTTTTCAGGCCATCAAAAAAAGAGCCAGTGACATACACATAGAAACACATGAAACATTCGGAAGTATAAGATTTAGAATTGACGGCATTTTGATTACTCAAACAACACTTCAAAAAAATATAATAAACCTGATAATCAACAGAATAAAAGTAATATCAAATTTAGATATTAGCGAAAAAAGAATTCCTCAAGATGGTAGAACTCAAATCAAAATAGCAAATAAATCAACGGATATAAGAGTTTCTATTATTCCTACATATTTTGGTGAAAAAGCAGTATTAAGACTCTTAATGGAAAGTGAAAATATTCCGACTCTTGAAGAGTTAGGATTTAATTTGGAAATTACAAACGGATTTCAAGAACTGCTTGAGCATTCATACGGAATGATACTTGTTACTGGTCCTACCGGAAGCGGAAAATCAACGACTCTTCATAGTTTTTTACAAACAATTGCGACACCAACAAAAAACATTATTACAATAGAAGACCCGGTAGAATATAAAGCAAATAATATCAATCAAATTCAGGTTAACAATAAAGTAGGACTGACTTTTAGTTCTGGGCTTAGAAGCATATTAAGACAAGATCCGGATATAATCATGGTAGGTGAAATAAGAGATAAAGAAACGGCTAATATTGCAATACAAGCCGCACTTACAGGGCATTTAATGTTATCAACCCTTCATACAAACAATGCTGCCTCAACAATAACAAGATTAATGGATATGGGTATAGAACCTTTTTTAATCGCCTCATCCCTTATAGGAATATTATCTCAAAGACTTGTAAGAATACTTTGTGATTGTAAAATTGAAGACGATCCTACAAAATTTGAAAAAATAATTAAAAAAAATCCTTTACTTTCTCATTATAAACCTGAAAAAATTTATAAAGAAAAAGGTTGTCCTAAATGTAATTTTACTGGATTTATAAAAAGAAAAGCTGTAGGTGAACTTTTTATTATGAATGATGAGGTCAAATCTTTAATAGCTAAAGGAACAAACGATATAGAAATTAAAAATAAAATGATCGCAATGGGAATGAAAACATTAAAAGAGAATATTGCCGAAATGGTAATTAAAGGTGAAACATCAGTATCAGAAGCAATAAGAGTTGGAATTAAGGATTAATTGTGGTCTTTAAATATGAAGGTTTTGATAAAACCGGAAAGAAAATAAAAGGAAAAGTAGAATCAGATAACATAGAAAACGCTAAAGAAAAATTAAAAGATCTATATTTAACTGACATTAAACCTATAAAAAAAATAAATTTTGATATTTCATTTTCAAAAGTTCCCAAAAAAGAATTAATCAAAACATTTAATACCTTAGGATTATATTTAAAATCATCTATTCCTTTGGTTAGCGCATTAAACTTAACCAAAAACCAAAGTGAAAATCAAAAGATAATTAAATTTCTGGACTTTTTACAAAAATCTGTCAAGGAAGGGAAATCCTTACATTCATCCTTAGAATTGCAAAAAATTATTAAACTACCAAAATACATAACAAATACAATAAAAGTAGGAGAGGAAAGCGGAAAATTAGATATTGTTTTAATTGAAATTGCCAAATTTTTAAAAGATGAAGATAAATTAACATCCAAAACTTCACAGGCATTAATATATCCGTTTTTTATTATTATCGTTGCCATTTTTACAGTAAGTTTTATGCTTACCGCTGTAGTTCCGAAAATAGTAAAAGTTTTTGAAAACCTACATCAAGATTTACCGACGATTACAAAAATAGTAATTTCAAGCGGAAACTTTATAAAAAACAATTTTTTATTGATTATTTTATTTATAACTATTATTTCTTTAATTTTTTATTTATTCTATATCAAAAATTACAAATTCAAATTATATATACACAAATTACTTTTAAAATTACCAATAATTAAAAATATCATAATCGCAAAAGAACTCGGAAGATTCAGTTATCTAACCTCAACGCTTGTAAATTCTGGAGTTAATTACATTAATGCGGTAAATTTAGCCGTAAATACAATTCAAAACGAAGCTATAAAAGAAAAATTCGAAAAAGCTTTAAATGATGTAGTAGAGGGTAAAAAATTATCAATCTCTCTTAAAAAAGCGGGATTTGATTATGATATAAGTTTTTTACAGGCAATTGCACTTGCTGAGGAAACGTCACAAATAGATGTTGTTCTTAAAAATTTGAGCGAAATCTATTTTGAAGATAATGAAGCAAGAATAAATACTCTTTTAAGTTTAATAGAACCGACCCTAATAATAATTGTAGGAGGAACAATAGGATTCATAGTAGCAGCAATGCTGCTTCCTATGTTTAGTATGAGTATTATTAAATAGCTATTTTTCTATTTTTTCGCTGTCTATTTCTATTATCGTATGAACGTTTCCTCTGGGGTTAAAATCCATTGTTATTTTCATATATTTTGGTTTTAGTTTATTATAAAGTGTATCGAATATTTCGTTGGCGCTGTCTTCATGAGAGATGTATCTGTTCATAAATGAATTTATATAAAGCTTTAAAGCTTTAAGTTCCACTACCCATTCATTAGGAATATATTCCAAATACACTGTCGCAAAATCCGGATAACCGCTTCTTGGACATTTACACATAAATTCGGGAAGGGTAATTTTGATTAAATAGTTTTTTTTATGCTTATTAGGCCATATTTCCATATTTTCCGGATTAAATTCAAGTATTTCCCTCTCTCCGTATCTGATTTCACTCATCACTTTCCTTATACGTCTATATTTTCTACTTCTTTTGCATTTGCCTGGATGAATTCACGCCTTGGCCCTACTTCGCTTCCCATGAAAAGTTCAAATTTTTCTGCGGCATTTTCTGCATCTTCCATAGTTACTTGGATAAGCACTCTGTTTTCAGGGTTCATTGTAGTTTCCCAAAGCTGCTCAGGGTTCATTTCCCCTAATCCTTTGTATCTTTGGATATGTGCGCCTTTTCTTGCTTTTTCTACAACCTCATCAAGAAGTTCAAGATAATCTCTGTCAATTATATCTTTGTATTCCTGAAGTTTTTGATATACCTTTTTAGCTTCAACAAACAGCTGATGATTTAAAAGTTTATCGTCAATAGTAATCTCTTCAAGCCCTCTGTTTGTCTGAATATAGTAATGGTTGTCATGTTTTGAAATAATATTAAACCCTAATCCTTCAAGGAATTTAGGAAGTTCTTCTAAGTTTCCGTTTTCAATTAAAAACCTGATAACTTCAGGGATATTGAATCTTTTTGAAAGTCTGTCAAGAAGCAGTTTGTAAAGCGCTGCGTATTTTAAAAGTTCTTTAAGTTCAGGCTTCCCTACTCCAGTAATATCGATAGAATTAATACCCTGCTCGATTAGAAACTCATTAAGTTCTTTGTCGTCTTTAAGGTATTTTTCTATTTTTCCTTTTTTGTATCTATATAACGGCGGCTGTGCTATATAAAGATACCCGTTTTCTATAACTTCCCTTAAATGATTGAAGAAAAACGTCATAATAAGCGTCTGGATATGGCTTCCGTCAACATCTGCGTCCGTCATTATAATGATTTTATTGTATCTGATTTTGTCTATGTCGAAATCTTCACCTATTCCTGTTCCGAGTGCTGTTATTATGTTTTTGATTTCTTCACTGCTGAGAGCTTTTGCATCAGTTGATTTTTGTGTATTTAAGATTTTACCTCTTAGTGGAAGAATAGCTTGGAATACTCTGTCTCTTCCTTGTTTTGCACTTCCTCCTGCACTATCACCCTCAACCAAATATAGTTCTGATTCGGTCGGGTCTTTACTTTGACAATCAGCTAATTTTCCCGGAAGTGTTCCAACTCCTACTTTTGCCTGTTTTCTTGTTAAATCCCTGGCTCTTTTGGCTGCAATTCTACTTCTTGCTGCCGCAATTGCTTTTTCCGCAATTATTTTAGCTTCGTTTGGATTTTCTTCAAAGTATCTGGTTAAAAATTCATAAGTCACTTTTTGAGTTATAGGTTTCACATAAGAGCTTCCGAGTTTTCCTTTAGTCTGTCCTTCAAACTGAGGCTCACTCATTTTAACGCTAACAATTGCGTTAAGCCCTTCTTTTACGTCATCACCCGTTACTTTGATGTTTTCTTTTAATTTGATATTTTTATTAATGTAATTAATTACTGCTTTAGAAAGTCCCGCTTTAAATCCGCTTTCATGCGTTCCGCCTTCAGGCGTTCTAATATTATTTACAAAACTTAAAACCTTTTCATCATAACCGCTGTCGTAACACAGAGCCACTTCAACATCTAATGCTTTTTCTTCATCGCTGTAATGGTCGTTAAAATATATTACATCCGTAATGCATTCTTTGTTTGTAAGTGTTTTTACAAAATCTTTTATTCCGCCTTCGTAATGATACTCTTCTTTTACGCCGTCATTTTCGTTTTCGAATTTTATGGTTATATTAGGGTTAAGATAGGCAAGTTCTTTTAGTCTTTTTTGAAGTATTTCACTTTTAAACGTAGTTGTTTCAAATATTTCTTCGTCAGGCCAAAATTGAATAGTTGTTCCGGTTCTGTTTGTGTTTCCGATAACTTCCAAATCGGTTACAGGTTTACCTCTTTCAAATTCCTGTCTCCATATTTTGCCGTCTCTTTTAATAGTCATTATAAGTTTTTTGGATAAAGCGTTTACTACGGATACCCCCACCCCGTGAAGACCGCCTGAAACTTTATATGTTTTATTATCAAATTTACCACCTGCATGTAATACGGTTAAAACCACCGTAGCTGCCGGGATTTTTTCTTCCGGATGGATATCAACCGGGATTCCCCTCCCATTATCTGATATTTCGGCACTTCCGTCTTTGTTTATTTTTACTTTTATTTCATTGGCATATCCCGCCATTGCTTCGTCAATAGAATTATCCACTACTTCATAAATTAAATGGTGAAGGCCTTTTACAGATGTATCCCCTATATACATTCCGGGTCTTTTTCTAACGGCTTCAAGACCTTTTAATACTCTAATATTTTTAGCACCATAATCGCTCATTAAATTCCTTTAATCTATGCTTTTTTAATATTATATCAAATATTAAGCGGCATTACTATTGTTATAAAATTATCGTCTTTGAGCACAAAAGGAATGTTAGGCTCATTTAGGCCTAAAACAAATGTATCGTTTTCTATTACGTTTAAAAAGTCCATAATATATCTGCTGTTAACGGCAAATGTAAATTCTTCTAATGGTGTATTTATTTCGAAACTTGTCTTAGCCAGCATTGTTTCATCACTGATACTTTCGAATATTATTTTGTCGTTGTTGATAGTTATTTTTACTTCATTTGAAATAATACTTACCTGCTTTAGATGTGAAAGAAAATCACTTTTTGGAATAGTTATTTCGTATTTTAAGCTTTGAGGAATAATTTTTTCATACGCAGGGAATTTTCCGTTTATTAGTTTTGTAAAAAACATAGTTTCTTGATTTTTTAATATTAAATATACATCGTCATAGAAGACTTCCATATCGTCTCTAACAACTCTTTTTATTTCGGCTATACTTCTTTTAGGAACTATTATTTTAGATTCTTTGGCACTGGCGTTTGAATAGTAAACTGCCAGTCTTCTTGTATCTGTAGATACAAAATTCGTTTTGTCTTTTAGATCAAATAAAGCTCCGTTTAGTTCGTATTTTGGATTGTTATTGTCAATTACAGGGTATATTTTTTTGATTGCTTTGTTTAACTCTTCTATTTGAATGTCAATTTTATTCATTTCATCTGTATTAGGAAATTCAGGAAATTCGCTTGCGTTAAATGAAGTTAGTTTGTATATGGAGCTTTCTTGGGTAATTGTTATTTGATTGTCTTGGGTTTTTATTTCTATTTCTTTATTTTGAAGTGTTTTGATAATGTCTAAAAATCTTTTGCCGTTTATTGTAATTGTTCCCGGTTCGATAATTTCAGCGTTGGTTACAACTTTTATACCTATTTCTTTGTCTGTGGCTTTTAAAATTATTTTTTCATTTGCCTTTATTAGTATATGTGATGTAATTTGTGTGTTGTCTTTTTTTTCGGTAAAAGGTATTATTTGGTTTAAAATGCTTTCAATTACCGGTTTTTCTATTTTGATATGCATTTTATCTCCTTTTAATTTAGATAATAGTAATAATAAGTCGCGTTAATATGTGAAAAGTTAATTTTTTCCCCATTATACCTAAAATTAAAGCGTGAATGTGAAAAACTTATTTTTTCACTTTATTCACTTTTTTTGATTTGAATTTTATTTTTAAGTTCTTCAATTTTAATTCTAAATTCGCTGTCTTCTTTTAATTTTTTATTAAAGCTTTTTATAGCGTGACTAACTGCGCTGTGATCTCTAAGCCCAAAATATTTTGCAATTATCGGTGTTGATTCTTTTGTAAATTCTCTTGCTAGATATATTGCGCATCTTCTGGCTGCAACTATGTTTTTGTTTCTGCTTTTTGAAACTATTTCGCTCGGTTTTATATTAAACTCTTTTGCTATAAGTTTTATAATGTCTTCAAGGGTAATGACCTCTTTTTTGTCTTTTATATGTTCTTTAAGGGCCTGTTTTGCAAAATCGAGGGTAATTTCTGTTATACCCAGAATTTTTGACATTGCGTTTATTTTAGTAATCATTCCTTCTATTTCTCTTATGTTAGAATCTAGTTTTGTCGCAATGTATTCTATTATTTCTTCAGGTAGATAAATTCCGTTTAGTTCGCATTTTTTTCTTATAATTTCAATTTTCGTTTCAAGTTCAGGCGGTTGAATATCTACGATCAGTCCCGCTTCAAACCTGCTTCTTAATCTATCTACAAGATCATATAGTTTTTTAGGCGGTCTATCAGCGGTTAAACAGATTTGTTTTTTTTGGTTATAAAGCTCATTAAATGTATGGAAAAATTCTTCCTGGGTTCTTTCTTTTCCTGCAAAAAACTGAACGTCGTCTATAAGTAAGACATCGCAGTTTCTGTATTTTTCATGGAATCTCTCAGGTGTTTTCATTCTGATGTTTTCGGTAAATTCGTTCATAAACTGCTCACTTGTTACATACAGGACGTTTAGGGAATTTTTCAGGTAATTTCCTATTGCCTGAAGCAGGTGTGTTTTACCAAGCCCTACCCCTCCGTAAATAAACAGAGGATTATAATTTTTGCCGGGATTTTCGGCTACGCTTTTAGCTGCTGTATATGCAAATTGGTTTGAGGGTCCTACTATGAAACTTTCAAAGGTATATTCCGGAATTAAAACGCTTGGTGTTGTCGGTTCTATTATTTCTTCAAGGGTTACAGGTTTATGTGTAATTTCTTTAGTGATAATATCTATTTTAGGTTTTATTCCTGTTTCTTTTTCATAAAGTTCGCTTATTTTATTAAGATATTTTCTTTTTACAAAATTAGCTATGAAAATATTAGGAGCTTTAATTATTAAATGTGTGGAAGTTGATTTTTTTTCGTCAAATTCCAAATTTTTTATAAATTTATTATAATTCACAAGGTTTTCACTTTTTAGTGAATCTTTTATTTTTTTAAATATACTCAATTCAATCCTTTGTGAATAGATTGTTTTTCACATTGTGAAAATTTTGTGAAAAATTATGTGAATTAAATTTTATCATATCGGAAAATAAATGTAAAATAATTTCATTCACATAGTGAATAAGATGTGAATAATTGTTGAAAACAATGTGAAAGGTATAAATGAAAATTTTAGGAATTGATCCGGGAACTATTAAATGCGGATATGCAATTATAGAAACAAAACCAAAATTAACCCTCATTGATGCAGGATTTATAAAAATTACCGAAAAGGAACTTCAATATCAGCTTACACAATTGATAGAAGGAATTGATATGATATACGATTCTTCTATTGATGAAGTGGCAATTGAAGATATTTTTTATGCATATAATCCCAAAACGGTTTTAAAACTTGCCCAGTTCAGGGGGGCTTTATCTTTAAGAATTCTTCAGATACACGGAAATTTCAGTGAATATACGCCTCTTCAGGTTAAAAGAGCGGTAACCGGAAACGGAAAGGCAAAAAAAGAGCAGGTGGCTTTTATGGTTAAAAGAATACTCGGAATAAAAGGTGATATTAAACCTTTGGATATAACTGATGCAATTGCTGTTGCAATTACCCATTCTCAGAGGGTGAAATGTTAGAAATAACCGATATTATAGGAATAATAGCTTTTGCAATAAGCGGATTTATCATAGGAGTAAAAAATAAACTTGATTTGCTCGGTATTACAATCAGTGCATTTTTAACAGCTCTTGGAGGCGGGATTATCAGGGATGTTTTAGCAGGAAGAAATATATACTCTTTTACCGATATCATTCCGGGAAGTATTGTTTTGGCTGTTTTGGTTGTAGGAATATTTTTTAAACTTCACAAATACGATTTTGAAAAAAACGATCTGTTTTTAATCAGTGATTCAATAGGGCTTGTTTCTTTTTCGATATCGGGAAGTATTGTGGCTTTAAATGCAGATTTTAATATATACGGGGTGGTGTTTTTGGCTCTGATTACAGCGGTCGGCGGGGGAATGATAAGGGATATTCTTATTAATAAAATCCCTTTTATTTTAAAAGAAAATTTTTACGGAAGTGTTAGTATTTTTGTAAGTGTTTTTTTATATATGTTTGGAATTACAGATAAGATAATTATATTAATTTTAATTATAGGCGTAATAATAAGAATAATTGCGCATAAAAAAAATTGGAAATTACCTACTTTTTGAGGTATAATTAATATACAAAATTAAAAGGAGACGGTATGAAAGTTGGAGATTTAGTAATTGTTGCAACTCTTGGTGAAATTAAAGCTTACAGAGCTAATCCAAGAACACCTGAAGCAGAAGCTGGTCTTAAACCAAATGAAGTAAAATTAGATTTAATAACAGCAATAGATATAGTTGAAGCGCATAAAAAAGTTCAGGATTTGGTAACAGGAATTGAAGGTGCTAATAAACCTGGATTTTTAAATAGAGCTTTTAGCGGAGAGAATCATAATTTAAAAGCAGAAATATATAAAGAAGCAGTAAAAGCTGTAGCTGAAGATATAGATATGTTAATAGATCAATATGGTGATAAAAAAGTGTTTTTATCTTTGCCTAAAGTAATTGCAAAAGATGTTTTGGATAACCTTAAAAATTCTTCAAAAATATATAGACTTGTAGAAAAAGATCTTTTAAAAATTGATAAAAACAAACTTATTGATGAATTTAAACCTGAAATTTTAAAATAAGAAGGGCTATTTAAGCTCTTCTATATCAAATGGTTTTGAAAAATGATAGCCTTGGGAGGCGTCCACATTAAGTTTAATAAGCTCTATATATAATTCTTCATTTTCAACAAATTCCGCAATAGTTTCAAAGTTAAATTCTTTTGCTATTTCAACTATCTTTTTAAGAAGTTTTTTCAGTTTTTCATCTGCTAAAATATCTTTAACAAGAGTTCCGTCTATTTTTATTGTATGTATAGGTAAATTTTTAATTAAATATACAAAATTTGAATATCCGCTTCCAAAATCGTCTATAGCGATTTTTACTCCCATATTTGAAAGTTTATGGATTATTTCATTTACTTTTTTGTCTGAAATCATTTCTTCATCTTCAAGAAGCTCTATCGTTAATTTATTTGCAATATTATATTTTTCTATCTGTTTGATTAAATAATTTACAAACTGGTCATTTTTAAGATCTCTTAATGAAAGATTTATTGAAAAATTATAAGGAAGTTTTGAAAATTTTTTAAAACATTTTTCAATTATTATTTTTTGAAGCGTTTCATATTGGTGAGTTTTTTTTGCTATTTCAAGAAAATGGTAAGGAGTGTAAATTTTATCTTCATATTTTATTCTCATTAAACATTCATATTTTTCTACTTTTTTTGTTTTATTATTTATAATTGCCTGTATATAAGGAATAACTCCATTGTTTTCAATCGCATCATTAATTATTTTTTTCCACTTGAGATTTTCTTCGAATTCTTTTAATATAGGGAGATTTTTATTATAAACAATTACTTGTTTTTTTCTTTTTTTGGCATATTTTAGTGCAGTATCCGCTTCTGAAAGTGTTTTTCCAATTCCTACAGTTATGTTTATTTTAATTTCTTCATTGCCAATTTGGAATTTTTTATCTTTAAGTTTATTTATTATTTTAGTTGCTATATGTTTAAGTGCTGCTGGTTTTTCAGCTATCATTGCATATTCATCACCTGATAACTTATATGTTGTTTCTATATTGTTTAAAAATTCTCCAAATTCTTTTATAAGTTTATCTCCCTCTTCTATTCCAAAAAAGTCGTTAATTTCTTTAAAATCATCTATATTTATAATTGCAATATATTTGTTTTCAAAATCATTTATTAATTTTTCCCTATTAGGAAGATTTGTAAGATTATCCGTAAACATGTTTTTTGTTAATTCGTCAGATTTTTTTATAACTTCATTCATTAAATTTTTATTTAAATGTTCTAAAAGATTATTTTTTTCTTTAAGTTTTCTTTCAAATTCATCCGTTATTGTTTTAATGATTCTGTTTTCTTTTTTGACTATGTAATATGTTATAAGTAACATTATTATATATAAAGCAACATAATACTTAATAAGTTTTTTAATTTCTTTATCAAACATTGCTTCTTTTTGGGCTAAAACTTCATTAATATCATCTATAAAAACACTTGTGAAAATTAACCAATTCCAAGGTTTATAAAGCTTAACATAAGAAATTTTTGGTCTAATTACTTTATCAGAGTATTTATAAAACCAATAACTTACAAATCCTTCGCCAGTTGTATTGGCGATTTTTAAATATTCTTTTCTATAAAGTTTACCTTTTGCGTCTTTTTTATCATCACTTAAAAGTTTTCCGACCATTGAAGGTTTAACTGGAAGAGCGACTACTTTTGCAAAGTTTTTACCGCCTTTATAATTAAGTATTTCAGCGATTGAAATGTATCCTTCGTTTTTTGCACCAAATCTAATGTTATAAATAATATTGGTGATTACTTTTTTAATAATTTCATCTGTCTCATTTTTAAACATAGCTGATGTAAGAAGATATTTATCAAAAATGTGTTGAAATGTTATTTTTTCTCCATTTTTTGTATTGTGTTTGAAATAAATATGATTTAATTTATTTTTAAGTAAAGTATGAATGAGATTTAATCTTTTACTTTTATTAAAATCATTCATACTTAGATAAATTATATTTGCATTTAAATCTGTTAAAGCCCAGTGAATTGAAGGTGTCATTTGATCTATATTGAATAATATTTTTTTGATTTTTTGAATATTGTTTATATCCATTTCTATAATATTTGCAGTATGAATATTGCTATTTTTTAATAATGTTTTTACTTCGTGACATTCTTCGTGTCTAAGAGTTTCTATTAATTTAATTATATTATTAACTTGATGTTTCATGATGTTTTTTTGATTTTCAATATAATTATTTTTTATTATATTTATTTCAGTTTTGTATTTTTCATAAATAATATAGTAAGTAATAAAAAAAGAGGCCAAAGTAATAAAAGTGAGAATAATAAAAATTGAAAATGTATTATGTCTTAAAATTTTATCTTTTAAATTTTCAATTTTACTCATTTTTTCATATTTTCCTTAGCAACTCTGTCTAAAATTCCGTTTATGAAACTTTTTGCTTTATCTTCAGAAAAATTTTTAGCTATTTTTACAGCTTCGTCAATTACTATTTGATAAGGTGTATCGGTATATAAAAGCTCGTAAATTCCGACTCTTAAAATTTGTTTGTCTACTTTGTCAAGTCTGTCAAAATCCCAGTCAATTAAATGGTTTTTGATAATTTCATCTATTTTATTTAAATGTTCTAAAACCCCACTTAATAACTTTTTTGCAAATTCAGCTTTACTGCCTTTGACTTTTTTATCTTTCAGTATTTCTTCAAATTGTTCAATTGCTTGATCATTTCCCATTTCTTGTGCATAAAGAGTTTGTATTACAGCTTCTCTTGCGTGTGTTATTGTTGCCATTTAATGCCTTTCAATATTTTTAAAGCTATTAATATTAGTAAAATTACTATTTCAAATAATAATATATATGATAAATTATTAACAATTTCAGGGGTTAAGGTATATTTAAAAAACCTTAAAAAAGCCCCTGTTAATATGAGAATTATAGCAGAAAGTATTAATGCTGTATCAATCATTTATTTATATTTTATAATTCTTTATATAAATTTATCATTTCAATAAGTCCAAGCATTGCCTCAAAACCTTTGTTTCCGGCTTTTGTTCCAGCTCTTTCTATTGCCTGTTCTATAGTATCGGTTGTCAATAGACCAAATGTAACTGGAATATCGGCTTGAAGTGTTGTATTTGCAATACCTTTTGTGGCTTCTGCTGCAACATAATCAAAATGAGGTGTAGCACCTCTTATAACGGCACCTACACAAACAATTCCATCATATTTTCCGGTTTTTATTGCTCTTTTCAGTCCAAAAGGAAGCTCAAACGCCCCAGGAACTAAAATAAGTTCAAGATTTTCTTCTTTTCCTCCATTTCTTAAAAATGCGTCTTTGGCACCTTCTACAAGTCTGTCTGTTATTAAGTGATTAAATCTACTTGCAATAATAGCTATTTTTTCATTTCCGTTTAATTGTAAATTTCCTTCAATAATTTTCATTTATTCTCCTTGACATTTTGTTATGCAGTCTATTTCTTTTAAGGTTTTTTGCAAAGTTTCTGGTGTGATCATATTAGGTCCGTCACTTAAAGCTTCATCAGGATTGTAATGAGTTTCAAAGAAAAATCCGTCAATTCCGACTGCTGCTGCAGCACGGCTTAAAACAGGGACGTATTCTCTTTTTCCACTGCTTTTACCGCCTGCGCCACCAGGCATTTGAACAGCGTGTGTTGCATCAAATATAACAGGTGCGTATTCTCTCATAATATAAAGACTTCTCATATCTACTACAAGATTTCCATACCCAAAAGTAGTTCCTCTTTCAGTTAGCCATACACCATATTTTTTAGAATTTTCAAAATTTGCTTCACTGCAGCCTCTTGTTTCCAGCACTTTTAAAACAGAATATTTCATATCGGCAGGGTTCATAAACTGCCCTTTTTTTATATTTACGATTTTATCAGTTTTAGCTGCCTCTACCAAAAGGTCTGTTTGCCTGCATAAAAAAGCAGGTATTTGAAGCACATCTACAACTTCAGCTACTTTTTTAACCTGCCATGTTTCGTGAATATCTGTTAAAAGTTTGTATCCGAATTTATCTTGCACCTCAGCAAGTATTTCAAGTCCTTTATCTATCCCCGGACCTCTGTAGCTATTCAGTGAGGTTCTGTTTGCTTTATCGAAACTTGCCTTAAAGTAAAAATCGTATTTTTCGTTGTAAGGTTTTAAATATTCGGCTATTTTAAAAATCTGCTCTTTACTTTCTATTACACATGGTCCGGCAATAAGAATCATTATGAAACCTTTGAATTTTATTAAAATTATAACAGATATTTTTAATTTAACATTTAATGATATAATACTTCAAAAAGAAAGAATATAAAAATGTATAAAAATAAATCGAAACTTATACCGAAGCTAATAATAGCACTACCGGTAATTTCGGTTTTACTTTCAATAATTTTTATTAGTTTCGGAACTATTTATACAATAAAACATACCTTTGAAAAAGAACTTGTTCAAACAGAAGAAGAGTTTTTTAAAAATCTTAAATTTATAACTAAAAAGAGAATTGATTTAACATATAATATAATTGATGCACTTTATAAAAATAATTCAAATGATATTAATAAAACCATAAATTTAATTAAAAAAGTTATGGATAAATTTAAATGGCCTAATAACGGCTATGTATTTATTTTTGATTCAAAAGGCAATACGATTTATCATATTAATCATAAATTTATAGGTCAAAACAGATGGAATGTGCAAAGAAACGGACAAAAAATAGTTCAGATGATTATAAGTAGCGCTTTAGAACATCCTGAAGGTGCATTTGTAAGATATTCGGCTTATTTTCCAAATGGAAAATCAATGGAAAAAATATCATATGTTAAATATTATAAACCTCTTGATATGATTATTGGAACAGGTATATATTTAAATTATTTAGATAAAGATTTATTAGCTAAAAAAGAAAAACAAAAAGAATTACTTAATAATTTAATCAAAATAATAGTTATAGTTTCTTTTATTTCTATGATAATTACAATTATAATAATGTATGTATTCTCCGTAATTGTAAATAGAATTTTTAAAGTTTATGACAATGCATTACAAACGGAAAAACATAAATTATTTTTAAGGGCCAACTATGATAATTTAACTGGTCTTTGTAATAGAGAATGTTTTATGCAAAAATTAAAAGATGTTTTTTATGAATCAAAAAGAGAAAATAAAAAATTTGCCATCCTTTTTATTGATATAGATTATTTTAAACAGATAAACGATTCGGATGGACATAAAGTTGGTGATAAAGTTTTGAAAATTTTGGCAAATAGACTTAAAGAGTGTGTGAGAAAAACTGATATTGTTGCTAGGTTTGGAGGTGATGAATTTTTAATTGTTTTAAAAGATATCCATAATATAGAGGATGTAGCCGTTAGAACTCAAAAGATACTTCAAAAAATAAGAGAAGAAATTGTTATTGAGAATAAAAAATATTTTGTTTCCGGGAGCATTGGTATTAGTATTTTCCCTGATAATGGGGATGATTTAGGTAAATTGATAGTATTTGCAGACATTGCTATGTATAAATCTAAAAACGATGGAAAAGATAGGTTTAACTTTTATAATATCGAGTTTAATAAAAAAGCGGAAAATTTTATTACTTTAAAACAGGAAATTATTAAAGGAATTGAAAAAGGTGAGTTTGAAGTATATTTTCAACCTCAGTTTGATAGAAATGAAATATTATATGGAAGTGAAGTTTTAGTTCGCTGGCATCATCCTAAAAAAGGATTTATGTATCCCGATGAATTCATTCCTTTGGCAATTGAAATGGGATTAATAGATAAAATTGATTTATTTGTATTTGAATCAGCTGTTAAAATTTATAAAAATTGGTATGAAAAAGGGTTTAATCCTGGTATTCTTTCGTGGAATGTAACAATGTATCAGTTGCAAAAAGATGAGTTTTTTTCTCAAATTAAAAATATAATTGATAAATACAATATAAATCCGAATATATTAAATTTAGAAGTTACAGAAGAAAGCATTATGAATAATCCCAAAGTATCTTTAGAAATGCTGCATTTAATTAAAAATTTAGGTATTAGTATTAGTATTGATGATTTTGGAACAGGGTATTCATCTCTTGCGTATCTTAAAAAATTACCGATAGATAAAATTAAAATAGACCAAAGTTTTGTCAGTGATATTCCATATAACAGAGATGATGTTATAATTACAAAAACCATCATAAATTTGGGGAAAAACCTTGATTTGAAAGTTGTAGCCGAAGGTGTTAAAACTAAAATACAAAGGCAGTTTGTAATTGATAAAGGTTGTGATTTTATACAGGGTGAGTATTATTCCATGCCAATAAATGCAAAAGAATATGAAGAAAAATATTTAAAGGTAATATATGGTAGTTAGTAAATATAGTGCGAGTGGAAATGATTTTGTAATTTTTCATACATTTTTAAAAAAAGATAGAAGCGAGCTGGCTAAAATTTTATGTGACAGGCAAAATGGAGTAGGGGCTGATGGTTTAATAGTTATTTTACCGCATGAAAAATATGACTTTGAGTGGCAGTTTTACAATGCCGATGGAAGTGAGGCTGAAATGTGCGGCAATGGGAGTAGGGCAGCTGCTCATTATGCATATAAAAACGAATTGGCACCAAAAAAAATGAAATTTTTAACTTTGGCAGGTGTAATTGAAGCTGAAGTGGATGGTGATGTAGTTGAATCTCAATTAACTGCTCATAAAAAAATAAAAGAAATGGGTGAATGGAATTTATTTGATACCGGTGTTCCTCATTTAGTGAAAATTGGAAATATAAACAATTTCGATATTGAAGAGTGCAGAAAATTAAGATATGAGCATAATGCTAATGTTAATCTTGCTGAAGTAAAAAATGGCAATTTATATGTAAGGACATATGAAAGAGGTGTAGAGGATGAAACATTGGCTTGCGGAACGGGAATGTGCGCGAGTTTTCTTTTAGCAAAAGAAAAGGGGCTTGTGGGAAACGAAGTAACAGTTTATCCAAAAAGTGGTGAAAAGTTACAAATTAAATTAAAAAACGGACGTTTATATTTTAAAGGAAAAGTAAAAAATACATTTATTGCAAACTTTATGTAACAATTAGTAACAATTCTTCAATAAAAGATAAAAATACTCTTTTTCTTTCTTTCTTTTCTGTTATACTTCAATAAAAAAAGGATTAAACATGCCAACATTAACAAAATTAAAAGGAAATGACGTAGCACTTTACGGAAATCAGGTAAATGTAGGAGATAATGCTCCAATAGTTACTTTACCAAATAGTGCATTAGAAGAGGTAACAATAGGTGGTGCACAGGATAAAGCTCAATTAATCGTAGCTGTTCCAAGTTTAGATACTCCAGTATGTGCAATGGAAACAACTAAATTTAACAATCAAGCGGCATCTGTAGAGGGTGCGACTGTTTACGTTGTATCAATGGATTTACCATTTGCAGCTAAAAGATTCTGTTCAACAGAAGGAATTGAGAATCTGCAAGTTCTTAGTGATTTTAGAGATAAATGTTTCTCAGCTGCATACGGAACTTTAATAGCTGAAGGACCTTTAAGAGGACTTAGTGCTAGAGCGATTTTTGTAGTTGGAAAAGATGGCAAAGTCGTATATAAAGAATTGGTTGACGAAATTACTGCAGAGCCAGATTACGAAGCTGCTTTAAATGCTTTAAAAGAAGCGGCAAAATAATCTCTCTTCTTTTCTTCTTTCTTAGTTTCTTATTTTAATATAACTTGACTTAATTAATTACACTTGCAATAATTGCATAATCAATTGAAAGGATTTCCAATGCAATATAATAAGGAAACATCAGTAGGTTATGCATTAACAACGACATTGAATTTACTTAGAAAAAATTTCAATAGAGAAATAAAAAATTTTGATTTAAGCTCTGAACAATATGGTGTATTAAAATTAGTTTCAGAAGCTAAAAAATTAACACCTACTCAAATTGCGGAACTTCTAAATCGAGATAAAGCAACTATTACTAGAATTATCAAGTCTTTGGATAGTAAAAAATTGATAAAAAAAGAGAGTATTAATAATCGCTCATTTTATATAAAATTAACCAAAAGCGGTAAAGAAATGTTACAAAAAGCTGATGAAATAGCTATAAAGTATCATAAAATTATTATGGAAAAAGTAGGGGAAGAAGATATAATGCATATGCTTCAAACATTAAAAAAAATAAGAGAAATATTTTAAAGGTTGTTTATGAAAAAAATAATATTTAGTTTAAGTTTGATTTTTTTATTACATGCGGAGGTAATTGATAAAATTGTTGCAACGGTAAATAATATTCCTATAACATCATATGAAGTAGAAAAACTTTCTAAAAATTTAAATATTTCATATGATAAAGCGTTGCAATATTTATTGGATCAAAAACTTATCCAAAGCGAAATAAAAAAAAGAGGAATTGAAGTTG
Organism: Nautilia lithotrophica; assembly: GCF_054656815.1. Lineage (NCBI taxonomy): Bacteria > Pseudomonadati > Campylobacterota > Epsilonproteobacteria > Nautiliales > Nautiliaceae > Nautilia > Nautilia lithotrophica. The sequence continues at coordinate 59,868 of NZ_BAAHXN010000005.1, forward strand.
ATGATTTTGAGATTGAAAATGCAATGGAAAAAGTAGCAAAACAAAATGGGCTAAGTTTATTTGAATTTAAAAATATTTTAATGCAAAAAGGTCAATACGATCAGTTAAGAAATAAAATAAAAGAAGATTTGTTAAAAGAAAAATTATTCAATGAAATAGTTCAAACAAAATTAAAAATAACCCCGGATGAAATTAAAAATTATTATGATAACCATAAGGATGAATTTAAAGTATTTAAAAGTATCCAAGTTACTAAATATACTGCAAATAATAAACAAGCTTTAAATGATATCAAAAAAAACCCTTTGGCAAATTATAGCATTCAAACTCAAACAAAAGTATATGATTTTAATGAATTACCTTTAGGTCTTTTGTTTTTATTTAAACAGACAAAAGTAGGGGAATTTACGCCTATTATAAACGATGGATTAAATTATAGTATGTATTACATAGCTAGAAAAGACGGAGCTAATTATATTCCATTTGACAAAGTTAAAAATATTATTGCAAATAAACTAATTGCACAAAAAAGAGAAATGATTTTAAAAGATTATTTCAATAAACTTAAGAACAGAGCATATATAAAATTTTATAATTAAATTTTACAAGATTTATTATTAATTTCTCCTTCTATTTTTTTAAATCCATTATCATATACCCAAATTTCAAAATTAATACTTTCTTTTTCTAAAAGCTTTTTAATCTCATCTTTATTAGTTGTAAGTATGGAAACACCACAATCTTCAAAAATATCATTTGGCGTGGGAATCGATTTAATGTTATGTTTTTTTAAAAGTTTTTCAGCCTTTAAACCGGTTGGAATGTCTTCAAAATGAAAATAATAATATTTGGTTAAATCGTCAGTAATCTTATAAAAAATTTCTTTAATATGAAGTCTTATACCTGCTGGTAGATATTTTAATTCGGCCATTTTAATCCTTTAATTATTGATTTCTTTTTCTCTAAGTTGTCCACAAGCTGCAGAAATATCCATTCCTTTACTTTTTCTTATTGTGCACATAATTCCTTTATTTATTAAAAAATCTTGAAATTTTTTCATTGTTTTATCATCCGGTCTTTTAAAATCTGTTCCTGGATAAGGATTAAAATAAATAAGATTTACTTTGCTTGGTATTCCGTTTAAAAGTTTTACAAGCTTTTTGGCTGATTCAATATCATCATTCACATCTTTAATTACTAAATATTCAAACATAACTTTTTTTCTTTTATCAATAGGAAATTCTCTTATTGCATCTATTACACTTTGGATATTGTATGCCTTATTTAAAGGAATTAATTTTTCTCTTAAATCATCATCTACAGCATGCAATGATATTGCTAAATTTACACCTAAATTTTCGTTTCCTAATTTTTTAATTTTAGGTGCAATTCCTGATGTTGAAACGGTTTGCCTTCTTGTTGCTATATTCATTCCATCCGGATTTGCTAATATTTTAATAGCTTTTATTAACGCATTATAATTATCAAGTGGTTCTCCCATTCCCATATATACTACATTTAACGCTTTATTTTCATCAAAATTTTTAAATTTTTTCATCCACCAAACTTGTGCAACAATCTCTCCTGCACTTAAATTTCTTACAAAACCCCCTTTTGCAGTTAAACAAAAAGCACATCCTACTTTACAGCCTACTTGTGTCGAAACACAAACGGTGTATTTTGCTTCTTTTATTTTTCCGTCTTTAATTTCTTCGTCTCTCATTTTAATTAATACGGTTTCAACCGTATGATTGTCATGCATTTTAAATAAAAATTTTTCCGTCCCGTCGCTTGCTGTTTCATGATTAATAAGCTCAAGCGGATTTATAATAAATTTTTCGTTTAATTCTTTTCTTAACTCTTTTGGTATATTTTTCATTTCTTCAAAATTATCCACATATTTTCTATATACCCAATTATAAAGCTGTTTTATTCTGAATTTTGGCTGTATCCCCATCCCTAATAGTTCTTCAGGCAGATAGTCCATAAATATTTTTTTATCCATCTATTTCCTTTATAATTTTTTTATCTAAAAGTCTTTGAATAAGCAGTTCTTTTGCCTTTTTTATATTTGAAATGTATTCTTTATGTGCATCCTTATGGCAGTAATTCGTTACAACAAAAATTCCTAATGTAGGTATTTCAAATTCTTTTGCCACAGACATAACGGAATAAAATTCCATATTTTCCAATTCAATATTTAATTTTAAATACTTTTCAGCAATATTTTCATTTGTTGTAATATAATTGGATGAATTTACAATGGTTTCACGGGAAACATCTTTTGCAAAGGAAATTATATTTTCAAGAGGTGTATAACAATTTTTTTGTATAAAGCAGTTTTCAATATTTGATGCACTTCTGCTTTCTACTATATCAAATATTTTTTTATTTCCATAACTTCCGGCAGTTCCGACAAAAATTATATAATCAGGTCTATCAAATAAACATAATCTTGTTAGATTAATAGTAGAATTTACTAATCCTATACCAATTGGTATGGCAAAATCAAATATTTCTTTATTGCCCGCACTAACTATGATTATTTTTTTATTTTCCATTTTTTTCCATTAGAATTTTGTTTCACGTGAATCATTTACATTTCAAAATAATTTTATATTTAATACTTAAATTAGTCGGTTTTGTTATGAATTTATCTTGATCAGGCGTAATAAAAATAATTTTTTTAATTTTGCAAGTTTTATAAATCTGTTTTGTTTTAGTGATAATTTTGTATTGTATTTTATCAAAATTTATTTTTGCAAATTTTATTGTTTTAAATTTAGCATCATCAGGTGCATAAAATTCATTGTAAAGCCACATATTAATTTGATCAATATTTCCGTATAAAATATATCCGTCATTAGTTTTAATATAAGGAAAAGGAAAAGTTAGTCCATCTTTTTTTGTAATTATTTTAATCGCTTCTTTTTGTGGAACAATATATTGTGTATAAACCTTAGTATATTCCACCTCAAAAGCAAAAAGTAAAGTAGTAAATATTAAAAATAAAAAAATTCTCAATTTTCCATTCTCCATTCTTAATTAATTCTAACGCTGATATTATTATTTTTTAAATATTGTTTTAGATCCATAATATCGATTTCCTTGAAATGGAATATGCTTGCGGCAAGCGCGGCATCTGCTGAATGTTCAAAAACTTCTTTAAAATGTTCCATTTTTCCTGCACCGCCGCTTGCAATTACGGGAACGTGAACAAGTTTTGAAATAATCTCGGTTATTTCAATATCAAATCCGGCTTTTGTGCCGTCGGTATCCATTGAAGTAAGGAGTATTTCACCCGCACCTCTGTCAACTACTTCTTTTGCCCATTCAATTGCGTCGATTCCAGTATCTTCCCTGCCGCCTTTTATAAAAACATGCCATTTATTATCTGTTATTTTTTTTACATCTATTGCAACAACTATACATTGACTTCCGAATCTTTTACTTGCTTCGTTTATAAAATTCGGGTTTTTGACGGCTGCGGAGTTTATGGATACTTTATCACAACCTACATTTAATAAATCATATATATCATTAAGTTCACTTATCCCTCCACCAACTGTCAAAGGGATAAAAACTTCTTTTGCCACTTCTTTTACAATATCGACTATCGGTTTTCTTCCTTCATGACTTGCAGTAATATCTAAAAATGTTAATTCATCAGCACCTTCTTCATTATATCTTATTGCAGCTTCGACCGGATCACCTGCATCTCTGAGTCCCACAAAATTAACACCTTTTACAACCCTGCCGTCTTTAACGTCAAGACAGGGTATAATTCTTTTAGCAAAATATTCCATTCAGTTCCTTTATGCTTTTTATATAATATATTTTCTATTATCTCTTTTTTGATATAATTTTATCAAACTATTTACATTTAGTAAAAGGATATGATATAATCAAGGCAAAGAAAAAATTTGGACAAAACTTTTTAAAAGACAAACATTATTTGGAAAAAATCGTCCAAGCGATGCCCAATACCGAAAATCTGGTTGTAGAAATTGGGCCTGGCTTAGGCGATTTGACAGAAAAGCTGCTGGAAAAAAGAAGAGTAACAGCTTATGAAATTGATAAAGATTTATGTGAAATTTTAAAAGAAAAATTTCCAAATCTTAATTTAAAGTGTGGTGATGTATTAGAGTTTTGGCAAGAAACTCTTGAAAATGAAAAGTATGATTTGATTGCAAATTTACCTTATTACATTGCAACAAATATAATTTTAAAAGCATTAAAAGATAAAAATGCAAAAAACATACTTGTTTTAATTCAAAAAGAAGTTGCGGATAAATTTTCTGCAAAAGCGGGGGATAAAAATTATTCATCTTTAGCGATACTGGCTCAAAGTGTAGCAAAGGTGAAAAAGCTGTTTGATATACCGCCGGGTGCATTTGTTCCTGCACCTAAGGTAATAAGCAGTGTGATACTTTTTGAAAAATTTGAAGACTCTTATAATGAGGAGTTTGCAAAATTTTTAAAAGTCGCTTTTGCGAATCCGAGAAAAACACTTAAGAAAAATTTATCCGCAAAATACAAGGATTTTGATCCTGAAAAATTCTCACTTGCCAAAAACATAAGACCTCATCAGGTGGACGGCTCTACTTTTTTCCAGCTCTTTTCTAATGTGCGCTAAGGCAAAAGAAAGGAGAATAAATGGAAGAAAAAAATCAAAAAGCCGTTGTTAAATCTAAAAAACCAGTTCAACAGCAAAAAAAAGTTGACCCTAAAAATTTTGTATGGTTTAAAGATTTAAATAAAGCCTTCAATGAAAACGAAAAAATTCAACAAGCAAGATTAAATTCTCATAATAAAATTGATACTAATGCAAAAGGGTGGGTGAGATTCACTCCACTTGGGGGATTAGATGAAATCGGCGGAAACTGTGCCGTGTTAGAAACAGAAAACAGCGCTATAATTATAGACTGCGGTATGAGTTTCCCTAATGAAGACATGCATGGGGTGGATATATTAATACCCGATTTCAGTTATCTTAGAGAAATAAGACATAAAATAAAAGGTTTGATTATAACCCACGGACATGAAGATCATATCGGTGCAGTGCCTTATCTGTTTAAAGAAATGCAGTTCCCGATTTACGGGACTTCTCTTCCGCTTGCAATGATTGAAAACAAATTTAAAGAACATAAATTGCTTCAATACAAAAGCTATTTCAGAAGTGTTAAAAAACGTCATCCGATTCAAATAGGCGATTTCAAAATAGAATGGATTCATATGACGCACTCTATTATTGACAGCTCGTCTCTTGCAATTCAAACACCTGTGGGAACTATAATTCATACGGGGGATTTTAAAATAGACCATACACCGATAGACGGATACGCACCTGATCTGCACAGATTTGCGTATTACGGCGAAAAGGGTGTTTTGGCACTTTTCAGTGATTCTACGAATTCGTATAAACCAGGGGTTACACCGAGTGAAAGCGTAGTGGGAAATACGTTTGACGATTTGTTCCTTAAAGCCAAAGGAAGAGTGATAATGTCCACGTTCTCGTCAAATATCCACAGGGTTTACCAGGCAATTGAAAGAGGTATTAAATACGGAAGAAAAGTTTGTATCATCGGAAGAAGCATGGAACAAAACCTGAATGTTGCAATGGATTTAGGATATATTAAACTCCCACGCGATATATTTATAGATCCTTATGAAATAGGTAAATATGAAGATCATGAAATTTTAATAGTAACAACAGGAAGCCAGGGTGAGAGTATGAGCGCCCTTTACAGAATGGCGATTGATGAACACAGACATGTTAAAATCAAAGAAGGCGACCAGATCGTAATCAGTGCAAAGGCTATTCCGGGGAATGAGCCGACCGTATCACAGCTTATAAACTTTTTGATGAAAAAAGGTGCAAAAGTAGCATATCAGGATTTCAGTGAAATACACGTATCAGGACATGCCGCTCAGGAAGAACAAAAACTGATGCTGCGTCTTGTAAAACCTAAATACTTCTTTCCGGTTCACGGGGAATACAACCATTTAATGAAACACAGAGAAACCGCAATGAGTATCGGGATGGACGAAAACAACATATTTGTGATGGAAGACGGCGAACAATGGGAGATTACACCTAAAAGGGTCAGAAAAGTAAAATCCGTAAAAGTAGGAAAAATTTACATAGACAATCAGATAAATGAAAAAATAGAAACCGATATAGTTCTTGACAGACAAAAACTCGCAAACGAGGGAATTATTATGATTGTGGCTCAAGTTGACAAACAGAAGAAAAAACTAATTTCTCGCCCTCGTGTTACAACATACGGAATTATTGCCGATAAAGAGGATAAAAATTTTGCAAAAGAGATGGAAGATATTTTAATCAACTATATAGACCATGCAAAAGATTATGTATATGAAAAAACAAGAATTTTTGAAAACGAACTTAGAAACGTAATCAGAAAGCATGTATTCAGAAAAACAAAAAAATATCCTACAATAGTTCCGGTGGTTTACTTTATGTAAACCGGCTTTTCTTAACTTTTCCTTAAAAATTTGGTATAATATTAAACAATATATAAGTTTTAAGGAGGATAGTTATGTCTAAAGAAAAAAAAATAGAATATCCAAGAATGTGGGGATTTAGAATAATAGGTGAAGATAAAGAAAAAATGAGAGCTGCCGTTAAAGAATGCATTCATAATCAGGAATGTAAAGTGGAAGACAACAGAACTCACGGCAAATATCATTCTCAAAAATTTGACGTATATGTAACGAGCGAGGAAGAAAGAAACGAGTTTTTCAGAAGGCTTCAGGAACATAAGGACATAAAATTCGTTCTGTAAAATTTTATAACCAGTATGCTTATGATTTGGCTGAAAAATATGATAATGCCGAAATGAATGAATTTTATAATTTTATAAGCCCGTATTTAAAAGGTAAAAGATTACTTGATATAGGTTGCGGAAGCGGTAGGGATATAGGATTTTATCTTCAAAAAGGTTTTGAGGTAGTCGGGATTGACCCTGCCGTTGAATTTTTAAAAATATGTAAATTAAAATATCAGAATCTTAAATTTTATAATTCTTCTCTTCCGAATCTTAAACTTCCCGTTAAAAACTTTGATGTAATTGCCCTTACAGCTGTTTGGATGCATATTCCAAGAATATTTTACACTTCTTCCATCAAATCACTTAAAAGATATCTAAATAAAAACGGCATAGTAATTCTCAGTTATTCGACTAATAAAAGAGAAGGATTTTCATATATTAATCCGAAATTTCTACAAAGAAAATTTTTAGAAAACGGGTTTGTTAAAATGAAAGAAAATTTTTCATATGATGCAATGAATAGAAATATAGAGTGGGTGACTCAAATCTATGCTAAAATTACATAAAAAAGGCTACAAATGATTAAATTAAACACTCCTATAGATATGCATCTGCATCTGCGTGAGGGTAAGATGCTGCGTGATGTGATACCATATACTTTCAATCAGTTTGCGGCAGCCGTTGTTATGCCAAATTTAGTTCCACCAGTTGATAATAAAGAAAGACTTGAAAATTACAGAAAAGAGATATTGGAAAATAGTGAAAATTTCACACCGCTTATGAATATTTTTATGAGGGAATATACAAAAGAAGAACTTGAAGAATTAAAAGACAAAATCTTCGCAATAAAGTTATATCCTGCCGGAATTACCACTAACAGCGAAGCCGGGGTTAAATCTATAGAAAACGTATATCCGGTGCTTGAAATTATGCAAGAACTTGGAATTCCTCTTTCCGTTCACGGAGAAACAAACGGATTTGTGCTTGATAGAGAAAGGGAATTTGCCGTAGTTTATGAAAAACTGGCACGCGATTTTCCGAATCTTAAAATTATAATGGAACATATCTCAACCTATAACCTTGTGGAACTTTTAGATAAACATGATAATTTATATGCAACAATCACCCTTCACCATCTTTTATTAACTCTTGACGATTTAATCGGCGGTAGTTTAAATCCTCACAATTTCTGTAAACCGGTTGTAAAAACACCTAAAGATAGGGATGCGTTGCAAGAAATTGTAAAATCGGGACATAAAAAGGTAATGTTTGGAAGTGACAGTGCTCCGCATTCTATTGAAAATAAATTAAAAGGTGCTGCTGGACTTTTCAGTGCTCCTATTATACTCCCGGCGTTAGCGGAATTTTTTGAAGGCGACAATGATACTTTCCAAAAATTTATAAGCGACAACGCAAGAGAAAATTTCAATTTAGATATTCCTGAAAGAGAAGTTATTTTGGTAGAAGAGGAGTATATAGCACCTCAAATGGTAGGAGAAGTCAAACCTATGTTTGCAGGTAGAAGATTTTCTTATAGCATAAAAAATTTTTAAAAAATTTTTTTTCTCTTTATTGCCCGAAAATAGGACAAAAAACTCTTATTAAGATAAAAATACTCCCGTAATCCCGGCATTTTTTAAGCGTTAATTAAGAAAAAAGGATATATAATTCTTATTATTATTGAACTAAAATTCAGGAGTAAAAATGAAAAAAGTAATTAAACGTGACGGCACTCCTCAAAATTATTTTCCTTATAAGATTGAAGATGCAATTAGAAAAGCTTTCGATGCTACGGGTGTAACGTATGATCCTCAGGTGTTTGAAGAAGTAATTAAACAGATTCAAAAAATTGAAATGCCTGAAGTTGAATATATACAGGACTTAATAGAACATTCTCTTTACAAACACGGCTATTTTGATGTAATGAAAAATTTTATGCTTTATCGTCATTTACATAAACTCCAGCGCGAAAATCTGCTTGATAAAGAAGCTACTTATATTAATTGTAATACGACAATTGATGAGTATATTTCCAAACAGGACTGGAGAATTAATGCAAACTCAAATACGGGATATTCCCATGCCGGGCTTATTAACAATACGGCGGGAAAAGTAATTGCTAACTACTGGCTTGATAAGGTTTATTCTCCGGCAGAAGGTAGAGCTCACAGGGATGGGGATTATCATATTCACGATCTTGATTGTCTTGCTCCGTATTGTGCTGGATGGAGTTTAAGAAACCTTTTAAACGAAGGGTTTAACGGCGTAAGGGGACGTGTCGAATCAAAGCCACCTGCTCATTTCAGAAGCGCTCTTGGACAAATGGCAAATTTTCTTGGAATTTTACAAAGCGAATGGGCCGGGGCTCAGGCGTTTAGCAGTTTTGATACATACCTTGCCCCATATGTATTTAAAGATAAACTCTCATATAATGAGATAAAAGAAGCAATTGAAAGTTTTGTATATAATTTAAATGTGCCGGCGCGTTGGGGACAGAGCCCTTTTACGAATATTACAATTGATTTTACTGTTCCGGATGATTTGAAAGATCAGATTCCTACTCGCAATAACAAACACCTTTTTGAAGGTATTGAAGATGAGGAACTTCTTAAAAGGCTTCAGAAAAGAAATCCTAAAATTAAAAAATTAACCGATGCGACATATAAAGATTTTGAACCTGAAATGCAGGAAATTATTAAAGCGTTTTATGAAGTAATGACAAAAGGCGATGCGATAGGACAGCCTTTTACGTTTCCTATCCCAACAGTTAACATAACCGAAGATTTCGACTGGGATTCACCTGCGGCACAGGCACTTTGGGAAAATACGGCAAAAATCGGTAGCAGCTATTTTCAAAATTTTATAGGAAGCCAGTATATTATAGATGAAAACGGAAACAAAGTCAGAAATCCAAATGCGTATGAGCCGGGTGCCGTAAGAAGCATGTGCTGTAGATTGCAGCTTGATTTAAGAGAGCTGTTAAAAAGAGGCGGAGGGCTTTTCGGAAGTGCTGAGATGACGGGAAGCATAGGGGTTGTGACCATCAATATGGCAAGGCTCGGATATCTATACAAAGGCGATAAAGAAGCAATGCTCGAAAGGCTTGCCGAACTTATGGATTTGGCAAAATCCACACTTGAGAAAAAAAGAAAATTTGTTCAGGAAATGTATGATAGGGGTCTTTATCCTTATACAAAAAGATATCTTCCTGGCTTTAACAACCACTTCTCAACCATCGGTGTAAACGGAATGAACGAAATGATTAGAAATTTTACAAATGATAGGGAAAATATTGCGACTGAATGGGGAGTGGAATTTGCAAAAGAGATTCTTGAATTTATGAGGGAAAGATTAAAAAAATATCAGGAAGAAACGGGTAATCTGTATAACCTTGAAGCAACACCGGCAGAAGGGACAACCTACAGATTTGCAAAAGAGGATAAAAAAAGATTTCCTAATATCATTCAGGCGGGGTTTGAAGATGCCCCTTATTATACGAACTCAACTCAGTTGCCGGCGGATTTTACTGATGATCCTTTTGAAGCTCTGGAACTTCAGGATGATTTACAGACTTTATACACAGGAGGAACCGTGCTTCATCTTTATATGAGCGAAAAGTTAAGCTCACCAGAAGCCGCTAAAAGACTTGTTAAAAAAGCAATAAGCAATTTTAGATTGCCTTACATTTCCATAACACCGGTATTTTCTGTATGTCCTAAACACGGATACATTGCCGGCGAGCATGAATATTGCCCTTATTGTGATGCGGAATTGCTTGAGAAAATTGAAAAAGGTGAAATAGATATTGAAGATTAAAATGGAGTTGTAAGAAGGTTCCCGAAAAAATCATGAGATTTTTTGGGTATAAAAACTAAAAAAGGAGTAAAAATGGAAGTAAAAGAAATGACTAAAGAGGAAATTTTAGAAAAACTTAAAGATAAAAGAAAAAAATGTATGGTTTATACAAGGGTTATGGGCTATCACAGACCTGTTGAAAGTTTCAATATCGGGAAAAAAGCCGAACATAAAGAAAGAAAATATTTTAAAGAATGTTAGGTATATATTCTATTCAAAAATTTTCTTCCCTTGATTTTCCGGGAAGGCTTTGTGCGATTTTATGGTTTAGCGGATGTAATATGCGCTGCCCGTATTGTTACAATAAAGACGTTGTTTTCGGTCAAAAACAGATAGAAGAAGATGAGGTGCTGAAATTTCTTAAAAAGCGCGTAGGACTGCTTGACGGGGTGAGTTTTACAGGCGGGGAAGCTACGCTTTACAAAAACCTGATACCTTTTAGCAGAAAAATCAAAGAGATGGGTTTTGAAATTAAACTTGATACCAATGGATTGAATTTTGATATAGTTAAACAGATAATTGATGAAAACTTGGTTAATTATATTGCGCTTGATTTTAAAGCCCCTCCCGGAAAATTTGAAGCCGTTACCAAAAACAGACATTTCGACAAATATGAAAAAACACTCGATTTTTTGATAAGTTCGGATGTTGAATTTGAAGTTCGCACTACGGTTCATACCGATTTACTTGATGAGAATGATATAAATGAAATAATCAAAATACTTCACAATAAAGGCTACAAAGGCATTTATTATCTTCAAAATTACTTCGAAACCGATAAAGAGACACTCGGAAACATAGGACCCCAAAAAAGAAAACTCGACACTTCTAAAATATTGGATTTAATACCTGTAGAATTTAGGAATTTTTAGTATAATCAAACAAAAAGAGGTTTTTTATGAATCTGTTTGATTTATATTATCAGGATTATGAAGAATGGTTTGAAAAACATTCAAAAATTTACGAGGAAGAACTGAAAACCATAAAAACTCTTTTGCCAAAAGGCAGAGGAATGGAAGTGGGAGTCGGAAGCGGCAGGTTTGCCACGCCTCTTGGTATTAAATTCGGAATTGAGCCAAGTAGTAAAATGGCAGAAATTGCAAGAAAAAGAGGTATTAAAGTTATTGAAACTACAGCTGAAGAGATGGATTTTGAGAATGAATTCGATTTTATTTTGATGGTAACAACTATATGCTTTGTAAAAGATCCTCTTAAAACTATCCAAAATTGCTACAAAGCTCTTAAAAAAGGCGGATATCTTTTGGTTGCTTTTGTCGATCTGGATTCGCCTCTTGGCAGAATGTATGAAAAAAATAAAGCAAAATCCAAATTTTACGCACCTGCTACATTTTTTACAAAAGAGGATATAATTAATCTAATGAAAAAAGCGGGATTTAGTGATTTTGAATGCAAAGAAAACCTTTACGGCAAAAGTCTTGATGATCTAAGGTTTGAAATAAATGAATGCAATGGTGGGGCTTTTAAGGTTGTTAGAGGAAAAAAATATTAAATATGATATTTTCAAATATTAATTTTTTCATTCGACTTCTATGGTTCCCGAAATTTTATAAAATTTCGACCGTTACGCTGCAGATGTTTTCTTAAATTAATATTTGAAAAATAATAGGAAAAAAAGGAAAAGAATATGAAATTTTCAATAGTTTTTGACAACTATACGGCAAACGAAAAACTTGAGAGTTTTTGGGGGTTTAGCTGTGTAATTAACGATTATTTTCTTTTTGATACGGGTAGTAACGGGCGTGCGCTTGTAAGAAATATAACAAAAATGGGATTTAATATTAATAACTTCAAATATCTTTTTATATCCCATCCTCACTGGGATCATATTGGCGGAATAGATTCTATTGTAGATGTAAACAGAAAAATGACACTAATTCTTCCAAATTCACTTTCAAGGCTTTATATCAGGGATTTAAAAACGCTTTCACGTGAAACAATTGTAGTTGGTAATGAACCGGGAAAACTTTTTGGAAGTTTTTATACTACGGGTGTAATGGAACCTGTAGGTGAGCAGAGTCTTGTAATTGATGAAGGTGAATTTAGCGTGGTTGTAACGGGATGTGCTCATCCGGGAATTGTAAATATTGTTCGTAGAGCAATAGAGATGCTTAATAAGCCCGTATTGTATGCTTTGGGAGGATTTCATCTGATGAGAAGTTCTGAAACTGAAATTCTTGAAACAATAGCAGAACTTAAAAGGTTAGGTGTAGAATATGTAACCCCTACTCACTGCAGTGGTGATTTGGCAATAGAAATGTTTAAAGAAGCTTATGGGGAGAATTATATTCCCGGCGGTGTCGGAAGGGTTATAGAGTTTTGAAAAAACTTATAATTTTTTTAGCCGTTTTTCTTTTTGCCAATCCTCTTTTTACCATTAACGAATACAGAAGTGCGGTAAGACTTAATCCTTTGGATGAAAATCCTTCTTTAACGCTTGCCGCCAAATGGCATGCGAAGTATATATTTGCCAATAATGAAATAACACATATACAAAGAAAATACGGGCGGTATTTTAGTGGTGCAACTCCTGCCGACAGGGCGGTATCTTGTGGATATGAAAGCAGATATGTGATTGAAAACCTCTCCCGGGGTGAAAAAAACTATAATGAATCTATAAAAGATCTATTCGGCGCTATATATCACAGGTTCGGGTTTTTAAATTTCAATATAAATGAAATAGGTTATTACAGACTTAACGATATTTATGTTTATGATATGGGTAATAGCTTTATAAATGGAGTCTGTAAGAAAAAAAGCAATTATAAAAGCGGGTTTGCAGGACTTTGCAGGGATAAAAACAAAATTATTCCAAAAGGTGTATATTACGACCAGATGAAAACAAATCCTCAGGTAATAACATGGCCCTATAACGGAATGAAAAACACTCCTGCCGTATTTTATGAAGAAATTCCGGATCCTCTGCCTGAATATGGAGTATGCGGATATCCTGTGAGTATTAGTTTTAATCCTTATTATTTTGAAAATAAAAAAATCAGTCTTATATCTTTTGAGCTTTATAAAAACGGAGAAAAAGTGCAAAAAACAAAAATACTAACTTCAAAAAATGACATAAACCATATGCTTAAAAAAACTCAGTTTGTTCTTTTCCCGCTTGAAAGGCTTGAATACGGGGCTCATTATGAAGCAAAGGCTGATTTTGTAATTGACGGCAGGATGAAAAGTTTTGAATGGGAATTTGATGTTGAGGAAAAAAGAATACCGGTAATTTCCGTAATAGGCACAAACGGGAAATATTTTATTAAACCTAATATCACATATTTAATCTATTTTAAGCCTTTAAATTCTAACGACAGGCTTTCCGGGTTGAAATATGAATATAAAAGAGGTTTGAGAATAAATAAGATTGGTTATAAGGATGCAAATACTATTTATTTAAATGTTTCCGGATATCCTGGTAAAATACTTAAAATTACTACCAAAAAAAGAAAAATTATTTTAGTTATAAAGGATTGAAATGAAAAATATAATTTTATTAATTTTAACAATATTGTTTATTGCAGGATGTGCAAGTAAAGAAATAAATAACACCAATACGATTCAAATACAAAAGCAGGATGCCCAAAAGGCATGGAAAGAACTGGATAAAGAGTAATTAGTTTTTATGTTTGTGTCTTACGCGTCTTAGTTCTTTTTGGATAATATCATCGTAAGCCCATTTTTTAAGTGTCTTTTCTATTAGATCTTCCGGCAGGGAAGGTGTATCATACATACCTTTTGCAGCTCTTTGTCTTTGTGCTTCATACAAGATTACGGCGTTTGCCACGGATACGTTTAAACTTTGGCTCATTCCGAACATAGGGATTATTACTTTTTTATCGGCATATTTTATACTTATGTCACTTGCTCCGTCCACTTCGTTGCCAAGGACTATTAAGGTAGGTTTGGTATAATCAACCTCCCTGAAATCAACCGTTTCTTCATCAAGCAAAGTTACCACAACCTGATAGCCTTCTTTTTTTATATTTTCGTAAAACTCTTCAATATTTTCAACATATTCATGAAATATCCACTTATGAGCACCCATTGTTATGTCGTTGTTTAGTCTGACTTTTCTTTGATGTCTGTAATAAAGTTTTCCAACATTTACGGCATCGCAGGTCCTTACAATTGCCGAGAGGTTGTGAGATGAGAATACGTAATCCATAAACACCCTCAGGGTATTTTGGCGTGTATTGAGTATGTTTTTCATTTTTTCAAGACGCTCTTCGCTTACTAGATACAAAACTATCCTTTTTTTGTTGAAATTATACTAATTTCTCTTAAACATACTTAAAAAAAGCCCCACTGCCGCAAGTATTACGATAACTGGGGTAGGGGCTAAATCGTAAAAATAGCTTATTATTATTCCCCCAATTATAAAAATAGTGGATAGAAAAGAGCTTAAAACTATCATCTGATAAAATTTTCTTGTAAATTTTTCTGCAATAAGTGGAGGAATGGTAAAAAGCGCGAGTATCAATATAATACCTATAGCCCGAACACTCATAACTATTGTAAGAGAGGTTAACACAAGAAAAAACGTATAAAGAATTGATGCGTTAATACCTCTAACTTTAAGAAATTCCATATCATAGCTAATAGCCAAAAATCTGTTATAAAGAATAATTATAGAAACCAATAGCAGAAGATCTACACCACTCATCATAAAAAGGTCGTTTTTTTCAATTAAAAGTATGTTACCAAAAAGATAACTAAGTGCATCCGCATTGTAACCGGGTGTGAGATTTAAAAATATAATACCGATGCTCATTCCAAGAGCCCATATCACACCTATAAGGCTGTCGGCGCGGTGTTGGTAATAAATTGTAATAACAGAGAGAAGCAGTGCTAAAAGAAGTGTAAATATGGTAGTTGAGAATAATATATTGACACCTAAAAATATACCAATTCCGATACCCCCAAAACTTCCGTGAGCAATACTTCCGGTAATTGCGGTTGCTTTATTTATAACTATAAGGCTTCCTATAATTCCTATCGCAATGCTGATGAGTATCCCTGCATATATAGAGTTTCCTATTAAATCCCACACGTTTCATCCTTTAAAAATTCTATAAGTTCAACTTCACAGAAATGTTTGTCTTTAGGGATATTTAGTTTTGGACCTTCATGGATAACCGCTTTTTTGTTGATAAATGCGATTTTGTCCACTTTTCTTAGAAGTATTTTTATATCATGGCTTACCACGACCCTTGTGATGTCAAGGTTTTCGATGAGGTCCAAAATCTCTTTTTGTCCCGTAGGGTCGATTGCGCTTGTCGGCTCGTCCATTATTATTATTTTAGGCTCGCTCACAAGGGCTCTTGCAATTAGAACTTTTTGTCTCTGTCCTCCTGATAGGTCTTTTATTTTTCTGTTTTTAAATTCTTCGATTTTTAGTGTTTTAAGGACTTCTTCGGCTTTTTCTTTGTCTTTTTTGTTGTAAAAAAACTTACCTTTCTTAAGTCTTCCCTGCAGCACTATATCAAATACCGTAATAGGAATATCAAGTGAAAAATTTGTATGCTGAGGAACGTAGCCCATAATTTCACTAACTTCCTGAGGGGATTTCCCATATATTTTAATCTCTCCTTTAAACGGCTTCAAAAATCCGAGTATCAATTTCAAAAGAGTCGTTTTACCCCCTCCGTTCGGACCGATTATAGCCATAAACTCTTTGTCTTCAAGATTTAGGTTTATATTTTCAAGCACTATTTCTTTGTCATATTTAAAATAGAGGTTTTTTATTTCAAGTGCTTTCATTTAAGCACCTCTATAAGTTGATTTATTGTATCTTCCGGTTTTTCGTTTAAAGGTGATATCACAACTACTTTCGCACCTATTTTGGCGGCTACAATTTTTGCGTATTTTGTCGGAAATTCAGGCGAAATTATTACCGTTTTTACGCCGTTTGCTTTTGCTAGTTTTATAATTTTGGCAAGGTATGCAAAACTTGGGGCTTTTCCTTCTTTTTGTATTGCGATCTGTTTAATGTGAAAATCTTTTGCGAAATAGAAAAATGAAGGATGAAACGTAATAAATGCTTTTTGGCGTATGTTTTCAAATCCTTTCATCTCAAAGTCCGCAAGGGTTTTAATATAGTTTTTGTAATTGTTTAGATAATATACTTTGTTTTTAGGATCACTTTTAATTAACGTATCAAGCACGATTTTTGCCTGAAGCTGTAAGAGGGCTGGGCTTAACCATATATGCGGATTGTTTGTGGTTTTTATGAGATTTCCAAAATATATTATTTTAATGTTAGGATTTATTTCTTGTATTTTAGAAAGATACTTTTTATCAAACGGCACACCTATTGTGAAATAAATATCTGATTTTTTCAGATATTTCAACTGCTTGAAATTAGGTGCGTATGTGGCGGGGGAATTTCCCGGAGGCACCATTACGTTAACGTTTACCCTGTCCCCTCCGATAGCTTTTACAACGCCTTTTTGAGGTAGTATCGTTACACTTATATTCAACGCAAAAAGCGGTAAAGCAAAAATTAAAAATAAAATAATTCTCAATTCTCCATTCTCAATTCTCAATTTTTTTGCATTCATCACATATTCCTTTAAATTTAACTTCAATTTCATCTATATCGTATTCGCTGTAATTGGAAAGACTTAAAATATCTTCGGCGTTAAATGGTTTAAGACAATAGATTTTCTTACAGACCCTGCATTCAAAATGCGGATGTATAGGGTTGTGAATTTTACAGTTCAGTTCATAAAAGCCCACACCTTCGCTGTTTTTAATTTCCCTTATTGTCTGTTTTTTAAGTAGGTGTTTTATATTTCTATATATTGTGGCTTTGTCAACATTTAAGATATTCTGCAACTCTTTTGCACTTAAAAGATGCCTTTCTTCTAACAACAAAGCTATTTTAAGTTCCGTTTTTCTAAGATTTTCTATATTTTCACAATTCATAATGAAATTATATCAAAATGCAACTGAGTTGCAAAATTAATGTTTTGGTGTAAATCCGAATACTTTTTTAAACTCTTTTATAAAGTGGCTTTGATCACTAAATCCGGCACTTACCGCAACGATTGAGAGGTTGTTTTCTTTTTTCATAAGTTCAAGTGCATAGTTTAATCGTTTAACTATAATATATTGATGTGGGGTAAGTCCAAGCTGGTTTTTAAAAAGCCTTAAAAAATGATATTTACTTAAATTTTCAGACTCTGCAAGGGTTTGTAGATTGAGTTTTTGCGTAAAGTTCTTATCGATTAACTGAATAGATCTTTTTAATTTTATATCGGGAAGTTCAATCTTTTGGATGTAAGAAATTAGTTTTTCAAAGAAGAAATATACCGCTTCTTCGTTTTTGTTATACATCTTGCAAAAAAGAGTATTAATTTCATTTGAGGTTATTTTGTTTTGAAAGTTTAGATCTTTTGCAGAGGCGATTTCAAAGGTTATTTGATTCACGAAATCTTTTTCCAATACAATACTTTTATATTCCCATATACCCGATTTTACATAGTGTATTTCATTCGGGTTTATGATTCTGAAATCGTTTTTTTCATAATTAAGGGTTTTGTTTTTAAATTCTACAACACAAGAGCCGTTTGTAATAAGTGAGAAAGAGTATGTCTGATGAAAATGCGGTTTAAATTCTGTATTATTGTAATTATTCTCGATATATGCTGCAGTTTTGCTAAATTTAATCATATATTTAACCTTTTTGAAATATTATTATTGTATCATTGAAATATAAAATTTAATAGAAAAAAATTGCGGAGAATGATATGTATAAAAAAGCCTTTTATCTGTGGCTTAATATTGCGATATTTATGTTTTTTATAATTGTGATTGATTTTATATTATTTGAAGATTTAATAATTTACTGGCATAAATTTTTTTATGTAAAAGAGATATTTATTTCGTTGTTTGCTGGAACAATATTAATCAGTATATTTGCAATTGGTTATTTTTTTGAAAAACAGGGGGTTATTTCATTCCAAAACAGATTTATTGGGTATTTAAAGCTATATTTTTCAATATTTTGGAGGGCTTTGATGTTTGTTGTGCCAATAATAGGATTGATTGCATATATATATCACGGCAGTATCGGAAGTAGAATAGCTACAATTTTTATTGAAATTTTAGCCGGTTTTCCTGCGATTTATTGGTATTTGAGAAAAATTTCAAAAAATTCTTGACACAAATTAATTTTTTGCATATAATTTCAATCCACATTCCGGCGTAGCTCAGTCGGTAGAGCAGACGGCTGTTAACCGTCGGGTCAGAGGTTCGAGTCCTCTCGCCGGAGCCATTCAAAGTCTGCTCATAATAGTGTCTGTCACTTTTATATGCCGGCGTAGCTCAGTTGGCTAGAGCAGCTGATTTGTAATCAGCAGGTCGGGGGTTCGAGTCCCTTCGCCGGCTCCACTTATAAATTCAGAATTATTAGTATTGTTAAATTATGTTTCATAAAATAAACATATAATATAAATGATTTCAAATTACGTATAACATACACAATAACAAGAAATATTAATTTATTGTAGTGCCAGAGAATAAATAAATTAGATGAAAAAATGTTTTTATCAATTATTTATAAATAAACTATTTATTAATAAACAATCATTACAATCAATTAGAGACAATTAATTAAAAAGTAAAATGAAGTTCAGAACTTAAATTGTGCCAGACACTTAAGTGTAAATTACCTAAAAAGGCCAAAAAGGCCTTATAGAGGAGGTTTTAAAACTTTTAAGGAGGGGAAATTGAGTTTGAATTATAACGAAAAAAGCTTAATTTTCGCTTAATTCTTTCTCAAATGATCTGCTTGTAATTACATATTTGTTATTCATAAACATAAATTCAAGATAATATGCGTGAAGCATAAGCCTTTTTGCCCCCGTTTTTTCAATACGTTCTTTTTCATCAATCAGTTTATTTAAGTATCTGTCGGCAAAATCGTTATCCACCCCGTATAGGGGATCTCCTACTATCGGATGCCCAATGCTGAAAAGATGGACTCTTATCTGATGCTGTCTGCCTGTGAGTGGAATGCATTCCACAAGCGTGTTTTCACCTATTTTTCTAATCGGTTTGATTATCGTAACCGATTCTTTCCCTTCAGGATGGATTAACACTTTTACTTTAATGTTTTCATCTTTATTAACGGCAATTGGTTTTTTTATTGTCAGCTCTTTTTCAAGATGCCCTTTTACCAAAGCTAGGTATTTTTTTTGAATTTCTTTATCTTGAAAGGCTTTTTTTAAGACTGATTCACTGAATTTGTTTTTACTGGCCATTACAAGACCGCTTGTTTCTTTATCGAGTCTGTGGACTAGGTTTGCGTCGTTTCCCCATAGTGATCTTACATCATCAAGTAGGCTTTTGGTATTTGCGAGTTTTTTGGGATGTATCGCGACGCCGCTTGGTTTGTCAAATACGGCAAAATGAGTCGTTTCAAATATCGGTTTTAGTCCGTATCCGTTGGGTTCGAATACGATACATTTCAGTTTGCCTGTAGCCCTTTGGGATTTTTTCGTAACTCTTTTATCGTTTACGCTTACTCTTCCCCTGTCAATCGCCCTTTTGGCTTCACGAATGTTGAAGCCCAGTTTTTTAACTAAAAAATCAAGAACTTTTTCATCTTTTATTTCAAATTCTTTGACAATGAAGCCCATTATTTAATCATATCCGAAAAATCTTTCTTTTTACCCATTGCGGTTAAATCATCAAGTGAAGTAAGACCTTTATTGATTTCTCCTACGTCTGTATCCACTTTTCTTTGCAGTTCTTCAAGCTGTTTTTTGTATTTTTGCATCTCTTCTTTCATCTCTTCAAGTTCGAGCTCACGTCTTATATCAGCCGTTGCGTCTCTCCACATTTTTTTGATTTTTCCTACAAACCTTCCTATCTGAACCATGGCTTCGGGAAGTTTGTCAGGGCCTAAAACAATAATGGCAATAACGGCAATAAACAGAATTTCGGTAAATCCCATATCTGGCATATCGGACCTTTTTTCCTGAATTATATCACAACTAAGTTAATTTGATACAATTACATTAAAAAAGGCAGGGTATGGTTGAAAGATATGCAAGAGAAGAAATGAAAAAACTTTGGGATATGAATGCTAAGTATCAGGCATGGCTTGATGTGGAAATAGCGGCGGTGAAAGCTTGGAATAAACTTGGGCTTATCCCTGATGAAGACGCAAAAAAAATAGAGCAGAACGCAAAATTTGACATTAAAAGAATTGATGAGATCGAAAAAGAAACAAAACATGATGTAATTGCGTTTTTAACAAGTGTGGCAGAGAGCCTCGGAGAAGAAAGCAGATGGGTTCATTATGGTATGACTTCAAGTGATACTATCGATACGGCTGTTGCTCTTCAGATGAGAGATTCGCTTAAAATTATAATAGATGATGTTAAAATGGTAATGGAATCAATTAAAAAAAGAGCCATGGAGCATAAATATACTCTGATGGTCGGAAGAAGCCATGGAATTCACGGAGAACCTATTACGTTTGGATTAGTGCTTAGCATTTGGTATGACGAAATGAAAAGACATCTTAAAAACCTTGAAGAAACGCTTGAAGTAATCAGTGTTGGTAAAATAAGTGGTGCTATGGGGAACTTCGCTCATGCACCTATTGAACTTGAAGAGCTTACTTGTGAATTTTTAGGGCTAAAACCTGCACCTATTTCAAATCAGGTAATTCAAAGAGACAGATACGCAAGATTAGCTTCCGCACTCGGCCTTCTTGCTTCAACTGTTGAAAAAATTGCAGTAAACATCAGACATTTTCAAAGAACTGAAGTTTATGAAGCGGAAGAGTATTTTTCTAAAGGACAAAAAGGCTCTTCAGCAATGCCTCATAAAAGAAATCCTGTTTTAAGTGAAAATATAACTGGACTTGCAAGAATTATCAGAAGTTATACAATTCCGGCTATGGAAAACGTAGCACTTTGGCATGAAAGAGATATAAGCCACAGCTCAACTGAAAGATTCTGGCTTCCAGATGCATTTATTACAACTGACTTTATGCTACATAGATTAAACAATATTATCGCAAACCTTGTTGTATATCCTGAAAATATGATGAAAAACCTTAATCTTACAGGTGGACTTGTCTTTTCTCAAAGAGTTCTTCTTGAATTACCGAAAAAAGGTGTAAGCAGGGAAGATGCATATAAAATTGTTCAGAGAAATGCTATGAAAGTATGGGAAGAGATTCAAAAAGGACATGCACCTCTTAATGAAAAAGGTGAGAGTTTGTTTTTAGAATATTTGTTAAAAGATGAAGATCTCAAGAAATACTTAAGCGATGAAGAAATAAGAGGACTTTTCGATTACAATTACTATA
This sequence comes from Nautilia lithotrophica, assembly GCF_054656815.1. Taxonomy (NCBI): domain Bacteria; kingdom Pseudomonadati; phylum Campylobacterota; class Epsilonproteobacteria; order Nautiliales; family Nautiliaceae; genus Nautilia; species Nautilia lithotrophica. The sequence goes on from NZ_BAAHXN010000005.1 coordinate 81,867, forward strand.
CAAGAAACGTGGATAGAATTTACAAAAGAGTTTACGGGGAGTAATTAACAGTTAAAAATGAAAAGTGAAAAGTTAAAAATTGAGCTGGTAAATTTTAAAACGTCAAAAGATTACGAATATAACCTGAGGAGGGTGGTTGAAAATATAGAAAATTCGACCGCCGATTTTTTTCTTTTCCCTGAAGTTTGTCTAACTGGCTTTGATTATGAAAAGTGGGATGAAGTTAACTTATTTGGTGAATATGCTTTAAAAGAACTTTCAAAATTAAATAAACCTTTCGCGCTTACATTGATTTATAATAATAAGAACTACTTTTGTCTGTTTGATAATGGACTACAATATAAAAGGGCGAAATATAATCTTTTTGGTGATGAAAATAGATGTTTTGAAGTTGGAAAAAAACCTGAAATTTTTGAATTTAGAGGTTTAAAATTTGCAAGTCTTATCTGCTTTGAGCTTAGATTTTTGGAATATTGGCAGAATTTTAGAGGTATTGATTTGATTTTAGTTCCAGCAAGATGGGGAAAAGAAAGAATTGAACATTTTAAAACTTTAAATAAAGCCCTTGCTCTTTCAACTCAGTCACAGGTGATATCTGTGAACAGTGCAAACGAGTATTCTTGGGGATGCAGTTTTGATGCGTGGGGTGATGGTATTGAGGTTAGCAGTGAGAGAGGTATTGCGTTTATTGATTTGGATAAAAACAGAAAAATCAGAAAAAAATTAAATATAGGAATATCATGAGTAAAATATTGGCAGATAAAATAGCAGATTACGTGGAACTTGGACCCAGGGAATATAAAGCGTTTTGTGAAATAGACAGAAAATATTTTGTCCCAGCCGGGTTTGAGAGAAAAGCTTATGATATTACTCCGCTACCTCTCGCCGATGATTCTACAATCAGCTCTCCACTTACGATTGCGAAAATGACTTCATATCTTGAACTTGATGATGTGGATAGCATTCTTGAAATAGGATGCGGCAGCGGTTATCAAGCGGCGATTCTCAGTAAAATAGTAAGAAGGGTGTTTACTATTGACAGAATCTGCAGACTTGTTGAAGTTGCAAAAGAGAGATTTAAAAAATTAGGTCTTTATAATATTAATGTTAAATGTGATGATGGAAGATTTGGTTGGAGAGCTTATGCTCCGTTTGACAGGATACTTCTTTCTGCTTATATTGAAGATATGGAAAAAGAACTGCTCTCACAGGTTAAAGGTGATGGATTTATTCTTGCTCCTGTAAAAATAGGAAATGAGCAGGTTATTACAAAGTTTTACAAAGACGGCAGAAAAGAAACGCTTGAAGCATGTGAATTCGTCCCGGTAAAAAAAGGCGTTGTAAAATAGATAGAATATAATTTTTTAAAAGTGAACATTAAGAATATAAAAATTATTGTATATTAAATGGATAAAAGAAAACATTATCAAGTATAGAGAAGAAAAATACTGATTTGTATTATAGTGCCAGACACAATTTAAAGGGTTATTAAAGAAGTTAAAGAATAAAATTATTAAAAATTATATAATATATATAACTATAGAATGAAGAAATAGTATTAATAATTAGGTGCCAGACTCCATGTGATTAAAAAAGTAAGGAAGAGGTTAAAAGCGGAGTATAAGAAGGGGAAAAAGAGCAAAAAAAG
>NZ_BAAHXN010000007.1:0-771 GCF_054656815.1 Nautilia lithotrophica
TAAGTGTTGTAACACCAGCACCTATACTTTTTCCATAATTTACTACATTTGCATTTGCAAAAGCACCAATTGCACTAGCCTGATCTTTATTAAATGAACCTTTAATAGTTCTTAAGTTAATTGTTCTTTGTGCTTCTGCTTGACTATTATTAAATCCGACATGAGTATAATTTGTTCCACTAACAATAATATCTCTAGCATCAAGTCTTGTAAGTGTTAATCTTCCGTAGTTTTGATAGTTAGCACTTAATCCTATTACAGAATTTAATCCTGAACCACTTAACGCTATTCCTCTACCATCTAAACTTCTAAGATTTAAATTACCTCTTTCATCTACATATGCTTCTACACCAGTTTGATCTTTAACGGCATTAATTGCCGCTACCAATTTACCATCGCTGTCATTCGCTGCAACACTAATTGTTCCTATTTTTATACCATTGATTGTAAAACTTGTTATTGTCCCACCTGCAATCGCTGTATCACCTGTTGCTAATACTTGCCATGAAGCTTTTACACCTGTTTTATCAGAGTTTTTATTAATTACTTCAGCAAGCACACCTATACCTGTCCCTGCTGATGTTGATACTTTTACACTTTCTAATGTAACATTGTGTGTTCCATCAACAGCAATAAATTTTAATGCAACGCTTGATGTAGCAGCAGTAATTACCATACCAGTTTCAAATCTTGTCAAACCAATTTTATCACTACTTGTTGGTCCAATACTTGCTTTAACTGTTTCATTTGAATAAGCACCAATTTGGAATT
>NZ_BAAHXN010000008.1:0-738 GCF_054656815.1 Nautilia lithotrophica
GAGGTGCAATGGCTGTAATGGATATTGCTGATAGTGCTGCAAAACTTCTTGATAAAATTAGAGGTGATATCGGTTCAGTTCAGAACCAATTAGTAAGCACAATTAATAACATTTCAGTAACACAAGTAAATGTAAAAGCTGCGGAATCACAAATTAGAGATGTAGATTTTGCACAGGAAACTGCTAATTTCCAAAAATACAATCTTCTTGCACAATCAGGAAGTTATGCATTATCACAAGCAAACGCAGTTCAGCAAAATGTAATGAGATTATTACAATAATAAATAATTTCTTTACTCCCTTTTGGGAGTATAAAGAAAGTCAAAAGTTTAAAATAAAAAAATGTAAAGTCTATAATATATTAATAGTGACAGACACTTATTTGATTAGATTTGGAGTATATTTTTTTCAATTAAAATTGTTTGTTATTTTTGGAACGCATTTTGCTACTCCTTTGAAAAATAAAGGAGTTTAAAAATGGGATTTAGGATAAATACAAATATTGCTGCATTGAATGCACATGCTGCTGGTGTTGCTAATAATAGAGCTTTAAGTAGTTCTCTTGAGAAACTTTCAACAGGACTTAGAATTAATAAAGCTGCAGATGATGCTTCTGGTCTTCAAATTGCTGATGCATTAAGAGATCAAGCAGATTCTTTAGGTCAAGCTATTAGAAACGCTAATGATGCTATTGGGCTTTTTCAAATTGCAGATAAAGCGATGGATGAACAAGTTAAG
>NZ_BAAHXN010000009.1:0-548 GCF_054656815.1 Nautilia lithotrophica
ATTATCAAATCTTTTATTTCAATTATTTTAATACTAATTGGGTCTGGCACCTTATCATTTTCATTTTTTTCTTCTCTACTCTTTCTTTATCTTTGTAAATATAATCCATTTATAATTTCTTTCATTAGTAATCTTTATTTACTGAATTTTTTATTATTCATATTATTATTAATTTTTTTTATTTAAATGAAAAATTTTTAGAAATTATATTAAGTTTTTTTTATGTGTGACGATAATATATCTGAAGTAGCAAGGATGCTGCTATAAAAAACTAAAAGGAGTTAGTTATGGGATTCAGAATTAACACAAACGTAGCTGCACTTAATGCACATGCTGCAGGTGTAGTAAATAACAGAAACTTAAACAGTTCTCTTGAAAAACTTTCAACAGGACTTAGAATTAATAAAGCTGCAGATGATGCTTCTGGTCTTCAAATTGCTGATGCATTAAGAGATCAAGCAGATTCTTTAGGTCAAGCTATTAGAAACGCTAATGATGCAATCGGTGTAATGCAGATTGCTGACAAAGCAATGGATGAACAAGTTAAA